>NZ_PJIQ01000010.1 GCF_002929745.1 Arthrobacter sp. B1805
TCAGACATCTCCACTAAGCCCGGAGGTTCTCCCCTTTCACAAGACCGGAAACGCCACCAACCTCATGGCCGGGTACATCTAGTACCTGGCATCGAGTTGAGGTACTATATGCAGACTTATCCACAGGGAGCTACCTGCGACCGACCCCAAACGGGGTATGTCACGGGGGTGCCGATTCGGTACCCTCGTGAACCGGCTCAACGGTGCCGCAAATTTTGCGGCACCGTTCGCGCCCGTGACGGCCAGCCGAGCGGAGCGAAAGCGCAGGTCCGACGGTGGTGGCGATTCGACACCACCGTGAACGGTCGCGGTGAGGTCGCAGCGGATGCGGCTTGGTTCGCGGGGGCAACGGCGAAACTCCTGGTCGGACGGTGGTGCCAATTTGCCACCACCGTCACGAGAACCACAACGAGCAGCACAGCGGGCCGAGGTCGCAGGCTGGACGGTGTGGGAAATTTTCCCCGACCGTCGCCCCGCGAGTGTGGTGCCGCCGATTCGACGGAACCACCCCGGCCGGGAGTAAAAGCCCTGGTCGCACGGTTCCGGCAATTTGCCGGAACCGTCACCCCCACCCCGACATGCAGGCGCGCCGGAGCGTATCGCGGTCGCGTGGTGGCGGTGCTCATCGTCGGGTTCCTCCGGTCGTGTGGGCAGGTGTCAGTAGGTAGGTGCGCACCCGTTCCCACGGGAGTCGTCGGCGCGTGCGGTGGCGATGCCGACGCCCGGCCCCGCCCGGCTCGCGGACGGTGGGCCGTAGCGCCGGTACTCGATGGGGGTCACGCCCATGTAGCGGCGGAAGATGCGCGAGGCTTGCCCGCAGTGGTGGCACCAGCCGACCCGTTCGGTGATCGTGCCGATGAGCAGATCGGTTTCGCGGATCAGGCGCGCCATCTCCTGTACGCGCAGGATCGACAGGTACACCGGCGGCGTCACCCCGAACGAGTCCTTGAACACCCGATTGAGCTGACTCGGCGACAGGCAGGCGTGCGCGTCCAGTTCGGTGAGCGGCCACTGCCTGGCGATGTTGCTCTGCATGAGCGCCGCCGTGCGCATAATCTCGCGGCGCACCGGCTTGAACTCCCGCCACCGGGGAGGCGCGACCCGCACGGCCCGCTGCCGAGAGGTCAGCGGCGGCACCTCCACCGGCGCGTGACGAACCAGCGGCGCGATGGCGGCGAGCACCGTGAACAGCAGCGCATACGCACGGAAGTAGCCGCGCGGCGATTGGTCTTCGCCGGTGAGTGTGGCGAGTTCATCGAGGATCGGCCCGAGCCGTTCGGCCTGCGATTCTCCGACGCGCAGCACCTGCACCGGATCGGGATACAGGTGAGTTGCGAGGTCGCGTGCGGCTTCGCCGTCCGCGAGCACGTCGAGGTGCTGCCAGAACAACTGCTCGACCAGTAATCGGTATCCACTGCCACTGTCCTCACCGTGACGGTGCCCTCGGGTTCGTACCCGAACTCGACGTTCGGGGCGACCAGCACCACATCACCCACCGACGCCGACCCGCCCGCATCGGCATCGGCATCGGCATCGGTGAGGATGATCGAGCCGTCGCGCACGACCACGAAGCGCACACAGTCATAGGCGGTCGCCGCCAATATGCGACGGTGACGGATGCTGGTGACATAGACGCAACTCCACGGCTCGACCGGCTGCACTATCGCGGGGTGCGGCGACTGCGGCGTCCTTGTAGGCTCATGACCGGTCGGCGTGGTCGCCGGGCGTTCGAGTAGCAGCGACATGACGACCTCCCTTCTCTGACCACCCCCGAGCAACCAGGGGGAAGAACCGGCCTACCAAGCACCGGCGGTCGCGGCGAAGCAGGAGACGAGCAGGCCGGGCGTTTCCCGGTCACTCCGGCACTTTGCCGGGCAGCGCGACCGGCTCGGTCATGGGAGGTCGGTCATGAGCGGGCGCATGTCTCGGTAGCGGCTCGGTGTCACTCCGGTGTGCGCTGTGGATGCTTCTACCGCGCGCGACCGGCTCCGCCACCCCACCCGCTGCCCGGTGGCGGTGACGGTGATGTTCGTCTCGCGTAGGAGCCGCGCCATCTCTTGCACGCGGAGCATCACCAGGTAGGCGGTCGGGGTCTTCCCGAACGTGTCCGTGAACACGCGCACCAGGTGCTTCGGAGAGAGCCGCACCAGGGCTGCCAGTTCCGCGAGCGTCCACGGGTGCGTGATCCGGCTGTGCAGCGCGTCGCGCACCAGCATCGCCTCACGACGCAACGGTTCAGGCACCCGACTTCGAGCGGAGAACGGGCGAGCGCGGGCACGTTGCAGCCGGGTCAGCCGCACCGTCGAGACGCGGATGCACGGCGCGATCACATCGGTGATGAGGAACCAGAGCGCCTGCATCCGATGGAACCGTTCCAGGTACTTGCCCTCGACGGTGAGGGCGACCAGCTCGTCCAGCCACGGCAACAACCGCCCGGCTCGATCCCGGCCCAGGTGCAGTACCTGGGCAGGTTCGGTGTACACCTTTCCCGCGAAGTCGTGGGCGTCGAGGCGGTCGTGCAAGATCGCGGAGTGTTGCCAGAAGAACTGATCCAGCGCCATGTCGGTGTCGATGTAGACCGTCGTATAGGTGACCCGCCCCTCGGGTTCGACGCCGAACAGCACGCTCGGCCCCAGCAGCACCGCGTCGCCAAAGCTGACGGGTTGCTGTCCGAACTCGCTGAACACGATGGCCGTGCCGTCACGGATCACAACGAGCCGGACAACGTTGTACGCCGCCAGGCCCACAGGTCGATGCGTCGTCCGTGTCCGAGCCGACAACGGCGGGGAGATGCGCCTATCCACTCATCGGGTGCTTTTCTGTCAGTTCACTGGGCCATGCGATGAGTTGCGTGCGAGTGTCGTCCTTGGTGGAAGTCTCCGCGACTGCCGCTCCGAAGTCGGCATAACTGATCGCTTGTCGGGTGAACGCAGTCTCGTCTGTGGAAGGGGAGACTCGTTCCCAGCGTGCTGTCGTCGGCCCCTCCGGTTCGTAGACGGGCGGCGGGATCAGATACGCCCATTCTGATCCTGCGTTGCCCGCTTCGAGGTGGTCGCGCAGCATGGCGTGTGCTCTCCCGCGCGGCAGTGTGGGTTCTGGGAACCGGGGGTCTTGCCAGAACCGTCTGTCTCCAGGGAGTCGGAGTGCTCCTGCTCCGCCGACCGTGACGATCCGGGCCGGAGCGCCGTTGGCCTTGGTGCTTGCCTCGATGAGTCGATCATGTACGGCCACGAGTTCGGTCGGGGCGATGTCCTCACGCAGTCGGATCGCGTTCATGACGACGTCGATGCCGTGCATTGCTTGCGTGAGACTGGCGTTCTCAGCGATGTTCACGACCGTGGAGGTCAGCGATGCAGCAGTCTTGGCGAGCCGCGTGGTGTCTGCCGGATCGCGCAGCGCAGCGGTCGCCTCGATGCCTGCGGGGAGATGAGCGAGGATGGCGGCTCCGGTGCGCCCGGTCGCGCCGAGAATCAGGATGCGAGTCATACAGGTACCTCCGAAGCGGGCGTGCGGGTGAGTCGGGCGAACCCGGTGAGGCTGGCGACGGCGAGCACCATGAGCGCGGCGAGACTGACGAGCAGGATCGGGAAGTCCAAGCCCAGGTAGGCAGTGAGTGGGCCGACGCTGGCACCGAGGAACAGCACGAATCCGTTGAGCGCCATCCCACCGGCCCGGTTCGGGGCGGCGGTCTCGCCGAACAGGGTGATCATCGCGGGCACCGCGAGCGCGACCCCAGTGACTCACACGAGACTCGCCAGCGCCGTGCCCGCGAGGGATGCCGAGAGTGCGGCTTCGATCAGCAGCCCAATCGCGGCGAGGGCGAACCCGGCACGTGCAACCCCCGCGCCGCCGAGACGCTTCGCAATAGCGCCCGCGAAGAGGGAGGCGAACATGCCCGGCAGCCCGACGAGGCGGAGCCAGATCACCTGCGATGAGTCCAGGCAGAGGTCGGTCAGGTGCGGGCCGAGGCCGGTGTACATGCCGACGAACGACAACAGCAGCGTTAGGTGCGCGAGGCTCAGTAGCAGCACCGAGGGGCGTGTGGCGACCCTCCCGACTACGGCGAAGCGACGCACCAGGCTCGCATCGTCTCTGCGACTGTGCGGCTCGGTGACGAGCACGGCGACGCCGATCATGCCGAGGCCGAGCATGATGCCGGAGAGGATGAACACCCACTGCCAGCCCAACGTCAGGCTGAGCGCGGAGGCGAGTACTTGGCCTGCGATCCCGGCAACGAGGAATGCCGTCGACATGGCCCCGATCGCCGTTGCCCGACGCTTCAGCGGGGTCGCTTCGGCCAGATACGCGAGCGCAACCGGCGCGAAACTCGACGCCATCACCCCCTGCACCCCGCGCAGCGCAGCAAGCATCGGCACCGTGGAGGCGAAGCCGCAGGCGATGGTCGCGACGGTGAGATACACCAGGCCGATGAGCATGATCCGCTTCCGCCCGTACTGATCGGCCAACGGCCCCCAGATCAGGAACCCGACCGCATAGCACACGCTGAACACCGTCGAGAGCGCGAACGTCACATCAGAGCCGAGTTCCGCACCGATCGGGGCGATCAGCGGGATTGCCGCGTACAACTGCGTGAGCACCAGCAGCGCCGTGACCACGAGCAGCACGACCACGCCGTTCCCTGCCGGGTGCTCGCGCGCCTCGCCTGCTCCCGCTATCTGTTCCGTCGAGTTCGCAGACACCACCACTCCAAATCCAACGTTTCCGTTGGATTTGACTGTAGTAGGCTAACCGCGAAGACGCAACGTGAGCGTTGGGTTTACCGCACGAGACGGGAGGTGGGAACGATGGGCTGGGATGTTGAGGGCAGGAAGCGCCGCATCCTCGACGCGGCGGTGGCCGAGTTCGCCGCGCACGGGCCGCACGGCACGACCATCGAGCGCATCGCCAAGGCCGCCGGGGTGAACAAGGAGCGCGTCTACACGCACTTCGGGGGCAAGGACAGACTTTTCGCCACCGTACTGCGCGAGGAACTGGCGAAGGTAGCCCGCGACGTGCCCGTCGAATCATTCGCAACCGAGGACGTGGGCGACTACGCCGGGCGCGTCTACGACTACCACCGCGAGCACCCCGAACTCGGCAGGCTCATGCGCTGGGAAGGGCTCGTCTTCGACACCGAAGTACCCGACGAGGCCGAGCGGCGCGAATACTACGGATACAAAGTCGCCGCCATGACCGACGGACAGGCCAAGGGCACAGTAACGAGCGACCTCGACGCCGACCACCTGATGTTCCTCGTGCTCTCACTCGCCGGATGGTGGTCAGCGGTACCGCAGGTCGCCCGCATGATCACCGGAGCCGAGAGCGACGCCGAACACGCACGCCGCCGTGCCTCCGTCGTCACCGCTGCCCGAAGACTCATCGGGCAGTAATCAGGTCACGAAGTTCGCCGAGAAGACTAGTCACTTCATCGAACCGAACTCCGAAAGTTCCCTCGAACTTTGTGACGCCAACTCTTGCCAGCGACACTCTGTGCGACGCTCTCGCGCTGACGCTCGGCTCCATCAGTCATCTGCCCCCTATCTCAGTGAGGCACGTATTTTACGGCGGGGCCGTAGTGCGCACCTCTCTCACGAGACGACTCGTGAGGGAGGCCAGAGTGAAGGGTGGAGTGAAGCTGTTCCACGGCAGCGGTGCTGCCGCGCGCGCCTATGTCGAGGCCGACCGCTCCCGCGCTGACGAGTACTACCTCGGCGCAGACCAGGCCGTGGCCGAGTACGCCGTGATCGACGCGACCGGCGAGGTCACCGCTGCTCGGTCGCTGTCGGCGGATGAGTACGAAGCCTGGGTCGATTGGGTGAACCCGGACACCGGGGAGTCGATGGGTACCCCGCGCAAGCCGGGCAAGGTGCGTCGGGGGTCGCCGTTGTTCGCGGAGATGACGATCAACGCGCCGAAGAGCCTGTCGGTCGCCGCCGCACTCCACCCGGACGTGTCCGAGGCGTTGGACGCGACGCAGCGGGATGCGGCGCGGGAGATTCAGCACTTCCTTGGTCAGCATTCGGTCACGTTGGCGGGGCCGCGCGGCGCGCAGGAGGTGCTGCCGGTCGAGCACATGCAGACCGTCGCGATCACGCACAAGACGAGTCGTGCGGGTGATCCGCACCGGCATATCCATTTCCAGATTGGCACGAGGGTGTGGGCGGGCGGGAAGTGGCGGGCGCTGACCACGGCGGCGTTGTTCCAGCAGCAGGGCGCGATCCGTGCTCTCGGTACGGCGGTGATCGCCGCGCACCCCCAGCTCGCCGCCACGCTCTCCGAGCATGGCCTGACCCTCGACCCCGTAAGCGGTGAGGTTGTGGAGTTGGAGCCGTTCAACGCCGTCATGTCGAAGCGGTCGGCGCAGATCAGACGCAACCTGGAACGCATGGAGGCCGAGTGGCAAGCGAAGCATCCCGGCGAGACGCCCGGCCCGGTGTTGACCGCTCGGATGCAGGACGCGGCGTGGGCGTTCCAGCGGCCCGGCAAGAAACCGGCGGACTTGAAGAACGAGCAGTGGTGGCAGCAGGAACTCCGAGACGCCGGCTACCACCCCGAGAGCTTGCAGCACCCCGACACCGTTGCGCCGGCATCGCTGGATGACCTCAGCGTGCAACAGGTCGCCAGTCGTGCGCTGGATCGCTGCGCGGCGGCTGCATCGACCTGGACACCGCACACCGTGCGAGAGCACGTCACCCGCATCACCACCGAGGCAGGCGTGCAAGCGACCCCGGCGGAGTTGCGCGAGTTCATCGACCTCGCCACCGGACTCGCCGCCTCGGATTGTTTCTCGGTGCTGCCGCCGGGCATGGTGCAACCCGAGCACGTCGCCCACCTCACCAGCCTTGGCGTCGTCGCCGCCGAGACCGCACTCCGCGACCAACTCACCGCCGCGACGCCGGAACGGGAGCCGAAGCACCCCGACGTGACCGACGCTGCGCAAGCCGCCGGACTCGACACCGGGCAGACCGTGGCCGCCGCTGCCGTCGCCTCGACCAACCCGCTCGTGATTGTCGAGGGCGCGGCGGGCGCAGGCAAGACCACCATGCTCGGCGTCGCCATCGAGGTTGCAGCCGAGCACGGGCGATCCTCGCGGGTGGTTGCGCCGACGTTGCGTGCGGCGCAGGTCGCCCACGAAGAACTCGGCGTGCCCGCAACCTCCGTCGCGGCGCTCGTGTATGCGCATGGGTGGCGGTGGAACGAGGACGGCGTATGGACACGCCTCGCACCCGGCGACACCGACCCTGCAACCGGGAACATCTACACCGGCCCACCAAACGACGCCGTGCTGTCGCGGGGTGAGCGGGTGATCGTGGACGAAGCGGGGATGCTCGACCAGGACACCGCCCTCGCTCTGCTGACCGTCACCGCCGAGGCAGGCGCGTCGGTCGCGTTCGTGGGCGACCGGGCGCAGCTCCCGGCGGTCGGGCGCGGCGGGGTGCTCGACATGGCCGCCCAGATTCGTGGCCGTACCTACGACATGACCGAACTCCACAGGTTCACCGATGCCGAGTATGCGGCGTTGACGTTGGTCATGCGTGACCGGGAGCACCCCGGCGACGTGTTCGACCGACTCGCCACGATGGGCCTCGTGACCTTGCATGCCGACGAGGAAGCGGCCCGCGAGCACATCACCGCCCACGCCCACGACGGCGAAGCGATCACCGTCGCCACCAACGACGAGGCCACCGAGCTGAACGAGCACATCCGCGCCGGGCGGGTCGAGCGCGGCGAGGTCGACGACACTATGACGACGACCGGCAGCGACGGGCTGAGCATCGGCGCTGGCGACCTGATCCAGACCCGGAAGAACAGCAGCGACCTCGGCGTGGCAAACCGGCAGCAATGGATCGTGCAGCATGTGACCGACGAGGGCAGCGTCTACGCCCGCGAAGTCAGCGGCGGAGGCAAGCACAGCCGCACCGTCGCCCTCCCCGCCGAGTACGTGAGCGAGTGGGCGCACCTGTCGTATGCCGCGACCGCCTACGGCGTCCAAGGCGCAACCGTCGATGCCTCCCACACGGCCTTGTCGGAGGCGACGAGCGCGGCAGGCGTCTACGTCGGCATGACGAGAGGCCGCCAACAGAACCAACTCCACGTCGTCGCCGCTGATATGGCGGATGCGCGGGCGCGGTTCGTTGAGGCGATGGAACGCGACCCGGCAGACCGTGGCCTCGACCACGCCACCGCCCAAGCCATCGACGCCGTGCAAGGCCTCGTCAGCGATGGCCCCGTGCAGCTCATCACCGAAGAACTCGCCCGCCTCACCGCCGAAGCCGAACGAGCCGAACGTGCGGCGGAACGCTGGGAGCAGACCGCTGCCAGGTTCGACGCCCAGCGCGCAACACACAAGACCGAGGACGACGAGCACGCCGACGTGCTCCGCCACGCCGAGGACGAGGCGGCGCGCATCCGTGCCGAAATCGCGGAACCGTTGACGGTGCAGGCCGAGGCAGACGGCACCACCTATCTCGATGCTGTCGAGCGCGAGGCCGCCGCAAGCAGCCGACTCGCCACCGTCGGCAGGCTCGGCAGGCGCAAGGCCCGCGCGGAGCACCGCCAGACGAGCGAGCACACCCGGACGGTTCGGGCACGGGTGCGCGAAACATGGGGCGAACCACCCCGCACCACCGACACCCTGCCCGAGTGGGCGGCACGACAGGCCGAGCGTCGCGCCGAGGCCGATCCCCGCGTGATCGACGCCGCCCAGCACGTCGAGGCCGCGCGAGCCGACCGTGACGAGTTGCGGCAGCGGCACGAGCAGGAACGCCGGGCGTTGCTGGTCAGCGAGTACGGGCCGCAGGCGGTGATGCGCCACCGGGTCGGGATGCGCCTGCCGAACCCAGCACAGCAAGCAGGACAGGCGCACCAGCAAGCCACCGCGCTCCGAGCCGAGGCCGACTACCTCCGCGCGCTACCGATCCGCGACGCCGCCGCACGGATCGAAACCACCCGCGCCGAGCACGAAGCAAGGCAGCAAGCACTCGCCGAACGCGAACGGCAACTCCGCGAGCCGACCGAACGCGACCCGCGGCGCAACGACCCGCGACATGACGGGCCAGCACGCGGCCTATGAGCATCAGCAGCACGTCGCGTCGGCGTGACGTTCACAGCAGCCCCGCAACCCGAGCCACAGACGCCCAGCGCGATTGTCGGCCGTTCGACGTACACTTGAATACATGACACCCGACACCGCAACTCTGATCCGAGACGGCCTCGCGCTCGACGCCGATCAGCGCGCGGTCGTCGCTAACGCCCTGCTCGAAAGCCTCCATGATGCAGACGACGAGAGCGAGGTCGATGCAGCCTGGCGTGCCGAGGCTACCCGGCGACTGGCCGAGGTGCGTGAGGGTGCGGTCGATCTGGTGGATGCCGACGAGCACTACGAGCGTTTGCGCGCCTTGCTCACCGCATGACCTTGGCCCAGCGAGAGCACCCCGAGGCCGTCGCGGAGTTCGACGCCGCCGTGCGCTGGTACGAAGACCAGGAGCCAGGGATCGGCCTTGCGCTCATCGACCGAGCAAGGCAAGCCCGGAAAGACCTCGACCAATGGCCGAACGCCGCCCCACCATTCACGACCGCTGACGATGGCACCGTGATCCGCAGCAAGGCCGTTCGCGGATACCCGTACCGCATCGTCTACACGGTGGAGCCGGACACGATCCTGATCCTCGCCTACGCCCACGAGCGCCGCGAACCCGGCTACTGGCTCCACCGGCTGAACGACTGAACAGCACGCCGCCGGGCTCATGGCTCGGATCGGGTCTCGCGTACATTTCTGGCGCCGTCGAACCCGGTGGTGAGGTCAGCGAGGAGCAGCTCCGCCGTCTCATGGGGCACGGCCAGGACCCCAACACGAGCGAACAGTTGGGTCGTCCGTACCGCCGATTCGCAAGCACTGCCGAGCGAGTTGCCCGTCGGCTTGAGAAGCTTCCCGAGACCCTCGCTCCCGCTGATAGGGGTGCACAGGTGGCGTTGATCGAGGCGGAAGAGGCAGGGAAACCGACGGGTGTGTTCGGCGAAGTCGGTGAGGCGGGCGAGGTTCTGTCGGGTCTTGACGGCGAGGTAGCGGCCGTTGACTTTCCGGTCTTCGTTGATCTCAAGCAGGGCTTCGGCGGCATGCTGGCGGACGTAGGGGTCTTCGGCGTCGTCGGCGGCGATCTGTGGCCCAGACTTCGCGAATTCGGGCAGGGGTACTAAAGCCCACCCCCTGTTCCCGATCGGGCACACTGCAGAACTTACTCTCTCCCTCGCCGCCATCTGCAGTGCACGCGACTTCGCGATGGTTTGGACGCGGCTGTCGAGCGAGCCGAAGGTGAGGCGAGCAAGGCAGATCGCGCCTACGTTCGAGCCATCACCTTCGCCGCCGGTCAGTTGCTTCGCGCAGTCGCCGAAGTCCACCGGGCAAGCCTGGCGAGCCGTATTCGTCGGCGGTCTCGAGGCAGCGGTCGTGTGTGCAGCGCATGATGGCGGAGAGCCGGTCCTGCGTGTAGTCGAATGTCCAGGAGCCGCGCGAGGCGTTCTGCTGCGTCTCCAGAGCGCGCTGAATTTACCAGATCGGTGACGATTTTGGTGTTCTTGGTGGACTAATGACCGTTCTCGGGCAGGTCAGAGTCCCGCGCGGCGGCTTCGCCGTTGTCGAGGGACGCAAGCGTGGCCATCTGGTCGGTGCTAAGGCGGAAGTCGAAGACCGAGAGGTTCTCGACCAGGCGTTTGGGGTCTGACGATCTCGGCACCGGCACGAGGCCCTGCTGCACGTGCCAGCGGAGCACCACCTGTGCCGCCGTTCGTCCGACGTCCGCCGCGATCTGCACGATCGTCGGGTTCTCCCGCAGCTCGGGCCCGCGGCCGAGCGGGCTCCAGCTCTCGGTCACGATACCGAGCACCTCGTGCGCGCGTCGAGGAACGGTACGGGCGATGTCGGGGCTGAGCTGGATCTGGTTCACGTCGGGCACGACCCCGGTCGCGGAACCGACGACGGCGGTGCGAGTCGCTTCACGGTTGGGCAAGGAGATGCCGGCCCATTGCACCTCCACGGGAAAGGTTCTCCTGGCGCAGCTCCCGCGAGAACAATTGGACCGTCTCTACCCCGACGAGCAACTCTCACAGGTGACTCCGCAGTCGATCCGTACCAAGACCGAGCTCCTCGCACAACTGGATCTTGTCGCGAAGCAGGGCTATGCAACGAACCGGGAGGAGAGCGAGGAGGGCGTGGCCTCGGTGGCCGTGGCCGTTCCCTCGGCGAGCGGGCTGCGGTTGGCGATCAACGCATCTGCCCCGGTGTTCCGCTTGCCTCCCCGCAAGGTGAAGACCCTCGTCGCACTCCTCGATGAGGCAGCCGTACGTCTGGCCGACCTGACCTCCTGAAGGCTCGTCGTCTCTTTCCCCTGCGACCTGGTGCAGGGGTCGTTCGGCGCGTTCTGAAGAGAGCTCGAGCCATGCTGGACTGTTGGCGCCGCGCAAGCTATTGTGTCTTCTAGTTAGGAACAAGTTCTGCTCAGCAGATAAATATGCGAAGAGGATGATCAATGCAGATCGTACTGGTGCACGGCGGATGGGTAGGCGGCTGGGCGTGGGACGGCGTCGCCGACGAATTGCGCAGAATGGGGCACGAGGTGATCGCGCCGACGCTGCGCGGTCTCGAAGACGGTGACGTGGACCGCTCCGGCGTCACGATGAGCATGATGGCGCGCGATCTGATCGATCAGGTAAGAGAGCTCACCCAGCTCGACATCGTGCTCGTCGGTCATAGCGGCGGAGGTCCGCTCATCCAACTCGTCGCTGAGGCGATGCCCGAGCGCATCGGCCGGGTCGTCTTCGTCGACGCCTGGGTGCTGCGCGACGGCGAGACCATTAACGACGTGCTCCCCGATCCGTTGGTCGCAGCGATGAAGGCGCTTGCGAGTCAGTCCGACGACAACACCATCGTCATGCCGCCTGAGCTCTGGGCCGCGTCTATGCAGGACATGTCCCCGTTCGAGCAGCAGCAGCTCGCCGCGCTCGAGCCGAGGCTCGTCCCAACGCCGGCAGGCTGGTCCAATGAGCCGATCCGCCTCGACCAGTTCTGGGCGAGCAGCATCCCGTCAAGTTATGTGTTCCTCGCTCAGGACCAGGCCGTTCCCGCTGAGATCTACCAGGCCGCGGCCGGGCGGCTTGATAGTCCGCGCACGATCGAGATCGACGGAAGCCATTTGGTGATGCTCACGCATCCGGAGAGGCTCGCACGGGCCCTCGACGCCGTCATTGCCTAACAGGCCTGGGGAAGCTATGGATTCGATTTCACGCCCAGACGACGTCGCGCCGATCTCGTACACCGAACTGGCGCCGTCGGGTGCGCCTGCTCGGTGGATCGTCCTCGTGCACGGGGGTGGTGTCTCGAAGGAGTGCTATCTCGAGACGCCCGACGGCCGACAGGGCTGGGCGGCACGATTGGTATCGCTTGGCTACGGTGTGCTGGTGGTGGACTGGCTGGGGTTGTCCTATGAGGCGGCCCAACACGTCGATGATCGTGCGGCGTCTGCGCGGCTGGACTATGAGAGCGTGTGCCGAGGGATGGGCGTGTTCCTCTCTGGTCTCGGCCGGAACGTCGTGCTGGTCGTGCACTCGATGGCAGGTCCGATTGGCTTCCGCCTCCTAGAGACGCATGGCGATCTCATCGACGGGCTCGTAGCCGTCGCTCCGGGCCCGCCTGGAAATGTACAGGCGGTGCCCGAGATCGTGAGGGAGTCCGACCAGGAGGTCTCCATCCGTGGAGCGGCCATCGACTGGACCATCCCGAAGATGGGTTTCTGGGAACCCACAAGCGCCTTCGTGAACGACAAGGCCATCGGACCCAGCCGGCGGTTCCCCCGCGAGTGCATCGAGGTGTTCCGCCGCACCCTTCGGCCGATCCCGGCCCGGATGCTTTATCAGCGTCAGAACATCGGTGGGAGCCAAATGAGGATCGGGCCGACCGACGCGTTCACGAACAAGCCGATTCTCGTCTTCACGGGTGGAGCCGATACCGACCACCCCTCGCAGCTGGATCAGGACATCGTGGCCTGGCTCACCGATCAGGGCGCCGCCGTCACCTTCTGGTCGTCCGAACTGCCTGTTCTCGCTGGGAACGGCCACATGCTGATGGTCGAAGACAATAGCGACGAGCTCGCTGACGAGATCGCGCGGTGGATCACGGCGCTCTGACTCGCCACCGTATCGTCCCGGCCATTATTTCAGCCGACCCGACGTCCCCAACAGCGGAGGAGAACGCCAGTCGTTTCCTTCGTGTCACTCGAGGGAACGCTGTGCCAGCTCGTTGCCGACTACGACTTGGTCGATCGGGCCCTTGCTCGAACTCCTCATTTCATACGTCTGGCGATGGACTCAAGGGAGATGTTCGCCGACGGCCGCGTGCAACTCCAGGTCATCGGTGGACAGCTGAGGCGTCTGCCACGACGCATCGAGACGATCGGTTCGCAGCTCGAACGGAACGTTCGGGCTGAGCATAAGGATGTTCCGAGACCTCCAGGAACGCGGATGGATCGGTTCGTTGGTCGGGGAGCTGACGACCACCCTGGTTGGCGTGGCGCTTATCGTCGCTGCGGTGCTACTTTCGGTCTCGGGGGGTGGCCCCCAGCTCGCCCCGACGTCGCACTCCTACCGTTCCTAGGGGCGGGGTGGTCGGCCTCGCGGGCAGGCTCCTCGTGCTGAGGCCGCTGCGCACCTCCTTGATGCGCACCACGCTGATCGCCGGATCCTGGCAAACTATCCCGCGACGCGAATTCGCAGGGGGTGTCGGCGCGACTTTCGATCGACGTACAGTGCCGTCCGTTAACAAACGATCGGTTCGTGCGACCGAACTGTCGAACGCCTGTGCATCGCTGCGGCGAGTTCCTCATGGCGCAGTACCTGGGTTTCGCTTCCGGAAGAAGATTTCACGAACCCCAGCGACACGGTGTTGCGGTGACGTTCGACGAAAGAGAAGAAGGATGGCCCGGCGAATCCCAATCGCGCGAAGTCTCGCCTTCGAAATGACAGAAGCGCTCCTGTGCTCGCGCGTCGGTTACTTCGCACCTTCTAGGTGTGACGTTATCAATTAGGGTGATGACGACCGGTGACGGGTACCGGTACCTGCTGAACTCTGTCGTGTCCGGTGACGGCGACCGCGACGCCTCGTCTGTGTTGACGCGGTATTACGCGGAGGCCGGGAC
The DNA here is from genome assembly GCF_002929745.1 of Arthrobacter sp. B1805. Classification (GTDB taxonomy): domain Bacteria; phylum Actinomycetota; class Actinomycetes; order Actinomycetales; family Micrococcaceae; genus Arthrobacter_D. Next base: position 14,187 of record NZ_PJIQ01000010.1, read on the forward strand.
TCCTGGCTCGATGTAGCGCCGAGGGGGTCGCTACTGGTCGGTTCCGACGTTGTGTTCAACCCAGTCGCGCAGATGCTTCAACGGGGCGGCTGCGCTGTGTCCGAGGTCAGTAAGTTCGTACTCCACGCGAGCGGGAACCTCGGGGTAGACGGTGCGAGTGAGCAGGCCGTGGTCTTCGAGACGCTTGAGGGTCTGGGACAGCACCTTGGGGCTGACGCCTTCCAAGCGTCGTTTGAGTTGCCCGTTGCGTTGCGGCCCGTCTTCGAGCGCACCGATGGCCAGGGCGCTCCACTTGTTGGCGAGCAGGTCGAGCATGTCGCGGCACGGACACATGGCCGCGTACACGTCGTTCCGGTCGCACTCATCCACGGTCTGACTCATACGTTCATGGTATCCGATGGGTACTAGGTTGCCTTGACGGTAACCAGTAGGTCTGGGGAACCATAATTGGCATGACGGCTACGACTGCGATCGGATACGAGAAGAACCTCCCCGCCACCGACCCCGAGGCGCTGACCGCCCGCGAGGTCGAGGTGCCCGAACTTGGACCGCATGACTTGTTGGTCGAGGTCGAGGCGGTCTCGGTGAACCCGGTCGATGTGAAACTGCGGGAAGGCGCTCCTGCGAACGGGTTCAAGGTGCTCGGCTTCGACGCCGCCGGTACGGTGCGCGAGGTCGGCTCAGCGGTGACGCTGTTCGCTCCGGGTGACGAGGTGTACTACGCGGGCAGCATCGACCGGCCAGGTACGAACCAGCGCCTGCATGTTGTGGATGAGCGGATTACGGGGCGCAAGCCGCAGGTGCTGTCGTTTGCCGACGCTGCTGCGCTGCCGCTGACGGCGATCACCGCCTGGGAGACCCTGTTCGAGCGGCTCGCCCTTACCGAGGACTCGACCGGCACCCTGCTGGTGATCGGCGCGACCGGCGGAGTCGGATCGATCATGCTGGCACTGGCCGACGCGCTCCTGCCGAACGTCACCGTGATCGCCACCGCCTCCGACGATGAACGCTCCGCCTGGGTGCGCAACCTGGGCGCGGAGCATGTGGTGAACCACCGCGACGACCTGGCTGAGCAGGTGCTCGCCGTCGCGCAGGATGGCGTGGACTGGCTGTTCACCGCGCATTCCGCGGGGCAGATCGAAACCTATGCGCGGATCGTTCGAGCGTTCGGGCATATTGTCGCCATTGACGACGGTCCGCGCGACGTGTTCCCGCTCAAGGGCAAGAGCATCGCTTGGCACTGGGAACTGATGTTCACCCGCCCGCTCAGGCAGACCCCGGACATGATTGAACAGCACCAGCTCCTGAACACTGTCGCTGACCTTGTAGATCAGGGCCGCATCCGCACCACGGCCACAACGACACTCGCGCCGATCTCACCGACCACACTCCGCGAGGCGCACGAGTTGGTCGAGAACGGCCGCACAGTCGGCAAGGTCACCGTCCACAGATGGGAGTAGACTGAAACCGCGCGCACGCGCATGTTCACAGGCGAGTGCGTTTGCAGAACCTCGGCTACGCACGGACGACGACGCTGGCCTTCACCGCCGCAGGAAACAACTTCGAGCTGGCCATCGCGGTGGCGATCGGCACCTTCGGTGTCACCTCCGGCCAGGCTCTGGCCGGCGTCGTCGGACCGCTCATCGAAGTCCCAGTCCTCGTCGCCCTGGTCTACGTCGCCCTCTGGGCACGCAAACGCTTTTTCTCGACCTCTCCCCTATCCGTCTAGTTCACTTCCTCTTTCAGGAGACTCCCATGACTACAGAAGCCACCAAGAAGCCCTCCGTCCTGTTCGTCTGCGTGCACAACGCCGGCCGCTCCCAGATGGCCGCAGCCTTCCTCACCACCCTCTCCCAGGGCGCCATCGAGGTCCGTTCCGCCGGATCGCAGCCTGCCGAGAAGATCAACCCGTCCGCGGTCGAGGCCATGGCAGAAGTCGGCATCGACATGTCCCATGAGATCCCGAAGGTCCTCACCACCGAGGCAGTCAAGGAATCCGACGTCGTCATCACCATGGGCTGCGGCGATGAGTGCCCCTACTTCCCCGGCAAGCGCTACGAAGACTGGGTCCTCGAGGACCCGGCAGGCAAGGGCGTGGAATCCGTCCGCCCCATCCGGGACGAAATCAAGTCCCGCATCGAAGGACTCATCGAGTCCCTGACCCCCGCCGCTAAGTAACCCACCGGATATCGAGGAGACTGCCAGTGAGCACCGAACAGCTGATCATCATCGGATCCGGCCCTGCCGGATACACGGCCGCGATCTACGCCGCCCGAGCCGGATTGAGCCCGTTGGTCCTGGCCGGGTCCGTCACGGCCGGCGGTGCACTGATGAACACCACAGAGGTTGAGAACTTTCCAGGCTTCCCGGCCGGGGTGCAGGGCCCGGAGTTGATGGAAGGCCTGCAACAGCAGGCCGAGAAGTTCGGTGCCAAGGTCGTCTTCGACGACGTCACCGAAGTGGACCTGACCGGTCACCTGAAGCGGGTCACCACCGGTGCCGGCGAATCCCATGAAGCGCCTGCGGTGATTCTGGCGACCGGATCCGCGTACAAGGAGCTCGGCCTGCCCGAGGAGAAGAAGTTCAGCGGGCATGGGGTGTCCTGGTGCGCGACCTGTGACGGGTTCTTCTTCCGCGATCAGGACATCATCGTCGTCGGCGGCGGGGATTCGGCGATGGAGGAAGCGACGTTCCTGACCCGTTTCGCCCGGTCGGTGACCGTGGTGGTGCGCCGTGACGAGTTGCGGGCCTCACGCATCATGGCCCAACGGGCGAAGGACAACCCGAAGATCAGTTTCGCCTGGCACTCCGCGATCACCGCCATTCATGGGGAGGCCAAGGTTTCCGGCGTGACGCTGACCGATACCCGCACCGGCGAAACCCGCCATCAGGCCGCGACCGGGATCTTCGTCGCGATCGGTCACCTGCCCCGGACCGAGCTCGTCGCCGGGCAGGTCGACCTGGATGAGGAGGGCTACATCAAGGTCGACTCCCCCACAACGGTTACAAACCTCACCGGAGTCTTCGCCTGCGGAGACGCGGTCGACCATAGGTACCGTCAGGCCATCACCGCAGCCGGCACCGGCTGCGCGGCCGCACTGGACGCCGAACGGTATCTCGCCGCGCTGGAGGATGCCGACAGCATCGCGACCGCCCTGGTCGAGGAACCCACCCACGCCTAGACACATTCATTGCCCATGCCATTGCTGAAAGAGGACACCATGGATTCGCTGACGAACCTCCCGGTTGCCGTGATCGGTGCCGGACCCATCGGGCTGGCCGCGGCTGCCCACCTGCTCGAACAAGGCCTGGAGCCGGTCATTTTCGAGGCCGGGCCCACCGCTGGTGCCGCGATTGAGCAGTGGCGGCACATCCGCCTGTTCTCCCCGTGGCGATACAACATCGACGCGGCCGCAACACGGCTGCTCGAAAGCACGGGGTGGGAGTCTCCGCGTCCGACGGCGCTGCCCTACGGCGGGGAACTGATCGACCAGTACCTGACCCCACTGGCCACGACAGAGCCAATTGCTTCCCGCCTGCACACCGGTGCGCGGGTCGTCGCCGTCACCCGTCAGGGCATGGACAGAACCCATACCAGGAACCGGGAGAACACGCCCTTTCTGGTCCGGGTCGAACACACCACAGGGCAGACCAGCGACCATGTGGTGGCAGGGGTCATTGACGCGTCCGGGACCTGGTCGACGCGTAATCCGCTGGGCGTCTCCGGCCTGCCGGCCATCGGCGAAGACGCGGCCACCAGCCGGGTGTCCTCCCCGCTGCCGGACGTGAAGGACAGGGACCGGGCAGCTTTCGCCGGCCGCCGTGTTCTGGTCGTCGGTGCCGGCCACTCCGCGGCCAATACCCTGATCAGCCTCAGCGAACTGGCCAAGGACGAGCCCAACACCCGGATCCTCTGGGTAGTCCGCGGACCCTCCGCAGCCAAGGTGTATGGCGGTGGGGACCTCGACGGGCTGCCGGCCCGCGGGCAGCTCGGCTCGCGGCTGCGCCGACTTGTTGAATCCGGGGCCATCGAACTGCACACCGGATTCAGCATCAAAGCCCTCCACGACGGAACGAACGGTGTGACGGTGGAGTCGGTGGACGGCCGCACGGTGCTGGCCGATGTCATCGTGCCCTGCACCGGGTTCCGGCCCGATCTGGGCATCTTGCAGGAACTGCGCCTCGACCTGGACCCTGCCGTGGACGCGCCACGTGAGCTCGGCCCGCTCATCGACCCGGAATTCCACTCCTGCGGAACCGTCGCCCCGCACGGGGCGAAGCTGCTGGCCCACCCCGATCAGGACTTCTACATCGTCGGGATGAAGTCCTACGGTCGGGCACCCACCTTCCTCCTGGCCACCGGTTATGAGCAGGTCCGCTCCGTCGCGGCCGCGCTGGCCGGAGACCGGGAAGCCGCGGACACGGTGCATCTGGAACTACCCGAGACTGGCGTCTGCTCCTCCGACGCCGGCACCAGTTGCGATGCCCCGGCGCCGGCTGCGGAAAGAGAGTCTTCCTGCTGCGGGGCCCCGGAACCGGTCCTCATCGGCATCCCGACCGGACTGGCCCATGGCCGCTCCGCGGACAACAACTAGATCAGGAGCATGTCATGACTCATTCCTCCCGGGGCCTCGGGTTGCAGGACCATACCGAGGTCCTGCACCGGATCAGTGAACGCCTCGCTGAGCGTTTCACCGGAGTCTTCGCCGCCGAGACGGTCGAACGGTACGTCTTCGAGTCCTACACGGCACTTGCCAGGACCGCGACTATCACCACGTATCTCCCAGCCACCACCGAGCATTTCGCCGCTGACAGGCTCACCGCCCTGGCCACCTCAAAGGGCATCTCGGTGTCCGAAGCCCCGGAAGTGCTTTTCGTCTGCGTGCAGAACGCGGGACGCTCTCAAATGGCGGCGGCGCTGCTGACAGTGGAGTCCAAGGGCAGTATTCGTGTCCGCTCCGCCGGGTCCATGCCCGCAGCGGAAGTCGACCCGAACGTCGTCACCGTCATGTCGGAGATGGGCCTGGACCTGACCAGGAACTATCCCAAGCCCCTCACCGATGACGTCGTGCGTGCCTCCGATGTTGTGATCACCATGGGTTGCGGTGATTCCTGCCCCATCTACCCAGGCAAACACTACGAGGACTGGGACCTCCCCGATCCCGCAGGAGAATCCCTTGACCGTATCCGTGGAATCCGTGACGCTATCCACGAAAGGGTCAAAGCCCTCACCACTTCTCTCCTGGAAAAGGATCAATCGCCGGCATGAACCAGACACCCACTCCCCCGAGCGTGCTGTTCGTCTGCAGCAAGAACGGCGGCAAATCCCAGATGGCCGCCGCCCTCATGCGCCAACTCGCCCACGGCGGCATGACAGTTCACTCCGCGGGAACGAAGCCCGGGAAGGCGCTCAACCCGCAGTCCGTGGAATCCCTGCACGAGCTCGGTGCCGACGTGGAAGGGGAATACCCCAAACCCGTCACCAAAGAGCTGCTTGAGAACGTGGATACCGTCATCGTCCTCGGAACAGAAGCGAAAGTTGAACCACTCCCTGGACAACGCTTCGAAATATGGGAAACCGACGAACCCTCAATGCGCGGCATCGAAGGAATGGAACGAATGCGACTGGTCCGCGACGACATCAAACACCGCGTAGAGCAGCTACACACCGAACTGACCTCCCACGGCCAGGATGCTTAACCGCTCCTAGTGTCACCCCAATAAGTCAATTCCCATTCCCTCCTGCGAGATCCACCTCGCCAGCTTTAGATAGGATGCGGGTTGTTGCACTAGGGGTGAGATCGCGTTTCAGTGCGTAGTAAAGCTCGCGAGTGACGAACCGTTTGAGGCTGCGAATGGCGTCCGCGGAAGAGTGCCCCTGGGCGCGTTTACGGTCGCGATATGCCTGGGATCGCTGGTCGTAGCGCAACCGACAGATGGTCACGAGGTAGATCGCACGGTTGGCACGGCGGTTCCCGCCACGGTGCAGTCTCATCCGGTGAGTTTTGCCGGAAGACACGGGTATCGGGGCGACTCCGCAGAGCCGGGCGAAGGCTGCCTCGCTCGGGAAGCGGTCGATGTTCTGCCCCGCAGTGACCAGGAGTTGAGCCACGGTGACGGGTCCGACTTGAGGCAACGCTGCCGTTGTTGGGGCGACCGCTTCAACAAGTTTGGTGATGTGCTTCTCGGTTGCGTTGATTTCAGCGGTCAGGTTGAAGATGCGCCGACCGAGTTCTCGGAGCGTGTATTTCACCGCATGATTGGGCTCGTCCAGACGGGTACTGTCTGGGCGTAGCGCGCGGGCTTGAGTGGCTTTACCCTCGAGGGTCTTAGCGTCGAGCTGCTCACGCATGCCATTCGGAGCGGTGATCAGCACGTCGCGTAACTGCACAAGGGCCGCCGACCGTGATTTCACGGCTGAGTCTCGCAGCAGGTGCAGGTTACGGATAGCTTCGACCGCGCCGGTAGTGTCCTTCGCCGGTGAGGAGCATTCGCCCGACATGACTTTTCGCGCCGCGGCTTCAGCGTCGATGGCATCGTTCTTGCCTGAGCGGCTTCGGGTAAGGCGGTGTCCCCGATTCACTTCGACAACATCTATGCCGGCGGCTAACAAATGACGAGTAAGACCTGCCCCGTAGGAGCCGGTGCACTCAACGCCAGCGGCGTTGATGATGCCGTAACCGGCCGCCCAGTCCAGAAGCTGCTGGTAACCGGGAAGGTCAGTGGTGAATTGCTTGTCACCCAGGAGGACGCCGTGCTGGTCCAGCACGGCAGCGTGATGCAGCTGCGAGTGGGTATCCACGCCAATCGTGACGGCGGTTACCGGCTGGGTAGTCGTTTCAGTCGTTGCAAGGCTCATGCGTACTCGTTCCTGTCCATGAAAAACTTCGGCGAACACGGATGACCGGGCCGGGCGGACAAAGCACTGAAGAGCCCTAATTCGCCACGTTCCTATCAAGTCACACCCCGTCCGGCCCGGTCGCCATAGGTGGGCGGCAGGGAAGGCGAGCCGACAGCTCTCCACCTGGACAGTTCCGGCACCGATGGTGCCGGTCGTCAGCTAGCGGGTAAGTCAGGAACGCTCCCTGCCACCTGTCACCCATCCTGCCTCAGTGCGCTAGCGGGGGAGGCCGCCGCGCCAACTCGGACACCGGCCGGGGCAGGGAACCCTGTGCGGTCCCCTGCCCCATACTCGTTGCTTACGGTCGGTAGGCGGTCTTTTCGTTTTTGACGCATTCAGCGAGCTGGCCGGTGTTCACCAGTTGGGTGAGTAGGTAGGCGAGCTTGCTCGTGGGGTCAGCTTTGCGGGCTTTGGTGAGGTACTGGGCGGCGATGGAGGACCGGCCTTTGTACCAGTTGATCCAGCCGAGGAACGCGAACAGGGGTGCGCGGGCTCCGGAAGGGGTATGCCGGAGCAGTTCGATGATGAGTTCCTGGACGGCATCCACACGGTTCCAGTCCGGGGTTCCTGTGTACTTGCCGAGGAACACGTCAGCGAAGGTGCCCAGGTCATCGTCTGCGCTGATGGTGTCTGCAATGATCCGGTCCCGCAGCGCTGGAGTGTGCAGGGCGGCGATGAGCTGCAGGGCGGTTTCTTTGTCCGGTTCGGCACCGAGGCTTTCCTGCCACAGTGCCCGGTTCTCGGTCATGACCGGGGCGGTCCAGTCTGTGGGGTCCTCGATCACCCATCCGGTGATGATGTCCGCGACCCGGTCAACGTTCGTGTCGTCGCCGGTGTAGTCGGGATTCGCGGCTGTTTCCCGTGTGGTCGTGGAGCCTTCGAACACCATGTGAGCGCTGAGTGCGCTGTCGGTGATTTCTTCCAGCGAGCGGGAGGTGCAGCAGTCGTCGTCGTCGCAGAAGTAGGTCATCCACTCGGTGGAGGTCACGAGCCAGCTGTCTCTGATGGGCATCCCGGCGGTGTCCAGCAGCTCGTCAATCACATTGGCGTGGTCGCCGTAGGGTTTGGTGCCGTCGATGGTCGCTCGGTCGGTGTAGACAGCGAGCAGGACACCGTCAGCGTGGACGTCGTGGGACAGGTAGCCGAGGACCGTCTGGGCGAACAGTGCCGGGTCTGTGTCCTGCTGGGGTACGTCAATCCGCATGGTGGCACCGACCTGCTTACCGCGCAGGGTCAGGAACACGAACGAATCTGCGGGGGTGAACCCGAGGTGGTGCGGGATGTAGGCCAGAATGTCGGCTGCGGATGAGACGGAGATGGGTGTCTTGCGCATGATGTGTTGCTCCTTTTCGCGGTGGGGTGAGGTGCTTGTGGTGGTCCAGCAGTTGGTCTCTCCCCCGTTGTTTTTGCCTGCTGGCAAGCTTGCTTGCTTGGTCCCGACGGAGCCGGGTCAACCCCGCAGGGGCAAGGAAACAGAAAGTCCGGCAAGGAAATAAGCGACGTAGGAGCGCCGTCCGGAGATTCTGGGGCCGCAGCAGCGCAGCTGTTGACCTGGTGGAGCGGGGCCACATAATCCGTAGGACAGCAGCAAAAAACGCCGTAGGCAGATCAGCGGGGACGGACGCAACCGCCAGGGAGCGGCCGGCACCGTACACAGTCCGGAGCGCCAGCGCAGGACCGTTTGGGTGGGAGGGCAGGTGAGGCCTGCTACTGTCTTCGTCGGGTAGTGCCCCGTCCGTTTGGGCGGGGCGCCCTTCCCTTGTTGGTTAGCCGGCTTCGGCGTACTGGGTTTCCTCGGCGATCAGGTCTTCCTCGTCCAGGTGCACGTCCTCGAAGGTTTCCGTGTCTTCTTTTGCGGTGTTTGCTTTGTCGGTGGCCATGGCGTGGTCGGTGATGATGCTTTCGACCTCGCTGAGGGTGTAGCCCCAGTCCTGGAGTTGGAACAGGTAGTAGGCGGCCTGTTGACCGGGGCGACGCCATGAGTCGCGGCTCAGGTCGGATTCGTGGGCGGCGAGCATCATGGCCAGCACCATGGTGTCGGGGTTGGTGCTGGTCTTGTCTGTGAGTTCTTTGTAGGAGCGGTAGCTGGGCTCTTTGACTCCGGCTAGCCCTGCTGCCAGTTCCTGCTTCTGCGCGGTGGCTTTGGCAACACTGTTGCCGTAGTTGGCCAGCGTGGTCGCGGTGAACCGTGCCCAGCCTGTGGGTGGGTTCTTCCGGCTCAGCAGGATCATCAGCCACTGCTGGCGTACCTCGGTCGAAGCGTCCCAGAGCTTGTTGTTCTTAATGACCTGTCGTCGTTCTTCCTTCTGTTCCTCGGTCATCGGCCCTGACTGGGTGCTGCTGCTCGGCCCACCGTAATACGGCTGCAACGTGTACCCGCTGGCTTCCCAGTTGGCGATGACCTTCCGAACGCTGACGGCGTTGTTGTTGTAGGTGACGGTGAGGACAACAGCGTTCGCGTCCTCCTCCGTTGCCGGGGTTCCATCTGGGCGGATTAGTGCGTGGGGGTACTGGTGTTCTGGCATCTGGTAGCCAGCTGCTTCGACCACTATCGTCCCGGCCTCTCTGTGCTCGACCGTGGCTTCGGCGAGCAACCGGAAGGTTTCGCGTTCATTGCGCAGGTACTGCACGGTGTGATCGAACCGGGCGGGTTCTTGATCGAGGGTCTCCTGCAGGCGCTCCAGGGCTTCGGTGTCGTCGCTGAACTCCTCGAGCGCAGCTGACTGTTCCAGCGTCCAGCCCTGGGCCAGAGCTCTCGTGGCGGTCTCGTTGGCGCGAACCTTCAACGCGGTTTCCACGGTGGTTTTCTTCGCCCCGGTTTTCCGGGCGATCTGGGTTGCTGAGACGCCGAGCAGGGACAGCTGGTGGAACGCTTCGGCGCGGTCGTGGTCGGTGAGGGCTTGCCGGTGATCGTTCTCTACAACCTGCTTGGCGAGCCTGTCAGCCTCTGTGAGGCTCTCCCCCACGTAGACGGGGATCAGTGGCAGCTTGACCTCCACGGAGCCGATGGTGCGCCTCTGCCCGTACAGGACGTGCACTCCCCCGCTCTCGGTGCGGTACGCGACGACGGGCTGGAGGACGCCGTGCTCTTTCAGTGAGGCGAGGAACGGCTTGTCGAGCTGCATGTCAGCGCGGACGTTCGCGTCAACGGTCAGAGTGGCTGGGTCGAGCATTTCAAGGACAGTCACGATGTTGCTCCTTTTCGCGGTGGTGGTGAGGTGCCTGTGGTGGTCCAGCAGTGGCCCTCTCCCCCGTCGTTGTTTGCCTGCTGGCGGAGCTTGCGGAGCTGTGCCTGACGGAGCAGTGCTCAACGCCGTAGGTGCAAGGAGACTGGGAATGATGGAGGGAACAAGCGACGCAGGAGCGCCGGAATCATTAGTGGGCTCCGTAGCCGGCGTAGCCGGTTGACGCTGTGGAGCAGGCACGTACGATCCGAAGGAATCTCAATGATGTTGTCAACGCACTATTGGCCTGCCGGCGAGGTGTCCCGACCGGTTGTAGCCGGGACACCCTCAGAGTTGTTAGCTGGTCCAACCGGGGTATGGTCTGCGGTCCGCGGCACCCAGCTCGGCTGCCGTGGCTGGGAGGTTTCCGGGACCGTCGGACTGGCCTGCCTTCCAGTGGAAGAACACTTCCTCGGTGATGGCTTCAAAGCACGCATCTTGGGAGCGGAACCAGTGCGCGTTTGTGTCGCCCTCTACATAGGTTCCGTAACCGAACAGCTCTCCAGACTCGTCACGGGTGCGGGCCACAGCGAAGACGATCAGCGGCCAGGCGCCGGCATCCCAGCCGTCGGATCCCCAGTTCGGCAGGGCTGACCAGCCGGTGCCTTCGAGGGTTTCCATCCAGTCGTACCCGTCCCCCATCCGGTCATCGGCGGGAAGCCCAGGGGCGGCGACGGTTTCGTTGGTGTCTATGGTGGTCGTGCGGGTCATTGCTGCAACGCTCATGGGTTCGCTCCTTCGGTTCATAGGCAGGGCGGGAAACCTTTGGTGATCAGCGGTTCTGGTTCCCTCTCCCCCACCATGTTTTTTGCCTGCTGGCGGAGCATCGCGGAGCTGTGCCCGACGGAGGCGGAGCCAACCCGTGAGGGCAAGCGGGCAGAAGTTCGGTAAGGAAATAAGCGACGTAGGAGCGCCGAACCGAAGTCCTGGACGCGCAGCCGGCCGCAGGCCGGTTGAACCGCCGGAGCGGGCACGTATGATCCAACGGACAGCAGCAAAAGACAAAGAACGCTTTACTGTCCGAGCGGACGCGAGGCCCGTATTAGTACAGGCAGGCACCGTGCCGAGCAATAGCCGGCTTCTCGGCCTCTTACATCATTTGGGTGCTGTTCTCCGCCAGCTCACGCTTCAATCGTTTGTTCGCGCCGTAGGCTGCGAAAGTCGCTAGAAGGGGCAATGCGGTCAGCGACACCAACCCGATGTTGCCGTGGAATATCGCAGCGGCAATGACGATCCAGCTCAGAGCCGCCGCATAGTAGACCGGAACGACAGCAGTCCGCCCCAGCACAGACTCGGACGCAGCTTCGCTCCCCCGCGTTCCATGAACTTGTTTCCGGCTGTAACGTGCAGCCCAGGTTGCCAGGGCGGTAATGATGAGTGGGAAGCTCAGCAAAAGAAGGGCTCCGTCGGTAATGATTCCCAGCGTGGCAAGTACACCGAGCCAACACAACGCCGCAACGAAGCGCGTAATGACGACCAGTTGCGCGGCCATGTTTAGTCGGGTCGGCAGCGGAATCGTGAGGTCACCGGTCTCGGCCATGACAGCTCCTTCACCACACGAGTTCCCCCAGATAGGAAAACTCCGTGGACCCATGAGAACACGAATACCCCGGACACACTAGCCCGCAGAACCCCCAGTGTGAAACCGCTATGAAGCCCGAGGCTCTGCTTCATCGAAAGGGGGAAATTCCTCCTCCGATAGCTCACGCCACCCGCGCAGGTGGTGCGGGTTTGAGCTCATATGTAGTTCCGTCGCGGAGCATGGCCCAAAGGACGTTGAGCCGACGTCTGGCCAGGGAGAGTAGCGATTGAGTGTGGGTTTTGCCCTCTGCCCGTTTGCGGTCGTAGTACGCCCGTGACGCGGTGGAACTTTTGAGGCTGGACATGGCCGCCATGTAGCAGGCCCGCAGGAGCCGACGGTCGTATCTTTGCGGTCGGTGGTGGTTGCCCCTGATTCTGCCGGAATCCTTGGGCGCCGGAGCCAGACCAGCGACGCCGGCGAGCCGGTTCACGCTTTCAAAGATGGTCAGATCCCCACCTGTAGCGCCGAGAAACTCCGCACCGAGCAGTGGGCCGAAGCCGGGCATGCTCAGCATGATCTCGGCTTGGTGATGTTCACGGAAGCGCTCCGCGATTTGTATGTCGAGGGCATCGATCTGGCTCTGAAGCTCGAGCACCTCCTGCGCGAGCTCAGCGACCATCGGTGCACCAACACGCTGAGCCGGCACCGTCGTGTACTGCGATTTCGCTGCATTGATGGCTCTTTCGGCCACATCGGCGCTGCTACGGGTTCCCTGGCTCCTGAGCCAGCTGTGCAAACGCTTCTGCCCGAGCCGGCGCAAGGCGTCGGGGGTCTGATACCGGGTGAGCAGCAACAGTCCGGCTTTGGACCTGCTGTAATCGAAGGCCTGTTCCAGGGCTGGGAAGTATTCCAGCAGCTGTGCCCGTAACCGGTTGATCGCGCGGGTGCGGTCGCAGGCCTTGTCCGTGCGTCGGGCTGTGAGGATCCGCAGGTCAACACTGATGTCATCTCCAGTACGAACTGGTTGCAGATCCCGGCGCATGCGGGCCTGGTCGGCGATGACTGCGGCGTCCTTCGCATCAGTCTTGCCGTCCCCTCGGTAGGTCCTTGAGGCGTGATGTACCGTACGGCCCGGGATATAGAGCAGGTGTTGGTCGTGGGCTGCGAGCAGGGCAATCAGCAGTGCGGCTCCGCCGTGGTTCAGATCGACGGCCCAAACCACCTCTCCCCCGTCACCGAGCGCAGCAACGGTGCAGATCAGTTCCAGCAGGTCCGACTCGTCATTGGCAATTCGCTGAGACAACACACGGTTTCCCTGATCATCAATGACGACACAGTGGTGATGGGTTTTACCGGCATCGATCCCGGCCCACAATTTCGGCAACATGGTCTCCCTTCATCGGCGGATGTGAAACCCAGCAGATAACCGCGCCGTCGTGTCCTTATCCAGCGATCACTTGGTGTCGCGTCTCTCAATCAGCGGTCGAGTCATCATGGAAGCGACGGGCGGCCAATCCTTCGAAGCCATAACAACCGTCTGGCACAGCAGCAAGAGCCATACCCATCACCCCTGGGTAGCCAAGACACTACAACTGCCCTGCGAACTACCTGCTCAACAACATAAGGACAGCAGCAAAACAGAACAGGTTTCCTGTCAGCCCGAACGCAATGAGGTCCTAATCAGTGGCGCAAGAGCCCCCATCCGTGATGGGGGCTCGGGAACTTACCTGGTCACACGTTCTTCTGCGGAAGAGCGTGTGATGTGCCCTCGCGCACGAGGCAATGGAGCTGGCCATACCCGCCAGTTCCTCGCCCTTGGTGGTTGATGCAGTCGGCTTCAGCAAATCAGCTGCCCACGGGCCGCCCTCGGCGCACTCCGCGGGTACCCTTCCTGTACCGCTCACCACCGTTGTACTTCTCCTCCAAGCGTTCAACTTCACGCTCCAGCACGGCGCAGATGAAAGCCGAGAGAGATTCGTGGCCTTCGGCTGCGGACGTATCTACGAATGCAGCACGCATCCTCTCGCCGAATTCTGGCGGCTCCCAGTACCCAGTCTTCTTTAGCTTCTTTTGAGCATTCTCGGAGACAGGCGCGGCGAGCGGCTGTTGTGCAACCTCCGGCTCCGGATCTGGTCTGCCCGGTGGCTCAGGTGCTGCAATAGGCTGCACAGGCTGTCCGTGCTGCTGCGTCAACCTCTCCGGTTCAGCCGCCGGTTCAGGGACAACCTCTGGCTCGTCCCTGGTACTTCGCACAGCGTGGAGGGTGGGTGCCGGCGGTGGCGGTTCGGCAGCTGCACCCATCTCTTCGACAACACTGCGGGAGGGCGCCTTCTTCATACCTTTGGGGCGCAGCTTCGCCAGCGGGTCCACCTCCCCTCCCCTTCTGGGGGCGGGATCAGGGCGGCTCATTCCCCACTCCCCTTCCAGATCAGCTGTGCAAGCTGCTCAAGATCGGACCTGAGGATGTTCGCTGCGGACCCGAATGATCTGAGGGGCTGGGATGCTGCTTGGGACCTGGCGAAGATTTCGCGGTCGGGCAGCGGCGGATCCAGCACGAGGTCGCCGAAGTCGCTGCGCACCTTGTTGATCCAGTAGGTCTGATCGGACCGGCCCTTGCGCTCCTTGTTGATGATGACGCCGACCAGCTCGATGTCCTCGTTCAGGTTCTCCTGCACCTCGGCAATGGTCGTCACGATCTCCGACAGTCCTTCGACTGAGGAGACGCGCGGTTCGGTGACCAGCACTGCATGGCTGGCGGCGGTCAGCGCGTTCACGGTGAGGAGGCCCAATGACGGCGGGCAGTCGATCAACACGATGTCGTACTCGTCGGCCACTCCCTTCAGTGCGATACGCAGACGGTGCTCGCGGGCCATCATGGAATCGCGCTCCCGCGACGCCAGGTTCCGCTCAGAAGCTATGAGGTCAACCGTGGGGTAGTCCTCTCCCCTGTCCGCTCTGGCTTGCCATTCCTCACCGGCCGGGATGATGGCATCTCCGGCTACGCCAGGGGCAATCTTTTGGTTGTTGTCCGGATCCCCATAGAGGACATCGTTCAGGGTGAACTCTGGCTCCGTTACCCCCATCGCCGACGTGGTGTTCCGTTGCGGATCAGCGTCGATCACTAGGACGGATTTGCCGAGCTTCTGGGAGAATGACTCGGCGAGCCCGGTGACGACGGTGGTCTTACCGACCCCGCCTTTCTGGTTGCAAACTGCAATGATTCTCGCCGGCATCTGCCAGTACCTTCCGTAGTCGCGCTGCGGTCGAGCCGAGACTGACAGGAAGCGTCCTGGTCAGGGACGAACCGGGCCGGCAAGACCGATTTTTCTTCACAGTAGCGGTGGCCGGCTGTTCCCAGTTCGCGCCACGCGGGACGAGGGAGTAATGGTAGTCGAACTTCCATTACTCCCACCGGTAGCTTTGGAAGTGTTAGTACCGTTACTACCATTGGAAGTCTCGGGGGTAACGGATGCAATGTACCCGTTTTTCTATTGGAAGCCTTACTTCCAATGTTCTTTACTTCCATTACTACCGTTGGTGGCTCGCACCCTCGACGAGAATGGAACCAATGCTTCCAACGGTCACTTCGCTGCCAATACTTCCATTGCTACCGGGACCCGCTCCGGTTGGCGACAGTGAAACGGTAGCTATGGTTCCATTACGTGAAACACTTGGAATAGTGCGGATTGGGTCGTTCCAAGGCCGCCACTTCTGGCAAGGAATCCGGGGCATACGGACGCAAAACTTCCATTACTTCCTGCGGCGACTCGCGAAGCCATTTTGCCAACCTGGCTTGAGTCCCGCCCCCTGCATCCTCACCTCGAAGCAAGCAGGTGGTGCGGTCCAATTACTTCCGATACTTCTATGACTACCTTTACTACCGCCGGAAGTTTTGGAAGTTCCGGGAGTATTACTACCGCAACTTCTATTACTGGCTGCAACCACTACCAATGTGAGTAATGGAACCATTACTCCTCTCTGGTCACCCATCCGGCCAGCTGTTCAGACCGTACCTCGGCCCTTCATCAAGATTCCTGAAGGTGGCCGGCTGGAGGCTGGCGACAATCCGCGCTGGGCTCGTCCGGTCCACGATGAGCTTGGCCGGCATGTGCAGCGCGTGGCGTTTCACTGACCAGGCGTTGCCTCAGTGAAACGCTCATCCGGATCTTCGGTAGTAATGGAAGTCTCGGTGACAACCTTAAATAGGTGTAACGGGACCGTTGGTGCCAAAACTTCCATTTCACCGAATGGTTCCATTGGGTGCCGTAGCTCCATGTGGAAGCTATGTTCAGTTTCGGAAGCTTCCGAAGTAGTGGAAGTTTTCCGCCGGTTTCATCAGGCACGGTGCCACATCGCGAAGGCATAGTGGGGGAGTGGAACCAATGTCACCGTTGTCAACAATGGTGGTATCGGAAGTAACGGTAGTTTTATCCGGTCAGACGGAACGCCATCTCCGAGAGCTCCCAATCATCGGGAGGAGGCTCAGCGAGATGCCAAGGATAGGAGTCGCCGGGGGAGAGGAGCGGTTGACCTTCGATGGCGCGTCCAGCAAGCCAGGAATGCCAGGCTGCACGTTCCTCCCGGTAGTGGGTGATTTGGGCAGTCACGGCGTCGATGACGCCCAAGTACTCGGCGAGCCAGGCCAGACTGCCGGACGGGTCGATTAACCAGCCGCGGTTGTCTGGACCGCCCCGGGATATCAGCTTCCAGGAGGCGAGGATCTCCAGCGCCTCAGTAACCGCGGTCCGGCTCAGCGCCGTTGCCTCCACCAACTGCGTGGTCGATAGGGGAGTGGGGGAGTGCTCGAGCGCCTCGTACACGAACGCGGACGGTAAGCCGAGTTCTCTGAAGGCTGGCCGGAGCGAGTGGAGTTTGCCGGCACGCCAGGACATCGCTTCTGCAGCGCTCTGAAGATCTGTCGGAAGCGTGAGCATGTACTGATCGGCATGGGTTCCCTTGGCTTCGACGACCTGAGTGATGAGCGGTTCGGGTTCGTGGCGGAGTGCCCTGAGATGGGAGGCCACCGTGGTGTGGTCCATACCGGTAGCTACAGCGATCGAGCGAACACCGAATTCAATGAACCTGCTGCCTGTCATATGCGCTGCGGCGCCCATGGCACGAAGGACCATCCTGCGTGCCATTCCCTGACGGCTGCCTCGGTAACGTACTTCGGCAATAGCCAGGGCATTGCGCCAGACCCGGATGAATCTGTGCTCGTGATCTGAACCAACGATAGAAGAACCCAGTACCCCCCCCCGCTGTGTATTTGGCTGGCTTGTGGGGTATTTACGGACATTGTTATCACCGTCCTTGTGGAGCTTCTGATTTGCTCTGACGTGTCCGATGGCTTTGTCCCAGTCGCGCTTGAGCGCCGTCGACCGGTGGGACGGCGCGTACCGAGCAAAGAACTGCGCAAGCCCTGGCCAGAGCCCCTGCTTCATCCGTCGGTCAACGTCCGTCATGGACAGCCCAGCGGCCGCAGCCGCGACCAGTACGGCCTGGCGCGCCTCGGAGGGTGAGTTGTACCGCGCGGTGTCGTACATCCCCTTGGTGGCGATGTCGAGCATCCGACGAGACATCCGGTTACGCGGACCGTCGATCTTCGCTCCGTCGTCGTCGGGCCTCTCATAGGTCTGTTCGAGCCGGAGCGCGCGCACACCGGCTATCTCCGCCCGAAGGTTGTCCCTGAGCGACTGGATCAACGGAGCAGCGTTGGGCCGGCGTGCGATGTCGTAGGCCATGGACAGGCTCATATCGAGAATCTGGTGCCCGCCGCGCTTGTGTACGGCACCAGGGGTGCGCATACAGCCGCGGTCAATGCTCTGGTGGGGCGACTTATCCAGGCTTCGGTATCGGGTGCCTATGGCTTCGACAAGCTCTCGGGCCTCATGGAAGGGCAAGCGTTCAGCGAGCGGGACGTAGATGTGGCGGCCGCCGTTGGGGGAATGGTCGGCGATCCAGCGGATACCGTGCTTGTATAGCCAGCTGGTGAAGAGGTGAACCTCGGCGTCCACCCGGTCAATGCCATCTACGGATGAGTCGAAATCGAAAAAGAGCGCTCGGCAGGTCCCGTCCTTGCCGAAGATGCGTACCGCTGCCGGCATAGTAGGTGCTTTATCGGTTAGGTCCCGCTCGTTGTGCAGGGGGTAACTCCGGCCTCCGTCTTTGGAGATGCGGACGCGCGGTTGCCCGGCCAAGAGTGGCGCGAGTGCTGCAAAGACGGTCGCGGGGTCATCTTTGACCAAGGCGACACGCGGGGCGCCCGTTTCTGAATGTTCTGGGCGCTCGAAGATGCGCTGCTGTACGATGAGGATGTTCCTTCCGATGAGGGGGGAACAGATAAGCCCTCGGACTTATCTGACGCAAATCCCGTGAGGGATCTGTACTGGCTTTTCACCTGGTCGCCGGCAAGCATTTAGGTGAAAGGCTGCAACTTCGTCATAAGAGGCCCGCCATGTGCGGGCCTCTTCATGCGTTAAGAGGCCACTGCGATAGGCAGTTCCTCCTGGTTATCCCGTGCGGTCAGATCGACATGCTGCAGGCGCATAGCCAAAGCAGACTCTATGAAGTCGGTGATGGTCAGACCCTCGAGCTCGGCTGCTTGTGCAACCTGCTCAGCCATACGCGTGGGAATTTTGCCACCCACGAACTGACGAGGTCCCTTGCTTGGGCGCCCGCCTCCGCGGGGATGTCCTGATGTGGCCATCGTCCATCTGTCCTTTACGTCAGTGCGTCCCGCCGACCTGTAGCTGGCCGGTGATTCGCGGGGCGGATCCTCATGAGTTGAGCCCCGTATTGCATTCCCTAGAAGGGCTGAACCAATTACTGTTTTCAACTCATGAGCAAAGTACCAAAGTCTTTCGCCATTGTGTGGGACCTTCGACAGCTTCTCGTGTCCGGATACTCCTGACCCCCCTTCCCAGTGGTGGCGCGGTAGCACGGGCCTGCTTCCAGCAGGAACCGTATACCTGCCCGCAGGCTCGAGCGAGGTTCCAATGTTAGTAATGGAACCAATACTGAAAACAGATAAAGAAACCTGCTGGCGTCCTGTTATCCGCCGGGGAAGTCGTGAAGTGGAAGTAATGGAACCCTTCTCACCTCGCCTCACAGGTTCGGCGCGCAACTCAGGCACCGATCCTGACCAACATCTCGGAACGACGGATCCTCTCCCAAAATATTGCCGTCTTCGGCGTGTCGCCATCTGGATGGTCTCAGTACTTACAATCCGTTCGCGAGTGCAGCCACTGGTGCGAACGATGGTTGGGAATGGGAAGGCTTCGCCGCGGATATTGCTGGCTGCCTCGCAGGTCAGCTTCGTTTCAAGCAGTACTGCCCCAGATGCATAAGTCATTGGCTCATGTCCTGAAATTGGTGTCCTACGACGTACCAACGTTCGTCGTGTTTTTCTAGGTAGATTGTGACGATTCGCTGGCCGGTGGCGGTCAGCTTTTCTCCGTCTCGGCTTTCCCACCGCCAGCTGACGTCATAGGCGCGGATTGCTTTGTCCTCGGTGACGTCTTCGGAGACGTCGCCCGGCGCCGGAACGATGGAGGGGGAGCTGTATGCCTGGTGTTGGGCCGGTTCGAGCCAGGAACCTTGGGCTGCGTTACGTTCGGGTTCAACCTGCTGGGCGGCCCAGTCCTCACTCATCAGTGGTTTGGCGCGGACGGCAGCTGCCGTCTGGGTGCGGTCGTTAGTGGTGTCCCAGGAATGGAGCATCAGCGCTGCAATCTCTGCCGTTGAATCAGCGTCGGTGCGGTCTGCGTCCGACGCTTCTATGAAGCTCCCCCCGCCCGGTGTGGGCTGGGCAGTCGCCGGATCGGAGGTGGCCGGGGCAGAGGTCTCGGGGGTTGCTCCGGCGCGGTCCTCGCTGGCACCGCAGGCGGTGAGTGTGAGGGGCAGGGCTAGGCAGATACCGGCGGCCGATCGGTATGCGCGGGAGCCTCTCACTGGGGCCACGCTCCTTTTTCTTTGAGGATCGGTTCGGGGTCGATGTTGTAGCCCTCGTAGGGGAAGACGAGGTCGGGAGCGTCCGGCGCGTAGATCTCTAGGTGAAGATGCGTCGGGACGGCTCCGAGATCGGCTTTGTTGCCCTCGGTCCCGATGACGGCGCCCCGTGTGAGCTCGTCTCCTTTGTGGACGGCGTAATCGTTGAGATGGCAGAAGGCGAATCCGAAGTCTGGGTCGTCGCCGTTTTCTTTGGCGATGACGCATCCGTCTTTGTGGTTGATTCCGGTGATGCGTAGGTCGGTTGGGGCGATGACGGTTCCTCCGTCGCCATGTCCGGCGCCGGGTGTGGCGATGTCCACTCCGACGTGGTTCTGTGCCCAGTCCGGGAGCCCTGCTACGTTGCGTTGCCCGTACCCCGACGTGAATTTCCCTCCGGGCAGGGGAGTGGTCCACTCTCCGTCGCCGAGGTCGCCGTCCCATGTTCTTGCTCCGATGGGTGCCTTGCATTCCGCCGAGAAGCTGCCTTGCGCAGTGTCCAGAATGCTGTTGACGTACTGCTGGGTCTCCTGAAAGGGGGGAATTCCCTGGTGTTCTCGTACCGCGCCGGGGCCGGCGTTGTACGCGGCGAGGGTAAGACGCACGAGGAGGTCAGCGTCGCCCCCGGCCAACGTCTGGACGTCGTTCATCAGGGCGGCCATGTAGCGGCCGTAGGTGGGTATCGCATCACGTGCTGAGAATGGATCTCCGCCGTTGCCGTAGCTGGCCCAGGTTGCGGGCATGAATTGCGCGACGCCTTGTGCGCCGGCGGGGCTGCGGGCGTCCTCGCGCCACCCTGACTCCAGAGCCAGCTGCGCGGCGACCACGCTGGAGGGAAGGCCAGCCGTTTCGGCGGCATCTTCAACGAGGGGACCCCACCCGTTGGGCACTGTCGGAACGGAGCCGTTCCCCTCATCGGCGACAACGCACGAGGCGCGCTCCAGCTTCTGTGCTTCTTCCTCCTCGGCGACGCTTGTGGTGAGGAGGACAATCGCCATGACTGCGGACACGGGCGCAGCTACCAGTGCGACCGCACCGCAGCCGAGAGCTTTCCCCCTGGACATGACTTCCTAACCCGTTGAGACCGTTGAGTTGTGGCTTGTGCTCGGCTTTACAGCTGATCGGTGAGGTCAGCGGTGGCTGACTCGTACGCGTGCCGGGTGGCGGGGTTGAGGATGTCGTAGTTGAAGGCCATGCCTTCCTGGAGGGACCGGTCGAACGGGACGACGGCGATTGCGGCGAGGCCGATCGCTTTGCCGTACTCCTGGAGCCACGCCAGACGTTCAGCGTTGGGCTGCGCCGTGTTGGTGACCACGAGAATGGACCGGGAGAGTTTGTCGCCGTGTCCTTCTGCTTGGACTCCCTCGACGGTTGCCTCGAGGAGCCGGCAGTCGTCGGCTTTGTTCTGCGCGACGAAGACGAGGGAATCGGCGACGTCGACGGCGGCGCGCCAGGTCGATGCTTGGGCTGAGTTGCCGGTGTCGAGCAGGATCAGGCTGTACAGCGAGAGTAGGACATCATGTGCGGCCTTGACGGAGTTACCGTCGACCCGTCGCCTGTCGGCTCCTTCTGGTGGGGATGCGAGGACGTGGATCCTGTCATCGCCCTGTGGCCGGACATAGCGGACGAGGTCGCTGGTACGTCGGGTTACCGATCCCAGGTTTCGGATCAGGTCCAGCGTTGTCCGGTCGTGGGAGCCGGCGAGAGCTCGTTCCCCGAGTGTTCCTTGGTTCTCGTTGAATTCACCGGCGAGGATGTTGCCGCCCCGGATCCGCCCGTAGGTCGCCGCAAGGTGGTAGGCGACGGTTGTCTTGGTGGCCCCGCCCTTGAGTTGGACGACCGCGACTGTGCGGTGCGAGTCGAGGGGACGCTGGATGCGGCAGCGCCGGTCGCGGTTGGCCTGTTCCGCGGCCGTAGGTGCCAGGTTGGTCTTGAACGCCGCGTTCATCCAGCCACGCCATCCCTCTCGGGCAGGGGTGAGCGCTTTCTCTGCAGGAATCTCCGGCCGCAACCGGATGCGAGGGTCGCCGGGTTCGACCTGAATGGCAGCGGGCACAGCGGCTGGTGTCACTGATGGAAGTGGTTCGTGTTCAGTTTCGGCGGCGGCCACCATTGGTTCGTTTCGCGCCGGGTCCTCAACAGTGCCCTGCTTGGCGGTGGGGTACTCATCAGGGGTAGCCACGTCCACGGCGACGCTGCCTGCAGAGGAAGTGTCCGAGTATCTGGCGGGTGCCCCTGATTTGGCCGCCTGCGGCGTGCCGCGCCGCGCTGCGCGCTTGGCCCGCACGGAAGAGTCTTCCACCACTGAACCGTCGACGTCGACGATCAGGAAAGACTCCGGGTTGGTGGGGGAGGAAGGGTCGATGGCTGTCACTTTGAGGGGCCGGCCGAGGTCCTTGGCCGTATCGGCGAGGTAGGTGATCGCTTCAGGCATGGAATCGCACTGTCGTTCGACTCCATCGATCACCACCATGACGGTGTCATCGTCACCGATCGTTGCCGTGCATACTGGCCTACTCAAAGCTTCCGCCATCGCCTTTTCCCCTAAACGTCGTCTGGTGGAGTTCCTTCGATCGCCGCCGGTGCGCCTGATCGTGGAATGTTGTAGTGGCTGTTGAGGTGCTCTTTGACGTCGTCCCGCAGGATCAACCATGAACCGCCCAGCTTGATAGCCGGGACCCTGCCTTCTCGCAGCCACCGATATGTCACTTGCTTATCGGAGAGCCCGAGAAGGTCGGTGAGCTGTTCGATACTGAGCCGTGGCGGCAAAGAATCGAAGAGGTCGTCCAGTGCCTTAGACACTATGACCACCCCAACCTCCATGGTCAGGACAATACACGATATGATGTGGAAGTAAAGTAAAGTACTGTAAAGTAAACATTTAGTAGTAATCCGCCTCAGATCCTGTCTACTATGGTCAGGGTCGAGTCTATGGTCGATATGGGGGCAAAAGTAGATGGTTAATCGCTGGGGCGATTACGTGACGCAGGAGCCTGCTATCGCTCCGATGGTCACGGAAACCGAAATCCGAGACGCTGCAGAGGTACTCAGAGGTGTCGCCGGTCCGCAACAAGGCCTTCTCGGACTGGCCGCCGGCGAAGGTATGGCCAGATTCCTGACGGACAGTTTGGAGGTGTTCTGGCTCGGCGCACATGGCGGAGCCGGTGAGAACACTCTGGCCGATCTGCTTGGGGGAGTGCCGTGTCACCATCGCTGGCCCTCCCGCTCCGCTGCTGATCCGTCGGTCCAGCCTGCCCACGTCTTTCTGGTGGCCCGCCAGAACCACCGTGGCCTCAAAGCCGCCCAGCTTGCTGCCCGTGACTGGGCTGCCGGATCGCACCCGACCATCACATTGCACGGGCTTGTGGTGATTGCAGATGCCCCGGGCAAGACACCCAAAGCCCTGCACAACCAAACACGCATCACAGCCGGCGGTGTCCCACAGACATGGGTCGTGCCCTGGATAGAAGAGCTTCGCCTCGCAGGATCAGTTGACCCCGAGTCGCTGGCCCGCGAGCCAAGAAAAGTCCTCACCAATCTTCGTGAGGTCATCAACACCATCAAGACCAAAGGGGACTAGATCTATGGAACTGCTTTTTATGACCCAGGACGCCATCATCAACGCGGGCATCCTGCCCGACTCTGACCCGCTGGCACCTCCGGGCATCGGTGAAGCCTGGAACCGCATGGTGGGTGTCGGAAAGTGGATAGCGCTGGGCGTCTGCGTTCTTGGCTTGCTCGTCGTGGGCGGGAAGATGGCCTTCGACGCACGCCGCGGTGAAACCACGGAGGAAATATCCAGTGTCATCAAGATCGTCCTCGCAGTCTCGATGGTCACCGGTGGAGCCTCACTCATAACCTTCATCTCGGGCGCCTGAACAACCGACAACCAGTCTCACTAACAGGAGTACGCCATGGCGGGAACAGAAGAAGAAACCCACAATGCTTGGTGGACCAAACCCACCTTCATCATCTCCGCAATAGCCGTTGTCCTCTTGATCGGAATGGGCATCATCCTCTTCACCTTCCTAGGCAATAAAGAGGGACCAGAAGCTGCACCTCCGGTACAACCACAGACGAACTCACCCACCGCGACGGCATCGGAGTCAGTCCCCGGCGAGTCCGTGTGCGGCTTGGAAGCCACCGGGGGAACAACCCTGACCTCTGCGCCTGATGACGTGGAGTGGGAGTTTCTGGGCGGTGTGGCGGCCCCAAAGTCGGTCGAGCACGGGCCCGGGCTCGTCGACGAACAAACGGGAGTTCGCTCGTGCTACTCCCACACACCAGAAGGCGCTCTCCTCTCCGTAACCGGCATGCTCGCAGCAAGTGGAGATCCCGAGCTGCTGGTCGCAACTGCCAGGGCCCTGTCTCTGGAAGGGCCGGGTAAAGACTTGAACATGGAGCGGTATGAGCGACAGATCAATTCGACTGGCAGTGCTGCTCCGCCGATTAAATTTGAGGGTTTCCGTCTACTTTCCTACGACGAGGACCAGGCGACAGTCGAGGTTGTCGTCTCGGGCGACAGCGGTTCTGAACTCCTCTACCTCACAAGCTCTTTGATTGTGGAATGGCATCAGGGTGACTGGCATGTGAAGTACAAGGACGATGGGACCAGTGGCCCTGTGCAAGGTCAAATTTCGGACCTGTCCGGATATGCACCGTGGGGTCCTGACAATGGCTGAGGTTCCCGCGGACGAGAACTGCGGACCCGCCAGCATTGTCTGCGGAGTTCAAGACATCGTCGGCAACGCCGTTTCGGGCGCAGCGGGTAATGCACTGGAGGCTATTGCCGATGCTGTGACAGCTGCGCTCATTTCGACGATCGCCGAGCTTGGTGCTCTGTGGACGACGATTGAAGCTCCGGACCTGACAACGGCGGCCACAGGGCCGGCCGCGGTCCCCGCAGGTGGTGCCTTCAATGACCAAGTTGGGGCCTTCCTCGGATACGTGACGTGGATTGGCATGGGGATCAGTGCGATCGCCATCATCCTGCTGGCCATCACTCTGGTAACAAACGCCCGTCGTGGCGATGGTTCAGACCTCGTCAACAGGGCAACTCTTCTCTTCGGGGCGACGGCCCTCGTTGGTGGAGCTACTTCGCTCGCGGGGTTTGTCGTTCCGCAACGGGCAGCGTCTTCCGCTCCTGCCGTGGGCTTCATTCAGGATCAGACGTTCTATCTGACCCTCGCTTTAGCCGCGTTAAGCATGGTCGTTGCCGGCGTACGGATCGTATGGACCCAGCGCGGTGAGCCGGCGCAGGACCTTCTGAAGGGGCTGCTGACGCTAGCAATCGTGACGGCCTCCGGTGTTGCCTTACTGAACGTTCTGCTCGAGGCAACCGACGCACTCGCGGAGCAAATCATCGACGCAGGCATCGGCGATGACTTTCAAGCTGATGTCCAGCTGCTTCTCGGAATCATGCCGGGCGCAGGCGAGGCCGCCGTGTTTCTAGGCGGAAACCAGATGCTCATCATCATCGGTGGCATCATCGCGGTGTGCATCAACATCGCGCAAATCATGCTGATGGTGCTTCGGACAGCGATGCTGTTCCTGATCGCCGGGGTTCTTCCGCTCTCGGCGGCATTCATGAATACCGAAACAGGGAAAACCTGGTTCAGCAAGATCGTTGCGTGGACCCTCGCCTTTGCCTTCTACAAGCCCGCCGCCGCGTTGATATATGCAACCGGTGTCACTCTGACCACCTCCGGGCTTTTCTCCGGTCAGGGGCTTCTGCAGTTCTCCGCGGGGCTGATCCTGATTGCCGCGTCCGTCATTGCGCTCCCGGTACTCATTGGCTTCCTCAGCCCCGCCCTTGGGGCGATGTCGTCCTCGGGCGGTGGTGCCGGTGCGATGGGAATGGCCGCTCTCGGTGCAGCGATTCCTCAAGGTGCATCACGGCTGGCACGCAGCCGCCAAGGCTTCGGAAGTACCCCAACCCCGCAGCAAGGACCATCTTCACCGGAGGGATCGTCCTCGCAGGATGGGTCGCCCTCTGGCGAAGCCGAAGGGGCCTCCTCAACTGATGCCGCAGGCACAGGCGCTGGAGCTGGTGGCGCAGCTAAAGCAGTTCCCGCTGCTGGAGCCGCCGTAGCTGCCGCTGAGACAGCCGAGAAGGGCGGCGAAGCTGTCGCTGGAGCTGTCCAGGAAGGGGCTCAGCAAGGTTCTTCTGGCGGGGCCCAGGGCAGTTCGGGGAACCCAGCACCATCATCACCTCCGGCAGATGCCGGAACGTCAGGAACTGACGGGTTCGGGCCGGGGGTTGCGCCGCCCGGTGGAAGCGGTGCAAGCCCGTCTGGCGCGACGGCCGCTGGTGGTGCCGCGGGGATCGCTGGTGCTGCCTTGCAGCAAGGCGCCGCACAGATTCAGAAGCAGGCACAGCAGATGCAGAAGGAAATCTCGAGCAACACCGGAAACGAGGATCATCCCAATGGCGCAAACCGAAGCTGACACACTCAACGCTCGCCCGCGCGTCTATGGCAATTACCGGGTGCCGACCAGCAAGGGCCTTGCTGGCCTGTCGACTGCTGGGACCGTTGTCCTGGTCCTCGGCGTGATCGGCGGAGTCATTCTGATGATGCTCAACATGTGGGCGGCTGCTCTCCTGTTCGAAGCCATCATCGCCGTGGTTCTCCTGCTGTCATTGCAGAAGAACAAGCACGGCCGGACGCTGGTTGAGCGTATCTTCCGCCGTTTCGGGTGGATGAACGCCCAGTACACCGGAGCCGATGTTTATCGTGCCGGCCCTGTCAGCCGGGTACCGAGCGGGACGACCACACTGCCGGGCATCTCGGCGCGATCGACCATCAGCGAGCACGCCGACGCGTACGGGCGGCCCTTCGCCCTCCTGCACGTCCCACAGCGGAACCACTACACGGTCATTCTGGGCTCCGAACCGGATGGTGGCGGCATGGTCGATCAGGAGCAGATCAACCGGTGGGTGGACCGTTGGTCGCACTGGCTCGGCCTTCTCACCGACGAACCGGGTCTGACCGCGGCCTCGGTCACGATCGAGACAGCACCAGACTCCGGGTTCCGTCTCGCCCGCAAGGTCGAGAGCCGTATTGATCCGGACGCACCGGCGTTCGCCCGGGCCGTTATTCAGGAAACCGTCGCCGCGCTGCCTACCGGTGCGACGGTGACCCGGGCGTACATCGCGGTGACGTTCCGTGCCACACTGCGGTCCGGTGGGCGGATCCGGAAGGCCGAGGAGGTAGCAAACGATCTGGCGGCACGGCTGCCGAATATCACCGCGAGTCTGAGCAATACCGGCGCCGGCGTCGCAACGCCGCTCACGGCGCAGGAACTCTGCGAGACCATCCGGGTGGCCTATGACCCGGCCGAGGCGGTCCTGTTCGATCGCTCCCATGCGGAAGGCAAAGCGCCGCTGTTGAACTGGAGCGAGGTCGGCCCGCAGGCCGCCGATACGTTCTGGGACCGTTACCACCACAACAACGCGTGGTCGAAGTCCTGGGCGATGTCCGTCCCGCCCCGCTCCACAGTGCAGGCGAATGTCCTGCAGGCTTTGGTCGCGCCGAGCCCTGAGGTCGTTCGCAAGCGTGTCACCATGCTGTACCGGCCCATTGATGCAGCCCGTGCCGCCCAACTGGTGGAAAACGACGTGAACACGGCCACCTTCAACGCGTCCTCACGCAACCGTGCCACCTCACGCGATACCCGAGAGACCAGGGCCGCCCGCGCCACCGCCGAAGAGGAAGCCGATGGAGCGGGCCTGCTCAACTTCGCGATGATCGTCACCGCGACCGTCCGCTCTAAACAGGACCTGCCCGAGGCTGAAGCCGCCATCGAAAACCTCGGGGCATCCGCCCGGATTCGCCTCGAGGAGGCCTATGGCGCCCAGGACTCGACCTTCGCTGCCGGTCTCCCGCTGGGCATCGTCATCCCGGATCACCTGGCACTACCCAAGACCGTGAGGGACGCACTCTGATGACCGTTGATAAAGCAGCCCCCGCACAGGCAAGGTCTACCGATCCCCAGAACCCTGTCAAGAATGCCGGGAAGAAGCGTGTCCGCCGGAGCACGTCATCGGTGGTGAAGCGGCCGGGTCCGAGGGGTTTCAAGGGCAGGGGACTCGGTGAGGCGCAGCTGCTGCATCCTGTGCGGGAGATGCGCGGAACGAACTACCAGGTGTGTGGCCTGTACCCGTTCCCTATGGGCGGGGGAGCGCCGCTTGAGGGTGTGCCGCTTGGCCGGAATCTCCTGTCCAATGAACCGGTCTGCTGTGATCCGATCTCGTGGTTCAAGAACGTGCGGTTGATTTCGAATCCTTCCGCGTTCGTCATGGCCAATCCCGGACTGGGTAAGTCCTCTCTCTTGCGGCGTATGGCTATCGGTCTGTGCGCGTTCGGGGTGAATCCACTGATTCTGGGGGACATCAAGGGCGAGCACGTGGGCATGATCGAGGAGCTCGGAGGATCCGTCTTGCCGTTGGGGCGCGGGGTCGGGCACATCAACCCGCTCGATGACGCGGGCGCACTGGCGGCAACCGAGCTTCTGTCGCCGGCCAAGCGTGAGGAGCTATTGACGGAGTTGCATGCACGTCGGCGGGGAACCATCGCTGCATTGATCGCGATCCTCCGCAAGACCCCGCTCGATGAGCGTGAGGGGGCGATCCTCGACCGGTGCCTGCTCGTCCTGGAATCCCGGCACAATGCCGCTGGGACCATCCCGCTCATGTCGGACCTCCGCCAGGTCCTCAAAGACCGGCCCGTCGAAGTGCGGGAGGTCGCCCTGGACCGGGGCAACGACGAACGCTACGACTCCATCACCGAAGGACTCGAATCCTCACTGAACAGCCTCTGCGGTGCCGGCGCGTTCGGTGACATGTTCTCCCGGCCCTCAACACACCGGATCGACGCCAGCAAACCCATGGTGTTCGACCTGTCCAGGATCTCCCAAACGGAAACCGACCTGCGGGCGGCGACCCTCATGGCCTGTTGGGCGGCCGGCATCGGAACCGTCACCACCTCGAACATGCTCGCCGACGACGGTGTGATCGAACGCCAACGGTTCCTCATCATCCTTGACGAGCTGTGGAACACCCTCGCCGCCGGGCCCGGCATCGTCGACCAGGTCAACGCCCTCACCCGACTGAACCGCGAGTGGGGCGTCGGCCAGATCATGGCCTCCCACACACCCTCGGACCTCCAGGCAGTGAAAGACGAAGCCGACCGGCACAAAGCCAAAGGCATCATGGACCGCTGCGGCATCAAGATCCTCGGCGGACTCGCCCGCTCGGAAATGCCGCTGCTGACCCAGTCCGTCGAGCTCAGCATCCGCGAACAGGAGCAACTGGCAACCTGGCAGGACCCGCCGGCGTGGAACCGTTCCAAGGACGACAAGACGCACTACACCAACGACGACGTCTTCCAGCGCACCACCGAAGAAGCGTTCACGGATGAGGAGCTGACCGCGTGGTTGCAGGACGCCGATAATGCTGCCTGGTACTACGACGACCGCTCGACGGAGCCGCCGCCCGGCCAGGGGAAGTTCTTCATCAAGGTCGGCTCCCGCGCAGGCATCCCCTTCAGGATGGAATTCACGCCGAGTGAGCGCCTATCCCGCGTGCACGACACCGAAAAGAAGTGGCACGACGCCAAGCGCACCGCCGCGCAGGAGCGGGGTGAACTGTGAGCTCACTGGACCGCAAGCACAAGGGCGGATCCGCCGGAGAAACAGCACTGCTGGCCCTGCTCGTCGCCGCCCTCCTCGGCGTCCCCGCCGCCCTGTACGGGCTCAACACGCTCGGCCACCAGCTGGCACCACGGCCCGAGGGGATCCCCGCTGACTTTTGGGCACGGGCGCTGGGAACCTTCACCGGTGCCTTGCCGTGGCGCAGCACGGAATTCACCCTCCTAGCCGCGGTCGGCATCCTGCTGTGTGCACTGTTTGTTCTCTTCGTCGCCCGGAGCATTCGCAAAGGGACCAAGGCCGTCAAACACGATCGAGCCGCGATACGCATGGCCTCCCTTCGAGACGTCGGCCCCTTCACGGAGAAGCAGGTCCGCGCCAAAGCGGCCCGTTTCGGCGTCGAGACTCCCGGCGTGATGATCGGGCGCATGGTCCGCGGTGGAAACACACTGTACGCATCATGGGAGGACACCCTCCTGCACATCTGGGGCACCCGCACCGGCAAAACCACCACACAGGCCGCACCATCCATCATCGAAGCCCCCGGACCCGTCATCGCGACCTCGAACAAGCGCGACCTCTCCGACCTCACACGCGACATCCGCGCCGAAGAAGGACAGGTGTGGATCTTCGACCCGCAAGGTGTCGCCAACGAGGAACCCACCTGGTGGTGGAACCCGCTGACCTACGTCACCGACAGCGAACGCGCCGCCGAAATGGCGAACAACTTCGCGCTCGGCTCACGCGCCGTCGAAGCGAAAGGAGGCGACGCGTACTTCGACACCGCCGGCAAGGACCTCCTCGCCGGTCTACTGCTCGCCGCCGCCGTCGGCAAACAGCCCATCGAACGCGTACACACCTGGCTATCCCGCCCAACCAACGATGAAGCCGTCCGGCTGCTCGACCAAGCCGGATGGATCAAGGAAGCCGACTCAGTCGGCGGCGTCATCGCGGCCCCCGACAAGCAGCGCGAAGGCGTCTACGGCACCGCACGGCAGATGGCGTCCTGCCTCAAGAACGAGAAGATCGCCGCCTGGGTGAACCCCACCGGCCCCGGGGACCGCAGACCCCAATTCGTCCCGGAAGACTTCGTCCGGGGAAAGAACACGCTCTACGCGCTCTCGAAGGAAGGCGCCGGCACCGCCGGACCCCTCGTCACCTCGTTGACGGTCGCTACCGCGACTGCTGCCGAAGAATACGCCGTCACCCAGCGCGGCGGCCGACTCGCCCTCCCCATGGTTTGCGTGCTGGACGAGGCGGCGAACGTCTGCCGGTGGGGGAACCTGCCCGACCTGTACAGCCACTACGGATCCCGCGGCATCGTCGTCTCCACCTTCCTCCAGTCCTGGTCCCAAGGCGTCGACGTATGGGGCGAATCCGGCATGAAGAAACTCTTCTCCACAGCGAACGTCTTCACCTACGGCGGCAACGTAAAAGAGGAACAGTTCCTGAAAATGCTCTCAGACCTCATCGGCCAGTACCGGTACACATCCGTGTCCACCTCACGCCAAAAAGGTGGCAGCTCCAGCAGCCGTCAGGACTCCACCGACGACATCCTCTCGGTGGCCGACCTCGCCGCTCTCCCCAAGGGCAGGGCCGTGATGCTCGGATCCGGCGCCAGGTCCGTCCTGCTCCGCACCGTACCCATCAGTGAGCGTCCCTACGCCGACGAGGTCGCTGCATCAGAAGCCGCCCATAACAGCCCGCAACCAGTCACGGCAGGCGCGACGGAGCCGGCTGCTGCTGCGGCCGGTGGCTGCAATCGGTGGTCCGCGATGGTGGGGGAGTAGTCGGTGGACATCGGCATCGCCGACGAGGCGAACAACGACGTGACGGAGGAGGAACCGCGCCTGTACTACGCGAACGTGGAACAGTTCGTCACCCAGATGCTCGCCCAGCAATACCGCAGGCCCGTCGACCTTGCAGGCCGCGGCAACACCTTCACCTGGTGCAGCAAATGGTGGCTCCACGCCGAAGCCGTCAGCCGGCTCACCGCACTATGGCGGGCATGGGAAGCCTCACGGCTCGACCCGACCACAGGAATGATCGTCTGGTGGCGAGACCACGCCGACGCCACCATGCGCATACTCTTCGCCCAGGACGGACCCTTCGCCGGGTGCACACCCCGCGAACACAAACCCACAGGCATCCCGTTACCCCTTACTCCACCGCCAGCAGGGCTATTCGACCTGGACTAGCTGAACCCATGCTGCGGGTCATCCGCCTGTGGGCGGGTGGAGCCCGAAGGACAAAGCTCAAAGCCGTCCACCCTCGAGTAGTGCTGGCCACCGGGGGTGACGTTCCAGCTCAGCTCGCTGCCTTGGGCGTAACTGTTCCGGATGCTACTCCTGCCGCCTTCGTGCTGTTCACCGATCCGATCGATATGAATATAAAAACCGTGCTCAACACCCCGCGCGTCGCCGTGCGCCCACACTGGACGGCCGACTTGTACTGAGGTTATCGACATAGCATCGTGAAACCGAGCATGGGGCGGCCATTGTGGGTTGAAGAGATGAGTGCGGTTCCAATCCGCGATAAATCCTCCGACTGCGGTGGCTACAGCGATGGTGCGTAGGACAGTGCGTGCCGGTTTCATCATTCATCCACCTTTTCATTATCCGAACTGCCGACGTGGGTTCTTACCGCTCCCTTAACACGACCACGATGGGCTGTATCAAGGGGCGGGCCTTTCCTCGTACATCCGTTAACAAGGTTCTGCCACATTGTTCGGGGGGTGATTTGGCCAAGAGTAGTGGATCCGTCTCCGAAGGTCTCGACCACACCAAGTGGGTCCACCTTGATATTGCCGGTGAGGCGGACCTGGTGTTTTCTCAGACTGAGGTGATCTCGGTGGTGGTGTGGAAGTTGCGATTCCATCGCATCAGAGGTTGTGCTTCTGCTGAGCTGACAGCTTGAATGACGTCGCCGATAACCAGGACTTGATCGTGCACTTTGGTGGTGCTGTTTGTGGTGCACCAGTAGGTTGCCAGTGCATCTGGCAGCCATAGTGCGCCGGATGGGGACGGTTTTGCTCCCGCGCTGGTGAGTGCTGCTAGTCGCTGCTGTTGGGTGGTCGGTCCGGTGAGTTGTTTGACCAGCGGTAGATGTGCATTGGTGAGAACGGAGACAGCCCAGGGAGCGCCGGAGGTGATGGCTGGCAGGGCGGCTCGGTCCTGGCCTATCGAGATGGCCAGGGTGAAGGGGTTCACCGATGCTGTGAGGACGGAAGCGGCGATGAAGAAGTGGTCGTGGTCACCGCTGCGGACTGCGACCAGCGTGACGCCGCTGCCGTAGCGGGCGAAGGCCTCATAGTGCGAGGGATGACTACTCATACTGCCACCGCCTTTCCAAGAGCGAGAGCGGCCAGTTCCTCACGGTGATAGACATTGATTTTGTCGCGACCGATGTCCGCGCCGGTGTCCTTCTCATACTGATCTACTCGCAGCCATCCTTCCCAACCGATCCTTTCCGCCGATGTGGTGGAAAGAACCCTCTCGAGTGGGTCGCCGTTTGGGGGCGCGACGTGGTTCGAAGGCGATGCGTCTGTCTGGGCGATATTCGCCATCAGTTGGATTGACTGTCCCTTTACGGTTCTGCGTTGAGAATCGAACGGGACCCCGGGTATTGGTGAACTGGCGTACCCGACCGCGCGGTAAACCTGTCCGACTGGGTAGTGGCGCAACTCGCCTCTGCTTTCAACCGTTCCGTTGACCAAATGGCGGGTGCCGTCAACGGTGAGCCCTTCAACGTGGGTGACCTCTTCGAGGCGGGCCGGTGCTTGCATGAAGTGCAGATGGATCCGTCGGGATGCCGTTAGGGAAGGCATCTTCCGTTCTGAGAACTCCATCAGTGTTTCAGCGACCAGTTTGCGCTGCTTGGAACTGTTCATAATCTCCTTTGAGGAGCGGTCGAATACCATGTCCAAAGCATCGACGATGATGTCAACATCGCGTACATTATCCAGTTCCCGCATTTCCATCGGAGAGAATTAAGCCTCTGCCGGACCCGGTTGGGCGAATACATGGATGTCTGTGATGCGGCTACCGCGAAGCGCCTCGTAGACGTGATCGGGAATGTCAGTTGTCAGCAGGTCATGGGCGTGCTTTGCTAACATCCGTGCCACGTCCAGCGCGACGTTCCCAGCCCCGAGGATAGCAACATGCTCGGCGTCGAAGGACCACGGCTGCGGAACATCCGGATGCGCATCATACCACGAGACAAACCCGGAGGCACTAACTGCCTGCTATATCGACTCCCGGAATCGGCAGTGGCACATCGGCGTTGGCCCCGGTTGCCAGAATAACCGCGTCGTATGCAGCGCGGAGGTTTTCAACGCTAACGTAAATGTCGACGTCGACACCGGCAACCAGCCGGTGAAGATCCCGGCCGGTCCGGCGCCGACGCCGATACTGACACGGCGAGTGGTACTCACGTAAATTTCTCCATTCACCGTGGTCGGCTCCCTCACCCTGCATGAGGGCGACCGCCCATCCGGTCTGTTACTGGGGTCTCTTGTTACTGGGCCGGCTTCGGAGTTGCTGCCTGCTGCAAACCGGGAGGCGACGTTATCCCAGTTGACGATGTTCCAGAAGGCCTCCACATAGTCAGGCGCACGTTCTGGCAATCGAGGTAAAAGGCCTGCTCCCACATATCCAGCATCAGCAGCGGGGTAGTAGCGCCTGTATCGACGAATGCCCGGTGGACTGCATTTATGAGGGTGAACGCACGCTCTATATTCATCCGGATGAATGCGTCGACTGTGGGGCCTGGGAGCCGGTCTGCCCGGTGGAGGCCATTTACTATGAAGACGACGTGCCCGATGAGTTCCAAGACTACTGCCGGGCAAATGTGGAATTCTTCGACCAGGTCGGGGCGCCGGGAGGGCAACCAAAGTAGGGTCGCTGTCTTTCGACCATCCCCTGGTAGCGCCCTCCCGCCCCAGACATAAGATGACTGAGGCTAGTCATGGAACCTTTGACATCGGGAGATCCATCGGAGTTCAGCGATGCTGTCCTGCTGTGCCCCGCCGGCACGCCACGGTGCACGACGGGCGCCACTGAAAATTTGGATGGGCATTGGGCTAACTCGACCTGCTTGATGTCCTCGCCACTCCCAGCCACGAGAGCTACGCCGATCTGAAGGCCTGGGTGGGCTGGACCACCGGGCCATGGCAAGATTTCGACCCAGAACAGCTCGATATCGACTCCGTGAACAACGAACGCATGACGACACCTGCTTCTGGGTTTACGCCGTGGTAGAGCATCGCTCCAAGTTGTATTGACCACAGAGGTCGGTGACGGTGTGCGTGGCTGGGCGACATGAAGAAGACCTCCGGGTGGAGTGGGGCTTGTCTAGAGTCCATTTCGCACGCACGGAGGTCTTCATGTCCCTGCTCACTCCGAAGGGCCGGCTGTTATTGGCCCAGTGCGTTGTCGATGATGGTGGCCGTTGCGCCGGGCAGCAGAACGGTTCCACGTCTCGGTAACCACTGCTGCACGCTGAGCTCGCCGGTATCGCCAGCACGGATGCGCGGCGATGATGGACGCCTCCAGCCGACCACATCATTGCCCGCTTCGCACGCCGGCCAGGGCGGAGCGGCGGATTATCGGGATGCGAATCAACCGGCGTTGGGGACCGGTCCGGATCGGGTACCACCTCGGGGTGCATCCCTCGACGGTGCACCGAGTTCTGGCACGGTACGGACTGGCCAGGCTATGTTGGCTGGACCGTGCCACCGTCCGGGTGATCCGACGCTACGAGCACACCAAGCCGGGGGACCTGGTGCATGTGGACATCAAGAAACTCGGCCGGATCCTGACGGCGGCGGTCACCGCGCCGTCGGCAGGGGCGCCGGGACGGCAAACAAGACCCGCACCGCCGCCAACCGGCGGCCCGGCTATCACTACCTGCACAACGCGGTCGATGGCTATTCCCGGCTTTTCTACACGGAGATCCTCAGCGACGAACGCAAGACACCGCAGCAGGGTTCTGGGAACGGGCCGGAGCGTACTTTGCATCCTGCGGATCACCTGCGCAACGTGGCACAGGGCCTTGCATGGTGAAGATATGTAGCAACGTTCAGCAGCATTTGCGTTCACCTCGTGCAGTACCCCCGCTTCCGCTGTCGACGGTGAAGCACGCCGCATCAGGGTTAGCGCCGCGCAAGCATAACTTCTGCTCTGCAGAGTAATAAAAAAAAGTTCTATGAAAATCTCCGGAGATATTCTGTTAGGCAGAGAACTCGCTGGTAGACTTGGTACAAAGGAACACGAAGCCGTGAGAAGGAGGAGTTGCTGATGCTGTCCGGTCAATGGGCATGCCCGTGAGCAAGCTATCAATCCTGCTGCTCTGTAGAGGTCCGAGAGGGCGCTGCCTGAAGTGCAGTCGTAATCTTCTGGACCGTCTTCCGTCCCAGCTGAACTGCGCTTCATGGCAAATCACGCGACCACGGTCGATGTTGTAACGCATTCCACCGCTGTTGTAGGCAACGACACTTGTTCAACGGCATATCCGTCGGATAACTGGCGCACATAAAATTCATGTACCGCTCCCGGACTTTCGGTGAAATAGGACGATTCCAGGCCTTAGAGGTCGTGCTGTACGCATTGGGCGTTCTTGCCGCCGGTTATGTTCCCTCCGCCTGCCAGCCCTCAGGTCCATTCTCACAGGGGATGCCGACTTCGTCCGCTCCGGCCCTGCCTGACCTTAGCCAGTCTTGGTAGCAACTTGCGCAGTTTGGATCTCCTTGAAAGCGAATGACTTTGATCCCCAACCAGAGAAAGAATTATGAACCTGCAGGACATAAGTGCTAGAGCTTGGAACGTTCTTGTCGATGGCGAGGCACTTCCAGTTACCAAGAGCTATGAAATCGAGGATCCGTCTACAGGCCGGAGTCTTGCCAGCATCCCTGATTGTTCAGCGGACGACATTGATCGGGCGGTTCAAGCAGCGAAGACAGCGCAGCCAGATTGGGCTGGGTTGCCTCCACGCCAACGGGCGGTTACGCTGCGTGCGCTTGCCGCGCACGTGAAGGCTCATCGTGAGGAATTGGCGACCCTCGACGCTATTGACGGGGGCTTCACACTAGAGATGATGCGTCGCGACATCGATGGGGCTTTGGAGCTCATCGACATTTTCGCGGACATGGCCTTGGAACTAGGTGGAAGGACCATACCCGCAAGCGAGAACCTGCATTACACGACCCATGAACCTTTTGGAGTTGTAGCGCGTATCGGGGCTTTCAACCATCCCATTTTCTTTGCCCTGTCGAAAATCGCAGCACCCCTTATGGCGGGCAATGCTGTGATCTTGAAAGCCCCAGACCAGGCTCCGCTCTCATCACTAAGGCTTGCCGAAATCGCGGCCGAAGTACTCCCGAAAAATCTCCTCATAACCATTTCTGGGCGAGGATCCGTCGCAGGACGGGCGATCGTGAGGCACCCAGACATCCGCCGGATCGGGTTCATCGGTTCAACGGAAACGGGACGGATGATTCAGCGCGACGCTGCAGAAATAGGTGTGAAGCACATTTCTTTGGAACTCGGAGGAAAGAACGCTCAGATCGTTTTCGCCGATGCCGACATCGAAAAAGCCGCCCAGGGCGCGGTCATGGGGATGAACTTCACCTGGACAGCCGGACAGAGCTGTGGATCGACCAGCCGCCTACTCGTGCATTCCTCCATCGCCGCCGAGCTCACCGCGCGGGTGTGCGAACTAGTCGGGGACATCAAAGTGGGCCACCCCTTGGATGAATCCACTCAAATGGGACCGCTGGTCTCCGAAGCCCAGTACCGAAAATCCGAACAGGCAATCAGCAAAGCGACGACCGAAGGGGCCAGAATTGTTACCGGCGGGGGTAGGCCGACAACCGTCGGCAATTCAGGCTGGTACATCGCGCCAACCGTCTTGGTCGACGTAGCCCCTGGCTCCTACATTGAACAAACTGAGATCTTCGGCCCGATCCTGTCAGTCATTCAGTTCGACTCAGACGAAGAAGCCCTACAGATCGCCAATGGCGTTGAATACGGGCTCACCGCAACAGTATGGAGCTCGAATATCACACGTGCTTTAACCACCGCCAACAAGGTCGAAGCAGGATACGTCGTCGTCAACGGCGGCAGCCGCCACTATTGGGGACTGCCCTTCGGCGGCGTAAAATCCTCCGGCGTCGGTCGGGAAGAATCGCTCGAAGAACTGCTCTCCTACGCTGAAATAAAAACAACAACCGTACTCCTCACGTAACCCCAACCACCACAACAACACGGCTTACCTAGTCAGCATCAGAGGAGGCCATCATCGATGGCCGATGGTGACTGCGAAGTTGGAAAGGCGTAGATTCCTGCGGTGAAGTGTGTTCCCTCTTCGGCCGGGCGGTGGAATCCGACAGAATTGTAAGCAGTAGACCGGAGAAAGTTTCTGCAACCGAAAGGGTTCCTTTGCGATATATCAATCTTCGTGACCTCACCGTATCCGCAATCGGTTTAGGTTGCATGGGCATGTCCCACATCTACACCGGCCACAGGCAAGCTGAGAAGGACTCGATCCGTACGATTCATCGTGCAGTGGAATTGGGGGTAACGCACTTCGACAGCGCGGAGCTCTACGGTCCGTACAAGAACGAAGTGCTTCTCGGTAAAGCTCTGAAGGGTCGGCGTGACCAGGTCGTTGTAACGTCTAAATTCGGCATGGTTTCTCACGTCGGGAACCCTGGGCCTTTGGACAGCTCCGCCGAAAACATCCGGGCGGCGGTAGACGGCTCCCTCACCCGTCTGGATACCGACTACATTGATCTCTATTACCAGCATCGCGTCGACAGAGTCGTGCCTATTGAAGAGGTCATCGGCACGTTGAAAGAACTGATTAGCGAGGGCAAAATCCGTCACATCGGGCTCTCTGAAGCCGGGCCCGACACCATTCGCCGGGCGAACGCGGTTCACCCGATAACAGCGCTTCAGTCTGAATACTCACTATGGACGCGTGATGGTGACGACGGAACGTTGGAACTGCTGGAAGAGCTGGGCATCGGTTTTGTGCCGTACTCGCCGCTCGGTAGGGGCCTCCTCACGGGTAGGATCCGATCCCTTGATCAGCTGGATCAGGACGACTGGCGGTTGGGAAACCCCCGGTTCATGAACGGTGCACTGGAGAAGAATCTCCATGCGTTGAAGGATGTGCAAGCTGTAGCCGAAGAAACAGGAGCTACTCTTTCGCAGGTCGCGCTGGCTTGGTTGCTCAGTAAGGGTGATGACTGGGCGCCAATTCCTGGCACCATCCGTATCTCCCACCTTGAAGAAGATCTCCTCGCCGTGGATGTGAAACTCACCGCCGAGCAGATCGTGGCGCTTGATAACGTCACGCAACCCGTGGGTGGCCACCACACCGTGGCCCAGATGAAGCTTTTCGACCGTACGAATACGCATAAAGACCGACGTGGGAGCTAAGGTCATGGCAGCGCGTCCCAACATCACCATCATCGGTAAAAAGGGGGCCGGATCCCAGATTACCAATGGGCTCACGGAGGCCGGATACACGGTCAGCCTGTTCGATCCCGCTTCAAAGGGACCTGCCGATGGCCTGGAGCTGGCTGTGTCAAATGCCGACTTGGTCTTCGCCCTCGGTTCTTCGGCAGGTCCATCAAGAATCGCGGAGCGGCTTGTCGCCCTACTAAGGGAAGATGCGCTCTATGCGGATTTGAGCACCGGTACACCCGCAACCAAAAGGCAGCTCGCGGCACTCTTTCCCGATGGTATGTTTGCAGACGCGGTCATCGTGCAGCAGGATCCCGTGTCGGCCGATGGGCTCATTATGGACCTCGCCGGTCCCGCAGCCAGGCGGATGATAGAGCTACTCGAACCGTCTGGGCTGACCCTCAGGTATGTTTCCGAGGTACCGGGTGAAGCAACGGCGCGTAATCTCATCCGCAGTCTGCTGGCCAAAGGAATTGCCGCTGCTGTCATTGACTGTTTGTGGGCGGCCGAAAGCATGGGCATGCAGAGTTGGGCTTACCAGCAAATACTGGAAGAGTTCGAAGGCGGCTCAGCGGAGAGAGCCCAGCAGCACCTGTCCGGTACCGCTGAGCATATTAAGCGCCGCCAGATTGAAATCATGGATGTTGTAGCCATGCTCAACGAGTCCGGGTATGAGAGCACCATGCTTCCCGGGATCGAGTTCAACTACGGGCGCATCCTGCACGGAAAGAAGATTCCGTTCAGCAAGCGCCCGTAGTCCGGCGTTCTAGTACTCAAGCTGCTGCTGCAGGGCGTCGAGCACCACATAACAGGGTAGAACCTGTGCAACGCTCGAGTTAGGCTCGCGCTGTTCCTGGATGGCGGCCACGAACTCGCGGTCCTGTAGCTCGATGCCGTTCATCGATACCGCGACCTTGGAGACGTCGATGGCTGTTTCTTTGCCGTCAACGAGATCGTCATACCGGGCGATGTACGTGCCGGTGTCCCCGATGTAGCGGAAAAAGGTCCCGATGGGGCCGTCGTTGTTGAAAGACAGCGAGAGCGTGCAAATTTTGCCCTTCTCGCTCTGCAGCTGGATAGACATGTCCATTGCTATGCCAAGTTCAGGATGCTTCGGCCCCTGAACGGCATTGGCCTTTACGATCGTCTCGCCCGTCTGGTACTGGAACAGGTCGACCGTGTGGGCGGCATGGTGCCACAGCAAATGGTCTGTCCAGGACCGGGCTTGGCCTAAGGCATTGGTGTTGGTCCGACGGAAAAAATACGTCTGCACATCCATTTGTTGGATGGAAAACTCGCCCGTCTTGATCCGGTTATGGATGTACTGGTGTGACGGGTTGAAACGCCGGGTGTGGCCGGCCATCGCGATGAGGCCTGTTTCCTTCTGGGCCTCTACGATCTCCTGTACGCCGGCCAGTGAGTCTCCCATAGGGATTTCCACCATGACATTTTTACCCGCGCGTAGAGCTTCCAGGGTCTGAGCGTGGTGCATCTGAGTGGGAGTAGCGAGGATGACACCGTCGAGGTCATCCTGATCCAACAGCTCGGAGTAGCTGCTGAAGGCGCCTTCCGCCCCGTACTTATCGGCTACCTCCTTGGCTTTTTCCAGCGTGCTGTGGGCAACATACTGAATTTTGGCGTCAGGAATCTGAGTGATGGCATCAAGGTGCTTATGGCCGAAGGCACCCAGACCTACGACTGCGAGCTTGACGGTCATGCTACGTCCTTAGGTGTCAGGATCAGGTGTCCTACAGAGGTGTTGGAAGCCGGCACGTGGTTGAAGCGGTAGACCTCTTCGACTTGGTCGCCGAGTGCGCCGCGCATGATGAGCCACATAATAAGTTCAACGCCTTCGGAGCCCGCTTCCCTCATGTACTCGAGATGGGGCTTGTACTGGAGTACCTCGGGCTCGTTGATTAAGTCGTCCATAAACTTCTGGTCCCAGGGCAGATTTATAAGGCCTGCGCGGGCACCCTGGATCTGATGGCTCATGCCGCCGGTGCCCCAGATCTGAACATTGAGGCCTTCGTCAAACTCTGCCACCGCCCTTCCGATGGCTTTGCCGATGGAGAGGCAACGTTCGCCGGAGGGCTGGGGATACATCACGACATTTACGGCTAGTGGGATGACTTTGGTGGGCCATTTGTCCGGGGTACCGAACATGAGCGACATTGGCACGGTTAACCCGTGGTCCACTTCCAGCACGTTCAACACTGTCAGGTCGAAGTCATCAAGGATGAGTGAGGCCGCCAGATGGGTGGCCAGCTCCGGTGCACCTTCTACGGAAGGGACCGGCCGCGGCCCGTATCCCTCGTCGCAGATCTCGAACGATTCGGCCACTCCTACGGCGAAGGTGGGCATGATCTCCATGCCGAAGTAGGAGGCGTGGTCGTTGTAGACGATGATCGCCACGTCCGGGTTGTTGTCCTTGATCCAGTTCTTTGAGAACTCGTACCCCTCGAACATGGGCTTCCAGTAGTCCTCTTCTGTACGGCCCATGTCGATAGCTGCCCCTACTGCGGGCACGTGGCTGGTCGCGATGCCAGCGGTGATCTTTGCCATTACGCTTCGCCTCTTTCTTTCTTGGAGCGCCAGCCTTCGATGTTGCGGCCACCACTTAGCATCATTGCCTGGTACTCCTTGACGTCCATGTCGGTCATGGTGCTCACGGCCTGGACATACGACAGTCCTTCCGCCGCGAAGATTTTGGATAGGAAGTAGACGTTGCCGCCGCTATCGAGCATCTTCTGGAAGTCACGGGTGAGGACAGCTTGCTTCTGGTCTTCCGTCATCTCCCACTCGTCCAGGTAGGAGCGCTCGTCGGCAAGAAACCTTTTACGGTTTTCTTCCTTGCGGAGGCTCATGCAGAATTCGTTGAAATGAAAACCCTCACGGGCTTTTTCAATGGTGAAGATGGTCGTGCCGGGGAGGTCCTCGAATTGGTCGAAATCGGGCTTCATAATCAGCTCCAGTAGATATTGTTGGGGTTGGTGACGAGCAGTTTCTCCTGCAGGGCCGGAGTTGTTGCTACCGAGGGGACGTAGTCGACGAGGAGGCCGTCGTCGGGCATCTCTTGTTTCATGTTGGGGTGAGGCCAGTCGGTCCCCCACAGAACTCGATCAGGGAATTCCTCAACCACAGTTCGCGCGAACGGCACTACATCTGCATAATCGGGGGATCCGCTGTTCGTGATGCGGTCCGGGCAGCTGACCTTGGATGTGACGTTCGGGTTCTCCCGCATGAAGCGCAGGAATTCCGCAAATTCAGGGCCGTCTACGGGTTTGGCGACATCGGGGCGGCCTATGTGGTCAATGACAATAGGAACGTTCAAGGATGTGAAGAAGTCCCACCTTTCCCGAAGATCGGCTGGTTCGAAGTAGAGCACGACATGCCATCCCAGTGGACGGATTTTTTCGATGATTTCGCGGTAATACGCGTCGGGTTTGGGATCAACGAGACGCTTGACGTAGTTGAACCGAACGCCGCGTACGCCGAGTTCGTGCATCCCTGCCAGCTGTCCCGAAGAAACATCGGGTTTGACGGTGACCACGCCGCGGGCCTTGTCGTTCGAGTGCTCCAGGACATCCAGGAGAGCCGAATTGTCCGAACCGTGGCAAGTTGCCTGAACCACGACGTTCTTTTCGAAGCCGAGGAAGTCCCGCAGCGCGAACAGTTGATCCCTGCTGGCATCGCACGGAGTGTACTTGCGTTCGGGGGCGAAAGGGAAGATGCTGCCGGGACCGAAAACGTGGCAGTGCGCATCGACGGCGCCGTCCGGAACCCGGAACGTGGGCTTGCTCGGGTTGGGGTGCCAGTCGAGCCAGTCGGCATCTTTCACAAAGGTGGGTGTGTTCATCGGACCAAGGCCTCCAGCTTTTGCTTGAGGCGCGGAAAGACCGTCTGGGCATTGGTGGCGAAGATTCGCTCGCGCTCCTGATCGGTGATTCCGGCCGCGTCAATATAGCGCTTCGTGTCATCAAAGTACTGGTTGGTCTGAGGATCAATACCGCGGACGGCGCCGATCATTTCGGAACCGAACAGGATGTTTTTGTTGTCGATGACGTCAAGGAGGAGGTTGATGCCTGGCTGGTGGTACACGCAGGTGTCGAAGAAGACGTTGTTCATGAGGTGCGTATCGAGGTTGGGTTGCTTGAGCATGTCGGCTAGACCGCGGTATCGCCCCCAGTGGTAGGGCACAGCACCACCGCCGTGCGGGATGATGAACCGCAGTGCCGGGAAATCACCGAACAGATCGCCTTGGAGCAGCTGCATGAACGCTGTGGTGTCCGCATTCATATAGTGCGCCCCGGTCGCATGGAAGTTGGGATTACAGGAGGCCGAGACGTGGATCATGGCGGGAACGTCGAGTTCCACCATTTTTTCGTAGAGGGGATACCAGTACTTGTCGGTCAGTGGCAGTGAGTCCCATTTCCCGCCGCTGGGGTCGGGGTTGAGGTTGCATCCGATGAAACCGAGCTCGGTGACGCACCGTTCGAGTTCTTTGATCGATTCAGTCAGGTCTGCTCCCGGGGACTGCGGGAGCTGGCATACCCCGACGAATGTTTCGGGGAAGAGGTCTACGACGCGTTTGATCAGGTTGTTGCAGGCCGTAGTCCATTCGAGGCTGATCCGCTGATCACCCTCGTGGTGGCCCATGGCGGATGCCCGCGGGGAAAAGATGGTGAGGTCGATGCCGCGATCGTTGATGAGGCGCAGCTGGTTGGACGTGACGGAGTCGATGATGGTCTCGTCGGAGATATCAGGGTAGGCGGGGCTGGGATGACCTGACTTGAAGGCTGTCAGTTGATCAATCCGCCACTGGTTGTGGAGATCCGGGGCGGTTGTGTAGTGGCCGTGGCAGTCGAGAATCATGTGATCTCCCAGGATGATTGCGGGACGAAGATGGAGCCCGACATGAGCATTCGGGCGGTGCGAAGCAACGCGGATTTGGTGATGACGGGTTCGCCGGATGAGGTGTCGACGTCCATGTGGACCGTGAAAACGCCGGAGGGGTGCTCGACTTCAATTTCTACGCCGGCACCGGAATTGCTGAGACGTGCAGCCGGATCACCAGTCCGGGCAGCAACGCTGCCTTCGAGCATGCAGGCGGTGGCGACCGAAACGGCACCCAGCACACCGATTGATTCATGGACCCGATGGGGAATGAACGTGCGGGTGCTGACGAACGCGCCTCCCATGGCCGGTGCCAACAGGCTCATCTTGGGAACCGTCTTGTTGGTGACATCGCCCAGATTCATCAAGTGCCCCACGTCCAGACGAATCTCTTCAAGTCGTGCTTTAAGCCCGGGATTCGCCTCGAGTTCGGCCGGTGTCTCATAACCCGTGACGCCAAAGTCGGAGGCATTGAGACAAACCACCGGCATGCCGTTGTCGATACAGGTCACCTCCACGCCCTTGACGACGTCCACCACATTGCCGGTGGGCAGAAGCGACCCACAACTTGACCCTGCGACATCTTCAAAATTGATCATGACCGGTGCGTGCGTTCCAGGAACGCCGTCGATACGGGCCGACCC
The DNA here is from genome assembly GCF_002929745.1 of Arthrobacter sp. B1805. GTDB lineage: Bacteria > Actinomycetota > Actinomycetes > Actinomycetales > Micrococcaceae > Arthrobacter_D. The sequence continues at coordinate 58,472 of NZ_PJIQ01000010.1, forward strand.
AGCGTAGTTAACGACCCCGCCCGGGGTCTCCACGAAGGCCGTAGCCTTCGAATCGGTGTTCACCATGTAGATAGAGACCGCCGTGATGCCATCAACGGCAAGAAGAAGACCCTGTTCCAAGGCGAACGGACCGACGCCTGCCAGAATGTTGCCGCAGTTCTGCTGGTCGCTGACCTCGGCGCGGTCGGGCCAGACCTGCAGAAAAAGATAGTTCACGTCGATCCCCGGGCGGCTGGAGCGGCTGACGACTGCCACTTTTGAGGTGAGCGGATGTCCTCCCCCCATGCCGTCAATTTCGCGTGGGTCCGGTGAGCCCATGGCCGCGAGAAGGAAAGCGTCCCGTACACCGGGGTCCTCGGGCAGATCCTCTGCTAGGAAGTACAGCCCCTTCGAGGTACCACCACGCATCACCGTACAGGGCACTGCCACCTGGGTACTGGTCACTTCGCGTAGTCCTCGTATACCAGACCCTTGGCAGCGAGCCTGTCGCGCATGTCGTAAATGTCAAGGCCCAGCTCGCCCGCTCGAAGACGGACCCGCTTCGCGGTCTCATTCGCTTCACGCTCACGGCCCTTAGCGAGCACAGTTGCCGCGTCCTCGCGTTGGACAACGCAAACACCATCAATGTCGGCCACGATCACGTCGCCGGGTCGAATGAGCTGGTTGGCAATGACGATGGGAACCTGTACGTTACCGACGGTTTCTTTGACCGTTCCCTGCGCGCCGATGACCTTTGACCAAACCGGAAATTTCATGTCGGTTAACGTGTCCACGTCGCGAACACCAGCATCAATGACAAGGCCACGCACGTCATGTGCAACCAGACTTTCTGCGAGCAAGTCGCCTAAATATCCATCGTTACAAGGGCTGGTTGGAGTCACCACAAGAACGTCCCCGGCCTGGGCCTGCTCAACAGCAACATGGATGGACCAGTTATCCCCCGGAGCCACCTCACAGGTGAGCGCATTCCCTGCGATTCTCGCCGGGAAGATGGGCCGAAGGCGGATGTCCAGCAGACCAGAGCGGCCTTGGGACTCATGAACTGTGGCGACACCCAAGTCAGCAAGCCCATCGACGATGTCGAGAGGGGTACGTGGGGTACCGCGAACTACTCGTGCCATAATTCTCCTTCGAATACTGCGGATAGCGCTGTAACCAGAGAACTTCATGCGGGCACGTTTCTCCAAGGGGAATTCCGGATACCGGAAGACGAGTAGAGGAGCGAGCTAGTCAGTGCTTTACGCGCGTTGTGTCACCTAGACCGCTCTCAACCAACTTTTTGGAAAGGGCAGCGGCTGTCACCTGCATCGTTGGGATCATAAGTGCTACATCTTTAGTTCGACTGGGGACAACAATGCCAAGAGCAGCGATGACCCTGCCGTCCTTGCCCCGCAAAGGCACAGCGAGAGACGTCGCGCCGTAGACAAGCTCTTCATCAGTTCGTGCAAATCCCTGCGCTTTGATCGTCTGCAACTGAGAGCTCAATCTTTGAGCATCTACTATCGTCTGGTCAGTGAAACGATCCAGCGAGTTAAGAACAGCTTCGTGCAAGTCTTTCGTTCCGAAAGCCAATAGCACCTTCCCCACCCCCGTAGCGTGTAGGGGAAGGCGGGAGCCTGGCTTACTTAGCACGGACAACGTTCGGGAACCAGCTATGCGCTCAACCACGAGGCACCTAAGGCCATCGAGTACCGCAATCTGCACAGCCCCATTGCATTGTTCGTAAACGTCTTCCATGTAGGGAAGCGCCACTTCACGAAGGTCAGCATGCACCGAGGCTAAGATCCCTAGGCGCCAGATTCTGCTGCCTATTTCGTAGTCTCCATCCCGACCCCGGATCAAGGCCGAATGCTCCTCTAGTTCGTGAACGAGACGGTGAACTGTGGTTAAAGGCAAATTAGATCTGCGCGATATGGAGGTAAGAGACTGCCTGCGGTGCTTCGTATCGAACGTGGCCAGAACGGCGATGACACGACCGCTTACCGATTTCACCACAGGCTCCTTCTTCGCCAGAGGGGCAGAGTTTACCGTACTACTAAACACTTGCAGCGATCCGGAATTCTCATAGAGAAGTTACCTTTTCCACGGGACGCGCCGTCTCGGTGGGTCTACCACGCCGGCGTTCCGAGGCCGGCGCCCGTATACATGATGCCTAACTGGTCTTGTCCCCATCCAACCAAGAAATGCCCAATTTTTGCAGCTCCGTTGTGGTGCCGGAGCCGGAGCCATGACGGTCGGCTTCTGCTGCTTTCGGCGCAAGCACTCCATGGTTACGACTGTTGCGGTGCCTCCTACAAGCCACTAAAGACCCGCAAGCCACTAAAGGCCCGGATGCTCTGTCTTCCAGAATATGAATCTGGACAGCAGCGATGTGATGTGCTTCACTGGGTCAACGGATCTGACACGAAGATGAGGGAGAACCGAATGAAGTTTGAAACGATAGGGCGCCGCGGATTTCTAAAAATCACGGCCGCCGCTGGTGGGACTTTATTTCTCGGAGGGTTGACCGGTTGCGGTCAAGACGGAGGGGCCAACGGTGGGGGTGATGGGGGATATTCGGGCGACGTAGCAGTCACCGGGCTGGCCAGCCTTATCCATTCCGCGCCTTTCTTCATCGCACAGGCGGAGGGCTATTACGAGGAAGAGGGACTGACCCTCGAACACATTCAGTTCCCGGGAGGACTGGACACTGTGCGAGGGATCGAATCGGGAATTGGCTTCGGCACCTCCTCCACTATCCCGGTCTTTATCGCGGCCGAAAAGGGTATGGATGTGAGAACCTTCGGTAACGTCTATACTGCGGCTTCCGTCGACTTCATTGCGCTGCCGACATCGCCAATTACATCTATTGAAGATGTTAGGGGGAAGAAGGTCGCGGTTAGCACGCCAGGGTCAAATTCCTCGTATTTCGCCGACCGCACGTTACGGGAGGCGGGCATAATTCCCGGCGAAGACGTTGAACTTATCAGCGTCGGATCAGCCAGCGATTCCTGGACTGCCGTCTCCCAAAACGTCGTTGACGTAGCTTGGACGGCTTCACCGCTCTCGGAGAAAATCGCTTCGGAAAGCGGGGCGAAGGTAATTTGGCGTTCCCGCGACTTCGTGACGGACTGGTCGGACACGTGCTTGGTGGCTACGGGATCATTCATAGATGAAAATACCGATGCACTCAAGGGCTGGGGCCGGGCGCTTAAGAAAGCGATGGACCTGATCACCAACGACCTCGAAAAGGCGGCCGAAGTCTATGGGAAGGCCATCGATTACCAGCCCGCGGTGGCGCTTGAGGCACTCAAGAACTCGCAAAACTTTTACAGCCTGGATTTCACGGACGCCCAGCTGGCGGCCGTCGTGGCTGCCGGTAAGGAACAAGGTCAGATTACGAAAGAGCCGGACATTGATGCCATCGTTATGAGGAACTTTTTTTCATGAGCCATATATCCCCGATCGATTCAGTGGGACACGACAGTGATGTCGTTTTCGACAATATTGGAATGACTTTCGGTACCGGGACAGGAAGCACTCAAGCAGTCGCTAACGTTTCAGGAGCGATACCTGAGGGGAAGTTCGTTTCAGTCGTTGGCCCCAGTGGTTGCGGGAAAAGTACGTTGCTTGACATGGTCGGCGGCCTGCTCAAACCCACGCAAGGCACGGTCAGCATAAACGGTGAGACTGTAACCGGCCCTCGGAAGGACACTGCCATGGTGTTTCAAGAGGACTCCACCCTGCACTGGCGCACGGTGCTGGATAACGTAGCGTTCGGCCTTGAGGTCAAAGGCCTCCCGAAGACCGAGCGCTATGAGAGCGCGCGTCGAATGATCGAGCTCGTTGGCCTCTCCGGTTTCGAGGACCACCGCCCGGGCCAGCTCTCTGGAGGAATGAAGCAGCGTGTTGCTATCGCTCGGGCCTTGGCAATGGAGCCCCGAGTTCTTCTTATGGATGAACCTTTCGGTGCTTTGGACCAGCAGACAAGGCAATTCATTGGCCGGGAACTGCTGCACATCTGGGAAAAGACACGCAATCGCGTGCTGTTCATCACTCACGATATTCAGGAAGCCGTTTACCTTTCCGATGAGGTTTGGGTCATGTCAGCCAGGCCGTCCGTTGTCAAGGAAGTGGTGACCATCGACCTGCCGCGGCCCCGACCCGAAGGAACCCATTCGCTGCCCAGATTCCGCGAATTGGAAGACCACTTGTGGGCGCTGGTAAAGGTTGAGGCGGAGAAAACGTTGGGACCAGGGGCGCGGTTAGCGTGAACGTCTTGACAAAGCCCGCGCTTGGGCAGCCCAAGCGGAAATTCGCTGATCTGCAGCGCGCTTCGATGGTCCGCTGGGCCATCATTGTTGCACTTGTTGCTGTTCTCGAGCTCACCACCCGGACAGGCATGATCAGTCAGTCGCTCATGGTGCCACCATCGGTGATTCTGGCTGAGTTAGCTTCCATCGTACCGACTGAACAGTTTGGGCAGGACGCTGCCCGGACTTTGACTACAATTCTGACAGCGTTCAGCATCGGACTTGTGTTGGGAGTCCCGCTTGGAGTTTTCTTATGGCGGGTACCGGCTGCAGGGCGCATCCTTGAGCCATTCATCGTCACGGGCTACGCAATGCCTACGTTGTTGTTCTATCCGGTTCTTTTGGCCGTGATGGGACTCAACGCTGGACCGATCATCGTCATAGCCGCATCTATGTCTTTGATTCCCATTGCCCTGACCACGATGGTTGCCCTTAACGCCATTAGGCCGATTCTTCATAAGCTCGCCAATTCTGTCAGCGCTTCCCCTCAGCAATATTATTTGAAGGTTCTCTTTCCGGCGGCGACGCCGCTTATCTTCCCTGGAGTAAAGCTGGGTTTTATTTATGCTGTTATTGGCACCGTTGCCATGGAGTTCATCCTTGCGTCCCAAGGAGTTGGTTTCCGGGCAGGCTTCTACTACCGGGAGCTGAATACGGCTGACATGTGGGCCTATATTGCTGTTGTCATCGTTCTTAGTGTCCTGGTCAATAGCGTTCTTACCTGGCTAGAGAAACGCATTAGAAGGGACATGCTGTGAGTACCGATGTAACGACTCCTTCGTCGCCCAGAGTTGCCCCGCCCCAAGGAGCAGGCAGATCCAGGGTTGTCTGGGATAATGTCTGGCGTGCTGCTGTGTTGGTAGCCCTGATACTTCTGTGGGCGCTGCTGTCTACGATGAGTGACCTCGTCGCTTCGCCCGCGGAATCCCTTAGTGCCCTTATGGACAGGTTCGCTGATGGCTCCATCTATCGGCACCTCAACGCAACCATGCAGGCCGTGGCTATCGGGTTCTTAATTGCGGCTGCCGTGGGCTTTCCGCTGGGTTACGCCATCGGGCGGAGCAAGTTTCTCGGCGCTGTTTTCGACCCCCTCGTGGCAGGCGCCTTCGCCATCCCACGCGTGATCTTCTTCCCCATTCTTTTGCAAATATTTGGAGTAGGCGTTGGAGCGCAGTCCGCAATGGCGGCACTGGCCGCAGTATTCCCGATCATGGTCTCAACGACAGCAGGCGTCCGCGCGATCAACCCGCTTCTGCCTAAGCTGGCACGCTCGCTTAGCCTGTCGCCCCTGCAAACCGTGACAAAGATATATGTACCGGCCATGGCACCATCGCTCATGGTCGGCATTCGTATCGGCTTCAGCATCGCGTTCATCAACGTGATCATCGCTGAATTTTTCGCTGCCCGCGCCGGGCTCGGGCTCTTGGCTCTGCGCGCATACGGCATGCTGGACCTGCCGACCATGTACGGCATCATCGTGCTCCTTGCCGCAATTGCACTGATTGGCAACCTGGCCCTGTGGGCAGTTGAACGGAGACTAGGGAACAAACAACTATAGCCCCTTGCCGAAAGGGGGCCCGTAGGTACGCCTGATTACCCACAGGTGTGTGACTACTAAACGTTCTAGGGAAGGGGAATGGATGTCTGAGACTGCTGCCCGAGAGGAGTATCAGAAGTTGAGATCTCAGTTCAGGGAAAAGGGATTGGGTGGGAGGATCGGGTTCGGAAGTCGGCCGGCATTGTTAGTAGTGGACCTGATTCGTGGGTTCACAGACGCGCGGTCACCATTGGCTGGAGATCTTGATGAACAGGTAAAAGCAACTCAGGAACTTCTGGAGCGCGCACGGACCGCGCACGTCCCGGTGATCTTTTCTACGGTTGCCTACGATTCCGACCTGCAGGAGGCTGGCAAGTGGATCCAAAAAATCCCGTCCAACAGTTGGCTGGTTGAGGGAAGTGAATGGGTCGAGCTCGACGAAAGACTAGCCCGTCAGGGCAAAGAGATGCTGCTCGTGAAAAAGTATGCATCCTGCTTTTTTGGTACTGATCTTGCGGCCCGACTGGTATCCAAAGGTATCGACACGCTGCTCCTTGTCGGATGCACCACCAGCGGGTGCATCCGGGCTACGGCGGTGGATTCCTGCTCATACGGATTTCACACGATCGTGATTGAAGATGGCGTGGGTGACCGGGCCGAGCTGCCGCACCTTGCGAGCCTTTTCGATATTGACAACAAGTACGGTGATGTTGTGGGACTGGAAGAGGCAAAAACTTACCTCGAACATGTCCGTGGTTAGGATCAGCGAGTCGAAGATCTCGCCGCACCAGCTCTATAAGCAGGCTCTGGTTCATTTGCAGCGCGTCCTAGCCCAGCAGAGGCAAGACTATGGGCTCGTCAGGGGCTGACCGATCCCTTGGCATTGCCGCAACTGCGTTGTTTTCTTTTGCCCTCGGAATCCTGGCAGTGGTGGTGCCAATACTGGCCATTGCTGTGGGATATGGCCCTGTCGAAGTCGGAATGATTGTTGCACTGGCAGCTGTCTCGCAGTTGGTGACGCGAGTATTCCTGGGGTTACTGATGCGCAAATTTCCCGACAAAACTTTTCTCGTGGCAGCGGCGTTCATGATCGCCATATCATGCGCTCTGATTGTCGTCTCGCATGCGCTGGTGGTATTCGTAGTGTCCCAGCTGGTCCAGGGCTCGGCCCGGGCCCTCTTCTGGACCAGCAGCCAAACGCATGCCATCCGGACGTCACCTTCGTCCGTCAAGGGATCAACTGATGTGAACCTCGCCGCCGGCCTAGGAGCGCTGTTGGGGCCAGCAATCGCAGGTTATCTGTGGCAACTTTCAGCTTCGCTGCCGTTGCTTGTGGCAGCATCGGCAGCATCGGCCGCCATTCTTCCTGCAGCCCTTCTCCGCAAACTCCCGGTCTTCGCTCCGGTTCATTCCGCTAATGGAATAATGGCTGAAGGCCTGTGGCGGCGCCGTGGAGTTGATTCCGCTTGCTGGATGAACGCTGGAGCGGGCGTTTGGAGGAGTCTCTTAGACTCCTACATTCCCATCGTGCTCGCCCTGGCCGGGCAATCCGCCATTGTCATCGGCATCCTAGTATCCGTAGCTAATTCTGCCGTTCTAGCCGGAAGCATGTCGGCAAGCTGGTTGCGCAAACAGGGAAACACGACCTCCCTCATCACGGGCCTCCTGGCAACGGGAGTCGGGGTGGCCGTGGCAGGGCCACTGGCCGGCACAGCAGCTGCCGTTGCCGTCGCCCTTGCTGTTTCCGGCATCGGTGCAGGGATCCTTCAGACTGTCGGACCAGCGATAGCGGCCGATACAGTGTGCCCCGAAGAACGTGGCGACGCTCTTGCGTTGACTGGGACTGTCCGGGCATCGGCGCTCTTTGTAACCCCCGTTGTGATGGCCCTACTCGTTACGGCGGTTCCTGTTGCCGCCGCGCTGGCTACGGTAGGTGTCCTCATTACTCTTCCGGCAGCCGCGAAAGGTACGCGCAGAAAAGAGCGCCCTGCGTAGGCAGGCCCAACGGAATCGGGGCCAGCCATGCCGCTCCAACAGATAACCATGAAATCTCAGAGAAAAAGGTATCAGATGACAACCAAGCCGATTGATACGACTGTTTCGGAGGTTCCCCGGCTGAAGTTGCTGCATGGGCACGCTATTCCGCGCATGGGTCTGGGAACCTGGCCCATGGTGGAGGATGAGTGTGAAACTGCGGTACGTTTCGCTCTGCAGAGCGGGTACCGATTGATCGATACAGCGTTCCAGTACGGGAACGAAGAAGCGGTCGGGCGGGGCATCCGAACTGCAGGCGTCCCTCGGTCCGAATTGTTCATCTCAAGCAAGTTCAACAAGGAATCGCACAGCGTTGATGGAGTGCAACGGGCCTATGACGAGAGCCTGCGAAAATTCGGCCTCGACCATTTAGACATGTTTATGTGCCACTGGCCGGTTCCTTCCTTGGGTAAGTATGTGGACGCATGGAAGGGGCTCGTGAAGCTACTAGAGGAAGGCCGCGTAAACGCTATCGGGGTTTCCAACTTCAAACCTGCGCACTTGAAGGAAATCATTGATGCTACCGGAGTGGTTCCTGACGTAAACCAAATCCAACTGAGCCCCGATCTTGCACGGAGGGAGCCGCGCGCCGTCCACAAATTATTGGGAACTGTCACTGAAGCTTGGAGTCCCATCGGCAGGTCCTCCGGCCTGCGGACGAACCCAACCATCGTCCATATCGCTCAACGACTGGAGAAGTCACCTGCCCAAGTCCTGCTGCGGTGGCATGTCCAACAGGACATTGTGCCCATTCCACAAGCTTCTAACCCGTTGTGGCTCAGAGAGAACCTTGCCGTGTTCGATTTCTCGCTCAGCGCCGAGGAAATGGCCGAGATCCGGCGTTTGGACAAGGGCGAGGAAGCCGCTCGAGACTCTGATCTGCCCGAAAACGGCCATTAAGTGCCATGGACGCCTCCTTGCAGAGCTTGCAAGGGTTGACGAACCTCACAAACTGAGGCATTCTCTTGAATACAGAAATATTCTCTGCCCAACAGAGAATCGACATGCGGGCCCAATGAAGGAGACCTTTCATGACAGACCAGACCAGCGTCATCCAGGACGTGCAGCGCGGCATGATTCCTGCGCACATTTACAACGACAAAGACATCTTTGAGCTCGAAAAGGAGCGCCTCTTCGGACGGAGCTGGCTCTTCGTTGCTCACGAGTCCGAGGTGCCGGAAGCCGGGGACTACGTGGTGCGGCGGGTGTTGGAAGACTCATTCATCATTTCCAGAGACGAAAAAGGCGAAATCCGCGCTCTCTTCAACATGTGTCTTCACCGCGGAATGCAGGTCTGTCGCGCGGAGATGGGAAACGCTTCACATTTCCGCTGCCCCTACCACGGCTGGTCCTACCGTAACGATGGGCGCATCGTGGGCCTGCCCTTCCACCAGGAGGCCTACGGCGGGGAAGAGGGATTCAAGAAAAAGGGCCAGACCCTGCTGCCCGCCCCATCCCTAGGCGTATACAACGGTCTCATTTTCATCAGCCTTGACCCTGACGCGGAGCCTCTTGAAGACTTCCTCGGCGAATTCAAGTTCTATATGGACTACTACACGAAGCAAAGTGCTGACGGAATAGAGCTACGAGGCCCCCAACGGTGGCGCGTCAAAGCGAACTGGAAGATCGGCGCGGAGAACTTCGCAGGCGACATGTACCACACTCCCCAGACTCATACATCTGTTGTTGAAATCGGCCTGTTCCGCGAACCCAAGGCCGAGAAGCGTAAGGACGGCACCACATACTGGGCCGGCAGCGGCGGCGGGACAACTTATAAGCTCCCAGAAGGAACTTTGGAGGAGCGGCTTCGCTATGTCGGATATCCGGACGACATGATTGAGCGAATGAAGGAACAGTGGAGCCAGGAACAGCTGGACGTGGTCGGCAAGGACGGTTTTATGGTGTCCGCTGCATCGGTCTTCCCGAATATGAGCTTCGTTCACAACTGGCCTCGAGTAGAAGAAGATTCCGACGAAGTTCTCCCCTTCATCTCCATTCGCCAGTGGCAGCCGATCAGCGAAGACGAGACGGAAATCGTTTCATGGTTCGCAGTGGACAAGAACGCGTCAGAGGAATTCAAGGCGCTCTCTTACAAGGCCTACCTAATGTGCTTCGGCAGCGGTGGCATGTTCGAGCAGGACGACGTTGAAAACTGGGTCTCGTTGACCAGCACGGCGGGCGGGCCGATGGCCCGCCGTCTACTGCTCAACAGTCGCATGGGTATGCTCGAAAACGGGCAAAACGTGGTCGAACCTTTATCGGCTGAGGAATATTCAGGACCAGGTTCCACCCGGGTGGGCTACAGCGAATATAACCAGCGTGAACTCCTGCTGAGGTGGGCCGACCACCTTGAACGCCCGATGGAGAAGGCCGCTCAGCTGCGCGTCGGAACCGACCCGATTCAGCCGCCCCCGGCCGCCGGCGCGGACCCATCACGGGCCGCCGGAAGCACCGCCATCGCAGCTGCCCAGATCACTTCTCAGGAGGCCTAGCCATGAGTGTTGAAGCCGACCGCAACGGAAAGACGCTTTCCGAACAATCCGTTCTGGGTGGGCACGCCCCACGTACACAGAGAACAGGAGAATCCCTCCCGTTCGATGACAGGCTCCATCTTGACGCACACCGCTGGCTAGTTGACGAAGCCTACCTCTTGGACGCTCAGGACTATGATGCATGGATGGCACGGATCGCCGAAGACGTGCACTATCTCATGCCCGTCCGCGTCACGACCGCCCTCGGCGCCGGTTACAGCACATCCCCAGGCATGGCTCACCTCGACGAAAACAAGTACTCGCTCAGCCGACGCGTAGCCCGGTTCGCCACAGAGCATGCCTGGACAGAAGACCCCCCCTCACGATTGCGCCACTATGTTACGAACGTTCGAACATTCCGCACAGACAAGCAAGACGAAATTATCGTGGATTCAGCAGTCCTGCTGTTCCGGAGCCGTGGTGATGTGCGTGAAGCTGCCACAGTGTCGGCCGGTCGGGAAGATCTTCTGCGCCGTACCGGGACAGGATGGGCACTCGCACGCCGAACAATCATGGTGGACGAATCGGTCATCCGAATGCAGAATCTGGCCATATTCCTATGAAAATTGGATGGGAAGGCGAGGAAGAAGACCGCCTTGCCGCGATTCGCGCGGCAGAGGAACGCGACCGGCTGGAATCACACACCACCGGCGAGCCGATCATCATTGCCAATGAGTTTTCCGAGGTCCATATCATAAGGGTGGAAACCCGCAATGGTTCCAGGCTGATGATCAAGTCCCCGCGCTCGGGCCAGTGGGTTTCTTTGTGCCCGCTGGAACTCGAGTCGCTGACCTGGCAGGCGCCGGCAACCTTTTCGGCGATGATCGGAAAACCCTTCGGCCCGCTCATCGCCGAGGACGAGCAAATGTCTCAATTCAAGAAGAACAGCAATATTTAGGTCAAGGAGTTTGATCATGCCTGTCGTAAAAGCAGACTTAGCAGCCTGCCAAGGTTACGCCAACTGCGTTGTCGGGGCAGCCGACTACTTTGATCTCGATGATGACGGGATCGTAGTCCTGCTCAAAACTGAAGTACCCGAGGCTGAGCGCGCGCGCGTCGTTGAGGCGGCCCGCAGCTGCCCCGTTTCCGCCCTGATAGTGGAGGACTAATTGGATACAGTAACGGTCATCGTTGGGTCCTCCATCGGGGGCGTACGGACGGCACAATCCTTACGACTGGAGGGATACGAAGGACGCATCGTCCTCGTCGGTGAAGAAGAGGAACTGCCGTACGATAAACCTCCGTTGTCCAAGTCCGTTCTGGCCGGTACAGCGACTGAAGCGTCCATCTGCTTGCTGAACCGTGACCAGGCGGAGGAATCTGGAATTGAGCTGGAGCTTGGCCATCCCGCTATCGGGATAGACATCGCAGGAAACTTGCTGCAGCGGCAGGGACGGGAGGCCCTGCACTTCGACAACCTGGTCATAGCCACAGGCGCTTCTGCCCGCCCCTCCCCATGGGGGCACCGGTCCGGTATCCATGTTCTCCGTACCCTCGGTGATGGCCGCAGCCTGCGCGCCGACCTCGCTAAGGGCGGACAGTTAGCTGTTGTCGGCGCAGGTTTCATCGGTGCAGAAGCCGCCGCGACGGCCCGGGCGCTTGGTCTGGAGGTGACGGTCGTTGACCCCCTCCCGATTCCTATGAGCCGCATTTTCAACGCTGAAGTCGGGCAATGGTTCGGAGACCTTCATCGCAGCAACGGCGTGACCACAATATTTGGTACTGGAGTCGAAGCCATCGACGGCGAACAGGGTTCCTTCACGCTGCGGCTCACCAATGGTCAGAATCTGGAGGCCGCCACAGTTCTGGTCGGTATCGGGGCCGTTCCCAACGACGCCTGGATCAGTTCATCGGGTTTGCTCGTGGACAATGGACTTGTACTTGACGAATACTGTCGCGCTGTGGATGCCGCGCACATATACGGCGTCGGCGACGTTGCAAGGTGGCGGCACCAAAAATATGGCGAGGATATGCGGATTGAGCACTGGACCAACGCCGTCGAGCAGGCCGCGTGCGTGGCCTACAACATCACCCATCCGGAGAACCCCCGCGCCTACACTCCGGTGGAGTACGTCTGGAGCGACCAACACGACTGGAAAATCCAAGTAGTAGGCCGGGTCGGTGGAAAAGCTGAGCATGCTATCATCGGGCATCCTGAGGTGCACGGACGATTTGCCGCGCTATACACCGTCGACGGTACCAATTTGAGCGGTGCGGCGATCGTCAACTGGCCTAAGGCCCTTCTTGCGTGCCGGCGCGGAATGGGCGCGGGAATAACGGTGCAAGAACTGCGGCAGAAACTCGAACCGATGCTCACCCCGCAGCCCCTAAGGACATCATGATGGGACAGGCACAGCAACCCCTTGAACACCCAGAGGAAAGGGAAGCGATTGCTCTAGCCTGCCGCGTACTAGCCCACCGGGGCTTGGCAGACGGAATACTCGGCCACATCAGCCTTCGTACGGCAGAAAACAGGCTGCTGATTCGGTGCCGAGGTCCTCAGGAGCGAGGGCTGGCATTCACCGAAGCCGCCGACATCCGTCTGGTGGACCTGGAAGGCAACCCTGCCGCTGATGGTGAGCTCGAAGGGGGATACACCGTCCCCAATGAACTGCCCCTTCACACCGAAGTATTACGACGACGCCCGAGTATTAACGCCGTCGTCCACGCGCACCCCCCGCTAGTTGTCGCTGCTGACCTTGCCGGGCTTCGCATACGTCCAATCGTCGGAGCATTTGATATCCCCGGCGCACGCCTCGCATCAGATGGCGTACCCGTATACCCCCGAGGAGTATTGGTAAGGAACAGGGAACTGGCGGCGGAAATGCTCGTCGCCATGGGCGATCGTCCTGTGGTGCTGCTCCGCGGTCATGGCCTTACCAGCGCTGCGAAGACCGTAGAACAAGCAGTACTTCAAGCGATCAGCGTAGATACCCTTGCACGGCTATCACTGCAGGTGACGGCAGCAGGAGGAGCACTGAAAGACCTTCCAGACTCAGACATGGCTGAACTACCCGATCTAGGTGGCTCCTTCAACACTCAGACGGCCTGGAGACACGAACTCGCTCGGATAAAGGCTGCGAGGTGAAGCTGGCCAGTAAGGGCATGCCGGACTTCATGCCCCGGGCGGGGAAGAAGTCCGGCATGCAGCCGATAGATACCGGCACCCCGTCCAAATACGCTCCGCCACCGCAGTACCCTATCGAATCCGTTGACAACGCATTGCGGCTGCTCCTGTTGTTTGAAACCCAGCCCAGCCTCCGTTTAACAGACGCAAGCAATTATCTCGGTGTCGCATCATCGACGGCACATAGGCTCATGGGTATGTTGCTCTACCGGGGCTTCGTGCGGCAGAATCCGACTACTCGCGCCTATGAGCCGGGGCAGGCGCTCAGCTCCATCGCCTTCGCCATAAGGCGCCAAACGGACATTAGAACCCTTGCTCGCCCTGTCCTTGAACAGCTGTTTCAGCAGACAGGAGAGACCGTCCACTTCGCTTGGCTTGAGGGACCAAACGCCCAATTCATTGATGCTATCGAAAGCTCAAGAGCAGTGCGGGTGGGTTCTCGTCAAGGCATTACTTTGCCGGCCAATTGCACTGCTACAGGAAAAGCGATGCTGAGCCGGCTCTCACAGGTGCAACTACGGGCGCTCTACACGAATAAAGAGCTTCCCGGTTTGACGGAGAATTCAATCGCTTCACGGGATGCTCTGGAAGGCGAACTTGATGAAATCCGCCAGGCTGGATATGCCACCAGCAGGGAAGAAAGTGAAGATGGCGTCACCTCGGTCGCAGCAGCGATCACAGGTCCGAGCGGAACCCTATACGGAATTAACGTTTCGGTGCCGGCCCACCGGATGTCGGATGGACTGCGAGTCGAACTCAGCGACATAGTTCGCGCAGCCGCAAAAAAACTGCAAAAACTGCTCCTCTAGCCTGTCGCAACCTCATGTTCGGCCCGGTGGCTGGCCAGTAACTCCCGGAAGGGCAGAGTCGCGGCCATGGGATTCCTCGGATGTGCCGGAAAGGCCCGAAAAGGGGACCGGAGCTCCGGAATAACACCTCAACCACGCATATGTGAAGGACCGAATTATGTTTCCTGGAAGCCAGGGAACATACCGTTTAGCGATAAAGTCCGGGCAATGTTCCATAGGGTCGCCGTGTGAGATGTGACAACTGGAGTCTGCAGACGTTTCGCTAGGGACTGCCCACGTTTTGGTTGACTCGTGGGGTTGATAGTTTTTAGGCGGCTAGCGCCATGTTGTTGATTGTCTCAAACTCGATCGGGGTTAGTTTACCGAGGGCTTTCTGCCGTCGCCGGCGGTGGTAGGTTCTCTCGATCCAGGTGATGATGGCCAGGCGTAGTTCTTGGCGGGTTTCCCACCGTTTCCGGTTAAGCACGTTCTTCTGCAACAGGGCGAAGAACGATTCCATGGCGGCATTATCGCCGCACGCGCCGACCCTGCCCATCGAGCCTTTCAGCCCGCTGGCGTGCAGTGCGGAGACGAACTTACGGGACCGGAACTGGCTACCCCTGTCGGAGTGCACCACGGTCCCGGACGGGCTCCTGAGCGCGACGGCATGAGCCAACGCGGCCACGGCCAGGGAGGCTTTCATCCGCCCGTCGATGGAGTAGCCCACAATCCGGTTCGAATACAGGTCCTTGATCGCGCACAGGTAGAGCTTGCCCTCCGCGGTGGGGTGCTCGGTGATGTCCGTGACCCACTTCGTATCCGGTGCCTCGGCGCTGAAGTCCCGCTCGAGCAGGTCATCGTGGACCGGCGGTCCTGCCTGGCGCCCTCCGACCCGTTTACGGTGGATGACCGAGAGGATCCCGTTCGCCGAACAGAGCCGCCAGATCCTGCGTTCGCTGGCCACCGGTGCAGTGCCGGCGTTGAGTTCATCGGCGATGAACCGGTACCCGAACGCGGGGTCATCGGCGTGCACGTCAATCGCGGCGTTGATCAGGTGCGCTTCCTCCCAATCCCGGGCCGAGACAGGGTTTGCCTTCCACTTGTAGAAGGCCTGTTTGGAGAAGTTCAGTATCCGGCAGGTCACCGTGACGGGAACACCGTCAGCGGCAAGGTCAAGGACCAGCGGAAACATCATTTTGGGTTGACATCCCGCGACAGATACGCGACGGCCCGGCGCATGACTTCGGCTTCCTGTTCCAAAAGCTTGATACGCTTTTTCGCTTCCCGCAGCTCCGCGGATTCTTCCTTTGCCGCCCTGGTTTTGGGGTCGTCTTCCTCGTCGGCTTTCTTCAACCAGCGGTGCAGCGCAGCCGGTGAAACGCCGAAGTCCTTGGCGATGGTGGTCAGGGGCGCTTCGCCCCTGCGGGCAACCGCGACCACGTCACGGCGGAACTCTTCGGGAAAGGCCTTGGGCATGATGAACATCCTTCCACCCGCGAGGTTCATCCTCACAGGTCAGGAGTCAACCAAACCTTCAGCAGTCCCCTAGCTTAGGCGCGGCTTCTGCGGCACGCCAATTCATACACGACAGGAGTAGCGCGTCACTCTCATGATGCCACACATTCTCTGCAAATTGTGCGACTTCTTGCGGGCTGACCCTTGATATAGCGAAGCCGTCGTCAATGGCCTGAGATGCATCCGAAAGGACGGTGAATCCTCTCGTCGAAAGATATTCCACTTCAGCTAAATGTAACTCCTCCAAATATGGTGTGACTAAAGTTATGGCTCTAGCCTCAACTTCATTTAAAGATTCGACGATTGATAGCATAGTGGAAATCGCCGGAATTCCCGTGGAGCGCTCCACTTCAGCGCAGAGCGCTCGATCTGCCTGGAGCCCCATGAGCGCGCCGGAAGCTGTGCAGCAAGAGACGATTAGGTCCACTCGCGCTGATTGAAGCTCTTCAACAGCCCGAGGCATCTGGTTATCCATCGAATGTAGGTGAGTCACCCCAGCGCCCTGCAAGAGCAGTCTTGTAGCTACAAAATCTACGTACTCGCCTGCAGCAGCATTGAATAAGGGCTCGGTCACGATTTGAACACTCGGCAAGATGAGACCTACTCGCGGCTTCAACTGGCGACCTCCAAACGTTGAACACGCAGCTCGCCACGACTCGCCCCCACGCAGAGTGCATCTTCTGCTAGCCAGAACGAGCAGTGGCCTGAAATACCAGATTATCACTCTGCAACAGACGTACACGCCATTGCGGCCGTTGGTGACTTGTGCCACACTGTGACAACCGGGGGGAGGCTCCTTCATCAGGCCTCTCGAGTCCACTTCTAGGAGAAATTTGTATGGATCATTGGGACGAAGAGTATGACGTTGTCATCATTGGCTCAGGGATAGCAGGCAGTTCAGCCGCACTGGCCGCCGCCGCAGAAGGCTTATCTGCACTCGTCCTGGAAAAGGCTGACAAGGCTGGCGGCGGAACAACGTACTCCTATGGAGGGCTGTGGATTGGCGCGAACCATCTGCAGGAGGAGGCAGGCATCGCAGATACGCGCGAGGATACTGCAGCCTATATGCGACACCTTGGCGGGGGGTACGAGGTACCCGAGCAGCAGGATATCTACATTGACCAAGCCCCTATTGCCCTGAAGTATTTCAGCGATTTAGGTATCCCCTTCCAGCTCGTGAAAGGGCTTCCAGACCACTACCATGGTCACGCCCCAGGATCACTACCCGAAGGGAGAATGATTGAAACCGCGCTCATCTCTGGCGACGATCTAGGTCAGTGGAAAGATAAGGTTTTAATCTCGCCAGAACTTCCCATGGGGGTCCGGTTCGAAGAGGCAATTGCTTGGGGTGGAATAGGGAACTCCAGGAATTACGACCAGCGCCTCATGTCAGAGAGACGCGAGCGGGATCTTCGGGGATTCGGGGCGGGGTTGGCGGCAAACTTCATCAAAGCGCTTCTTGATCGGGGAACACCGATCTACCTATCAACACCCGCTAGAAGTCTCATCTGCGAGGGTAGCCGTGTGGTGGGGGTAGTAGCAGAACGCGATGGAAAGGATTATAGAATCGCCGGCCGGCGCGGAGTTGTCCTCGCCGGAGGCGGCTATGAAGCCAACGCTGATCTAATTAACCGCTTTGAGGACGTGACCGGCTGGGAAAGCATGTTCCCGGACACTCTCACGGGGGATCCACTTCTTATGGCGAATGACATCGGCGCGGGAACACATGTGATTCGCCGACACATGGCTTTATTCTTGGGATTTCCGATGCCGCCGTCTGAAATCGGCGGAAAAGGATTTCTCCGGCTGGCGGGAATCCAGGAGCTTTCGAAGCCCCATACACTCGTGGTCAACCAGAACGGCATGAGGTTTGCCGATGAGTCTTACTTTCAAAGTATGCTGGACGCTCTGCGTGATTTCGACGTATGGGAACACAAGTACAAAAATTCACCCTGCTATCTAATCTTTGACAGTAACTTCACGATGAAGTACTCATTCGGGGGGTTTGAAGTTGGCCAAATACCGGATTGGGTTACGAGTGCAGAATCATTGGAGGGACTGGCTGAAAAACTTCAAATCAACGGCAAGAACCTCGTTGAGACGGTCAACCGACTGAACCAGTTTGCTGCGAACAGCGTCGATGAGGACTTCCAACGAGGCGAGAACCCGTGGGCTCAATACTATACCGGAGATCTTACGAGCCTCAATCCGAACCTGGGGGCTGTGGGGGAGGGCCCGTTCTACGGAATCGAACTGAAGCCGAGCGGCCTATCATCCGCTGGACTCATGACAAGCCCACATGCCGAAGTTTTGACGGCACGAAAAAATCGAATCCCAGGACTTTATGCGGTTGGTAACTGCTCAGCGTTTACAGACTACGGCGCAGGATACCAGGCGGGATATTCGTTGGCTCGCGCCATAACTTTCAGTAAACAGGCAATTGATCATATCGTGCAAGGCGTCGTCGAGTAAGAATCAGCTGAGCAAGCCTTTATCCTATGCTTTGAGCGGCCGTAAAAGAGCCACTGTTAATCGACGAACGCATCTCATGCATTCGCATCACTTGTATTCCGAAAATGAGCCCGTACCTGCACACAGCTTACTATTCGTAACGAAGTCGATTTACGCACAAACATTAGCAAAAACTAAACGCAGGCTCGTCAATGACGACGCAGAGTAGGATCAATTATGGTAAGTAATACTCATTCCAGTCTTGCAGAGGCGATCGGGGGACTCGCAAGGCGAAAGCGCCGGTTTGCCGCCATTACCTCTGTCACCTTCCTCGCATTCTTTACCGCACTCCCGGTATTGGCTTCTTCCACATCGGTCCTGGAAGTTCGAGCCTTCGGTGACATCTCCTGGGCCTACGTCTATGCAGCGTCCCTTTTTCCGATCGGCTGGGCTTTATCCCTCATTTATATGTTTATTTCTAGACGGACAGATGCTTCAGTGGATCAGATTGTTGGTTCTCACGACCTAAACATGACTGATAGATTTCAATCAGGCGGTGCAGTAAAATGAACATGACGGCAGTAATACTGTTCGCGATTACTATCGCGATCACACTCTTGTTAACATACTTCGCATCACGACGGATTACTTCGACCGCAGATCATTACGTAGCAGGTGGCAACATCGGCGGATGGCAAAACGGCCTGGCAATCACCGGAGATTTTGTCTCCGCAGCCGCATTCTTAGGAATATCCGGCGCGATTGCGCTGAGTGGATTCAACGGATATTACATCATGCTGGGTGTTCCAGTTGCCTTCGTGATTCTCCTTGTCGCATTAGCTGAACCGTTACGGAACCTTGGTCGATTTACAATTGCTGATGTTATCACTAGTCGATTTGATACCCGCCGTTTGCGGTCGGTCGCCGCCAGTAACACACTCGTCATCAGCATTTTTTATATGGTGGCACAGTTCGTGGGCGCTGGCGTGCTTATTCAAATGCTTTTCGGGATCGACTACGTATACGCGGTGCTAATTATAGGCGTCCTAATGACAGTGTATGTGGTGTTTGGCGGGATGTTGGCTACTACATGGATCCAAATCTTCCAGGGTGTGCTCCTTCTAATAGGTGCTTTCGGACTCGCGGCACTGGGTCTTCTTGCGCTCGGCGCTAACCCGTTTTCCTTTTTCAGTGAGGTGACAGACGCCGTCGGTTTCGAGACAGTGACATCGTCTGTGGCTCCGAAAGCTCTGGCAGGCCTTGACCTAGTGTCGATGTGCGTAGCCACAGCACTGGGCATAGCTGGCCTACCACATATGCTTATTCGCTTTCTAACCGTACGAGATCGTTCAGCGGCGCGCGTATCAGCCTTGAGTGCTGGCCTCTTTATTGGCCTCTTTGGCTTGACATTGCCTTTTATTGGACATTCCGCTGCAGTTCTAGTTGGCCAGGATGCCATAATTAGCGCCAATGCCGGTGGAAATCTTGCTGCTCCGCAGCTAGCGGCGCTTGTTGGGGGAGACTGGGCTTTGGGGTTCATCGCTGCGACAGCGTTCGTTGTCATTATCGCGACTCTCTCTGGTTTAGTTATAGCGTGCTCCGGCGCTTTCGCCAGTGACCTGTATGCGAACGTACTGAAGCGTGGGCAAGTTTCTGAAAAGGGTCAATTTCGAGCTGCTCGCCTATCCGCACTAGTCATCTCGGTAACTGCACTGATTCTGTCCCTAGGCGCCCAACGCATGAATTTGGGCTTTTTGATAACGCTTGGCCTGTGCTTGGCTGCAAGTGTTAACCTTCCTGTGCTCCTTTACACCATTTACTGGCGAAACTTCACGGAGATCGGCGCAACCTTCGGAACTCTTGCGAGTTTGGTAGTGACCATTTCAGCTGTGTTGCTAGGACCAAACTTTATGGGTCAGTCTGCACTGGTTCCGCTGTCTAATCCGGGGATCATAACGATCCCACTGGGTTTCTTTGCCTGTTGGCTCATAAGTGTGTTATCGCGCGGTCGACCGACACCGGGCTATTCCTTCGATGAATTGACTGTGTTGAGTACGATCGGAAGGAAAATAACTCCGGCCGACCCCTAAGCCGCAGGACTAGGCGAGGCCTGATTCTCCAAAAGGGGAGGGGTGAAGGTTTGAACTGCTCCCCGGAAGTTGGACTGAGAAATTCAGTTCCGATTCCCGGGGAGCAGTTTTTATGCATGCAAGTAGTTCGTTATCCAAGACCCAGCGTGAGGCTGCGGTAGCGTGGTTCGAGAAGGGCGTCGCGGATGGGGCGGCTGCCAGGTTGCTGGGCGTGTCCCAGAGATCGGTCAGTCACCTCTATCAGCGATGGAAGGATTCATGGTCGAGGAGCGCTGGAGCCAAAGCCGGCTAAACAGGTGTACTCGTTCGAATTTAAGCTCGCGTTGGTTGAACGGCTCCTCGATGGCGAGTCCGCTGAGGAGCTCCCACCAGAGGCCGGCCTTTCCTCGCCTCAATTGTTGAAGATGGGGCACGCAAGTATCGCCGCGAGGACACGGACGCATTACGCCTAAAGGCAAGCCACTGAAACCCGGTGGTCCGCGGAAGTCCCGTATCTGGGAAAATGGCGGGCCTTGAGGGCGCGGGACCGGCGGTGAAGGCCCAAGGCCCGTCATCGCCCTCAAGACCGATTTTCCGTTGCCGGTTCTGCTGCAGGTCGCAGGACTGGCCCGGTCCACCTTTTTCTACCAACGTCCAGGCCGCCGACCCACACCGGGAGATCAAGGAAACGGTCACGAGATCATTCACCAAACACCACGGCCGGTACGGGCACCGCCGGATCCATACCGAACTGGTCTAGCACGTGTGGACGGCCCCGCGAGGAAAACCGTGCTCAAGCTGATGCGCTCTCTGCAGTTGGTCTGCAACGTGCGCAGGAAAAAGCGTTACCCTCCTATCGGGGGCGAGCACGGCAAGGTCACGCGCAACATGCTGAACCGGGAGTTCAACGCCGATGCCCTTAACACGAAGTGGGTAACGGATGTGACCAAGTTCAGCGTCGGCGACCGGAAGCTTTACCTCCCACTCATCAACCAACCGGCCCCCGTCAGGTGGCCTCAGGACCCAACTCAACAAGCCGGGCAGTGCCGATGGATGCGATGCGTTCAAGCTCATTTTGTAAACGCACTAATGAGGGTAGCGCTTGTTCGATCTTCTGTTGATCGCTTAATGAAATTCCATTCAAAGCCTGAGAAAGAACTGCTGCACGATGCTCATTCCAGACTGCCAGTTCCTGGTCTGCAAGGGGAGTGAGATACAAGGCGCTCGACCGACGGTCACCATCTCTTTCCCGCCGCTCAATACGGCCCGAATCGACTAGCTTCCGCACGAGAGTTGATACGGTGTTTGGTGCGATTTGCAAGTATTCTGCCGCGCCCCGAACAGAAATTCCCGGCTCTGCTTCAACGGTAAGTAGCAATTCAGCTTGCGCGTAAGGCAGGAGCTGGAGCGGCGGGTGCGCCCGCACAGCTCTCCGCATCAAGCGATTGATCGGATTTAGCAGCAAAGGCAGTCTGTGCGCCACAGTTTGCGTCTTCAAGCCCTCATTATCTTATAAGGCACGGTTCACTACAAACCGGCAGAACGGGCACATCGAGTCTTTCAACGCCCGGCTCAGTGGAGAACAAATCGCGGAGAGATCATGAAACACCACGATGAAGCCACCCTTTCCTTGGGAATCCGACTTCATGTGTCGGTAGGACAGTCAGTAGCTGATAGGATTTCTGTTGTGCAGAAGATTTCACCGGACTCGTGCCCGCGGGACCCAGATGCTCCTCAGTACCCTATTGAGTCCGTCGACAACGCTCTCAAGCTGCTTTTGCTCCTGGGAGATACCGCCGAGCTACGACTGACTGACGTCAGTCGTCACCTAGGTGTTGCTTCATCTACGGCACATCGCCTTCTTGCAATGCTCCAATGGCGTGGCTTCGTACGTCAGGATAAAAGAACAAAGACGTATGGTCCCGGACCCTCCCTGACGAGCATCACTTTCTCAATTATGCAACGCATGGATGTGCCAAGGCTAGCTCAACCGATCCTCGACGAACTGAGTGCATCTCTGGGCGAGACCGTCCACCTTGGAAGCCTCGAAGGCGACCTCACTCGGTTCCTCGCTGTATCGGAGCCATCTGTTGCTGTCCGAGTTGCGTCGAGAATTGGAAAATCCCTACCTGCCCATTGCACGAGTACGGGAAAAGTGCTTTTAAGCGAACTAACCGATGAAGAGCTTCATCATATATACCCGACTGAGTCTCTTGCCCAGGTTACGTCTCACTCAATTAGCCGCCGCAGCGAACTGGAAAAGCATCTCGCCAAGATCCGCAAAGATGGGTATGCGGTGAACCGTGAGGAAAGCGAAGATGGGGTCGCGTCCGTCGCCGTAGTAGTTCCTACTTATACCGGGCATGCGCGTCTAGCACTCAATGCGTCCGTCCCCGTGCACCGGCTACCGGTCAAGGAAGTAAAGGCAATGGCTCGAAATCTTTCGGAGGCGGCCCGTCGTCTTTCAGATTTGATTGGTTAGCCAAGAACAGGGCTGTGGTGGGTTTCCAGGCTTTGGTGGGCCGGGCCGGGGAAGAATCGCACCGACCCGATAGCGATGTTTACAGCAGCCGCGGCTCTCCCGGAGAGGATAGCGACTGGCCATCAGAGCTTTACGGATCCGGGCGGGCGGACCTGCCCAGCGCGGGACCCTGAGTGGTTTCGTCAGTCAGTCCTGCCGGGCACAGGACTGACTCATCGCAGAAGGATCTTCCGCTTTGGCACTTCAACCGGCGTCGACGGGGATCATGCAGTCGTTTTGGCCTGCGCGAATGAACACGGTGTTGATCACACCGGAGGAACGGGCAGCCGGGCCTCGGCGCTCCGACATCCAAAGTCTCAAGAAGCGCAGAATCTTCCGCATACGCCTCAACGAGATCCGCCGAGGCTCTGACGCACTCAATGCGGTCGGCGATGATGTCTCTTTCCATGTCGATGGTGCCTTTGCCGCGCAGCTACCGCAGTGTCAGCATCTTCCAAGGCCGCGTCAGGTACCCTCGCAGGTGCTTGACGAATGTACCGGTCGAAGGTTTCGAAGACTGCTCCCCAAAGATGCCTACCGCAACTCTCCGTCTATAAGCATTTGAAATGGTCGTTGGATTGCGGCTGCAACATCCTGAGAGCGCCGATTACGTGCTTTCCAGTTCCAGTCCTCATTCCGTGCCTCCCTCACTTACTTGTGCTCGCCAAACGTCCCAGGCTCTGCGAGCCTGTCCGCCAACGGACTGATCCGCACTTTCAGCCTCGCCGATACTTAGGAGTCGTGGAACCCCCAGAATCGACGCTTCGAACAAGGCCCGGGCGTTTACCTCGGTGTAGACCGCCCGGTATACGGCTTCGGGCAATGACGACCCAACGACGATCGAACCGTGACCGCGCATAAGAGCAACCCTTCCTTCTCCGAGAACATCCGCGAGGTGAGATCCGAGCTGGCGGTTGGTTACCAGCAAATCACTACTATCGCCTGCGAAATCACTGATCTCGAAAACCGGAGTTCGTTCCACGTCGAGGAACCCTGCCATGTGAATAACTGGCCGGAAAGGTGCCTCGACCACGCTGAACGGTATGACGGCTGGCGAGTGGCTGTGCACCACCGACATAACGTGGGGGCGTCTTCGATAGATCTCCGAGTGAATGAACCGCTCGAGGTAGGGCGGACGATCATCGTCAAGCACAGCCCCATCTAAGTCATGCAGCAATAAGTCGCTGCGAGTGACGGATCCGGGAGCCAGGTTTCGGGATAACAGGAAAGTTGACGCACCGGGTGCCGACCGGACGCTCACGTGACCGAACGCATCCAACACACCTTGGCGGAGGAGTATTCGATTTGCTGCGACCAGGTCGGCCATTAGGGCTCCGCTGCTTGAATCGTGCTTCTGATTTTCAAATGGCGACATCGATATTCGCCTCCTCACTCTCTCGTACCAGTCCGACCACCATCGACGGCGCGTAGCCCAGATTGATTACAAACGCCATGACGATGCTCGCTTCCGCTTGAACCGGGCACCATGGACCCGCGCCCCCACAACAAGCGACTCCTCAACAATCCACTCAATTGCCCCGTTCACCGACGTGATCCGAACAGGGAAGTGACGCCGAGCAATAGAACAACCAGTGCCCCGGATACGAGTCGCAGAGGGCGTCATCGCCGTCTTCAGCGAAAAGCACACCACGATGCCACCACAAACCAATGCGATAGCTCCCAAGCTGATGCGCCGAGTAGCTCCCCTAATCTTAGAATCAGGGCGAGTAGCCTTATCCCTATTGAATGGGTTTCCATGTATTTGCAATTTTAAAACAGCACGAATGACAACAACTTACTGCTGGCCTCTATACGAGTCGCATCGGTTGAATGTGTCCGAAACTAAACAGAGCCAAATCCAGCCTCCAAGGCCTGCTGTCTGAAAGCGGGCAAGAACGGCTGCTACGCCGCTCATTGTTGTCAGTTGGTGATGCGCGTCACGAACACAGTCAAACATCATTGTTCACTGCTGTCCAGATGATTTCTCCGGGCTCCAGAAAGAGCGTACGGGTTGACCAACCGAGTGGGCATCGTGTGCGGCCGCGAAGACCGGGTCTCCAGACCGGTCTCGCCCTCGGCCCCGTACCGGATAATCCCGGTCCTGACGCACTTGCGGGAGATGCCTATGCCCGCAGCGATGTGGGGCTGCTTCCATCCGGCCTGGTGCCGCTCCATGATCAGCCTGCGGCCATGGACAGTCAGACGGCGTTACGGTGGAACACGAGAACCCCCGAGTTGCACTGGGCCTTAGACAAGCCACATTCCACTCGGAGGGTTCTCCTTGGTTCAACCAGACTCGCCGCTACCAATGTCCTGGCCGGGTACACCAGGCGGTAGTTACCGTCTTTCGTCCTTATTGCTGCCATGGCGTCCGCGACTCGGATCTGTCAGGTTACTTCGAGCAAGATGGCGCCCAAGAGCGCATCGAGTTCGAGCACGTCGAGCGCAAGCACATTGGCAACGTACTGGTCCGGGCGTAGCGATTACCAGCGCACCCGTAGTGCGATCGACTCGGCGTTCATCGGAAGTTTCCACACCGGCTTTGGTGTCCGGCGTGTAGGCCTTTTCATAGTCGCGCAGGCCCAGTCTGCCCCGTTTGGGGGTGCAGCACCTGCGGCCGATCGATGACATTACGATCCCGGTGCCCTTGCGGGAAAGTGGCCCGTACATCCAGTACTGCATCCATATCGGCGTCAGCAGGCGTGAACCGCGATAGCACGACACTGTCTCTCGTGATTTGCCGCATGGCAGCGGAGTGGAATCGATCAGCCTCGTGTTCTCGACCCACGACGGGCTGTCCCGGGCCAGCTCGGTGATCACAGCTGAGAGTAGGCCGCTGGCTTGCCGGACGCGTTTACCCCAGCCTGACTGTGCGGCAGGTTCGGGAACATCTCGCTCAGGTGCGTGCGGGCGTAACGGATCCATTTGCGGTCCGAAGCGATGCCCAGCATCTGTTGGGCGACGACGAGGCACAGCAGCTTGACATCGTTGAGAACAGGTGTGCGGCCGGGATGATTAGCCCGGGTAAATCCGAGTGCCGGGAGGATCCGATCATCGAGATGGACGTAAAGTGTGGTCAGGAGGGTGTTCAAATCTGTCTTCACACGCAGGGTTTAACACCCTCCGCCTTCGACTAACAGCGTCCACGCGGCGACCGCCTAATAGGACTCACTCATCTAGTGTGTAAGCGCCGAGAGCGGCCATCCTCCTGAAATTGCAAACAATTAACGCAGGCGGGGGGCGGAGACTGGCGGCCACCACAGCGACGGCCCAGCATCAGCGTTAGGTCCAAACTCGGCCACGAGCTTCCTAAAAGTGGCGTTCGCCTTTATGCGTCCCGAGCAAACGGAGAACAATCCGCCACTATCCTCTTTAGATGACGAATGAGCTGAGGGTACTGGGGGCGAAGATGTCTTCGGGCGCCCAGCGGCGGTGCGCGAGACCTTGTTCGTGCGAGTATCGCAGGAAAGCCTCGAGGACGTGGCGGTTGCCATCAATGCCGTAGGGCCAGAAGTCGTGGCCCATAGCCTCCAGCGTTTCCTCGAAGTGATCAGCGAGCCACGGCAGCATCACCTTCAGCGAACTACGGTACGCGAGGTCATTCACTGCTAGAACGCGCGCTTGCTCGAACGCCTTCATGAGCGACCGGGCGACCCATGGATGCGCTTCGAGGATCTCCGCCCGCACGACCATAAGGTGCATGATCGGGAAGATGCCAGTGCGCTTGAAGTAGTCCTTCTCGACGCTTTTGTACTCAGGAAACAAGCGCACGACGTTGGGGTCACTACCAAAGCATGCCGGCTCATGTGCGCTGAAGATGCCGTCAATCGAGCCGCTGGACAAGAGTTCAGACAATGTTTCTTCCGGGCCGATCTGTGACAGACGCACGTTCGCCGGTAGTTCGTATTGCAGTTTCTCGTGCCGGCCGGGCGCGTCGACGCCGCCCGCGACATATTCGATGTCGCCCAAGGCGATGCCGTACTCATCAGCGAGGATGCCTCGTTGCCAGACCCCGGCTGTGATTTGATACTCGGGGATGCCGATCCGCTTGCCCCTCAGCTGGCTGGGCTCGGTGATCCCTAACCGACGATGCACGAACATGCTTTGGTGCCGAAAATAACGGGACGGAAAGGCTGGAATCGCCGCGAACGGGGGCTTCTCGTCGTTGAGGGTAAGCACGTACGTCGACAGGCTCATCTCACTGACGTCGAACTCATGATACTTTGTTTGCCGGTAGAAGACTTCCTCGACCGGTATCGGAAGGAAATTGAGGTCGATGCCTTCTACGTTCACGCGTCCGTCCCACAGAGCAGCGAAGCGGTCGTAGTTGACTCCTGCCATTGTCAGTCGGAGGTTACTCATTATGTCTCTCTTTCTAGATCCTGATTGGGCCTGAACTTCGGGTCCGAAGTCGAAGAGCAGAGGAACGATGGAAGGCTAATTAGAAGCCCCACCACGAGGAAGGCTATCGACACCGGCGCGATGGCGACCACGCCCCTCCTTTTTGAAGAGCCGATAACCATCGTTATGTCAACCTGAACCCCGGCGAGTTCGCATTTGATGCGAGCTGGCCGGACTTTGACACCTGTCCCCTCTCGGTAAGCCGCATCGCAACGGCATTTCGTTGATTCTAAGCTCCTGACAGGCGAGCATGGTTGCTTGGGCGGGGAAGAACTCATTCAAGGTCGCGCTAGTGGGTGTGAGAATCCCCATGGTCGAAGGCACTCTGCCACTGTCTCGCATAATGTGCGAAAGTGTCGCGTGTTATGCGAGGAAAAGACTTGAGCAATCAGCGTCTTCCCACCGTCGAATACCCCTACCGGAAAGCTGAAACCAGACCCGCCCTGAACCAGAACGAGCGGCTCAGATTGCTCCGGCTGGCTGTCGCCGGCCGTGGTCCGAGAGGCAATGACCGCACTCGGCTGAGGAAAGGACTGGATCGGCAAAGCCAACCGAGAGGACCAGACTCTGCCGGTCCTCCAACTGCGCGAAAGCGCCCAGCGGCTCGGGCTCATCGGCAAAATGGTCATCACATCCGCTGCTAAGCGGATGCTCGATGGTCCCCCAGGCCTCTGGCTATTCCTCACTCGAGCGGTAGCCCATCGGCACCGTCATGACTCCGAGCGCGACGCCGCGCTGTTACTCCTCCCGAGATCGCCGCAGGGAAACGGGCCGCGTGGGACGACTACCTTGAAGCCGTTGCCTTCGGGCTCAGCGCACAGGGCTGGAGGACCGCCCTGGGGCCGAACTGGACCCGAAAACCGTCCAGAACTGCTCAGCAACACCCGAGAAGTCCTCCTAAACCTCAGCATGGTCGATGACCGCGTGGGGTCGAAATCAAACACTGCCACACCCCGAGGGCAAGCATTCGCCCGCGCCGCCCAACAGGCATAACCACTCACAACGCCCAAGCACCGAAACCGATCGCCAAGACTCAGCTGAGCGACCCAAGCAATAGCACTGGCAGGTCTCGAATACACCGGCTCACCAGCAATACTGCGTATCTCATCAGCTGAATCACCGGCGCCCTCTCCCGCCGATACTGAGCGAACAGGACCCGAGCTGGCTGCGGTAGCCCCAGCTTCTCGTGCGGCGACTTCGTGAGAATACCGCGGCGAGGTACTCCTTATGCGTCCAGCCTTTGTCGCGGCCTTACCGGCGAGCGTGCCCGCGGCTTCCGGGTAACGCAAGAGCTTCCATTTGCATGGGAATGGTACTCAACCTGGTTGATGTTTCCTTCCCTTCTAAAGCGAAGAAGTTCCGCATGTGCGGCGATGATCGTCTGGTTGCGACCCTGTTAGATTCTGATCATGACTGCACGCCAAGTTTTTGTTCGACATAACGTTGCTGGCGGACCGGTTCGTGAATGAAACTCGACGGCCCATCAAGTGGCGGCAGGCTGTCGTGACCTTCATCTGCGTGTATCCGACCAGCTTGTTGCTATCCGTCTATGTGCCACGATTGACTACCAATTGGCCCCACCCATTGAGTGCCGCCCTCACCGCAGGGCTACTAGTAGCAACTCTTACATGGGTTCTCATTCCTCTTTCCGGAAGGTTGGTTGGAAGATGGATTATGGGACACCCTCGCCGATGAAACGCAATAAGCGCCATCTGCCATGTCAGCGATGGTCGAAAAGCGAGCCATTTTGTGGGCGGCGGTATCCAGCGGTCGTTGCAACAATTTATGGTTCGGTCGAAGGTGAAATCAGTTTAGCCAAGAGCTCATGGGACTCTGCCAACCCAGGATTTCGCGTGGCCGATGGCTCAGTTCAGCGGCGACCATAACTAGGTGTTTGGGGCTATGGGGGCCCAGGTCTGTGCCTTTCGGGAAGTACTGGCGGAGCAAGCCATTTGTGTTCTCGTTTGAGCCGCGCTGCCAGGGGCTCGCGGGGTCACAAAAGTACACCGGGATAAGAGTCCGCCGCGTGAAACTTGGTGGCAGGCCATTTCAGTGCCCTGATCCCAGGTCAGGGAACGGCGCAGATGGGCTGGAAGCGGGCTCATCGATTCAGCAAGCCGGTCGCGCAGATTTTCAGCACCGCGATTACCTGCCAAGTGCACGAGGATGATGAAGCGCGTGGTTCGTTCGACCAGTGTCGCGATGGCCGAGCGGCCGGCCTTCCCAATTATTAAGTCCCCCTCCTTACGTTGTTGTTGTGGGTGATTTCGGGGCTGTCGTAGTGTTTCGATTACCCTCGGGTGGCGGGTATGGCACAGGTCTCCAAGCCGCTTGGACGGCTCACTGGGAATGGCCGCCCGCTACCCGCCGATGACTCGACCGCTGATTGAGAATTACGACATTGATCGTTGGGTAAGGACGTGCCGGCGCAGTTATCGACAGGGGCCAACGGAAATTGGAGCTGATCAAAGGGGATTGAATATGCCGGCATTCTGGGTAGGAATCGACTCAGGCAAAAGAGCTCATCATTGCGTCGTGATCGATCAGATAGGGACGGTGCTGCTCTCGAAACGGGTCGAGAACGACGAAACCGCGCTCCTCGAACTCATAGCCACGGTCGCGGAGATCGCGGAAGGTCGTGAGGTCAGTTGGGCCACGGATCTGAACGCCGGCGGCGCGGCCCTGTTGATCGAGTTGTTGGCCGCGCACGCCCAACAACTGCTCTATATCCCCGGACGCATAGTTCATCACGCCGCGGCGACCTACCGCGGAGATGGCAAGACCGACGCGAAAGACGCCAGGATCATCGCCGACCAGGCACGGATGCGCACCGACCTCCAACCAGTCCGCGGCGCGGACCAGATCAGCGTGGACCTGCGGCTCCTCACCGCCCGCCGCACGGATCTGATCTGCGACCGCGTCCGGTCGATCAACCGGCTCCGCGCCACCTTGCTGGAATACTTCCCTGCCCTCGAGCGCGCGTTCGACTACTCAAAGAAGGCGCCCCTGCTCCTCCTGGGCGGCTACCAGACCATGGGGAGCAAAAATTCGGACCTTCCCCAGCACGGGACCCGTGTTGCAGTGTCGCCTACTGTTAGCTGCGCCGTTTGTGATTTTTGCCGAATTGGGAGAGACAACTCTTGCCGGAACAAGAAAATTCTTGGAGTACATCGCTGGGGTGGATATGCTGAGTACGCAGCGGTCCCTACACGCAACTTAATCAACATCCCCGATGATGTTTCTTTCGAGGCAGCCGCATGCGCCGCCACTTCGTATGCGATAGCTTGGCACTTGGTCGTCACCCGGGGGCGAGTTGCCACCACTGATACTGTCCTAGTCGTCGGCGCCGCGGGCGCCGTTGGCATTGCGGCTGCTCAGATCGCAGCTCTCCATGGGGCCAGGGTGATTCTTAGTGGGCGAAGCGCATCGCGACTCAAGCCGGTTGCCGACCACGTCGGCGCATATGGCGTAGCAATTAGCAATACTTCCGACTATGAGACACAGATATCGGTGCTCGCGCCGGACGGGATCGATATGGTCGTCGAGACGGTTGGTTCAGCCACATGGGACTCCAGTCTGTCATTCATGCGTTCAGAAGGACGGATAGTATGTTGTGGAGCTTCAAGCGGACACGACGTAAAAATGTCCCTCCGCGACCTTTATCGTAAAAATCTCGCGATATTAACTGCATCTTCTGGCACCTTTAACGACCTGAGACAGGTCCTTTCCCTATTTGATCATGGACGACTTACGCCGATTATTGCCCAAACATATCCATTGAGCATGGCTCGGCAGGCACATGATGATCTAGCTCTACAGAAACATGTAGGTAAGCTGGTTTTGTTTCCATAGTAAATTCTTCGATCTAGTATATTTAACGAAAACAATAAACAGAAAGAAGCGCGTATGAAAAAGATTTCCGGGTGGCATCATATCGCCTATCCTGTTCCGAATATTGAAACGTCGACCGAATGGTACTGCCGCGCTTTACAAGGCGAGGTCGTTATGCGGCAGGGATTTAGCGAAATTGACCGGCGCGCCGGCCGGACTCCCCAGGTTTGGATTCGAGTAGGTGATGCAGTTATAAATCTCGCTGAGGGGTTGCCGCTAGATCGCCAGTCCCATTTCTATCACTATGCGCTGAATGCACCTTCGGACAGTCTAGACGGATGGATAGATGATCTTCGAAGGGAGGGTGTAAATGTTCTGGGGCCATACGGACATGGAGGAACAAGTATGTTGTCTCTGTACTTCGATGACCCTGACGGATATCGCCTAGAGATTGTATTTGATCTTGGGGATTATGAAACAGCCAAGACTGCTGCTCTGGCCAGAGGAGGCGCCCTCGGCAATCCGGAATCCCAATATAAATGGGAATAATAGTGGATGAAACTGCGGACGCTTCCTACATGTTCGATACACTTATAGCTGGGTACCGGATTCTCACTCAAGTAGGAGTCTTGGATGGCTCTGGTCACCTTAGCTTCAGAGTCCCCAACACGAACAGCTTCTTCGTTCCCGCTCGCGGGGGCTACCTGCCCTCATAGTCATCAGGGTTTGCTCCGGTTAGGGGAGACGGGAAACGTCCTAGCGGGAGAAGGGCGGCCACCGGTCGAATGGCCTATTCATTCGTCTATTTATCGCTCTCGACCCGATGTAAATGCAGTTTTGCATTCGCACTCACCAATGAGCAAAGTTTTCAGCTTAAGCTCACAGCCGCTACAGCCCGTTTACGGAATTTCGGCTCCCTGGCTCTCAAGAGACATACCAGTATGCCGTCTCCTGGGGATTGTTGCGACGGAGGATGCTGGGGCGCAAGTCGCGGCAGTCCTTGGGGATGGCCCCGCGGTCCTTCTGAGAGCGCACGGAAGCGTCGTTGTTGGAAGCTCCGTAGAGGATGTCACGGTTCGGGCGGTCGTTCTTGAACGAGCAGCGGCCGCTCTTCAGCAGATGCTTGCTATGGGAGGAGTACAGCATCTGACTCCTGAAGAGCTTACGAATTGGGCGGAAACAACACCAGAGGGTCATCAAAAGACATGGGAATTTTTACTTGAGGAGAGCCGCCTTCTTTCTAAGAGAGTGGCTAGGGAAAGGGAATGGAATCAATGAAGTTACTCAGCTTTTCCCGTCCGGATGGACGAATAGGTGCGGGCCTCCTAACCGGCGAAGGCGTCAGGGTGTTGGAGCAGAACCCCTTGAATGCAGAAGAAACCGGTTGGAGCCCAATGCGTCGACTCCTCCACAGTAGAGGAAGTAATCTACTCTCTTTAAACACATCGATAGATGACCTGGAACTGCTGCACTTAGACGACTTGCAAATTTTGGCACCTGTTCCGGACCCAAGCAAGATCATGGCCGCGCCGGTAAATTACCGAGATCATCAAGTAGAAATGGACGCTCACGCGCAGGTAGGGGCACTGGGCCTTTTCCTCAAAGCGCCCTCTTCGATTCTTGCACCAAATGGAACGGTGAAGCTGCCGTATCTCGATCGCAGGTTCGATCAAGAGGCAGAACTGGCAATCGTGATCGGTCGGGTAGCTTCCCATTTGCCCATCCAGGAGGCGGCTTCCGTAATCGCTGGGTACACTCTACTGCTAGACATGACAATGAGAGGTGATGAGGACCGATCAACTAGAAAGTCCTTCGATACGTTCACACCCATGGGACCATTCATCGTCACAACCGATGAAATAGATGATCTTGGTAGGCTGAGCCTTAAATGCTCGGTGGACGGTCGGATCCGCCAACACGTGAATCTGGCGGACCTAATATGGGGAGTTCCAGAGCTGGTCTCCTATGCCTCCTCGATAACGAAACTAATGCCGGGCGATATCATTTCTACTGGAACTCCTGCTGGTGTAGGACCAGTAATGGATTCTCAAACAATTGAAGTTGAGATTGCCGAAATCGGGAAGCTGGAAGTGAACGTCAGCTCTGTGGGATCCACCGCTTGCCCCACGACGGGCGTTGGTCGCTGGGAAATTAGCGAACGTCCGAGCACCGAAAACATCGTCTTGTAGTTCCGCAGCTCAACCTGGGCGGCGATGGCGTCGCGCTGGTGGCGCAGGGAGAGGAGCTGTTCTGCCAGTTTTGGCAGCACGATCCCGCCCGCGCTGGTGCCCACGACAACCACCGTCTGTTCGCCGAGCGCGGTGAAGACCGCGTCCGTGAGCCGTTCCGTGGCGCGGGGCGCGTGTTTCTTCAAACCTGACTCGTGCCATCTGTTAGGAGTTTCCGAAGGTGCATGGCTCTGACCTGCGGTTCGTTCTGGTCGAGGGTGTGAAATGGTCACTAAAAAGTCGGTGGGTGGGTAGCCTAGCTGGGTGGCTTCACGGTTCGTGCGGAAAGTGAGGACCGCGTCCGGGGCGGTCGCGGTCCAGATCGTCTCGCGCCAGGGCGGCAAGGTCATCGACATCGATCATGTCGGTTCCGCGCATACTGACGGGGATCTCGCGTTGCTGCTAGCGACGGCGCAAGCACCGGTTGTATCCAGGGCAGGAAGCGCTGGACCTTGGAGATGTGCCGCGGGTAGCAGCCAGTGTCGATGATGTGGCGGACTGGACCGCGCCCAGATCCCTGCCAGTGCCGGCTCCGACGGGGCGTCCGCGTGTGGTGCGCGGCGGTGGCCGGCTGGTTTCTACATCCTCGTTGGTGTTGTGGGATGTGCTGCGAAGCGCTTACACCCACTTGGGATTCGACGCCCTCGGCGATGAGGCGTTCACCGCCATGGTGCTGGCACGGATTATTGAGCCGACCTCCAAAGCGGACACCGTGCGGGTGCTGGAAGAAGTCGGTGTTCCGTGTCCGAGCCTGCGCTCGCTATTCCGTTCGCTGGCGCGGTGTCAGGAAGGCGATTACCGTGGCCAGCTGGCCACGGCGGCGTTGGCGCACTCGGCGCGCACCACGGGACGTCCCGCCCTTGTGCTTTATGACGTGACAACGCTGCACTTTGAGAACAAGGACGAAGATGACCTGCGCAAGGTCGGGATGAGCAAGGAACACCGTATCGACCCGCAGGTCCAGGTCGGGTTGCTCGTCGATCCGGGCGGGTTCCCGCTGGAAGTGCACCTGTTCGAGGGCAACAAAGCCGAAACCACAACGATCGTGCCCGTTCTAGAGCAGTTCCAGAAACGCCACGGGATCACTGACATGGTGGTC
Organism: Arthrobacter sp. B1805; assembly: GCF_002929745.1. GTDB lineage: Bacteria > Actinomycetota > Actinomycetes > Actinomycetales > Micrococcaceae > Arthrobacter_D. Next base: position 92,896 of record NZ_PJIQ01000010.1, read on the forward strand.
GTCGCCGATGCCGGGATGCTCTCGGCAGCGAATCTGAATGCTTTGGAGGACGCTGGCTTCTCCTTCATCGTCGGGTCTCGCCTGACCAAAGCTCCCTATGATCTGGCCGAGCATTTCCAGCGCCACGGCAATTACTTCGAGGACAGGCAAATCCTGGAATCCACCCGCTCAATGGGTACCGGGAAGGCCGAACGCGAGCGGCGGATCGTTTACCAGTGGTCGTTCAAACGGCAGAAGCGCGATGACCGGAATATCAACCTCATGATCGACAAAGCAGAACGGATCGCTGCCGGGAAAGCCCCGCTGAAGAAGGCCAGGTTCCTGAAGGTCACCGGCGCGGCCAAGGAACTCGACCAAGCCACGGTCGACCGGGCCAGGCAGCTCTCCGGGTTGAAAGGCTACGTCACGAACCTCGAGGCCACGAAGATGCCCGGCGTGGCCGTGATCAACGCGTACCACGACCTATGGCAGGTCGAAGCCTCGTTTCGGATGACCAAGAGCGACCTCAAAGCGCGTCCCGTCTTCCACCGCGAACGCGACGCGATCGAGTCCCACCTGACCATCGTTTTCGCTGCCCTGGCCATCAGCCGGCACCTGCAGGACCTCACGGGCATGTCGATCAAGAAGATCGTTCGGACCCTGCGAACCGCGCGATCAGCAACGATCGAAGTTGACGGCCACCGGATGACCCTCGACCCAGAACTCTCCACCCCAGCCCAAGAAATCCTCAACCGCCTCGAAAACGGTCACTAACCCAAGTGGCACGAGTCAGGGCGCGGGGCGCGTGTTTCTTCAAACGGGCCCGGACGTGTCCGCGGCCCGCGGTCCTGAGTGCGGCCGGTGTCGGATATCGGGTCAGCAGATCCGCCACGGCAGGGTGGTCAAGATGCGGGCCAAGTGCCCGTTCCAGGGCTGGATGGATCAGGGTGAGCAGCCCGCGGATCCGGTTCGAGACAGCGGTGATCTGGCCGGCGAGGTCGTCCGTCGAGGGCTGGCCGTCGAGCGTGCCCGCGGCTTCCCGTATGGGAGGAGCTTTCATTGCACGCGAGTAGTACTCAATCTGGTTGATGTTTCCTTTCGCTTCAGTCATGATCATGCGACCTGCCCGTCATCGACGATCACACAGAAAGCCCGGTCGTAATCGGTCAAGTCCGCAGCCCCGAGAAATCTGTGGCAGGTGCAGGGTGTTGGAAGAGCTGCGCAGAGCGCCAGCGCCTTCGACATGGTGAGGGTCGGCACGAGGCAACCACAGGCCGAGCTGAGCCCTGCTGTCGTTGCCTTTCCACGAAAGGTCGCGTGGTATTTAAAGCCCTCATAGTCATGGAGCAACGCCAAATAACATTAACGACGACGGCGGATCTGCGGATGTTGTCCGCGGTCGTCGTTCCTACCGGCAGATAGAGCCCTTATGGGGGTTGACTGTAACCACCGCCTCTATTTCCTGGAGCTGCCATCGGTTAGCTTGAGCGGAAAGTGGCACGCAACCTCTTGGAGGGACCCAATGTCCAGCAATTCTGGGCTATCGCTGGCGCATTCATCAGTTGCGTATGCACAGCGGGTGCGAAATCCGCAGCCGGACGGCGGGTTCTTCGGCGACGGGACCTCACCCGATGAGGGCAGGTTCTCAGTGAGGTCGATGCTGCCATCTGCCTCCAGCGCCTTGACCGCGCTGAGCAACGTCTGCGTGTAGGGGTGTCTCGGGGCTTCCAGGAGAGTTTCAGACTCTCCCAGCTCCACCAGCTTGCCGAGATACATGACACCGATCCGATCGCACACCTGCCTCACCACAGCGAGATCGTGTCCGATAAAGATATATGAGATTCCCATTCTGGCCCTGAGTTCGTTGAGCAAGTTCAGGATCTGGGCCTGGACCGACGTATCAAGCGCAGAGACGGGCTCATCAAGGACCAGGAGCTTCGGTTTCGGCGCGAGGGCGCGCGCAATCGCTATACGCTGGCGTTGACCTCCGGAGAATGTTGTTGGCCGACGATCTATTAGGCGTCTGTCAATGCCCACCGCATCGCACAGTTCTGCCACCCGCGACTGCTGTTCCTCGACTGTTCCGATCCGGTGAACCTGCATCGGTTCCCGGATGAGCTGCCGGACGGTCATCCGGGGGTTCAGGGACTGAAACGGGTCCTGGAAGACCATCTGGACGTCCCGACGCAACCGACGCAAATCTCCTCCGGCGGCAGCTGTGACATCACGGCCGTTGAACACGATGCTGCCGCCCGTTGGGGTCGTCAGGCGTACCACGGTCTCGGCAAGCGTCGACTTGCCACAGCCGGATTCGCCGACAATTCCCAAGGACTCGCCAGGGCTGATGGAGAAGCTGACCCCGCGGACAGCCTGTATCCACCCGATGGTCCGCCGGAGCAGAGCTGAGTGGAGGGGGAACTTCATCTCGAGGTCCTCGACCTTAAGGAGCGGTGTTGCCGCTACCGGCAACGTGTTGTCCGTCGTGGGTGTCATGAGATCGCCGCCTTCGGCTCTTCCGGTTGGTTGAAGCTCGTCTGCGCCCTCAGAAGTGAGTCATGTGGGAAGAAGCACCGCGCCTTTCGGCTATCGGTGATGCCGAATAATTCGGGGGCCGACTGGCAGATGTTAGCGGCGTGGGGACAACGGTCCGCGAAGCGACACCCCTGCGGGGGAGCAGTAAGGTTCGGCGGTTGGCCGGGAATCGCGGCCAGTTGTTCACCGCGTTCGCCGCCTAGGCGTGGCAGGGACTGGAAGAGTGCTTGTGTGTAAGGCATCTTCGGCGTCTTCAGGACATCTACCGCCGGGCCCAGTTCCACAATCTGGCCAGCGTACATGACGGCAACCCGGTCCGCCAACGCCCGGGCAACGTTGAGATCGTGAGTAATAATGATTATCGATGTGCCTATCTGAGCCGTCAGCCGCTTCAACAGCTGCAGGATCTGGACTTTGACTGTTACATCCAATGCCGACGTCGGCTCGTCGGCTATGAGCAGGCTTGGGTCCAGCGAAACCGCTAGGGCAATCATCACGCGTTGGCACATCCCTCCCGAAAGCTGATGCGGGTAGGCGCCCAGACGGGTGATTGGGTCAGAAATGCCGACCAGTTCAAACAACTCCAAGGCCCTGGCCCTGGCTCGGCTCGCCGACAAATCCTTGTCCCTGGTCTGGAGGGTTTCAAGGAGTTGGTCCCCCACGGTCCGCACGGGGTTCAGGGCCGCCCGCGCGTTCTGGAATATCATGGAGATTTCTTTACCTCGGAACTTGCGCAGGTCATGCGAGGGCAGCCGGGAAATCTCTTCGCCCTTGAACCATATGGAACCGCTGATGGTAGCGATTGACGCGGTGATCAATCCGGGGATAGCCAGGCCGACGCTGGATTTACCCGACCCGGACTCACCCACGACGGCGATGATCTCGCCCTCACCCACGGATAGCGACAGGTTATCCACGGCATGGACCCTTCCTGCGCTACTGGCGTAGTTGATGCTGAGGTCCTGTACTTGTAACAACATGGAGATCCTCCGAATAGGGTAAAACCTAATGGTTGGCGGCGAAGATCGATCAGGACACCACACCTTCCGCCGTTTCAGCGCCGGTCTTTGCGCCGCGCCCTTCGACTCGGTCGGAAATCTTATCTCCGAGCAGGCACAGGCCGAAGATCAACGACGCAATGGCCAGGCACGGGAACACCAGGACCCACCAGGCCACGCGCATGAAGGCCTGTCCCTCGCTGACCATGACTCCCCAGCTGGGATCCGGGGGTGCGAGGCCGGCTCCGATGAACCCGAGGCTCGCCTCCACGATTATTGCGGTGGCGCAGACAAACGTTGCCTGGACAATGAGTGATGGAATGAGGTTGGGCAGGATGTGCCGAACGATCACCCTGGGTGTAGTACAACCGACAGACACCGCGTTCCTGACGTAACCCGCGCCCTGCAGTGCCAGCACTTCCCCGTAGGTAATGCGGGCAAAGGTCGGGACAAACGTAACTGTCAGGGCGAAGACAATCTGCAGAAAGCCTTGTCCAAAAACGGCAACCAACACAATGGCAAATAGCGCCCCGGGAAAGGCCATCAGCCCGTCGGTCACCCGCATAAGGAGGCCGCCGAGGTACTTCACATAGCCGCCGATTAGCCCAATGGTGATACCGATGGCAGCGGCGAGGATCGTGGTGAATGCACCGACCTCTAGCGAGATCCGTGCCCCGGCGGCTATCCGGTCCAGCATGGACCGGCCGAATTGGTCAGTGCCGAGGAGGAACTCCGCACTGGGCGGGCTGAGCCTTTCGACGGGAAAGGTCGCCAACGGATCGAGGTCAACAAATATGGGCAATATGTAGGCGACGAACAGCCAGAATGCCACGATGCCGGCCCCGACGCCGCTGGGAATCTTCCGCAGACGTTTCTTCAGCATTGCCTTCCCCTCCTTGGATTTATGCAGTTCGTATCCACAGATTCAGAACGATACTTTTGGATTGACAGCGGCCTGGACCACATCGGTTAGAATATTCAGCAGGACGTAGGCCACCGTAATGACCAGCAGCAGGCCCTGGAGAATGGGAACGTCGCGGGATTCCACGGCACTGGTCAGCAGCCGGCCCAGCCCGGGAATGTTGAAGACAATCTCCACGACAATGGCACCGTTGATCAGTGTTGCGAAACTGACGCCAATGGCGCTGATCGTCGGTCCGATTCCTGCCCTGACCACGTGCTTTAAGACGATCCGCTTCTCGGAGAATCCACGCATGGTCGCTGCCAGAATGAAGTCGGAGGAGAAGACTTCCTTCATGGTGGAGCGGGTGATGCGCACGATGAATGCGGCCTGGGCCAGGCCCAGGGCTATCGCCGGCATGACCAGGCTTCCGAGCGACCCCAGCAGCCCGTCTTCCAGCCGCACATAACCAGTAGCGGGAAACAACGCGAGTACTACCGACAACAGCAGGATTAGACCGATACCCACCACAAAGGGGGGAACCGCGATGCCAGCTACGGCAAAGACATTCACGGCGCGGTCAAAACGCCCTCCATAGAATTTTCCGGCGAGAACGCCGAGCGGAACCGCCAGCGCCACGGCAATGACTTGGGCAAAAAGCGCCAGCATGATCGTCGGCTCCGCCCGGATGAGCAGGGCTTCCCCGACAGTCTGCGGCAGAACCAGGGAATTGCCAAGGTTGCCGGAGAAGAGGCCGACCAGCCATGTCAGGAATTGTTCCAGGAAGGGACGGTCGAGTCCCAGGGAGGACCGTACCTCCTGCACCTGTTCGGGTGTGGCGTCATCTCCGGCAAGGTAGACGGCGGCGTCTCCCGGCGTCAGGTAGGTCAGGGCGAACGTCAGGAAGACGACGATCAGAACCACCGGGACGCCGGCAACGATCCTACGAATGCTGTAGGCAAAAATGTTGCTACCCACCACTACTTCCTTTCGCTATGTCACCCTGGGGACCTGAATCAGCCAACGCCCCGTGCCTGCTAGTTGGATATCCAGGTATTCCAGAAGAACGGCTGCACTTCATTCGCGAAGCCTTCCAGATCCTCGTGCACCGCGTAGAGGTCCCAGAATTCCGTGGTCAGATACGCGGGCACGTACTCGTAGAATTCTTCCTGGATCTGGTTGTAGGCTTCCTGACGCTCTTCTTCGGTGACGCTGGAGGTGAAGTTGTCCATCGCCTGGTCAATGTCCTCTTCACAGATATAGCTATACCGGTTTCCGCAGAGCAGGAAGCTCGTTTGAGTAATATCGGTCTGGCCAGACACCTGCGAGGAGACCATGTTCCAGCCCGAGTCCGGCTCTCCACGGCGGGTCTGCATGACCGTCAGTTCCACTTCGTCGATCGTTGCCTCGACACCCATGTTCTGCAGCTGCTCTTGCATGATCACGGCCTGCGAGCGCGGTCCCGACAGTGCCGGCGTCATGATGCTGATCGGTGTTCCGTCATAGCCCGCTTCCTCCAACAGCCGCTTGGCTTCCTCAACATCGTCGCGGTTGTAGTCTTCAGCGCCGGCATCCGAGCTCAAGGGCACATCGCTGGGCAGCAGACTTGGCGAAGTATTCCAGTTTTCCTCGTCCCCAAGGACCTGGCCGAAGGCATCCGCGTCCAGTCCCACCTGGATGGCACGGCGGATGGCCGGGTCGTCCAGCGGCGGCAATGTGGTGTTGACGATCATCATCAGCTTGCCGAGCCGCATGCGGTTGGCTTCAAGGGTGGGCGACTGGTTGATCAGCTGCGCATCGTCGCCGCCGAAGCCTTCGCCGATATGGAACTGCCCCGACTCAATGGCGGCAATACGTGACGCCGAATCAGGCACGGCCGCGAAGCGGAGCTCATCAGCGTAGGCGATCTTCTTCCCAGCAACCCCGGACGCTTCCGCATCCACGGGCGCGTAGTCGTCGTACTCGGAAAGAATGATTTCCACACCGGGGGCCCAGTTCGTGTACTCGTACGGACCTGTGCCGATGATGTCCTCGGGAGGAAGCGGCCCCGGTTCGGCGGATTCAAGGACCGATGCCGGGTAGATCGGCGCTTGGCGGTCGGACAGGGCGCTGAGCAGATTCCCATTGGGCTGTTCAAAAGAGACGACGACGGTCTTGTCGTCGGGTGCGGAAACCTCGGAATTGGCCAGTGCGGTGGCCCCGACGCCCGTCAGTTCCTTGAACCGCGCCAGGGAAGCGACGACGTCGTCGCTGATGAGTTCATCGCCGTTGTGGAAGGTGACGTCGTCGCGCAGGTTGAAGGTGTAGACCGTTCCGTCCTCGCTCAGTTCATAGTCACTGACCAGCATGGGCTGCGGCTCGAAATTGGCGTCGAGCGCAAACAACTGTTCCATGATGTGCGTGCTGAAGATCTGGGTGAGGACTGACCGTGTGGTCATTGTGTCTAGCGTCGACGGCTCGTCGGAGAGTGCGATGTTAAGTGTACCGCCCTCCACCGGCTCGCCGGATTCCGCTTCCGGGGCATCTCCGCTGCTGCCGCTGCATGCGGTGAGCCAGAGGATGGCTCCCATGGAGACAGCCGTTGTCCACGAGCGCCGGGACTTCTTGTTCGTGCTTAGATGTTGCTTCATTTTCGATCTCAGTTCTCTAGTCTCTAGCACTTACTTCTGACTAATGAAATTGCGGATCTCTCGGCCCACCTCTTCCGGGTATTCCCGATGCGGCCAATGCCCGCTCCTGTTGATCAAATGGAAGCGAAGATGCTCAACATGGGGAGCGAAAATCTCGAACAGATCCATGCCGTCGCGTGCCGTTGTAGTCGGATCGCCGACGCCCCAAATTATGAGCGTTGGTTTGGTATGGCCACCACCAATGAACCACTTGAGCGTGTCATTTTTAAGGATTTCGAACTCCTCGAAGATGTCGTCCCAAAGGAACTTGAACTTCTCCTTCGCTTCGATCGATTTTGGCAGTTCCGCGACTTCCTTCCGCGAGGCCACCCATTGGTCAGTCATATGCTCAGTGGTGACCGACATCACCCGTGCGTCATGGTCCTCGTCGCCGTTGAAGGTTTTGTAGTAGGTCTCGTACGTCAGTGTTCCCGGCAGCGGCTCCACCGGAAACCGCACGGAGATAGACGCACTATTGATGATGACCAGCCGCTCCGTCAGCTCTGGATAGAGCTTGGACAGCCGCGAAGCAACAAACGCCCCCCGTGACTGGCCGACCATCGTAGCGCCTTTGACTCCCAGCGTCTTTAGAAGAGACGCTGCATGCTCGACAACGGTGGACATCCGGAAGGTCTCATCGGTCTTCGGATTGTCCGTGTGCCCCGAACTCAAACGGTCGAAGGCGATCACCCGGTGCTTTTCTGCGAGCTGGTTGATCATGGCATCCGGCCAGGTATCCGCGGTGCCAGAGCCCATCTCTCCGCCATGAATCAACACCACAGGAGTGCCTGTACCCGACTCCCGGTACCGCGTCCTGTATCCGTCGATGTCGACAAACTTCCACATATAACCACTCCTTGCTTGCTGAAACCTTAGGTTGTGCGGGGCAGATCTTAGTAGCCTAAGGTTTGAGTCAGAGATGGCAGGGAAAGTCCCGGAAAAAATCGCTATGGGTGTAAATATGCAGGTTTCTGCTCTTATCTCAGAAGAAGACCAGCAATTGGTTCATGCGCTTCAGGTGTCGCCACGCATCTCATGGACGCGACTGGCGCCGATCCTTGGAGTCGACGCTGGGACTCTAGCCCGGCGCTGGCAGCGGATTGCTGACGCCGGAATCGCCCGCGTCATAGCCCACAACTCCATGCCGCTATCCAACGACAATGTGCTGACGCATGTGCAGTTAGCCTGTGCGCTAAAGAAGGCCCCGATCATCGCCGAGACCTTGGCGAGAGACACGAACGTGTTCACTGTGCACCTCAGTTCCGGTGACTACCCGGTGACCCTGATTGTGGCTTCAAGCAATCTGGAGCACTTCACCACCTACCTGACTGAGCGCATCGGCACGGTACCCGGGGTAAGATCAGCGCGCACGCATCCACAAACAGCGCTGCATATCGATGGGTCATCATGGGAACTGGACGCGCTATCGAAGCAACAACGCGCCCTAATAGCCGCCACGCGCGCAAAGTCTGCCCCTCCCACCACTTCGTCCTCGCCCGACCTCGACTACCGGATCTACGACATCCTCCTTGCCGACGGCCGGACCAGTTATGCGGACATCGCCCGCCGTCTGGAACTGAGCCTGAGCACAGCACGCCGACGGGTTGACTCACTGATCTCGACTCGGAAACTCAGCTTGCGGTGCGACGTGGCACGGCACCCGTTTGGCTGGCCCGTCGCGGCCTACCTGTTCGGCAGTTTCCCCAACACGCTAAGTTCCTACGTGCCCCACCTGCGCCGTGAAATTCCCGAGATTCGCGTCCTCGCCTCGAGCGCCAGCGCGAATTCACAGCACTTTTACCTGTGGCTGAGAAACCTTACCGATTTGCCGCTGGTGGAACAGCGCATCATGAACACGGTTCCCGGTCTCGTCTTCGGTGAGCGATATGTTCTCCTGCGCACAGTCAAGCAAGTCGGTCATATTCAAGACACCCTCGGTCGCACCACGGAAATTATCCCCACGAAGCTTTAGCAAGGCCCTGCACCAGAGGGAGTGCGACGCTGAACACAAGGAAGGCGTGCTGTTCTCCAAAGGAAGCTCGCCCAAGTGCACACGCGCGGAGGCACGTGCACGAACCACTCCCCCACCGACGTGCCATTGGCCTACTCACAACACCTTGGGAGCACTTTCGGTGGTGCTCCCTGAGCATGCCAAAGGGATCTATACCCATGGGATGGGACAGTTCATGTCCGCGCGGCCGCAGGTGGACCGCGCTGAGCCAGGATGAAGCCGTCTCATTGATCTGCATAGTTCCACTTCAAATCGACCAGAGCCATTATCCGAAGAGGCACTTTGGTCGCGCTTGACCAAGGTAAGCCCATAAATGTCGTGTGGCGATCTCCGCTTCGCCGCTCCCACATCGGCCGGCCAGAGTGCCCTGCGAATGCTGGTTAACCTTCTGACCGATCGGTGGGCACAGTCTCCCGGATCACGGTGGCCTGCCTGAGGCCAAGCATCCGTCGTGGTGACAGTCTACGGAATCGCGAAGGCAATCGGGGCAATACCCCCAATGCTGGCCGCTCAGCCGCCGGAACAGAGCTTCGTCCTCGGCATTGGTCGTGTAGACGACGCCGACCTAACCATGGTCTTTCGTGACCGGTGAGGGGGTCTCGCGTGCACCACTTCCGATGACGGGGTGGACGTTGCTCTGCCCTTCGGTCCGTACCCGCGGCCAGGAACCCCTCGCCGCATGACCAAGAAAAAACCGAACTGTCTCAAAAACTTGACGTGCGCAGGGCGTCGGTAATCGAGTGCTGAGTGCCGGCGGCGGCTGTTGTAGAAGCCCTCGATATAGCCGATGACGTCCTGTTTTGCTTGTGATTTAGTCGCGTAGACGGTCCGGTAAACCCGCTCGTTTTTCAGCGCGGCGAAGAACGATTCTGCCAGGCTGTTGTCCCAGCACACCCTGGTGCGGTCTATCGAGGAGCGCATGCCGAGCCCAGTGACGAGAGCCCGGAAAGCGGTTGAGGTGTAAACGCTGCCGCGGTCCGAATGCCAGATCGCCTCTGGCTCAATGCGGGTGGTTTCAGCCGCGTTCTGCAGGGCATCGGTGACCAGTTCGGTGCGCATGTGATCGGCGATGGACCAGCCCACCACCTTCTTCGAGTAGCACCGATGACCGTGGCTAGATAAATCCCTGCCACGTGTGGATGTAGGTGATGTCCCCGACAAACTTCACCCCGGGCCGGTCCGCTGTGAAGTCACGTTTGACCACGGTGTTCAGGTCCACGATCGTCGTCATCCATGGATCGTAGCGTTTCCACGCCTTCGTGGCGGGGTCCTGGAAGAACCGCACGGACCGGTACCGGTGCCGGTGCTCATCGATGCCGAGCAGCCGCTGCGTCAGTGAGTCCACGTCCGGCAGGGTCAGTGCTGCCTCGTTCACGGCTTCCTGGACCAGCCACCACGAGACGCCGAACGCGGACGCGGTCTCGGACACGGCTCTGCCGGAGCCGATCACCGCGGACAACAACGCTTCCCAGAGCCGCCCGGTTGACCGGCGTAGCGGTACCTGTGAGGTGGCCTCCGTGAACGAGAGCCGCGGACACAACGCCTCTCCACAGAACCAGCGACGCTTGGCTAACAGTTCCACAGCGCTCTGACTGTATAGAGTTATCTCTACATCATGAGTATAAAATCACCATATGGCTCTGCGAGGTTCAGCGCCATTAGGATAAGCAATGACCAGTCCTGCGCAGACCACGTACGCACCTGAACGCAATGGGCGGACCAGAACGTTTGTAACTCCGGGCTGGGGATCTTACTACGCCGTGCGGGACATCGACCTTAAGGCGAAGCTCGGACGCTGCGTCTCCACTGAGCCGGGAAATTCCACCGTTATCAATATGGCAGCACGAATACTGAACGAGTCGTCGGGCACTGCCCACAGCTTGGGTGCCAATAGCGACCCCTCGATCATCTCCTGCGTAGACAGGGACGCGGATCTGCGGTTGGGGCTCGACTTCTCACCAGCCGAACGCGCAGTCCTCCTCGCTGGCGGGCTGCTCGCACAGGTGAGGACCGGCGGTCGCACCATTTAGTCGTAGCTGAGGCGCATGCGTCCTAGACTCCTGCCCGAGGCAAAGATCGACGGTGGCAAACATATGAACAAGAAGCGGCCCGGCCAGCGGGCTACCGGTATCTCGGCGCTGACAACCGTCGTCGCAGTCCTTCCTGCGTTCCTCGTCGGTGGGCTTGCCGTCCAGCTCGAAGGCGATCTTGGCATGACGGCCGCCGCGCTCGGCCTCTGCGTCGCGTCCTTCTGGGCGGTGTCCGCATTGCTTTCCGCGCCGGCCGGATTAGTTGCAAGCTCACTGGGCCTGCGGCGCGGAATGCTGCTCACCGTGGGGCTAGGTTTCACTGCCATGCTCGGCATCGCCGTCTTTACACCGCACTGGCCGTTCCTCATCCTTTGGCTCAGCATCGCGGGCGCCGCTAACGCGCTGAGCCACCCGCTCTCCAACGGTCTCATCGTCGACCAAGTGGGAACCCGCAACCGCGCCTTCGCGTTCGGGGTCAAGCAAGCCGCCATCCCTGCCGCCACCCTCACCGCCGGCCTCTCTGTGCCGATTTTCGCGCTCACCATCGGCTGGCAGTGGACGTTCGCGATGACAGCGTTGCTCGCTGTCGCGCTGATCCCAATCCTCCTCCGCGGACTGCCGCGCCGGGAACCGACGATGACGGCAGCCACCCGCGCGCCCCGCGCACACCTGCCCAAACGGCTCCGCCCATTCCTCTTCGCCACCGCAGTCGCGGGAGCGCTCGGTTCCGGGCAGGCGAACGTGGTCGGCGCATTCACCGTGGCGTCCGCCGTAGAAACCGGTTTTGATCCCGCTGCCGCCGGCCTGTTGCTCGGCGGAGCCAGTGCTGCCGGCATCCTCGCCCGGCCACTCGTCGGGGTCCTCGCCGACCGCGGCATCGGCGGGTCCATGGATACCGTCGCCATGATGATCGGCGCCGGCTGCCTTGGGCTGATCGGCATGGCGTCGGGAAACCCGGTCGCGTACGGTATCGGTGCCGTCGTCGCCTTCGGTCTAGGCTGGGGCTGGAATGGCTTGGTGCACTACCTCGTCTCCCACGCCGCTCACCCCTTCACTGCACAGGCCACGGGCATCACCCAGACGGGGAGCTACGTGGGTGGCGCCGTCGCTCCCCTCGTGTTCGGTCTGCTTTTTGCTGCCTACGACGACGGAGTGGTCTGGGGGATCGCCGCTGTCGTCGCCGCCGCTGGTGCTATCGCGGCCGCCGTCGCATTCCGGCTTGAGAAGGGCCTACGAAACTAGCTCGGGAACACACCTAGTGGCGGCCCCGCCATCCCAATCCGTTGCTCGGCATCGCTCACAGACACACCGTCATCGATGACCGCCGGTATGGTAAACGCGAAGTGCAAGCTGCCTGTAGCGCCTTTCAGCTAGTTCTGAACCTTAAGCGATTCTGACGTCGAATCCGGATTCAGGTAGTCCTGCCGCCCGCCCTTCAAAGAAATCATGCAAATAGAAATCAGGGTAAGACGTCCGCGCATCCGATGGCCATATGGGTTCCTTGTTGAATCTGAGTCTCCCAAACTCACTCCGGTAACGACACGGCACTGAACGCGGCGTCTTCATCTTTTGCTTCCTAGCCAAGTCCAACCTCACGTTCCCGGGTCGCACCTCGACTGAACTTCTTTCCCTTTACGAGCTTGTGCCCACCGCGGACGCTTTCACGGGGATGCGTGCCCTGGTCTCGGTCTGCGGCAAGAACAGCCGTGACGGCTTCCTTCCCTTCGTAAGTGTGCCCGAACGTGTCCATGAGCCGCTCGGCGAGCTGCGCGCGACGATCGCCGGAGTCCCATAGATCTTCAGTTACCGCGGCAGCGTTCCGCGTGTCGACGTAGTTCTGCAGGTCTCCTGTAGCGACGGCTGCAGACTGCTGTCCGGCTTCGGCATAGTCTTGTTGTGCTTCCTGCCCCTTGGCTGCTTTCTCCTGAGTTCCATCAACACTGGCCTCCGGTGGTGCTGCGTCCCCGTCGAGGAACTGTTTCGGCGTGAGGTTGTATCGGTTCTTGATTTCATCGTCCATGTGCTCCCGGGACAACCGCGCCATGTCATCGAAGGGTTCCCACTGCTGCGCGAGAGCGTATTGGGTGGCGATGTCCTGGGGCTGCGCGGATTCCCAGAATTGCGGCTCGTGTACTGCGGCTAACTGTGTGCGCATCACAGCGCGTTCGGCCTCGAATCGTTCCTCGAGCATGCGGCGTTCTTCGTTAGTGGCTCGATGCAGTTCTTGTTGCCGCTCGGCCCGCTGACGGGCGAGCATTTCCCCGAGCCTCCCAGCTACAGCTAGTGCGGCCTGCGCTTGCCCGCGCAGCAGGTCATTGGCTCCATCTGGTGTGTGATCCACGGTTATCGCTCCATCCCTTGATCGTGTGTAGCGTGTTGTTCGAACTGGCGTTGTCGTGCCGCGTACCCATCGACTTCGGTCAGGGCTTTAACCTGCCGGCTTGGTCCATCATGTGAGGGCTGCAGCTTCGGCTCGGGAATCTCCGGCAACGGTCCTGCGACAGCGGCTAGCTGGTTCCGGATTGTTTGGGTCAGGACGTTGGCTTCTCGAAGTTCTTTCCCGGCTTCGTGCATGGCGCGGATTGCGCCGAAGGTGCGGAGCATCTGCTGCATGATGAGTGCCTGGGCGACCGGTGACGGTGCGCTTGACGCGGCGAGGAGGAAGGCTGTGGTGCCGGCCATCCTCAACGGCGGATCAACAGGTTCGGTGATCTTCATACCGCTCCGGTGAGCGGACCGGGCCATCGCCCGCGAAGCTTCAGCGAGAGGCCCAGGAGTTGGTTCAGTCGCCCGCGACCAGGCTCCGAGTAGTCCGGAGGTCTCACGTGCCACATGCGCCCAAGTCTGGTGATCCCCGGGGGCGACCTTCGTCATTGCTCGCCGGGCTTCTGCGAGCTGCACAGCAAGCTTCCTGGCCAGGTCCTCATCGAACGCCCGACCAGCCACCGACGTCACAGGGGACCCTCGTTTCATGTCTGGGGCGTCCGGGTTGGCGATTCTGTGGTGGCGCTTCGCAGCCCACCATTCCTCGGCTGCTTCCTGCGCTTGCTGCGGCGTATCCGGCCAGTTGGTTCGAAGTGCGGGAAGGGTGAGGTCTTTGGCGAGTTTCCCTCCACCGAACCAGATGGGACGCATGCCCTTCGGAGGACGCTCCGCCACCGAGTAACCCGTGACAACACTCCGCCCGCCGTCCGCGAAACGGGCGCTGACCAGCAAGCCGCTGCGCCGAAGACGGCGCACGAACTCTGCCTCATGCTGTGAGGCGACCGCACTGGAACGGACGACGCGTTCCATCCGGAACCGTGCCGGCTCCTGCTCACGTCCAGCCCTTTGCTCGGCTGGTTTGAAGCCGCGCTCGGCGTACTGTCCCAGCTCCATCAACCCGTACTTCTTCTCGATGCCACGGGCAGCCCGCTGAGCCTTCGGATAGTCGGCACCGTCGTGCCACTTAGTGCCATCGGAACGCACGCGGGAAGCCACGATGTGTATGTGGTCATTTCCGGCGATGCTCTTCCCGTGGTGGACAGCGACCCACTGCACGGGCGCCTTACCGCTCGTCTCCGTGAAACCTATCTCGTCCATGAAGTCCTGGGCGATGTCGGCCCACTGCTGCCCGGTGACCGGCCTCTCATCGGCACGCACCGAGAGCGAACAATGCCATACATGGTTGGGGAGTTCCATGTCGAAAGTCCGCCGGTTCAGATCCAGCTCCTTCGCGACCATGACAGCGGAGCTCTCGTCCAGCTGCACGTCATCGAACCACGCCATGATCGTGGGACTACCTGTCACCAGATGCGGGTCGGTGTGCTCATTCCGCTTGCCCGGACCAACCAAATACTTCATCAGCCCGACCGGACGGTCACCCTTGGTGATGTTCGGGATCATGGCTTCAATTCCTCGATGACATCGACAATCCTCGCCATCACCTCACGGGCCTCCTGCACCACTGCCCGGCCATTCGAAGCCATCTCCCCCGTCGTGTTCTGGTGACGTGCCACCTGGTTCATGTTGTTCGCCGCTGTAGCAACCAAGTATCGGAGCTCAAGAAGTGCTGCAAGTTCCTGCTTACGCAGCTGCAAGGAAGCCGGGTCACCAGTACCCAAGGCCGCATCAACCAGAATCGCCGACGGTGACAAACCCGTTTGCGCCTCAAGCCTCAGCAATTTCGCACGCTCCATCTCCGACATGGAGACACGCACGTACTGGGTCTTCCCTTCAATGCGCTTGCGCCGGGAAGACCAAACCCGACGCGACGGCCTCACGGCAGCATCGGTGCCGCCGTTTTCATCGTTCTCGGTCACGTCCGTCCCCCTTTCCGGCCCAGCGCAGCGCCCCTCCCCCGGAGGCCCCACACCCCAGTGTGCCACGGCCGCCACCGCAGGCGCTAGGCCGAATTCGCATTTATGGCACATAAACGCATAGCTTGCTCCGCTGGCGGCCTATTTGCCTCTCGCCCGGCAGTTCGTGCGGGGTGGGGTATTCAAGCTCTCGGAAGACGCTTCGCTTCTGGATTGACCGACCGGCTGCGCCGTTCCGTTTCGACTTGTGAATGTACTGTCCGCCCTTCTCTTGGCAAGGCTCCGAGGACGGCTTTCGCGGCATATCCTCGCTTCGCTCCGGTATTCCACGGTCCGATCTCTCCACCTTGCCAATTCACTTCGCGTCCAAGTGATGACGGCGTTGCCGAAAGGAACGGGGGCAAAGATGAAAGAGGAACTCATGGTAGGCACGATGATGACACCGAAGGCCGTGGCTGAGTTGTACGGCGTGACAAGCCAAGAGCTTGCTCAGTGGCGCCGAGCCAACCTCGGACCGCCCTACTTCATGCTCGGAAGAAACACAGTCCGATACGACTCCGGCGACATTGAAGACTGGTTCAACGACCCCGCTAACGGGTACCTCCACGACTACCCAGCGGGACGGTAGTGATGGCAACCAGGGGCCACCATTTCTTGCACCTGATGGTACGTTCCCCGCCACAGTCTTAGGTGAGCGTTAGGGTGGTTCGTATGGCAACCATTGACCTTGAAACCACCAAAGACCAGGCACGAAAACTCCTCGATTCGCGCATCGCATCCGTCACCGATCTGGTGATCACACGTAAACGTGTGGACGAGCTGCGCGAGCAGCTCGCGGAAGCCGAACGCGAAGACAAGAAGGCATACGTCCGAGCAACGAAGGACGGATGGAGCGAGGACGAGCTGAAGAAGCTGGGACTCGACCAGGCGGTTGTCAAGCGGCGAAATCGGCGAACTTCTGACAGGGTGGCCTCGAGCGAGTCCGTTCAATCTTGATGTAGTCCGCCTCGTCCTCCAACGTTCTCCTAAGCTCAAGATTGGCGCCTCGTTGACTGACATCATCGTTCCCCGTTTCCGTCCCGTTACACCACTCGATGTGCTTCGGGAGTACTTTGGTGACTTGCCCACTGCCGCCGACCTTGACCATCTTTCTATTGAACAGATCGAGGAAATCGGGCACCTTCTCACCAGCAGCGCGCGCACCTCTGCCGGTAGCGCAGTGCCCGCTGGGACCTACTATCCCGGCGGATGGCTTGCGGGCAGTTGGAACTATCCAGCTTTTGGCCCTGAGCTAACGACTTCGCTCCTGTACTACCCGAGACTCCTTCTTCACGACCCCTTGGCGTCATTCTTCTTCGATGATTTTGATTCCCTTCCTGCAACGCGCGAGCTGCGTACAGAGGGAAACCTCCGGGGATCTCACATCGCTTCTATCCAATCCGGGCCGCAGCTGTTCGCCCGTCACGGCATGTTCAACCGTGAACCCGACCACGAGCACAGCTCTCGGGAATGGTTCAAGCACATCGTGCTGAACGTGACGAAGCTAGCGCCGCTCATCGATAGCCAGATCTTGATCCTGCGTGACCAATGGCCGGTGATCATCTCACGGAGGGAGTCACTCGAGACGAGTGTTCGGCACGATGTGCGTGCACCTCAGATGCAGGCAGCCGCGTCAGCGGGTGAAGCCATGGACCCACCGTCTGCGAGATGGGACAACATCCGCGGAATGAACGTTGCACCGGGCGGGATGAAGTTCCGGGCAGCAGATGAACCGTTCGTCCACCAGGACCAGTTCCTTTATCTCGCGAAGAGCCTCGCCCTGGCGGATGATGCGGAGGCCACCTACGCACCTCCGACCGACGCCGACTTCTCGCTGCTCCGTGCGAAGCTGGCGTTGGCAGTAGGGAAGCAATCAAGGGTGGGCCGTCACCCCAGCGAGGTTCTCACCGAGGTATCCAGATTGCTAATACCGGATCTCGAACTAGACCTGAGCACCACCGTAGAAGTCAGACGGGACGAGGACAGCTTCGACGACTGGAGGCGGTCGCTGTCGTCCCTCGCCCGCGATGCAAGGGACGATGACCCCGAGACCCTTGCTGCCCGTGTCGAGGACGCTCTCATACCGCGCATCCATGACATTAAGAAGGCGACAAGTAAGAGTGCCACCCTCCGACAGCACATTGTGCCTGATGGGTCCTCGATGGTCGTATCTGCAGCCGCCGGCGCTTTGACCGCGGGATTGCCGGGTGCTGCAATAGGCGCGGTGGTCGGAGCAGCAGCAACAGGGGTGGTTGGATGGCTTATGAAGGCTTACCAACCATCCGCACTCAGCGGGCGGGACACCGTGCTTGCTCGAATCGTCCGAGGCACAAAGGCACGTTAGCTGGGTGTAAGCTGCGCAACTGAATGATGTCTGCGCTGCCGCTCAACTTAGCGCCCCATGCCACTGTCCCGGCTGGTGGCCTTCGTCCGGAGCGTGGCGTCCGAATGCTGACCGGGTGGGAGCTGCACAGGCGATCCCGGCTGTTTCGGTGTCGGGGTGGCGAGCCGCATATCACGCCGTAGCTCCTCGAGCTCGGCCGTCAGTACGGTCTGCGCTCCGTCCTCGCCGTGCATCTCGCGGTTGATTCGCTCGACCTCCCACTTCGCCGTTTGCAACGCGTCCGTGTGCTTGAACGGTTGTTTCAGAGCGTTTGCTGCGTCCCGGTACTCTTGGCGTGATTCCTCCAGCTGACGCTCACGTTTCACCACTTCATTGGGCAGGCGCGTGACCTGGTTTTCGAGGCGCTGGATCACACCCACAGTCGGGAAGAGAGCGTCATTGCGTTTGAGCTCCACGGCCACGCCGGGCGCTCCCTCGATCTGCAACTCGACGTGGGACGCACCCATCTCAACCATGTTCGCTTGGCCCTGGACGAACCTGATGTCGTGACCGCCGATGGAGGCCATCACACCAAGGTCCTTCGACCCCTGGATAGGGGGTCGTCCTGCTGCGTTCCTGTCCGCCCATGTGCGCAGCGCTTCCACTGCGTCAGTGCGCTTGTCAACGGTCCTACCGTTGATGGTCATGCGGAAGGCATCACCGCCGACGTCTGCGGTTGTACGCGCAGCTGCTTCCTTCAGTACGGGTAGTTCCGCGGCGAGTGCTTTGCCTCGGACGATGGCGCTGTCCTTGCGCCGGCTGAGCGCTGCCTGGTTGCGGTGCCAGCCGCGCTCAAGGCGCTGCAGTCGGGTCAGTTCCTGATCGGCCTTGGACTTCTCCAAAATGAGCGGGTTGCCGCTGGAGATGGCTTTGACCTCCGCGAAGGACAGGGTGTTGTCACCGACGTCCTCGATCTCGCGGACGTCGAGTCGGCCGCGCATGATCTGGTCAATGAACTTGCTCTTGCGCTCCAACGTCTGCCACATGAAGGTGTCGAACGATCCCTTGGTGACCACCTGCGAGATGCCAACCTCGGGGTTTTGATTGCCTTGCCGGATGATGCGGCCGTGACGCTGGGAGACGTCGGCCGGCCGCCAAGGTGCGTCGAGGTCGACCAGGTGCACGGCGCGGGCCTGCATGTTCGTACCCGTACCCATCTTCTGCGTCGATCCGATGAGCACGGCGACGTCCCCTGTCCGGCAGGCCTCGAAGAGCCGACCTTTCTCGGCGTCGTTCTTCGCCTCGTGCGCGAAGCGCACCTTGTGCGCGGGCACGCCTCTCTGCACCAGGTCCTCACGCAGCTGCCTGTACACGTTCCACTTGTCCGAGGGCGTGCCGAGGTCGCAGAACACGATCTGCAGGGCGCCCGGCGTCGGGTGCGGGTCTCCCGTTTCCGGGTCAGCGTAGACGCGGTCCTTGTTCTCCTCGTACACCTTGGCCAAGAGGTCCGCGGTCGCACTGATCTTCGTGGCTCCGACGAGGGCGTCGAGGTCCGGGTCGACCAGGCGCATATCGAGGGCGGCTTTCCGTCCGTCGCTGGAAATCTTCAGCATGTTGTCCTCGGTCGGATCAACCAGACGTGCCTGGATCTTCTCGGCGCGGTCTGCGATGTCCGCGATGTACGCCTCGAGCTCGATGGACGGTTCGACGGTGACCATTCGGGGCAGGCGCCTGCCGTCCTCGCGTTCCTCGATGTCGGGCACAGGCAGCTGCAGGTCCTCGGCGGTCTTCACGTCCGCGAAGGTATGGAACATCTTCAGCAGCTCGGGCACGTTCTGGAACTTCGAGAACCGTTCCTTCATCTTGAAGCTGTCGCCGCCGGCGACGGTCATTTCCATCTCTGTCACGACCTGCCCGAAGGTCGCAGCCCACGTGTCGAAGTCGTTGATACCAGCCTTCTCGAGCAGGTCAGGGCGCAGGTAGCGCTGCATCACGTACATCTCGGTGACACTGTTGGCGATCGGCGTCGCCGTGGCGCCGGTGATCACCCTGTTACCGTGCACGCTGCGCAGGTACTCGACCTTCGCGTGGAGGTCTGATGCACGCTTGGACCCGTCGATCGCCGCATCCGAAATGTTCGAGGCGGTCGAGAGGTTCTTGAAGTCGTGCAGCTCGTCCACGACCAGATAGTCGATGCCTGTCTGCTCGAAGGTGATGCCCGGATCGGCCGGGGTTTCGCGGAGCCGTTTGATCTTCTCCTCATCGGCCTGCAGTCGCGACTCCAGCTTCTTGACGCTCATCGCCTTATTGCCGCTTTCAAGTGCCCGTTCCTTCGCGGCCAGGATTTCCTGACGCTTCCGGTCCACCTCACGGGTGAGATATTCGGCCTCGGATTCGGCAGAGAGCGGGATGCGCTCGAACGCGGTGCGGGTCATGATGACTGCGTCCCAGTCGTTCGCGGCCGCGCGGGCCACAAACTGCCGGCGCTTGTCGCCGGCGAGGTCGACAGACGACGCGGCGAGGATCTGCGCCTGGGGGTAGATCTGCAGCCACTCGCGGGCGAACTGGTCCAGCATGTGGTTCGGTACGACGATCGCGGGTTTGCGTGCCATGCCAAGGCGCCGCAGCTCCATCGACCCCATCACCATCTCAGCGGTCTTACCCGCCCCGACCTCGTGGAAGAGTCCCACCGACGGCTCGGAAATCATGCGTGCTACAGCGGCACGCTGGTGGGGTCTGGGTTTCCAGTCCTTAATGAGCCCGGGCAGGGTGAGTCGTTCACCTTCAACGGTGTAGTCGCGCAGCACAAGCGAATTGAATCTGCGGTTGTATTCGTCAGTAAGGGCGATGGCGCGGTCGGTGTCCTCCCACACCCACTCCCCGAAACGGTCCTGCATCAGCTGAGCCTTCTCCTGCGCTGAAGCTGTCTCCACAGGGTTGAGGATGCGCCGCTGACTCTCGGGATCAGGGTCCGGGTCGGTGACCTGCACACGCTTTTGCTCGAGCAGGTTCTTGAAGATTTCGCCCGCAGGCATCCGCTCGGTGCCCCAGTCATTACGGGCGGTGAAGCTGTTCCTGTTCGCCTGAACGTCCCAGTTCGCGCCGGTCACCCTGTCCACACGTGCCCGCGGGTCCCGGGTGATGTGCTGCAGGAACTCCTGGTGGATGTCGGCTGAGATCCAGATAGAGCCAATACGGGCTTCGATTTCATCCGCACCCAACGGCAGCGGCATAGCCGCTTTCAGGTCCTCGACGTTGCGCAGGAGTCGCTCGTCCTCGGCCGCAGCGACGGTGGCGACGTCGAGCTTCTCCCGAACGTTGCCGCTGAGGTACTCGGCTCGCGTCTCCATGATGCCGGTCTCCCCGGGAATGTCGTACACCAGCTCCCCCAGTGCGTCCCTGGCGGCTCCTGGGTCGACGCCGAGCAGATTGGCTATCTCGGTGAGGTCGACTTCGCCTCGGGCGTCCAGGGTGACGGCAAGGGCCTCAGCCGGGGTGTCGACACCTCGGATGGGTTGGCGTGGCTGGACCTGGCGGCCGCGCTGCAGGGCTGCCGGGGTCGCCTTCTGGCTGGCCTCGTCGAACCGCTCCAGAGCAGGAACGATCGGCCCGAAGGGGTCGTTGCGCAGCAGCGCCACCGCCTTCGGCGTCACCCTGGCCATGATGTCCTCGCCGACGTCGTTAACCTTGCCGGTGCGGCGCTCGGTGAACCGGTTGATCGGGCCAAAGGAATCCACGTAGGTGCGGTAGGACTCGCGCAGGTTGGCGCGTTCGGCTTCGAGCTCCGGGGTGTCCTCAACGTTGCTCGCCTCAAGCGTGAGCACGGAGCGGGCGAGGTCGCGGAGCTGTAGCAGGGACCGCAGTTCGCTTGCCTGGGTCGCGGGGACCTTCAACGGGGCGATTGATCCGTCGATGTCGACCTGTCGGAAGGTGCCGTCCGGCTCGGACATAATGTGACCGACCTGGAGCTGCTTACCTGCAGGGACGATGGCTACAGACTCGATGACCTGCCCCGCCTGACGCTCTGCCACTCCCCTGCCGGCGTCAACGGCTGTGAGGGCAAGGTCCTGCAACTGGTTGTGCAGCTGCTCTGGCACGGAGCGTAGGTCCTCGTTGCGCACGGTGAGGGTCGCTGACCCGTACATGCCGTTACCCACCACGGGCTCGCCCAGCACCCGCTGCGGGTTCTCAATGAAGTAGGCGTTCATCCGGGCCACGTCCTGGCTCGCGTCGAGCACCACATCCTGCGCGGCGTTCTGGTCGTCACCTACGGCCAGGACCCGTGACTCCAGCCACTGTGGGCTCAGTGGTTCCTCTCCCGGGAGTCGCTTGCGGAAGATCAGGACGTCTGTGAGGGCATCGGTGCCGGCGGCGCGACGGTGTGCGCCGGTTGGTAGGCGGACGGCGCCGAGCAGGTCGGCTGTCTCGTAGATTTCCCGGCGTGCTGCCGGGTTCTGGGCGTCCATGGTGAACGCGGAGGAAATGACGCCGACAACACCGCCGGATCGCGTGAGGTCGAGGGACTTGATGATGAAGTGGTTGTGCATCGAGTGGTTGCCCGCGTTGTGTCGCGGGTCGTGCAGCCTGGTCTTGGCGAACGGGACATTGCCGACGGCAGCGTCGAAGTAACCGGCAGGCAGGCGCGTGTCAGCGAAGGACTCGGCGCGGATGTCAGCGTCCGGATAGAGGGCCTGAGAGATACCCGCGGTGATCGGGTCCAGCTCCACACCGGTCATGGTCACGGTCTCAGGTGCGAGGCCGATGAAGGTGCCGGCACCTGATCCCGGTTCGAGCACGCGGCCACCGGTGAAGCCCAGCGTGTTCAGGGTCTGCCAGAGTTCCGTGGCGAGAGCGGGGTCGGTGTAGTGGGCGTTGATGACGGTCCGGTTCGCGGCCCGGTACTCGCTCTCACTCAGCAGCTCGCGCAGCTCGGCACGGTCGGCCTCGTACTCACCCCGGGTCTCATCGAAAACCTCAGCCACGCCTGTAGCACCCCAGCTCCCCCACCTTGCCAGTACCGTGCGCTCCTGCGCGATGGCTGCCCGATCCTGGTCCTGCAACTCGCGCAGGACACGCAACGCAGCAACGTTGGCTTGGAAGCGCGCGCGGGCCCCCGATGGTGCGAGGTCATCCTGCCGCGCAGGAACGAAGCGGCCCTCAAGTGTGGCTGGTGCTACGGGCGCTGGCTGTTCTGGTCCATCTCCTCGGCCCTCAGCGTCTCCAAATCCTCCTGATACCCGTGGTTGAACGACTGCAGTATCTCGTGCATCAACCTGGTCGACTCCGGTAGGTCCTCGTCCGAGTCGTCGCCCTCCGTCTCCATCACGTCCGGCGTCAACATCTCCGCCCGTACGATTTCCTCGGCCTGCATCCTCGACGCGTTCAGCCGGCCCACCTTCTCCAGATACGTCTCGCCCTCCGGATCCGGCCCCGCGATCTGGTACTGCAGCTCCCCTACCTGGTTCATCGCTTCCTCGCCCAGCTTCCGGAACCACTCCTCCGGATCCGGGATCAGGGCGTACTGCGACGGGGCGGTCATCTTCCACGTCTCCTGCGCGAACTTGCCGTACTTGTTCATCGAGAACCTCCTCTGGTGGTGCGAAAAGAAATGCGTCTAGGTCAAGAGCTGCTTGTCCATCAATCTGGTTGCGCTTGCGCGATCGCGCCATCGAGGGCCCCCCTGGTGCCGGTGGAAATACTTCCCCCACCGTACCCAGCGCCCGACTCCACTTCGGGGAGGGTTCACAGACATCGGCATCAGTTCTCTAATCGCCACTGGTTTGTCCGCTGTAGGCGGCGCCCGCGAGGCCATCGGTGCGACGTAGACGAACAGGCGGGCGATCCTCATAGGTGTGGGTGATGTCAGTGACGTCCTCCCGCACGACAGTCACATCGATGTGCCAGTAAGCGTCCGTTCCATCGACGCTCATCACTCCGGACACCTCGCCGTGAAGCGTGCGGTAGTAAAGGTCCGTGTCCACCTGGCCACGGAGCCCAACATTCCCTGCGGCGTCGAATCTGGCCACGTACATCCGCTCCCCACGCCACATCCCGTAGGTGATGACATTCACCTGACCCTCGATGAGATGCTCGGGCTGCACCTTTTTGAGGTAGTACCCCCAGCTGGGAGCTTCGGTGCCAATCTGGTGCCCCTCCCATCCCTCTCCAGGATGCTGATGCCCGTACACCTCCAGCTCCGCGTATTCAATCGGCTTCCACACCCTCACTGTGTGCAGGCTGCCCTCGAACACCACGTAGTCGCCCGATGCGCGGGTGCCGTCGTCGTGCATGGGAGGACTGAAAGGCCTGCGAGCTCGGAGAAGGTCGGGCTGCATCAGTTCGCTTTCTCTTTGACTTGTTCCTTGTATCCGGCGCCAGCGAGACCATCGGTGCGCAAAGCGCGGATGATCGTCGACCGGTGGACCTTGAACCGCTTCGCGATGGCTTCAACAGTCCACTTCTCCTTCTCCCTGAGTCGTCGGGCCTCCACCACATCGTGGGGTTGGAGGCGCGGCGGTCGGCCACCCTTTCCCGTTGCGACGGCGAGGCCGGCCTTGGTCCGTTCCCGGATCAGCTCGCGTTCCATCTCCGCGACGCTGGCGATGATGTTAAACATCAGCCGGCCCGAAGCGGTGGTGGTGTCGATGCCCTCAGTCAGGGATCGGAACATGATGCCTCGCTCGTGGAGTGAGTCGAGGAGTTCCACGAGTCCGCGCACGGTCCGGCCCAGCCGGTCGAGCTTGGTCACCACGAGGGTGTTGCCTGGCTGCAGTGCGCGGAGACACTGCTCCAGTTTGGGACGCGTCATCGTTGCGCCTGACTTCCCGTGGTCCGCGTAAACGTCGTAGCAACCGGCGTCGACCAGCTGACGGGTCTGCGCCTCGAGGTTCTGATCCAGGGTAGACACGCGGGCGTATCCGATCAGGACACCATCAGGCACCAGCCGTGGTTCCTCGACGCCTTCGAGTCGTTCCGGTCGATCCATGTGTCCTCCCCCAGTCCGGAGGGTTGCAGAATCCGTTTCACCCTCGCGTTATGACAATACACGTTTCGCACTTGGTTAGAGAGGCGAAAATTAGGGCATTTCGAGTGGTGCAAAAAAACTGGCTCTCAAACGGTCCTTTCTGAACAGCCTCCTGACCAGGTGTGCACGGCGCAAGCTCGCCACGCTCCGCTGCTTGCCCCGCACACACCTGGACAGCAGGGAACCTTACTGACCGCCTGCACACACCCACCACGTCACCGACACAGATAAGCTCACTTCGAGCGAGCGGCGGCCGTGCACAGCCTCCTGTTGCCGCGGGGGGCGCATAGCAAGAACTGCCCTCACAGGACCCAACAAAACTGATGGGGCCAATAGGGACGAAGGAAGAGCTGAAGTTAGCTGCGGCTGCGGAGTCGATCATCCACCTGTGGGCGAGTGGAGCCCGAAGGGTGGAGCTCAAAGTCGTCCACCTGTGGGTGAGCAGCTAACTCGCGCGATTGCGCTTAGACGTCCAGTGGGGGATTCTCAACGCACTACCCGCCGGTCAACGTTGCACGATGTGTAGACCCTCGCACGCCTCTGTTGCGAAAGCCGCAAACGGACCCTAGAACAACGTGATCTGACTCGATCTGCACAGTTGCGCTGGGGTGTACCCATACGCAACGCCTCTCACCTTCGCAGAACACCAGACCCTCTTCGATTCTCGGTCAGTTCGCTCCGAAGTAAGCCAGAAGGGGGGCGCTAGCCAGGTCCCTTGTTGTACCCTCGTCGATGAGGATGTCAGCGACCATGGCGGTCACCACCATCGCGGCGAGTCCGTGCGCCTCCAGCTCTTGGTCCACGTGTCGGGGCTTACCCTTCCCCATGGTCTCGCCGTCGTCAGTAGGAGCATATTGACCAGCCAGGAACCCCGTCGCGTGAGCCCATGTGGAGTCCTCTTTCCATAGGCGGTAAACCATCCGGAGGTTCATACCGGATTTCTCGACAGCGTGGGCCAGTTTGTCTGCCCCTGTTTTGATCACCTTGTTCTCAGAGATATTCAGGACGAACTCCTCCATTTCGGCGACGTCGATGTCTGATGGGAGTCCGTTACGCTGCATGTACTCGTGAGTCTTAGTTTCGTTCGTTCGCTCGTTAGCAAGCATCGTGTCAGCAGCCCCCGCGCGCTCTGATCGAGGCATGTCCCCGAGCCAGAGAATACGGATGGTCAGCTCCCAGAACGCGCGCCGGTTCGGAGCGGCTGCATGCCCCAATCCTGCGGCTTCAAGAGTGGCGATAATCCGACTCTGTTCGAAGGCTGCCCGCAGCCAGCCCACGGCGAACTGGCTGACTCGGGTTGCTGGGACCCCGCTGAGGTCAACCGTGAGAACAGCTTTTGCTGCACGAAGAGTGTAATCAGCAGCTATCGATTGCTCAGAGATTTTGCGCTTGGATTGGCGTTCCCGCTTTGCTCTACTTCCACTCATGGGACCACTCTATGTACGCTCGATTCTGAGCTACGGACTTCCCTACTTCTTGCTCTAGGTAGTTGGGTACCTGTCGTAGCCCCGCACTGTCCGCTGCATTCGCGGATGCACGTGTGATACTGACTTTCCAATGAGTGATGAACTGAGCCGCCGGCAAATTCGTAAGGATCGCCGTGACCTTCGCCGGAACAAAGCGCTTATCGCAGCTATTCATCAGGAGACTGACGCCCAGAGGGCTGACGTTGCATCACGGACTGGGACGATGCACACGCGTGCTTCGATACTCATAGCGGCGGCAAGCCTCTCAACCGCCCTGCAAGTCGGTCAGCAGGGGCCTTGGTTCGTGGGCGCTGTTTGGCTTTCAGTTACGTCAGCCATCCTCGGCGCCCTAGTGCTTCTGCCAGGCCTAGGAGACCAGCTAAACATTGAACAGAACGAGAAGGACCTGTGGGGACAAGAACCTACGGAGTTCAGTCGTGATCTGATGCATCAGAAGTGGGACCTCCTGCGTGAAGACGAGAAGGCACTATTTTGGCGCCGAAACGTCCTTCTAACTGGCTACGCGGCTCTAGCATTGTCATTAGCTGCTGCTGCCATACATCTTTCAACCAACATCAACTCAGAACCGGAACCTAATGCCCCCGAAACCGTCGTCACCTCCACCCCCACCACCTAAGCGACCGAACAACACCGTTCGAGTGGTGAAGGAATCTGACAGCAACTTCAGCTCGCGACCCCCGAAGGCCCCAGAGCCTAAACCAAAGGATAAGTAGCGGGTTAGGCACGTGTAGACCAGTGAGAAACCTGTGGTGGAAGTGGCCGTCCTAATAGATTGGTGGTCATGACCCCTTCGCCAAGCACGATCGACAAGTATGGCTGGTTACCGGAGCCTGTCGAATCAGTAGCCTTCCGATTAGCGCGAGCCGATGAGTGCGCCTTCAAGATAGGCGACCTGGTATCGCAGTGGTCATTGGACGGACCTCTCGACTTCGAGCAGGTCCGTCAAGGCGAGTATGTGCAGCTGTTCGTGACCCGGCTGCGGCCGGCGCCGCCTGAGGCGTCACTGCTCTTCAGCGAGGCGGTGAATCACCTTCGCGCGACGATCGATAACGTCATCTGGCACCTCGTCGAACGCGAGCACGGAGAACTTACCGGCTATCCTGCGACGTTGGTCAACATGCCGATCGTTCAGTCGCCAAAAGCCTTCGACAATTGGATACGTAAGAGAGTTCAAAACGAGATCAGCGCATTTGGCGAAGGAACCCCGTTGTATCAACGGATACGCGCGCTTCAGCATTACGCTGACTCGCAGAGCAACGTCCCCTCGATGGGCGAGTTTTTAGCCAAGCTGACGGGTCAAGCGGTCGAACCGGCACATCCACTACTTCTCCTGCAGGCGTACTCGAACTACGACAAACATCGTTCGATTCGCGTTGCAGTCGCCAGAACCTTCGGTTCGAGCGACGCGACACCATTGGCCACTCAGAAACTCGATCATCAAGCAATCCGAGTGGGTGACGCTCTAGGCCCGAAAGTACCGTGGGGTCACCCAGCATCTCAGGATGCCAACACAGCACTGATGGTCGAGAGACCCAGCCCTTTCACTGCTTGGGTGAACCCGACGAAGGAACTAAACGCGATGAGGCGCCACGTCAGCGACGTCGTACTGCCCATCCTACTTACGGGCTTGGAAATGCCGAATGGCCTACCGCCAAGAATCTCGTTGGGCGATGATGGACGATCCAACCGTGAGCGCTTAAATTCAGGAACATGGGAGGACGCAGAGGCCCGCATCGGCCCCGTTGTTCGAGCCCGGTACGGGGAAGCAATGGCGAAAGAACCTGAGTTTGCCCCCATTGCCAAGGATGCACCCGACGCTCTCCCTCCTGACTAGCCACTTCTACATCTTCAGATCATTTGTCAGCTCGCCTGATCCTCCGGGACGGACGCACTCAGCTCGGGCCCGTTGTTACGCACCGATCCGCGTCTTTGCCGACGATCCGTGGCACGAGGCTGGGTTCGGGGATGGTGTCGATGAAGTGCTGCACCTGGTCTCGCTCTGTCATGAGCGGGCCCAGCCACTGGTCCTGCAGGTCCTTGGGGATGATGACCGCGTCCGGTCATGAATCGGCTTGCGTGCAGGCGGCGTTGCGCAGGGCATACCCCACCGCGACACATTCAAACGATGTCAATGGTTGGGATTCAGCTCGAGCGCAGCTTCTGTCGTCTCCCATTGGTTCAGATACACCTTAAACTGACCCCGTGCGAACACCGGAAGCAATTGCGCTCTCTCAACTCAAGGAAGAGTTTGACGCGTACATCGCCATACAAGATTGGGAACGAGCGCTCGATCTCATGGTCCTGATCGCTCGAACTTTTTGGTTATCTGAGAACCAATCAGAGCGTCGAGCAGTTCTGAGACGGATCGATCAGGGAACCCTCAGCGCTAATTGGGTTGGCTTCCGGCAGGACGAAGAACTAGAAAGAATTGCGCAGAGCCTCTACACCGAATGCGCCCGATTCTTCCCGTATTACCTGAGCGATAGCTGCGGCGCATCCAGAATCAGACGCTCGTCATGGCTCGACAGTTGGGATTACCTACCGCTCCATTGGCTGAGGGGGCGGTCCCCCCTAATGCACGAGCATAGCGATCGACTGGGTGAGTACTTCGAAGATCAGGACGAAGAAACTTGGATTTCAGCGATGGTTACTGCAGAAAAAGTATGGTCCGAGTGCCGGCTTGATCCAGACTCCCCACACGGCCGAGTTGCAGGACTCAAACCCGAAGAGGACACCTACGAATCGCCGTCCATCCTGGACGAGTACGACACCTTCATAGCCAGCGGTGACATCAAGGCGGCCCTAGATCTACTTGTTATCGCCTATCGAATTGACCTCGATGATGACATCAAGCAAATCGTCGTTGCTTCGAAACCCCGGCTGCTCGATACTTGGGTCCCGGAACCAGGGATACAACAACTGCGCTGCCGGCTATGGATCCACGTTTACAGCGAGCTGAAGTCAGACTTGGATCGGGAGGGCTTCCTTGACGATCAACTCGTTGACTTAGACGAAACGTATCCCGCGTTGAAGTTCCCACTGACTCCATGGGCCGCGCAGGGCAGCCGGATCCAGCAAACCACCCCTCGACCTTCCCCCACCATCGAACCCGCGACAACTAAAGCCGAACCCCCTAATGGCTTGGTTGCTGACATTCTTGAGGCTTTTGAGAAGGAACTTAGCCAAAAAGGTAGCGCCGTGGAAGCGGATGAGACTCCGAATGCAGGAGAGTCAACTGTTGCGGAAGAGTCGGAGGATGAAGAGCGCTTCCGAGCGTTGGAAGCGGCCGCTTACCGACACTTGACCAAGCACGGATTACCCATGGATCAGGCAAGCACCGTCGCAGAGAACAGCGTCCTAAAAGCCCACTCCATCTGGTTAAGGCATGCCTCCATCACGGGAACCTGGGTTGGCACACAGAACGGATCCGGCTACGGGAAGAAGATCGAATCTGACCTTAAGAAATGGTCGGAGGTGATTGCTGCCGAGTACTGGCCCAAACCCAAGGACCAAAGAAAACTCGCGCCCGAGCGGGACAGGCGTATTTATGAATATGTGTGGGCGTGGGTCGTTGGCGGCACTCTGGTCGGAGCCGTTCTTGGCCTCGGAGACTTCCTCTTCGGGGCAGTCGTGTTGTGCGCAGGAGCTGGATGGCTCTTCTCCTGGAACTACTCTTCAACCCCCACGCCAGCACTGGAACCTCTTCCTGACCCGCACAAGGAAGCCCGCGACCGACTAGCACGCTCTCTCTACGAGGTCGGCATGCACGCCTGCCGCGAGTTTGATAAACACCAATATTCATCCCATCTCACGCCAAATGATCTACGTGCGATCGTCCACGGCGCCTGGCAACCCCAGGGACCCCGCCCACCCCTACTCGAAAAGTGCACACCACGGGAGGCCGAGTTCCTCTGCGCAACGTGGATGAGGTTTCTCGGTTCTACCAACTGTGAAGTCACTCAGGCAGCACGAGACGGAGGGGCAGACATTATCTCCTCCGAGCATGTGAGTGAAGTGAAGCATCACGCCACACCGATCGGCGTGCAATACGTTCGCCAAATCTTCGGAGTCGCGACCAGTGCAAGAAAGAAGGCGGCGTTTTTCTCACTCAATGGTTACACCGCGTCAGCTCAGCAATTCGCAGATGCCAACGCCATAGCCCTTTTCAAGTACAACCCGGCAGAAGGGACACTGCTCGGTGGATCTAAGGCGGGCCGAGCAGCAATCGAACGCGGACTAAGTTCCAAGGACCTAGATAGGAACGAGCCTTGGTAACGGTCTTATCGTAGGAAGGACGAGCCGTACCGTTCGACTTGGAAATAGTGCTCCACTACAGCTCTCTGAGATCTGCGAAGGGCCGGAGCATCCTCATCGTTCGGGGCAAACGCGCGCTCCTCCCTAACGGACAGCCCGCACCACGACTACAGGTCGAGCACGAGCAATGAGGGACCGGCTTTCGGACGCGCTGGGGAACAGAAGAGCGGCCCGCCGATCATGCGGGCCGCTCTTCTGTGTGATTCCCGGGGTGTCAGCTGTCCCGGCTGGCGTCGCGCGCCTGCCTCCACAGTTCCGCCTGCTCGTCGGTGAGCCAGTAGTACACGAGGTTCGGGCCTTCGGGGCGGGGGTCCATATTGGCTGCCCACTTGGCTGTGAGCGGCCAAGTCTTCGTGTCGTATCTGGCGCGGATGGTGCGGCCGAGGTGGGTCCAGATCATCTTGATTTGGCTGCTCGTCGTAGGACGTTATCCGCGCCAGCCCACGGATTTGGTGGAAGCCTCTGCGACGGCCCGTGACACCTTGGTGAAAGCCCTCGCCGCGGGTACGGTCAAAATCGCCTGAACTACTGCATGCGCACACTCAAGGGCAGAACTGGAAGAATCAGCGTGACATTGAGTGTGCGCACCATACTGGCACGAGAGATACACGACAAGGGAAAAGTGACTGCTGACGAAGCACTGGCTTATGCGAAAAGCTTTCTGGCGACGGCTCGGCCACTGTCGCTACCTGATCTGGAAAACTATCTGTCCAAGGCTGCTGATCTGCTGCGTGGAAGCATCGACCAAGCCGATTTCAAGGCCTATATCTTTCCGCTGATGTTCTTCAAACGAATCAGTGACGTGTACCTGGAGGAGTTCACTCAGTCGCTCGACGAGTCGGATGGTGACCACGAATTTGCTGCATTCGCCGAGAACCATCGATTCGCGATCCCCGAGGGCAACCTGTGGGGCGACGTTCGTGACCACACTGAAAACATTGGGGCTGCTTTGCAGACCGCGTTCCGTGAGATTGAAAAAGCCAACCCCGAGACGCTCTACGGCATCTTCGGCAATGCTAACTGGACCAACAAGGACAAACTGCCCGACCGCAAGATCGCTGCACTGATCGAACACTTCTCGACTAAAACGCTGTCCAACGCTGCCGTTTCCCCAGATGTGTTCGGCAATGCATATGAGTACCTGATCAAACGCTTTGCCGACCAGTCGAACAAGAAGGCAGGTGAGTACTACACCCCACGCTCCGTGGTGAACCTGCTCATCAACATCCTCAACCCCCTCGAAGGCGAAAGCGTCTATGACCCGGCTTGCGGCACCGGCGGCATGCTCATCGAGGTCATCGAGCATGTGAAGTCCTCCGGCGGCAACCCGAAGACCCTGTGGGGCAAGCTCTACGGCCAGGAGAAGGTACTCGCCACGTCGGCAATTGCACGCATGAATCTGCTGCTCCACGGTGTCGAAGACTTTAGAATCATTCGCGAGGACACCCTGCGCAGCCCGGCCTTCTACTCCGGTAACCACTTGGCCCAGTTTGACTGTGTGGTAGCCAACCCTCCGTTCTCCCTGAAGAACTGGGGCAAAAGCGAATGGAGCTCTGACAAGTGGGGCCGCAACAACCTCGGGGGCGTACCACCGTCGGGGTATGCCGACTGGGCTTGGGTCCAACACATGCTGAGCTCAGCCCGCACGAAGACCGGACGCGTTGCGGTCGTCCTGCCGCAAGGCGCCCTCTTCCGCCAGGGCGCCGAGGCCAAGATCCGCACTCATATACTCAAGTCCGGTGTCGTAGATGCGGTGATTGGCCTCGCCCCGAACCTGTTCTATGGCACCGGCCTCGCCGCCTGCGTTCTGATCCTCTGCTTGGGCAAGCCCGTCTTGCGCCCAGGCAAGGTGTTGTTCATCAACGGGGAGCAGTTTTTCAAGCGCGGACGCAATCAGAACACTCTGGAGCCCGAACACTCAAAGGATTTGTTGCGCGCATATGAGGCGTATGACGACATCGATGGTTTTGCGCGAGTCGTCGGTTTCGACGAGATCGAAGGCAACGGCTGCAACCTCAACATCCCGCTTTATGTCGCTCCCGCCGACACCGGCGAAAAGCTGACGCTGGCGAATGCCTTGGCGAACCTGGAAGCCGCCCATGGCGACGCAGCGGCAACTCGCGCTGCGCTTGAAACAGAGCTGGCTAAGTGGGGACTTGGCCAGCAGCACGGGGTGAGCGCGTGATGACCCGGATATCTCAGCGCGAATTGGAGTCCTACTTGTGGGGTGCGGCCACCGTCCTGCGTGGCCTTATCGATGCCGGCGACTACAAGCAGTACATCTTCCCACTCGTTTTCCTCAAGAGGATCTCCGACGTGTACGACGAAGAACACGCCGCAGCGATGGAAATCTACGGCGACGAGGAACTCGCTCACCTGCCCGAGAACCATCGCTTCGCTATCCCCTCCGGCTGCCACTGGGACGAAATCCGCTCTGTCACCACCGACATCGGGGCTAAGGCGCTCAAAGCGATGCGGGCCATCGAGTCTGCTAACCCCGACACCCTGTCCGGTGTGTTCGGCGACGGCGACTGGGGCAACAAGAACCTGCTCCCTGACTCAACCCTCGCCGACCTAATTGAGCATTTCTCGACGAAGACACTGTCAATCGCAAACCTGCCTGAAGACGAGCTCGGCAACGGCTATGAATATCTGATCAAGAAGTTCGCCGACGACTCCGGCCACACAGCTCAGGAGTTCTACACCAACCGCACCTTGGTGCACCTAATGACCCTCATGCTGCAGCCCCAACCCGGAGAGTCCGTCTACGACCCCACGTGCGGCACTGGCGGCATGCTCATCTCTACCGCTGCCGAGGTGAAGCGACAAGGCAAGGAATGGCGGAACCTGCGCCTCTACGGCCAGGAGCTCAACTACGGTACCTCCGCTATCGCCCGCATGAACCTGTTCTTGCATGGCATCATTGACGGACATATCGCACATGGCGACACTCTGTCGCGGCCGGCATTCCACAACGCGCAGGGTCAGCTCCAGACCTTCGACGTCGTGCTCGCCAATCCGCCTTACTCCATCAAGGCGTGGAACCGTGAGGCATTCCGCACTGACTCCTACGGTCGCAACATGTGGGGCGTCCCGCCCCAGGGGCGCGCCGACTACGCATTCTTCCAGCACATTGCCGCAAGCCTAGATCCGACGACTGGCCGCGCCGCGATCCTCTTCCCACACGGGGTGCTCTTCCGCCGCGAAGAGGCGGCCCTGCGCGAAGCGCTCGTGAAATCGGATCTGATCGAGTGCGTTCTCGGCCTCGGTGCTGGCCTCTTCTACAACAGCCCGATGGAGGCCGTCGTTATCACTCTACGTGGCAGCAAGCCCGCCAAGCATGCGGGCAAGGTGCTGTTCATCAATGCGCTCGATGAG
Source organism: Arthrobacter sp. B1805 (assembly GCF_002929745.1). Taxonomy (GTDB): domain Bacteria; phylum Actinomycetota; class Actinomycetes; order Actinomycetales; family Micrococcaceae; genus Arthrobacter_D. The sequence continues at coordinate 126,879 of NZ_PJIQ01000010.1, forward strand.
GTCAGCCGCGAGCAGGCGCAGTCCTTCCTGCGCGAGACCCATCAGAAAAAGATTCTCGACGCCTACTCCGGATTCATGGACGTGGATCGGTTCGCAGCAGTCGCAACCCTCGATCAGATCGCAGAAAAGTCCTACAGTCTCGCGATCCCGCTGTATGTCGCAGGCGCCAAGGCAGCCGATTCTGGCGAGCAAGTCGATATCGCCGAGGCCCTTACAGGGTGGCGTGCGGCGGCCGAGGCCTCCAATGACGCCACGGCTGATGTCCTCGTCCTGCTCCAAAAGGAGGTGCCGGCATGAGTCTCAACATCGACAAGTCCACATGGAAACGCGTTGCCTTCGGTGACGTCATCGACAGCATCACCGACCGTGTCGACAACCCGTCCGAAGCGGGGGTCGACCGGTACGTCGGTCTCGAGCATCTGGATCCAGGCGTAATGACGGTTCAGCGTTGGGACTCCCCCGACAAGGTGGAAGCCCAGAAACTGCGCTTCCAGCCTGGTGACGTGATCTTCGGTCGTCGCCGCGCCTACCAGAAGAAGGTAGCCAAGGCCGAGTTCGAGGGCATCTGCTCCGCACACGCGCTCGTGCTTCGTGCGCGGCCGGACTACGTTGATCCCGACTTCCTTCCTGTTTTCCTCTCCAGTGACTACTTCCTCGAGCGCGCCATCGAGATCTCAGTCGGATCGCTGTCTCCGACAGTCAACTGGCGTGACCTCAAAGTGCAAGAATTCAATCTCCCGCCCTGGGAGGAGCAGAAGCGCATCGCCAACCTCCTCTGGGCGGTCGAGCGGCAAAAAGTAGCGATAAAAACCGTCGGACAGCAGATTCAGAGCGCATTACAATTCCAGATGGCGTCATCCCTTGAGGCATTCGGTTCCACGGTACGTCTCGGTCAAGTGGCATCCATACGCTCGGGCCCATCCTTCGCCGCCTCGGACGTTTCCCCCGTCGCCCTTGAGGGGTCGATCCCTGTGCTCGGCATCCCTAACACACGGCCGGACGGGACATTCAACATTACTGATGTTGGTCATGTGAGCGGTCTTGCAGCAAGTACGGGGACCGTTGATGAGGCGAGTCTCATCCTAATCCGCACCAACGGGAACAGACAGCGGATCGGCAACGTATATCTTCCGCCGACAGAGGCTTATGGCTATGCGGTGTCAGCCTTCCAGTTTCTGATGAAGGTTACGGATCCGAGCTATCGCGAATACCTGTACTGGGTGCTGAGTACCGACACCATGCAGGAGCGCATGAGTGAAGCAGCCTCAGGAACTACAGGTTTGGGCAACCTCGCTGTGAAATGGCTCAACGAACAAGAAGTTCCCTGGTCCGCCACTCGTGCGGACCGAGACCGTTTTCTCACGATGGTCAATACCTATGTCACGGCGAGGGATGCAATATCGGCCGAGCGAACGGCACTCGCGTCTCTGCGCTTTTCCCTGCTCGCCGACGTCTTTGGAGGCAACTGATGACCCAGTTCAACGAAGCTAACTCGGTACGCGACTACATCCGTGATCTGGTGCAATCGATGGGCGTCCAGTTCGTGCCGGGCAGCGCGCTTTCGCGCCGTACCGGCGACGTTCTGCAAGAGGAAGCCGTGAAAGCTTCGCTCATACGACTGAACCCCGAGATCGAAACTGATCCAGACAAAGCCGATGAGGTCATTCACGATCTCCGTGCTGTATTGATAGCTGCCCGGACAAGCCCACAACCGGTAGTGGCTAATGAGGAGCTTATGGCTTGGCTGACCGGTCAAAGATCGATGCCGTTCGGACGCAACGGGGAACACACCACCGTCCGGTTGATTGATTTCGATCGCCTCGACAATGACTCGGCGAACCATTGGGAAGTCTCGACCGAGGTCACCTTCAAGCAGGGGCGTGTTGAGAAGCGGTTCGACCTCGTTCTATGGTGCAACGGCTTCCCACTCGTCGTCGGTGAGGCGAAGTCACCAACCCGCCCGGCTTACACCTGGATCGACGGCGCTGCTCAAGTGCACGGCGACTACGAAAAGAGTGTTCCGCAGTTCTTCGTTCCTAACGTGTTCTCATTCGCGACCGAGGGCAAGGACTTCCGTTACGGCACCGTGGGGATGCCGGTCGAGCTGTGGGGACCTTGGCGTGAAGAATCCACCGAGGAGGATGCCCCGGCCAAGATCGGACTCGCCGCGGTACAGGAAGCGGTCGAGGGTGCCCTGAAGCCGCCAGCGGTGCTGGACTTCCTGCGGTTCTTCACCATCTATGCGACCGACAGGAAGCACCGAAAGATCAAGGTCATCGCCCGGTTCCAGCAGTTCCAGGCGACTAACCTTATTGTCGATCGCGTGTTGCGCGGCAAGATCAAGCAGGGGCTTATCTGGCATTTCCAGGGCTCGGGCAAGTCTCTGCTCATGGTCTTCACCGCGCTGAAGCTGCGCGCTATGGCGGAGCTAACGAACCCGACCATCCTGATAGTCGTGGACCGCATCGACCTCGATACCCAGATCACTGGCACCTTCAACGCCTCCGACGTTCCCGGATTGGTGTCGACGGACTCGCGGCCCCAGTTGCAGACCCTGCTCAGCCAGGGTGCCCGCAAGATCATCATCACGACAATCCACAAGTTTGGCGAGGCACCCGGTGTCCTTGACCCGCGCGACAACATCATCGCAATGGTCGACGAGGCCCACCGGTCGCAGGAAGGTGACTACGGACAGAAGATGCGCGAGGCCCTTCCCAATGCGTTCCTGTTCGGTCTCACGGGCACTCCAATCAACAAGCGCGACCGTAACACCTTCATGTGGTTCGGTTCGCCGAAGGACGAGGGCGGATACCTCTCGCGCTACTCCTTCCACGATTCGATCCGAGACGGCGCCACCCTTCCATTGCACTTCGATCCGCGCCTGTCAGAAATCCACATCGACCAGGAGGCGATCGACGCCGCCTTCGAGGAGCTCGCTGCCGACCGAAACCTGTCGGAGTCTGATAAGACGACACTTTCTAAGAAGGCAGCCTCGATCGAGGTACTCATAAAGAGCCCGTCGCGCATCGCGAAGATCGCCGCCGACATCGCGGACCACTTCCGCGCCAAGGTAGAGCCCGAGGGGTTCAAGGCTCAGGTAGTCGTTTACGACAAAGCTTCCTGCGTGGCGTACAAGGAAGAGCTGGACAAGCTCCTCGGCGCCGAGACGTCGACCATCGTGATGTCAAAGTCCCGGGCCGACTCACCCGACTGGGGCAAATGGACCCCCGGTGCTGAGGACTTGGCGCAGGTCGTTGCCCGGTTCAACGACCCGGCCGACCCGCTGAAGATCATCATCGTCACAGCGAAACTGCTCACTGGGTTCGATGCGCCAATCCTCTACTGCCAGTACCTCGACAAGCCGTTCAAGGAACACACGCTGCTGCAGGCGATCACTCGCACCAACCGTGTGTACCCGCCGAAAAAGACGCACGGCCTGATCGTCGACTACCTTGGGGTCTTCGATGATGTCGCCAAGTCATTGGCGTTCGATGAGAAGTCAGTACAGCAGGTGATCTCCAACATCGAGGAGCTGAAGAAGCAACTTGCGCCGGCCATCGGCGCTGCACTTGCCTTCTTCCCCGGGGTCGATCGAACCGTCGGCGGCTACGAAGGCCTGGTACAGGCACAGTCGTCGATTGCCGATGACGCGGCCAAAGACGCGTTCGGGCTCGCATACAGCATCGTCACTCAGCTCTGGGAGGCGCTCAGTCCCGACCCGATGCTGGCGCCTTATCGCGACGACTACCGCTGGCTGACAGACGTCTACGAATCCGTCCGACCTTCCGACATCACTGGGCGACTCGTCTGGCACGCGCTCGGCGCCAAGACCATCGACCTGATCAACGAGCACGTCCAGGTAGAAATCCCGCAGGGCGGCGAGATGATTGTTCTGGATGCACAGACCATCGAGGACCTGATGCAGGGCAAGCGAAAAGACATCTCCCGAGAGGAGATCGAAAAGCAGATCACTGCCCGTATCGCCCGCCACCTCAATAACCCGGTATTTGTCGAACTCGGCAAGCGGCTCAACGCTCTTCGCGAGAAGTACGCCGATATCCAGCAATCCAGCTTGGATTTCCTCCGCCAGCTCTTGGAACTGGCCCGCGATACCGTGGCAGCGGAAAAAACTATTGAAGAGGTGCCGCGGGAAGATCAGGGCAAGGCCGCTCTAACCGAGCTTTTCGAAGCTCTGAAGACCGACCAAACGCCAATCATTGTGGAGAACATCGTCAACCGAATCGACGAGGTCGTTCGCGCCGTCAGGTTCGATGGTTGGCAGTCCACCCATCGCGGGGACCAAGAGGTACGCCAGGCACTTCGCAAAACACTCTATGTGCAGTTCAAGATCCGCGAGAACGACGTCTTTGAGAAGGCCCTACGCTATATCCACGAGTATTACTAAGGATGAATCAGGGTGAAAGGCAGGGTCCTTCTTGGGCCGTATGTAGCTCGACGCTCTGTGCAAACTTGAGTGCCGTACTCACGTGAGGGTTCTTGAACTGGTGCCAAACCTTGCGAGCTGCAATAGTTGTCCGAACTGTGATGAGTCAGAAATAGCTCACCACTGCGGAGCGGTACTCTTTCGTTGGTACTAGATGGTGCCTCTGGTGAGGGGAAATAGCAGTCGTGGTCAACACACCTGATGAAGAAGGCGTCCTGATGGAGGATGGTGTCTTACCTTCGAAGGCACGCGGCTGGTTGTGCGTTTCTGGCGCCGTCTTGTCAGGAGCAGGTTCCGTGGCCGTGTTCCTGCCAGAAACAAACGTTGCAGGCGTACCAGTTCTAATCCTGGTAGGTGCTCTGGCAGTCTACGCCGGCATCTCCGGCCAACAACTCATTCAGGTTTCGAAAGATGGCGCCCAATTCGGCACTCGAAAGCTCATTAGAAAAGTAATCTCCCGTCCAGACGTCTCCGTTGCAGCGAAATCGGATTTGCTCGACGCTGCAGAGGAAGATGGAGTGATGGTCACGAGGTACCGGCAGGCCCTCGAGTTTGAGCAAAGCGCGTTGGACGAGCTCACGTCCATGTCGTCCACATACTCCTTCCAAGCTATACCGACAGATCCTGATGAAAATCACGACCTCCTTCTGAAATCCGTGCAGGTCGAAGTATTCGTGATCCTCAAGTGGGGCACCGTGAAACCTACCCACGTCCGGCGATGGGCTGAGAAAGATGGCAACATGCAGCGAGCGACACTGGTTGTATCATCAGGCCTCATCTCGGAGCGGATCAAGAGCGAAGCAGCGCGGTCCAACATACATCTCATTTCGTGGCGCCCAGGACAAGATTTCGCAGAAAAAGTAGCTCCGGTTCTTAGCCAACTAGGATTAGTGCCGGCCAGAGACTCTAGCCCAGCACATCCCAACTGAACCTCGGCCATAAGGTGTATTTCACTTGCACTTATAAGTGCAAGTGGTTAGAGTGAGCACATAGAACACCGCAATACCACCGAATGGATTCATCGTGTCCGCTGTACTGAGCGAGAACAAGAGAACTGAAGTTACTACGACCGAGCAACAGGCCTCGCAAGCACGCGCCGTAGTAGAGGTCCTTCATGCTGACAACATCCCCCCGACAAGAGATGCATCTGTCGCTTTGGGCCGTGAAGACGGAAACGTTGTCCCGGTACCGCCAGAACTTTTTTCGATCCTTCAACAGGTGGTTGAAGTTATAAGTAGTGGAGGCACGGTGACTGTAGGAACTCTCCCCAAGGAACTGACCACCACGGTTGCAGCTTCCATTCTCGGCATTTCTAGGCCGACGCTGATGAAACTCATCAGCAAGGGTGAAATCAGCGCACACAAGGTGGGAACTCATTCCAGGGTTTTCGCATCCGACGTACTTGAATACAAGGCTCGCCGGTCGGTTTCCCGGCGCAGTGCCTTCGATGCCCTGCGTGCCATGGAAGAAGATTTTTAGATATCACCCGTGCTGACGCCAGTGGCCCCTGAGCTGTAATGTTTTCAAACATGAGCTCAGGGGCCACAGTCGTTCTTCTTGACGAAACCATCTATTGCCAACCGCTCCTGAGGGCGTGGATAGCCTCAATCTTCCTAGAAGGGGACAGCACCTCTTCAGCGCCACTCTTTGTGGTTAAGTGGACAGACAAAATTATGGACGGCTTTGTCCATAGAACCATGGAAGCTGATCCGTCAAGGTCCGCCACCTCAGTGAACAAAGTTCGACAACATCTGGAAGGAACCTTTTCGTTCGGGCGTATAAAAAAGTACAGCGATGTGAAATCTCCCGAACCGCCAGCACCAGTGGAGAGGCACGTCCACGCAGCTGCCATACATGGATCGGTCGATTACGTTGTAACCATGCACTGTAGCGACAGCGCAGAGAGAATCGACCTCTCTTACGAGATTTATTCTGCTGACGACTTTCTCGTCCTCTTGGACGACAGCGCCACCAGTACTGTGCACGCCGTGGTTGAAATCGAGTTGTGTCGGGCTCATGCGCGAGCTAAAGCTGAAGACGGAGTGGACCTGCCACTCCTCTTGAAAGAAGCCGGTGCGCCAGAGTTCTCCAAGCGCGTGCGAGGTCATCTGCAATATGTGGATCCAAAGATACTGAGCGGTGACTGTTGAAGTGCCTCTACTTTGAACCGGACCGAGGAAGCCTTCGGTGAGGGATCCGTAGAGACTCTGCCTCCTGTCCACATGTGCACGGGCCCAAGCTCCCCCGCTTCGCTGCTTGTCCCGCACACATGACGCTCCTATAGCTGTCAATTGCCGTGAGTGCGCACTTTTCCGTCGCTGCCCACAGCCGTGGACAGTTCTCATGCGTTGTCCACCGCTACTACTGCCGGGGAGCTGACCGAGGGCTCCCGAAGTCCAGCCGTGGACAACCCGAACTGACCTCAACTGTGGACAGCTTTGTCGTAGGGCTAGACGTCCTCTCAAAATCCCATTCTTTCGCAGCGAACACATTCAGAGCGGTTCCCCAGTGGCCGCGAGTACAGTCTGCGCATGGGGAAACGGGTGCTGAAGTGTATTGCTGCCCTCGGGTGCATCGGTCTGCTGTCCGCTTGTGGAATTGCTCTCGGCACACCAGACCGAGAGGAATCGTTCTCTGTCCAAGGCGGGGAATGCACTGCGCGATGGTGGCTCGAACCGCTGGAGGACGAGGTTCCCGACGAGGCCTCAGAAATCGCTCGTCAAGCGCTCTCTAGCCTCGGGCTTTCATGCGGTAGTGGCTGGCGGGGTGTGGCTTAACGACGAAAAGTGCTCCTGACGTGGGAAAATGGTGTTACCACACACCCAGTTTCACCACGTCGAAGGAGCACCTTTCTGGTGAGTAACACTACCAACTTGTACCCGTCCGTCCGTGTTGATTCAGCCGGCGCCAGGGTGGTTTCCCAGGCGGGCGGGTTGATCCTCACGGACACGGTTCGAGTCTCCGGCCTCGGTGCAGGATTGTCTGCGGCATTGTGGCCGTGGCGTAAGCCGTTCGCGGTGCACGATCCGGGCAAGATCCTCACCGACCTGGCCCTGTCACTGGCGACCGGCGGGGACTGCCTGGCGGATGTGGACCGGCTGCGCTCCCAGCCGCAGGTGTATGGGCGGGTCGCCTCGGATCCGACGGTGAGCCGGCTGATCACGTCCCTGGCCACGATCGCCCCGAAGAAAGCGTTGGCGGCGGTCAATACGACGCGTGCCGCGGCGCGTGCCCGCGTGTGGGCGGTAGCGGGTGAGCACTCCCCGCTACACGGGGTCAGCAAAGACGCACCGTTGGTCGTGGATCTCGACGCGACGCTGCTCATCGCTCATTCGGAGAAAGAGCACGCCCGTCCTACCTGGAAAAAGAGCTTCGGGCACCACCCGCTGGCCGCGTTCCTGGACCACGGGGCCGAGGGGACCGGAGAACCGTTGGCCATCCTGTTGCGGCCCGGGAACGCCGGGTCGAACACCGCCTCCGATCACATCCAGGTCACCCGTGACGCCCTCACGCAGTTGCCGAAGGGGTTCCGGTCGGGCCGGAAGGTAATGATCCGTACCGATTCCGCCGGCGGCACCCACGAGTTCCTGGACTGGGTCACCCGCCCACGCCGGAATCTCTCCTACTCGGTGGGGTTCCCGATCCACGGGGCCGTCGAAGCCGTCCTGCCCCTGATCCCGAAGGACGCCTGGACCCGCGCCTACAACAGCGACGGTATCGAGCGTGATGGGGCGTGGGTCGCCGACGTCACCGGGATGCTCGACCTGTCCTCGTGGCCGGACGGGATGCGGGTCATCGTCCGCAAGGAAGTCCCGCATGTCGGCGCGCAGCTACGGATCACTGATGTTGATGGGATGCGCTACACGGCTCTGGCCACGAATCAGGAACAGGGCCAGCTCGCGGACCTGGAGGTCCGCCACCGGTTACGGGCCCGCTGCGAGGACCGGATCCGGAACGCCAAGGACACCGGCCTGGCGAACCTGCCCCTCCACTCCTTTGCCGGAAACACGCTGTGGTGTCACCTGGTCATGCTCGCCGCGGAGCTGATGGCCTGGGCCCAAATGCTCGCCCTCCACGACACCCGTGCCAGACGCTGGGAGCCGAAGAAACTTAGGGCCAGGATCTTCGAGATCGCCGCCAAGACCAGCCGGCACGCACGACGACTCACCGTGCACCTCGCGGCGACAGCACCGGAGACGCCGCTGCTCATCACAGCCCTCACCCGTCTGCGCGCCCTCGCCCCGCCCTGACAACCCATGACCACCTGCCGACCCCGACCCAGGAAGACCAGCAGTCTCACCGTGATGGACGTGGAACCATCACCGACCACCGCCACGGCCAGCGGCAGAAAATGTCGTACTCACATGCCAGAATCGACACCATCAGGCAGACAGTAAGCCCCGATCACACCACCAGAACCGCCTCATGAAAGATCGGGGACTGTCTGAATAACGGTGTGTGAGGGTTCGGCCTGATCCGAGAGGAGATGGCCGTGAACGACTTCACGACCGAA
>NZ_PJIQ01000067.1 GCF_002929745.1 Arthrobacter sp. B1805
GATATATGTGGTTTATAGTGAATATATACAATGAAAGGGAATATGCTAACACTTATTGATTGGATCTTTAATCCAATTTTATAGAGAATACATATAATGAGAAGATATATATATATATATATATATATTTCTACTTTTTAAGGAAATTCTTGAACCAGAATGCTGAGAGTTTTGGGTGTCTTCTCAATCCGTCTTTGTAGTCAACAAAGTTTATGCCAAATCGAACAGTGTAACCGGAACTCCATTCGAAGTTATCCAACAATGACCATGCAAAATATCCCTTTACTTTGACACCATCCTCAATTGCACTCTTAAGAAAAGAAAGGTGATGATAGTAGAAATCTATCCTCACATTGTCTGTTAGGGCTTCTTCGAGTGATAATTCATCATTATTTACCTTATCAATCCCATTTTCTGTGATGTATATAATTGGATCCTTGTACTTGTTCTTTGTGTACAACAGAATTTCTCGAATTCCTTTTGGATAAACATAAAGCCAATCCGAGGCCGCCTTTGCACCAATAAGGATGCCATGTCGCTCAGTTGTAAGTTTAGCATGAGCATCGGTGGAGTAGCTGGGGTTTATGCTATTGTTATGGG
>NZ_PJIQ01000068.1 GCF_002929745.1 Arthrobacter sp. B1805
AATTAATATTATTTTTATATAACAAAGCACCATAATCAAGCAGTGTTTTACATCACGACACTACCATTAACTGAAACCCAAAGAACATCAAGACATATCACAATCATCTTCTCACATAGCTATGATACGATTATTAGAATGAAAGAACCCTAATTAATTGGGACTAACTATGTAACACAGTAGTCCCTTAAACTTAGAACACTTCATAAACACATTTATGTAATCTTAATACGCTACTGGCATTTTAAAAGCACAGCATCTGAAGAAGCTAGGTTCTCATTTGCAAGTGCAAGGGTTGCAGGTGCAGTTGTCACCACACTTGCAACCACCATTCTCAGCAGCTACCCCCATCTCTGATCCTTCAGCGTACGAGATCTTAGGGGCAACACCGTCGACGAGGATGGTGGGGTTAGAAGCGTTCTCGACAAAGTCAGGGAACATCTTGCATCCTCCGCAGCCGTTGCCGCACTTGCAGCCAGCACCACAACCACAGTTACCACCACAGCAAGACATGATAATAATTGAGCAAAGTTGGAAAAAGTAGAAAAGTAAAGGTTTTGATTAAAGAAAATACGGATTATCTCAAAACAGATTACAG
>NZ_PJIQ01000069.1 GCF_002929745.1 Arthrobacter sp. B1805
AGGACACCGCACAGGGCGGGCGAGGTTGCGCCGAGGGGCAGGGAGGGCTCGAGGTCGCTCGGCGCGCTGAAGGCTTCAGGGGTGCCGGTGGCCGTGGCGGGGTCCAGGCCGTGGACGACGACGACGGCGGTGCCGGCGGCGAGGGCTTCCTGGGTGGCCTGGTCAAGGGTGATCTCGCGGTCGATGGTGTAGCTGCCACCCTGGCCACCGAGCTGGAGGTTGAGGCCCTCAGCCGGGGTGGTCGCACCTGAGGTGGTCAAGGTGGTGAGAATTCCACCGTAGGCAGGCGCACCGTCGGTGGTGCTGAGGATGCCGTCGCCATTCTGGTCCTCAGCGGGGGTGGGGCACATGCCCTTGGCGCCGCCGTGGATGTGCTGGACGTGGGGGTACGGTGCGTCCATGAAGGTCTGGGCGAGGCCGTTGACCTGCAGGTTGAGCATTGCCTTGTCACCCTTGACGTCCAGAGTGATGGTGCCGGTGCCGGTGGTGCCGTTGAGCTGGCCCAGGGTCGAGGAGTAGGTACCGTCATGGCCTGCCATAGCGGGGGAGCCTGCCATAGCAACGGCGCTGATGGCGAGGGCGGGTACTGCGAGGA
>NZ_PJIQ01000070.1 GCF_002929745.1 Arthrobacter sp. B1805
TGAATCACCAAGCACTTAGGCATCAAACATTCAAGAGCTTGTTGTCCAAAAGTCCGACCGAGAGGGATTCCCCCAAAATGGCCGAAGTAGGAGCAGAACCCGCAGGGTCTGCGCAATCCAAAACTAAACAATTTGTTGTAGGTACCGCAGCGGTGGTCATCACTGCAATCGCTGCGTTTTTCTCCGTCCAGTCTGCATCCGGTGGCGAGGATATTCGTTCCAACATGACGCTGATTGCTCCTGCAGCTGCAGGTGGAGGTTGGGATACTTTCCAACGTGAGCAGCCGCAGTCTATGCGCGTGAATAAGATCGTGAACAATATTCAGGTGGTCAACATCCCTGGAGCTGGTGGAACCATTGCACTTGGCAAACTGTCTACCATGACTGCACCGAACACCTTGATGGTGGGTGGAACGGGGCATATTGCAGCACAAATTCAATTCGATACCCCTGCGAAAATCCAGGATGTGACCCCAATTGCTCGTGTGGTGGAAGAGTTCGACATCATCACCGTGCCAGCGGATTCTCCATACAACACCCTTGAAGAGCTCATTGAAGGTTGGAAGGCAGATCCAGCAGGAGTGTC
>NZ_PJIQ01000011.1 GCF_002929745.1 Arthrobacter sp. B1805
CCGGCAGCGACGTCGTCCATCGAGGCAGCTGCAATGCGGGCCAGGGCGGCGACGTCGTCCAAAAGCGCGACGAGACCGCCGCTCACAGTGCGTCCCCGCACTGCCCGAGGGCGCACTGCTGGGAGTAGATGCCATACATGAGGCGGGTGATCGGCATATACGGAGTATATGGCGGCTGGCAGCCCTCCATGGGGGAAGCCTGTGGTTGCCGAGACGCAATCCTCCGCTGCGTCTCGGCAATCAAGTCTCGGCATAGAAGTGAGCGGCGAAACTCATCTTCCGTGATGGATGTATGGCGGGTGTGAAAGGGCCGCACGGGGGTAGTCGAGTGATACATCCCCTGCGATTTTGACCGCCGTTTCACGGGTTGGATAAGCCCACCGGTACATTGGTTCAAGGCATACGGTTCAAGCTGCGGCCAGCGCCCGCAACGATTGACATACCGAAGGGCATTTTGTTGAACAAGAAACGGTCTCAGGAGAATCAGGACCGCCAGGCGCGGCTGGCCGCTATCCAAGCCCAGCAGCGTGCCAGTCAACGCAAGCGTAACGCTCTGATCTTCGGCGGCATCGGCGCGGTCATCTTGGCGATCATCATCGCGGTGACCCTCGTGATCGTGAACCAGGTCCAGGTGAACCGTGACCGGGAGGCAGCGGCCTCACAGCCCATCGAAGGCATCGAAGAATACCCCGACGTCACGTTCGACCACGTCGAGGGCGCGGTCCAGTACGAGCAGTCGCCCCCCGTGGGTGGGGACCATGCTCCGGTCTGGACCAACTGCGGCGTCTACACCGAGCCTGTCCCCGACGAGAACTCAGTCCACTCCATGGAGCACGGCGCCGTGTGGCTCATGTACAACCCGGACATTGGACAGGAAGAAATCGATCAACTGACCAGCCTCGTAGGAACGCGGTCCCACGTGCTGCTCAGCCCCGACCCCGACCTCGACACCCCAATCGCCGCCAGCGCATGGGGCCTGCAATTGAAGGTCGACTCCGCAGACGACGCGCGGCTCGGCACCTTCCTCGACAAATACATCCAGGGCGAGCAGACCCGCGAGCCCGGTGCAACCTGCTCCGGCGGCATCACGCCAGCGGGGCAGGCTTCCTAAAGCTCATCTGTTGCGTTTGGAGACCTTCGCACTACCACCTACCGACCGCTGACGAGCCCTAGCCCTTAGCCTCACTGGCACACCGGCTCAGACAAGCGACGACATTCTCCACATGAGACGCGGTTGGACAGCCTTTGTCCAGGGACGCCCTATCCGGATCCCTTGCCGAAGCCTTTCTCTCGGGCTGGCTTGTGGAGCGTCTTTGGTCGTCCTTGAAAGGGTCGCTTGGTGGTAGTGACCGATGCGGACGGTGGGGTGCCGTTGCTGAGGTCTGTGGCGAGGAATGCTTCGACTCCTTCGCGTGCGGCGGGGTCGTTCCCGAACTGGGTCATCAGTGTGTCGGCCAGGGCTGCGCGGCGGTCACCGGAGTCCCACAGCTCCTCCGCGTTCGCGGCCGCGTTCTGGGTATCAACATCGTTCCGGAGGTCCCCGCGGGCGACCTCGCCTGATTGCTGCTCGGCGACCACGTAGTCGCGTTGAGCGTCCTCTTTCTCCGATGCCTGCTCCAGCTCGACGTCGTTTTCCTGGCCGGCCTTCTGCACCTCGAGGTACTCCTCGGGGGTCAGTTTGTACCTGGTCTGGATCTCGTCGTGCATGTGCTCGAGGGAGGCCAGAGCCATGGTGTCGAGCTTCTCCCACTGCTGCGCCATGGCGTAGTGCGAGGCGATGTCCTCGGGGCGTGCTGATTCCCAGAATTGCGGCTGGTGAACAGCCGCCAGCTGGGTGCGCATGACTGCTCTCTCAGCTTCGAATCGTTCCTCGAGTTGTCGGCGCTGCGCGTCCTCGGCGCGCTGCATTTGCTCGTTCCGTTCGGCGCGCTGGCGTGCCAGCATCTCTCCAAGTCGGCCGGCTACAGCCAGTGCGGACTGCAGCTGAGGCCGGAACAGTCCTTCGGCTCCATCGGGTGCGTCGTGATTCATTCTTCTATCTCCCCATCTCTTGGTCATTACCCCTGTCATGCCCTTGGTGCTGCTTCGCTCGAGGCGGCACCATGATCGTCGGCTGCGCTTCGGTCAGTGGACGGACGGCCTTCGGCGTCATTCCTTCAGGTGCCGGCAGCTGGGGCTCTGGTACCTCGGGCAGGGGTGCTGCGACGATGGCGAGCTGTTGGCGCACGCTGTCGGTCAGCACCCGGGCTTCACGGAGGTCGTTGTTGCTGCGCTGCATGTCCCGCAGGAGGCGAATGGTACGCACGACCTGCTGCATGATGAGGGCCTGCGCGACCGGCGACGGTGCGGTCGCTGCGGCCATGAGGAACGCAGCTGTACCCGCCATTCTCAGAGGCGCCTGTACGGGTGTGCTGATCGTGACACCGGAATGGTGAGCGGAACGAGCGAGGGCCCGCGACGCCTGTGCAAGGGGTCCGGGTTCGGCTTCCGTGGCCTTCGACCAGGCGCCGAGGACGCCGGATGTTTCCCGGGCCACGTGTGCCCACGTCTGGTGATCATCAGGGGCGACTGAGGACATGACCCTGCGAGCCTTGGCCATGTCGAGCGAGAGCTTCCGAGCGGCTTCCTCGTCGATGGCACGACCGAACACGGTCGTCGCACGAGGACCGCGAAGCATGTCCGGGGCCCGCCCGTGAACGATGCGCTGGTGGCGCTTGGCAGCCCACCATTCCTCTGCTGCTTCCTGGGACGCTTCCGGAGTATCGGACCACTCCGTGCGCAACGCTGGAAGGGTGAGATCCTTTGCCAGCTTCCCGCCACCGAACCACACCGGGTCCATACCCTTGGGTGGTCGTTCCGCGACGGAGTACCCGGTGACGACAGAGCGGCCACCGTCAGCGAAGCGGGCGCTGACGAGCAGTTCCTGGCGTCGTAGCCGGCGCACGAACTCTGCCTCGGATTCGGAGGCGACAGCACTTGCCCTGACGACGCGCTCCATGCGGTGACGGGCCGGTTCGATGGTGTTCCCGATACGGCGGTCGGTCAGCTGTTCGGCGGGCTTCAGACCGCGCTCGGAGTGCTGTCCCAGCTCGATGAGTCCGAACTGCTTCTCGAGGTTCCGGGCGGCGGTTTGTGCCTTCGGGAAGTCCGACCAGTCGCTCCACTTCGTGCCGTCCTCACGGACGCGGGAAGCGACGATGTGGATGTGGTCGTTACCTGCGGTGCTCGTGCCGTGGTGCACGGCGACCCACTGGCAGGGTGCCTTGCCGTCATTACCGGTGAAGCCCATGTCGTCCATGAACTTCTCCGCCATGTCCGCCCACTCGCGGTCACTGACGGGACGCTCGTCGGCGCGCAGCGACAGAGAGCAGTGCCAGACGTGGCTGTCCATCTCGACGTCGTTGATGCGCTTGTTCAAGTCGATTTCATCCGCGACCAGGACCGCGGATTGGTCGTTGAGCTGGGCGTCATCGAACCACGACATGATGACCGGACTACCCGTCACGAGGTGCGGATCAGTGTGCTCGTTACTCTTACCCGGGCCGACCAGGTACTTCATCAGGCCGACAGTGCGAGAGCCTTTGGTGATGTTCGGGATCATGGCTTCAACTCGTACATCTTCGCTTCGATCTGGCGCATGAGTCGGCGTGCTTCCTGCACGGCTGCCAGGGCGTTGTCTTTGACCTCGCCAGTGGCATTCGCGTGGCGTGCCAGCTGGTTCACATTGTTCGCCGCCGTTCCCACCAAACGGCGAATCTCCAGCAGCGTCACGACTTCCTGCTTCTTCAGCGTCAAGACAGCCGGGTCACCAGAACCGAGCGCAGCATCGATAAGGATCGCGGACGGCGACAGACCTGTCTGAGCCTCCAGCTGCAGCAGCTGAGCCCGCTCCATCTCTGACATCGACACCCGCACGTACACGGTCTTACCCTCGATGCGCTTGCGCCGGGAAGACCACACGTGCCGCTTGCCGGCACTAGGAGGACGCGCAGCGGGCTCCTGCTCCTGGCTCTCGCTCCCCTGTTCAGACACTGCCAGCACTCCCCCGCTCTTGATCTTCGGCCCAGCGCAGCGCCCCTCTAACGGAGGCCCCACACCCAAGTGTGTCACCGCTCAGCCGCAGGCGCCAGCGGAATCAGTGGTTATGGCACATAACCCCATAGCTTGCTCCGTCAGGGGCTCCGCCTGCTCCTTCGAGCGGTTTCGGAGGGCTCGGGGTGTTGACGTTGCTGAGGGCGCTCCGCGCCTGTCACCTTTTTGAACGGCTGCGCCGTTCCGTTTCGGCTGGTCATCATACTGTCCACCCTTCTCTTGGCAAGGCTCCGAGGACGGCTTTCGCGGCATATCCTCGCTTCGCTGCGGTATTCCACGGTCCGACCTCTCCACCTTGCCAATTCACTTCGCGTCCAAGTGGTCAAGGGCGTGCCGAAAGGAACGGTGATGAGGCAAGAGCTGGACTACTGACTGTCAGGCAGAGCCGTTAAAGTTCAGCACATGACGATCAATGTGGAAGACATCGAGAACCAGGCACGTCAGCTTCTCAATTCTCGCGTTGCTGCTGTGCGTGAACTCGTGAAAGCACGGCAGCGTGTGACCGAGTTGCAAACCCAGCTCGCTGAAGCCGAACGTGAGGACAAGAAGGCGTACGTGCGTGCGACCAAAGACGGATGGAGCGAGGACGAACTGAAGAAGCTTGGCCTCGACAACGGTGCAGCCGCCAAGCGGCGCGCACGGCGGACTACTACACCCGAACCAGCAGGCAGCTCCCCAGCGCCGGCAGATTCCCTCAGTAACTAGAACACCCTGTCGTTAACGGACAAGGGGGTGGCTCACCGCGCCGGTGAGCCACCCCCTTCACCTTGTGTGGAGAGTTGATGTGGAAGGTCAGTTACCGATACCGTTCTTCCGATCCTTCTCAACGCCTGGGCGGTGATTAGATGGTGATGCTTTCGCCGCTCCGCCAGCAGTTCCGCCGGGCGTCGGCGGAGTTGGGAAGCTCGAGCGTGTAGCTCGTTTCAAGGCTTCCAAGTCAGGGGCCAACGTCGTCTGTGCCGGATCTTCTCCGCGCATCTCCCGGCCGATCCTTTCAACGTCCCACTTGGCTGCTTCCAGCGCCTTACTGTGTTTGAACGGTTCCCGCAGCGCAGTGGCAGCATCACGGTACTCCTGGCGCGCTTCCTCGATCTTGTTCTGCAGGGCCGTTACCTCCTCGGGCAGTCTGCGCACCTGGTTCTCCAAGCGCTGAATCACTCCCACGGTAGGGAACAATGCATCGGTGCGTTTGAGTTCCACTGCCACGCCGGGCGCGCCCTCGACCTGCAGTTCCACCTTGGACGCTCCGATGTCGAGCATGTTCGCATGCTTCTGCACATACCGGATGTCATGGCCGGCGATATTCGCGATGATGCCAAGGTCTCTGGAACCTTGGATCGGCGGACGCCCTGCGGCGTTGGCGCTTGTCCATTGCCGCAGCGCTTCCACGGCGTCCGGGCGCTTGTCAACGGTCTTCCCGTTGATGGTCATACGGAACGCATCCCCTGTCGTGTCCAGGGTTGTACGATCAGCCGCCGCGCGTAGTGCCGGGAGCATCGCAACCATCGCCTCCCCCCTCGTTTGGGCACTGCTCTTACGGTGAGTAAGTGCTGCCCGGTTACGGTTCCACCCTGTTTCGAGACGGGTCAGCCGCGACAGTTCCTGATCGGCTTTGGACTTCTCCAGGATCAACGGATTGCCGCTGGAAATGGCTTTGACCTCCGCAAAGGACAGGGTGTTATCACCGACGTCCTCAATCTCCCGCACGTCAAGGCGGCCGCGCATGATCTGGTCGATGAACTTGCTCTTGCGCTCCAGCGTCTGCCACATGAAAGTATCGAACGATCCCTTGGTCACCACCTGCGAGATGGCAACCTCGGGGTTCTGATTGCCTTGCCGGATGATGCGGCCGTGGCGTTGGGAGACGTCGGCCGGCCGCCATGGTGCGTCGAGGTCAACCAGGTGCACGGCGCGGGCCTGCATGTTCGTACCCGTACCCATCTTCTGTGTTGATCCGATGAGCACGGCGACGTCACCGGTCCGGCATGCCTCGAAGAGCCGGCCTTTCTCGGCGTCGTTCTTCGCCTCGTGCGCGAAGCGCACCTTGTGCTCGGGTACGCCTCGCTGTACGAGGTCCTCGCGCAGCTGCCCGTACACGTTCCACTTGTCCGAGGGAGTGCCGAGGTCGCAGAACACGATCTGCAGGGCGCCCGGCGTCGGATGTGTATCTTTCGTCTCCGGGTCGATGTAGACGCGGTCCTTGGTCTCCTCGTACACCTTGGCTACGAGGTCCGCTGTCGCACTGATCTTCGTGGCTCCGACGAGGGCGTCCAGCTCCGGGTCGACCAGGCGCATGTCGAGAGCGGCTTTGCGTCCGTCGCTGGAAATCTTCAGCATGTTGTCCTCGGTCGGATCGACCAGACGTGCCTGGATCTTCTCGGCGCGGTCTGCGATGTCCGCGATGTACGCCTCGAGCTCGATGGACGGCTCGACCGTGACCATGCGCGGTGAGCGCCTGCCGTCCTCGCGTTCCTCGATGTCGGGCACGGGTAGCTGCAGGTCCTCGGCGGTCTTCACATCCGCGAAGGTGTGGAACATCTTCAGCAGCTCGGGCACGTTCTGGAACTTCGAGAACCGTTCCTTCATCTTGAAGCTGTCACCGCCGGCGACGGTCATCTCCATCTCGGTCACGACCTGGCCGAAGGTCGCAGCCCAAGTGTCGAAGTCGTTGATGCCGGCCTTCTCCAACAGATCAGGGCGCAGGTATCGCTGCATCACGTACATCTCGGTGACACTGTTGGCGATCGGCGTCGCTGTAGCGCCGGTGATCACCCGGTCACCGTGCACGCTGCGCAGGTACTCGACCTTCGCATGGAGGTCTGATGCACGCTTGGACCCATCGATTGCCGCGTCTTGAATGTTCGAGGCGGTCGAGAGGTTCTTGAAGTCGTGCAGCTCGTCCACGACCAGATAGTCGATGCCTGTCTGCTCGAAGGTGATGCCCGGGTCGGCGGGGGTCTCGCGGAGCCGTTTGATCTTCTCCTCATCAGCCTGCAGGCGCGACTCCAGCTTCTTCACGCTCATCGCCTTGTTACCGCTTGCGAGGGCCCGCTCCTTCGCGGCCAGGATTTCCTGGCGCTTCCGGTCCACCTCACGGGTGAGGTATTCGGACTCGGACTCGGCGGAGAGCGGGATGCGCTCGAACGCGGTGCGGGTCATGATGACGGCGTCCCAGTCGTTCGCGGCCGCGCGCGCGACGAACTGTCGGCGCTTGTCGCCGGCGAGGTCGGCGGACGACGCAGCGAGGATCTGCGCCTGGGGGTAGATCTGCAGCCATTCGCGGGCGAACTGGTCGAGCATGTGATTCGGTACGACAATCGCGGGTTTGCGCGCCATACCCAGTCGCCGCAGCTCCATCGAACCCATGACCATCTCAGCGGTCTTACCCGCCCCGACCTCGTGGAAGAGTCCCACCGACGGCTCGGAAATCATGCGCGCCACAGCGGCACGCTGGTGGGGTTTGGGCGCCCAGTCCTTCTTGAGCCCGGGCAGGGTGAGACGTTCACCTTCGACGGTGTAGTCGCGCAGCACAAGCGAGTTGAACCTACGGTTGTATTCGTCGGTGAGGGCGATGGCGCGGTCTGCGTCCTCCCACACCCACTCCCCGAAACGGTCCTGCATCAGCTGGGCCTTCTCCTGGGCCGATGCCGTCTCGACAGGGTTGAGAATGCGCCGCTGGCTCTCGGGATCAGGGTCCGGGTCAGTGACCTGCACACGCTTCTGCTCGAGCAGGCACTTGAATATCTCGCCCGCCGGCATCCGCTCGGTCCCCCAGTCGTTGCGGGCCAGGAAGCTGTGCCTGTTCGCCTGGACATCCCAGTTCGCGCCGGTCACCCTGTCCACGCGTGCCCGCGGGTCGCGGGTAATGTGCTGCAGGAACTCCTGATGGACGTCGGCCGAGATCCAGATGGAGCCGATGCGGGCTTCGATTTCATCCGCACCCAGCGGCAGCGGCATGGCCGCTTTCAGGTCCTCGACGTTGCGCTGGAACCGCTCGTCCTCGGCCGCAGCGACGGTAGCGACGTCGAGCTTCTCCCGGATGTTGCCGCTGAGATACTCGGCACGGGTTTCCATGACGCCGGGTTCACCGGGGATGTCATAGACCAGCTCCCCCAGTGCGTCCCTGGCCGCTGCTGGGTCGACGCCGAGCAGGTTGGCTATCTCGGTGAGGTCGACGTCGCCTCGGGCGTCCAGAGTGACCGCAAGGGCTTCAGCCGGGGTGTCGACGCCTCGGATGGGTTGGCGCGGCTGGACCTGGCGTTCGCTCTGCAACGCTGCCGGAGTCGCCTTCTGGCTGGCCTCATTGAACCGCTCCAGAGCAGGGACAATCGGCCCGAAGGGGTCGCTGCGCAGCAGCGCCACTGCCTTCGGCGTCACCCTAGCCATGATGTCCTCGCCGGCGTCATTGACCTTGCCGGTACGACGTTCGGTGAAGCGGTTGATCGGGCCGAAGGAATCCACGTAGGTGCGGTAGGAATCGCGCAGGTTGGCGCGTTCGGTGGCGAGCTCCGGGGTGTCCTCCACGTTGCTCGCCTCGAGCGTGAGCACGGAGCGGGCGAGGTCGCGGAGTTGGAGCAGGGACCGCAGTTCCCGTGCCTGGGTCGCGGGGACCTTCAACGGGGCGATTGATCCGTCGATGTCGACCTGTCGGAAGGTCCCGTCCGGTTCGGACATGATGTGTCCGGCCTGGAGCTGCTTGCCTGCAGGGACGATGGCTACGGATTCGATGACCTGCCCGGCCTGACGCTCTGCCACTCCCCTGCCGGCACCGACGGCGGTGAGGGCGAGGTCCTGCAACTGGTTGTGCAGCAGCTCCGGTACGGAGCGCAGGTCCTCGTTGCGCACGGTGAGCGTCGCTGCCCCGTACATGCCGTTACCCACCACGGGCTCACCCAGCACCCGCTGCGGGTTCTCAATGAAGTAGGCATTCATCCGGGCCACGTCCTGGCTCGCATCGAGCACCACATCCTGCGCAGCATCCTGGCTGTCACCTACGGAAAGGACGCGCGACTCCAGCCACTGCGGGCTGAGCGGTTCCTCGCCTGGGAGTCGTTTGCGAAAGATCAGGACGTCGGTGAGGGCGTCGGTTCCGGCGGCGCGACGGTGTGCGCCGGTCGGCAGGCGGACTGCGCCGAGCAGGTCGGCTGTCTCGTAGATTTCACGGCGAGCTGCCGGGTTCTGGGCGTCCATGGTGAACGCGGACGAGATGACGCCGACGACTCCACCGGGTCGGGTGAGGTCCAGGGACTTGATGATGAAGTGGTTGTGCATCGAGTGGTTGCCCGCGTTGTGTCGCGGGTCGTGCAGCCTGGTCTTGGCGAACGGGACGTTACCGACAGCAGCGTCGAAGTAGCCAGTCGGCAGGCGGGTGTCAGCGAAGGACTCGGCGCGGATGTCGGCGTCCGGGTAGAGGGCCTGGGAGATGCCTGCGGTGATCGGGTCCAGCTCCACACCGGTCATGGTCACGGTCTCGGGTGCGAGTCCGATGAAGGTTCCGGCGCCTGATCCCGGTTCCAGGACGCGACCACCGTCGAAGCCCAGCTTGTTGAGGGTTTGCCAGAGTTCCGTGGCGAGGGCGGGGTCGGTGTAGTGGGCGTTGATGACGGTCCGGTTCGCGGCCCGGTACTCGTCCTCGCTCAGCAGCTCGCGCAGCTCGGCGCGGTCAGCCTCGTACTCGCTCCGGGTTTCATCGAACACCTCGGCCACACCTGCGGCGCCCCAGCTCCCCCACCGGGCCAGCACAGTGCGCTCCTGCGCGGTGGCTGCCCGGTCCTGGTCCTGCAGCTCGCGCAGCATACGCAGTGCAGCGACATTGGCCTGGAAGCGTGCACGGGCTCCGGATGGGGCTAGGTCATCCTGCCGCGCAGGAATGAAGCGACCCTCCGGTGTGGCTGGTACTAGGGGCGCTGGCTGTTCCGGTCCATCTCCTCGGCCCTCAGCGTCTCCAAGTCCTCCTGATACCCGTGGTTGAACGACTGCAGTATCTCGTGCATCAGCCTGGTCGACTCCGGCAGGTCCTCGTCCGAGTCGTCGCCCTCCATCTCCATCGTTTCCGGCGTCAACATCTCCGCCCTCACGATTTCCTCGGCCTGCATCCTCGAGGCGTTCAGCCGTCCCACCTTCTGCAGGTACGTCTCGCCCTCCGGGTCCGGTCCCGCGATCTGGTACTGCAGCTCCCCCACCTGATTCATCGCTTCCTCGCCCAGCTTCCGGAACCACTCGTCCGGGTCCGGGATCAGGGCGTACTGCGACGGGGCTGTCATCTTCCAGGTCTCCTGCGCGAATTTGCCGTACTTGTTCATCGAGAACCTCCTCTGGTGGTGCGAAAAGAAATGCGTCTAGGTCGAATGCTTCTTGTCCATCAATCTGGTTGCGCTTGCGCGATCGTGCCATCTTCGGGCCCCCTGGTGCCGGTGGGAATACTGCTCCCAACCGTATCTAGCGCCCGACGCGGCTCGACGGAAACGTCACTCTGGTGCGCTATGACTCATTTGAGGCCACTCCGACTCTCTCTGTAGGCCGCGCCCGCGAGACCATCGGTGCGTAGGGCTCGAATAATCGTGGAGCGGTGGACCTTGAACTGCTTTGCGATCGCTTCGACCGTCAGCTTCTCCTCGTTTCTCAGCCTCCGTGCTTCGACGACGTCGTGCGGCTGCAGCCGCGGTGGCCGGCCACCTTTCCCCGTTGCGACCGCGAGGCCGGCCTTCGTCCGTTCCCGGATCAGCTCGCGCTCCATCTCGGCAACACTGGCGATGATGTTGAACATCAGCCGACCTGAAGCGGTCGTGGTGTCGATCCCCTCGGTCAGGGACCGGAACATGACGCCCCGCTCGTGAAGCGAATCGAGAAGTTCGACGAGCCCTCGCACCGTCCGACCCAATCGGTCCAATTTGGTCACGACGAGTGTGTTCCCCGGCTGCAGAGCCCTCAGGCATGCATCCAGCTCCGGCCGGGACATCGTCGCCCCGGACTTCCCGTGATCGGCGTAAACGTCATAGCAACCGGCGTCGACCAGCTGCCGACGCTGCGCCTCGAGGTTCTGGTCGATCGTGGACACGCGGGCGTATCCCAACATCACCCCATCAGGCACCAGTCGAGGTTCATCGACGCCCTTGAGGCGTTCCGGTCGCTCCATACAGTCCTCCCCCAGTTCCGAAGGTGGCAGAAACCGTCAGCGTCCGCCTCACCCCCGCGATACGACCATACACGTTTCGCACTTGGTTTGAGATATAAAAATCGGGCACCTTCCGGCATCCTCAGGCGGATCAAAACTTTCTGGCTCTTAAACGGTCGAGGCTAACCGGGTAGGCGTTGAAAGGTTGGTGCGCCTCTTGCCCACATGTGCACGGCACAAGCTCCCTACACTCCGCTGCTTGTCCCACACACACCTGGACAGCAGGAACCAAGGCCCGCCTGCACACACCCACCTGCGTCACCGACACCGGTCACTTACCTCGATCGAGCGGTGGCCGTGCACAGCCTCCTACCGGCGTGGTCGCGAACAGCATGAGCTGGTTCGACTTAGGGCTAATAGGACTAATAGTGGCAATAGGGATAACGCACCGAGGTCCGTGGTGTTGGTCATCCACTTGTGGGCGGGTGGAGCCCGAAGGGTGGAGCTCAAGGCCGTCCACCTGTGGGTGAGCTACGGGTTCGTTTGAGCCTACGATTCACATCGGTGCACCCTAGACACCAATGGGCACTCTCGCTCCTACCTCGCTGACAAGGAAGCTGACACTGGTACGGCCGCACTCTGCCCCGGTACCTGCAGGTTTGTGCAGGCGAGCCCGAGACACCGGAAGGACGCGGACTCCCGTGCAGGCGACCGCGGGAAGCGACAGCGGCATGTTGGCCGAAAACGATAGTTTTTGGCCAGTGCCTCTTGATGTACTTGGATTCTGTTGGTCGAAGCAACACCCAATTGAGGGGTTTCTTCGAGCGGATCTTCCCCTTACCTGTTGGAGGGGTCTTGCGGCTGGTAGTCGTACTTGTGGTCTGACGCGTACGACTGGAACGTGTCGTCGGTTGTTGATCCTTTGATTCCCAGGGAATTGCTCATGAGGGTGCTGAGGTCCTGAAGGGAGTGGTGCAGTGCCAGACCTGATGCCCGCACCTCCGGATCAGCCAGGTCCTTGGCGAGTTCGCTGAGTGCTACCGCGTAGGAGAGGGACGTGGCCAGCGACGCTGCGGCCGTTGATTCACGGAAGTAATACGACTCGCTGGTTTGTGTGAGGTCTACCCTGGTTTGGATGATGCCGTCGGTGATGCTGTCGAGGACGCGGCTGGTCGTCTCGGGTGTGAACTCAGACAGGTGTTGCAGGTACAGCCCATCCCGGAGGACGGTGAGGCGAAGCGCGAGGGCCCGACGACGGGCGAGGGCCGGGTAGAGCTGCAAAAACCATGACACCGCGGCCGTGAGCAGGGCAAAACCGATCAGTGCTTCGGCAGGGGATAGCGCCCTGATCCAGGGGTCGGTGGCGATGACGTCTCCGAAGCCGAGGGTCGACAGTGTGACAGTGGAGATATAGAGCGCTTCGATGAAGTCGGGGTATCGGGAAGGGTTGATGCCGTCGGCGTACGTGAAACCCTGCGGAACGTGGGGGTAATACACCAGTGCCCACCCGAGGACCTGCAGAGCCGCCCACAGCAGAATCACTGCCACGATACCGAAGGGCCCGGCCAGGGATACTGCTTTCAGTCCTAGCGGCTTGGAGATTCTCCAGGTGCTGTTCATGGCGGCTTTGGTTAGCCCTCCCTGGCCGCTGGGATGGAGCAGGGTGTGGAAGACATCCCTGAGCCCGACTCCGATAATGATGAATCCCAGCACGGTGAATATCCATGTCATATCAAAATCCTTCCATTGGAACTGATGACCGCCTCACAACGGGCTTGTTTCCTGACCTCACGTGGTGGTGTCCGTTGAAGCCCGGTCGTGATGGCGCACTATCGCCCATTGGGTGACGATGATGACGATGGCGACCACGGCGGTGATGACCAGGGTGGTCGGGTCCGATTGTGCTTTGAGGAGCAGGAAGGGAACCAGGACTGCACCGTCGAGTACGATCGCGGCACCTGGGACCCAGGCGTTGGCGCCAGTCTCGTTCCGGAGGTGACGGATGATGCCCCAGTGGATGGCGATGTCCATGGTGAGGTAAAGAATCGCGCCGAGGGAAGCGATCTGCGAGAGGTCGAAGAAGGCGGCCATGATGATCGCGAGCCCGGCTGTGATGAACAGTGACTGGTGTGTCACGTGTCCTGGCAGTCCTGGCGCCTGGCCCATCTCGCGGAGCATGTCGTAGAGCTTGGAAACAGAGAACAGGCTGGCAACAAGTCCGGAGAGTGTTGCGATGACGGCGATGATGACGGTGAGCATCACACCGAATGAGCCGAAGGCAGGTTCAGCTGCTTCGGCGAGAGCGTAGTCCCTGGCCTCCACGATCTGGGGGACGGTGAGACTTCCGGTGACGGCTACCGTGATCAGGAGATAGAGCACCGTGCATAGGCCGATGGAGATCATGATGGAGCGGCCGATGTTGCGCTCAGGACGGCGGAGGTCACCACCCTGGTTCGTGATGGTGGTGAAGCCCTTGTAGGCGAGGATGCAGAGGGTTACCCCGGCCAGGAATCCGAGAAGACCAGACTCGGGTGGAGTTCGCTGCGCCGTCGAGAACAACCGACCCAACGAGGAAACACCAGCGGCAAGGATCCCACCAACAGCAAGAACGGCTATGCCGATGATTTTCAGGGCAGCGGTGATGGTCGCTGAACGTTCCACCCACTGGTTACCGACCAGATTCACCAGCGCTGCGGCGGCTATGGCAAGCACGGCCAGAATGGGTACCCAGAGCGCCGAGGACTGCATCCCGAAAGCTCTGAGAAGGTATGTGCCGAAGGTTCGCCCGAGCAGGCTTTCGGCCATGATCATCGACACATACATGAACAGGGAAAGCGAGC
The DNA here is from genome assembly GCF_002929745.1 of Arthrobacter sp. B1805. Lineage (GTDB taxonomy): Bacteria > Actinomycetota > Actinomycetes > Actinomycetales > Micrococcaceae > Arthrobacter_D. The sequence goes on from NZ_PJIQ01000011.1 coordinate 14,047, forward strand.
CGGCGGCGACGCCGGGACCGTATGCGGCTTTAAGGAGCATCGCGATACCACCGGACGACGGGTTCGTCGCGGAATAGCGCACATAGGAATACGAACTGAAACCGACGACGACGGCACCAGCCAGGAATGCCCAGGGAACCCAGCCGCCGGCGAGCTCGGCGACCTGTCCGACCAAGGCGAAGATCCCGGCTCCGATCATGACTCCCGTGCCGAGGGCCACCGATCCGACCAATGACAGCTTCTGATCTTCTTTCGACGTATCTTCTTTTTTCATGCCAGTCTCCCTCGTGGGTCCGTCCCCGTGGCAGTCCCGGACCCCACACGATGTGAGGCCCGGGACTGCATCAGGCGCCATTCGGTCAATCGAGGATTAACCGAATGGCTGGTAGCTGCTCTTCACTGCGTTCTGGCAGGTGGGAGTGCCAGAACGTGGGTGCTAGCCGAGGACGGACAACAGTTCCTCGCAGGCTTTTTCGCATCGGCGGCACGCTTCGGCGCAGATACGGCAGTGCTCGTGCATCTCGGCGTGCTGTTCACATTCATCCGCGCAGGCCTTGCACGCGGTACGGCAGGCCTCCACGATGCTGCGGGTGATGTTCGCGTCATACCCGGTGTGGCGAGACAGAACGTTGCCCGTGGTCGAGCAGATATCAGCGCAGTCCAGATTGGTTCGAATGCACTTGGTGAGTTCGGCGACCATGTCCTCACTGAGGCAGGCATCGGCACAGGCGGTGCAGGTCTGGGCACACTCGAAGCAGGCTTGGATGCACTCTGCGAGTTTGGCCCGGTCCACTCCCCCCAAATCCTTGGGGTAGGTGTCGAGCATGGACGTCACGTGGTGTGTCATAGGTCTTCTCCTTGTTCAGGGTGTGGCAACAAGAGTGTTCGGGGCACAAGAGTCGGCCACAGGGGGTGCGCTTCGTTCTCTTGTCCGGGCTCGCCAATAACCGCACATGGGCGGCGTGAAGCCGCGGTAGGGTCTGTGTTCCTGTCGTGAGGTGCCGGTCGGGCGGGCTTATGTCCGACTGATCGATAGGGCAGTCAGCGACGGGGCGAGGTGGTCGCGTCTCTCCTGCCAGGCATGAGATACCCAAGGAGGCAATGAACCGGTATGCGACGAAAACGATGCGACCGCCAGAGCGGAGCCGACTCCCTGCTCACTCAGCACCGCCCCTTGCGGAGACATAACGCCCTGCGAAGCTTTCGGGCTCCCAGGCTCATCGGTTGAAGGTAAGTTCCGGTCCTATGCCCTGGACCACGGGTACGACTACGAGCCGTGATGAAAGCGGTGATGGGTTCCGGCCTGAAAGCAGGGCAATCCGCGGCTCCGCCTGCGGAAGCACGGACTGCCCTGCTGCATAGCCTTTGACAACGGTGCTGCCCCTGATGCTTGTCGTCCAAAAAGTGCGTAGCGGCAGGAGCAACCCGGCTCAGAAGGTTTCGGTAGACCGGCCGCCCTGGCGGTCATACCACTGCTCGAGCCAGGCTTGCATCTGGCCGATTTCGTCCAACTGTGTTTGGCGAATGGTCTGGCAGAGGCCGAGAAGCTCACTGTGTTCCGCGTTCTCCAGGCAGGTTCCGCTCTCGCGGACCGCCGCCCAGTGGTGACGGATCATCGACTGCATGAATCGAATCTCGTACTGAGCCCCGGTGAAGTTCTCCATGCGCTGCATGGACTGCATCTGGCCCGTACTCAGTTGCGGTTCGTAGGAGATGCCGTACCACTGTTGGAGCCAGGACTGCATGTCGTTGATCTGGGCGGACTGAGACTCGATAATGGATTGGCACAAGGCAGCCAGCTCAGGGTGGACAGCCTTATCAAGGCAGGTCTGCGCCATCATCACGGCCATCGTGTGGTGGTCAATCATGTTCTTGAGGAAGTCAACTTCGTAACTGGCGGCCTGTTCGCTTTGGGCAGGAGCGTCTGCCAAAGCCGGAGTGGCCGTCGCTACGCCAACCCCGGTGACTGCCGACAAGGCCAGGACGACCGAGGCTACTGCCGCGGGGACGGTTTTCTTTGGTGTGGTGTTGAACATGCGAATCTACTTCCTTATCTGTTCGCTGACGTGTGAAGATCCCGGACTTATCTGTTCGCTGATGTATGAAGATCCCGGAACGTTCAGTTCAGGGAAGAGATGAGCTCCTGGCACGCCTTTTCGCAACGGCGGCACGCTTCGGCGCAGATCCGGCAGTGCTCGTGCATGCCAGCGTGCTGCTCGCACTCGTCGGCGCATGCCTTGCAGGCGGCTGCACAGGCTTCCAGTACCGCTTTGGTGACGTTGGCGTCGTAACCGGTGTGGCGGGAAAGGATGCTACCTGTGGTGGCGCAGATGTCGGCGCAGTCCAGGTTGGTGCGGATGCACTTGGTGAGCTCGGCGACCATGTCCTCACTCAGGCAAGCGTCTGCACAGGCGGTACAGGTCTGCGCGCATTCAAAACACGCGGCGATGCACTCCGCGAGCTTCTCGCGGTCGACACCGCCCAGGTCCTTCGGGTACGTCTCAAGCATTGAAGTGATGTGAGTCATTTTCTTGCTCCTTCTCCGATGGTTGATCCTGCCGTTCAGAACGGAAGCTGGCCGGCGGAACCCGCGCGGCCCTCCTCCTTCACGCTAACTTCTGGTATCCGATGAGTCCAACCCTGCGGAAGCACCCGGGTCAGGTTCACAGAAGCCTTGAATTTATACCCCTCTAGGGTATAAATTTCCGCACGCTCCCCTCAGGAGAACCGAAGCGCTGAGGCAGCGAGCGGTGAAGCAGGTTTTAAGGATGACTTCGCCGTGACGGGCTTGACGTGCGGGTCCTGCGCGTCCCGTGTCTCTGCCGCTGTTGGTGCCCTTCTGCCGCTGTTGGTGCCCTGGAGGGCGTCGAGGGAGTTCAGGTTGGTCTCGTCGCTGGCGGAACCTCCACTCTGAGCATCAACAGCAGCACGCCCTTGAGGGAAACCGATGTCGAGGCCGCCGTGGAGCAGGCCGGCTACCGGGTCCGTTCCTAGTTACGGCCCCGTAAGTGGTGGCTAACCCCGGTAGTCGGCGCACCTCCGACTGCTTGTAGGTGGCCGTTGGATCAGGATGCCGTAGCGGGGGCCCGGTGCGTGGCATAGCAATGCCGGACACCGGTCCCCTGTGTGGTGGATCAGGTATCGCAGGACTCAGCCCGCGAGTCCCTTCTCGGTGAGCCAGTCGGCTGCCGCGTCCGCCGGGTTCCGCTTCTCGTCTCCGCTGACCTCGCGGTTCAGCGACAGGAGGTCCTCGGTGGTCAGCTGGGCGGACACCTCGTTGAGGACGTTCTGCGCTTCCTCGCTGACGGTCTCCGTGTTGATGAGCGGCAGGACCTGCTGGGCGATGAAGTTGTTTTCCGGGTCCTCCAGGACAACGAGGTCGTTGTCCTGGATCGATGGCGTCGTCGTGTAGATGTCGGCGGCCTGCACGTCGTCGTTCAGCAGTGCCTGCAGGGTGACCTGCCCACCGCCGTCGTTGATGGCCTCGAAGCCGCCGGGCTCGCAGTTGTACTTCTCCTTGAGGCCGGGCAGGCCGTAGGCACGCTCCTGGAACGTGCTCGGGGCGCCGATGGTGATCTCTCCGCAGACCTCCGTGAGGTCCGCGATGGACTCCAGGCTGTACTTCTCCGCGGTCGCGGCCGTGACGACGAGTGCGTCCTTGTTCTCCGCGTCCGCGGGCTCGAGGACGCCGAGTTCCACGTCGGGTGACTTCGCGGCGAGGGCATCGGGCAGCGCCGCCACGATGTCCTCGGCGGATTCGGCGGTGGCGTCGGGATCAGCGAAGAGCAGCAGGTTGCCGCTGTAGTCCGGGATGATGTCGATCGAGCCGTCCTCGAGGGCGGTGTAGTAGATCTCGCGCGAGCCGATGTTGGGTTTGGTCGTGGCCTCGACGCCGGCCGCGGTGAGGGCCCCGGCGTAGATCTCGGCGATGATCTGGCTTTCGGGGAAATCAGCTGACCCGACGACGACGGAGCCGCCGGTGGTCGAGGACGCGGACGCGGTGTCCTCCGGTCCGCCCTGGGGGTCGCTGTTGGCCCCGCAGGCGGCCAGCGCCAGCGTGGCCGTGAGGCCGCCGGCCAGTCCCATCAAAGCGCGCCGTCCGGCGTGTTGTGCTGACAGGTTCTTCATGGTGTTCCTCCTTGTGTACTGGCGACGGCCTTCTGCCGGCCAGATCCTTGGGTCTTTCCCGGACCGGGGCTACCCAAACCTGTCACAGTCACCCGGTGAGGGGGGCGGATTTCGTAGGCCTTGGTATGTGGCGGTTGGGAGCTTGCTCGGAATGCAGCCAAAGGACTCTCTCTTGGCGTCCGTTCCCGTCGGCGCACCGGGGAGATCAGCGGGGTATCAGTGGGCGAGGGAACCCTCCAGCCATGGCCAGAAAAGACCGGCGAACAGCCCGAGGGTAAGGGCAACTGCGCCGGCAACCACGGCTGTGGAAGCTGCCCACCCTCGGGTGGAAGAGGCCTCATCGGAAGCTACGCGGGGTCTGGGGGCGGCGGGATCGCGCGCAAAGGCCGGGGCAATCCAGCGGAGATAGTAGAAGAGGCTGGCCACGGTGTTCAGGGCGGCCAGGACGACAAGCCAGGTCAGCCCTCCGTCCCATCCTGCTGTGAATGTGGTTAGTTTCCCCACGAATACGGCTGTAGGAGGGGTTCCGACCAGGCTCAGGAGACTGATCAGTAGCGCGCCGGCAAGCCAGGGCGCTGTGCGGATCAGGCCCCGGTAGTCTTCCACCTCGTGTCGCCCGGTGGCTGCGACAACGGCGAAAGCTCCCACATTTGATGCCGCGTAGGCGGCCAGGTAAAACAACAACGAGGGTAGTGCCAGGGCGCTCTGGCCGGCGACGGCAACCGGTATCAGAAGGTAGCCGGCCTGACTGACGGTCGACCAGCCAAGGAGCCGGCGTACGTCCGTCTGGAAGTAGGCCGCGAAGTTCCCGATAGTCATGCTCGCCGCAGACAGCAGTCCGATCAACAACGGCCAGTTCACGGTGTCCGGCATGGAACTCAGAAGCCGGTATGCTGCGATGAATGCTCCTACCTTGGGGACCGTGGTGAGGAACGTAGCGGCAGTGATTCCTGCTCCCTGGGCGGCGTCCGGTATCCAGAAGTGACCCGGCACAGCTCCGGCTTTGAAGGCCAATCCGGCCAGGACTCCGACCAGGCCGACGGCGATAGCCGCAGCAGGCGCCCCGGTGAGTTCGGTGCTCAACTCCTCGTAGGTGCTCCCGCCCGCCAACGCGTAGAGGACAGCGACTCCCAGCATCAGGGCGATACCGAAGAAAGCGCCGAGCAGGTAGGTTTTCAGGGCTGCTTCCGCCGCGTGCGGTGAGCGCCCCATTCCAATCAGGGCGTAGAGCGGAATGCTGGCCAGCAGGTACCCCACGGCGAGGACCAGCACGTCACTCGTTCCGGACATGACCATCGCCCCCAGCGCTGAGAGCAGCATCAGGGAGTAGGTTTCGCTCTCCCGCGATGTCCCCGTAAGTTCCCTACCGCCCAAGGAGATCACCAGAAGTGTCGCTACACAGATGATCGCCCGGGCAACACCGGTTGCCGTATCCACTGCGAACGTCCCGGTGAACACCGTTTCGGGTTCACCCAGTGTTCCCGCTACGGCGAACCCTGCCCCCACGGCCACCGCCAGGGCTGCAATCAGCCTGCTGATCCACTGCTTGTTCCGGGGTGAGAAGGAGCCAGCCAACAGGGCAGTGACAGCACCGGTGAGGACGACGATTTCCGGCGCGAGGACGGAAAAGTCCATGCCCATACTCATGCCGTCCACGGGGTTATCGTCCAACCAGGACGACGACGGCAGCGGAGGCAGGTTCGATCAGGTCAAGGAGTACCCGTGGAACGACGCCGATCAGTAGCGACAAGCACAACAGCGTACCGATGGGCAGCAACTCGGTTGTGCGCAGGTCGGAGACCTGAGCGGATCGTCCCTGCACTGCTCCGGTAAGGAGGCGTTGAACAGCCAGAAGGAACAACGCAGCGGTGATCAGGATCCCGGGGAGGGCCACGGCTACCCACGGAACAGTGCCGATTGATCCCGCGAAGATCTGGAACTCGGCGATGAAACCGCTGAAACCGGGCAGCCCGAGCGACGCGAAGGCGCCAACGGCAAACAGGAGCGCGAACTTCGGTGCCGGACGGGCCAGCCCCCCGTAGGAGTCCATGTCGTAGGTTCCGGCCCGGTCCTTGAGCACACCCGCGAGAAGGAACAGTGCCGCGGTGATCAGGCCGTGACTGACCATTTGCGTCAGTGCCCCGGTCACGGCGATTTCCCGCGCTGCCGCGTCATTACCTCCTGCCGCCCCTGCTGCACCGACAGCAAGCACGACGTAGCCCATATGGTTGACCGAGGTGTAGGCGATCATCCTTTTCAGGTCGCTCTGCGCCAGCGCCACCAGCGCCCCGTACAGCACCGAGATGATGCCGATGATGATGATTACCCACGCCCAGTCTCGCCACGCGGTCGGAAGCATGGGCATCGCGATGCGTACGAACCCATAGGTGCCCATTTTCAGGAGGATCCCGGCAAGGACCGCCGACCCGATCGCCGGTGCGTCCGTATGTGCAGGAGGCAGCCACGTGTGAAAGGGAAAGGTGGGGGTCTTGATGGCCAGCCCCAGAAGGACTGCGCCGAGGACCACTCCGCCTGCTACGGGGTTGCCATTCAATGGAGCCAACCGGGCGAGTTCGACCATGTCGAAGGTCCGCGGCTCGGAGTAGAGGTACAGCCCGATGAAACCCAGCAGCAGGGCCAATGATCCCAGGAACGTGTACAGGAAGAATTTCAACGCGGACCGGGCCGCGTTGCCGTGACCCCACCCGGCGATGACGAAGTACATTCCCACAATCGACAGGTCGAAAAACAGGAAGAACAGAATAAGGTCCTGTGCCGCGAATACACCCAGGCATGAGGTCTGCAGGAACAGGAACAGGGCCGCCTGCGCGCGGGGACGGTTCTGTTCCCTCAGCGCGTAAATAGAACAGGCTAGGAACACAACCACCGTCAATGCCAGCAACGGCAAGGACAAACCATCGACGCCGATGTGATAGCTGCTACCCACCGACGGAATCCATGTGACCTGCTCCTCGAACGCCAGCCCCCCATTCGGAGGCTGCTCGTATGCCGCCCACATCCCAGCTACAGAAGCGGTATCAGCGGCGGCGACCACCACCCAGGCCCACCGGGCTGCCCTGTCCGGGATCCCCGGAAACACCGCCAGCACGAGGGCGGCGGCTAGGGGTAGGAAAATGACGAGACTGAGCACGGTCACCTCACAAGAAGTAGGACGACGAGTGCCGCTGCGAGAACTACAGCGGCCTGGGCATAGTAGTGGTGAACCTGGCCTGTTTGCGGGCGACGGGCCAGCGTACCGAATCTGCGCGCGCCCCGACCGGTGGCCTCCACCGCCGCATCAACGCCCCTGGCATCCGCCCGTGCTGCCGCAGCGGCCAGGGACAGTCCACCACCGGATACGGCGCCGATGGTGCCATCAATGTGTTCGTCATCGAAACGGGCAGCACTACCGGCGGCACCGGCGACATAGGCCACGCCGGACCACACACCACGATCCACCACGTGGTCATCGAAACGAGCCAGGGCACGGGCGAGGGCCAGCACAGGACGAACGGTGAGCGCGTGTGTTGCCCGCTCGAGGCCCAGCCACCCTGCCGCCCACGAGGGCTCCTTCACACCGAAACGGGCCACCAGGACGAGAACAACAAGGGCCAGGACCGCCGAAAGCGCCAGTTCCCACCACCTGGCGGTAGGCGAGTCCTGGTCGCCGAGTGCTACGCGCAGGACCTCGCCGACCGGGGGTAGAGCGAGCACGCCGAGCGTCGCGGCGCCCGCGGCGAGGATGACCAGCGGAACCCGTTCCCACACCCCGATGTGCCGGGTGCCGTGTTCCTCGGTGTCATAACCGGAAGCGGTGTCAGTAACAGGTCGGCGCCACACGATGATCAGGGCCTTACCTGCATAGGCTGCCGACAGCAAGGATGCGGCCAGACCTACTATGTAGAGGGCAGGGGATTCCTCCAGGGCTGCTGCAAGAACTTCGTCCTTGGTCCCCCACAGCGAGAGCGGAGCGATCCCGGCAAGGCTTAGCGCCCCGACAGTGAAACCCACCCCGACCAGCGGCCACTGTCGTCCCGCCCCCCGCAGGGCCGCGAGTTTCTTAGTCCCCAACGCGGACAGCCAAGCTCCGGCGACAAGGAACAGCAGGGCTTTCGTCGCCGCGTGCGACACCAGGTGGGCGGTCCCCCCCGCTGTCGCGCCGAGCCCGGCGCCGAGCACCACAAAGCCGAGCTGCGCAGCCGTCGACGCGGCCAACAACTGCTTGAGATCCTTCTGCGCCACAGCGACCGCACCCAATGCCAGGGCCGTCAGGACCCCGACCCAGGCGGCCGCACTCGCGGCCCATCCGGTGACTTCCAACAGTGGTGCCAAGCGCAGCAGCAAGTACCCACCCATCGCCACCATCGCCGCCGAGTGCAGTAGCGCACTGACCGGACTCGGCCCTTCCATGGCGCGGGAAAGCCAAAAGCTGAACGGCAATTGCGCGGCCTTACCCAATGCCGCCACAAGAATCCCGGCTGCGATGATGTGCCGCCACCCCTCCGGGGCGCCGGCCAGGTCCGTCAATGCCAGGCCACCGCCTGCGGCCAGGGCCGCACCGGCAGCGGCATACAAACCCAGGTCAGCGCCACGAGTCGTCAGGAAAGCAGTCAGGCCGGCCGAAACCCGGTCACGGTCCTGCCACCGAAACCCGATCAACGCGTAGGACATAGCACCCATCAGTTCCCAGGAGAACAACAGGGCCGGCAGTGTCGTCGCCGTGACGGTCACGATCACGGACGCAACGAAGATGAGCATCAAACCGTGGAACCTCGCCGGCGGCGCCACCTCGGGTGCGATGTCCTTAGCTGACGCGAAAACCAACACCAGCAAGGCAACCACGGCCACCGAGGGAAGAATGACCGCCGAAAGGGAATCCACGGCCAGCCCAAAACCCGCACTCTGGATAAAGGGCACTGCCACCGAGGGGCGAACCACAGCAACGACAGCAGCCAGCACGGTGACAACCACAGAGACACCCAGCGACACGGGAACCGCAGCCCTGGACAGGTGGTTCCCGCCCAGGCACAGCACTGTTCCGGCCACCGCAGGCAGGCCGATCACGACCCAGAGCAGCACATTCATCCGGACAGGTCCGTTGCCGTGTCGGTCATATCCGATTCCCGTGAACGGTGAAGCAAGGTAGCAACAGCGAAACCCATCGCCATCTCCACGGTCATCGCGGCAATAACCACCAGTAACAGCACCTGCCCATCTGGGGCAGGAGCGAGGAACCACCACAAACCCGCGACCGCGAGGATCACCCCGTTGAGCATCAGTTCCAGGCCCATCATCACCATGACAACGACTTGTTGGGATAGCGCACCGTACAACCCCACACAGAACAGGGCCGCGGACGCCACCAACACCGCATCCAACGTCATGACCGGCCATCCTTCTGCTCAGGCCCGCGCGGTGGCGAGATGCGCAGGTCATCACCAAAACGGTCGTAACGCCCCCTCGGACTGGCCAGCACCAATGCGGCGACGAGCGTGGCGAACAGCACCGGGCTCACCGTAAGCATCACCAGCATCTTCGAACCCATGATGGCCTCCCCTAAGGACTGGGTCAGATCCGCGGCCGGTCCCCCCCGCCGTGCTGGCCACGGCACCAACAAGGCACCACCAGCCAGGACAACGAACCCCCCACCCGCCAGAATCATCGAGCTGCGCTTGCTATGAACCATGCTCATCGGCATCAAGGCCGGGTTCATCCCCATGAACATGATCATGAAAACTGCCATGATGGCCATCTCCATCACCATCATCAAAATCGTGATCACGCCGATGTACTCGAGGTTGAACAACAGCAGCATCACCCCGACCGAGACGAACGACAGGGCCAAGGCGTACGTAGCCCGCGCCATGGAATCCACCCGGAACACTGCAATACCCGCAGCGACCGCGACAACCGCAAGGAACCAGAAGAACCCTCCGAGAACGACACTCACCGCCCCACCACCACCAGACTGACGAAAAGAACCTGAAGGAGCACCGCGGGCAGGACGACCACCCAAGCCGCTTCCACCAACCGGTCAGGCCGTAGGACAGCAAACATCCGTCGTACCCCGACGAACACAAACAGCACCGCCAACGTCTTCACCAACGTCCAAACCCACGGCGGAGCAAATGGCCCAGACCCACCACCCAGGAACAACGCCACAGCAAACCCGGCGCCGGCACTTAGCAGCGCATACCGCCCCGCTAACAACAGCAACCGGTCAACCCCGGACAGCTCCACCAGCACTCCTCCGCCGATGTCCCGACCCAACGCCGGACTGAAGGGGCCCCACACCGAAAAGGCAATCACCCCCGCACAGAAAACCAGGAACGCCACCGGCATCCACACCACAAACCACAGCCCCTCCTGGGCCGTCACTACGTCTCCTACGCGCAAGCTACCCGCAGCAACCACAGGCGCTGTTAGGGCAAACATCAACGGCAACTCATACAACAGGGCCTGCCCGAGGAACCGGTACCCGCCCACAAGGGAAAATGCACTGTTGGCTCCCCAACCCGCCATCCACACCAGTGCCCACACCATCACGTCCATGGCGTTGAACCACACAACGCCCACCGAAAGGTCAGCTACCACCCATGACCCAAGCGGAACCACCACAGCCTTCAACAAAGCCACGACGAGCAGGCCAGACACACCAACACGCCACAACAACGAATCCGCGGCCACAACAGACCGACGCCTCTGACGCAACAACCGAGCCACTTCCCACACAGGGCTAGCCACGCCAGAACGAACAGACCGACGCCCCATCCGAGCAACGAACACCCCATCAAGCGCCGCCGCAAAAAAAGCCACACACCCAAGGAGCACAGCTGCCACAACGGGTCCCAGCAGGCCTACCTGCACAACACCATCAGGCATCGACTCCTCCCACCCTCGCAGCGGCAACAGTGTCCAAACCCAAAGACGCGATGACCAGGCGGGCAGCAAACAGATCAAGACCAACAATCAGGCCCGGCACCTGCTGCAGACGCCCACTCTCCTCATCCGCGGTATACCGCAGACAAGGCTCCCCGGAATGCGTATCAGCCTCCAGCACCCAACGAGCACGGCCTACCAGGGCGTCTAAACGTTCCAGCACCTCCGGTAAGTCCTTAAAGGACCACCGGAATACCTTCGAACGACTGATCCCCCGCCCAAGAGCGCTCAGCTCCGACACAGCATCCTCTAAAGGCATCCCTCCCAGCAGACCATCACGGACACGAAAGGCCCTCCAGGCAAACCGCTCCCACCCCATCAATGCCAACAGGCTTGCCACCTGATCGCAGTAACGCACAGACAACAAACGAGCTCCATCTCCCCCTGCTCCCGACGAGCTGCCCAACACCTCCCCCACACTCGGAGCCTTTTCCGTCGGCGAACCAGCCATCAGATCCACCGACGCCTCCGTGATGACATCGCCTTGCAAGGCACACCGAACGACAAGCCCAGCCGGCCAGTAACGCAACACAGGACCCAACGAAACATGCAAAACATCAAGACCAAGACCATCACGGTCCGGTCCCCCCTCAGCTAAACCGATACCACCGGGCATCGGCATGCCCATCCCACCGTGGTCCATCCCACCGTGGTCCATCCCGCCGTGGTCCATCCCGCCGTGGTCCATCCCGCCGTGGTCCATCCCGCCGTGGTCCATCCCGCCGTGCCCGGTACCAGGGCTGGCCGGGTCATTGCTGGGTGATTGTGTGACTGCCGCATGGGGAATTTTGACCGCGGTACGGGTCAACGCGTCCTTCTGTTGGGCCGAACATTCGACGAGTGCTTCCCTTGCTTGGTCAAGTACGTCAGCTACCTCAGTCGGGTGATTGACCTTCACTCGTACTCTCGGCCCTGGGAGTTGATCCCACACGCGGTCCAGCACTTCGTTCAGATCGTCAGAGGGAGTCCCGCACGTCAACAAGATGTCCGAGTCGGCTGGCGAGTTTGATTCGATCCAGCTCCGTCGAAAAAGCTCACGCTCAGTAAAAATTCGGGTGTTGCTCCATCCGGGGACTTCGACGAGGAGTACGTGAGGTTGTCGTGCAGCCATCTCGGACAAAGCTTTTGTCACGTCCACCGGAGGGCTCCTTCCCGCCAGGCCCATACGACTCCTGCCATCAGGACGCCCAGAAAAACGAACATCTCGGCCACAGCTTCGAACCCGGAGGCCACGACGATGACAGCCCACGGATACATGAAAAGCATTTCGACGTCGAAGGCGAGGAAGAGCATGGTCAGCGGGTAGTACCGAGCGTGATACCGAGACAGTGCGTGTTCGCTGGGCGTCCAGCCCGACAGAAAAGGTGCACTTTCGATGGGATCAGCGGAAACAGCAGTGAACCGAGATGTGACGTATAGGCCACCAACAACAGCTAACGCAAGCAAAAGCATGACGATTACGTTGAGATAGGTAGACACATCGACCTCCTAATAGGCAACCTTTAAGGACTACCGTTGCACTCGTTCTCACAGTCATACGGTGGTAAGTTTTCTGCCAATTGACAACCTCTCGTAGCCCGGAGAGGAAGGCGTTCGTACGATTCCGGTAGCGCTAAAGTGCCGTATGTTCAGCGGCAGTAACGACACAACTCAGGACGCCACCCCTTGCTCCTCCGTTCACCTGTAAAGGTGGGGCGAGAACGACAGTACCCCACCGGGGTATAGTGCGTCAGGGTTGTTCGGGTGAGTGAAGGCCGAGATCGGTCCGCTTGGGAAAGTGCTGCCGAAGCAGCCCATTGGTGTTTTCATTAGTACCGCGTTGCCAGGGCGAGCGAGGCTCGCAGAAGTAAATCGGGATACCACTGGCGGCGGCGAACTCGGCACGTTGGCTCATCTCGGTTCCCTGATCCCAGGTGAGTGATGTCCCCAGGGATCTCGGCAGCCCGGCGAAAGCCTGGATGAGGCCGTCTCTGAGCTCACGGGTTCGGTTGCTTCCAGGAAGATGGACGAGCATCACACAGCGGGCACTGCGCTCGACCAGAATCGCTATGGCAGAGCGGTTCTGAGCCCCATAATGAGGTCCCCTCCCCGGCTCCGGGCGCCGTACGATCTGCGGGGTCGTAGAGTCTGTCGCTGGTCATCAGCACGTCCCCGGCGAAGAGGAAGGGTCTGCGGGGTACTGATCCCGGATTTCGTTGCCGCGTACACCGTGTAGAAGGGCAGACCGGTGAGGGCGATGCCGCTGGAGACGGCAAGCAGGACACTACCCTGCGGGGACGCGGCCTCCTTGAGAGCCGCTAGTAATGCCCGGGTCAGCAAGATCGGGGCGGTGAGGTTCAGGGCGATCATAGCCAGCACATCTTCTTCTGGCAGATCCTCCAGGTGCCCTGCCCGTACGTTCCCCGCGTTGTTTACCAGAAGATCCACCGGGCCCCGCTGCCGGGCGACCTCGGCGACCCGCTCGACGGCCCCTGGTTCGGTGATATCAGCATCCAGCACTTCTGCCTGCCCGCCAACAGAACGCACCATCTGCGCCGTTTCCTCCAGTGGGACGTGGCGCCGGCCCACCAACAGCAAGTTACCGCCGCGCTGCCCGAATCCTATGGCGAGGGATCCGCCGATGCCGCTCCCGGCACCAGTAATGATCCCGGTCCTGTTAGCGATGTCCACGGGTCCTCCCTCCAACGATGATGGTTCTTGCGCAGGAATCTAGGGCGCGTGTCCGCGATGCGCGGATCTCGGAACCCACTCGGGATGCCCGGCCGAACAAGGTCATGCGCGAGATGCCCGCCTGGCTCGTGTGGCTATCCGGAGCGCTGCTTCGGTGGTGACCCCTAGGACCAGGTGAGCGACGGCGCCGCGTGCGTGGGCCTGCCGTGGATACCGGGTCGGCCCTGCGGCGATACCGAGCAAGGGCGCGGCCGTTTCGTCCGTGATGGCGAACAGCGCCAGACCGTAGGCTGCTCCGCTGCCGGCCCGTACTGCTGGGACACGCTGGCGAAGAACACCGCGTAGACGGCACCGGGTAGGACACCCAAGGCGTAGTGCACGACCATCCCGGTTATGTTCGGCTGATCCGGCAGTCGGCGCCCGATGAGCGCGGCTGCTTTATCGGCTGCGGCGTGTGCCACGTCGAGGTTTCCCGGACGGGCGCGGTGTTCACGCTGCAGTGCTGAAACTTCTTCGTTGTCGTACATGAACCAGCCGACCCGGTCCATCACCCACACCCCGGCAGCACCAGCGGCGGCTCCAAGCAGCAGGCTCGCACCCACCCCACCAGAGGAGCGCCCACGACGTGTTCTAGGAGATGTCCCTCGCGGGGTCGTTGTGTCCTGCACCGAGGGCACGTCACCATCTGACTCGACCGGGCTGACCTCCGTCATCCGCCGCACCTTCCCGTAAGAATCCACTCCAGTTCCGGAACACGTTAGCCCGGGGTTTTCATGAGGCTGCCCTCCGCCGGGTGTGTTAAAGCGACGAAAGGTGCTTCTGAGCTGGGGAAATAGTGTTGTTGACGCACTGTTCCACCGGCTGAAAGAAGCACCTTTCTGATGTCCAAGATTACCGGAGTTTTCCCGTCCCTTCCTGTCGCCACGACGGGCCAGTCGCTGGTCTCCCATGCCGGGCTGAACGTGATGACGTCCTTTGTTGATGCGCTCGGGTTCAGGGGTTTGTGCGAGGACCGTTTGGGCCAGTTCGTCCCCTTCGGGGCCTGGCACCGGCCCGGCACGATTGTGGGCTCCTTGGCGGTCATGCTCGCCGGCGGCGGAGAACACGTCTCCGATCTGGACATCCTGCGGACCGGTGCCGGCGTCTTCGGACAGGTCGCCTCGAACGCGACAATCTCGCGGTTCTTTGAGCGGACCGTGACCGACCCTGACGTCTTCAACGACGGCTTCGCCACGTTGACGCGGGAACTGCGCTCCAGGGCGTGGGAAGCTGCCAGGGACCGGAACCCGGCGCTGAAGGCCACCGCCCTTGACCCGCTCATCATTGATCTCGATGCAACCCTCGTCACCTCCCACAGTGACAAGGAACAGGCCGTCGGCACGTACAAGGGCGGGTACGGCTTCGCCCCTTTCGTCGCCAGCGTCGACTGCGGCGCGGGCAACGGGACCGGGGAAATTCTGGCCGCGCTCCTGCGTCCTGGCAACGCCGGGGCCAACAGCGCCAAGGACCACATCAAGGTGTTCACCCAGGCCATCGAACAGCTCCCCGATGACTTCTACGACCAGCAGGGACAGCTGATTGGTGAGAAGGTGCTGGTGCGCACCGACAGCGCCGGAGCGTCCCGGGAATTCCTGCACCACCTCTCATCCTTGGGAGTGCAGTTCAGTGTCTCCTACCCGGTACCCGTGCCCAAGGCCCACATGGTCGGGTGGATCAACGACAAGAAGTACTGGCAGCCGGCCCTGGACCAGGACGGCAATGAACGCACCGATGCGTGGGTCCTCAACGCCACCGACGTCCTCGGGCTCACCGGCTACCCTGAGGGCACGAACCTGTACTTGCGTGCCGAGCCCCTGCACCCCGGGGCGCAGCCGACCCTGCTCGATACCGACGGGCACCGCATCACGGCTTTCCTGACGAACTCGCCCTCCTGGCACGGGCCCGCCCTGGATGCCCGACACCGGGCCCGGGGACGGTGTGAGAACCGGATCAAAACCCTGAAGAACACCGGGCTCGGGAAGCTGCCGTTCTTCGACTTCCACGCTAACCAGGCCTGGGCCAACATCGCCGCCCTGGCCATGAACCTCATCTCCTGGCTGCAACTCACCGCCCTGCCCACCGGACACAAAGCCCGCGGATGGGACATCAAGCGCTGGCGCTACCGGCTCTTCGCCACCGCAGGGAAACTCATCACCAGGGCCCGACGGACCCGGCTGCTAATCCCCGACAAAGCACCGGAAACCGCCACGATCACCACACTCCTGGCCGCCATTGCCGGGCTCAAGAACAGCCTCCGACAACAGATCCCCATCCTGGCCTGAAGACCGCCCGGCCAGCCCCAACAACGACCAGAACGACCCATCGCAGACGTGGAACCCGACGCCCAACCAGCGACAACAGGGCCCGCCAGCACGCCCAAAACCCCAAAATCAGCCCGGACCGGAATCAAATCCGGATCCGACAACCAACCCCAGCACCATGAAAAATCGAGGCTAGGTCCTTATGCGGCTTCCGCAACAGGAACGAGCAAGGGCCCAGATGTCATGCAACAGCGGTCCGCCGCGTAGTCCGTCTGGGCATGGTTGCAGCTCGCTGAGTGATCGAAATTGGTGTCTAGCGAGTCTGCTGTGTGGAGTCCTCAGCAAGCTTCAGACTCGTCTTCTTAGGTCAAGTCCTTTTAGGTGGTGTATCGGTTTCCCTGTGATCCTTCGTTTCTCTAGGTGAACCGCTCTGGGTTTGATGGAGGCTCCTGACCTTGGAAACGAGAATAGAGTTATGGCATCAAGTCAGGGAGCTGGGAAGCCTACGGCACGTCGGTACTCCCCAGAAGAGAAGGCTGCAGCAGTCCGGATGGTGCGGACCCTACGAGCAGAGCTCGGGACCGAGCACGGGACAGTTCACCGGGTCGCTTCGCAGCTGGGGTACGGGACGGAATCGGTCCGATCGTGGGTCCGGCAAGCCGACGTCGATGACGGTCACACTGCCGGCGTAAGTACCTCCGAAGCCAAACGACTGCGGGAGCTCGAGCAAGAAGTCCGGGAACTGCGACGGGCGAACGAGATCCTGAAGCGGGCCGCGAGTTTCTTCGGGGCGGAGCTCGACCGCCAACACAGGAAATAGTCGCGTTCATCGACGCGAACAGACACGACATCGTTGAAGGCCGACCGCTTGGAGTCGAGCCCATCTGCACCCTGCTGCAGGTGGCCCCAAGTACGTACTACGCGGCGAAGAACCGCGCCCCGTCCGCACGAGCGGTCAGCGACGCCGCCCTCACACCAGAACTGGTGGCCTTGTGGGAGGAGAACTACCGCGTTTACGGTGTCCGCAAACTCTGGAAAGCCGCCCGTCGTGCCGGGTTGGATCTCGGCCGGGACCAGACGGGCCGGTTGATGCGCGCCGCCGGCCTCGAGGGCGCCACCCGTTCAAAGCGAATCAAGACCACGCGGCCCGATCCGACTGCAACCAGGCATCCGGATCTCGTCCGGCGGGAGTTCACCGCGACGGCGCCGAACCGGCTGTGGGTGACCGACCTGACGTTCGTGCCCACGTGGGCCAGCGTCGCGTATGTCTGCTTCATCATCGACGCGTACTCACGGATGATCGTCGGCTGGCGGTGCGCGTCGCACATGCGTACCGAGATGGTCCTCGACGCAATCGAGATGGCCCGGTGGAGCCGCGGCACTCACCACGAAGACCTGCGCTGTCACAGCGATGCGGGCAGCCAATTCACATCAATCCGCTACGGCGAACGCCTCGCTGAAATCGGCGCTACCCCATCGATCGGGACCGTCGGCGACAGCTACGACAACGCCCTTGCCGAAACGGTGAACGGCTACTACAAGACCGAACTCGTTCGCGGTCCAGCTCGATCTGGCCCGTGGAAGACGGTCGAGGACCTCGAGCTAGCGACCCTCGGATGGGTCCACTGGCACAACACCCAACGCCTGCACGGCTACCTCGGCGATGTCCCGCCCGTGGAGTTCGAGCAGGCGTTCTATGCTGACCAAACCGACCACAATCGGCTGGTGGGAATCACATAACGCGAGTCTCCATCAAACCCAGGGCGATTCACCCAACCCTCATGCCGAGATCTCCTCGCTCAAGTATTCGGACCCCAGTTGCACCGATCGTGAACAGCAGCGTGCCAGCTCCTTCCTGAATCAGAAGACATCGGCCCCTACCTGCATGCTCAGGTAGCGGTACACCGTTGCCCGGCTCAGGCCGATGATCTTCCCGATATCCGCCGGCGCCAGCCCCTGCGCTTTCAACTCGTGAGCGCGCCTGACCTTCGCATGCTCGGCGGTGACCTCCCGACGACCTGCCTTCCGCCCGTGCTCGGCGGCCGCAGCCATACCCGCTCTGGTCCGCTCAGCCAGCTGGTCCCGCTCGAGCTGCGCGAATGCCGACATGACGGTCAGCATCGCCCTACCCATCGAACCGGTCGTACTGATCCCCTCGGTGACACTCCGGAAATGCACACCCCTCTGTTCGAGGTCATCGATCAGCGCCAGCAGATTCCGGGTGTTGCGTCCCAACCGATCCAGCTTCCACACCACCACCTCATCCCCCGCCCGAAGATGATCCAAGAGCTTATCCAGCTCGGGTCGACTCGCTCGCGTGCCGCTCACCCCGTGATCGGTGAAAATCCGAACACAGCCCGCCGCCGAGAGCGCTGCATGCTGCAGATCCGCGTTCTGCTCCAACGTGCTGACCCTGGCATACCCGATACTTCCCACCCCGACTCCCCCACACTCATCAAAGGCTGATTTTCCCATTCCTGAGAATACTCCCAGTGAGACACATTGTTGGGACGGGGCACTCTTCCCCACTCCCCCGCCGATCCTGGAGTTCACCAACCTGGGTAACGAGCTCTGCGTCCGTCCGGTCAAAGGATCCCTTTGACGAGACCCACTGCAGGAGCGCCCACTGGGGCATCCACGAGCTACTGCGGGTGTGCAGGCGAGTACGAGACACGGATGCTCATCTGCGCGGAAGCTGGAACTCCCTGACTTGTCACACCGGGGCCACTTCGACCTATCACAGTCAACAGCGGAACTTGAAGCGGGCGGACAGCTGTATGCCACGCTGGATGGATGATTACGGGCGACGGTGCGCGGTTCGAGCTGACAGTCGAGCAAGGCTTCAACCGCTTGCGGTGGTCGCCCAACGTAACGACTATTTCCGGTGAGGACGTGCAGGCAACAGCCGACGCGTTCGAGACAGTCTTCGGTCCTGACAGGCGTCCCTTGCTGGTGCATGTCGGTGCTCTTGGTGGGATTACCGCCCAAGCTCGGCAGATGTTGCTCGAGGGAACCCATCCCACGCGGGTTGCGATCCTCAGCGCGGATCTGGTCACCAAAGTCATCACTGCGTTTGCCTACGCCGCGGTAAGACCCACCCGGCTCTTCAGCGACGAGACCGAAGCCATCCGCTGGTTACTCGACGCACTCCCCGAACCCAAACCCGAACACGCCGACGCCGACCCATCTCCCCTGTCGCACTAGTTGTGGATCAGAACGTAGGTGCATAACCGGTGGTGGTCTCAACCGGTCAACGCACCGCCCCTGATCGGATAGGTAGGTTGACTAGATGGTTCGTGATTTTGGGTTTACTGCAGAGCAGCAGGACCAGCTGTGGGATCAGTGGCGGCGTGGTGATTCTCTTCGTGCGATCGCCCGGGATCTGGGCAGCGGAAGCAACACGGTGCGGCGCTTTCTCCTGCAGTCCGGTGGTATTCGCTTGCCGGCATCGAAGCGCAACGACAGGCATCTATCGAGTGCTGATAGGGAGGAGATCTCCAGGGGAATTGCTGGGGGCCGATCGGCGGCGGCCATCGCTGCGGACTTGGGGCGCGCTGCGTCGACGGTGTCGCGGGAAATTCAACGTAACGGCGGCCGTGAGCAATACCGTGCTGTGAATGCCGATAAGCGGGCGGTGATGCTGGCAAAGCGCCCGAAGCCACAGCGCTTGGACACGAACCTGATGCTCCTCATCGTGGTGGCCTTTAAACTGGGGCAGGACTGGTCTCCCGAGCAGATATCTCAGTGGCTGCGGCGTACGTATCCCGAGGACGGATCGATGCGTCTGTCCCATGAAGCGATCTATCGGTCCATCTACATCTCTGAGCGCAAAGCACTCGCCCGGTGCCTCGGGCGGCCGTCACATCATCTGCGGTCAGGACGCACGATGCGCGTACCGCAGGCTCCACGGGTGAGTAAGCGGGGGCGCTTGAGGAACATGGTCTCTATCCATCACCGTCCGGCTTCTATAGAGAACCGGACTGAAGTTGGTCATTGGGAAGGTGACCTGGTGATGGGTTCACGCCCCTCGGCCATCGCGACATTGGTTGATAGAAAGAGCCGCTATGTGCGGTTGGTGCACTTACCGGACGGGATCAAAGCCGACGTTGTGCGGCAAGCACTGACCACGAGCTTTCGCGATTTGCCTGCTGGGCAGCGCCGCTCTCTGACATGGGATCGTGGCAGGGAGATGGCTGAGCATCAGGAGTTGACGGCAGAGTTGGATTTGCCGGTCTACTTCTGCGATAGGCGTAGTCCGTGGCAGCGGGGTTCGAACGAGAACACAAACAGGTTGTTGCGTCAGTACTTGCCGAAGAACAGTGACCTACAGCAGTTCAGCCAGCAGGAGCTCGATGAGATTGCCGAGAGAATCAACTCCAGACCCCGAAGAGTTCTTGACTGGTCGACGTCTGCTGCCACGTTCAAGGGCGACAGCGGTATAGCTGGGGCCAGGTGACGAGTAGTGCGAAGAATTCTTCGACGCGGCCCGGAGCGCGTCGTGCGGACGCCGTGACCAGTTAGGCGGCTGCGGACTTCGCGAAGCTCAGCGTAGTACTGACCAGGAGTTGCGTCGCAACGCTGATAATTCTGTCTGCGCAGTCGCCTCTTGTCCTGGTCATCCACCTGTGGGCGGGTGGAGCCCGAAGGGTGGAGCTCAAAGCCGTCCACCTGTGGGTGAGCTATCACCTTGTCCCGCTTATCTGAGGAGGTGTAAGCGTTCTGGGAGAGTGATTCTGCAGGGGTACCTCGCAAAGCGCTGGCAGACCTTACTCTCTTGCTCTGGCTGTGCTTGTCGCCGGCGCTGTGGAGAGATGGCTGTTGGTGTCCTGGATTACAGAGAGCCGGGCGCATGGCCCATAACCTCGGTAGCTGAATACAACGGGCTTTGGCGTCATCTGATGGCGGCCATCTGGGTTTCGTTCAGTGTCAGCATCCGCTTGAAGGGAAGAGGTTGAAGATGATTTTCGAACACGCGACTTTGACGGTAGGGCAGGAGAACCGTGAGGGTTTCCTGCAGGCGTACCCGGACATCCAGGCGCATCTTCTGACGGCACAGGGGTGCCGGTCCGTTGATCTGTACCCGAGCGTTGATCGGGAGGACGTGTACTTGTTGCGGGTGGCGTGGGATCGGCTTGAGGACCACACCGAGGTCTTCCCGGAGAGTGAGCCCGGTCGCGCTGTGCTGGCTGGGTTGCAGAAGTATGTGCAGTCGGTCGACGTGGTTCACTTCAGCGGGTCCCCCGTCTGACTTGTCAGCTTGCGGGGTGATGTCCGGTGCGGATTTGCAGGTGTCCTGCGCGAGCGGACCGGGCTGTCACGTCGATGCAGTCACGTTCGACGGCCGCGAAGGGGTGGGCGGTGATGTCCGCGCCGCCGAGGCGGCAGGCTAGGCGGGCCAAGGCGCGGGCTCCGGGGATACGGCTGGTGGGATCTTGCATATCGACGACACAGAGGCGTCCGCCCGGTGCGGTGAGGTCCTGCATCATCGTCCATCCGGCCTCCCACGGCTTCATGAGGGACAGTGCGTAGGTTGCCAGGGCCGCGTCGGAGAGAGGCAGGCCTCCTTGGGAGGTGATGGATTCGATGATCGCCTCGGTGGGAGTCGTGGTGGTATCGGCCTGGACGAGGATGATGTTGGTCCATCCTTGTCGGGTTGCTTTTCGCCGGGCTTGGGCGAGCATTTCAGCGCTCCGGTCGATTCCGACGATGGTGCCGGCCGGTCCGATACGTTCTTTCAGGTGCCGAAAGTTCAGTCCGGTACCGCACCCGACGTCGAGTACTTGCGCGCCGGGGTGAAGATCAAGGGTTTGGACGCCGAGTTTCCGACCGGCCCGGTAGACGGGGATCTCGGCCGACATGAGGTCGTAGAGGGGCGCGAAGCTGCTGTACTTGTCGGCGATCAGAATCACTCCACAGGTGTAGGCGCCACGATCTGGCGTTGGGACGACCAGCTTAGGCTCACACCCTGATCGGTTCCCTTTCAGGTAGACCGCCGGCAACCAACGATGCATTGAGCGAAGAGATGAGGCGTAGATGAGATCGAGTACGGACGTGATTGACCTGCTGGTCGTTGGCGGGGGAACGGCAGGGATCGTGGGGGCGAAGACGGCCGCACGTCTGGGCGCCCGCGTTGTGCTGGTGGAGCGTTCCCGCACGGGCGGGGATTGCCTGTGGACGGGGTGCGTTCCGTCGAAAACGCTTCTGTCCGCGGCTGCTGGCGCAGTCGATGCCCGTCGTGGATCGGGTGAGCCGGTGGTGTTTGCTGAGGTCAGAGAGCGGATTGCCGCCGCGATCAGGACGATCGAGCCCGATGATTCTCCTGCGTCCCTCGAGGAGACCGGTGTGACGGTCCGGCAGGGTGTTGCCCGCTTCACGGGACAGGGCCGGGCGGAGATCGATGGGGAGACGGTGCACTTCCGTCAGGCCCTGATCGCGACCGGCAGCGAGCCGGCGCTCCCACCCATCGATGGACTGGACACGGCGCCGGTGGTGACATCGGAGACGGTGTGGGACCTTACGGAGCTGCCCAGGCATCTGGTGATCATCGGTGGAGGACCTATCGCCTGTGAGCTGGGTCAGGCTTTCGCCCGGCTCGGCTCGGAGGTGACGTTAATTGCCCAGTCCCGAATCCTGCCCAAGGAAGATCCGGACGCGGCAACGATCATCCGTTCCAACCTCACCGACGACGGCGTGCACGTCATCGAGGGCAGTAACGTGAAGGAAGTCACCACCTCCACTGGTGGCGGGCAGGAGCCGGTCAGTCGCGTGCGACTCGGTGACGGACGGACCTTTCTCGCCGATTCGATCTTGGTTGCGGCGGGCCGGCACCCCCGCAGCGAAGGTCTCGGTCTTGAGCTCATCGGCGTCGACACCGACAGCAAGGGCCAGGTAGTGGTCGATCCGAGCATGCGGACGTCGAATCCGCTTGTGTGGGCAGCCGGAGACGTGACGCAGAACCCTGACTTCACCCACCTCGCCGGGGTCCATGCGAGCACCGCGGCATCGAACGCCGTGCTGGGAGTGCGCAGGTCGGTGAGCACGGTCGTGCCCCGGGTGACCTACACTTCCCCCGAGGTCGCGGCGGTAGGGGTGACCGAAGCCGACGACCGGCGACACCGTGTGTCCACGATCGAGTACGCCCACACGGACCGGGCGATCACCGAGAACCAGGAGACAGGTTTCGCCCGCCTGATCATTGACCGGCGCGGCCGTATCCTCGGTGGCACCATTGTCGGCCCCAGGGCAGGAGAGAGTCTGGGCGAGTTGACCCTGGCGGTCCACCAGAAGCTCACCACACGGGACTTGGCAGGTGTCACCCACCCCTACCCGACCTATAACGACGCCCTGTGGAACGCAGCCATCGCCGACGCCAGTTCGTCGCTCAAGAAGCCTCTCGTCCGAACCCTCATGTCAGTGCTGATCTGTGTCACGCGGTGGCGGGCCGAGCGTAAGAACCCCGAAGGTCGGCCCGTGACCAGCTGACCGGGCCGCGGCTCCCGCACCACCTGACACTACTCATACGGCCGTACGGCCACACGGGCGGCTGGTCGAGGGTAGGTCCTGGGCGGTCAGCCGAGGATTCGGTAGCCGGCGATGATCCGCTGGGTGGCGCTGACGGAGACGAGGAGAGCCCAGATGAGGGCGATCTGCCAGGACAGGAAAGGCAGGATCAGCCAGAGGCTGTGCACGATGACCGTTTCGGTTCCTTCGGCGAGACCGCCGAGGAAGGACAGGGACCGGCCGTCGTCGATGGTGCGCCCTGTTTTTTCGGCGATCGAGGAAAAGGCCAGGAAGACGCTGCCGTTGATGTAGTACGCGAAGAGGACGAGGAGGAAGGGTAGCCATGGGGCACCGAAGGCAGTCGTGGCTCCCACGGCGACTCCGACGACGGTCGCCCCGTAGACGACGAAGTCAGCAGCAATGTCCCAGAAGCCTCCTTGCCCGCCGTCCGGTGCTGTTGGGGCTTGTCCCGGCCGGGCTGTTTGTGTTGCCCGGCGGCGGGCCAGGGGTCCGTCGATCCCGTCGGCCAACCGGCACAGGAGCCACGCGATGAGCGCCGGGACCCACAGCTGTGCGGCAGCCATGCCTGCGCTGGCGAGTCCGAGGACGAGGTTCGCGCCGGTCAGCCGGTTGGGGCTGATCCAGGGGACGTCGAGGATAGCGGCGGTGCGGTTCAGGGCTGGTGCCAGGAGTGGCCGTAGTCGGCTGTCAAACATCGGTGGCTCGATTCCTGCGGCGGACCCGCAGGGTGTAGATGAGGCCTGCGAGGGTGAGAGCGCCGAGGACAGCCGCGGCGACAGTGGCGGGCCAGCCGAAGTCCAGGCCGTAGGCGCCCAGGGCGAGGAAACTCACGGTGCCGGGCAGGATCCCGACCATGGTGCCCAGCAGGTAGGGCCACCAGCCGAGCGCGGTCAGTCCGGCCGAGTAGTTGATGGCGGTGAAGGGCAGGACCGGGACCAGGCGCACCCCGACGACGGCGATGAATCCGCGCTCACCGAGGACGGCGTCGACTTTCTCCACCCGGGTACCGGTGAACTTCTCGACCGCGTCGCGTCCGAGCAGGCGTCCGAGCCAGAACGCGGCGGTAGCACCGAGCAGCGCCGCCACGTAGACGAGCAGCAGTCCCGGGAGGAAACCGAACAGGACGCCTGCTGCGATGGACAGGACGTTCTTGGGCACGGGGGCGAGGGTCAAGGCCGCATAGCCGAGGGCGAACCCGGCGGGCCCCCACCAACCGGCCCGGTCGACCATGGCGCGCAGCTCGCCGACGTCGGGAAGAGGGACCATCAGCACGACCACGGTCGCGATGATGATGATCGCGACCAGCAGCAGGACCCGGCCGAGCGGGGTCATCAGCGGCGCACGGCGCCCGGCGTCGTGCTGCATGGTCTCCCACCGTAGTCGCCTGATGTCCCGATCCTGTCTGATCATCCCCATGTGGTCTGATCCACGTTGGTCTGCCTGCTGTCACGCGATCTAGCTGAATCTGGCCTGATCTGACTAATGCAGCCGGGAATGGCCCGTCGAGGATCGGTGCCGCTTCGAAGAATACTGGAACCAGCTCTTACTCACTTTTGCGAAGGACTCATGGATCACACACGCACCTTCCCTTCCCTGCCGGGTGTCCGGCCTCATGTCCGGTTTCGTGTTCGTCCGCGGAGACCTACGGCGCTCGTGTTCGCCGCCGTATCTGCTGTGGCCGGGCTGGCGGTGAGTTCCTGCGCCGCACCGTCACCGGACAGCCCGTCGGCCTTCACATCGTTCGAGAACGTCCAGGCCGAGGCTGACGGGCAGACGGTCGACCTGTGGATGTATGGCGGGGATGAGCAGGGCAACGCGTACGTCGACGACGTCCTGGCGCCGGCCGCGGCAGCTGAGGGGGTGACGCTGCGACGGGTACCGATCACTGACACGGCCGACGCCGTGAACCGGGTACTGTCCGAACGACAGGCAGGGCGGACGGACGGGTCGGTGGACCTGGTCTGGGTCAACGGCGCGAACTTCAGTACCGGCCAGCAGGCTGAGGCGTGGCGGTGCGACTGGACGGGCCTGCTGCCGAACATGGAGCTCACCGACCCGGAGGACCCGTTGCTCCTGAACGACTTCGGGACGCCAGTGGACGGGTGCGAGGCGCCCTGGCACAAAGCCCAGTTCACGTTCTTCTACAACTCCGCGACCGTGACCGATCCACCGACCACCCTTGAGGGCATCCTGCAGTGGGCGAAGGACCATCCCGGGCGCTTCACCTACCCTGCCCCGCCGGACTTCACCGGCAGCGTGTTCCTGCGCGAAGTGATGCTCAGCGCCGCCGGCGGAGCCGACGAGGTACCCCTGGACTTCAGCGACGCAGCGTTCGACGAGCACTCCCCCGCAGCCCTCGACGCCCTGACCGGCGTGGCACCGTCCCTGTGGCGTGAAGGGGCCACCTACCCGCGTGATGAGCAGGCACTGAACACTCTGTTCGCTGACGGTGAGCTCGACATCGCCATGACCTACGGCCCTGCCACCCTGACCGACCTCGTCGCCTCCGGCGCCCTGCCGGACACCACGAGGGTCCTCACCCTCGAGGAAGGGACCGTGGGGAACGCGAGTTTCCTGGCGATCCCCGCGAACGCGTCCGACCCGGCCGGCGCGATGGTCGTCGCGAACCTGGCCCTGTCACCGGACCAGCAGGCGGCCAAGGCCGATCCCGGCACGTGGGGCCAGTTCCCGGTCCTGGACCCCGGACGCCTGACCCCGGAGGATCAGGCCCTCTTCGACCAGCTGCCTGACTCCCCGGTGGTGCCCACCTACGAGGAACTGTCCCGCAACGCGCACGGGGAACTGTCCGCCGAGTGGGTGCCGGCCCTCGACGAGGCATGGCGGCAGGACGTCGCAACCACACGATGAACACCTCGACGACGAGTGGGCGACCTCGCCGGGCAGAACCGCGCATCCGTGCATCCACCGGCCGGCGGACACCAGTGCATCACCGGGCGGCACCTCGGGCTGCCTTGTCCGCTGGGAGGGCGCGGAGCGTCCTGCTGGCGATACCGGCGGTCGTCCCTGTCGTGCTGGTCATCGGCGTGTCTATCGCCGGAGCGGCAGCCCAGAGCCTGGGATTGATGCCGTTCATCGGTGCGCCCGTTCTCAGTACACAGGCGTGGGCGGGGTCCGCCGGTGACCTGGGCCGGTCGGTGCTGGTCTCCGTGTACATCGCGGTGGTGTCTACGGTGCTGTCTCTGATCGTGGGGTTCCTGATCGCCGTGTACGTGCTGGCCGCACCCCGGATGGGGCGGGTCGTCGCGGCCCTCAGTGCGGCGACCATCCCCGTACCGCACCTCATCGGGGCCGGCGCCATGGGCCTGCTGCTATCCGACAGCGGATTCCTCGACCGTGTCTTCGGCATGCCGCCAGGTTTCCCTTCCCTCGTCGGCGGTCCCTGGTTCGGCGCGGTCATCGTCGAGTACGCGTGGAAGGAATCGGCGTTCGTCGCCCTCGTGCTCATCGGGAGCATGGCCCGGTCTGTCACGGGCATGTGTGATGCTGCGGCGACACTCGGGGCGACAGCGTGGCAACGCATCGTCCATATCGTCCTGCCCCTGTCCCGGCCCGCGCTGGCCGTGTCCGCTCTCATCGTGGTCGTCTACACCTTCGGGTCCTACGAAGCCGCCTGGCTGCTCGGGCCGACGTCACCGGAACCGGTGTCGGTGCGAGCCGTGCGCCTGTTCGGGTCCGTTGACCTCGCTGCCAGGCCCGAGGCGATGGCCACGGCCCTGGTCTCCCTCGCGGCCGGCGTCGTGGCGATCCTTGCAGGCCTCGTGGTGCTCCGCGGATCCAGGGGGCTCCGATGACCGCGCACCCGGCCACGGATCGGCTTTTGCCATCCCGCCCGTCCCGCCCGTCACCGGCCGGGCAGGCGCGGGGCGGGTCGGCGAGGAGCGGGTCGGCTGGTCTCAGCGTGCGCGCCAGGCCGGTGGTGCGGGCTGTCTTCGGTGTTCTGCTCGTGCTCTGGATCCTGGTCCCGCTGGTGCCGCTGGCCCTGTGGTCCGTGGCCGACCGGTGGCAGGCTCCAGCGGTCCTGCCGAATGCTTACTCCCTCGACGCCTTTGCGGTCCTGGGCGCCCCGGGGACACTGAGCGCCGCAGCGTCGTCATTGCTGCTCGGTAGTGCTGTCGCGATCATCGCGACCCCGCTGGGGCTGATGGGGGCTCTGGCCGCCCGCGCGCTTCCCGGACGGTACGGGCGGGCCGTCGATCTCATCCTGCTGCTTCCTCTGGCAGTCCCACCGTTCGCCCTCGTGATGGGCGCGAACATCACACTGCTGCGCCTGTACGTGCCGCCCTTCGCAGGTGTCGTCCTCCTCCTGGTGGTGATCGCCCTGCCCTACACGGCGTTCATGTTCCGCAGCGCCCTGGCCACCTATGAGCAGCGTTTCGAGGACGTCGCCCTCACCCTGGGCGCTGATCCGCGGCAGGTCCTCCGACATGTGCGGATGCCGTTACTGTCTGCGGCGACCGTTCGGGCGTTCTTCCTCGCGTTCCTTGTCGGCTGGGGCGACTACATCACGACCCTGCTGGTCGGTGGCGGGCAGCTGACGACCCTGCCGATGCTGCTGGGATCTGCGGCATCCTCCACGGGCAACGAACAGCTCGTCGCCGTCCTGTCCCTGGCCGTCATCGTCCCGCCGGCGTTCATCCTGGCCGCCGTCACCCTGCCGGCCGTCATCACGACACGAGCCGCGGCGCTGACCCGGAAAGCACACCCATGAGCTCGAGGCTTGAAGCCCGGAACATCTCCCGATCCTTCGGGTCCACGGAGGTCCTGCATGCCGTGTCGCTGACCGTCCCGGCATCGGGATGCGTCGCGTTGCTGGGGGCTTCGGGCAGCGGCAAGTCGACGTTGCTGCGCATCATCGCCGGACTCGACGCGCCGTCCGGCGGGCAGGTCCTCGTCGATGGTGAGGACCTGGCCCTGGTGCCCGTGGAGCGACGCGGCATGGCCCTGGTCTTCCAGAAAGCCCTGCTTTTTCCGCACCTGAATGTCATCGACAACGTCGCCTTCGCCGCGCGGATGGCCGGAAGCAGCCGGAAACAAGCCCGCGCGGAGGCGATGGAGTACCTCGAGCTCGTCCACCTGGCAGATTATGCCCACCGACCGGTCGGCAGGCTCTCCGGAGGGCAGGAGCACCGCGTCGCCCTCGCCCGCGCCCTGGCCCGCAACCCCGGCATCCTGCTCCTGGACGAGCCCCTCGCGTCCTTGGATGTGCAGCTGCGCCACACCATGTATGAGCTGATCGGTGACATTCGCGCCCAGCTGGCCCCCACGATCGTCGTCGTAACCCACGACCGGCAGGAAGCCTCGATCCTCGCGGACACGATCGCCGTCCTCGATGACGGGCGCATCCTGCAGCACGGCTCTGTGCATCAGGTCCACTACCAGCCTGCGACCCGCACCGTGAACGAGCTCCTCGGAGGACTCAACACCATTCCCGGCATCGTCCTCGACGGCCGCCATCATTCCGTCCTGGGATCTCTGCCCGTCCAAACCGGCGCCGAGGACGGGCCGTCAGATCTCATGGTCCGACAGGAAGCCCTCACCCTCTTACCCACCGAGAGACTCATGGAGACACTCCCAGAGAGACTTGGGGAGGAACTCACGGAGGGACGTGCCGAGGGACGTATTGATGGGCCAGACAGCAGGACCGTCACCAGTGGGCACGCGACCATCAAGGGGTGCGTGTCCTCTCTGACGTCCCTCGGCGCGAGGACCCTGGTGCGTGTGCTCGTTACAGGAGGTTCGCAGAACATCGGAGAGGTTGAGGAGCCGGAGGTCATGATCACCGTGGATGTTCCCGGCCACCCTGCACTGTTGTCCGGTCAGGTCATCACCGTGGGCCTGCAGGACCAGCAGGCCTGGGCCGTTCCGGCAGAGTGACACACCATGTGATGTGAGTGTGTTCCAGATTGCAGAACTCATCTCCTCCGTAGGCCTACCGTCGAAGGACACTGACAGTCAGGACGAGGAGGCAGCATCATGAGCGCTTCACACAGGGCGCTGAATGCTGCAGGCACGTCGGCTTCCAGGTCCGCTCGGATGCCGCCAATCCCCGTGACCAGGCCGGTTTTCGCTGGTGTCATCGGTGGTCTCGGCGGCGGGATGGTGTTCGGTGTCCTCAAGGCGATGATGGGCATGCTGCCGATGCGCCGATGCGCCGATCACGGTCTGGGTTCAGGGTTTCTCATCGCTCGGGCAAAGTCCTCCAGCAACTCCTCCGACAATTGAGGATTCGAACGACGTTCGTGAGCTTTCTCGGTGCGCTGCAGATCGGTCACCTCTTCATGCAGCCGCTCCATCTTCCGGTCGAGGCGATCTGCGACATCAGCTGCATCCTTGAGTTCGGCGATCAATCTCTCCGGAACCGCGCCTTCGTATTTGTAGTAAATCTTGTGCTCCAGGCTCGCCCAGAAGTCCATGGCAATAGTTCGGATCTGCAGTTCCACCGGTACCTGATCCACCCTGTCCAGGGTGAAGACAGGAACGGAAAGCAGTATGTGCAATGACTTGTAGCCGTTGGACTTCGGGTTACGGATGTAGTCCTTGGTTTCCAGCACGGTAACGTCTTCCTGCCGTACGAGCATGTCGCGGAGCCGGTACGCATCGGATATGAAGCTGCAAGTGATACGGATCCCCGCGATGTCGAGGATGTTCTTGCGAATGGACACCAGCGAGAGTTCGATACCGCGACGCCGGGCCTTCTCGAAAATGCTGTCTGCACTCTTCAGCCGAAAGGAGACATGTTCGATCGGGCTGTAGTCATGAGTCAGCTCAAACGCTTCCTTAAGGATGTTGATCTTCGTCAACATCTCATCGGAGCCGAACTTGTATGACAACAAGAACCGGGCAAACTCGTCACGCAGTGCCCTCATCTCACGGAAATCAGGCAACTCGTTGGAGTTCATCTGAACATTCTAGAGTCCGCCGATGGTAGACCCTGCGCTGGCAACGTCCCAGGCCGCCGCTCCCATTCATGGGACCAGGCTCGGTGACCGGCCCCGTGTGTGGATTCGCAAATCAGTCGCAAATTCCAAGCCAAGAGGTAACGCAGACGCCTTGCGCCGCACGCCCTGATCATTTGACCGTGCCCGGCCATGCCATCCGTCCGCGCACCGGGCCGACTGCGAAGGGCTGAGGATTGGGTCTTTGGTTCCTCACTGCAGTTGCTTCAAGGTGGACTCCTCCAACAACCGGGCGCTGAGAAGGAGGAGTGGGACAGCCGTCACAAGGTTGCCCGTGCCAGCCAGCTCATCATCGCTCCGCTACGGCCGTTCCTGTAGCTGTGTCGCTTCACGAGAAGCAACTGACGGCTAACCGTTTCCAGGAAGTCGACCACTTCGTCGATGCTGAGATCCGCGCCCTCCGCGATGTCCGCAGCGGAAGCACCATGCGGGGTAGCCATAGCTACGGCTTGCTTCAGGTCAAGGAATGCCTGGTCTAGTTGGCATTGAGTCGATTCCTGGGCCGCAACTGCGAGGCGTATGCACTTCAGATCGTGAGCGTCCATGAGGAAAGGCTCTCCGCTGGGTTGGGTGATGCGTCTTCGGCTGCGCTTCTCGCGCCCGAGTGATAGTTGATTGTTGACCGTGGTGCGCGATGCTCCACGGCCAGCGACACAGTGTTGGCCTAACCGGCCCTACAGGCCCTGGTTGGCCGGTTAGGTGTTGGTCTGTTGCTGGAGGGCGTCGTCGTGCTCAGTGTGGGCCTTGGCGATGTTCTTCATGAACTCGGTTTCGTTGCGGATGTAACGCTTATACTTCTCCGGCAACTTTTTGAGGTCCTGCTCCTCGGCACACAGCTTCGCGAAGATCCGTTCACGTTCCGTGATGTCGGTCTCGTAGGTGAGGTCGAGGTACTCGGTTGCGTGCCTCTTGGCGCCGGAAATGGCGTTGATGGCCTTGCCCTTGGGGCTGACCAGGGAGGCAATGACTGTCACGACGAGGACACCGAGGATGACACTGAGAGACAGGCCGGTGGTGATCTCGAAGACCGGGACAGGCGCCCCGTCATTGATGAAGGGCAGGTTGTTCTCGTGCAGGGCGTGGAGGATGAGCTTCACGCCGATGAAACCGAGAATCGCCGCTAGGCCGTAAGAGAGGTATATAAGCCGATCGAGCAGGCCGTCGATGAGGAAGAACAGCTGACGAAGACCCATGAGCGAGAAGGCTGTCGCGGTGAACACGATGAAGGTGTTCTGTGTTAGGCCGAAGATCGCTGGGATCGAGTCCAGGGCGAAGAGGATATCGGTGCCGGCGATGGCGATCATGACCAGGAGCATGGGAGTCAGAACGCGTTTGCCGTTCTCGACGGTGAACAGCTTGTCGCCGTCGTAACGGTCCGAGGCGGGCAGGAAGCGCTTGGCGAGGCGGACCATTGCTGGCTCTTCATGCTCGGCCGACTTCGGCTTGAGCAGGTTACCTGCAGTGAGGAGCAGGATGAGCCCGAAGATGTAGAACACCCACGCGAAGCTGTTGATCAGGGTGGCTCCGAGGAAAATGAATCCAGTACGGGCGATGAGGGAAAAGACGATACCGAACAGGAGCACTTTCTGTTGGTCGGCGCGGGGCACCCGGAAGCTGGTCATGATTATGAGGAACACGAAGAGGTTGTCGACGGACAGCGCCTTTTCGGTGATGTAGCCCGCGAAGTACTCCGAGCCCATCGTCCCGCCCCCGAAGACCAGGACCCCGACTCCGAACAGGACGGCCAAGCCCACATAGATGGAGGACCAGATGGCCGATTCCTTGAGTGATGGCGTGTGGGCTTTGCGAACGTGGAAGAAGAAATCGAAGAGTAGTAGTCCGACAATCGCAACGATGGTCAGGGTCCAGACATAAACCGGAACATCCATGGGGCGGGTTCTTTCGGGCTAAGGGGCCAGGTATGGAGGGCAAAGCGTTGAAGAGGGGGGGGTAGCGCGCTGTGTTGATTGCGGAACGAGTCCAACTCAATACCAGGTGTTCAGGAGTCGGGAATCACAAACCCGGGACAACTGTTGTGGGGTCTCGGGGTAGTTGGCGCTCTGAGGGGGTCCCGGAGACGCCTACGACAGTGCCCTGTGAACTCGTCCTAGCGCTGCGCTGGTCACATCTTGATCGTGAGGTTCAAGGCCTCGGCGAAGTACGGGGTGTCGACCATGACGGCATACCGGCCAGCTTTGATGCTCTGAACACTGGCGAAATCGCGCCTGCCACGGGTGGCCCAATGAGTAACGAATCCGAAGATCGCACCCCAGAATGCTGCGAAGACGAGACTACCTAGGATGACGGTCAGCCAGATGGCACCGGGCGCGAAGATGCCGATCAGCAGACCGAAAAGCACTCCGAACCATGCACCTCCTGCGGCGCCAGCCAAGGCCGCTTTGCCTTTGGTCATCCGTCCGATGACCTGCTCCTCAGTTCGAATGTCCAGTCCCACGATCCGAACGTGCTCGACGGGGAACTTGCTGTCTGAGAGTGAATCGACCAACCGCTGTGCCTGCTCGTAGTCCGCGAATTCCCGGAGAACAACTGATGCACCATCGACGTGCTGATCCTGTTCTGCAGCACCAGCACCAGATGTTGGGGAGGTGGATGACGAGGAGCTAGGGGTGGAGCCTGGCGTCGAGATCTGGAGCGGAGGTTGCGACATGAGAATGCCTTCCTAAGCGAAGAGATAAATTTAGTTGGTCAAACCATACTAAACCATGATGGTTTGGTTTGCAACACCAAATTTAGAGGTACTCTCGTTCTATGGAAGGCAGCCAAGTTGAACGGGGAGTCGATGTGGAGGAACAAACACCAGGAGTGCAGGTACGGCAGGGGTTCACGCAGCTCGCCCATTGGGCGAGTAGGCCCGATGTTCGCCGGTATCTTTATGGCTCGGCGGACAACAAGCTGTCCCCCGCGGATGCTGGGCTGTTGGAGTTCCTGACCAGCAGTGGTCCGATGCGGATCTCCGACCTAGCCGCTGTCCAGGGGGTGGATAAGTCCACGATGACCCCCCAGGTCAGGCGCCTTGAGGAGCGGGGGTTTGTTATCCGCGAGCTAGACCCCACCGACCGTCGGGCGATGCTGGTGAGGACCTCCCCTACGGGAGTGGAAGTCCAGCAACGGATTGGTCAAGCAGGAGCCGAAGTACTCGACGATGTCCTGTCCTCCTGGTCGAAGGAAGACAGGGAGGCCCTCGGTTCGCTCATGGTTCGGTTCGCAAATCAATTAGCCCGGCACCGGTCCCTGGACGACGCCACGCCCGGAGCGCCCGCCACACCTACCCAGGAGCAAGACCATGCCCACCCCTGACCTCGCGCATACTTTCGAGTCGATCATCAGCGCGATCACTTCCGGTGACCTTGACGCGCTGGACCCGCTCATTAGGTACGACATCATCGACCACAACCTCATCCCGGGACAGGGCGACGGGTTGCCGGGGCTGAAATATTGGGCCCGAACACTACGGACTGCAATGCCGGACATCACCGCAACCATCTGCGACACGGTCAGTGAGACCGACAAAATGGCAGCACGAGTCCGTTGGGCCGGTAACCACATTGGAGAGCTACCCGGAGCTCCAGCTACACACGCCTACATCGAATTCGAATCCTTCTACATCTTGCACTTCACCGAAGGACGCGCAATCAAGTGGTGGGACGGATCCGACACCCGAGAGTCCATGCGCCACCTCTATCGAAGAGTGCGACTACTCGAAGCAAGAAACACCATGAACTCCTCCTCGACCGGTTTCTGAATTCAGGAGGATACTCTCCATCTCATGATGGAAAACGTCGACGGCGATAGCGGCCCGCTAGAACTGTCGGACAACAATCTGTTCGACGGGTCACGTCGTTGAACCCGGTCTACTGGGCGGCGCTAGGGCAACAGCTCGGCGAGGAGTCGCCCGATCTTCACCCGGTGGATTTTGGTCGAGGACCACGTCTTCAAAAAGCGCGAACACTGAAGTATCAGTTCTCACACATCGTCCCAGACAACCCCGAGCGAATGGCGGCATATGGAACATTTCAAACGGGCAGGTAGATACACCAAGCCGGCGGGGGGAGAACCAGCCGAAGGGTGTGGGATCGCAAGGTTGACGTCGGAGGAGCAGCGTCCATCGTCAAGAGGAGTAGCCATCCCAGATGCAGAGCGGTGCCCGGATATTGCCGCATCAACGTCGTCTGAGGGTGCGTCGCTGAGCCCGTCTTCGACCGTGCGTTCGGGAGCCGTCCGGGCAGCCGTGTTGGTGGCGCTTTGCGTAATGCTGGTCGTCGTCTGGCTCGCCCTGCCGGCGCCCTCGGTCAAGGACATCCGCGAAACGATTGGTTCCTTCGGCTGGTGGGGCAGCGTCGTGTTCGTCGCCGGGTATGGGGTCCTGAGTCTGGTGCCGATTCCGAAGAGCGTGGTCAGCGTCGCAGCCGGGTTCATCTGGGGATTCGGACTCGGCGTCGCACTGGTCACCATCGCGTCTGCCATCGGTGCGGGACTTGCGTTCCTCATCGGCCGTGCGCTCGGCCGAGATCTGGTGGAACGGGTGATCGGCGATCGACTCCGGCGCATCGACGACGCACTTTCGGAGAAAGGGCTTCGAGCCGTCATCGTTCTCCGGCTCATCCCGATACTGCCCTTCACCGTCGTGAACTACGGGGCCGGCCTGACCGAGGTGAGTGTGCGCGACTACGCCCTCGGTACCCTCATAGGGATACTGCCCGGAACTGTCGTCTTCGTCGTGATCGGTGCAATCAGCTCCACACTCGCGTGACCGCCCGTGACAATCCTCCGCAGGGTTGCGGCGATCACCGCCTCCAATCGGTCTCCGATCGAATGATTCTCTTCTTCAACCGATAGGAGTCGACCGTGGGTTTGTTCAGTGGACGAAGCAGGGGTGAATCGCTCGCGGCGAAGGAGCTCGGCCTGATCAGTAACAATCCGGGCAAGGTCAAGAGTGGCATCGCCAAGGCCGGCGCCTTCGCCAACAAGAGGACACACGGGAGATACTGGCGCCACATCCTCGGAGTGCAGACAAAAGCAGAGAAGGCCATCGAAACGTTGCCAGGAGGAACGGCCCCTGCAGCACCGGTGGAAACGATAGGATCTACCGCCTCAGGTAGGAAACGCCGAGGCCATCGTTCTCGGAACGCAGGAGTGCCGCTTGCAGATTACCAGTGCATGACGGCGAGGCCTGAAGCGCCTAAGTACGGCACGATTCAACCAGGAGATGGAGGAGTCGTAATCCACCGAAGCACTCATAAACCCCACCGGAGCCAGTCGCGGCTCACGGTACCGCCATGGGTCCGTTTCGTTGCGTTTGTGCAACCCGTCAGTGGACCGACCGCCAGAAGGTCCGTGAATCAACATCAGGGGAGCCATCTCAGGGTCTCCTGCGCTCAGATAGGACAGCGTCATGCCATGCACTCGATCTGGTGACGGTCCACGGAATCGTTTATCAGTAGGCTTAGTACTCCATACGTTCCACAGCAGACCGCAGGAAAGCGCGTCCCTCACACTGTCGACCGGTCAGCGTCCCGCTGGACGTCGGTTGCGCGGCTGGTCGAGGAGTGTGGGAGTCGGAAGGAGACAAGGCGTGTCTGCAGGTCGAAAGGTTCTTAGTATCGTGGCCGGTGTCACCGCTGTAGGCGGGTTTGCGGCCGATTGGAATCGTACCCACTTGTTCAATCCGAACTGGTCGCCGCATGCGAGGTTCCACGACGCGCAGACGGTGGCCACGGGGGCTCTGTTAGGGCTGGGGGGTTTGTGGGCGTTGAACCGGAAGGGTTCGGCGCCGCAGCGAGACGTCGCTCTGGGGGCGTTGTTGCCTACTTTTTTTTGGGCGTCGATGGGTGCGGCGTTCGGGTTTCCTGGCGCTGAGGGCTTGCAGTCCGAGTTCCCTGAGTTGGTCCCCCGTGTCCGGGGGGTGTGGATCGACGAGCGGTTCGGCAGTGCTGTAATGCTGGGGTTGATCGCTGTGGGCTATGGGCTGGACCGCCGGTCGCAAGCCGACCAAGCTCGCCGGTAATCCACCGGCACTCAGAGGCCCTTGAGGACGTATTACTACGACGCCCTTACACCGGTGTTCGTCTGGGTGATGCCGTTGGTGCTGACCGCGGGCAGTGATATTGACCTTCGTGAAAGAGGAGCCCCGGACGCCTCAACCGTCGGGCATGACGTGGCCCCCGCGCACCAGCGACCGCCAGCGCTTGCCGGTACGTGTTCCTCACTGCACACGCGACAAGCGTTAAGTCGGGGTTGAGTGGGCTGGACGAATATATTGCGGTCTGGAGGGGTTAGTTCCTAAGTCAGTACATTCAACAGGAGGACGGTCGCTATGAAGCATGTCACGTTGGGTTCTGCAGGGCTTGAGGTCTCCCGTCTGGGTTTGGGATGCATGGGCATGTCGGCTTTTTATACGGGTAGTGGCACTAATGAGTCCGAATCGATCGCCACGATCCACCGGGCCCTGGACCTGGGCGTCACGTTCTTCGACACGGCTGAGATGTACGGGCCTTACGTCAATGAGGAACTTTTGGGCCGCGCGCTGGGCTCGAGGCGCTCGGACGTAGTGGTCGCAACCAAGTTCGGCACGATCTCCCACCGTGCAGATGATGCCTTCGGACTGGATGGAAGCGCCGAGAACGTGCGGTTGTCGGTGGAGGGCTCGCTGAAGCGGTTGAACACTGATTACATCGATCTGTACTACCAGCACCGGATGGACCCGGCCACTCCCGTGGAGGAAACCATGGGGGCCCTGGCCGAACTGGTCCAGGAGGGCAAGATCCGTCATATCGGGCTCTCCGAGGCCGCTCCGGACACGGTCCGCCGCGCTCATGCAGTCCACCCGGTGGCGGCACTGCAGACGGAGTACTCGTTGTGGTCGCGGGATCCGGAACAGCAGATCCTGCCGACGGTGCGGGAACTGGGCATCGGTTTCGTGCCGTACTCCCCGCTGGGGCGTGGCTTCCTCACCGGCACCATCCGTTCGGTGGATCAGTTGGACGAGGACGACTTCCGCCGCAACAATCCCCGCTTCGCCGGGGAGAACCTGCAGCACAACATCAGGATCGTGGAGCAGGTGGACGCGGTGGCCGCCGAACTGGGCGTCAAGCCCGGGCAGGTGGCCCTGGCGTGGTTGCTGGCCCAGGGCGATGACATTGCCCCGATCCCCGGCACCAAGCGGGTGGCGTATCTGGAGGAGAACACCGCCGCGGACGCGATCGAGCTCACCGCCGCGCATCTGGCGGCACTCGACGAGGTGGCTGCTCCTGCGGGGGATCGTTACGAGGACATGTCCACGATCAACCGCTGACTTGTGTCGCGGAACGATGGCACACCGAACCGAAGGGAGCCCGCCGGAGAGGGCTTCGGGGGCCTCCCACGGTTCCGGGCCGAGCCCTCAGCAGCTTGATGCTGGCGCTGCTGCTGTCGAGGTGCTGGAACGAGAGTTGACTCTGCTGTGGCAGCGGGAGCGGTCGATGTCCCGCCAGGTATCCGGTCGGGTATCTGGCGGGACGCATGTGGGCATGGAGCCGGCGGCGTATGGGCTGCTGAGCGTTCTTCAGCAGGAGGGTCCTCTGCGTCTTACCGCTATCGCAGCGATCCTGGAAGTCGGAAAGCCTTCGCTGAGCAGGCAGGTCACGGTACTGGAACACCTCGGTCTGGTCCGACGCGAAACGGACCCCGTTGATGCCCGTGCCCAAATGATTACCCTCACGGACGCCGGGATCAGCCGGTTGGAGGCTGTTCAGCATGCCCGAACACGCGCCTTCCACAGGCTCCTAGCTGGTTGGGACATCAACGATCTGACCGCACTGACTGACCTGGTGGGGCAGTTGAACACCATAAGTCTGGCCAAGGACAGGCTTGCCAACTATAACCTCCCTGAAACTGCATTTGTGCATCGCCTGCATTAGTGCAAATATAAGGTGTGACTGATTCCCTCCCCGTATCTTTGCGTGAGCGTAGGCGGGCCGAGACGTGGGAAGCCCTTCATGAGGCAGCCGCGCTGCTGGCGCTGGAGCGCGGTATCGAACACACCACGATCGAGGCGATAGTAGATCAGGCGGGGGTATCACCACGGACATTCTTCAATTACTTCCGCAGCAAGGAAGATGCGGTGCTGGGACTGCGTGAGCCATCCCTTGACCGAAATCTGCTGTCGGAACTCTCTCTTGAGCAGGAGCTTTTAGGCCAGGTGTCACGCCTGTTGCTCGCGGTGGCCCAGACGGCGCTTGGCAGCACGGACTCGGCCAGGCGTCGGAGTCTGATGAAAGACCAGCCTCATCTGCGCCAGCGACAGATGGAATACATGATCAAGGCCGAGGACATGGTGCGCCGGGGACTGGCCGATTGGTTGACGGAAAACCCGGGCTGGCCAGGCAGCAGCACGGAGTTCAGCGCCGAAGAGATTTCCCGGATGCTCGTCATGGTTGGTGGCGTCCCGGTCCGGTTCACCCTGACAGCTCCGGGTTATGAACCCGGCACGGGCCTCACCGCGGAAGACATTGCCCCCGCGATAACACTCCTTCATCACCTGCAAAGGAACCTTTCATGACCACCGTCCCCGCCCACAAAGCCAACCCCGGCGAAGGGAAGCAGCACATCGTTCTGCTCTTCGTCGGCCTGATGCTCTCAATGCTGCTGGCAGCGCTGAACCAGACGGTCCTGAGCACCGCCCTGCCCACGATCGTGGGCGAGCTCAATGGTGTTGACCAGATGCTGTGGGTGATCACCGCGTTCATTCTCGCCTCGACCATCATGATGCCGGTGTACGGCAAGCTCGGTGACCTGATGGGCCGCAAAGAGCTGCTGATGGCTGCCATCGTGCTGTTCATGGCGGGATCCGTCGTGGGAGCCCTGGCCGGGAACATGGAAGTGCTCATCACCGCCCGTGTCATTCAGGGCCTGGGTGGTGGTGGCCTGATGATCCTGTCCCAGGCGATCATCGCCGACGTTGTTCCGGCCCGGGAACGAGGCAAATACATGGGCGTCATGGGTGGGGTTTTCGCCATTTCCTCCGTGGCCGGCCCACTGTTGGGCGGTTGGTTCACGGAAGGCCCCGGCTGGAGATGGGTCTTTTGGATCAACATTCCGCTGGGCCTGCTGGCACTGGCCGGGGCTGTCTTCTTCCTGAAACTCCCCCGTCGCAGGGGGAAGCTGCGGCTGGACCTGGGCGGCATGGTGCTCATCGCCATCGCGACGACCTGCCTGGTGCTGTTCGCCACCTGGGGTGGAAGTAAGTACGAATGGACCGACCCGATCATCCTGGCCCTGATCGCCGGCACTATCCTGGCCGCGGTGGCCTTTGTCCTCGTGGAGCGGCGCACGGCCGAGCCGATCATTCCCCTGCACCTGTTCAGGGACCGCAACTTCAACCTCACTACCATCGCGGGCCTGCTGATCGGTGTGGCGATGTTCGGGGCCATCGGCTACCTTCCGACCTACCTGCAGATGGCTTTCGGGGCCAGCGCCACCGAATCCGGGCTGCTGATGATCCCGATGATGGGCGCCCTGCTGGTCGCCTCGGTCGTCTCCGGCCAGCTGGTATCCAAGACCGGACGGTACAAATGGATGCCGATCGCCGGGAGCATCATCGTTGCCGTAGCTCTGGCACTGCTGTCCACCCTCACACCGGAACAGCCCCTGTGGGAGATCTGCGCCTACCTGGCCGTCATGGGCCTCGGGTTGGGCCTGAACATGCAGATCCTGGTCCTGATCGTGCAGAACTCCTTCCCCCTCAGCCAGGTCGGAACGGCCACCGCGTCGAACAACTTCTTCCGCCAGATCGGCGCCACCCTCGGATCAGCGGTCGTCGGCAGCCTTTTCGCCAGCCGCCTGCAGGACCTGCTCCTGG
Source organism: Arthrobacter sp. B1805 (assembly GCF_002929745.1). GTDB lineage: Bacteria > Actinomycetota > Actinomycetes > Actinomycetales > Micrococcaceae > Arthrobacter_D. The sequence continues at coordinate 54,438 of NZ_PJIQ01000011.1, forward strand.
AACGACTCCCCGCAGCCGCCGGGAACGGGGCCAGCGCCGGTGCATCCAACTCGCTGACACCGGCACTGGTCAACACCCTGCCGGCCCCGGTCAGGGATGTGATCATCTCCTCCTACAACGACGCCCTGACACCGATCTTCATCTGGATGGTTCCCCTGGCACTGCTCGCCACCGTGCTGCTGTTCTTCGTCCAGGAAAAACCACTGGCCACCGGCATCGAACACGACATCCTGCCCGAGTCGGTTTCCGAAGGCAACATCCTGATCACCACCGACGACGACAGCAGCACCGATACCAATGACGAAACCGATGTCCCTGCCGAGCGTGTCCGCTCCGGGCGGTAGCCTCCCCCTTCATTCGCTGGTAACTATCCGTACGGGAGGGTTTGCACTGAGTGCAAACCCTCCCGTACGCTGTTTTCATGAGTGGTTCTTCAGGCGAGGTCCGCTCCGTCCAGTCCGGATGGGAAACGAACAAAGCCGCAACCCGGACCACGATTGTAAAGACGGCAATGGATCTCGTGCGTGTGAAGGGACCTGCCGGATTAACCGTGGATGACATCGCCGCGGGCGCCGGAGTATCACGGCGTACGTTCTTCAATTACTTCCCCAGTCGTGAGGCTGCCCTGGTGGTCAGCATCGAAGACTTCCTGGACCATGCGGCGGACCAATTCCTGTCCCGCCCGGCACAGGAGCCGCTGCTTGAATCGATGTATGAGGTGCTGATCGCCCTGGCGGACCCGATTCACCTGGCCGCGATGACCGAGGTATATGGCCTGGCTGGGACCGATGCGCAGATGAACCGGTTCCAGCTCCAAGGGTGGGAGAGCTGCGCTGACCGGCTGATCGCCGCTATCAGTCAGCGCCCCGGAGCCGGCTCCGATCCGCTCTACGCCAGTGCCTTGGTCGGCTCTGTGCTCTCATCCGGGAAGGCCGCGCTAGCCCAGTGGTACAGCCGTACCGGCGGCGATGTTACCGAGGAGTCTTTGCAGCTTTTGCGTCAGCTCCTGGTCGACGTGGTCGGATACCTGCGCCACGGCTTCACCCGATAATCCACCTTTCCATCAGAATTTTCACCAGAACCTTTATCAGAACGGCTGAAATCAATGGCATCTCTGCTTTATCACCTGGGCCGGCTGGCCTACCGGCGCCGCTGGTTGGTCCTGGCTCTGTGGACGGCGGTGGTGCTGGGCACCGGTGGCGCCGCGGTGGCGTTCCACGGCACGATGAGCAACAACTTCAGCATTCCGGGTACCGAAAGCCAGCGTGTCCTGGATCAGCTCGAAGAGGAACTGCCCGAAGCAGCCGGCGGCAGTGGCGCCGTAGTCTTCGATGCCGGTTCCGGTAGTTTCACGCCCGCCCAGGAACAGGCCATCGCAGATGCGCTGGCCCGGCTGAGCGATGTCCCCGAGATCCAGTCAGCGGCCAACCCCTTCGAGCTGCAGAACCAGATCGACGACGGAGCAGTCCAACTGGCCGAGGGCAAAGCCCAGCTGGAGGCAGCCAAAGCACAGATCACTGAGGGCCGCCAGCAGCTGGATGCCCAGCAGGCACAGTTGGATGCCGCTGCGGCAGCCGGGGCCCCCGGCATAGACCAGGCCCTCGCCCAGTTGGGGGCAGCCCGTGAAGAGCTGGAAGCCGGCGCGAGCGAAATCGCCGCCAACGAGGAATCCCTGGCACTGGGCCAGCGCGCCCTTGATGCCTCAGCCGGCACCCGGACCGTCTCGGAGGACGGAACAACGGCCGTCACACAGGTCCAGTTCACCGAATCGATTTACGAAGTCGCGCCCGAAGTCCGTGAAGAAGTAAAGGACATTCTCTCGGAGCCCTCCGCCTCGGGGGTCGAGGTTTATCTGAGCCAGAGCATCACCCAGGATGTCTCCGAAGTCATCGGCGCCGCGGAGATCATCGGAATCGGCGTCGCGGCCCTGGTTCTGATCGTCATGCTCGGAACCCTGGTCGCTGCCGGCCTGCCGTTGTTGATGGCCGTCATCGGTGTGGCCGTCGGGGTCGGCGGGACTTTCGCGCTCTCCGGCGTGATCGAAATGGCGTCCGTGTCGGTATTTCTGGCTCTGATGCTCGGACTTGCTGTCGGCATCGATTATTCGCTCTTCATTGTCAACAGGCACCGGACCCAGTTGCTGCGCGGCATGGGCATGGAGGAATCCGTGGCCCGGGCCACGGGAACGTCAGGGAATTCGGTGCTGTTCGCCGGGCTGACCGTCGTCATCGCCCTGGCCGCCCTGTCCGTGCCCGGCCTTCCCTTCCTGACCATCATGGGTCTGGCAGGTGCCGGTACCGTGGCGCTGGCAGTGCTCGTCGCCCTCACCCTGACTCCTGCGATGCTGGGATTCATCGGAACCCGGATCGTGTCCAAACGCGCCTGGGGCAAGGCACGCGCCGTCAACGCCGCCGCGGCCGAGAAGGCCGCCCTTGGCGGGATGTCGGCTGCAGCCGTGGAAGAAGCAGCCGATCAGGAACACAGCCGCCACGGCTGGGGCGCGTTCGTGACCCGCCACCCCATCATTGTCCTGAGCGTGACGGTCCTGGCCCTGGCCATCACCGCGCTTCCAGCCGCGCAGCTCCGGGTAGCCCTGCCTGATGGAGGCAGCGAACCGGTGAACTCCGACGCCTACAAGGCCTACACCGCCCTCGGTGAGTCCTTCGGTGAAGGCGTCAACGGTCCCATCATTGCCGTCGGTGAACTTCCTGCAGGCCTCAGCGACACCGAGTCACAAGAACTGCAGTACGACGTCGCTGACCGTCTCCGGGAGGTCAACAACGTGACCGCAGCCCTGCCCGCCCTCGTCAGCGAGGACGGTCGGACCGCGATCTTCCAGGTGATCCCGGCCGAAGGACCAGCCAGCGCCAGCACCGAACAAGCAGTCGCCGACCTGCGCAGCGCCGCCACGGACATCGAAACGGACACCGGGGTGAGCATCGGCCTGACCGGTCAGACAGCCGCCAACATTGACGTCTCCGAGAAACTGTTCAACGCCCTACCCCTGTACCTGGGCGTCGTCATCGGGCTCTCACTGGTGCTGCTGCTGCTGGTCTTCCGCTCCATCCTGGTCCCGCTGCTGGCAACCGGCGGGTTCCTGCTCTCCATGGCGGCGACCTTCGGCGCCATCGTCGCCATCTACCAGTGGGGCTGGCTCGGGGAAATCTTCGGGGTCCACAACCCCGCGGCAGTCCTCAGTTTCCTGCCGATCATCCTCATCGGCGTACTGTTCGGCCTGGCCATGGACTACCAGGTATTCCTGGTCTCGGGCATGCGCGAGTCCCACATCCACGGAGAAGACGCCCGCAGCGCCGTCCGGACCGGCTTCAGCCACGGTGCGCGCGTCGTCACCGCCGCAGCGATCATCATGACAGCCGTCTTTGCAGGATTCATCTTCTCCGGACTGACCATGGTCCGTCCCATCGGATTCAGCCTGTCCTTCGGTGTCCTGGTCGACGCATTCCTGATCCGGATGACAATCATCCCCGCCGCGATGCACCTCCTCGCCGAAAAGGCCTGGTGGATCCCCCGCTGGCTGGACCGCATCCTGCCCGATGTCGACGTCGAAGGCGCAAAACTCCCAGCCCCTCCTACCCCCACCGGGCCTTCCGCCCCGGATCTGGTCAGCGCACGCAGCTGACACAATCCCCCAGTGCCGGCCCCACCATGCCGGCACTGGGGGCACCATGATCGACACGGAGCAACACACGCGGTCATCGAATAAACGCACACCAGGCCGCAGAACTCGAGCCTGTCACAGTCACGAACACACTTCTTGTGAACTGCTGAAACTGTTCCCACTGCACCGCGCAGTAATTAGCGGAACTCGGTCTAGACCGGTGAGGGAAGCCTGACCGTGAACGTAGAACCGTGACCGGGTTCGCTCGTGCAGAAAATTTCCCCCTGATGGCCTTCGATGATCGCTCTGGTGATGGAGAGCCCAAGCCCTGTTCCCGGAACCGACGAAGCCCTTGCCGACCTGGTCCGGAAAAACTTCTCGAACACCCGTTCCGCGTCCAGTGGCGACATCCCCACGCCGGTGTCCCTGACACTCAAGGTGAGTTGACCATCTTCGGTTCGTGCCTCCACAGCGATCGCACCACCTTCGGCGGTGTACTTGATGGCGTTGGAGAGCAGGTTATCGAGCACCTGGCTCATCCGCAGCGGATCAGCGTACGTCCACAACGGCGATGGCACATCGGTGCTGATCTTGACCCCAGCCTCGGCTGCCTGTAGCGACGCCGATACGATCACCGAGTCGATGAGGCCCGCGATGTCCATCGTGCGTGGATGCGTTGTCATCGCGGCTGAGGTCGATAGCAACAGGTCGGAAACCATCTCCGTGAGACGCTCAGCTGACCGGTGCGCGATATTAACATGGTGGGAAACTTCTTGTAGCTCATGAGCCTCCTGAGCGAGCTCGAGATTACCCAGGATGGACGTCAAAGGCGCCCGCAGCTCATGTGACACCATAGCGATGATGTCGTCCTTCGCCGTTACCGCCTCCACAAGACTCGTGACATCGCTATAGGCAACTACGGCCCCTGCGAACTCCCCGGACTCGGCGTTCATGCTTCGCGCCGCGGTGGACAAAGCCAGTGCACCTTTTCCTTCACCGGCCCACACGTAGTAATCAGCGAACGTTTCCCCGCGGATAGCCCTGGTGGCCGGCATCCTATCCATCGGCAACAAGGTCCTACGGTCCTGCCCGTACAACACCAACGAGCGGCCGTTGACATCTGATCCTGGGACGGACTCCTCAAAGACCTTTTGCTGTCTGTTGCGCAGGACTATCTGACCCGTGGCATCGACGACCATGACGCCGACGTCGATGGTATCCAGGACGGCCTTGAGGAGTTTCTCGCTTTTCTCGCTGGATTCAAGCAGCTGTAGCAGTTCCGCGTCCTTTCGTTCCAGCTTCCGCTGCTGAAGGAACAAGGTCGCGGTCACGAAGCGCACCGTCAACGCCACCGCCAGCAGCATCAGCGCCACCAGGACTGTCGTGGTTATTTGGGTTGCCGTGACCTTCAGTGATCCCAACAGCAAGGGCACCAATCCCAGCACCAACGGCACGACAAAGCTGATGAGCATTATGAGTCTCGGAAAACGGCCAGAAGCCGCCAGCCAAATCACCGGGAAAATCAACAGGACACTCAGCCCTGGAAGGAACTCTGCGGCCCCGAGACGTGAAAGAGCTAGAGCAACCACATTCCCTGCCGGAATACTCAGCGTCGCAACCGACGGCAACCGCTTCCACGGGACCACCCAACATGCCACGAACAACAGCGAATGAACCAGCAACGAAACCTGGAACAACCCTTCACCCAGCAGTCCAGGCCACGCAGCAGGCACAGCCAAAGCCACACACCCGATGATGACTGTCAGCGGTAACTGGACCAGCACCATCCGAGTCCTCAAAGTCAAGCCTTCCAGATATGAAAGCCCCGAAGACTCTGCCTCCCTAAACATCGCAGGAGGGAAAGGGGAAGACAGCGCGCTGCAGTAAGGGATCGTGCCAAGGAGAGACCATGGGTTTATTATTACCGCTACCACCGCAGGAAGAGCGGCATAGAAACCACGCCAGTGGTTCCGCGTAGCTGCCCCCTTCGCACGGCCTTCCGCTCGTGAACTGGATATCGGTGACGGGAACGATGACTCCAAACATCTGCGCGAGGGCGGGAACCGGGAGAAATCTAGCGGGTTCCACTCCTCCCTGCATGCGCTCCGTCACTGAGCAGATGACAAGCACAACCGTCCGAACCGCCGCAGCGCGGTCAACGCACGAACGCCGCCCACCCCATAAAGGTGAGCGGCGTCCGCGGTAGTACTTCCAGGATCAGACTCGGTGTCGCAGTCTAGCCCTTTGGGGACCTACTCAGGCCTTAGTGGCCGTGCGGCGGACCATATAGGTACCGCCGGCTGCTGCGGCGAGGACGAGGCCGCCACCGAGGGCGATCATGCCGGCGTTGGTGCTGCCGGTTTCCTGGGCGACACCGGTGTCGGCTCCGCCTTCGGGCATGGCGCCCATCTGGGTGGCGGTCAGCGTGCCGCACAGTGCCGGCGAGGTGGCGCCGAGCGGGAGGTCCGGGTTCAGGTCGCTGGGCGAGTTGAAGACTTCCTCGGACACGCCAGCGGTGGCGGGGTCCAGGCCGTGGACGACGACGACTGCGGTACCGGACTCCAGCGATGCCTTGGTAGCGGCGTCGAGGGTGATCTCGCGCTGGACACTGTATGTGCCGCCCTGGCCGCCGAGCTCAAGGTTCAGGCCCTCGGCCGGGGTGGTGGCACCGCTGGTGGTCAGCGTGGTCTGAATGGCGCCGTAGAGATCCGCAGCTTCGGTGACGCTGACGATGCCGTCACTGTTGGCGTCCTTGGCCGGGGTTGGGCACTGGCCCAACGCTCCGCCGTGGACGTGCTGGACGTGCGGGTACGGTCCGTCCATGAAGGTCTCGGCGAGGCCGGAAACCTGCAGGTTCACCATCGCGGTGTCGCCGGTGACGTCGACGGTGATCGTGCCGGTGCCCGTGGTGCCGTTGAGCTGGCCCAGGGTCGAGGAGTAGGAAGCGTCAGCTGCCATGGCGGATCCGCCGGACAGGGCCAGGGCGCCCAGGGCGAGGGTCGGGACTGCGAGCAGTCGCATGGTGTTCTTCATCAGGTGAGTCCTTTGCTGTGCGAGTGAGACGCACACAACTTATCAGTGTGCTTACCGTGATTCGGATAGCTTCTGCAAAGAGATGGGCACCGATTTTCTAACATTCGTACAACCGGCCCTGAAAGGTGACCTGTTCGGGTCGCATGCTGACCCGCATGGCCAGTGCGTTCCTGTCCCGGGGCAACGTGCTCGAGCAGTTCCACGACGCCCCAGGATGTGCGTGCGAGCCATGCCTGGTTCATCGGTGATCACCAGGCATCCTGCAGCGCGGGGACCTGGTTCTTGAACGCTTTCCCGGATAGGGGCCTCCCATGGATAAGGACCGCGGGACGCCCGTCCCCACCGGTGTCATCCACGTGCAGGTGGTGTTCTTGAACAGACAGTGATGAGCGACGATCTCCGTCATCGCATCTGTCCTTCTGGTGTTGATCCAGAACCGATGTACAACGAACCTGAATCCAATGAAGTAGCGACGCGACTCCGCGGCCACGTCTCCACCCTAGATATCCGTCAGCATGCTGTCCTTCGGCGGATCGGTGCGCTACCGCACAGTCCCTTTCATTCTGAGCAGCACCGCCATATCGATATTCCGCGTGGAACCGTGCAGTGTCGGGAGGTCGTGGGAGCGCTGGGCGGGGTGGGTGGGGTGGGTTTATCCATAGAAGCCGTCGAGCTTGGTGCTGCTGGTGTTGTGGATGATTTTCAGGAGAAGCCGATTGAGTTCCGTGCTTTCATACCTGTGAGTCCTGCGTCACTGAGGTCGTTGGTGGTCAGAGCAATGTCCCACACGGTCGTGAGTGCTCCCCTGCCGCTATCGGTGATCTGTACCGGGTTCCTGCGTCCGCGGGCCCGGTCACCCATGCGGCGGATCAACCCACGCTCCTCGAGCCCGTCGAGCAGCGGTGCGATGCTTTGCGGACGCACCAGCACCGACCGTGCCAGATCAGCCTGCGTCATCTTCGGGGCAATCGCCAGGTACGCAAGGACCCCGAAAATGGATGGGATTGAACCCATGGGCTGCGAGGCGTTCGGACAAGCGCTGACCCATAGAGCGCGCCACACGCACGATGCTCCACGTCAGAATCTGATCCAGCTCCTGGGCTGTCAACCCTCGATCATCGTCCACAACACCCACTCCTCTTACCGCATCCCCGCTGCTAGCCTCCCTTACAGAATCCTGTTCCTTTCGTGATGGATTCTGTTCTCCTACTCGGGAAGGTTCTCATGACTGATACGACGACCAAGGACAGCAAGCACATCGCCGAACTGGTGAGCGACGCGAAAGTGGCGATGCTGACCACGATGACAGTCGACGGGCAGCACGTCAGCCGGCCGATGGGCCTGCAGGAAGCAGAGTTCGACGGCGACCTGTGGTTCTTCGCCTACGAACAATCCGCGAAGGTCGCGCAGGTCAAGGTGAACCCCGCGGTCAACGTGTCGTTCTCCAACGACAAGAACAGTTCATGGACTTCGATCACGGGCCGCGCAGAGATTGTTCATGACCGGCACAAAGCCGAAGAGCTCTACACCCCGACCCTGAAGGCGTGGTTCCCGGACGGAGTGGACACTGAGGGCATCACCTTGATCAAGATCCACGCCGACTCCGCGGAGTACTGGGAAGGACCCAGCAGCACCGTTGGATTCGCCCTCGGGACTCTGCGCGCCGCGGTGACGAAGAATCCCGACAACGACCCCATCACCAACAAAACCGTGCAGCTATGACACCAGGACCGGCACCCGCGGCGACGAGAGCACCAGCAGGTCACCGTTGTCCCGGGTGCTGGTCCTCGAAGCCAACAGGCCCTCGGGCAAGAAAATAGTTCAGCAAGCACTGGAACGCGGCCATCGAGTTGTCGCCCTGACGCGGAACCCGGATATGCACCCACTCCGGCACAAACACCTGGTCATGATCGGAGGAAATGCCACCGTCCCTGCTGTCCAGGACGACGCAATTGCCCGGTGAGACCAGGTGATCTCCATAATCAGTGCTCCTGCCGAATTCAAAACGACCTTATGAGGAACGCATCAGCGCCGGCCTCCCGACAGCCCCGACGACGAGGGCGGATCAGTGAGCGTTCAACGCCACCTTCGGCTGCCAGAGAAAACCAGCGGCGTGTGGCAAGCGGTGGGATCCACCTGCGGATCAATAACGGCCCGCAAACAACCGATTGTGCGCCGGTCCGGTTCGACGTTTCCTCGGCCGGCAGGGTCGGGGAAGAGGTTGAGCAAATTCAGCCAGCGGCGGGGTAGACCACCCCGGTGAGCCGCTCCGACTCCTCCCACAGCCTCCGCGCCGCCGCGTCATCAGATGCCGACGCAGATCGCTCGACCCTTTTCGGGGCGCCGCGCAGCTCGAACAGGCCTGGTCCCCAGTAGTCACCGGTGCGCACGTCCGGCATTGTGGCGGCATAGATCGAGGGAAGGGCGCCGGCCTCGTCGCTCTGCGCCAGAACAGCGTTGCCGATCTTCATCACACCGGCCAGCAGTGATGAGCCATGTCCGTTCTGCAAGTGGGTGGCGGCGTAACCAGGATGCGCTGCGGCGACACACAGCGCCGGGTAACGGCGCCCCAGCTCCCGGGCGAACAACAGATTCGCCAGCTTGCTCTGGCCGTATGCGCCCCACCGAGAGTACGAGCGCTCAGACTGCAGGTCCTCGAAGCGCATCGCGCCGATCCGGTGCGCTCCACTGGAAACGACCACGACCCGAGGAACGGGTGCCGCGAGCAGCAGCGGCAACAGATGACCGGTCAGGGCGAAGTGCCCCAGATGATTGGTGCCCAATTGCATCTCGAAGCCGTCCGCCGTGACACGCCGCGGTGTCGCCATGACGCCAGCATTATCGACCAACAGGTCCAGGACCGCGGCGCGTTCCTGCACCTGTCCGGCAGCCGCCTCCACTGAACTCAGCGCAGCCAGGTCCAGGGCAACGAGCTCCACGGTGGCGCCCGGAACCTCGGTCTCGACTCGCCGCAGCGCAGCCTGACCACGGGCGGTATCGCGACACGCCATAAGGACTCGGGCACCCTTGCGGGCCAGGGCCAGCGTCGTCTGCATCCCGAGGCCGGAGTTCGCCCCGGTCACGAGAACCGTGCGACCGGTCTGATCGGGAGCGTCAGACGGAGTCCAAGACGTCATGAGGCAACCTCGCCCTCAGGAACCATGTCGCCTGCTGTTACCCGGCGCACAACCTTGCGCAATTCGACGCGTTCCTTAGCCAATCGCATCCGGACTCCTGTCATCACCGCCGACATTCATGTCCGCGGAAAGCCTCCACGCCCGTGGGCCGAACACGTAGAAGTGGATAATACACGCCGTGCTCGGCCGCGAACTCAATCAGCCCAGCAAGCCGCCGACCCCATTGATAGTGGTCCCCGTGATTCTGCCGAGTATCTGTCATGTTCCGCAGCGTTCCTGTCTGTGCGCTTCTCCGATCACCGGACGGCTCCCAATACCGGTCGAGTGAGAGTAGAAGGGTCGAGGAGGAAAGCCCGGCTGCTAGACGGTCGGGTCGGCAAGATCTGCGTTGACCCGCACAACGGCTTTCAGTCCTTGGGCAAGGGCGCGAAGGTCCTCAATATCGAGGAGCTCCAGCGGAGCAACATTCAACTGTGACTGCGCCATCAGGAGGTGCTGAACGGTTTTTCTACCGAGCGTGGTGGCAAGCAATCGCCGGACACGCTGATCTTCGTGGTCAAGGACCCTCTCGAGCATCCCATGGGCTTCAAGACGATCAACGATCCCGGACACCGTCGCCAACGAAACGCCGAGCATTCTCGACAGACTCTGCCCGGTTGTCGCTCCCACCTCGGCCACAAGAATCGCCAACACGCGCAGCTGCTGGATCGTCAGGTCGAGGGTGAGCAGGGGCTCGAGGAAAGCACGCAGAGAGGACGTCTCAAAAGTGTTTCGTACCTCGACGATTTCCTGAAGAAGACGTTCGCGCTCCCCTGCCTGATCAGTCATCATCACTCCACGCTACGGCCTCATCCACCCAAATTGATGGTTAGCTACATGCTAAGCTTTGTGTCGCGCTAACAATCACTTGTGAAAGGGACAACATGTTCCGTCTGGCCGACATCAGCCTTGCCAACCGTGCACTCGTTGCTCTGATCACGATCGTGATAGCCGCCTTCGGAGTGTTCTCGATGACTCAGTTGAAGCAGGAACTGATTCCCTCCATCGAGGTCCCGCAGTCGCAAATCATCACTCCGGTGCCGGGAGCAAGCCCGGAAGTCATCGATCAGCGCGTAGGGGTTCCCCTATCCACCGCCCTTTCCGGTGTCGAGGGCGTTGATTCGGTGATCTCGACGAGTTCCAGCGGGCTGTCAAGCATCTCGGTGTCCTTCACCTTCGGCACGGCGGCAGCTGACTCCAAGCGGTTGGTCGAGGACGCGATCGCTACCCTCGACGGCACACTTCCGGAGGGGGCGGATCCCCAGGTGGTGAGTTTGTCGACTGCGTCGTTGCCGATCATGTTCATCACTGCCGGTAGTGACGGGGTCGGTCTGCCAGAACTGACGACGACCATCGAAGAGGCGGTCGTGCCCGAGATCGAAAGAATCGAGGGCGTCGGCTCGGCGGCGGTCTCCGGAGCTGAAACACAGCGGGTCGTGATCACTCCTGATGCTGCCGACCTTGCTACCGACGGCATTACGCCGACCGCAATCACGGACGCTCTCGAGGCAAACGGGGTCACGCTGCCCCTTGGCAGCATCAGTGATGACGGCACCCTGCGCCCGGTTCAGGGTGGCGAGAACATCATGGCGCTGGAGACGCTCGGACAGATTCCGCTTGCGTCAACAACCCGGCCGGGGACCGTCGTTTCACTATCCGACATCGCCGAGGTGTCGTTGGTCGCTGAGGAGCAAACGTCCATCACCCGCGCAAACGGCGCCGAAGCACTGTCGATTCTGATCACGGGGAGCCAGGACGCTGACATCGTCGGCGTGTCCCACGCCATCAATGAAGCCCTGGATGGGCTTCGTGGAGAACTCGGCGACATCGACCTCACCGTCATTTTTGATCAGGCACCCTTTATTGAGGAGTCCATCGAGCACCTCGCCGTGGAGGGACTCCTAGGGTTGGTGTTCGCGATCATCGTCATCCTGGTCTTCCTGCTCTCGGTACGTTCCACCCTTGTGACCGCGATCTCGATTCCACTGTCGGTGCTGGTGACGTTCATTGGTCTGAATCTCGGCGGGTACTCGCTGAACATGCTGACCCTGGGTGCTTTGACCATCGCAATCGGCCGGGTGGTCGACGACTCCATCGTGGTGATCGAGAACATCAAACGTCACCTGTCCTACGGTGAGGAGAAGCAAAAAGCGATCCTCATTGGTGTCCGCGAGGTCGCAGGAGCCATCACGTCATCGACACTTACCACCGTCGCCGTGTTCCTGCCGATTGCCTTGGTCGGTGGGCTCGTGGGTGAGTTGTTCGCTCCCTTCGCGCTGACAGTCACCATCGCCATGTTGTCGTCTCTGCTCGTCGCCCTAACCATCGTGCCGGTCCTGTCGTACTGGTTCCTCAAGCAGCCACAGGTCCTTGGGAGCACGGATGCCACCCGCGAGGCCGCCGAGGACAAGGAACGCCGCGGCTGGCTTCAGCGCGTCTATGTTCCGGTACTGGGTTCCACGCAGCGCCATCCCATCATCACGCTGACAGCCTCGGTATTGCTGCTCGTACTCACTGTCGGACTGGTGCCACTGCTGAAGGTCGACTTTCTTGGAAGCACCGGGCAGAACAGCCTGTCCCTCACACAAACCTTCCCTGACGGCACCGACCTCGAATCCGTTGTCGTAGGCGCGGAAAAGGTCGAAGACGTTCTGGCTGACATCGACGGCGTGCAGGACGTCCTGGTCACCGCCGGAAACTCCGGAGGCCTACTGGCACTCACGGGCGCCGGTGGGGTCACGGCGAGCTTCATCGTCAACACTTCTCCCGATGCTGATCAGGCCGTCGTGCAAGAAGATGTGCGCGCCGCCGTCGCCGGCATTGACGATGCCGGCGAGATCGCTCTCACCACCGCATCTGCCCCCGGCGGCCTGGGCGGCACCGTCGATGTTCAGGTCACCGCCCAGGATGAGGCAACGCTGGCAGAAGCCGCCGATGCGGTCTATTCGGCCCTGCAGAACACACCGGAAGCCACCGACGTCGCCACGAACGCCACTCCCGCGCAGCCGATCCTGCAAGTGACCGTTGACCGGGTAGCTGCGCTGACCCGGGGTCTGACTGAAGTGCAGGTCCTTGGGATCGTCGGCAATGCCCTGTCACCGCAAGCCGTCGGGTCCGTCACTCTCGATGAGAAGGACATCAGCATCTACATCGATTCAGCGACCCCGCCAGCTGACGTGGACGAGCTGCGCCAGCTGCCCTTGCCCACAGCAGAAGGTCTCACCCCCCTGACCGACATCGCCACCGTCGAGGAGGTGATTGTTCCCGCCCAAATCATCCGGGACAGCGGCGAACAGGTAACAACCATCTCCATCGCCCCCGCAGAAGGTGAGCTCGGCGCCGTGTCCACCGCTGTGGAGGACTCACTGGCTCAACTGCAGCTTCCAGAAGGTGCGCGCGCCGAAATAGGTGGACTCGCTGAAACCCAGACCGAGTCGTTCCAGCAACTCGGCATCGCGATGCTGGTGGCCGTGGCGATCATCTTCCTGCTGCTGGTCGGCACCCTCCGATCCCTGCGGCAGCCACTGATCCTGTTGGTCTCCATTCCCTTCGCGGCAACCGGGGCGATCATTCTGCTCCTCGTAACAGGACGCCCACTGGGTATCTCTGCACTGATCGGCATGCTGATGCTCATCGGCATCGTCGTCACCAACGCAATCGTGCTGATCGACCTCATCAACCAGTACCGCAAGCAGGGCATGGACGTACAGTCCGCCGTGTCCGACGGAGCCCGACAACGCCTGAGGCCCATCGTCATGACCGCGCTAGCAACCATCTTCGCGCTCACTCCAATGGCACTCGGTGTGACCGGTTCAAGCGGCTTTATCTCCCAGGACCTCGCGATCGTCGTCATTGGTGGCCTGTTCTCCTCAACGCTGCTGACGCTGATCCTCGTACCCTCGCTGTATCTCCTGATCGAAGGACGCCCCCCGAAGCGTAAAGGAGCGCACACCGAGGACCGGTACCCGCATACGCCATCGGTCACACCGGCCCCATCCTGAGACCGGGCGATTCCCTAATATCGGCCATCCTGATGTCAGCCACCGCCACTGAAGATCGTTGTCCCGGAACGGTGTAGCAACGCTGCTGAAACGGTCACCGCACAGTGGAGCCGTGACACTCTCCACCGGCTCTACAGCTGCCTCACTCCGATGCGAGTCCTGCAGGTATCTGCCCGAACCCGGAAAGGTGCAGCTTACTGTCGCAAACGTCGCCAACGCGCTGCCCATTGAGCTGGCCGTGCCCGCTCTCGTCATCCAAACTCTTCTGCGTTACCCGCTGAAGGTCCTCATCCTTGCCCTGACAACGGCTACGCTCGTGATCTGGGTTTGCCGCGCCGTCCGTGACGGGATTCCTTCGTGGCTGACTGCACGCCCCAGCCCTCGGTTTTGATCGCGAATTTGATGACGTCCCAGTGCTACTTGGAGGCAAGCTTGAACGTGTTCTGGATCAGACGCAGTTAAAGCTGGTGGTTGCACAACAAGCCGCTTGATTATCCTCCGCGACAATCAGAAGGACAGGCCGATTCGCACCCATATCTCGCCCCTCCCCTTGCTCCGCCGCCCTCCAACCCATCCCTGTGTAGGTATGGTGTACGTCGCCGAAGTGAGTTCGGGCGCCGGGTAGGGTCGATCCATGCCTTTGGACCTGCCTCGCCGCTCCCACGTCTTCGTGGATGAGTCCAAAGCAGGCAGCTACTACATTGCGGCCGCGGTCATCTCGCCGACGGACGTCACCGCCACACGCTCAGCGATCAGGGGCCTGCGGCACAAGGGCAGCTCCTCCGTGCACTTCAACAGCGAGAGGGACTCAACCAGACGTGCGTTTCTCAGAGGCGCGGCCAGCACTGGCGTGAAGACCGTCGTCTATATCGTTGATGGTCAACCCGACAAGGTTGCCCGGCCGGCCTGCCTGGGAGCCCTAATCCAGGACCTGTGTGACGCCGAGGCAGAACGCCTCGTACTCGAGCAGGACGACTCCCTCGCAGCAGCCGACCGGCGGATCATCCACGCTGAGCTGAAAACCCGCGGCAACACCACACTGGAATACAGACACATGCGCCGCACCGAGGAACCCCTGCTATGGATCGCGGACGCCGTCGCGTGGTGCTTCCAGAAAGGAGGGTCATGGAGAACCGAGGCAGAACCGCTCATCGGTCAGGTGCGCAGGCTTTAAATGCGCGAGCCTGGCTCGTCATACCATCCGGAAGACTGCCAGGCTAACTTCGCGGGGCTACTGCCCGTTGCAACGCCCACTGTACCGGGCGTTCCACATCAGGAACAAGCAGTCCTCCAACAGCAGACCACAACCACCATGGCTCAACCACAGATGGACAACTTGGAACCTCATCCTTCAGGCTCCGCCCGCCCACAAGTAGATGACCCACCCCGGGCAGTACATCTGCACCTGATGCTCATTATCAGTGAGAAAAAGCATCTGCGGCAACCCACCCTGCCAGCGGGTGCAACCTGTCCCCGATAAATAGCAGTCTCAACCACAAGATAAAGTCAGGCGCTTTAGTGAACTCCGAGCGGCACGGATTCGTTGTCCCTGTGACACGAACATCGAAGGACAGGATCGCGAGGTTCCCTGCAGGTACCGGCCTCTAGCTACCCTGGAACGGAAACGTTGGATCAGGAAAACCAGGCGAAGGAGCTGAGACAGTGACCAAGAACCCCTTCGCACGCACTTTCTCGCTCCAATCAGCGCACCCCTCCTTCGTGCCGTTCCTTCTGACGTTCACTGGGCTGACGGCCATCATCGTCGGGATCCTCGCGATGCATGTGTGGATGGGGGGACACGGTTCGACGTCCCACCACCTCACCACCCCCACCACCGCCAGTGCGGTCACAGCCGCCACCACAGCAGCGGATAGCGCTGCCGCACATGCAGCGGATAGCCCCGCGCATACCCATGATGGTCGTCTTGACCGGATAGCGGTAGGGGCGGTGACCTTGGTCGCCGCTGTCCATGCTGCCGTAGTGGACGTGTCCCTGGCCGCTGTGCCGAGTGCGACCTCGGCTGCGTCCGTGGACGGCGGGATGCTCACCGGGTGCGGTGGGGACTGCGCCGACGAAGTGATGCTCGGGATATGTGTGCTGGCGATGATCGGCGCCGGCATTACAAGGCTGCTCATTTCAGCCGGCCGGGCCCTCCTCTCGACCGTCGTCCGTCGCGGCCCCCCGGCCCTGGCCCGAGTGTCCCGACCCGCGCCTGCTCCTTCACTGACTCACCTCTGCATCAGCCGGACATAGGATACGCGGCCCACACCCACCCTTGCTGTAACGGGTGACGGGTCCTGGCTCATAGCCATGCCGCGCCCTCACATGGGCTCGGCCACATCCCCTACGTCGACGCCGTCACCGTTCTGGTCGATGGCACCTGGGGTTGATCGTTTGTCCCCTCTGAGTATCGAAGGATTTTGACCACTATGAAGCGTTCCCTTTCCGTAGCATCCCTGTCCGTTGCCGCCCTGATCACCCTGTCCGCCTGCGGTTCGTCCTCCGGCGGAGAGATGGAGGACATGGACATGGGCCAAGAAAGCTCCGCCGCGGCCACCCCCACAGCAACAACCGAACCCAGCACCGAGGCCGGCACTGAGGCCAGTGCTGGTGCTTCGTCGGGTGCCTCTGATGAGGCGATGGCCGGCCACAATGACACGGATGTCATGTTCGCGCGGATGATGATCCCGCACCACCAGCAGGCCGTGGAAATGAGCGAGATGATCCTCGCCAAGGACGGCGTCGACCCGCAGGTCACCGACCTCGCAACCACGATCAAGGACGCCCAGGGCCCCGAGATCGAGACCATGACCGGTTGGCTCGAGGTGTGGGGTGAGCCCATGGAACCCGAAGGCGGCATGGAAGGCAACGACATGGGAGACATGGGAGACATGGGCGGCTCGGGCGACATGGAAGGCATGGAAGGCATGGAAGGCATGGACGGGATGATGAGCGAGGACCAGATGGCCGCACTCGAGAACGCCGAGGGCGTGGAAGCATCGCGCATGTTCTTGGAGTCCATGACCGCCCACCACGAGGGGGCCATCGATATGGCGCAGGACGAGGTCGACAACGGGCAGAACCCGGACGCGGTCGAACTCGCTGAAACGATCGTCGAGACCCAGCAGGCTGAGATCGATCAGATGCAGCAACTGCTCGCCACGCTGTAACCCGCAGGGGCAACTACAACCTCACCAGGGCGCCGCTGTCAGGACCACCGGTGGGCCGGTCACACCCGGCCCACCAGTGCCCATCCCTTCCACCAGGCATCCTCGCCACGCAATCACCTTGCACACATTCCGCATCCCTTGGAAGTGATCCCCGTCTACTCCTAAAGACCTGCCACACGAACGATCGTTCGCGAGACACCCCCCGCTGCGATCAAAAAGTGCGAGAACACGGGGCCTCGCTTGTAATGCTTCCCGGGAACTAGTGTGATCGAGAGCCGGAAGGCTTTTTGACCTCACCCCCAGGGGAAGGTAGGCGCGAAGTTATGGACATGGACATGGACCTGGACACTTTGCAGGTCGAGACCGTAGGGCTCGACCAGGTCGAGGGCGCACTCGAGCGGTTCTTCGAGGAGTCGAAGAACCGTGCCGCCAGGATCGGCCCCGGCTACCACGGCCTCTGGGAGACCCTCGAGCGCTGCACCGCCGGAGGAAAGCGCTTCAGGCCCCGTCTCGTCATGTCCGCCTACCGGATGCTCGGTGGCCGCGACCTCGACAACGCTGCGGAAGTCGGCGCCGCGTTCGAACTGCTGCACACCGCGCTGATCGTGCACGACGACGTCATCGATCGGGATTTCGTCCGCCGGGGCATACCCAACGTCTCGGGGCGCTACCGCAGCATCGCCGAATCCGCGGGCATGTCCCCGGACGAAGCCAGGCACATCGGCTTCTCCGCCGGTGTCATCGCCGGCGACCTCGCCCTGTCCAATGCCTACCGGCTGCTCGAACGCGTCGAGGCTCCGACTGCTGTGCGGAAAAGGCTCGGCGAGATCCTGGACGAGGCGGTCTTCGCCTCGACGGCAGGAGAGTTCCTCGACATCGAAACTTCCCTCGATGTATCGATGCCGCCGCTCGAGGACATCGTGCAGATGGCCCGGCTCAAGACCTCCGTGTACTCCTTCGAGGGGCCGCTCCAGGCCGGCGCCGTCCTCGCGGGTGCCGAGGAGCAAGTGGTCATGCTGCTGGGTGAGTTCGGACGGAACGCCGGGATCGCCTACCAGATCACCGACGACCTCCTGGGTATCTTCGGCAACGAGACACGCACGGGCAAGACGAACTGGGGCGACCTGCGGGAGGGCAAACGCACGACCCTGCTGTCCTACGTCTCCTCACGTCCGGAATGGGAAAGCATCTCGTCGCTCATCGGCAGTCCCGGCATGTCCGCGGCCGAGGCCGACTACGTCCGGCACATCCTCATCGACAGCGGAGCCAAGGACTACTCCGCCGACCTCGCCAAGGAGTACGCCGCGCGCGCCCACACCCACCTCGAGTCCGACACCATGCCCAAGGCTATTCGCGCCGCCCTCGAACCGGTCCTATCGGCCATCGTGGACAGGGTCCGCTGAGCGGGCAGCAAGAACTCTTAATGACGATGTCCCACTTACGCCGAACTTCAAGAATCCGAACCCGACGATTCGAACCCATGGCGTGCTGTCCACCTCATCGCACAGCTCGCAAGGGTAGCAACTAGCTACTGCTCATCATCTGGAACTAGGGCGTCACCAGCGTGATTCGCGCTGCCGAGCTGGATTTGCTGGGACAGGCGCCGAGCAGGCTGCTCTGTGTTCTATACGACCGTCCATAAGACACTCAACGGCCAGAAGATCCAAGACGGCGTGTTGTGTCTCATGGCTCGTGTCCGAGAGCTAAGTACTGTCAGGTACGTTCACGGTACATTTGCGGTATGACAGCTGTTGGGTACGCACGTGTTTCGACCCGGGATCAAAATCTTGACGGACAAACCGATGCGCTCGAGGCCGCTGGGTGCGAGAAGGTTTTCATTGAGCACGCCTCCGGTGTGCTCGCCAAGCGGCCTGCCCTCGAAGACGCACTCGACTACCTGCGTGCCGGCGACACCCTCGTCGTCACGAAACTCGACCGCCTCGGCCGATCAGTACGGAACCTCAAAGAAGTAGTCGACGGGCTCGAGAAGCGAGGTGTCGGCTTGAAGGCCCTCTCCCAAGGCATCGATACCACCACGCCCGGGGGCAGGTTGTTCTTCCACATGCTCGCGGCGATCGCCGAGTTCGAACACGACCTCATCGTCGAACGAACGAAAGATGGCCTTGCAGCGGCTAGGGCCCGCGGCCGTAAGGGAGGTGGCCGGATCAAGATGAGCCCAACAAAGATTCGGCAGGCACGGGCGATGTATGAGGAAAAGACTTACACCGTGCAGCAGATTGCAGAGACCTTCGGCGTCTCGCGCGGCACGATCTACCGCCACCTCGGTGAGGATCTAGGAGCATAGAAGCGGCAGCTCGGCAAAGCAGCGTCGTTGCATAGAAACTGTGGGCGGTGCGTTGACCAGTTGAGACCGCCGTCCTTTGTGCACGAGGTTCCAAACGCTGTAGGAGGTGCCAGATACTATCCGGAGATGACTGACTTAGATCTTCTTGTGAAGTCCATTACTGAGGATCTCGGTGATCCTTCCGGCTGGAGTGCCCCGGTTGAGTTTCGTGACTCTCTTGCGCTTTGCGCACTGAACTCGGCGTACTCCTTGAACGGGAACTCGGCCGCTGCAAGCAATGTCATTGCCCAGTACCGAGCTTTCCGTCCGACGGCAGACACTGACAGTGGCCCCGATCTGATTGAAGCCATGGACAGCGCTGGCGGTCCCATAGATTTCGCAACCAACATCCTGCGCAACAAACGACCACTGGCAGGCTCGAACCGCGTCCGGCCAGAAGGCATTTACGAGGGTTTGTCCCTCTTCGCAGCCCTGGACACTGCAGTGACGACGACCGAGCACCTCCGGACTGCCGTAGCCGATGGGAACGCCGCCGTAGAGAAGGCATGGCTTTCAGTCAAAGGCTTTGGCGACCTCGCCTGGTCCTACCTGATCATGAACGCAGGGGTCGGCACTGAAACGAAACCCGATGTCATGATCCAGCGCTACCTTGCCCGAGCGCTTGGGGAAGCCAAAGCACCCGGACCTGATCAAACACGACAGCTCCTTCAGCTCGCAGCCGCGGAACTTTCTGTGGAACCCAGGAACCTCGACCGCGCAATCTGGCGCTACGAAAGTCCATCGAAGTAGTAAGCGGATTAAGGGCTCAACTGGCATGAACCAGCTAGATTTTGCGGCACCCGCACTTGCCGTGCCACCGCGCGCCGGCCGAATGTTTGGAGGGAGTCAACCACGCCTTCCCGACGGAACGTGTCGCTGACACACGTTCCGCCGGCTGGCAAGACTGCCGGATAGGGTCACACGCATGACTAGGAAGATGAAGGATTCCGAGTTCCGTGAGTCGATGAAACAGGGTATCCACCTGCCGTTCATCACGACCATCAACTCGCTCGTCGAGGATCTCCGGGAGGACGAGCCGCCGACGGGCCGCGGCTGGGTGCCCTACGTCGCGCCTAACCACGGTGGCGCCGAAGCACCCGTGCTGAGCGTGCTCCGCGACCCCGGTTCGATGACGAGTGAGGCCCGGGGTTCGGGCATGCTGAGCGTCGAGAACGATGACGTCACGGCGGCCCTGCAATGTGAGCTACTCGAGAACGCGGGCCTAACTCCGAAGAACATCACGCCGTGGAACGCCTACCCCTGGTACCGACACGACCAAAGCTCGGGACTCAGTAGCCGCCAGGTCACCGAGGGCATCGATCCGTTGCGTCGGCTGGTCGGTCTCCTGCCGGATCTTAAGGTGGTGCTCTTGCAGGGCCGCGAGGCCCAGTTGCTCTGGAAGCGGTTCAGCAAGGAGCACCCCGAGATCGCCGGGCGGTACGTGGCGGTCGAGTCGTACCATCCTGGGCGGACCGCCCTTCGACATCCGGATCCGGCAGTGCGCCATGCACGCGACGCGCGACGCCGCGAGGCATTCCACGAAGTTGCGGGTGTCCTGTCCGGGGAGGGCCCAACTCGGCGTTAGGATCGGCGAAATCACACGATTTGGGGGCGTCTTGAAAAAACTGGCTGTTGTGCTGCTCGCCAGCCTGCTACTCACCGGGTGCAGCCAGGGCAGCACGGAGCCTTCTGTGGACACAGCTGAGCCCACGGCGTCTTCTGCTGAGTCTGCTTCGCCTACCGCGGTAGCCCGACCGACTGTGAGCTCGTCTCCAAAGCCGACCTCCTACTTGGACACTGTGAAGGACCCATATCGCGGACTAGACCCCGATGTCGGTGAGGCGTTCCTCGCCCTCGCTGTGGAGAAAGAGTCGGATCTTGGATACCGGGACATCGGCACGATGGTCGACATGGCACTTGATATCTGCGCAATTTACGGCCGCGGAGGCACGGAGGACGAAGTCTTAGAGCGGATTAGCCCCAAACCCGGAACCTCGTTCACCATCGTGGAGGGCCTAACGATCGAGGCCGTCGGCGTTGTCACGTTCTGCCCGGAGTACACCGCACAAAGCCAGAGCTGAACGCATGCTCAACGTCGATCTGGGTGCACTGCCTCTCCGGGATCTCCTCACACTACGGGCGGCCGTCGACGCCGAGATCTCGAAAAGAGGCTATAGCCGCACTAGTTCATCCCTAGCCGGAGAGCTCATGGAACGAACCGTGGCGACGAGCTACAGCGGGACGCTAACTGGAGTCGGGACAAAATCCGTCGACATCATCGCCGGCGACGGGCGTCGACTTCAGGTCAAGGCACGTTCACTGCCCCACGGCGATCTGCGCCATTGGGCTTTTCATGACCTCGATTTCGACGCTGCCGTGGTCGTCTCTGTCAACCGAGACAGCTTCGCTATCAACTGGGCTCGAGAGTTGTCACAGACGGAAGCAACTGCCCTGGCACGTCCTCATAAGTCCGACAAATGGAGAGTGAGGATGGCCGCGGCACAGCACACGGGGGTCGATGTTACCCAACGGCTACAGCTGGCGTATTCGAAGCTGTGGTGACGACGGTACACGCCGCTTCGGCGTGTACTCCGCCCGCCGTTGAATTGGGTAGCTCAGCAGCAATGGACAACGAGGTCACTAAGGCCGTCCGCTCCTGTTGAGCGATACCGTGGGCTTCAGCGGGGTTATCAACCGATCCTCCAACGGTCGTTCAAGGTCGGCAAGCTAGTTCTGCACCAGGACCACCACGAGCACACAGTTGATCCGCTGCTCATCTACACTTTCGCTATGAAGAACGAGGTCAACTGCAACACATGCGGCCTTCCCGGCTACGTCGTGAAGACTGAGCCGCGAATGAGGACTTTCGGGGCTGGTGACCCCTCAGGACCGCTCACTGAGCAGCCTTCTCACGCAACAGAATTTCGAACCTATGAGTGCGAGCACGGGCATCACACACGGCTCGAAGTGCAACGCTCCCCGCAATCTGCATCTGATGACTAGGCCGAATGTGAAGAAGAGTGAGATCTATCGATTCTTGAGCAGCTCTAGTTGTTCTAACCAAAAACTCTCTTTGCGCTTAGCACTGGGCCTGTGTTCGAGGAGATCTAGACTCTGGGCAAGCTGGTAGAAGCCCGAACCAGCGTCGTTCTCATTGAGATAGATGACAAGAGCAGAAATCATCTGTTTGGGGAACTGTTCTCGATCGAGCGCTACGATTCGACCGAGGAGATGTCCCATCGCAGCTCGCTCGTCTGCTTGGTTGAAATCAAACTCTCGAAGTTCTGTGCGGCGATGCAGTACAGCGTTGAGTTCGGTGTACGTGGTCGGTCGGTTCAGCTTGGCACGCTCCAGCAGGAACACATGCCCGGCCTGAACGAGCTGGTCCCACGCCTCATCACTTCGGCCGTACATAGCTCTCCCCTCCTACTCCAACTCTCAGGTTCCGCGCATAGTGTTAACTTATGGCCTCGATACTGACACTAAACGCCCGATCCGACATGGGACTGACATCCACACGGAACTACTTCCAGATGAACCCTACGCAGTTCGGACACTTCATCCGAGCCCACCACGAGACGCTCGTCAACGAACTGTCTGCAGTGGGCATCTCGTACGACGCACTCAGCCCTGCTCTGGTTCCCACCACCGGCGACCGACACGAGATGGCGCTGCTGTTCAACATTGAACACGTGTCCAACGGCATGTATGGGCATGCAGTAGCTGAAGTACTGATACCCCTTCTCAACAGGAAGTCCACGCTCAGCGTACTCGCGGGCGACATTGGCTTGCCTCCTGAGAAAACGAAGCAACTGGCATTAGTTGCAGGCTTCAATTCGAATCCCTCAACCGACGAGTGGGGACGACAGTTCATCTACTGTGTCTACCTCAGTAACGTCTCAGCGGGGCAGCGCGATGAGATACACGCGGCTTTGCAGTCCGAAGAAATGTACCTGGGATACGTCCCTTGCACGTACACCTCCGACTTTCGAACCGTGGCGGGAACGATGGTCGCAACTCGGTTCCTAAAGCACAAGCACACCGTTCTTGTCGACCACGGCTCCGACGATCCTTGGGTTAGCTCCGAAAATGAAATTGGCTACCCCTTCAAGGAGAACAACTACACCGTCGTTAGCGTCAACTCGCAGCTTTTCTCACCATTGCTCGGCTACAAAATACCGTCGAAGGTCTACCCCGAATACCGCGACGATGTTCTCGTCTCGCTCAACGCTATCTCCGAGAACCCTCTCGCCCTGAACGGTTTTGAGGTTCTCCTCGACGAGGGAAAGTACGGATACCTCCGCGATTGTAAGGACGGGCTCCTTCGGATCGCCGGCCTCGACGAGCTGTCACGAGAGGACCTGGCGGCGGTCATCCGAGCGGAGCTAAGCAACGGCTATATCTATCGGCTGCAGCACAATGTGGATGAGACAGTACAGTTCGGTATCGTTCTAGAGCTGCATCGTGAACAGGATCATCCGGTGAAAGTTGCCGTCGGGTTGAAGTACTTTCCCGACACTAGGGAGCTCTCTCTAGTTACCCTCACGTAGGACAGTTTTCCTGCGTCCGGGTGTGCCTCCTTTGGGTGGGGCCCACTTGAGCCCTCGCGTCCCTCTACAACCCTCGCGATTGATTGATGGCTCGGAGGTTGGTCCGTTGCATGGCAGCTCGAGGGCATCCGGGCATCGTATCTGCTCTCTAGCTGCATGCGTGTTTCGTAGTAGTCTTGTTCTGACGTCTAGACGTCCTAACGGGAGGACACAATCATGAAGCAGCAGCCAGGTGCGGTCAGGGACTCGATACTTGAAACTCTTCGATCGAAGGGCAGCGAGGGCGCCCATTGGACGGACATCCATGCGGAAGCGAACTCTCGCCTCGGTGGCTCCGTCCCGGCCTCGTCCATCCGTTCGTACCTTGGCAACAACACGCCCAATTTGTTCCAGCGCACAGGTCGCGGCCACTACACGCTGACACCAAAGAAGTGAACACCGTCGCCGCTGAGTCAGCCTCAGACGAAAGGGCAGTTGCCGCGTTCACCTATGGTTCAGCAGCGTTATACAACGCTGATTCGCTGGACTGGCTTCGCAGTTGGAAACCCAACAGCATCCATGGAGTCGTGACTGATCCGCCGTACGGACTGGTGGAGTACACGCAGAAGGAGCAAACCAAGCTGCGGGTTGGCAAGGGAGGCGTGTGGAGAATACCGCCTTCCTTTGACGGGCACACGCGCGCTCCGCTCCCTCGTTTCACGACCTTGTCCGACGCCGACCTTGAGCACCTAGAGATCTTTTTCCGCAACCTCGGTGAGGCACTTGTCCCTTGCCTGGTGCCCGGCGCTCACGTCCTGATTGCTGCGAACCCATTGGTGTCTCACCTCGTGTCGTACTCTATGGGCAAAGCTGGTTTAGAGCGGCGTGGAGAGATTGTCCGCCAGGTGATGACCATGCGCGGTGGTGACCGGCCGAAAAATGCCCATGATGAGTTTCCGGGCGTCTCAGTGATGCCCCGTTCCCAGTGGGAACCGTGGGTATTGTTCCGCAAACCAATAGAAGGGACCGTTGCCGCAAATCTCAGGAAGTGGAAGACTGGCGGGCTCCGGCGGATTTCTGATGAGTTGCCCTTCGGAGATGTGATTAAGTCAGCGCCGACTCGTAAGCAGGAAAAGGAATTGGCCAATCACCCGTCGCTGAAACCGCAGGACTTCCTTCGACAGGTAGTTCGCGGAATGTTGCCGTTAGGCGAAGGAACGATTCTTGATCCTTTTGCAGGGTCCGGCTCCACACTCGCGGCAGCGGAAGCAGTCGGCTACTCAAGCATTGGCGTAGAACTCGATCCGATGTACGTCGAGCTTGCCTCCAAAGCTATCCCTCGGTTGGCGGCTTACAAGCGTTAGTCAGTGTGCATGTAGACCCAGCTGCGCCTAAGCTTCGCGATCCCGTCGCGGTCTAGTGTGGAGGTTCTTGTACCGAGGTCTCCTCGCTCGTTCCTCCGGAAGTCATCCGGTTCCACTTGACCGAGGTAGACCTCGCGGATCCTCAAGGGACGCCGCATGTCAGCCGGTTCGGTGATGTTGTCGACTTCGTACACAAAGACGCACATCCACTGCTTACGGCCACCATGAGTGTCTACGGCCCCACCTCGCTTACGAGTGGACTTGATCTCTACCCCGTGCTCGCCAGACTTGATTTTGTTGTCCGGGTATCGCCCTTCAACCAAGAGGTCGGGGTGACCATTGTGATACGCGTTGACCGTCAGCGTTCGCGAATGCTTCGCCAACGACTCGGTAAGCATGTCAGAGAGGGTGCCCGATAGATTTGCGGGACGGAGCATGTCATCAAGACGGGGAAGGCCCTTATCCCGTAGGTGCTGGTTCACATCGTAGAAGAAGTCATAGACATCCTGCATGGCTGAGTGGAAGTCAATTTGACGAAGGCTATAGGGCAACGACGCACCCCGGTTGAAACGACTGTCCTGGACGATTTCACGCGTGATCACCAAATCATCGTAGCGGCTACGCGACCGCAATCCAGTTCAGAGGCATCGATCAAATCCGTTACCGGGAGATGTTGGCACACCGGCGTTTAGTCCTGCACCTTGGTGAAGGTGTCTGACTGGACCGGCACAAGGTCGTAGCCGAGCGGGATGTCCGGTCGTGGCATCGGCTGGAGATTCTCGGTGAGGAACAGCATGTAGTAGACGGTGGTGAGCCCTCCCCTACCGCCCTTTTCGTTGACGCCGGTCATGCCTCTGTTTCGGCTATGTGGGGAGCGCTCTCACCCAGTAGAACTATCGGTGAAGGCCCCGGTCGTCTGCGTGTTTATCCCCCATCCACGCAGCCTCCCCGGGGCCTTCCTCTATTCGTCCTCGAACGCGCCGGTAGGCGGTGGTTTTCGGTCGCCAGCGAGCTTGTCGAGCTCGCCCTTCTTGTAGATCCTGATGACGTCCTGCCAGCCCTCGGGCATCCGCGGCCGGTGCAGCGGGCAGAATGTCAGTCCCGCGTCCGCGATGTACGCCCAATCCTTCGGGGTCCCGTCCCCGGTGAGCGTCAGCGGAGCTGTCCTGCCGCATTCCACGCACTCGGCCACGTGGTCATTGTCGGGGCGAGTTGCAGGCATCCAGTCAGTCTGTCAGCCTCCACCAACCGCTGCCCGTGATGGTGTCAGAGTGGTGTTCTACGCTCTGTAGTGGAGTCCTGTCCGGGGTGTCCGTCGTACTCGACCTACCGCGCACCCTGGGCAGGACTTCCCGCTGCCCTCGAGTACCGCTTGTCGGCGGCGGGTGTGCCGCGCAACGGGTCAGATGATGTTGGCGTTGGGCCAGTCATAGAGTCGGGCGAGGCGGACGATGGAGGTTGGGGTGCCGTCCTCGGTGAACTCGAACCCTGAGTGTTCGTGGCTTCCGCCGGCGTGCGCGATCGCGGCGAGCACGAGGGCCAGCACGTCACGGTCCAGGCCCGGGATGATGTCGCCGAGGTCGACCAGCGCTCCCCCGTCGCCGAGGGACGCGACCAGCAGCATGAACCGGCGTTCGCCGCCGGAAAGTCCTTCCAGGTTGTCCTCGATTACTTCGAAATCAACGTAGGGCCAGCGGCTGCCCATACCGATCCATGGCTGTCCCGACCTGGCGAAGCGGCCCTCGTGGGCGCGGATCAGCAGCTCGGTTGCTGCCTCGATCGTGTAGATGCCTTTCGCCCATGACCTCAGTCCGCAGTGATGCTCGTTCGTGAGTGCTTGCGCCTCAGAGTTGCTGGTCACGGGGTTCTCTTTCCTACTAGGCGGCTCATGCGGCTGACTGCTGGTCGTCAATGTGGAAGTACGTAGGGTAAGGGTAAGTCGGCCCACTGACGCCAAGCTCACCTCCCCGTCGTTCCGTGTTTCGAGAGTTATAGATTCCTACTTTTCTACAAAATCCTGCCCGTATGTAGCTGACGAGTTAGGGCCCATCGTTGTTCCATGCCACACGCAAGAACGCGAGGATGAGCACCCCTGACGCGATCGCAACCCACTCCGGCCAACCCACCCCGTCGACCAATACCAGCAGAACACCTCCAGTGATGATGAGGGCAATCGCTAGAAGACCGAACAAGACGTACTCAATAGTGAGCGAACTCAGATCGGACTTACACGTGGGGTTCCCTGCCTTCCTTCACTACAGAACGCGATTTATACATTTCTACATTTCTTTTTTCCTACAGATGTAGCATGCCGCCGTTCAGCTGTCACTCCCAGTCTCGAGGGCGATGACGTGGGCGATCTTGGGTGGGTTGAGGCCGGACCAGTGATCCTCCGTACCGTCCCTTTCGTAGAGACAAACTGGCGCTTGGCTGTAGCCGAGCTCCTCTGAGATGTAGGCCAGGGCCTGCTCATTGGTGGTGATGTCGACGGTGGTGAACTCGATGCCGGCTTCGGTGAACTTCTGCTTGGTCTTGTCGCACGCGAAACAGTTGGCCGGTTTGATGTACAGCGTGAGTGTCATGAGAACCCTCCCCCTAGGTGAGTACGTCGAGACGGTGGTGGTGCGGCCCTATCCCCCGTTGTTTTGCCTGCTGGCGAGCTCGCTCGCTCGTCCCCGACGGAACAGTGCTCAACCCGAAGGGCGGAGTGCTGAGGGAATGCGGGAGGAGATAAGCGACGAAGGAGCGCCGAACAGATTGCCTGGGCGCGACGTCGCATAGCGATTGACGCTGTGGAGCGGGGGCGCACAATCCGAAGGAGTCTCAATGATGTTGTCAACGGTGTGAAAGGTGTCGAAACATGGTGGGGTGCGTGTGGGGTGATGAGGAGGGGTCTGCTGCACGGATAGGTGACAGTTTCTAATCACGCAGCCAGGGCGGCTGGCGTGTTCATGATGGTCTCGAACTCGATGGGCGTCAATCGGCCGAGCCGAGCTTGGCGTCGGCGCCGGTGGTAAGTCCTCTCGATCCAGGTCACGATCGCGATGCGCAGTTGCTCCCGGGTGGTCCAGGATCGTCGGTCGAGGACGTTCTTCTGCAGCAGACTGAAGAAGCTCTCCATCGCAGCGTTGTCGCCGCAGGACGCGACTCTTCCCATCGAGCCGGCCATCCGGTGACGGGTGAGAGTACGCAGGAACTTCCGGCTCCGAAATTGCGAGCCTCGATCGCTATGGACGACGCAGCCGGCGATATCACCACGACGAGCGACAGCATTTTCCAGCGCGTTGACGGCCAACCGGGATTTCATCCTCGAGTCGATGGAGTAGCCGACGATCCGGTTCGAGAACACGTCTTTGATTGCGCAGAGGTACAGCTTTCCTTCTGCGGTTTTGTGTTCCGTGATGTCCGTCAGCCACAACTGGTTAGGCTTCTCAGCGGTGAACTCGTGCCGGACGCGGCCCTTTTCGTCGGTGATCGTGCAGAGGTCGTCGTGGACCGGCGGGCCCGGCTTCTTCCCGTTTCTTCCGCGCTTCTTTCCGAACGAGCTCCACCACCCATTGACGGCGCAGATCCGCCACGCGGTCCGGTCAGCCATTGCCTCACCAGCGTCGCGGGCCTCGTCTGCCAGCAGGCGGTGGCCGAACTCGGGGTCATCCGAGTGAGCGTTGAACAGTGCGTTCGCCCGGTATGCCTCGACGACCTCGCTCTCGGTGATGGGCTCGACCAGCCACCGGTAGTAGGGCTGGCGGGAGAGCTTAAGGACCCGACACGTCACCGTCACGGGCACCCCGTCGGCGGCGAGCTCACTCACGAGCGGGTAGAGCCTTTTCCCGGCAGGTTCGCCTGCGACAAATACGCTGCAGCCCGCCGCAGGACTTCGTTCTCCTGCTCCAACAGCCGGACGCGCTTGCGCAGTTCACGATTTTCCAACGTCTCGCTGCGACCCTGACCAGGCGTAGCGGCATCGTCGGTCTCGGCGTTGCGTAGCCACTTCGTCAGGGTCATCGGATGAACACCGAAATCTCGAGCGATCTGCTCGATCGTCACTCCGGGTTCACGGTTCCTCGCGACGCGCACGACATCATCACGAAATTCCTCGGGGTAAGGCTTAGGCACAGCAACATCCTTCCAGGCTCGCCTTCCGGCAAGCCAGATCAGATGTCACCTATCCGTGCAGCAGACCCGAGAACCCGATATTGGAGGTAGCTGATCGGTCAAAGCGTGATGTTCGGCCTTGAGCATGAACCATCCTTGAAGAATGGAACTACGTACTGAGCAACTGGTGCTTCGTGAGTACACTCTCGAGGACTTCGCTGCCGTCCACTCCTTCGCCTCTGATCCGGAGATCGCCGAATACGTGGATTGGGGACCGAATACCGAAGACGACACCCGCAGCTTTCTCGAAGCATGTGTGATCTCTCAGGAGGCGGTACCCCGAACAGACTTCACTCTTACCATCACCCCTACCGATGAGGCACCGGTAGGCTCCGTTGGACTCACTGTGGACGAGCACCATCACGGTCATCTCGGTTATGTCGTTGGCACCCGTTACTGGGGGAAGGGATACGCCACCGAGGCTGCCGCCAGCCTGCTGTCTTATGGACAGGAGGTACTGAAACTTCCAAGAATCGAAGCCACCTGCCGACCGACCAATCTCGCCTCGGCAAGAGTTCTGGAAAAGATCGGTATGACGCTGGAGGGACTCCGGCCCCACGACAGGCTCATCCGCGGAACGTGGGAGGACTCCCTCGTCTTCGCCACAGTCAGCCAGTAATCTGCAACATCAATCGCAGGGAGACGTCCTGGGTTCATGCAGCCCGAGGTAACGCAGATACGGCAGCGGATACATAAGGTGTCTCATCCCGAAGCATGGCCCAGAGGACATTCAGCCGGCGCCGTGCCAAACAGATGATGGCTTGCGTGTGTGATTTCCCTTCGGCGCGTTTGCGGTCGTAGTACGTCCTGGACGGTGGATTGCTTTTCAGACTGGACATGGCTGCGAGGTAAAAGACGCGCAGGAGCCGGCGATCGTAACGTCTGGGCCGGTGGTTGTTACCGGAAATTCTTCCGGAGTCCCTGGGCACCGGTGCCAGGCCTGCGACACTTGCGAGGCGGTCAGCGCCGTCGAAGGCTGTCATGTCCCCACCCGTGGCGCCGAGGAACTCCGCGCTCAGGACAGGGCCGAAGCCTGGCATGCTCAACAGGATGCTGGTGTGCCGGTGGTCGAAAACTCGTGTACTGATGAGCGCATCCAAATCCGCAAGTTCATGTTCGAGATCGAGGACGTCCTGGGCGAGGGTTGCGGCCATCATCTCCCCCACCCTTTGCGCCGGCACCACGGTGTATTGGGACTTCGCCGCGGCGATGGCTTTCTCCGCCACCCGGGCACTGCTGCGAGCTCCCTGCTTCTTCAACCATGCATGCACCCGGGATTCACCGGCCCGGCGCAGTGCCTCCGGTGTCCGGTACCGGGTCAAGAGCATCAATGCTGCTTTGGACCGGCTGTAATCGAAGGCCTGCTCGAGTGCGGGGAAGTACTCCAGCAGCTGAGCCCTTAGCCGGTTGATGGCCCGTACCCGATCGATTGCTTTATCGGCTCGGCGGGAGGTCAGGATCCGCAGATCCACGCTTACTTCATCGCCTGCCCGTAATGGCTGTAGATCCCTGCGCATACGCGCTTGATCAGCGATCACCAGCGCGTCCTTCGCATCGGTTTTCCCGTCACCGCGGTAGGTCTTGGACGCGTGATGGACTGTGCGCCCCGGGATGTAGAGCAGGCGCTGGTCATGAGCAGCGAGCAAGGCGATCAGTAACGCCGCTCCCCCATGGTTTAAGTCCGTCGCCCACGTCACCTCGTCCCCCAGGCCGCCGGCCAGACTCGCGACATCCGCGATGAGATCAAGCAGCGCACTCTCATCATTCGCGATCCGTTGTGAGTACAAACGAGCCCCGTCCGCGTCGATCACCACGCAGTGGTGATGGGTCTTACCTGCATCTACACCAGCCCACAGCTGCACCATTGCAGCCTCCAATCATCTCGGCTTCCAGTAACGCCCAGCAGATAACCGCGCCGTCGTGTCCTTATCCAGCGAGCTTCAGTCGCGTCTCTCAATCAGCGGTCGGGCCATCACGGGAACGGCAGGCGGCCAATCCTACGAAGCCGTCACGACAAGCGCCCGGCACAGCAGCAACAGCCATACCCACTACCCCTGGGTAGCCAAGACACTACAACTGCCCCGGAACCACCCGCTCAACAACATAAGGACAGCAGCAAAGACCAGAGGGGCCGGTGCGACGTAGGAGCGCCGGCCGGACAGTCCGGAACATTGCGGAGGACCATCGTGGCGCGGTGGAGCGCAGCGGAACCGCGCCACTCGTCCCCAATTCCTTGTCCTCTGCATCGGCCAGTCCCCCGTAATACTCCTTGAGGACCTAACAACACCTCGCAGGTCTCTATTTGTCGCCGTACCGTTCCTCCAAGACTGGCCAAAGGATATTCTCGATCAACTTCTGCTGCGATATTTCTTCAGTCTCAGCTGCCCGGCGCAGTAGTTCGAGTTGAGATTTACTGACCCGAATGTTGGCACCGCTCGTTTTCGGCTCCTTGTTTCGGCGCTTCCATGCCGGCAGGTTCCGATTGGGCTGAGCCTGTCGGGAGGGACGGTCCTCTGACTCGGGCACCTCAGGCTGCTCCGCTTTCGCTGCAAACTCTTCCGCTGCTCGTTCCTGCTGCGCGGTGGTGCGTTGCCTTACTTTCACCATGCCAGGATCTCCTCTGCTAACCTCTGGATCTCGTTCTTCGCTTTGCTGTCTCGCATCTCGACCACGCCCAGCCCCTCAGCCAAGGCCTCCTTGTAGGCGTTGCGCTCGTGCAGCCGGGCCGATGCCAGACGTATTTCAGGGAACTCAGCCAGGTACTGCTTTGCTTGGTCTGCTGCTTTCGAGAAGGTATTTGTCGGAACCCGGTTCAGTACTGCGAGCACCTTTAATTCCGGATTCAGGTCCCGCGCTTCTTCAATGACCTTCGCCAGTTGCTCTGTAACATCCAATGCCGGTTGAGTCGGTTCGATCGGAGCAAGCAGCATGTCTGCTGTAGTCATAGCCGTTCGCATCTCACGTGAGTCCTTGCCCGGTGCATCGACAATTACGACCCCATATCTCTCCCCTAGGTCCATCAGTGTCTGGCGTAGATTCCCGGTCTTCTGGAGTGTCTGTACCGGAACTCCCCCAGCTTCCTCTCGATCCCTCGCCCAGTTGGTGGACGTATGGACTGTTGGGTCAGCCTCTAGAATGAACGGATCCATATCGCGCCTCTGAAACTCCACGGCGAGATTGACGGCGATAGTGCTCTTACCAACACCGCCCTTATGATGCGCAATCAGGAGAATCATAGAACCCTTTCTGATAGTAATACGGTAGTAATTTGGTAGTAGCGCACTACTAGTTTGGTAGTAATACACTACCGAACTAGTAGTTGGATCGTGGCATACACACCGTCGACCTTTGCCACTACCGATTAAAATAGTAGTAATACAGTACCAGTACGGTAGTACCATGCTACTAATGTAGTAGTAGTATCACATCACTACAGACGCACTCTGGTGCTAAACGGCTTTCGAGGTGACGCAGGAGCGATGAAAGTCGCATCAAAGTGATTCAATTATCTTGATGCTTCTACTATGGTAGTAGTGTTGTAGTACTTTACTACTTGTTCGGTAGCAATAGCAGGCGCGGAACCGGCAGGTCTGTCTTGTCGGAAGAGATCGGTACGGTATGCCGGTGACTTCAGCTCCTCACCCTGGTTGGCACGGGATACCGCCCAGCGCGGACCGCTATGTGCCTCCGCTGCAGCTCGACCCACCTGATCGGCCGGCGACTGAGTCGGAGAAGGCACCTGCGATGTGGGTGGAGTTGGAGTACCCGGATGGTCGGAAGCAGACGTTGAAGGGTTTCGCGATGGCATGGACATCTGATGCGGTGTACGCGCAGTGGGTTGAGTTCTCGCGGGCTCGTGAGGCGTGGGTGCGTCCGGATCAGTGCCGGCGCCGTGACATCCCGGTCAAGAATCGTTTCGGTACCTGAGCGCCAGGAGGCTGTGCACGGCCACCGCTCGCTCGAGGTGAGTTACCCCGTGTCGGTGACGCAGGTCGTTGTGTGCAGGCGGGCCGTTGGTTCGTGCTGTCCATATGTGTGCGGGACAAGCAGCGGAGCGTGGGGGAGCTTGTGCCGTGCCCATGTGGGCAGGAGACGTGGCCAATGTGTGGTCAGGGTGTGGTCGCGTTCCACTCCGCGAGGAAGTCGCTGAGTGTCAGCTGGGCCAGGTCTTGTTCGATGCGCATCAGCAGGTCGGCTGTCTCATCGCGGGTTCCGCTGCTGACACGCAACACTTCCTCTCCGGTGGTTTTGTACCTGACCACAATGGTGCCGAGCGCGGCCCCGCTGAAGTCTCCGAGGAAGAAGGCTTTGGCGTAGGCACTGAGCCACCAAAGACTGTGGCCGAGGCCCCGGTGAGCGCTTGAGTTGATGAACGCTTCAAGTTGGTCGCCGGCAACGTCAGACATTGTTGGAACCTCCATGCTGTGCAGCCCGTGGAGCTGCTCGCGGCCAAGTTGAGTGTCGTGGTCGATGCTAAGCCACTTGTCTCGCAGCGTTCCAGAGGGATCGCTGGTACTCGGCCTCGTTCTCGAGGGGCGGTAGCCAGTGATCGTCTACTTCTGCGTCGTGCAGCTCGTGCTCGTTGAGCTGGGGGACGAGATGGCGGTCCAGCCACGCGTGCCAGGCGGCGCGTTCCTTGCGGTAGCGGGTGAGCTGGGCTTCACGGTCCTCGGTAGCACCGAGGCGGTCTGCAAGCTGGGAGAGGTTGGTGATGGCTACGACTTCCCAGCGGCCATGGTGTCTGCGGATCATCTGCAGGGCCTCCATGCCGGCGAGGTGGTCGATGAGGGCCCGGCGTGAAATGCCCGTGGTGCGGGTGAGGTCGGCAGTGCTGGGGGAGTGGTGGCCGCGTTCGATGGCTTCGTAGGCGAGGGCTGAGACGTCTCCGAGGACCCGAAACACGGGGCGGATGGCGTGGATCTTGCCTTTGCGCCAAGTGAGGGTGCGGGCGAGCTGCTGGAAGTGATCGGGGAGCTGGACGGCGTAGGTGTCGGCGTTGCGGCCGCGTGCGCGGTCGATGCGGGTGAGGATGCCTGCCGATACTCGTTCGAGGATGGGTAGGAGGCGGGCGATGGTGGCGTGGCTCTTGCCGAGGGCGAGGGCGAAGGTGCGGCAACCGACGTCGAGGATGTTGGTTTCCATGGTCCGCATGTAGGCCAAGACTGCGCGAATGAGGAACCGGAGGTGAGTGCCTTCCCTGCCTCGTTCCATGAGCCTGCGATCGAGCACCGCGTAGAGGACATTCTCGAGGTCGTTCACAAGCTGATGGATGGAGGGCTGGCTTGGCTGCAGAGCGAGGTTGGGGCTGCCCCCCGTGAGGTAAGTGGGGCTTGTGTCGTATTTGTGCGCAGTCTTCTTCCCTGCTTGTTGAGAGGGGTCTTTCGCTGGTGCGGTGGTGGCGGTGAACGCTTGGGCTTTGGCCCACTCGACGGGCAGGAGCCGGTCGGTCTTGGTGCCGTAGAGGGCGGCGAGGCCGGCGAACTGGTCGGTCATGCCTGCGCGGACCTGAGCGAGAGTCCAGTGGCAGGCGGAGAAGTGGTTGAGAACCGCCATGCGTGCTTCTGAGTGGCTGGCGTAGCGGCTGGTGTCGTAGAGCCCTGTGCGGGCCACGGAGCGCAGGGGGCGCTCACTGCCGGCCGTTGGTGCCGATGATGTTGCGGATCCCTTGGCAATTGCTCGGACGGCTGCTGTCGCGGCCGTTGCGCGTTCTTGTGTGCGGCGTTGCTGCTCGAGGCGGTGCAGCTCCGGCGCCAGGACTGTGCGCAGCGCGGCCAGCGCGGTGGTGGGGTTGCGGCGGGTGAGGATACCGTAGGCGTCCGTGAGCGGCGTGATGAGTCTCTGATGGCCACCAGCTTTGTGGGCGGATCCTGGGACCCGGATGCAGCCGTGGACGACGTTCTGGTGCGGGCTAGGGTCAAGGCTGACGGCGCGACGTCCGAAAGCTTCGACCAGCTGGCGGGCCTCGGCCGCAGTGAGGGGTTCCTGTAACGGCACGTACAGGTGGCGGCCGCCGCTGGGTGACTCGTCCTCGACGTAGGCGAGGCCGGCTGCGCGCAGGATCTCTCCAAGGCGTCGGGCGTCGTCGTCGACGACCGCCTTCCGGGCCTTGGAAGTGTCGAGGTCGAGGACGAGTGTGCGGACGGAGCCGTTGACGTTGTGCAGCATGACAGCCGCCGGACGCGCAGGAGGCGTCCTGGTGATCGGCAGGGGAGTGGTGGGCCGCGGGTACTGGAACCGGCCGTCCTTCCACCGTCCAAGACGGTAGAACGGCTGCCCGGCGATAAGCGGCGCCAAGGCCCATACCGCATCACGGTGGGAGGAATCGTCACGGCGTGGCGCGGTATAAGGAGCTGGAGGTGCTTCAAGCACTCGGTGTACACTTTCGGCAGAGGGTACGACCTGAAAAGGACGCACTCGGTTGAGCTACTCACCGGCAGTCTTGGCGGATAAGACGGTGTGAAGCTTGGATTCTTGGATATGAGAAGGCCCGCTACGGCGGGCCTTCTTTTTTATGACGCTTTGCTGAGCTGGAATGCCTCCTGGCCGGTGATTGCATCGAGGTCAATGGTTTCGAGGTAGCTATGAACGAGACGGGCGACTAGGTCGCTCCTGTTCTCGTCCGTCGCTGCAACGACCGCGGCGAGCTTTTGGGCGTCGCTCATCGGCAGTCGGGCGGTGATGACGTGGCGTTCACCCTTGCTGCGCTGTGCCATGATCCCTCTTCCAGTTGAACCTGTAAGACAGATCAAACCTGAATCAGATTGAGTTAAGTGGGAAGGCGGCGGCGTGTCGCGGCACACTTTTACTCGCATCAGAGCCCCATGTCCTGGAACTGGTGTCCTACGACGTCCCACTGGCCGTCGTGCTTCTCGAGGTAGATCGTGACGATCTGCCGCCCGGTGGTAGGGAGGTCGGTTCCGTCGCGGCTGATCCAGCGCCAGCTGACGTCATAGGCGCGGATGGCCTTGTCGTCGGCTACGTCTTCGGAGACGTCGCCGGGGGCGGGAACGATCGAGGGCGCGCTGTATGCCTGGTGCTCGGCGGGTTCCAGCCATTCGCCTTGTGCGCCGTTGCGCTCGGGCTCGACCTGGTTGATCGCCCATTCGTTGCTCATCAGCGGGATCGCACGGATCGCGGCTGCTGTCTGGGTGGTGTCGATTGTGGTGTCCCACGAGTGCAGCATGAGCGCGGCGACCTCGGCCGTGGACTCGACATCGGCGCGGTCAGCGTCGTAGGGGGTCGCAAAGGTGCCGTTGCCGATCAAGTCGCTTTCAGCCATTGGCGTGTAGGAGCCCTCGTAAACGGTCGTCGGCGTTGTTTCGAAGGTTGGCCCAGCCTGCTCATCAACGCTGCTGCAGGCGACTGCTGAGAGCGTCAGTGACATGACCAGGCACAGCACGGCCGTCGAGCGGCGGTGCAGGTGCTGGTGTGTGGGTCGGTGGTGCGTGGGTGTCGGGGTCATGATGCTGGCCACGCGCCTTTCTCTTTGAGGATCGGTTCGGGGTCGATGTTGAAGCCTTCGTACGGGTAGGTGACGTCGGGGGCTTCGGGTGTATAAATCTCGAAATGTAGATGTGTAGGAACGCTGCCGAGGTCTGCCTTGTTGCCCTCAGCGCCGATGATGTCGCCGCGTTTGAGCTTGTCGCCCACCTTCACGGAGTAGGCGTTGAGGTGGCAGAACGCGAACCCGAAGTCGGGGTCGTCGCCGTCTTCCTTGGCGATCACGCACCCGTCCTTGTCGTTGAACCCGGTGATGCGCAGGTCTGTGGGTGCGACGACGGGTCCGCCGTTGCCGTAGCCGGCGCCGGGTGTGGAGATGTCCACGCCCACGTGGTCTTGGGCCCAGGCGGGCAGGCCGATGACGTTGCGCTTCCCGTAGCCGGAGGTGAAGACGCCTCCCGGCAGGGGAACGGTCCACTCGCCGTCTCCAAGGTCGCCGTCCCACGGCTTGCCGCCGGTGGGTGCCTTGCAGTCCATGGAGAACCCGCTCTGCGCGGAGTCGAGGATGGCACTGACGTACTTCTCTGTCTCCTGGTACGGGGGAATGCCCTTGTACTGCTGCACGGCTCCCGGGCCGGCGTTGTACGCGGCGAGGGTGAGCTGCACGAGCAGGTTCGCATCCCCGCCTGCGATCGACTGCACTTCCTCCTTCAGTGCGGCCATGTACCGCCCGTAGGCGGGGATGGCGTCCTTCGCGGAGAACGGGTCACCGCCGTTGCCGTAGGCCGCCCACGTCGCTGGCATGAATTGGGCGACGCCCTGGGCCCCGACAGGACTGGTGGCGTTCTCGTTCCACCCCGACTCTTGGTTCAGCTGAGCGGCGACGACGCTGGCAGGAAGGCCCGCCTCTTTCGCTGCCGCCTCCACCAGAGGCCCCCACCCGTTCGGAACAGCCTGCAGGGCGCCTGGCTTCGCACCGGCGTCCTCGGACACGGTGCAGGACGCTCGTTCAAGCTGCGCGGCCTCCTCGTCCTCAGCGATGCCGGCGACAAGCATGGTCATGGCCACGACCGCTCCGAGAGGCACGACGGTGAGGGCGGCGATGCCGCACCCGATGGCTTTCCCCCCTGCCATGCCTTCCTAACCCCTGCGTTTGAACTGAGACCGAATGTGAGACCGGATGATGTGCGTTTAGAGCTGGTCGGTGAGGGCGGCTGTTGCTTCCTCGTAGGCTCGGCGTGTGGCGGGGTTCAGGGCTTCGTAGTCGAAGTCCTGGCCCTCCTGCAGGGACCTGTCGAACGGCACGACGACGACGGCCGCGAGGCCGATGCTTTCCCCGTACTCCTTGAGCTGGGCGAGCCGTTCGCTGTTGGGCTGCGCGGTGTTCGTGATGACCAGGATCGACCGGGCGAACTTCGCGGCGTGGCCTTGGGCTTTGACGCCCTCGATGGTCGCCTCGAGGAGACGGAAGTCATCGGCCTTGTTTTGGGCGACGAACACGAGCGAGTCAGCGACGTCGACGGCGGCCTGCCATGTCGATGCCTGGGCGGAGTTGCCTGTGTCGAGCAGGATCAGGTTGTAGAGAGAGAGCAGTACATCGTGCGCGGCCTTCACGGAGGTGCCGTCGACGCGGCGGCGGTCAGCGCCTTCGGGCGGGGAGGCGAGGACGTGGATGCGGTCGTCGCCCTGCGGGCGGATGTAGCGCACGAGGTCGCTGGTGCGTCGGGTGACGGTACCGAGGTTGCGGATCAGGTCCAGCGTGGTGCGGTCGTGGGAGCCTGCAACGGCCCGCTCACCCAGGGTGCCCTGGTTCTCGTTGAACTCACCCGCGAGGATGTTCCCTCCACGGATCCGCCCGTAGGTAGCGGCCAGGTGGTACGCCACGGTGGTCTTCGTCGCACCGCCCTTGAGCTGGACAACGGCCATGGTGCAGTGGGTCTCCAGCGGGCGCTGGATCCGTGCCCGCCGCTCACGGCTTGCCTGCTCTGCAGGGGACGCGGCGAGCTTGGCTTTGAACGTGGCGTTCAGCCAGCCCCGGAACCCCTCACGTGCCGGCGCTGCCGCCTTCTCGGCCTTCACCTCGGGGCGCAGCTTGATCCGGGCATCCCCTGGCTCCACCTGAACAGTGACTGGGACAGGCTGTGATGCCGCTGATGCCGCTGACACCTCTGATCCATGTGACACCGGGGCCGGTTCGGGGGAAGCCGTTGGGGGAATGTCAGGGATCTGCTTGACCGCCGGCTGAGGTGCCTGGCGTGATGCCTGCGGTTCCGCTGCTTCGGGCTGAGCATCCTCGATCACAGGAAGGCTGGCCACAGAAGTGGGGTCCACGTCTGCTGTAACAGGACGCTCAGCCTGACGTCCTGCCGGGCGTTCGGGCTGGCTTGCAGGTGTTGCCTGGGTTGGGCGGGGGGTGGTTCGGCGTGGTGGCCGCTTCTTCACGGGCACGCTGGCGTCTGCTTCGACAGAACCGTCCTCATTGACGATGAGGTGGGTCTGCGGCTGCGTCGTCGAGGACGGATCGTAGGCGGTGACCTTCACGGGGCGGCTGAGGTCGCCTGCCGTGCTGGCGAGGAAGCCGATCGCTTCCGGCATGGACCCGAAGGTCTGGTCGACTCCATCGATGGTGACGCTCACTGTGTCGTCGTCGCCGATGGTCGCCGTGCATACCGGCCTGGTCAGTGCTTCCGCCGTCATCATGTCCCCTCAGTCTTCTGGTGGATCGTTCTCGGTATCTGGCTCGGTACCTGGTTCCGGCGCAGATTTGGGGCCAGGCGTGTTGTAGTGCGCCTCGAGGTGGTCCTTGATGTCGTCGCGGAAGATGATCCATGTCCCGCCGAGTCTGATTGCAGGTATCCGGCCATCGCGCAGCCATCGGTACGTCACTGTCTTGTCGGATAGACCAAGAACGTCAGTGAGCTGGTCGACACTGAGTCGCGGGGGCAGATCAGCGAAAAGTACATCGAGTGCTCTAGACACAAGGACCACTCCAGTCCCCATGCAGGGAACAGTACCCTAGGTTACGCCTCGATTCACTTTCGGTCACTTCAGTTGACATAATGGCTCTCCAGTTCTCTGCGGTGCGTTAGGATGATCGCAGTCGAGTCTATGGGAAGCCGTCGGGGGCATAGCTAAATGAACAATCGTTGGGGCGACTTCGTCACGCGCGAGCCCGTCGAGGCGCCCGTCGTGACGGAGACCGAAATTCGGGACGCTGTTGAGGTTTTACGCGGTGTCGCCGGTCCGCAGCAGGGCATTCTTGGCCTCGCTGCAGGCGAGGGTATGGCCCGGTTTATCACCGACAACCCCGAGGTCTTCTGGCTTGGAGTGCACGGGGGAGCCGGTGAGAACACCATGGCCGACCTCCTGGGCGGGGTTCCCTGCCACCATCGCTGGCCCTCCCGCTCGGATGCTGTCCCGACCACTGACCTGTCGGCGCCGCCGGCCGATGTCTTTCTCGTCGCCCGGCAGAACCACCGGGGCCTGAAAGCCGCGCAGCTCGCAGCCCGTGACTGGGCCGCCGGCTCACATCCCACCATCACCCTGCGCGGCCTCATCGTGATCGCGGACGCACCCGGCAAGACGCCCAAGGCCCTGCATAACCTGACCCGCATCACCGCCGGCGGCGTCCCACAGACGTGGACGCTGCCGTGGATAGAAGAGCTTCGGCTCCACGGCACGGTCGACCCCGAGTCGCTGGCCCGCGAGCCAAGGAAAGTCCTCACCAGTCTCAGTGAGGTCATCGATCACCTTAATTCTGGAAGGAATTAGAACCATGCAGCTGCTCCTCCTCGCACAGGACGTCATGATCAACGCGAACACCCTGCCCGACAGCGCGCCCCTAGCCCCTCCCGGGATCGGCGACGCCTGGAACCGGATGGTCGGTGTCGGCAAGTGGATCGCCCTGGGCATCTGCGTCCTCGGCCTCCTCGTCGTCGGCGGCAAGATGGCGTTCGACTCCAGCCGCGGCGAAACCACGCAGGAGATCTCCGGCATCATCAAAATCGTCCTCGCCGTCGCCCTCATCTCCGGCGGAGCCTCACTGCTGACCTTCATCTCCGGCGGCGGCGCAGCCTAGCCACCCTGCAGAATCAGCCCTACCTACAGGAGTAGTCATGGCCGAAACCGAAGAAACCGAGAACGTCTGGTGGGCTGCACCCCGCTTCCTCATGTCAGCGGTTGCCGTCCTGCTGCTCATCATCGTCGGGATCATCCTCTTCGTCTGGGTCGGCAACGACGACGAATCCGAGGCCGCACCACCAGCTCAGACACAGGCGGCCACACCTACACCATCTGCGTCGGCAACTTCATCGGACGAGTCCGTGTGCGGCCTGGGTGCCACCGGAGGGACCACCCTGACCTCTGCGCCTGAGAACGTTGAGTGGGAGTTCCTTGGTGGAATTGCAGCACCCAAGTCCGCCGATCATGGCCCAGGTGTTGTGGACGAGCAGACTGGTGTCCGCTCCTGCTACTCCCACACCCCCGAAGGGGCACTTGTCGCCATGGTGGGACTGCTCGCCTCATCGGGCGATGATGCGTTGTTCTTGGAAACCACCAAAGCTCTTTCACTCGAAGGCCCTGGCAAAGACATCGGTCTTGAGCGGATTGAGCAGCGAATAGCCTCCGATGCCGGCCCGACTCCTCCAATCAAGATCGAAGGCTTCCGCCTTCTGTCTTACACGGAAGATAAGGCAACAGTGGAGGTTGCCTACTCTGGTGACTCCGGCGAGGGACTTGTCTACTTCACCACCTCTGGCGTCATGGAGTGGCACGAGGGTGACTGGTACGTGAGGTACAAGGACGACGGTTCGAGTGGGCCTGTTCAGGGTCAGATTTCCGACCTGTCGGGCTACATTCCTTGGGGTCCCAACAGTGGCTGAGGTTGCTAAGAACGAATGCAACTTTGGGGATCTCGGATGCAACGTCGGCAATGGCATTTCAGACGCTCTTACCGGTGCAGCAGGTAACGCGATTGAAGCGATGGCTGATGCCGTTCAGGCGGCGTTGGTTGCGACGATCGCCCAGCTCGGCACGCTGTGGACGACGATCGACGCGGGCAATCTGACGACTGGAGCCACTGGTTCCGCTGATGCTCCCGCGGGGGGTGCGTTCGATGATCAGGTTGCCACGATCCTCGGTTATGCGACGTGGATCGGGCTTGGTATTAGTACGATCGCGATCATCTTGTTGGGAATCACTCTGGTGACGAATGCTCGCCGTGGTGATGGTGCGGGCCTGGTGAACACCGCGACCATCGTGTTTGGTGGGGCTGCCCTCGTTGGTGGAGCCACCTCTCTGGTCGGCTACATCGTTCCTCGACGCGCAGCCTCGTCGGCTCCGGCCGTGGGCTTCGTGCAGGATCAGACGTTCTATCTGACTCTCGCTTTGGCTGCTATCAGCATGATCGTCGCCGGCGTCCGCATGGTGTGGTCACAGCGGGCCGAACCGGCACAGGACCTCCTCAAGGGACTCCTGACGCTGGCCATCGTGACAGCCTCCGGTGTCGCCCTCCTCAACGTGCTCCTCGGAGCTACCGACGCTCTGGCGGAGCAAATCATCCAGGCTGGTGTCGGAGACGACTTCCAAGCTGATGTGCAGATGCTTCTGGGCATGGAAGACACGGGCGCCTCCAGCGCGACCTTCCTGATGGGCAATCAGATGCTCATCATCGTCGGCGGGCTGCTTGCCGTGCTGGTGAACATCGTGCAGATCATGCTCATGGTGCTCCGGACGGCGATGCTGTTCCTCATTGCTGGTGTCCTGCCCCTGTCGGCGGCTTTCATGAACACCGAAACGGGTAAGAGCTGGTTCAGCAAAATCATTGCGTGGACCCTCGCCTTCGCGTTCTACAAGCCAGCTGCCGCACTGATTTACGCGACCGGCATCCAGATGACGACCGCTGGCTTGTTCTCCGGTCAGGCTCTCCTGCAGTTCTCCGCGGGCCTCATGCTGATCCTCGCGTCTGTTGTGGCTCTGCCGGTCCTCATCGGCTTCCTCAGCCCGGCGCTGGGCGCCATGGCGTCCTCCGGTGGTGGCGGTGGGGCCGCCATGGGCTTCGCAGCACTGGGCGCAGCAATCCCGCAGGGTGCGTCCCGCACTCCGCGTGGAGGACAGGGGTTCGGTAGCCAGGCACCACCTCAGGGGCCTCCGGCGAAGTCGGGGACCTCGGGCAACTCGTCGTCCGCTCCGAAGGGCGGCGGGGACGGTAGCGGTGACGGTGCTGCACCGAAGGGCGCAGACGTGACCGGTGGCGGTTCGAAAGCAGTGCCGACTGAGTCAGCAGCAAGTACCACGGCTGGGGCTGGCAGTACCGCTGGTGCAGGCGCTGGTGCGGCGGCTGGTGGCAGTGCTGCAGCTGGAGCGGCTGCGGCCGTGCCTCCCGTAGCTGCAGCAATGGTTGCTGGGCAGGCGATTAAGAAGGGCAGCGAGGCCGTCCAGGGTGCTGTCCAGGAAGGTGCTCAAACCGGTTCGGGCAGTGGACAGGGCGGTTCGAATAGCCTTCCGAAGGCTTCACCACCGTCAGCTGCGGAGTCGGGGGCTAAGCCTTCGGCTCAGGGCGCTATTCCGCCCCAGACAGCCGGAGGGCCGGCGGGTGCGCGAGCAGCTGGACCCAAGGGTGCATCCAGTGCGGCTGGCCCGGCGGGCGCTGCGCTGAGTCAGGGAGCTGCGCAGCTCCAAAAGCAGGCGCAGCAGTTGAAGAACGAAGTCTCGAACAATACTGGGAACGAGGACCGCACTGATGGCGCACACCGACGCTAAGACCCCCGACGTCCGACCACGCATCTACGGCAACTACCGGTTGCCGACGAGCAAGGGTCTGGCCGGGCTGTCGACGGCCGGCACCATGATCTTGATCCTCGGCGTCGTCGTCGGCGTGGTCCTGATGATGCTCGGCCAGTGGATGGGAGCCCTGATCTTCGAGCTGCTGATTGGAGTGCTGATCCTCCTGTCGATGCAGAAGAACAAGCACGGCCGCACGATGATCGAGCGCATCATGCGCCGCTTCGGGTGGATGAACGCCCGCTACGCCGGGGCGAACGTGTACCGGGCGGGACCGATCAGCCGTGTTCCCTCCGGGACGACGCAGCTGCCTGGTATCTCGGCTCGCTCGACCATCAGCGAGCACACCGACGGCTACGGCCGCCCGTTCGCCCTGCTGCACATCCCGGT
This sequence comes from Arthrobacter sp. B1805, assembly GCF_002929745.1. GTDB lineage: Bacteria > Actinomycetota > Actinomycetes > Actinomycetales > Micrococcaceae > Arthrobacter_D. Next base: position 98,439 of record NZ_PJIQ01000011.1, read on the forward strand.
GAAGAACCACTACACCGTGGTGCTCGGTTCCGAGCCGGACGGTGGCGGCATGGTCGACCAGGAGCAGATCAACCGGTGGGTCGACCGGTGGTCGCACTGGCTGGGCATGCTCACCGACGAGCCCGGTCTGATTGCCGCGTCCGCGACGATCGAGACCGCACCGGATTCCGGGTTCCGGCTCGCCCGTAAGGTCGAGAACCGGATGGACCCGAACGCACCGGCGTTCGCCCGCGACATCATGAATGAAACCGTGCGTGCCCTTCCCACCGGTGCGACCGTCACGCGTGCGTACATCGCGGTGACGTTCAAGGCGACGCTGCGCCCGGGCGGGAAGATCCGCAAAGCCGATGAGGTCGCCAACGACCTCGCGGCCCGGCTGCCGAACCTGACCCTGAGCCTGGGTGACACCGGGGCCGGCGTCTCGACCCCCTTGTCCGCGCAGGAGCTGTGCGAGGTCATCCGCGTGGCGTACGACCCTGCGGAGGCGATCCTGTTCGACCGCGCCCACGCAGACGGTAAGGCACCGATGTTGGACTGGAACGAGGTCGGCCCGCAGGCCGCTGACGCGTTCTGGGACAGCTACCACCACAACAACGCGTGGTCGAAGACCTGGGCGATGTCAGTGCCCCCTCGATCCACCATTCAGGCGAACGTGCTGCAGTCCCTCGTCGCGCCGACCCCTGAGGTCGTCCGCAAGCGCGTGACGATGCTCTACCGTCCGATCGACCCGGCGCGAGCTGCGCAGCTGGTCGAGAACGACGTCAACACCGCGACCTTCAACGCCTCATCACGGAACCGCGCGACGTCGCGGGACAGCCGTGAGACGCGGGCCGCGAAAGCGACGGCGGAGGAGGAAGCCGATGGAGCAGGTCTGCTGAACTTCGCGATGATCGTCACCGCGACGGTCCGTCACAAGGAGGACCTGCCCGAAGCCGAGGCCGCGATCGAGAACCTCGGCGCATCCGCTCGTATCCGCCTCGAGGAGGCTTACGGGGCGCAGGACTCCACCTTCGCCGCCGGCCTGCCGCTGGGCATCGTCATTCCCGACCACCTGGCACTGCCCAAGACTGTAAGGGACGCACTCTGATGGCCGCACTCAACCCATCTGCAGGTTCCTTCAACGCTGCGGGTTCATCCAACCCGGGGCAGGTTCCTGACGGAGCATGGGCCCGCGTTCTCGCGAAACTCAGTACAGGCCGGTCAACGAACGCTCCTGCGAAAGCGAAGGGCCGAGCCAAGAGCGGTACGAAGGCTGCGACGAATGCGAGGAAAGCTCGGACGGGCAGCACTGCGGTCAAGGCCCCCATGCGTCCAGGGCCTCGCGGGTTCAAGGGCCGTGGGATGGGTGAGGCGCAGCTGCTGCACCCGGTGAAGGAGATGCGCGGCACGAACTATCAGGTGTGCGGTCTGTACCCGTTCCCGATGGGCGGCGGCGCACCCCTGGAAGGTGTGCCGCTGGGACGGAACCTGCTCTCGAACGAGCCGGTGTGCTGCGACCCGATTTCGTGGTTCCAGAACGTCCGCCTGATTTCGAACCCGTCCGCGTTCGTCATGGCGAACCCCGGCCTGGGGAAGTCCTCGCTGCTGCGCCGCATGGCGATCGGCCTGTGCGCGTTCGGGGTGAACCCCATGATCCTCGGGGACATCAAGGGCGAGCACATCGACATGATCGAAAAGCTCGGCGGCAAGGGCCTCCCTTTGGGCCGCGGTATCGGCCACATCAACCCCCTCGATGATGCCGGCGCCCTAGAAGCTGCGACCCGGCTCTCCCCCGTGAAGCGGGAGGAACTGCTCACCGAACTGCACGCACGACGTCGTGGACTCATTGCCGCTCTCATTGCCATCCTGCGCAAAAAACCCCTCGATGAGCGTGAGGAGTCGATCCTTGACCGGTGCTTGATGGTCCTCGAGGCGGAGCACAACCTCGCTGGCACTGTTCCCCTCATGGACGATCTGCGGACTGTCCTGAAAGCACGTCCGGCGCAGGTGCGCGAGGTGGCTTTGGATCGTGGCAGCAACGAGCGGTACGACACGATCACCGAGGGTCTGGAGTCCTCGCTGAACTCCCTCTGCGGGGCTGGCGCGTTCGGTGACATGTTCTCCAAGCAGTCCACTCACAAGATCGACGCGACGACGCCGATGGCGTTCGACCTCTCCCGGATCTCGCAGGCCGAGAACGATCTGCGGGCGGCAACACTCATGGCGTGCTGGTCTGCCGGGTTCGGGACCGTCACCACCTCGAACATGCTCGCTGACGACGGCGTGATCGAGCGCCAGCGATTCCTGGTGATACTCGATGAGCTGTGGAACACCCTCGCGGCCGGTCCCGGCATCGTGGATCAGGTCAACGCCCTCACCCGTCTGAACCGTGAGTGGGGCGTCGGGCAGATCATGGCGTCCCACACTCCCTCTGACCTCAAAGCGGTCAAGGACGAAGCGGACCGGCACAAGGCCCAGGGCATCATGGACCGCTGCGGCATCAAAATCCTCGGTGGCCTCGCCCGCTCCGAAATGCCGCTGCTCACCCAGTCCGTGCCGTTGAGCAACCGGGAGCAGGAACAGCTCGCCGCATGGCAGGACCCGCCCGCCTGGAACCGGGCAGGCGACGACGCCATGCGCTACACCAACGACGACGTGTTCCGGCGGACCGATCAGTCGTTCACGGACGACGAGCTGGCCGCGTGGCTCGAGGACGACGACAACGCCGCCTGGTACAACGACGACCGGACCACCCAGCCCCCACCAGGGCAGGGCAAGTTCTTCATCAAGGTCGGCTCCCGGGCCGGCATCCCGTTCTCAATGGAGTTCACCCCCACCGAGCGCCGGTCGCGAGTCCACGACACCGAGAAGAAGTGGCACAAGGCCAAGAGCCGCGCCGCAGAGGAACGAGGCGAGCTGTGAGCTCACTGGACCGCAAGCACACAGCCGGCCTCGGCGGGGAGACCGGCCTGCTGGTCGTCCTCATCGTCGCCCTCATCGGCGTCCCGGGCGCCCTGTACGGGCTGAACACCCTCGGGCATCAGCTCGCACCCCGGCCCGAAGGAATCCCTACCGGGTTCTGGCCGCGATCCCTGGGCAACTTCACCGGCATCATGCCGTGGCGCTCCACCGAGATCACGCTGGCGATCATTGCCGGCGTCGTGCTGCTGGCACTGTTCGTGCTGTACATCGTCCTGAGCATTCGCAAGGGCCGGAAGATCGTCAAGCACGACCGGGCCGCAGTGAAGATGGCGTCCCTGAAAGACGTCGCGCCCTTCACCGAGAAGCAGGTGAAAGCCAAAGCCGCCCGCTTCGGCCTGAGCGCCGAGCAGTCACCGGGCATCAAGATCGGGCAGATGGTGCGCGGCGGGAACACCCTGTACGCGTCGTGGGAGGACACACTCCTGCACATCTGGGGCACCCGCACCGGCAAGACCACAACCCAGGCTGCACCCTCGATCATCGAAGCTCCCGGGCCGGTGATCGCGACGTCGAACAAGCGCGACCTGTCCGACCTGACCCGCGACATCCGCGCCGAGAACGGCGACGTGTGGATCTTCGACCCGCAGGGAGTTGCGAACGAAAAGCCCACCTGGTGGTGGAACCCGCTCAGCTACGTCATCGACGCAGAACGAGCCGCAGAAATGGCGAACAACTTCGCCCTCGGCTCCCGGCCCGTCGGAGCCAAGGGCGGCGACGCCTACTTCGACAACGCAGGCAAGGACCTACTCGCCGGGTACCTGCTCGCGGCCGCGGTCAGCGACCGCCCGATCAGTCAGGTCCATAGCTGGCTCTCCCACTCCGAGAACCAGGAAGCCGCCGGTCTTCTGTTCGACGCCGGATGGCGGAAGGAAGCCGACTCGATGGGCAGCACCATGTCGCTGCCCGACAAGCAGCGCGAAGGTGTCTACGGCACCGCACGGCAGATGGCCACGTGCCTGAAGAACGAGAAGATCGCCGCCTGGGTGAACCCCAGCGGTCCGAACGATCCGCGGCCGCAGTTCACGCCCGAGGACTTCATCAAGGGTAAGAACACCCTCTATGCGCTGTCCAAGGAAGGCGCCGGCACCGCAGGTCCTCTAGTGACGTCCCTGACCGTGGCCACGGCCACCGCAGCCGAGGAGTACGCGGCCACGCAGGCGGGTGGCCGCCTGGCGGTCCCGATGGTCTGCGTCCTCGATGAGGCTGCGAACGTGTGCCGGTGGGAGAACCTGCCCGACCTCTACAGCCACTACGGCTCCCGAGGAATCGTGGTTTCTACCTTCCTCCAATCCTGGTCTCAAGGCGTCGACGTGTGGGGCGAGTCCGGGATGAAGAAGCTGTTCTCCACGGCCAACGTCTTCACCTACGGCGGCAACGTCAAGGAAGAGGGATTCCTGAAGATGCTCTCCGACCTCGTGGGTCAGTACCGGTACACGTCGGTGTCGACCTCGAGGCAGAAGGACAGCCGCTCCACGAGCCGCCAGGACTCCACCGACGACATCCTGTCCGTCGCGGATCTCGCCGCGATGCCCAAGGGCCGGGCCATCATGCTCGGCTCCGGCTCCCGGGCCGTCCTGCTGCGCACAGTCCCTGTCAGCGACCGCCCCTACGCGGACAAGGTTGCGGCGTCCGAAGCCGCTCACAATGACACACGGGTCGCCTCTGCATCCGCTGCAGCGAGACCTCCGGTGGTGGAAGCCACTGCCGAGGTTCCTCCCAACCCGGTTGTCGCTGCCGGCGGTAACCGGTGGTTGGCAATGGTTAAGGAGTAGAGAAGTGGATCTACATGCGCCCTTCGGGGCCGACGACTCTGCCGATGATGTGTTCCCCGGCGAGGAACCCGAGACCGATAGCGCCCGCCCAACTCAGCGGACCGCGCAGCCTGCTCCCGAAATGGTTTTCGACAACCTCGAGGAGTTCGTGACCGAGTTCCTGGTGCACCAGTATCAGCGGCCCGTGGTGTCTCATGGACGTGCGGAGTTCACCTGGTGCGCCAGCTGGTGGCGACACAAGGAAGCCGTCAACCGGCTCAACGCCCTCTGGCGCGCCTGGGAAGCCTTACGCCTCGACCCGACAACCGGATTGGCGAACTGGTGGAACAACTACGCCGACCCCACCATGGCCGCCCTCTTCTCGGGCACCGGCCCCTTCCAGGGCTGCACGGCAATGGAGCACAAGCCCGCGAACAAACCACTACCCATCGTCCGAGCACCGGAGGGCTTGTACTCGGCCTGACCCAATTACTCATGTAAGTAGATGAGTCATGCAGGTGTCGCCCCAGATGAGACGCAACACCAGGAAAGGCCCTCTGCCCCGCCCCCTGACCAGTGCCAGTGCCAGTGCCAGTGCCAGATGAAGGGTGTTGCTCATTTCAATGACCGTCAGGTAACGAGGATGAACGTCGTCAGGGCGGTGACGGCGGCAAAGATTAGAAGGATCACGCCGAGGATGAGGGCTTTGCGCTGTTGCTTTCGTCGGTATTGTCGTTCAATTTCGGCGTGTTGTGCTGCCACGTAGCGCTGCTTCGCTGCTCGTGACTGAGTTGATTTGCGCTTGTTTGATCCCATGTCCTAATGACCTTCCACTCGGTCGAGGCATTCCCTGTCGATCACGGCCGTGGTGTCCGGGCGGTGAGGAGTTCGGCAAGTTCATCGGGGTGCCTGGAGGACACCAGCCAGTACGGTGCGGGGTCTTCCTTGTCGGTGATCTCGATTTTCACGACGGCGTCGATCCATCCCCTGATACAGAGGTAGGTCAACCCGTGCAGGCCCGTTCCCCGTTGGGCGGTGGCTTCTTCCTTGATGAAGGCCTCCGCTGTGCCGACATACATCCGGTCAATCCGGGCACGGCCGACCTGCAGCACGGAGCGGGTCACCACGATGGTGGGAATGGACGTCACCATCATGATCACGAGGAAGATCAGGGTGATGACGGATGCCATGACCCCGATAGTCATGTCGATGGGAGCGAAAACGACCGCCGGGACGAAGGCCAGGCCGACAATGATCAGCCACACCCAGAAGTTCGGGTACAGGCGTTCCTTCCACAGGACCGGTTCATCTGCTGCCGACAACCCATCGGCGGTGAGGGTACTTTCCGGGGTAGGGACCGGGGGAGGGGTACGTCCACCAGGGGATGGGTGTGCCGGCGGTGCGGCAGCCGGCGGGTCGGATGGGGGAATGATTGCCCCTGGTTCGTGGGGTTGTTGCATGAGGTGGGTCCCGTCGGGTGAGTGGTTGTTAGCGGGTGCTGGGGCCGGTGATGTCGGCTTGCTGGGTGGGAGGTATTTCGGGGTGTTGCGGTGGGTCCTGGAGTTCCGTGGAGTGTGTGGCTGATCGGGGGCGGTTTCTGCGCATGAGGAAGAGGGTGGTCGCGGCGAGGAAGAGGATCGCTGAGACCCAGGTGTTGATGCGCAGTCCGAGGATGGTGTTGGCGTAGTCGGAGCGCATGAGTTCGAAGAAGAACCTGCCGGCGGTGTAGAGGGCGACGTACAGGGCGAGGACGGAACCGGCGCCAAGGGTGGTTCTCCGATCCAGGATCAGGATCAGGGCTGCTGCGATCAGGCACCACAGTGACTCGTACAAGAAGGTCGGGTCGAAGTATCCCAGGACGACCGGCGTTCCGTCGGGGTTGAGCTGTGCCCGTCCGGTGCCGGCGTCCATGGCGTGGATCTGCAGGGCCCAGGGTGCGGTGGAGGGATCCCCGTAGAGTTCGTTGTTGAACCAGTTGCCCCACCGGCCCAGGGCCTGGGCGATGAGAACTGCCGGGGCGGCGGCATCGGCGAACGCGAGGAAGGTGACGTTGTTGCGGCGGCAGCCGATGTACGCGCCGAGGGCACCGAGAGCGATGGCTCCCCAGATGCCCAGGCCGCCTTCCCAGATCCTCAGCGCGTCGACAGGGTCCTTCCCTGGCCCGAAGTAGAGCTGATAGTCGGTGATCACGTGGTAGAGCCGGCCACCGATGATGCCGAACGGAACCGCCCACATCACGACGTCGAGGACCTGGCCGGGCTGGCCGCCTCGGGCGTCGAGGCGGCGTCCGGTCAGCCACACCGCGGTGACAATCCCGGCGAGGATGCACAGCGCATAGAAGTTCAGGGTGATGGGTCCGAACTGGAGGGCGCTGATCGTGGGGGAGGGAATGTAGGTATCCGGCGGTGCGGGGTTCATGACTGATCCGATGGTCGGGTGGAACTGCTGGTGACAGTGCTGGTGACAGTGCTGGTGACAGTGCTGGTGACAGTGCTGGGGGTGGTGTTTTCGGTGGTGTCGGGGATAGGGGCCGGTGGGGTCGTGCTGTGCGGGGTCTCGGGAAACTCCTGGTGCCCGGACTGCTGCTGGAAGTGGTGTTGCAGGTAGGTGCGGATCCTGTTTGCTTCCTTGCCGAGTCCGGGGTCTTCCCCCCGGGCGAGGAGCCCGTATTCCATGACCGTGTTCCCGTCCGTCGAGGTGGACGCGGCGATCCAGGCGCGGCGGCGTGGAGTAATGAGGGAAAGGATGAGTCCGGTCAGGGCCAGGGTGGAGAACACGAGGGCCCCGATCTTGCCTGGATCGTAGGTGATGTCCAGTGCGACGAAGCGTTTGAGGCTGTCGAAGGTGATGGACCCTCGTCCGTCGGGCAGTTCGTAGGTCTGCTCCGGTTCCAGGACGATGCCGCCTGCGTCCAGGTCCCGTCCGTTGAGTTGCGTCAGCTCGGTGGTGTCGAGCTGATACACGGATCTGGGGGTGCCGTCATCGAGGCCGAGGTTGCCGTAGTAGGAGTTCAGGTTCAGCCGGGGGTTGAACGGGTCGGGATCCGAGCCGAAGGCAAGCCCCGTGTCGTCGACGACGGCGGTGGGCAGGAAGAACCCGACGAACCCGAGCTGGTCGGGTTGCGCGTCGGGGGCTTTGATGACGATGGTCGAGGTGTAGGCCGAGTCCGTGGGCTGGGCGGGTACGGGCCCGGAGAACGCGATGTTGCCGTCGCCGTCACGCACGGTGATGACCGGCGCGTAACCGTTTCCGACGAGGTAGACGTTGGTTCCGTCCATGCCGATCGGCGCGTTGACTTTCAGCTCCTGCCGGACCAGGGCGGAATCGGGGTTCTCCTGCACAGTCATGGTGGCGGTGAAGTCCAGTGGCTGCCCGTAGGTGGCTGGGTCGTCCCGGTTGAAGGTGACATCGAAGTCCTCGAGGGTGAGGGCGAAGGGTGCCAGGGTGTCCTCGTTGAAATTTGTTCCGGGGGTGAAGGAGTCGTAGCCGATCAGGGCGTTGGTGAATCCTTCACCCTCCACGATGAGTTTCTGCCCCCGGTACCCGAACATCCCGCCGACTGCGACGGCTACCAGCACCCCGATCAGGGCTGTGTGGAACAACAGGTTCCCTGCTTCTTTCAGGAATCCCCGCTCGGCCCCGACGGAGGGCCGGCCGGTGTCCGTATCCCGCACGTCGACCCGGTACCCGAGCTTGCGAAGAATCGCGGCCGCCTCTGTGACCGTGGCAGTGAGGCTGCGATGTGCAACAGAGGGAGGCTGGCCGGCCGAATCCAGGCCTGGACCAGAAACCGGATCCGGGACCGGGGCGGGGCGGTTTGGCAGGGTGAGTGTGCCGTGCTGGGGAAGGCGGGAGAGTCGTCGCGGTGTGCGGGGCGGTGTTGCCCGTAACGCGTTCAAATACACTCTGGTGCGCGGAATGACGCAACCGATGAGCGATGTGAACAGCAGCAGGTAGATCGCGGAGAACCAGACGGAGGAGAAAACGTCGAAGAGCTGGAACCTGTCCAACCAAGGACCGGTATCAGGGTTGTCCTGCAGGTACTGGGTCACGACCGCCGGGTTCGCGGGACGCTGCGGGAACAAGGACCCTGGCACGGCAGCAACCGCGAGCAGGAGCAGGAGCTGCAGTGCAGTGCGCATGCTGGTCAGCTGCCGCCACACCCAACGAAGCATCTCCACCGGCCCGAGAGCGGACACCCGGACATCGTCCTTTGCCGGTCCGCCCTTCTGACGGGGGACGGGACGGCGGCCCTGTCCCGCGTCGGGCTTCGTGTCAGCTGACATGGTTCCGGTCCTGCTGCTCATCGACCCCGCGCACGAATGACATCCCTGCCCTAAGCCCTATGACCGTTGTTGCTGGTGTGTGGGAGAGGGCGTTGGTTTTGGCGGTGGTGCTAGCGGTGGCTGTGGGGGTGTTAAGGGCGTCGCTGATCAGGGTGCGCAGGGTCGTTTCGTCGGCGACGCCGAGGATCCGTGCTGCGACTCTGCCCTGCCGGTCCAAGACGAGGGTGGTGGGGACGGCCTGGGGTGGTACGTAGTCGGTGAGCTGGAGCAGCAGCTTTCCGTTGCGGTCCTCGAAACTCGGGTAGGTGATGCCGAAGGTCCGCTCGAATGCTTCCGCGGTCGGCTTCTCATCGCGGACGTTCACCCCATAGAAGCGCACACCATCGGGGGTGAATCGTTCACTGAGTTGCTGGAGGGAAGGCGCTTCCACTCGGCACGGGGCGCAGGCCGCGTACCAGACGTTCAGAACGACGACGTCTCCGCTCCAGTCACCGGAGGTGACCGGAGTCCCGTCGAACAGGGTTCCCTGCACGTCCAAGGGTTCGCTGCGCTCCTCCGGCGCGTATTCGGCCACTGACCCGTCCCCGGCGATGTAGTTCTTGTTATCGCCGGCGCGGGCCTGGTCGGCGAGATCATCGTTGGCTGTTGCGCAGCCGGCGAGAACGAGGCAGGAAGCGACCAGCATCGCCGCGGCGCGACGGGACCACACGGTGGCCCGTGCCGGGCGAGGTACGACCGACAGTATGGTCGGGTGGGGGTGGTATTTCACGAAGGTTCCCTCCGGTTGTAGAGGTACGGGAGTGGACGGCCCGGCGCGCCGGCGGTGTCCTTAGATGGGGGTGAGGAAAGTGCCGGCAAGGTTCTGCAGTTGGTAGATCCACAGCATCCACACACCGGTGACCATGAGCGCTCCGACGAGAATCAGTAGGGACCCGCCGATGATGTTGAAGACACGGATGTGGCGGCGGACGAAGGCCAAGGCGGTCGTGACCCATTGGACTCCCAGGGCGACGAGGACGAAGGGGATCCCGAGACCGAGGCAGTACACGAATCCCAGGACAGCTCCCCGCCACGCGGTGCCCGTCGTGGTGCTCAGCGCCAGGACAGCGCTGAGGGTCGGACCCATGCACGGTGTCCAGCCGAGACCGAAAACGACACCCAGCAGGGGTGCTCCGGCGACCCCTGTTTTCGGGCGCCACGTGATTTTCGCTGTCCGCTGGAGGAACGAGACCCTGCCAACGAGGGCCAGGCCCATCACGATCACGAACAGGCCCAGGACCCGGATGAGTGGGTCCTGCCAGCGCAGCAGCCAGGATCCCATGACTCCGAACGCCGCCCCGTACAGGGTGAACACGAGCGCGAATCCGAGGATGAACAGAGCCACCCCGGTTAGTACCCGTCTGCGGTTGTCCGGCCGTCCCGGTTCGGTGAGCCCTGAGACGTAGCCGAGGTACCCGGGGACCAGCGGCAGGATGCACGGGGAGAGGAAGGACACGATCCCGGCTGTCATCGCCAGCGGAATCGCCGCGAGCAGGGCCCCGGACTGAACAGTGTCGGCGAAGAACTCACCAACGGTCATGGCAGTCTCCCCGAGCTGAGGGGCGTATGCCCGCCGTCCATCGTCACGCCCGTCTTGATGCCCGTTGTCCTGTCCGCAACTACGTCGGTGCTCGGACCAGGTTCTCCGCTCGTGCCGGTGGCCACTTCCACCTGCAGATCACCCACCACATCACTGGTCGAGGAGTTAGCCGGGTGATTGGCCTGGTGGTGGTACGGGTGGTTGGTGAGGTGGGTTTGAGGCAGCACGTGTCAGGCGCCGCCAGCATCGATGACGGTGGTGAAGGTCATGCCGTTGTCGACTGACTTCTCCAATCCGTTCTCCGTCGTTACCCAGACTTCCATGCCGTTGGTCGTCCGTTTCGTGGTGACCGCTGAGGGCTGCGCAGAAACTTTCCCGGCCTGCTCCCAGGTGATGCCGGCATCTGTGCTGGTCAGGACGTCACCGGCGGGAAGCACGCCGATGAGGTCCGAGCCGTCGGTGACGGCGGCTACCAGGACGACCGGGGCATCTGGTTCCTTCGTCCAGGTCTTTCCTGCATCCTCGGACCGGTAAATACCATCTTCGGTCGTCGCGACCGCGAGCTCCGTGGCAGGGTTCCCGGCCAGGGTGTAGGGGCTGATCTGCGTGGTCGCGTCGGTCCAGGAGCTGCCGTCCTTGCTGACCCGCAGGGTGCCGTCGAACCCGATGATCCCCTGGTAGGTGGTGGTCAGGGTATGGAAGTCAGACTCGCCACCACGGGCAACCTGCGACCAGGTGAGCCCATCGGTGGAGCTGATCAGTCCCACTGGGTTAGGCAGATCGACGCCGGGACCCGGGTGGCCGGAAGCGAAGTAGGTTCCGTCGCTACCGACGGTGAAGCCCATCAGATCAATCGTCTGCCCCATGGGTTCGGCGGACTCACCGTTGACCGTGAAAAGGCCCTCGTGAGAGGCGATCAGCACCGATTGCGTATCAGGGTCCACCGCCAGCCCATGGACGTGGGAGGGATACGGCTGGGCCGATGCGGCCGACCCTGCACCGTCATCGCCGACCGCTGAGCCGGCTGCCGAGCCGGCTGTTGAATCGGTCGATGACGTGCACGCCACAGTCCCCAACGTCAGGGCGAGGGAGACCCCGACCAGGGCGCGCCGGCGCCAGGCACGGGGCACACGTCCCGCAGCAAGGAAAGCAGGCGAGGAAGCAGCGGAGGACGGAGTGGGAGAAGCAGTGGGGGAAGTCATGGGGTGATGTATCCGATCAAAGGGTGCGTCCCTGCTGGTGCTGCCGTCGGTGCTCGGTGTACTCGGTGTTTGTCGGGTATACCGGGCTGGCCGGGGTGTTCCAGGGGAATGCGTAGGGCGCGGGCAGCACGCGACGGGCAGGAATGCCCGTGAGGATGGCTGGGTGTCCCGCTCGAGAGGTGGGGGAGTGATTTCAGGTCAGGAAGCGTGGGCCTCGAAAAGGGGCCGCGGAGTGAAGCAGCTTGGAGATGTCATTGGCCGGGCTGCCGGGACCCGCCGCCATGGTGGTGGCAGCGGGCCCCGGTTCAGGCTCCGGCGATCGAGGTATCAGCGAGCAGCTGGTCAATCAGCCGAGTTGCCGGGCCTCAGTGATGAGGGGTGTGGTGTCAGCGCTGCTCGAGCAGTGCTGTCATCTCCTCGATCTCTGCCTGCTGGGTTTCCACGATGGTCTCGGCCATCTCGATCGCCTCGGGGAACATGCCGTCCTCGATTTCCTGCTGGGCCATCTGCACAGCCCCGCGGTGGTGGGCGATCATCGACTCCAGGAACAGGGTTTCGGCTTCAACGCCTTCAGCAGTGCCAAGCGCCGCCATGTCCTCGTCGCTCATCATGCCCTCCATCGACCCCATGCCCTCCATGGATTCCCCCTCGCCCATGGAACCCATGTCGTGGCCTTCCACGCCGCCCTCGGGCTCCTCGGGCTCACCCCAGGCTTCCAGCCAGGTGGTGAGCTGCTCGATCTCAGGTTCCTGGGCGGCAGCGATGCGGGTCGCGAGGTCGGTCACAGCCGGGTCGATACCCTCCTTCTCGAGGAGCATGTTGCTCATCTCCACGGCCTGCCGGTGGTGGGGCAACATCATCTGCGCGAACATCACATCCGCGTCGTTGTGCTCGGCCATGTCCTCGGCGGATGCGGTGGAGGTTGCTTCTGAGGTGGCCCCCGCAGAGGCACTCGGGGTGGCCTCCGCCGCAGCGGAGCTTTCTTCGCCCATGTCCATGCCCTCCATGCTCCCGCCCGAGGATGAACCACAGGCGGACAGGGTGATGAGAGCGGCGGCGGACAGGGCGGTAAGTGATGCGAAACGGTGCTTCATGAGAACAGTCCTTCGGTATGTGAATACACGGGTTCAGGAAAGAAACGATTGGTCGGTGTTCCCACGACGACGGCTGCCTTGTGCATCCTCTGGCGCCACTCATACCGTCCGCGCGCAGAGTTCGTTCTGAGCGGGAGGCGGTACCGATGGAAAGGCGGTACCTGGATGGTGTTGAGGCGAGAGCCCGGCTATGACAGAGCCGGCAAGTGCACAGGCGTGTGAGGCGGGAACAGGAGGAAGCCGCGAAGGGGCCTCCCAGTGTTTATGTGCGACTGATCGAGAGCTGAACCAAGGAAACTGTTTGCGCTCTGAAAGGAAGAGTGAAGGCCAGTGATGGGGGGCCGCGACGGATCAGGGTGCCGCGTAGGAGCGCGGAACGAAGCCCCAGGAAACCTGCGAGACCAATGATCAGCAGCGCGATCATGCACATGGCGTCCACCATGGAGTGCCCGTTCGGGCAGGTCAGCTCACACAGGGAGCCGTCGGCAGAGCCATGGCCATCCGCAGCGGAACCGACCATCACTGCTGCACCTACTGCTGAGCCTGCTTGCATATCTGCATCCGGAGCGGCTGTTTCGGTCGTCACGAGGGTCCCGGAGGCTTCCGAAGCGGTGGGTGCAGAAGCGACGGTGTGAGCGGGAGCAGTATGGGTGGAAGCCGTGCTGCCTGCTGGCTCACCGATGCTCGGGCTGATCCATAGGTGCATCGCCAGTACCCCGACCAAAAGAGTCAGAAGCCGCAGGGTCCATGTCAAGGACACGAGGGTTCCAGTTGCGGAGGATCGCTGGAATTGAGGAACGGTGAGCAGCAAATCTTTCACTGTGTGTTCGTCCCTCCCCTCATCCTTCAGCCATCCTTCAACTCAAAATAATACCCAGGCGGGGTACACCCTCAGGGCCGGCATCAGGTTTGACCTCCACAACAACAGTAGGGGCCCGACACCCGATGAGGCCAAGCGGCGGATTCCTGCCGGGGCCCAGCTCGCATGTCCTTCAGTATCCGGAAGCCAGCCCGTGCACGTTGGTGCAACTGTTCCACCCGCTCCCTGCCCAACGACCCACCGGCACTGGTGGTGCCCGGGGTAAGCCCTGTCGCCACAGCCTTCCCACCGGTGTCCGCCGCTTCTCATAAGTGCTGGATGCGGGCGAGGACGCCGGTGGACAGGCAGCGGTAGGACCGGCGTGGGAGCTAGGCCGTGGTGCTGATCCGTTCCGGGTCGAGGTTGATCCGGCGGAGTAGTTGGGCGTTGAGGGCCACGACGATGGTGGACACGCTCATCAGGACCGCGCCGGCGGCCGGGGAGAGCAGGATCCCCGCGAACGCCAGCACCCCTGCGGCCAGAGGAACGGCGAGCACGTTGTACCCGGTGGCCCAGACGAGGTTCTGGATCATCTTCCGGTAGCTGGCCCTGGACAGGTCGATCATCGCCAGCACCGCGCGCGGGTCGTTCCCGGCGAGAACGACACCGGCAGACTCCATCGCCACATCCGTTCCCGCCCCGATCGCGATACCGACCTCGGCCCGAGCAAGGGCTGGGGCGTCGTTCACGCCGTCGCCAACCATCGCAACTTTCAGGCCCCGGGACTGCAGTTCGGTGACCTTGGAGTCCTTGTCCTGCGGCAGGACATCGGCGAACACCTCATCGATGCCCAACTCCTGACCGACGACGTCGGCGACCTGCCGTGCGTCCCCGGTGATCATCGCGACCTTCACCCCACGGTCCTGCAGAGCCTTCACGGCGGCACGGGATTCCTCCCGCACCTTGTCCTCGAGCCGGACCGCACCGATCACGGAACCGTCGCGGATGACATGCAGCACGGACGCTCCCCGTCCAACCCATTCCTGCACCGTCCCAGCGATGTCCGCGGGCGTGCCGAGTCCGAGCTCTTTGAGCATGTTCGGTCCGCCCACAGCGACGTCATGGCCGCTCACAGCGGCCCGCACACCGCGCCCGGTCATGGAACTGAAACCCGTGCCCGTGTAGCCGAGGTTCGCCGCTGCCGGGTTGGTCTGGGCGGCGGTGACGATGGCGCGGGCGACCGGGTGCTCACTGTCGGCTTCCGCGGCCCCCGCCAGGGCCAGGAGCTCGGCCTCGCTGACACCGGTGACCGTAGTGGTCGCGGTGACGGCATGTCGTCCTTCAGTGAGGGTGCCGGTCTTGTCGAACAGGACGACGTCGATGGTGCGCATGCGTTCCAGGGCGATGCGGTTCTTGATCAGCACCCCGGCCCTCGCAGCGCGTTCGGTGGAGATCGCGATCACCAGCGGAATCGCCAGGCCCAGGGCATGTGGGCAGGCGATCACCAGGACCGTGACGGTGCGGATCACTGCATCATCCGGGCTGCCGAGGAGCATCCACGCAATGAACGTCAGGATGCCGGCGCCGAGCGCGAAGTAGAACAGCAGGGCCGCGGCCCTATCGGCGAGGGCCTGCGCCCTCGAGGAGGAGGCTTGCGCTTCCGCGACCAGTCGCTGAATCCCGGCGAGGGTGGTGTCCGCGCCGACCGCGGTGACCTGTACTCGGACGGCGTTGTCGGTCGCTACGGTTCCGGCGACGACGGTCTCACCGATGGTGCGGGACACGGTGCGGGATTCGCCGGTGATCATCGCCTCGTCGAACTCCGCGACACCGTCGATGATCTGCCCGTCCGCGGGCACCCGGGCGCCGGAACGCACGAGGACCACGTCCCCGGTAACCAGGGAGCTCACCGGAACGGTTTCGACTATTGCGTTGGTTCCAGTGCCGGTGACCCTGTCGGCTTCGTCGGGGAGCAGTGCGGCCAGGGCGTCGAGGGCCCCGGCGGCCGAGCCGAGGGCCCTCATCTCCATCCAATGACCCAGCAGCATGATGACCACCAGCAGGGCGAGCTCCCACCAGAAGTCCAGGTCGAACTCGCCGATCCGCAGCGTAGTGACCCAGGAGGCGATGAACGCGACGCTGATCGCCATCGCGATCAGCAGCATCATGCCCGGCTGCCGGGACCTCAGCTCCGTCACCCCGCCCTTGAGGAACGGGGCCCCGCCGTAGACGAAGATGACCGTGCCCAGGATCGGGGCGATCCACGGCGAGCCCGGGAACTCGGGCGGCATGTACCCGAAGAGCATGGTGAACATCGGGCTGAACGCGACCACGGGGATCGCGAGGACCAGGCTGAGCCAGAACTTGTTCTTGAACATCGCCGTTGAATGCCCCGCATGCTCCCCATGCGCATGGACCTGATGATCATCCTCCGCCGCCCCGCCCAAATGCCCGGCGGGATCGGAGTGCCCTGCGTGGGCGGTGTGGCCGGTGGGGTGCTGTGTTTCGGCGAGAGCGGAGTGGGCGTCTGCCTGAGGCATGGCCTGGCCGTGGGTGGTGTGGGCATCATCGCTGCCGTTGACTGCAGCTTCCGTGACGGTGGGTGTGATGGTGGGACTGGGGGAGCCCTGGTGGTGATTGTGATGGTGTGCGTTGTTCGTCATGATCAAACCTCTCCTGGCACCGCCTGGGTGCCCTGATGGTGCTGGGTCCTCCTGCTGAATCAGCTGGTGAGGAGCCGGTAGCCGGCTTTCTCCACTGCCGATGTGATAGCTGACGAATTGACGGACTCAGCACTGATGACGGTGAGCGTCGAGGTGCCGCCCGGTACGAGGTCGATCCGCACGTTGCGGACTCCCTCGAGGGCAGTGACGGCACCGCTGACGCGGGACGCGCAGGAACCGCAGGTGAGGCCGGTGAGCGCGAAGTCGGCCACTGTCTCCTCCGTGTTGGGTTGCTGGGCAGGCGTGGCAGTGTCCCGTGGGGCGCAGCAGGCACAACCGGCAGGCTCTTTCTCGGTAAGGGTCAGGGGAGAGGACGTGGAAGTGGGTGTGCTGCACATGAGAAGAACCTCCGGAAGTGGGGCATGAGGATGTAGGAACCGCCGATGGACGCCATCTGCACCTACTGGGCTCCCCGCGGTGAAGTCTTCGGGAGTTCAGCTTCAGCGGGAGCGGCTTGGTGTCGTGTCCAACAACCCCAAAATTATACCCCCAGGGGGTATATGTCAAGGGGTTTATTGGTTCTTCCCGTCCGACTCGTATTGCTCGCTTGCGGGGCGGACCAGGGGCTAGCGTCACTGGCAGGGGTGAGCCCGAAGAACGTCCCCTCATTCACCTCCGTCTGTATCAATTCGACTAACGAAGAAGGAGAAGTTCCATGACGCACATCACTTCTATGCTCGAGACGTATCCGAAGGACCTTGGTGGTATTGACCGGAAAAAGCTCGCCGAGTGCATTGCGGCCTGTTTCGAGTGCGCGCAGACCTGTACGGCCTGCGCGGATGCGTGCCTGAGCGAGGAGATGGTCGCCGAACTCACCAAATGTATTCGTACGAATGCTGACTGCGCCGATATCTGCACGACGACCGGCCGGGTGCTGTCACGGCATACCGGTTACGACGCGAACATCACCCGCGCGATCCTGCTGGCCTGCGAAGTGGCATGCAAGGCCTGCGCGGATGAGTGCGAGCAGCACGCAGGAATGCATGAGCACTGCCGGATTTGCGCCGAAGCGTGCCGGCGCTGCGAAACAGCGTGCCGGGAACTCGCCGCAACCCTCGGATAGCTCACGACTCCACAGGATCAACACTGCCCAGCCGGCTGATCTGTCGGCCACCCGGCTGGAGATGATCATGGGCAGTTCTGAATTACGGCGCCGGCTTCTATAGCTGCAGGTTTCGCAGGTTCGCAGGGTGGGTAACGAAGTGCTGCGGGGAAGCGCGGCACCGCCAGTGCAGCTGACTGTGCAGCTGGGTATGCGGCTCGGTATGCGGCTGGATATGCGGCTCGGTTAGGCAGGCTGGGTTGTTTCGTGGTGGAGTGTTGCTGCCGTGCGCAGTGCCTGCCGCGCGCGTTTGCGGTCTCCGGCGGTGTCGTAGGCGCAGGAGAGCCGGTACCAGGTGCGCCAGTCATCCGGTGCCTGTTCCGCGGCGGCCTTGGCCTGCTGGAAGTGTTCATCGGCGGCTTTACGGTCGATCCGGCCAGCAGGGGAGCGTGGCAGGTCATCGACGGTCAATCCGCCCTCGCGTTCGAGGATGCGCGCCATCGCCTGTGCCCTGAAGCCGAACCGGAGCTCGTGGGTGAGCGCCCATATGCAGATCAGCGGTATTAGCAGGTATGCGGCCCCCACCGACTTCGCCACGAGGTCCGGGTCGCCCAGCAAAGTGAAGCTGCGCTGGAAGGCGACGGCGAGCCAGAAAATGCCCAGCGCGCTAACGAGCAGCACACCGATTTTTGGCCGTGTCACCGCTGAAATACGGGTTGGCCCGTTCATCGCTCGAGGCTTCCGGTGCTCTGCGTCGCCCTTGGTCCAGCCTCTGATGCGGTGTTCTGTGGGGTGTTGGGGGTGGTGTTATGGGTGGTGTTGTGGGTGGTGCCGAAGGAGCGCAGGCGCAGGGAGTTGGCGACGACGAGCACGGAACTGGCGGCCATGGCCGCGCCGGCCAGCATGGGGTTGAGTAAACCCAGGGCGGCGACGGGGATGCCGACGGCATTGTAGAAGAACGCCCAGAACAGATTGGTTTTGATCGTGGACAGGGTCCTGCGGGAGAGCTCGATGGCTTGGGCGACCTGTTCCAGGCTGCTTCCCATCACCGTTAGGTCGGCTGCTTCGATCGCCACGTCCGTGCCGGAACCCATGGCGATGCCCAGGTCCGCCTGGGCGAGGGCGGCTGCGTCATTGACGCCGTCTCCCGCCATGGCCACTGTCGCTCCGGCGTCCTGCAGTTTCTTCACTGCGTCGACTTTCTGGTGGGGCAGCACCTCGGCCATGACGTGTTCGGGCGCGATGCCCACCTCGGCGGCAACTTTTTCGGCCACTGCGCGGTTGTCGCCGGTGAGCAGCATGGGCGTGAGCCCGAGTTCCTTGAACCGGGTGATGGCCGATGCCGAGCCGGTCTTGACGGTGTCGAAGAGACTGATCAGTCCTTCGGGTGTCCCGTCGAGGGCGACCCAGACCACTGTGGCTCCTGCTTGCTGCAGGGAAGTCAGGCAAGCGCGGTGGTCAGCGGTGATCGTGATGTTGTTCTCGGTCAGCCAGGTCGCGGTCCCAGCCACTACAGTGCGGCCGTTGACGGTGCCGCGCACGCCTCCGCCTGCCGCGCTGGTGAAGTCCTCGACGGCAGCGAGCCGGCCCTGACGGGCTGCTGCTGCGGCTATGGCTTCAGCGATGGGGTGCTCACTGGCTGCTTCCACAGCCCCGGCGACGGCCAGTACGTCGTCCTCGCTCAGGGAACCCAGAGGGCTGACGGCGGTGACGGAAAGCCTGCCGGCGGTGACGGTCCCGGTCTTGTCGAGCACGATCGTATTTACGGTGCGCGTGTCCTCCAGGACCTGGGGCCCCTTGATGAGGATGCCCAGCTGCGCGCCCCGGCCGGTTCCGGTGAGCAGGCCGACCGGTGTTGCCAGGCCAAGGGCGCACGGGCAGGCGATCACGAGGACGGCGACGGCCGCGGTGAACGCTGAGCCCGTATCCCCGGTGAGGACCATCCACATCACGAAGGTCAGGACGGCGATGAGCAAAACGATGGGCACGAAGACTGCGCTGATGCGGTCAGCGAGCCTGGCGATCGGTGCTTTGCCGCTCTGCGCGGCGCTGACGAGGCGTCCCATTTGCGCCAGGGTTGTCTCGCTGCCGACCCTGGTGGCTTTGACCAGCAGGCGTCCGCTGGTGTTCATCGTCGCGCCGATCACCGTGTCATCCGGGCCGACCTCGGTGGGAACGGACTCACCGGTGATGAGGGAAGTGTCGATCGCGCTGCGGCCCTCGATGACGAAACCGTCGGTGGCTACCTTTTCGCCCGGCCGGACGACGAAGACGTCTCCGGGAGTCAGGGATGCTGTCGGAACTTTCACTTCTACCCCGTCGCGCAGGACGGTTGCTTCCTTCGCGCCAAGGTTCAGCAGTGCTTTGAGCGCGTTTCCTGCGCGCTGTTTTGCGTTGGCTTCCAGGAACCGGCCCAGCAGCAGGAAGGTTGTGACGACGGCCGCCACTTCGAAGTAGAGGCTGTGGGCGCTCATGTCCATGCCGGTGTGGGCGGTCAGCATCGGATCAGCGATGAGCTGCCAGGTGGAGTACAGGAATGCCGCGGCGACACCGATGGACACCAGGGTGTCCATGGTGGATGAGAGGTGGCGGGCGTTGATTGCGGCCGCCCGGTGGAACGGCCAGGCCGCCCAGGTGACCACGGGCAGGGAAAGGAGAAGGGCAGCCCACCCCCAGTGCGGGAACTGGGTTGCGGGCAGCATCGAGATGATCGTTACCGGGATGGTGAAACCGGCTGCGATGATGAGGCGCCGTTTCAGGGACCTGATTTTTCTCTCCGCGGCTGAGACTTTCGCGTCATCCCCGGACGTGGCGGCGTCAACGGTTTCCCGTGATTCGGCGAATCCGCCTAGCCCCGACGGCGCGTTCCCCTCCGGTCCCGGACCGAGCCGGTGGCCGGGCTCGGCTACACCGTCAGAGTCATCGCCGGCACCAGTAGACGAAGGACCTGCAGGGGTGGCCACGCGGGTTGCCGTGGCTTCGGTAGGGGCCGGTCGAGCCGGTTGGCCGGCGCTGCGTAGGGTCGCCTTGTAGCCGATGGCGTTGACGGTGTCGATGATCTGGGAGACGCTCACGCCCTCGGGTACCGTGACGGTCGCGGACTCGAGTGGGAGATTCACCGAGGCCTGAACGCCCTCGATTTTCCCGAGCTTACGTTCCACCCGGCTTACGCAGGACGCGCAGGTCATGCCCTCGATGTCGAGATCGATGATCTGTCCGGCGGTGGTGCCCACGCCTGTGTCGGTGCTCATGCGTCTAGTTCCTTGCCGTGGCTTCGATGACGTGCTGTGGGTGAGGTGCCTCTGGTGAGGCACGGTGCTCGATGGCACCGCTGGACGAGGTCGGGATGTACTGCTTCGCTGGCCCTGTCCTACCGCTTGCCTGGCGGTGCCAGGGGTTCATTGCAGTAATGGCGCCCGAAGATCCTCGTGCCGACTCCTCCGCTAAGGTGGACTGTGCCCTGCACGGGTGCGGTGGGGATCCCGTTCGGGATGCAGGCTGTGGTGGGGTGAGGGTCAGCTGTTGACGACCGTGTAACCGGCGGTCTCTACTGCTTTGCTCAGCACTGTCGGATCGGGCTCCGCGTCGGCGGTGATCGTCGCTGTGGAGACCCCACCGACGTTGAGCTGCACCTCGACCTCCTCGACCCCGGGCACGCCGGAGAGTTCCTCCTTGACCGACGAGACGCAGTGGCCACAGGTCATACCGGTGATGTTGATGGTCGTTTGCATGGGATGTTCTCTTTCTCGGCAGTAAGGGGGGAATGGGATCTGGCACCCGGCAGGGTTGCCCGGAGCCGGCAGGGCTGCCGGCGGACCGTCAACGAAGCAGTCGGCTGATCGCGTCGGTCGCTTCCTTGACCTTCGCGTCGACGGCGGCGGAATCCCCGGACTGGGTGGATTCATGGGCGGCTCCGACAACGCAGTGCGCAATGTGCTCTTCGAGCAAGCCGATGCTCACCGCGTGCAGGGCCTTATTGATAGCCGCGACCTGGGTGAGGATGTCGATGCAGTATTTGTCTTCATCGACCATGCGGGCGATACCGCGCACCTGGCCCTCGATGCGCTTGAGCCTGCGGAGGTAGGCGTCCTTGTCCGCGGTGTATCCCCGCTGAACGAGAGCCTCAATTTCGGTGGTCACGTCGTTCCTTTCGACAACAAAAATATATACCCCTTGGGGGTATATAAACAAGAGGGGTGAGGTGAGATCTTCTTCACGCCTTCATCATCCCCTGTTTCGCTCTGGAAAGGTGCCTCAGGCTACGGGAGTGCGGGTGCGCCCTTGACATGGCGGGCTGCCGCAAAGCCTGCCCCTGGCCACGCTTCCACGGAGCGCGGCGTGTCGCGCCCGGCGTTTCCCTCGCGTTCGTTACCCCAACGTGACATTTCATACCAGCGGGGGGTATTGTCATCGAGTGTTCACAGCACCAGCTGGAACACTCCCGGGCAGAATGCCGAGTCCTGCCGCTGCCGGGGATACGTCCGTTCATATCCGTATGGCAGGAACGGGGGACCCAAGATGTATGGGCCACTACGCGTGGTCCTTGGGGTTAAGTCGCTTCATTTCCGTCCATTGGGATGAAGCGGCCGGGTGCACTCCCATCCGAACCCGACAGCTCACCCCGCAGGCATGGGAGAGGCAACCGACGCATGTCACGAATCACTTCAGCGCGCCACCGCGCCACCGTCAATCACTCGATCGCCCTTGAAGGGCTGTCCTATTCCGCGAAGACCGGCGCTGTAGCGCTGGGCAAGCCGGCCATCATCGCAGCTGCGACCGGCGGTATCGTCTTCGCTGTAGGAGCTCCCGCCCAGGCCGGAACCTACACGCAGGAAGCAGCCAGCACTACCGTTCAGGCTCCCGTCACCGCAGCACCTGTTACGGCGGCTCCCGCTGCAGCAGCCGGCGTCCACACCGTCGTTGCAGGTGACACCATGGGTGGCATCGCCGCCCTGCATGGCATCAGCGTCGACGCGCTCCTGGCGCAGAACGGCCTGTCCTACGCCTCGGTCATCTACCCGGGCCAGCAGATCACCCTTTCCGGTGCTTCCGCTGCTTCGACGTGGGCCCCGGCCGCCGTCAGCCCTGCTGCTGTGCCCGCCGCAGCACCGGCAACCCAGGCCTCCTACACCGCCCCGGCCCCTGCAGCTGCCATTGCTCCTGTAGCGGCTCAGCCCACCTACTCCCTGGCCTCGGCTGCCATCACCCCGATCCAGCCGTCGGCTCCCGCCGGCGATGTCTCGGCAAGCGGTGTCGGTGCGGCCCTGGTCGCCTCGGCCTACGGCCAGCTCGGCTCCATCCAGGACTGCACCATCCTCGTCGAGCGGGCCCTGCGCTCGATCGGCCTGAACGTAGGGGACCTCGGCCCGACACAGTTCTACCAGTACGGCACGGTCGTCTCCACGCCCGCCCCCGGTGACCTGGTCATCCGCCCCGGCCACATCGGCATCTACGTCGGCAACGGCGAAGTCATCAGCAGCGGCATGAACGGTGCGAACCTCACCATCAAGCACCCCCTGTCGGACCTCGCCGGTTCGTCCTTCGTGCGCGTCAACGGCTAACACCCGCTGACCTGAACGCCGTCTCCATAGACTGAGGAAGCGGCAGGTGCCCTGGACGGGGGCGCCTGCCGCTTTTTCTCTGCCCAAAACACCCCACGCCGCTGTCCGCTCCTTATGAGCGCTCACCGGAAGCGGACCTATGGACGTACCTATGGACGTAGTACCAAGCCGTCCACGATCACGCCGACCAGACTGCGGGCTGCATCGGCAGAGGGCAGGGCTGCGGCCGCATTCACAGCGTGCAGGCTGAACAGGGCAAGCTCCCGCGGGGCAATGTCCGAGCGGATACCTCCTCCGGCCTCCTGCGCGCCAGTTTTTACGGCGCTTCCAATCAAGGCCTCAAGAAAGTCGCGCAGATGCTCCTGCGCCTGGGCAGCATGTGGACCTTGGTGCAAGAACGCGGGCGCCTCCGACCTGGATGCTTGCTGCAACATCACCGCGTACGCCTCAAGTACCGACGTCAGCGTCTGAAGCGGGTCCCCACTTCGTTCCGCATGAACGCGCACCTGATCAAGATGAACCAGATGCTGATTCACCTGCCGCTCGTGCCACGCCGCGAGCAACGCTTCCACATCCGGGAAGTACTTATAGAGGGTCGCCCGGGAGATTCCGGCCACGTCAGCAACCTTCGTCATCGACACAGCCGGCACCCCACCCTGACCCACAAGTCGTGCCACCGCATCCAGCACCGCCTCCCGGACAGAGCTCCGGTGTTCCTGCACGGTGTCCTTCCACAACTTCCCCATGTGTTCACCCTACAAAGCGCTCCACCTAATACAACCTGTCCAGCGCCTGTACAGTTTGTATTGAGCAATTAATTGCTGCGCTGAGAGGACTATGCATGGCGGAATCATCGGATCGGCCCCCTATCGATCGGGTCGACACTCGAACCCAAGCTGACCGGCGTCCGCCTCGCCCGCCGATGCCCCGCTGGGTGAAGGTTTTTCTCGTCATCGTCCTGGTTATCGCCGCAGCATTGGTCATCTCCCAGGCGCTGGGCATCCAGCACGGCCCCGGGATGCACGGGGCCCTTGGTGACTCAGCAACCGGTGTTAGCCAAGCCCCTTCGTCTTGATGGTGATGCCCCCGCGCCTGCGCAAGGCGGCCCTCATCCTTCATGTGGGCACGTCCGTCGGGTGGCTTGGTGCCGTCGCGGCGTTCCTCATCCTCGCCATGGCCGCCGCCACGACCCAGGACGAATGGATGACGCGCGCCGCCTACGCCTCGATGGAGACCATCGGGCGGCTGGCCCTCGTGCCCCTGAGTATCGCCTCGCTCGTCACAGGGATCATCCAGTCGCTCGGCACCCCCTGGGGGCTCATCCGCCACTACTGGGTGATCGTGAAACTACTGACTACGGTCCTCGCTACCGTGGTCCTGCTCCTCTATATGGAGACACTCACCCTTCTGGCCGACGCCGCCCGCAACCCCGCCGTGTCCGTCGGACCGGGGGAGTTGCTGCCGAACGCATCCCCCGTCCTCCACGCCGGCGCGGCCCTCATCGTTCTGGGTGTCGCTCTTGGGCTGTCCATTTACAAACCACGCGGACTCACCGGCTTCGGCATCCCTGCCCGCAGGTAATCGTCCCGGGTGAATGCGCTTCGCCTGAGGCCAGTGCGGCCCACGCTTCCTCCGGTGTGCTGAGGTTACCCTCCGGGCCACGCTGAAGGACCAGAATGGTTTCCTCGCCCGAATCCTGTGAATCGAGGTACCTGGGGGTGCTCTCTGAACCCGCGGGTGGTCACAAGGTTGTTCCAAGGGGTTATCCCACCTTTGGAACACGGCCCGGGTAATATTCCGGGTCACGAGCGGAGGCAGCGCATGCCAGGACACTCCACCACACGTCGGAGGTAGCGATCCATTCGAAACACGGGTGCTCAACGAGCGGTTATTCGGTCCGCGGGCCAGAGCTGTCTGCCCCCTGCACCATCGACTAAGTGGGGACCCGGCGGGAACTCAGAGCCTCCCATCGGCAATTTCCACGTCCCTGCCCACAGCATCAAGGAGTACCTGCATCTAATGGGCATCCGTTTCGACCACGCACCAGAGCCGTTCTCGAACGCACGCCGTTCCCCGTCGCCGAACGACCGCCACCGTACACTCCGAGGATGTTGATCATGCCCAATGACCGACGTATCCATGACCCGTCGTCCGACCTCGACACGTGGAGGGGCGAGTTGTGAGCGGTGGTCTCGTCGCGCTTTTGGACGACGTCGCCGCCCTGGCCCGCATTGCAGCTGCCTCGATGGACGACGTCGCTGCCGG
>NZ_PJIQ01000072.1 GCF_002929745.1 Arthrobacter sp. B1805
TTCCATTCCATAACACAAGTAATTTACAATGACCCACAAAGAAAGTTTCAAAACAAAACACTTTCTCAATCGTCCCTAAAAATTCCTAAAATACCCCTCTTCATTTTCCAGGGACAAAGTTGGTAGCATAAGCCCAAGCATTGTTGTTAACTGGGTCAGCCAAATGGTCAGCAAGGTTCTCCAATGGGCCTTTACCAGTAACAATAGCCTGAACAAAGAACCCAAACATTGAAAACATAGCCAACCTTCCATTCTTAATCTCCTTAACCTTCAACTCCGCAAATGCTTCAGGGTCATCTGCCAACCCCAACGGGTCAAAGCTCCCACCCGGGTAAAGTGGGTCAACCACTTCCCCAAGTGGCCCACCAGCAACACGGTACCCTTCAACAGCACCCATTAAGATAACTTGAACGGCCCAAATAGCAAGAATACTTTGAGCATGGATCAAACTTGGGTTACCCAAATAGTCCAGCCCACCTTCACTAAAGATTTGTGACCCAGCTTTGAACCAAACTGCCTCACCAAACCTAACCCCATTACGGGCCAAAAGCTCAGGAAAAACACAGCCCAAAGCAC
>NZ_PJIQ01000012.1 GCF_002929745.1 Arthrobacter sp. B1805
TAGCCGAAGATCGGCTTGCGGCTGAAGACCGGGAAGATCTCGGAGACGATGCCGAAGAACGGCAGCGCGATGATGTAGACCTCCGGGTGCCCGAAGAACCAGAAGAGGTGCTGCCACATGATCGCCCCACCGTTCTCCGGGTCGAAGATGTGCGCTCCGAACCGGCGGTCCGCGCCGAGGGCGAACAGGGCTGCGGCCAGGACGGGAAAGGCCATGATGACGAGGATCGAGGTGATCAGGGTGTTCCAGGTGAAGATGGGCATGCGCCACATGGTCATGCCCGGAACGCGCATGCAGATGATCGTGGTGATGAAGTTGACGGATCCGAGGATGGTGCCGAAGCCTGCCAGCGCCAGCCCGAAAACCCACAGATCCCCGCCGATACTGGGGGAGAAGCTGACGTTCGCGAGGGGCGGGTAGGACGTCCAGCCGAAGGAGGCACTGCCCTGGGGCGTGAAGATGCCCAGCCCGACGATGATCCCGCCGAAGAGGTAGAACCAGTAGGCGAGGGCGTTCAGGCGCGGGAAGGCGACGTCGGGTGCGCCGATCTGCAGCGGCATGATCACGTTCGCGAAGCCGGCGAACAGCGGTGTCGCGAAGAGGAGCAGCATGATGGTGCCGTGCATCGTGAACAGCTGGTTGTACTGCTCCTTCGTCTGCAAGATCTGCATGCCGGGTGCGAAGAGTTCCGCCCGGATGATCAGTGCCTCGATGCCGCTCAGGGCGAACCATACGAACGACGTGATGATGTAGAGGTAGCCGATCGTCTTGTGGTCCGTCGTCGTGATCCACTCAACGATGATCCGCCCAGGGGCCCGGCTCTTCGACGTTGCCGCCGGCGTCGCTGCCAGCGTCGAATCTGCGTACTCAGCGGTCATCGTCCGCTCCTGCCGGTTCGGTTGTCGGGGGAGGGCTCCATGCCGCGGTGGTGCTGCATCGGGAAGGAGGGATCCCGGGTCATGCTGCGGACCTCAGGCTGCCGTGCGGCCGGTGGAACCGGAACACGCGGTCGGTGCCGTTCCGGCCGCCGGCGCGATGGTCCGGACGGACGGTGATGCGGAGTCCATGGCTCATCGTTCGGCCCCCGGTGGGAAGGTGTTCCGTGCGCGCTGTTCAGCCCCTCAAGGCTAGGAGTCTAGGAACACCGATTGCGCGCCATATTCCCGCTTGACAGGACGACGTCGCACGGTCCCGCGTGTGGTAGGCGTCACACTCGGTGCGAACGCTACGCGCGGGGCGCCTGCTCGAAGGCCTCCCGCGCGGGCCCGACCAGCACTGCTGCAGGATGTGGCCCGGCGGCGAGGAGTGCCGCAGTCCAGGCGGCCGGCCACGACTGCCGTCGTGCCGCGACGATGACATTCCCTGCGAATCCACCGCTCACCATGGCGGCTTCGGTCAGCACAGCGGTCTCGACGGCGAGCGAGGACAACTGCCGGCTCTGCGCCCGGGCGAAGGACAGCGGCGGATCGTCCCCGACGTTGACCAGCACGATCCCGTCCTCGGCGCAGATCCTCAGCAGGTGTGCTGCGAAATCCGGCGACGTCAGGTGGGAGGGGGCGTCGGCTCCGGCGAAGATGTCGAGTACGACGGCGTCGAAGGCCGCGTCGGGCTGCTCGAGGACCACGTCGGCCGCGTCCCCGATGACGACCTCGCACTCTGTACCGTGCGGGAGCGGCATGGCGTCGAGGACGAGCTCGATCAGGTCGGCTTCGGTGTCGACGGCGACCTGGACGGACCCGGGGCGCGTCGCCTGGATATAGCGGACCAGAGTGAGGGCTCCTGCGCCGAGATGGAGAACCCGCAGGGGAGCGCCTGGGGCCTTCAGCACATCGATGACGTGCGCGATGCGCTGGAGGTACTCGTAGAAGATCCGCTCCGGGTGCTGTACATCGACGTGGGACTGCTGGGCCCCGCCGATGCTGAGGATCAGCGCTCCCTCGATGTAGGCGTCCTCATCGATCTCCGCATAGGCCCCGATTCCGGACAACCAGCGCGTCGGGACGTCGAAGCCGCCGTCGCGCTCGGGTTCAGGGCCGGTCCGCTGCTCGGCGGCTCCGGGCTGCGCTGCACTCACAAGCGCTCCCTCAGTGTGCCGAGGCGCCGGGCGCCTTCCTCGACGACGTCGAACCGCTTGCAGAACGCGAAGCGCAGCAGGGATCGCGTACGCTCGGCACCCTCCTCGTGGCAGAACATGGACACCGGGATGGCGGCGACGCCGATGAGCGACGGCAGGCGTCGGGCGAGTTCGGTCGCGTCGCCGATGCCCAGCGGTGCGGCGTCGACCATGGTGAAGAAGGTGCCCTCCGGCTCGAAGACTTCGAAGCCCGCTGCCCGGAGCCCATCACCGAGAAGATCCCGCTTCTTCCGCAGCGTGGCCTCGATCGAGGTGAAGAACTCCTCGGGCAGACCTAGGCCGAGAGCGACGGCTCCCTGGAACGGTGTCCCGGAGGTGTAGGTGAGGAACGTCTTGACGGTGCGGACCTGCGCCACGAGTTCCGCCGGTCCGCTGAGCCAGCCGACCTTCCATCCGGTCACGGAGAACGTCTTCCCCGCCGATGAGATCGTCAGGGTCCGATCCGCTGCCCCGGGCAGGGACGCTATCGGCAGGTGCCTGGTCCCGAACGTCAGGTGTTCGTAGACCTCGTCGGTCACGATGATGGCGCCGTGACGCTCCGCCAGCTGCACGATGCGTTCGAGGACGGGGCGGGCGAAGACGCTGCCCGTCGGGTTGTGCGGATTGTTCACGACGACGATCTTCGTCCGATCGCTGAACGCGGCCTCCAGCCCCGCGGCGTCCGGCTGGAAATCCGGCGCGAGCAGGGGTGCGGTGGTGTGCGTCGCGCCGGCGAGGCCGATGACGGCGCCGTAGGAGTCGTAGAAGGGCTCGAACGTCAGCACCTCGTCGCCCGGTCCCGCGAAGGCCAGGATGGCTGCGGCGATCGACTCCGTGGCGCCGGTGCTGACGATGACGTCGGTCCTCGGATCGACCCGCAGCCCGTAGAAGCGTTCCTGGTGGGCTGCGATCGCTTCACGGAGGACCGCGAGTCCCTGGCCGGGTGCGTATTGGTTCGCTCCATCGGCGATCGCTGCGCGCGCCGCGTCGAGGATCTCCTGCGGACCGTCCTCGTCGGGGAAACCCTGGCCGAGGTTGATGGCCGAGTGCTTCTGGGCGAGCGCCGTGATCTCCTCGAAGATCGTGATGCCGAGCGTGCCGTCGTCCCCGAGGAGGTTCGCGCCCCGCGCGGTCCTCGCCCATGGCGCTGGTGCACCGGCGATGGCAACCGGGCGCGTGTGTGTCGTCATGACACCAGTATTGCCGTTCCGTGCTGCCCGCTGCTGGTTTGCCCCGACACCCGGTGACCGCCGCGTCATATCCCGTGCGCACCTCGGTACTGGGTACCGTGGACTGTATGACACGCGCCGTCTGCCCAGGATCGTTCGACCCCATCCACAACGGACACGTGGATGTGATCGGCCGGGCGGCCCGGCTCTTCGACGAGGTGGTCGTGGCGGTGTCGACGAACTATGCGAAGAAGTACCGGTTCGGCATCGACGAACGCATGGCGTTCTGCGCGCAGAGCCTCGCGCACCTGCCCGAGGTGACGGTCCTCCCGTTGGGAGCGGGGCTGCTGGCCGACTTCTGCAGGGAACAGGGCGCGACGGCGCTCATCAAGGGGTTGAGGTCGGGTCTGGACTTCGACTACGAGATGCCCATGGCCACCATGAACCGTCACCTGGGCGACGTGGAGACGGTCTTCCTGCCGACCGCGCCGCAGCTCGCCCACGTCTCGTCCACCCTGATCAAGGAAGTCTCGTCGCTCGGAGGCGACGTGGGTCCCTTCGTGCCGGACGCCGTCCTACGTCGACTCGTCCCGTAACCCGGCGTCCGGCGGGAGCCCGTCCGGAGGGCAGCCCTGCCGCGCACCCACCGGTGGACCGGGCACGCCTGGTGCTATGGCCCTCGAGCGGCACGTTTTGGGACTGCCCGCCTCATCAGGCTAGGATGGTACGTCGGTCATATGTTCTACAGGAGTCACCATTAAAAGCGATCTCAGTTCGCCTTTGACTTTCAGTGTCAAGGATCTCGGACGCAGTCCGGGAAGCATGCGGACAATCGAAGAACATGTACCGGCGCCCAAGGACTTCGGAGTCGCGCTGATCGGCGTGCAGGAGGGTTCCGAGATGGAGCTCGACCTGCGGTTCGAATCGGTGCACGAGGGAATCCTGGTGTCGGGAACGGCGAACGTCGAGGTAACCGGCGAGTGCGGCCGTTGCCTGGAGCCACTGCGGTTCGACCGCGAGGTGGACCTCCAGGAGCTCTTCTTCTACAGCGACTCCGAGTCGCTGTCGGTGGAAGAGGAAGAAGAACAGCACAGGGTGGAGAACGATTCGGTCGATCTGGAGCCCGTGCTGCGGGACGCGGTGGTCACATCGCTGCCTTTCCAGCCGGTGTGCCGGGAGGATTGCAAGGGCCTGTGCTCCGAATGTGGAGCCCAGCTCAATGATGATCCGGACCACCACCACGAAGTTTTGGACCCTCGCTGGTCAGCCCTCGCAGGGTTGGCGGGCACCGCCGCAGAGAACGACGCGGCACCAAAGTCAGAGTCAGACGAGAGAGAAGAGAGTTAGCCGTGGCTGTCCCGAAGCGGAAGATGTCCCGCGCGAATACCCGTGCACGCCGGTCCCAGTGGAAGGCAACCGCCCCCAAGCTGGTCAAGACCCTCGAGAACGGTCGCGTCACCTACAGCCTCGCCCACCAGGCCAAGGTTGTCACCGATTCAGCCGGTACCCCGCTGTTCCTTGAGTACAAGGGCCGCAAGGTAGCCGACGTCTGACAACGGACCGTGACCCGCTCGGGCTTCCTGCCTGAGTGGGCTTCCGTCCGATGCTGGATCAGCTGATGCGGTTGTGAAGAATACAGCAGAACTCACGAAGCGTCTCGGTGTCGATATCGACACCGAGACGCTTCGTCTTGCCCTGACGCACCGGTCCTACGCCTACGAGAAGGGCGGCATACCCACGAACGAACGCCTCGAGTTCCTGGGCGATTCGGTGTTGGGTCTTGCGGTCACCGATGCCCTGTACAGGGACAACCCCGGCCTGTCCGAGGGTGAGCTCGCCAAGCGGCGATCCGCGGTCGTCAGCACGAAGGCACTCGCAGGCGTGGCGCGCAGCCTCGACCTCGGCAGCCACGTGCTGCTGGGCCAGGGGGAGAAGCTCACCAACGGACGGGACAAGGCGTCCATCCTTGCAGACACCATGGAAGCGGTCATCGGTGCCGCCTATCTGAGCCACGGCATCGAGACTGCACGCGCCATGGTCATGCGGCTGATTGCGCCCTTGCTGCGCGACTCCGCGATCCTCGGTGAGGGCACCGATTGGAAGACCCGGATCCAGGAGACGGCCGCCGGTCGGCGCCTGGGCCCGATCGACTACCAGGTAGAGGGAACAGGCCCCGACCACGCGCGCACCTTCACGGCGCGCCTGGTGATCGGCGGCGTCGAGTACGGATCGGGATGCGGCCATTCCAAGAAAGAGGCCGAGCAGGCGGCGGCCGCAGAGTCCTGGAAGCTCCTCTCGGACCGTCCGGCGAATCCGGTTGGCGGTGATCCCGCCGGAGCCCAGCAGGCAGACGGCGAGCCGGCCGGAGCCCAGCAGGCAGACAGGGCCTGAGTGCCCGAGCTGCCCGAGGTCGAGGTGGTCCGACGCGGACTGGTCCGTTGGGCCGCGGGCCGCAGCATCGAGGCGGTGGACGTGCTCGATCCCCGGTCCCTGCGGAGGCACGTCCTCGGCGCCGAGGATTTCGTGGGCAACCTGACGGGCGCCCGTATCCGCGATGTCGTGCGCCGGGGGAAATTCCTCTGGATGACGCTCGGGGACCCGACCCGGGCGCACCCCCAGCCGCGGGACGCGCTGATGTCCCATCTCGGCATGAGCGGACAACTGCTCATC
Source organism: Arthrobacter sp. B1805 (assembly GCF_002929745.1). GTDB lineage: Bacteria > Actinomycetota > Actinomycetes > Actinomycetales > Micrococcaceae > Arthrobacter_D. Next base: position 5,953 of record NZ_PJIQ01000012.1, read on the forward strand.
GAAGAACCGGACGCCCCGACCGAGAAGCACCTCAAGGTCCGCCTCAGGCTCTCCGCCGCCTTCGACGAGGAGGGTGGACGGCTGCCGACCGAGCTACGGTTCGTCGATCAGCGGATCTTCGGCGGCATGTTCGTCACCGACCTCGAACCGACCGCCGATGGACAACCTGGTGGACTTGGATCGGAGAACCTGGCCCTGATACCGCGCCAGGCTGCGCACATCGCGAGGGATCCGCTCGATCCCGCGTTCTCCGTCGAGAGCTTCCACCGGCGGTTGCGGGAGCGCCGGACGGGACTGAAGCGCGCCCTCCTCGACCAGGGCCTCATCTCGGGGATCGGCAACATCTACGCGGACGAGGCGCTCTGGCTCGCGAAGATGCACTATGCCCGTCCCACCGACACGATGCGCCGGCCTGACACAGTCAGGATCATCGATGCCGTGACGGCCGTCATGGTGCGTGCCCTCGACGCGGGTGGCACCAGTTTCGACTCGCTGTACGTGAACGTCAACGGAGCGTCGGGATACTTCGCGCGTGAGCTCGAAGCCTATGGGCGCGCGGGGCACTACTGCCGCCGGTGCCTGGACGAGGGCAGGCAGACGGCCATGCGTAGGGAGTCCTTCATGAACCGTTCCTCGTTCCTGTGCCCGTTCTGCCAGCCCAGGCCGCGCAACGCCAGGATGTAGGCGACGGCGCACCACTGCCGCCCCGAGTGATCAGCGCCTCGTAACCCAAATGTGACAATAGCTCGGACGACGCGTACCGTTGAGGGCGCGCTCGTTCCACAACGGAAGGGCGCCCACCCTCACTCTGCCTAACCCTGTCGATGAGGATGGACCGTTCGCACACCACGTTCGACAGGGGCGGGGGAACCGATAGCGGGCTCGTTCCACGAGTCCTAGGGGTAAAGACGCGCGTAGACCAGCTTTGGGGCGGTGGTCTGCAGGCAAGGCGTCCGGATGTCCCATCCGAACCCGACAGCTAACTTCGCAGGCATTGGGAAAGGCAACAGCATGTCCAAGAAGAGCCATATCGCGCGCCACCGGGCAGTCCCCACGCGCGTCAACCCCCTCGTCACGGCGTCGCGTGCCGTCACGGCAACCGCGTCCGTCGCAGGCAAGCCCGCCGGCGTCGTCGCCGTCGCTTCGGGCATCATGTTCGGCGCAGCGCTCCCGGCAAATGCAGCAGCAGGCGAGATCAGCCTCGAGTCCGTGAGTACCCAGCAGGCAGCGGTCAGCACTGCGACGGCCAGCTACACGGTGCAGGCGGGCGACACGCTGGGAAGCATCGCAGCGGCCCACGGTCTGAGCCTCGAAGCCCTGTTCACGGCCAACGGGCTCGGGTACAGCTCCATCATCTACCCCGGCCAGTCCATCTCACTCGGTGGTTCCGCTGCACCCCAGCAGTACTCGGTGCAGTCAGCAGCCGTCGTTGCTCCCGCAGCTGCAGGAAACTCCACGGGCCTCAGCACGCAGTCCGCAGCGTCGAGGGGACCCGTCAGCGGTATCGTCGCGACTGCGCTGCAGGGCCAGGGTTCGGGATACGTCTACGGCGGTACCTCCTACGGTGCCTGGGACTGCTCGGGCTTCGTGCAGTGGGTCTACGCCCAGCACGGCATCAACTTGCCCCGCACCACGTGGTCGCAGTTCGCCTCCCTGAGGCCCACCAGCAACCCGCAGCCGGGTGACCTGGTGAGCCAGAACGGCGGCGGCCACGTCGGTATCTACCTCGGTAACGGCCAGATGATCAGTGCGCTGAACCCTTCGCAGGGCACGCAGATCCACTCCGTCAACGTCATGGCGGTCGACGGGTACTACACCCGCTAATCGCTCTCGGCGACGACACAGCGAAAGGACGGGATGCATCGCATCCCGTCCTTTTGCGTGTGTGTGCGCTTTTTCCGTGGAAGGGCGATTGATTCAGCGCCGGTAGTGCGCAGCGAGCCGGTGGAAGCCCTCGTCGATACTGACGGTCGGCTGCCAGTCGAGCAGAGCGCGTGTCCGCCGCTGGTCGAACCAGTGGGCCGTGGAGAGCTGCTCGGCGAGGAACCGGGTCATCGGAGGCTCGTCCGCGCGCCCCATGCGGAGCCAGGTCCGCTCGATCACGGCTCCGGCGCCCCGGGCAAGCCCTCCCGGAACCGACCATCGGGGCGGCTCGACGCCACCGGCGACGCATATGCCCTGCAGCAGTTCTGCGATAGGGCGCGGTTCGCCGTTGGTCACGACGAGCGACTGCCCCTGCGTCGCGTCGATCCGGCGCAGGCAGGCGACGATGGCGGTCGCGGCGTTGTCGACGTAGGTGGTGTCGATCAGGGCAGTGCCACCGCCGAGCAACGGCAGGCGCCCGTGCCTCGCACGGTCGATCACGCGTTCCACGAGCTGTGTGTCGCCCGGTCCCCACACGATGTGAGGACGCAGGGCCGCGACCCTGAACCGGCTCGAGGAGCGGCTGAGGGCCAGCAGCTCCGCATTGGCCTTGGTCCTCGCGTAGTCGCCGCGTGCACGGATGGGATCGGCCGGTCCCGCCGGAGCGCCGACCAGGGACGTCCCCGTGTGCGCCACCGACGGTGAGGAGATGTACACGACGTCGGCCACGCCCGCCTGCTGCGCCGCGTCGAGCAGGAGCCTCGTCCCCTCGACATTGGTGCGGTCGAAGTCGGACGCTGCCCCGGTGAAGGAGACCTTCGCCGCCAGGTGCACCACAGCGCTGCAGCCCCGGACCGCCGTACCGACGGCGGACTGGTCTTCGATCGAGCCGAGGATGTCATGGGCGCCGGCGACGCCGGACGGCCGGCGCTGGAAGCATCGGACGTCGTCGCCGTCGGCCACGAGTTGCTCGGCGACGGCCCGCCCGAGCATGCCGCTGGCCCCGGTGACGAGGACGGTCACAGCGATCCGGCCCGCGTACCGGAGAGGAATCTGCTGCTCCATTCAGCGACCCGGGCGCGATCGATCTTGGCGTTGTGACGGATGTCCACTGGAAGCGCGGGAACAGCGATGACCGCGGCAAGTTCGACACCACGCTCGCGGGCGGACGACCGGGCCTCGGCCGCGAGCTGGGCGTCAGCGAGCTGTGGACGCCGCACCCCTGCCGTCGCCTCGACGACGGCGACGACGGCCTGCGTGCCGCCGGGCCCGACGCCGACGGCCGCAGCGAGGGCGACCCCGTCGAGCAGCTCCAGTGCCTGCTCGAGCCCGACGGGCGTCACGATGCCGGAGGCCGCCGTGATGACGTGGCCGAGCCTGCCCTCGACCCACAGTCGGCCATCGGCGTCGAAGTGCCCGACGTCTCCGGTGCGGTGCCACGGGCGCGGGCGCGCCGAGTCCTGCTGGGTCTTCCACAGCCGGAAGTAGCGGTCCTTCACGTGCGGTGCGTCGACGAGTATCTCGCCCGTCACTCCGGGTGCTGCCGTCACCTCGCCCGTTGCCGCGCCCGTGCTGTCGAGCGGGCTTACAGCGACACGGGCACGGTGGACGGGATGCCCGACACACACGCCGTTGCCTGCTCCGTCGACCCCTGCCGCTGCACCGCGCGCGGCGGCTCTGATGCCGTCGAGGTCTATGTCGGCGACGAGAAGCGATTCCGTCATCCCGTAGGGCGTGTGCAGTGCCGCCGCCGGGACGAGGCCCTGCACTGCCTCGAGGAGGGGAACGGGGATGGGCGCGCCTGCCGAGAGCAGCAGGGAGATCCTGCCCAGGGCCTCCCTGCCCTTCGCACTCAGGTCGCCCGAGCTGGCCCGGACATTCCGGAGGGCGGCAGGAGAGGCGAACACGACGCTAGCGCCGATGGCGTCCGCCGCATCGGCAAGAGCCTGGGCCGTCAGGGTCCGCGGCGCAGTGACGTCCATGTCGGGGGTCACCGACGTCGCACCGAGGGCAGGACCGAGCAGGGCGAAGGGCGCAAAACCTGCAACAAGTGCGGTGCCCGGGCCCAGACCGAGGGTGGACTCGACGGCGTCGCGCATCGCCGCGAGCCGGCGGTGCGTGTAGACGACGCCCTTCGCCGGTCCGGTGGAGCCGGAGGTGAAGAGGATTGCCGCATCGGCGTCAGCGGCCGGTACCGGCGAATCCGCCAGGACGTCCGGCAGGGCAGTTGCGGCGCGGAGATCATTCAGCGACGCGTCCACACGCAGCACCCTCCGTCTGGCCGCCGACAGCGGAGTGGCGCTGATGCGGCGCCCCGGCCAACCGAAGGCTCGGGCGGCAACGAGGGCGCGCTCGATGCCGATGACGACGTCCGGTGCCGAGCCCCGAACCGCTCGGCTCAACCCGCGGGTGCCGAGGCCGGCATCGGCGACGACGATGACGGCACCGATTCGAAGGCACGCGTAGATGAGGACGGTGAGGTCCACTCCGGGCGGAACGAGCAGACTCACCCTCGTGCCGGGACCGTGACCGAGGGCTCTGAGACCTGCGGCGACGGCGGCGACGTCGTCGGCGAGTTCCCGCCAGGTCAGTGTCCGCGGCGGGCCGGAGGACGACATCTCGGCGACCGCGGTCACGGGTCCCTCGGGCCCGGCTGCCAGTTCGTCGATGCGGCGGCCGAGCGGAACGTACGGGACCTCTTCGGAAAGGGATCCGTGGTCGGTGGCGTCCGCTGCATCTCCGACGCTCCTGGTGGCGAGCCACTCCATGGCAGTCGAAGCGGTATCTGCATCCTCCTGCACGAGGTGGCCCGCGTGTTCGAAACGGTGGATGTCGGCGTGCGGCATCCGGCGGGCGAGGTCCTCGAGGTAGGGGTCCGAGAAAATCGGATCGTGGGGGCCCCACATCATGAGGGTGGGCACGCGGAGGCTGCGGATGCCGGTGGCCGTCGCGGTCAGGGCGGCGTAGCTGGGGTGCGAAGCGTCGACGGGGATGTCCGAGACGAAGTTGGCGATGCCCTGCCGGTCCGAGGCGCTGCGGTAGGGGTCCCTGAAGGCACGCCTCACGTCCCGGTCCAGAGAGGGACGGGCGAGGGCGAGAGTCACATCCAGGAAGGTACTGGTGGTCCTGGTGCCCACACCGTGCACGCCCGGCGCCAGTGCGAGCCTCAGCGGTGCCGGGATCGGGCGGTCGGGGTCCTGGTGGATGGCTGTGTTCGTCAGGATGACGCCCGCCAGGTGCTCCCGGTTCCGGTTCGCGTATCCGAGGCTGACGACGCCTCCCCAGTCGTGCCCCACCGTGACCACGGAGCCGCGGAGACCGATGGCACGGACGAAGTCCTCGAGGTCGGTGACGCGGTCCGCCAGGCGCCGGAACGCTCCGGTGCGGGCGGAGTAGCCCATGTCCAGCTGGTCCACCGCGATGACGCGCCACCCGGCCGCGGTCCCGGCCGCAAGGTAACTGCGCCACAGGTAGGACCATGTCGGATTTCCGTGAACGCACAGCAGCGTCCCATTGGCGGCGTCGTCGTCGCCGCCGACGCCGAGCCGGTTGTCGAGGTAGTGCCAGCGGTGACTGGTACCAGGACTATCCGACCCGCTGGTCGAGGGCACGTCGATGTACGTCGACCACGAGGGATCGACGCCGGGGAGTGCTACCACGCAATCTCCATCATCGACGTGTTCAGGCCTGATCCGACGCCGAGGCACAGCACCCGGTCTCCCGGCGCCAGGGACTGCGACTCCTGGGCGAGGGTCATGGGCAGTGATGCGGGCCCCACGTTGCCCCAGTGCGGGAAGGTGATGGGCACCCTCTCACGCTCGAGGTCGACGGCCTTGATGATGGCGTTGGTGTAGCTGTTCGAGACCTGGTGCGTCACGTAGCGGTCCATCGCGTTCCACGACCAGCCGTCGGCCTGAGCCTCGTGCCAGGCGGTGACCACGAGTTCCAGGCCACCGTCGAGCAAGCCCTTCGTGTCGGTGTACATGCCGTCGATGCCGCCCACGCACAGCTCGTGGTGCTGGGTGCCGGCCCTGGAGACACCGCCCAGGATGCGGTGCGAGCCGGGGTGGAGGTCCGCCGGGCCGATGACTGCTGCTGCAGCACCGGAACCCAACGTGAGCGTGGCGAACTCGCTGAGGAAGTCCTCGCGCGTCGAGTCCTCGCGATTCAGGCGCTTGAACGTGGCCTCCTGCGTACGCTGCGCATCCTCACCCGCAACGATGAGGGCGTACTTGATCTGCCCGGAATCGATCATGTTGGCGGCGAGCGTCATGCCGTTCACGAAGCCGAGGCAGGCGTTCGCCAGGTCGAAGTTCATCGCCGACGTGGGAAGACCCAGGGAGTGGTGGATCTTGACGGCCACGGAGGGCTCGAGGTTGCGCCGGGTCACGGACGTGTTGATGAGGAGTCCCACGTCGTCGGGCTCGATACCGGCCTCCGCCATGGCCTTCGCGCCGGCCTCGATAGCGGCGTCGTCGAAGTCGGATCCGGGCGACCACCATCGTCGCTCGGTCACGCCGGCCACGCGCTCGAGAAGGCGCTTGGAGAGGCGGAGCCTCTTCAGGCTGGGGGCCAGCCGTTCGTCGAACTCTGCGGAACTGACGACTACCGGCGCCTCCACACTCGTGACGGCGAGCAAAGCCGTGTTGTCATGTCGAAACGTCGCGTTACCGGTCAAATTCCCTGCCTCGTCAACTGGTCAGCGCCGGTGGGTGGCCGTGAAGGACCCACGGATGGATCGGCCTGGACGCCTCTGGATGCTGCTTGATACTTCGTGCTACCGCTGAAACTTCAGTAAGCCTACTTCTTAACGCGCAGCCCGGTCACTCGGGAATCCTGGCGTTCGCCGTCTTGCATGCCTCATGCCCTGCATGGTCGGTGCGTTCCAGTAGATTGGGGAGGTCCCGTCCACCTGGAGATCCTGACACTGTGCATCTGAAGAGTCTAACCGTGCGAGGGTTCAAGTCTTTCGCCTCGGCGACCACCTTCGACTTCGAACCCGGCGTCACCGCCGTCGTCGGTCCGAACGGTTCCGGCAAGTCCAACGTCGTCGACGCGCTCGCCTGGGTGATGGGGGAGCAGGGGGCCAAGACCCTGCGGGGCGGCAAGATGGAGGACGTCATCTTCGCCGGCACCTCGGGCCGGGCACCACTCGGGCGGGCGCAGGTGTCGCTCACCATCGACAATTCGGACGGCGCGCTCCCGATCGAATACACCGAGGTCACCATCTCCCGCACGCTCTTCCGAGCGGGCGGCTCCGAGTACGCCATCAACGGCAAGAACTGCAGGCTGCTCGACATCCAGGAACTCCTCTCGGACTCGGGACTGGGCCGGGAGATGCACGTCATCGTCGGGCAGGGACAGCTCGACAAGGTGCTGCATGCCACACCCGAGGACCGTCGCGGATTCATCGAGGAGGCCGCCGGGATCCTCAAGCACCGCCGTCGTCGCGAGAAGACCGTCCGCAAGCTGGACGCCATGCAGGCCAACCTTGCCCGGCTCTCGGACCTCACCGCCGAGTTGCGACGCCAGCTGACGCCGCTCGGGAAGCAGGCCGAGGTGGCGCGGCGCGCCCAGCAGGTGCAATTCACCGTCCGTGATGCCCGCTCCCGCCTGCTCGCGGACGAGCTGGTGACGCTGCGGTCGAGCTTCGAACGCGACATCGCCGCCGAAGCCGCTCTGCAGGCGCGCCGTGACGAGGTCGAGAGGGCTCTCGGTGCGGGTCGGCAGCGCCAGGCCGAGCTCGAGCAGGCAGCGGCGGCCTCGGTTCCGGCACTCCAGCGCGCGAGGGACACGTGGTACGCCCTGTCCAGTGCGCGCGAGAAGCTCGCCGCGCTCGCTGCGCGGGCTGAGGACCGCGGCCACCTGCTCGGGCAGGGCGGTACCGAGCCGGACCAGGGGCGCGATCCCGACCACCTCGACCGCCAGGCGGCTCGTGTCCGGATCGAGGTCGAAAGCCTACGGGACGAGGTCGCGTCTCTCGGGCGCGCACTCGAGGTGACACTCGACGGGCGCCGGGCGGCGGAGGAGGCATCGAGGGAAGAGGAGGCGAGGCTGGCGCGTCTGCTCCGGCTGGCCGCCGATCGACGGGAGGGTGAGGCGCGCGTCGCCGGGACGGTGGGAGCGGCACGGTCACGGGTCGAGGCGGCCGTTGCCGAGCTGGGCCGGCTGCGCGCGTCGATAGCGGCCGCGGAGGAGCGGCGCCGGACGGCCGAGCACGAATTCACCGCACTGGAGACCCAGGTTGCCGGTCATGAGGAGGGCGAGGAGGGCCTCGACGCCGAGTTCGAGGAGGCCTCCGCCGTCCTCCTGTCACTCGACGCGGAACTGGCCGGACTCGTCGAGGAGGAGCGGACAGCCGAGCGTGAGCGTGGTGCCCTTGCAGCCCGCCTCGGGGCCCAGCGCGAGGGCCTGCAGCAGCGTGACGGCTCAGGGGTACTCCTCGCAGCAGGGCTCGACGGTGTCTCGCAGCCGCTGGCCCAGCTCCTGCAGGTCGCTCCGGGATTCGAGAAGGCAGTGGCCGCAGCACTGTCCACTGCTGCCGACGCCGTCACCGTCGAGAGCGTAGCCGCCGCGGTTCAGGCCCTGGAACTGCTGAAGGCCGAGGATGCGGGGCAGGTGTCCCTCGTCGTCGCTCCGGTACGTGACGGCAGCTCGGGGGAGAGGGCGGTGTCACCGGTGTCGCCGGTGTCGCCGGTGTCGCCGTCGCCCGTCGCCGATGCCGCTGGAGCCAGGCCGGTCCTCTCGGTGGTGACCGTGCCGACGGCCCTTCAGCCCGCCGTCGAGGACCTGCTGGGCGGCATCGTCGTGGTCGCCGATCTTGCGGAGGCCCGCAGGGTCGTCGGCGATGGCGGTGCTGACGGCGGTGCTGATGGCGGTGCTGATGGCGGTGCTGACGGCGGTGCTGACGGCGGCGCTGACGGTACTGGTGGCGCTGATGACGCGGGGGCCCTCGGGGGTGACGACGGCGGTGCCCGCCGTGGTGCATCGCTCGTGGCAGTGACGCGCGACGGCGACGTCCTGTCCCGGTATGCAGCCCGTGGCGGGACCCCTGGTGCTGCGGGCTACCTCGAGCTGCGCGCAGCTGCCGAGGAGACGGAAACGAAACTGGCCGGCGTCTCGGCGGCGATCGAGCGCTTGCGCTTCCGCCTGTCCGGAGTGAGAACCGCGCGGCAGGCGGCGCAGCACCGTGTCGACACCGCCCTGGAGCGACTCCACGAGTCCGATGCGCGCATGGCCGCCGTCGCGGAGAAGCTCGGACAACTGAACGCGACCTTGCGGTCCGCTTCGGGTGAGGCCGAACGACTCACCGCCCTCGTCCGGGTGGCCGAAGCGAACCTCGCACAGGAGGAGATCCGGCTGCAGGAGGCCACCCAGCGGTTGCAGGACCTGCAGGAGCAGCCCGTCGAGGGCGAGCCGTCGACCGAACAACGGGATGCGCTTCAGCGGGCCGCCGTCGATGCCCGGCAGGCCGAACTGGAGGCGCGCCTGGCCCTGCGTAGCCGGGAAGAACAACTGGCGGCGCTCGAGAACCGGGCGGCGTCCCTCGAGCGCGCTGCCCAGGCGGAGCGCCGGGCGCGCGAGCAAGCCGCAGAGAAGGCGAGGGTCCGCAGGGCGCAGGCGCTCATGGCGGCCGCCATCGCGAAGGCGGCACGCCGTGCCGAGCAGAGGGCTGCCGAGTCCATCGCGGTAGCGGCCGACGAGCGTGACGCCTCCGAGCGCCTGCGTGAGCACCAGGACAGGGAACTGCAGGAAATCCGCAGGACGACGGCGGATCTCGGCACCGAACTGACGCGGCTGACCGACTCCGCCCACCGCGACGAACTCGCCCGCACCCAGCAGCGATTGAGGATCGAGGCGCTGGAGAACCGCTCGATCGAGGAGCTCGGGCTCACGCCGGACCACCTGGTCGACGAATTCGGTCCACACCTCCCCGTACCGGAGGACGTCGTCACCGGGGACAAGTGGGCAGTCCTGCGGGCACCGGTCGACGACGACGGCAATCCGGTACCCCAGGGCGTCCCGTTCGTGCGCGAGCAGCAGGAGAAGCGACTGAAGCGGGCGGAGCGGGATCTCGCGTCACTCGGCAAAGTGAATCCCCTCGCGCTCGAGGAATTCGCTGCGCTGGAGGAGCGGCACCAGTTCCTGAGCACCCAGCTCGCGGACCTGAAAGCCACGCGAAAGGACCTGCTCGACATCATCCGCGAGGTCGACGAGCGCGTGGAGCAGGTCTTCACCGCCGCCTACCGGGACACGGCCGAGCAGTTCGAGCGCGTCTTCGGGACGCTCTTCCCGGGCGGTGAGGGCCGCCTGGTCCTCACCGACCCGTCGGACATGCTCACGACGGGGATCGAGGTGGAGGCGAGGCCTGCGGGAAAGAAGATCAAGCGCCTGTCACTGCTGTCGGGCGGTGAGCGATCCCTGACGGCGGTGGCGCTCCTCGTGGCGATCTTCAAAGCCAGGCCCTCGCCGTTCTACGTGATGGACGAGGTGGAAGCTGCGCTGGACGATACCAACCTCGGACGGCTCATCACCATCTTCAGGGAACTGCGGGAATCGAGCCAGCTCATCATCATCACGCACCAGAAACGCACGATGGAGGTCGCCGATGCGCTCTACGGCGTCACGATGCGCGGGGACGGCGTCTCGACCGTCATCAGCCAGCGCCTTGCCGCCGAGGTCGAACAGGTCCTCGACGAGGGCGGCCCGCGCCGCTAGTCCTCCGGAGAGGGAGTGCGCGGCGAGGACGCGTTCTGGTCCGCGGCCGGTGCGCGTCGCTCGTCCTCGTCCGCGTCGGTGCGCGTTCCTGACCCGGGATGGTGTGCCGGAAGGGTTTCCCTCGACATCAGCCACACGACGGCAGCACCCACCGTGAGCACCCCTGTCACCACGAAGGCGACGTCGTACGCCCCGACGAAGAGCTGGTCGATGATGACACCGGCCGCGATCGGACCGAAGATGGCGCCGAGGTCCGAGCTCATCTGGAAGAACGCCAGGACCTTGCCGCCACTGCGTCCGTTACCGATGACGTCCGCGACCGCAGCCTGCTGGGCCGGATTCAGCAGGCCCGTCCCGATTCCGCCGACGACGCAGATCACCAGGAAGACGACGAGGTCGGCCGAGAAGCCGAGGGCGGCCATAGCTGCGCCGTTCACCAGGAGCCCGCTGATGACCAGGGGCTTCCGTCCCACCGAGTCCGCAAGGCGCCCGGACACCGTCAGGGCGAGGGCCGTCCCGGCGGCGAAGAAGGCGAGTGAGACTCCCGCTATCTCCGGTCCGGCGGCTAGGACGGCGGTTGCGAAGAGGGGAACCAGCGCCATGCGGATTCCGAACGAGGACCATCCGTTCGCGAAGCTCGAGACGAGGGCGGCTCGGTATGCGGAGTCCCTGAAGGCTTCGCGTACAGTCAACGGTGCCTCGCTCCGACCCGCCTGGCGGTCCGCGAGGGTAGTGCCCTTGAGCTGGAAGAAGACGACGGCGGAGGCCGCGAGCAGCGCCGCGGCGTAGACGAGGAACGGCACGCGGAGCCCGAAGCGACCCAGCAGGCCTCCGAGGATCGGGCCGCCGATGCTGCCGAGCAGGAAGGCGGTCGCGTACGCGCCGGACACCCGGCCCCGGATGGATGGCGGCGCGAGGCGGACGATCAGCCCCATGGCGGAGACGGTGAACATCGTGGAGCCGATGCCACCGAGCCCGCGGAAGACGAGCAATTGCCAATAGTCCGCCGCGAAGGCACAGGCAGCGGTGGAAAGAGCGACGATGAGCAGGCCGATGATGTAGATGGGCCGCTCTCCGAGCTTCTCCACGAGCCGGCCGCCCGCAGGCGCGAACACCAGGCGCGTGAAGGCGAAGGCACTCACGATGACCGACGACGCCGTCACTCCGACGTCGAAGCTCTGGGCGAACTGCGGGAGGATCGGAGCGACGAGACCGAAACCGATGGCGATCACGAAGGCGGCGGCGATGAGCACCCTGATCTCGCGCGGGATGCGCTCGGGTTCCGCGGGGGGAGCGGACTGCGCGGCTGCCTGCCCTCTCCGCACGGGAATCCTGGGTAGGCGCCTGCGCGCGCGAGAGGTTCCGGCCATGGTCCTCGCATTGTGTCACTGCTTGAACCGGATGCTCAATCGGCCCGTGTGAGAAGGTGGATCAGTGAACGACATCCTTCTGCCTGTCATCTTCGTCATCCTCGCGATCGCCGTGGTCGGGTCGCTCGCCGTACTCCTCCTGCGCGGCAGGCGTACTCCTCCGGGCCTCTACTCCTCACCGAGGGATCCCGATGACCAGGTGACCGGGGCCGCCCACGGCGCCACGTCGACCGAAGTCCTGGATCGCCCTGACGGAACGACGACCGACGTCCTGGTACCGGACGATCTCAGCGGCCTCGATGAAGCTCCTCCCGCACCGCGATTCGATACCGTCGAACCGGTTCAGGGCAGGCTCGCGAGGTTGCGGGCCCGGCTGGTCCGCTCGAACAACGCACTGGGCAAGGGCCTGCTCGCCCTGCTGTCCCGCGACAAGATCGACGAGGACGTGTGGGACGAGGTGGAGGAGACGCTGCTCATGGCGGACCTCGGGACCGAACCCACGATGGAACTCGTGGATGCCCTCCGCGACCGCGTGAAAGTGGCAGGAAGCCGCAATCCGGCGGAGGTGAAGGACATGCTGCGCGAGGAGCTGGTGAAGCTCGTCGATCCCACGATGGACCGCACTCTTGCGACCGCGCGCCACGCCGACCGGCCGGCCATCGTCATGGTGGTCGGGGTCAACGGAGTCGGAAAGACCACCACCGTCGGCAAGCTGGCCCGAGTACTGGTCGCCGACGACAAGGACGTCCTTCTCGGTGCTGCAGACACGTTCCGCGCGGCTGCGGCCGAACAACTGGCCACCTGGGGCGCCCGCGTAGGGGTTCCCACCGTCAAGTCCGACGTCGACGGCGCGGATCCGGCGTCGGTGGCCTTCGAAGCGGTCAAGGCGGGGATCGAGCAGGAAGTGGACGTCGTCCTCATCGACACGGCTGGTCGGCTCCAGAACAAGGTCGGTCTGATGGACGAGCTCGGCAAGGTCAAGCGTGTCGTCGAGAAGCAGGGCACGGTCGACGAGGTGCTGCTGGTCCTGGATGCGACGACGGGCCAGAACGGGCTCAACCAGGCGCGGGTCTTCGCCGAGGTCGTGAACATCACGGGCATCGTGCTGACCAAGCTGGATGGCACGGCGAAGGGCGGCATCGTGGTCGCGATCCAGCGGAGCCTCGGTGTACCCGTCAAGCTGATCGGACTGGGCGAGGGCGCCGACGATCTCGCTCCCTTCGAAGCGGAGAGCTTCGTGGACGCCCTGCTCAACTAGCAACCCCCATGTGCTAGCCCCGCCGATACCTTCTGGCAAGGGCGGTGGGGTCGGGAAACCTCCCGGAAACATCGACGTCATGCGGCTTTTACCTCGGTGAGACTGATGTAACCTCCCTGCAACGAAACGCCCAAAAGACGGAAACACGGCCGCCGCATTCTGGAGGAGCGGGAAGTCCCCGCCCCTTTGGAAGGATCGTGTTTGATGGATCTGACAGCAGGCCACGTCTGGGTGATGATCTCAGCCGCCCTCGTACTTCTCATGACCCCGGGCCTTGCCTTCTTCTACGGCGGGATGACTCGCGCCAAGGCCGCCCTGAACATGATGATGATGAGCTTCATCGCCGTCGGGCTCGTCGGTGTCGTCTGGGTCCTGTGGGGCTATTCGATGACCGGCGGAGACGGCGTCGCACAGCTCTTCGGCAACCCGTTCGCCTCCTTCGGCCTCAGTGGCCTGGTCGGCACCGAGGACCTCATCGGCGCCGGGTACGGAGTGACCTTCGCCATCATCACGGTAGCCCTCATCAGTGGGGCGATCGCGGACCGCGCGAAGTTCGGGGCCTGGACGGTCTTCGTGCCGATCTGGGTCACCCTCGTGTACTGCCCTCTCGCCTACATGGTGTGGGGCGGCGGACTCCTCAGCGCCGAAGGCGCAGTCGGTGGAGCAGTCGGAGAGGCGATCGACTTCGCGGGCGGCACGGTGGTCCACATCAGCGCCGGCGTTGCAGCGCTCGTCCTCGCACTGATCCTCGGCAAGCGCCAGGGCTTCGGCAAGGACCCGGCCCAGCGGCCCCACAACATACCCTTCGTGATGCTCGGAGCAGCCCTCCTGTGGTTCGGCTGGTTCGGATTCAACGGAGGAGCAGCAGGAACGGCCGAGGAAGCCGGCCTCATCTGGGTCAACACCATGGCCGCTCCCGCCGCAGCGATGGTCGGCTGGCTCATGACGGAACGCATCCGTGACGGGCGTCCGACGTCCCTCGGCGCAGCCTCGGGCATCGTCGCAGGCCTCGTCGCCATCACTCCCGCGTGTGCCAACGTCAGCCCCGTCGGGGCGATCTGCCTCGGCATCGTGTCCGGTGCACTGTGCGCGCTGGCAGTAGGAATCAAGTACCGCCTCGGGTTCGACGACTCGCTCGACGTCGTCGCCGTGCACCTCGTCGCAGGCATCATCGGTACCCTGTCCATCGGTTTCATCATGCTGCCCGTCGATGGTGAGGGTGGCGGGCTCTTCTACGGTGGCGGTGGCGGCCAGCTGGTCGCCCAGATCGTCGCGGCGGTTATCGCGATCGCGCTGTCCGCCGTGATGACCGCGATCATCGGTCTCGCCATCCACAAGACCATGGGCTTTCGAGTCACTCCCGACAACGAGGTCTCCGGCATCGACCTGTCGGAGCACGCCGAGACGGCGTACGAGTTCGGCGGGCTGGGAGTCGGCGGATCGTTCCACCCCTTCGCGGAGCAGATGTTCTCCCACCAGCGAAGCAGCACGCAGGAGAACGACACGGAGAAGACCACCCAGACTGCGGATAAGGCTCCGCAGCAGAACCTCACGGAGGGCATCCATTCATGAAACTCGTGACAGCAATCGTTCGTCCCGACAAGCTCGACGGTGTCCGGGGTGCCCTTGAGAACTACGGTGTGCAGGGGCTCACGGTTAGCCAGGCGAGCGGCTACGGCCGTCAGCGCGGCCACACCGAGGTCTACCGCGGAGCCGAGTACACCGTGGACCTCCTGCAGAAGGCGCGTGTCGAGGTCCTCGTGGCGGACGCCTGGGTCACCGACATCGTCGATGTCCTGGTCTCCACCGCCAATACCGGCCGAGCGGGGGACGGCAAGGTCTGGGTGATCCCGGTCGAGGAAGCAGTCCGGGTCCGCACGGGCGAGCGAGGGGACGCCGCCCTGTAGGAACACCCGACGGGCGGATACCAGGTCGGAACGAGGAAGGGCCATCACAAGATGTGATGGCCCTTCCTCGTTGTCTGCGGTCTTCGGAGGGGAAGCCCTCCGGATACCGCAGGCCGTGCATAGGCCGCTCGAGCGACGGCCGCGCTCAGTACTGAGCGCGGCCGTGCGAGGAAGGCCAGGAGTCGGGTCCCGTGGAACCCGCAGGGTATTCCTCCAGCGGAACCCTGTTCTCCGACCACGCCTTGAGGACGGGCTCCACGATGCGCCAGCAGTCCTCGGCAGTGTCGCCGCGGACCGAGAGTGTCGGATCACCGGCCAGGACGCCGTCGAGCACTTCGCCGTAGGGCAGGAGATCCGTCTCGTTCAAATCGGCGCTGAGGGTCGCACGGTCCAGCGAGAAGATATCGCCCGGGCCGTTGACGTCCAGTTCGAGCTGCAGCGTGTCCGGTCCGAACCCGATGCGGAGCTTCGTCGGGGCGTCCTGACCCGTGAATCCGACGGGCAGGTGGCTGACGGGCTTGAAGGTGATGACGGCCTCCTTGCGCTTGGCGCCGAGCGCCTTGCCGGAGCGGAGGACGAACGGCACGCCGGACCACCGCTCGTTGTTGATGGAGACGGTGACCTCGGCCAGCGTCTCCGTGCCCCTCGCCGCATCGACCCCCGGCTCGGCGGTGTAGTCGGGAATCTGTCGGTCACCGATGCTGCCGGCTGTGTAGCGGGCACGGCGGCTGCTTCCCGGCGTGTCGAGATCGACCGTACTGGCCCTGAGGATCGAGCCGATGTGATCCCGCAGGTCACGTTCATGAAGGGTCGACGGCGCGTTGAGCGCAAGGAGGGCCATGACGTGCAGGAGATGGCTCTGAATCATGTCCCGCAGTGCGCCGGCCCCGTCGTAGTAGCGCGCGCGGTTCTCGAGAGCGAGATCCTCGTCGAAGATCACCTCGACCTTCTCGATGTGCAGATTGTTCCAGACGGGCTCGAGGATGCGGTTGGCGAAGCGGAGGCCCAAGATATTGAAGACGGTGGCCTTGCCGAGGAAGTGGTCGACGCGGTGGATGTTCTGCTCCGGGACCAGTTTCGAGAGCTTCTCGTTGAGGTCGTGGGCTGAGGCCTGATCGGTGCCGAATGGTTTCTCCATCACCAGGCGGGTGCTCTTCGGCAGGGAGTTGGTGCCCAAGGCGCTGCAGGCCATCTGGCTGACAGCCGGGGGGAGGGCGAAGTAGAGGGCCACCGGCCCGTCGAGCGTCCTCACCAGATCGGCGAGGCCGTCCTGAGTGACGTCTATCAGGTGGTAGGAACTGTTGTCGCGAACCTGCTGGAGGGACGCGCGGCCGGCGTCGTCCGCTTTCTCCATGGCGGCGGAGAACGCTCCGTCGACGCGCTGGCGCCATTGTTCGTCCGTCCAGTCGTCCGAACCTGCACCCACCAGCTTCAAGCCGTCAGCGCGACCGAGGCGGATGAGCCGCGCGAGTCCGGGGAGCAGCAGCCGCCCCGTGAGGTCACCGGATGCGCCCAGAATGAGCAGGGTCTTCACGCGGGTATCGGCCTCGGCGGGAATCATGTCGTGTTCTGCGAGAGAGGAAGTATCCACCTCTTCACCTTGCCACTTAACCCTGCGTGTGTCCCGCTGTCCGGCAACGCGTCCGGCAATGCGTCCGGCTGGTGTCGGGTGGTGCGACCACCGGCCCCGCTGACGAGCGGAGGCAGGACCCGGACAGCCCGTGGCGCTGCTCAGTTGGTACCCTTGGGAGTTGAGTCTTCCTATCTCCCGATGAAAGTAGTTCACGGCACGTGTTCAATTCACTCTCCGACCGGCTGACTGCGACCTTCAAGAACCTCCGTGGGAAGGGCCGCCTCACCGAGGCCGACATCGACGCTACGGTGCGTGAGATCCGGCGGGCCCTGCTCGACGCGGATGTGGCCGTGCCCGTCGTGCGTGCGTTCACCGCCGCCGTCAGGGAACGCGCCCTCGGGCTGGAGGTCTCGCAGGCACTGAACCCCGGGCAGCAGATCGTCAAGATCGTCAACGAGGAGCTCGTGGGGATCCTGGGCGGGGAGACCCGACGGCTCCGCCTCGCCAAGAATCCGCCCACGGTCATCATGCTGGCGGGTTTGCAGGGCGCGGGAAAGACGACCCTCGCGGGCAAGCTGTCCAAGTGGCTCAAGGGCCAGGGTCACAGCCCCCTCCTCGTCGCGTGCGACCTCCAGCGTCCGAACGCTGTCCGACAGCTCCAGGTCAACGGCGAGCGTGCCGGCGTTCCCGTCTATGCTCCGCACCCGGGCGTCAGTTCGGAATTCGAGTCCGCCACCGGTGATCCCGTCGCCGTTGCGCGCCAGGGCGTCGCCGAGGCGCGTGCCCGCCTGCACGACGTCGTGATCGTCGACACCGCCGGCCGTCTCGGCGTGGATGCCGAGCTCATGCAGCAGGCGGCCGACATCCGCGCTGCCATCAGCCCCGACGAGGTGCTGTTCGTCATCGACGCGATGATCGGCCAGGACGCTGTCAACACCGCGCTCGCCTTCAATGAGGGTGTCGACTTCACCGGCGTCGTGCTGACGAAGCTCGACGGCGATGCCCGCGGCGGCGCCGCCCTCTCGGTCGCATCCGTGACCGGCAAGCCGGTCATGTTCGCCTCCACGGGCGAAGGACTGAACGACTTCGAGCTGTTCCACCCCGATCGCATGGCATCGCGCATCCTCGACATGGGCGACATCCTGACCCTGATCGAGCAGGCGGAGAAGTCCTGGGACAAGGATGAAGCGGCCCGGATGGCGAAGAAGTTCGCCGACCAGGAGGACTTCACACTCGACGATTTCCTCGCGCAGATGCAGCAGATCCGCAACATGGGCTCCATGAAGAAGATGCTCATGATGATGCCGGGTGCCGCGAACATGCGGGAGCAGCTGGAGAACTTCGACGAGCGTGAGATCGACCGCGTGGAAGCCATCGTCCGCTCCATGACCCCGCACGAGCGCCTGGCGCCCAAGATCATCAACGGCTCGCGCCGCGCGAGGATCGCCCGCGGTTCCGGCGTGCATGTGTCGGAGGTCAACGGCCTGCTGGAGCGCTTCACGCAGGCGCAGAAGATGATGCGGAAGATGGCGTCCGGTGGTGGTATCCCGGGTATGCCAGGCATGGCAGGGCCCGGCGGTTTCGGCGGTCCGCGGAAGGCCAAGGCTGCAGCGGCGGCCAAGGGCAAGAAGAAGCCGCGGTCGGGTAATCCTGCCAAGGCCGCCCTGGAGGCCCAGGAAGCCGAGGCGCGGCGCGCCGCTGCCCGTACTGCGGCGCCGACGGGAGCTGCCTTCGGGGGCCAGCAGGACTTCGATCCCGCCGCGATGAACCTTCCCAAGGGCTTCGAGAAGTTCCTCGGGAAGTAACGGGAGTCATGCCCGTCCCCCGTTCGAGGAGCGGCTCGGTGCTGAGCGCCGAGCGGGTCGTCTTCGTCCATGGCAGCGGCGAGTTCGGCGCGGCCGCGTGGCCGAGGCAGCACGGACTGTCCCTCGAGTTCGACTGCCTCTACCTGCGACGCCACGGTTTCTCCGCGGTGGAGGAACCTTCCCCCACCGACCACGTTCGCGATCAGGCGATCATCGCGGAAGCCCTGGGAGCGGGCGGACATGTCGTCGCCCACTCGCAGGGCGCTGTCCCTGCCATGATGCTCGCAGTCGAACGCCCGGACCTGGTGAGGACGCTCACGCTGATCGAACCTGCGTGCCTCTCCCTGACGGTCGGCCTCCCAGCGACGGCTGCGCACATCGCGCTGATGGCCCCGCTGTTCGATGATCGTGAACTGATGTCCGACGAGGAGTTCCTCCAGACCTTCGTGCGCCGGGTCTTCGCCGCTGACGCTCCCGCTCCGGCAACCACCGATGCCCGCCGCGACGCGGCGAGATTGCGCCTGCAGGCCCCGCCCTGGGAGGCGCCCCTGTCGATCGTGCCCGGCGTACCGACCCTCGTGCTGACGGGTGGCTGGGAACCGCTCTACGAGGAGGTCGCCGAGTACCTCGCAGGTACCGGCGCGGTGCACCGGATCGCTCCCGGGGGTCACCGTCCGCATGACACCGTGCAAGGAGACGCGCACATCCGAGCCTTCCTGCGCTCTGCCAGCGAGGAAGCAGCAGCCTGACGAGCCATGGCCGCGCGTGGAGCCGGCGCGGCCGCCGTCGTCGGCAGTTCCGATCCCCGGGTGACGTCGTCTCCCTGGTTACCTCACGTCCGTCGTCCCGCTTGGAACGGTCAAGAAGCGCGCGGTCGAGGAATAAGTTGAAGGTTCAACCAGTTGTGTGGGTATCCGCTGTTCTTCCTACTCAGGAGCCGACATGTCCGCGCAGGATCTGCTGCCCACCGACACCACCATGGGAACGCTGACACTCAAAGTCGGCGACCTGGCCCTGATGTCCACCTACTACGCCACGGCCCTCGGCCTGCAGGTGCTCGAGGACGGTGTGAACGTCGTCGTGCTCGGGCGCCAGGGCGCGGCCGTCATCCGTCTGGAGGAGGCCCGGCAGCTGCACCTGCCGCAGCGCGGCGAAGCCGGCCTCTTCCACACGGCCCTCCTCTTCCCGGATCGCGCAGGTCTCGCCGCGGCCGTCGCCTCCGCCGCCCGCCACCCCCTCAGCACCTTCGTGGGAAGTGCCGATCACCTCGTGAGTGAGGCGTTCTACTTCAGCGACCCCGAAGGCAACGGCATAGAACTGTATTTCGATCGGCCACGGAACGTATGGAACTGGTCGCAGGACGAGCGCGGAAACCGCACGGTCGTGATGGACAGTCTTCCGCTCGCACCCCGGGATTACATCGACAGGCACCTCACTGAGGACGCGGCGTCGCACGCGGTGTCCCGCAGCGCGTCGATTGGACATGTCCACCTGCAGGTCGGTGATGTCGACCTCGCCCAGCGCTTCTACGTCGACGTGCTCGGATTCGAACGCACGGCAGGCTGGCATGACCAGGCGCTCTTCGTCTCGGCGGGCGGCTACCACCACCACATGGCCATGAATGTCTGGAACAGCAGGGGAGCGGGGCCCCGCAAGGACACCCTCGGGCTCGGCGAGGTCCTCATCCGGGTGCCCGCGGCCGACGAGGTGGCTGCGCTGGCCGACAGGCTCTCCCACGCCGGAATCACGAGCTACCACACCGGGGCCGAACTGCGCTTCGAGGACCCTTGGCGGAACCGTTTGAGAGTCGCGGCAGACGGGCAGGACGGCGGAATCGCCTAAAGTACGGCGGTCTGGCACAATGGATTCGTACTCGATCCGTGCAGCCCCTCTCTCTGTGCGTGAATTGTGTCCTTTGAACCCCTCTGAATGGCCCGCCCCACGGGAGCAGGACGACGGGTTCGCCCCTTTTCATTTACAAGGAGTGACCACACAAGTGGCCGTAAAGATTCGCCTCAAGCGCATGGGCAAGATCCGCGCACCTTTCTACCGTGTCGTCGTCATGGATGCACGCTCCAAGCGTGATGGCCGTGCCCTCGAAGAGATCGGTAAGTACAACCCCACCGAGGAGCCCTCGTTCATCGAGATCAACTCCGAGCGTGCGCAGTACTGGCTCGGCGTCGGCGCACAGCCGACCGAGCAGGTCTCCGTACTGCTGAAGATCACCGGTGACTGGCAGAAGTTCAAGGGACTCAAGGGCCAGGAAGGCACCCTGAGGACCAAGGCAGCCAAGGAGTCGTTCGTCGCACCCGAGAAAGGCTCCGTGATCGTCCCCGAGGCCATCACCCCCAAGGCGAAGAAGAACGACGACGCCGCGGCGGAAGCCACCGAGGCAGAGTAACTTGCTGGCCGAAGCTCTGGAGCACCTCGTCCGCGGCATCGTGGACAACCCGGACGACGTCCGGGTATCCGCGAAGAACAACCGCCGCGGTGAGACGCTCGAGGTCCGGGTCCATCAGGAGGACCTCGGCCGAGTGATCGGTCGCCAGGGCCGCACGGCGCGTGCCCTGCGTACCGTCGTCGCCGCCCTCGCGGACGGTGAGCCCGTACGGGTCGACGTCGTCGACACCGACCGCCGCCGGGGCTGACCCCGCCCGGAGCTTCACGCCACCATTATTCGATCGGCCCCACCACCAGGACATGGCGGTGGGGCCGATCTCATGTCCCACCCGTGTCGGTACCTCCGACACCGCACGTATCGACGCACGTATCACCGCACGGATCACTGAAGGCACAAGCAGCAGGAGCACCACCATGGAAGTACTCGTTGCGAGGATCGGCAAGCCCCACGGCATCCGGGGCGAGGTAACGGTCCAGCTGTTCACCGACGCGCCCGAGGACCGCTTCGAACCGGGCGAGACGTTCCGGGTCGAGGACGCCGTGGTGTCCGCCCTGACCGTCGCGAAGGCGCGATGGAACAAGGACATCCTGATCGTCGGCTTCGAGCAGGTGGCAGACCGCAACCAGGCCGAGACACTGCGCGGTGCCCGGCTCTTCATCGACAGTGACACGACGAGCGACGACGAGGACGACGCCTGGTACGAGCACGAACTCGTGGGGCTCGACGTCCGCGTCGACGGCGAGGCGGTCGGCAAGGTCACCGCACTGCGCACCATGGCCGTGCAGGATCTGCTGGTGGTCGAACTGGCCGACGGACACGAGGCCCTCGTGCCGTTCGTCGAAGCTATCGTGCCCGAGGTGAATGTCGTCGACGGCTTCGTGGTGGTCGTCCCGCCCGCAGGCCTGTTCGATCTCAACACCCCCGGCTCGAACCAGGCGCCCGACGACGGCGACGGCATCGCCGCACCCGAGGGTGAGGCACGCCGCTAGTGCGTATCGACGTCGTCTCCATCTTCCCGGAGTACCTCGCCGCACTCGACCTGTCGCTGATCGGCAAGGCGCGGCAGGACGGCGTCCTCGACGTACGCGTCCACGACCTCCGTGCCTTCACCACGGACCGGCATCGGACGGTGGACGACACCCCCTACGGCGGGGGCGCGGGAATGGTCATGAAGGCGGAGCCGTGGGCGCAAGCGCTCGAAGCGGTGCTGGCGGAAGCCCCGGCGGCAGAACGCCCTCCTACCCTGATCGTGCCGTCGCCGGCAGGAGCGGTCTTCAACCAGGCGATGGCGTACGAGCTCGCCGAACTGGACCACCTCGTCTTCGCCTGCGGACGGTACGAGGGTATCGACGAGCGCGCAGTCGACTGGGCGCGGACCGCATTCGATGTCCGCCCGGTCTCCCTGGGGGATTACGTCCTGAATGGGGGAGAGGTGGCCGTCCTCGCGATGGTCGAGGCGGTGGGCAGGCTCATTCCCGGAGTGGTCGGCAATCCTGCTTCGCTCGTCGAGGAATCCCATTCCGACGGTCTGCTCGAGTACCCGGTCTACACGAAACCCTCATTGTGGCGGGGCCGCGACGTCCCCGAGGTCCTCCTGAGCGGCAACCACGCCAGGATTGCCCAGTGGCGGCGGCTGGAGCAGTTCCACCGCACCGCGGAGCGACGACCAGACCTGCTCGCCGGAGTGGACACCGGCGAGCTGACGAAGGCCGACCTCAAGGCGTTGCGCGAGACCGGGTTCGACGTCGTGGACGGCGTGCTCAGGCGCGTATCGCATTAACGATTGACGCGGTCACTGTGGAATAATCGTAGATTGTGTCCACTGGGCCGGACCCTGCCACAGGGGGCGTCCTGCCAACAGTCCAGCACACCGGCTTCCGAATCATCGGATCAGCCGGGAATCTACTTCGACGGCATTGCCGCGGCCCTGCGCCTCGTCCTTGACCGTCGTGACCAACGTGAGTGACCTGTGGCGTTCACCAGGAGCAGCATCATGCATATTCTCGATTCCGTTGACGCCGGATCCTTCCGCGACAACGTCCCCGACTTCCGCGCTGGCGATACCGTCAACGTCCACGTCAACATCATCGAAGGCAAGAACACCCGTGTTCAGATCTTCAAGGGCTTCGTCGTCGGCCGCCAGGGCGACGGCATCCGCGAGACCTTCACGGTCCGCAAGGTGAGCTTCGGTGTCGGTGTGGAGCGTACGTTCCCGGTCCACAGCCCGGTCCTCGACAAGATCGAAGTTGTCTCCAAGGGCGATGTGCGCCGCGCCAAGCTGTACTACATGCGCGAACTGCGCGGCAAGGCAGCGAAGATCAAGGAGAAGCGCGACCCCAAGACGGTCAAGTAACCTCCTCTGGTGCACGAAACCCCCGCTTCCCGGCTTCCGGTCGGAGAGCACACGAAACGCCGGCCCCGTTCTGCGGGCTGGCGTTTCGTGTTCTCCGCCGTCGTCATCGCAGCCCTCCTCACCGGACTCGTACGAGGCTTTCTCGTCGACGTCTACTACATTCCGTCGACATCCATGGAGCCTCTGCTCACCAAGGGTGACCGGGTGCTCGTGAGTAAATTCGAGGGGGAAGCCGGCGGCGTGCGACGGGGGGACGTCGTTGTCTTCGACGGCCGCGGTTCGTTCGATCCGATCAGTGATGGACGAAGCGTGCCGGAGCGCCTGCTGGCCGGCGCCGGTCAGTGGCTGGGCCTGACGGGCAGCGACACGGTCTACGTCAAGAGGGTGATCGGAGTGGGCGGTGATCGCGTCGCCTGTTGCTCCGAGGACGGACGACTGATGCTCAACGGGAACGCCGTGGATGAGCCGTACGTCTATCCGGGGGACGCAGCGAGCGACCTGGGGTTCGACTCTGTCGTGCCCGAGGGACGCGTGTGGCTTCTCGGCGACCACCGCTCGGCCTCGATGGATTCACGCTCGTTGCTGGGTGCGCCGGGGGGAGGGCTCATCGCCGAGGATCGGATCATCGGACGAGCCTTTCAGTTAGTCTGGCCACTTGACCGGTTCGCCCCGATCGACCAGCCGGTCGGCTGACGCGTCCGGCGCAACCGGCGCTCAGCAGTACTCCATTCGGTGGGTGGCCGCCGGTATCACGACCACAGAGGACATCAGCACATGGCACGGAGCTTCCGCAGGAAGTCGCCCTCGGGGGCCGAGACACCCGCAGTACCCGCTTTCGATCCTGAGGCCGCCGTGACGGCCGGTGCCGGCGATGCCTCCCGGAACCCGAAGCACGACACGAAGGGCACGGATCGGGGTTTCCTCGCGTGGCTGAAGGAGATTGGCACGATCGTGGTGATCGCGCTGGTGCTGTCCTTCCTCATCAAGACCTTTCTCTTCCGGGCGTTCTTCATCCCGTCGGGATCGATGGAGAAGACTCTGGAGATCGACGATCGGATCTTCGTCAATCAGCTCGTGCCGCAGCCCTTCGATCTGGAACGCGGCGACATCGTCGTCTTCCGCGACACCGAGGGCTGGCTGCCCGAACAGGCCGAGGTCGAGGTCAGCTGGCTGAAGGAGGCGATGATCTTCATCGGGCTGGCTCCGGACGAGTCGCAGCAGCACCTCGTGAAGCGTGTCATCGGGCTTCCTGGTGATCATGTCATCTGCTGCGATGCACAAGGACGCATCACCGTGAACGGGCAGCCGCTCGACGAGCCCTACCTGTATCCGGGAGCGAATCCTTCCGACCTCCCGTTCGACGTGGTGGTACCCGAGGGCCGGATCTGGGTGATGGGGGACCACCGCAACGCTTCCGCCGACTCACGGGCAAACCGGGACAAGCCCGGCGAGGGTTTCGTCGAAGTCGATGACATCGAAGGCAAAGCGGCCGTCATCGCTTGGCCCCTGAATCGCATCGGCTTCCTCGGCAACCATCCGGACGTGTTCGACGACGTCCCCGATCCGCAGCCGTCGGCACAGCCCGTCCCTGCAGAATGATGGCACCTCTGCGCAAGAAGCGCTCCACTGCTCCCAGCCTGAGGTTCGAGAAGTCCTTCGCCGTCGACGGCCACCGGTACATCGCCGGGTGCGACGAGGTCGGCAGGGGAGCCCTGGCCGGGCCGGTCTCGGTCGGGATCGTCGTCGTCGACCTCGATGCCTCGAAGGCCCTCCGCGGAGTACGTGACAGCAAACTGCTCCTGCCGGCCGAGCGCGAAGCATTGGTGCCGCGCATCCGCCGCTGGTCAGCGGCCTCCGCTGTGGGGCACGCCAGTGCTGCCGAGATCGACGAACTGGGGCTGATGGCCGCCCTGCGCACCGCCGGCAGCAGGGCCTGGGCGTCCGTTCTCGAGACGGTGAGGCCGGACGCCGTGATCCTCGACGGCAACCACGACTGGCTCTCCGCGCCGGCCGCCCAGGAGGCCCTCTTCGAGCCGGACGGGCCGACGCAGATCGAGGTTGCCGGCTGCACCGCACCCGTGCGCACGCGGATCAAGGCCGACCTGACGTGCCAGAGCGTCGCAGCCGCGAGCGTTCTGGCGAAGGTGGAGCGCGATGCCCTGATGGTGTCCCTGGCGAGCGACCATCCTGCGTTCGGCTGGGATGTGAACAAGGGCTACGCCACCGAGGGACACCGGGCGGCGATCGATGTCGTCGGACCCAGCGAGTATCACCGGAAGACGTGGCGCCTGGGAAGCCTGGACCGGCCCGACATGCCACGCGTCGAAATTGGAGGATGATGGTCGAATGAGCGCCGAGGATCTTGAGAACTACGAAACCGATATGGAGCTTCAGCTCTACCGCGAATACCGCGACGTCGTCGGGCTGTTCAGCTACGTCGTGGAGACGGAGCGCCGCTTCTACCTTGCCAACAACGTGGACCTACAGGCTCGTTCGGCCGACGGCGAGATCTACTTCGACCTGACGCTGCAGGACGCGTGGGTGTGGGACGTGTACCGATCAGCGCGTTTCGTGAAGAACGTGCGCGTCATCACCTTTAAAGACGTCAATGTCGAGGAGCTGTCGAAATCGGACGACATCGCGTTGCCGAAGGACGGCACGCTGGGCAACTGATACTGCTTCTCTGCTGCGCTGCCGGAACCGCAGGCACGGACCAGTAGCCGTCCCTCGGGGGAGGCTGGCGGAGGATTGTCCTGACGCACCTTCGACCGCAGCAAGGGGCGTTGCCAGGGTCGGCGTTTCCCGGGCCGGCGTTGTCACGGCGTTGCCCAGGTCGCTGCGGCCTAAGCCGGCGTCGTCCGGGCCAGCATTGGCCGGGTCACTGCGGCCTGTCCTCATCGGCTGCGCCACGGGGAAAGGCGTCTTCTCCTTCGAGCGGCACGACCGCGACCTGTTCCAGACGGTCCGCCTCGGACCCGCCCGTTCCTTCGCCTCCGATGCTGCCGGTATCCGTTGTCTCTGCCGAATCCGCCGGGACGGCCTGTTCCTGGAGATCGGCTTCCGACCCGCCAGTTCCGGCGCTCACGATGTCCGGACCGGGTCCGGGGGAGCCGGAGGGGACGATGGTCCCCTGTTCCTGGCGGTCCGCCTCCGTGCCACTGGGTAGGGCGCTGCTTTCTGACACTGTCTCTCCTTCTCCTTGCGGCCGACGTGACGGGAACTGTAACCCCACGCTCCCACGCTACGAGCGAGTACGGGCTGGTGCCACCGCTTTCTCGCACTGTGCACAACTGAGCCCTGTGCGACGCCTACCGTGCTCGTTGTCCACATAGCCCTGAACGAGGTCCTCCTCCACCCGCCCATCCCGAAGGCTGAGGCTGGGAGGTGAAGCCATGTTGGCGAAAGATCAACTGGGTCGTCGCGGGGAAGCGACGGCCGCTGTGTTTCTCGAACGGGCCGGGCTGAAGATCGTCGATCGCAACTGGCGGTGTCCCGCAGGGGAGATCGACCTCGTAGCCATCGACGGATCGACGCTCGTCATCGTCGAGGTGAAGACCCGTAGCTCGGACAACTTCGGCCAGCCATTGGAGGCGATCACCGCCGGCAAGCTCGAGAGACTCTACGTGCTCGCCTCGAAGTGGGCCCGAGCGCACAACCTGCGCTTCAGCGGCTTCCGTATCGACGCCGTCGGTGTCCTCGACGACGGCTCCGGCGCACCACGGGTCGAACATGTGCGAGCAGTGATCTGATGCCACTCGGACGCACCTACGCGGTGTCCCTGGTGGGTATGAACGGTCATGTCGTGGAGGTCGAGGCCGACATCGGGCAAACCCTGCCGGCGTTCGTGCTGCTCGGCCTGCCGGACGCGTCCCTGAATGAGGCAAAGGACCGCATCAGGGCTGCAGCACGCAACGCAGGCGTACCGCTCAGTCGCCGGAAGATCACGGTCAACCTCATTCCCGCCTCGCTTCCGAAACGCGGATCCTCCTTCGATCTGGCAATCGTCATGTCTGCGCTGGCAGCGGCCGGGGATGTGCGGGGTTCCGGCTCCACGGTGTTCATCGCGGAATTGGGATTGGACGGGCAGCTGAGGCCGGTCCATGGTGTCCTGCCGGCCGTCATGGCAGCGGTGGACGCCGGTCATCAACGCATCGTGGTCGCCGCGGAGAATGCTGCTGAGGCAGCCCTGGTTCCCTCCGCCGAGGTCCGCTCCTTCCTGACTCTTGCCGACGTCGCACTTGCCTTCGGGGCAGACGATGCCCAGGTCACGGTGCCCGTGCGGGCACAGCGGCAGGTGCCTCAGGTTCCCGTCGTATCGGCCGGACCGCTACGGGACCTGTCGGACATAGCAGGACAGCACGAAGCGAGATACGCGCTGGAGATCGCCGCGGCCGGCGCTCATCACCTGCTCATGGTCGGACCGCCGGGAGCAGGGAAGACGATGCTGGCCGAGCGGCTACCGGGCATCCTGCCGGATCTGCAGGATGACCATGCAATGGAGGTGACCGCTATTCACAGCCTGAGTGGTGAGAAGCACTGTACGGAGCTGGTCCGGAAGCCGCCCTTCGAGAGCCCGCATCATACTGCGACGCCCGCCTCCATCATCGGAGGAGGAAGTGGCATCCCTAGACCGGGTGCTGCGTCACGTGCCCATCGCGGGATCCTGTTCCTCGACGAGGCACCGGAGTACGAGCGCCGTGTGCTCGAGGCGCTGCGCGAGCCCCTGGAGAGTGGGCGACTGGTACTGCACCGCTCGTCAGGTACTGCTACCTATCCCGCCCGCTTCCAACTCGTCCTCGCTCTCAACCCGTGCCCCTGCGGGCTGGCGAGCGGCAAGGGAATCGACTGCATGTGCACTGCCCAGCAGCGCCGACGGTACTTCAACAGGCTCTCCGGTCCGCTGCTGGACCGCGTGGACGTGCAGCTGGTTGTGCAAAGGGTGGGGCTGGCCGACTACGTGGGGGCAGAGCCGGCTGAGCAATCAGCAACGGTCGCTCTTCGCGTCGCGAAGGCAAGGGAGGCCCAGCGAGAGAGGCTGCGAGGGTGGAAGTACGCAACCAACGCCGAGGTGCAGGGACGTATCCTTCGTGGTGACCTCGCGTTGCCCCGGTCGGTCACTGCCCCTTTGGACAAGGCGCTGGAGCGCAACCTGATCAGCGCGCGCGGCTGGGACCGGGTCCTCCGGGTGGCGTGGACC
Organism: Arthrobacter sp. B1805; assembly: GCF_002929745.1. GTDB lineage: Bacteria > Actinomycetota > Actinomycetes > Actinomycetales > Micrococcaceae > Arthrobacter_D. Next base: position 34,398 of record NZ_PJIQ01000012.1, read on the forward strand.
ATCGCTGATCTCTCCGGTCAGGACAGGCCTAGCGCCGATGATGTCGTCACGGCTCTCGGGTTCCGGCTGCAAGAGCGAGCAGCGTGAGTAGCTTGCGGGAGACTACGCTGGCACGAGCGGCCCTTTCGCGGTTGTTCGAACCCTCTGATGCTGTAGGGCTCGCACTGGTGTCCATTGCGGGCCCGGTCGATGCCCTCCGGATCGCTCGACGGGACATCGCTGCGGGCAGAGACCTGACATCGCAGCTGTGCTCGGCGCTTGACGTTGAACCTGCTCGCAGCAACCTTTTGACGGACGGGCTGGCCCGGTGGTCGCCGAGGCTTCGTGACCTGGCTCCCGCGCGTGACCTCGCGACGCTGGAACGGCTGGGCGGGCGACTCGTGGTGCCTGAATCGACAGAGTGGCCCCATTCCCTCGACGACTTGCAAGGCTCGGCACCGCTGTGTCTGTGGGTGAGGGGACACTCGAGAATTCCCGAGTCGAGCTGCATCGCTGCGCTCGTGGGGTCGCGGGACAGCACCAATTACGGAGCCTCAGTGACGGCGGACATGGCGTCCGGCCTTTCGAGCCGTGGTTACACGATCGTGTCGGGGGGCGCGTACGGCATCGATGCACAGGCACACCGCGCCGCACTGGCCGTGGCTGGGGTGGATTCCGAGGCAGGCGGGCCTCCGGCGACAATCGCGGTCCTCGCATGCGGTGTCGACCGATACTACCCGGCAGGGAATGAAGACCTGTTGAGAACGATCGTGCAGCGCGGCCTCCTGATCTCCGAGGTACCACCCGGCAGTTCGCCGACCCGGTGGAGGTTCCTGCAGCGCAACAGGATCATCGCTGCGCTCAGCGCCGTCACCGTTGTCATCGAGGCGCGGTGGCGCTCCGGCGCACTCAATACAGCCCATCACGCGGCCGGCCTGGGCAGGCCTGTCGGCGCAGTACCGGGCTCTGTCCATTCGGCCAACTCCGCCGGCTGCCATCGGCTGCTCAGGGACGGTACGGCTGTCTGCACCACGGACGCGGCAGACGTGGCCGAGCTGGCCGGTCCGCTCGGAACTGACCCCTTCGGCGACCGAGTGAGGGAGGAGTCAGCACCCAGGAAGGATCACGACGGGCTGACCATACCGGATCTCCTGCTCCTGGACGCGTTACCGGTTCGTGCGTGGACGACGGTCGACAAGCTCGCGCAGGTGGCGGGGCTTTCTGCAAAGGAGGTCGTCAGCGGCCTCACGCGACTGGAGATCGAAGGTCTGGCCAGGAAAACGAGCGAGGGGTGGCGCCGAGAGAAGAAGTGACCTGCTCGGCGCACTCACGACGACGAGTGCCGATATTCGACGCGCCGACACTATCGGTGACCGCCGGTCACCGCCCGCAACAGCACCAGGACAGGAGATCAGGGATGGACAGTGCAAGGACGAACACCGGAGACGACGAGCGGTTCCACTGCGTGATGGCGACACCGATCGGTTCGCTGCGGATCGTTGCATCCGGTTCGGCAGTGACAGGCATCTACCACGAAAAGCACGATCCCTGTCCGGCGCAGTCCCTCCTCGGTATACCCATCGGTGTTCTGCGAACGTCGGAGAGGGGCGGTGCGTGCCGGACGGCCACGGATGAGATGTATGGTCCGACGCACACAACCGTTGAGTTGCTCGATGCGGCAGTGCGGGAGATCGACGGATATTTCGAAGGCTCCCGTCGAGCCTTCGACATACCGATAGAGCCTCGGGGAACGCCGTTCCAGCGACGAGTGTGGGCTGCACTGGCGCAGATTCCCTACGGCGAAAAGCGGAGCTACCGCGATGTGGCCGCCGCCCTGGGGAACGCGAGCATGGGGCGGGCGATCGGAGCGGCAGTCAGGGCCAACCCACTCGCCATCGTCATTCCTGGCCATCGGGTGGTCAGCAGTGCAGGCGCTGTCGTGGGGTACTCCGCGGGCACCGATGCCAAGGTGGCGTTGCTGGAACGGGAGGGACACTTCGCTTCATCGAGGGCCCGGTGAAGCGTGATCGGCACTGCCTGGCAGTCGGGGAAGGCCTGCGTACCGGCAGTTCGGAGGCTTCAGCACCGATCCCGGATAACGCCGAGGGCGTACCGGTCATGCAACCGGCACCGAGGCGTTTGCGCCGGAGCGTAGCCGGGCCTTCACAGGTACTCGGATAACACGCAGTTGATCCCCGTTTCAGTGTGAGGTCCGGGTTATGCTGGCTTGCCAGTGGTTGCTGGCGGGGAAGGCGGAGATGACAGAAGGCAGTGCTCCTCTGGTTGCTGGTCTCTCCCGAACCATCCAGGAGTTCGAGGACTATCTGGTGCGGGAGCGCAATCGCTCCACGCACACTGTCAGGGCATACCGGAAGGATCTTGAACTCTTCCTCTCGCATGCTGCCCAGGCAGGGGTATCCGAGGTGGGACAGCTCGAGCTGTACCACTTCCGCTCCTGGCTGGGTGCACTCGACGGGGCAGGGCTTTCCCGTTCCACCATCGCTCGGCGAGCCGCTTCGATACGGAGCTTCATGGATTGGGCTGTCCGCGAGGAACTCGTCTCTGCCAATCCCGCTGTCCGGTTGCGGTCCCCGAGACGACACGGCAGCCTGCCGACGGTGCTGACTCACCAGCAGGCGGCCTCGTTGCTCGACGGGATGAACGACCACGCCGAGCAGGGCGACCCGCACCTGCTGCAGCGACGCGCGATGCTCGAACTCCTGTACGGGACAGGAATCCGCGTCGGTGAACTCGTCGGACTTGACGTGGACGATGTGGACACCGAGCGAAGAACGCTCGTGGTGCTGGGTAAGGGCTCGAAGGAGCGCACGGTCCCTTACGGCACTCCAGCGGGATATGCTCTCGATGACTGGCTGAGGCGCGGCCGGACGCAATGGTGGACGGAGAAGAGCGGTCCTGCGCTGTTTCTGGGACGCCGCGGCGGGCGGATCGACCAGCGTGCTGTCCGAACCCAGGTGAAGGGAGCGCTGGAGAGCCTCGGTGACACCGCGGCGCGCGGCCCGCACGCGCTACGGCACAGTGCCGCGACCCACCTTCTGGACGGAGGGGCCGACCTCCGGGCGGTACAGGAGCTCCTCGGACACTCGAGCCTGGCAACCACCCAGCTGTATACCCATGTCTCCGTCGATCGTCTCCGGCGCAGCTACGAGCAGGCGCACCCCAGGGCCTGAGGTGCTTCGGATCCTTCACGAACGCTGGCCGCGAAGCGCTGAATAGCACTGCAGTAGTTACAGTGGCGGAATTTCCCCTTCTCGGGCACAATGGGCAATAGTCACAGGGAGCCCGCGCCGTGCGTGCGGGTAGGTCTCGTGGAGGTTCCGTCGATTCGTCGCAGTGTCATCAGCCATAGAAGGTCGTTGGGGAAGACGTACCTACAGCTATGGAGGATGGAATGTCTGTTGTGATGGCGCGCGGTGTCCTATACGTGCACTCAGCCCCTTCTGCGTTGTGCCCTCATGTCGAGTGGGCCATCGGTTCTGTGCTGGACAAGCGCATCGACATGGAGTGGACGGCGCAGCCCGCCGCGCCCGGAATGTTGCGTGCGGAGCTGTCGTGGATAGGACCGCAGGGTTCAGGGGCGCAGCTTGCTTCTGCCCTCCGGGGCTGGGCGCACCTCCGCTACGAGGTCACCGAGGAGCAGAGCGCCGGAGCAGACGGCGGCCGGTGGTCGCACACGCCCGAGCTGGGCATCTTCCACGCCACGACGGACGTGCACGGCAACATCATGGTGACCGAGGACCGCATCCGTTATGCCTACGAGACGGGTGCCGGCGACCCGGCCGCGGTCTACCACGAGTTGTCCCTCGCGCTGGGGGAGTCGTGGGACGAGGAGCTCGAACCCTTCCGGCATGCCGCCGAGGGTGCTCCCGTTCGCTGGCTCCACCAGGTGGGCTGAAAACCCCACAAGAGTTGCACCTGATGATCCCGTTCCATGGCGGGGTACTCGCGATGCAGGGATCAAGCGGATCGGCTGGTAACCCTATACGCGAGAGGCGCCACCAATCGGTGGCGCCTCTCGCGTATCCGGGGTCGGCGGGCTATTCAGACGCTGCGAAGCACGATGACGGCGTTGTGGCCGCCGAACCCGAACGAGTTGCTCAGTGCGACGATGTCGCCCTGAGGCAGTTCCCTGGGCGAGGTGACCACATCCAGCGGAATCTCGGGATCCTGGTTGTCGAGGTTGATCGTGACGGGGACCTTCCGGTCGTAGATGGCAAGCACCGTCATGACGGCCTCCACGGCTCCGGACGCTCCCAGGAGGTGACCTGTCTGGGACTTGGTGGCCGACACGGCTACCTGTTCGACATGGGACCCCAGTGCAGCTTTCAGAGCGGTGTACTCGGGCTTGTCACCCACGGGTGTCGACGTCGCGTGCGCGTTGACGTGCACGACGTCCTCCGCCTGGGCCCGCGCGTCGAAGAGCGCGGCCTTCAATGCACGTGTGGCTCCGAGGCCTTCGGGGTCCGGCGCTGTGATGTGGTAGGCGTCGGCAGTGACGGAGGTGCCACCCAGCTCGGCGTAGATACGTGCACCGCGGGCGAGGGCGTGCTCCTCGGCCTCGATGACGAGGGCGCCGGCTCCCTCGCCCATGACGAACCCGTCGCGGTTGGTGTCATACGGGCGCGATGCGAGTTCGGGCTCGTCGTTGCGCCGCGACAATGCCTGCATGGCAGCGAAGGCCGCGATGGGCATCGGATGGATTGCGGCCTCGGCGCCACCGCACACGACGACGTCGGCCTTGCCGGAGCGAATCAGCTCGAGTCCCTGATGCAGCGCTTCGGTGCCGGAGGCACAGGCCGATACTGGTGTATGCGCCCCCGCGCGTGCGCCCAGATCCAGGCTCACCGCCGCCGCGGGTCCGTTCGGCATCAGCATCGGAACGGTCATGGGGAGGACACGCCGGGGTCCCTTCTCGCGCAGGACGTCCCATGCGTCGAGCAGGGTCCACACCCCGCCGATTCCGGTAGCGAACGCCACCGCTAGGCGGTCCTTGTCGACCTCCTCGATACCGGAGTCACGCCAGGCCTCCCGGGAAGCGACCACGGCGAACTGCGTCGACGGGTCCATGCGCTTCGCCTCGACGCGGGAGAGGACCTCCGCGGCCGGGGTTGCGATCTGGGCGGCGAAGGTCACGGGCAGCTCGTACTTCTGCACCCAGTCGGCCTCGATCGTCCGTGCGCCCGATACGCCCTTGAGGGAGTTGGCCCACATGGTGGGAACGTCCCCGCCAATCGGGGTGGTTGCACCGAGTCCGGTGATGACGACTTTGCGTGGCATGGTCACTCTTTCAAAGCTGTGGCGTGCGCCGGCAGCGCCGGGGCAGGGAGATGACGAGTACGGCCGCCCACGGCGGTGACACCGGGAGCGGCCGCAGCGCTGGGAGGGTCTGGAACTAGGCCTGCGCGCCCGAGATGAAGTTGACGGCGTCGCCGACGGTCTTCAGGTTCTTGACCTCTTCGTCGGGGATGCGAACGCCGAACTTCTCCTCCGCGTTGACGACGATGGTCATCATCGAGATGGAGTCGATGTCCAGGTCGTCGGTGAAGGACTTGTCCATCTCGACCGACTCGGGCGCGAGGCCCGTCTCCTCGTTCACGATCTCGGCCAGACCGGACAGGATCTCTTCATTGCTAGCCATGGTGGCTCCTTTTCTGTTCTTGCCGGTGTGCCGGCGGGGATGGTCAAACCGCACTGTGCGCGGTCTGGGCTTGAAAACTACGGAAGGATCACGACCTGCGCCCCGAAGACGAGGCCGGCGCCGAAACCGATCTGCAGCGCGAGCTTGCCGCTGAGTTCAGGCTGTTCCTTGAGTGTGCGATGCATGGCCAGGGGAATCGAAGCAGCCGAGGTGTTGCCGGCGTCGACGATGTCCCGCGCGACGTGGACGTGCTCGGGCAGTTTCAACTGCTTCACCATCTCATCGATGATACGGATGTTGGCCTGATGGGGAAGGAAGACGGCCAGATCATCGGCTGTCACACCCGCTTCGTCCAGTGCCCGCTGCGCGACTTTCGCCATCTCCCATACGGCCCAGCGGAAGACGGTCGGCCCGTCCTGGCGCATGGTCGGCCAGAGGCTCTCGCGGCCGGCGTCGATGTCTTCGTCGCGTTCAGTATCCGTCGCGACGGCGCCGAGCGCGTAGTCACGGACATCGGTGAGCGAGCGCGTCATGCGGATCGACTCGTGCTTGCTGCCATCCGAACCCCAGACCGAAGGGCCGATTCCGGGAGTGTCGCCAGGCCCGATGACGACGGCACCGGCGCCGTCGCCGAGAAGGAACGAGATGGTCCGGTCGGAGTTGTCGATGAAGTCCGACAGCTTTTCCACGCCGACGACCAGCACGTACTCGGCCGTCCCTGCATGCACCAGGGCGTCGCCCTGTGCAATGCCGTAGCAGTAGCCGGCACATGCCGCGGAGATGTCGAAGGCCGGCGCCGGAGTCGCACCGAGGCGGTCCGTCAGCTGCGCGGCCGCGGACGGTGTCGCGTAGGGGTGCGTCACGGTCGAGACGAGGACCGCGCCGAGCTGGGATGCGTCGATGCCGGCGGCGGCGAGTGCTTCCCGGGAGGCTGCCTCCGCCATGTCGATGACACTGACGTCGCGGGGAGCCCGGTGGCGCGTGACGATGCCGGTGCGCTGCCGGATCCACTCGTCCGACGAGTCGATCCACTGGCACACGTCGTCGTTGGTGACGATGATCTCCGGCCGGTAGGCGCCGACGCCGAGGAGGCGGGTGTGCTCGCGGAGGGGCGCTTGCTTGATGGCGGTGATGCTCACTGGGGTCCTTCAGGTCTAAGGGACGGATCGAGGTCCGTGGTCCGCGTGTGGTCTTCGATGAAGCTGCGGGCGGCGTCCAGGTCCTCCGGCGATTTTACGGCGAAGGTAGCCGTACCGCGCATTCCGCGCTTCGCGAGACCGGTCAGGGTCCCTGCGGGAGACAGTTCGATCATGCCGGTGACGCCCATGCCCTGCATGGATTCCATGCACAGATCCCACCGCACCGGACGTGACACCTGCGCAATGAGGCTGTCGAGATTACCGTCGCCGGTAGCGACCGGGTTGCCGTCGTAGTTGGAGATCAGGGTGGCAAGGGGATCCGCCGGCGTCAGCAGAGGCCGCAACTGCTCGAGTGCAGTGACCGCAGGAGCCATGTGGCTGGTGTGGAAGGCTCCGGCGACCTTCAGTGCGATCACGCGGGCCTTGGCCGGCGGTTCGTCGGCGAGGGCGGCGAGCTGGTCCAGGGTTCCGGCTGCTACGACCTGCCCGCCCCCATTGGCGTTCGCGGCCGTGAGCCCCAGGTCGGCCAGCCGCGCTGCGACTTCCTCCGGGTCGCCGCCGAGAACGGCGCTCATGCCGGTCGGGGTCGCGCCGGCTGCCTCGGCCATCGCGTTGGCGCGGACGCGGACCAGGGCGACTGCATCCTCCTCGCTGAGGGCTCCGGCGACTGCTGACGCGGTGATCTCCCCGACGGAGTGACCGGCGAGAACCGTCGCCGCGGTCAGCGTGTGGTTGGTCAGCAGCAGTCGGGCCGTCACGATGCCGGCGGCGACGATGAGCGGCTGGGCGACGGCGGTGTCCTTGATGGTGTCCTCGTCGGAGACGGTGCCGTGCCGGATCAGGTCCGTGCCGGCACGGTCACTGAGCTGCTCGAGATGGCCTCGGACTCCCGGGAGATCGAGCCATGGGTTCAGGAAACCCGGAGTCTGTGAGCCCTGTCCCGGGCAGGCAATTGCAAGCACTCTTCCAGCTTTCCAAAGTGGTGGGGCATTATCGGGTGTTCGGCTGAACCAAGCTCGCAGTGTGCCTTTGTAGGAAGTCTACAAGCTGGACGAGCGAGCGGAGGCGGCGGGAGCGGCCTTGTCGGTCGCTCCCGAGCGGACGGCGCGCCCTGAGCCGGGGGTTGATCCGCCTGACGGGGGCACGAGGGGCACGGTTGGTGCGGACAGGCGCCCAACGACGAGTGCGGTCTGCAGCACGTACGCCTCCCGGGGGATGAGGGGATCCCAGCCGGTCACGTCGCAGACGCGCCGCAGGCGGTACCGCACCGTATTGGCGTGGACGAAGAGGGAGCGTGAGGTCGCTTCCAGTGAGTGCCCGAGGGTGAGGTAGGCGGACAGGGTCTGCTCGAGACCGTTCGATGCCGCGACAAGCGGCCGGTAGATGTTCCGCACGAGCGCGCGGCGTGCTGTCTCGTCACCCGACACGACGCGCTCCGGCCAGAGGTCCTCCGAGGAGACGGGACGTGGTGCCGCAGGCCAGGCCCGGGCCGCCGTGAGGCCGGCGAATGCGGCCTGCGCCGAACTGCTGGCTTCGACGAGGGATTCCGCTTCGGGCCCGAACACGACGGCTCCGTCGCCGAAGAGTTCGCTGATGCGGGGGTACGCCTTCGCTGCGTCCTTCACGCCGCCCAGCACCAGGATGAGCCGCTCGCCCTGGATGCCGACGAGGACATCCTCGGCGAACCGACCCGTGACGCGGCGGAGTTCGTTGAGGAAACCGGCGTTGGGTTCGGGGGGAGCACTGCCGACCATGACGGTGATGCGCGCCTGGGACTTCCACCCGACGGCGGCGATGCGCGAACGCAGGGCATCGGAGCTCTCACCGCGGAGGATGGCATCGACGACGAGCGCTTCGAGCCGCGTATCCCAGGAGCCCCTGGTCTCGGCAGCGCGCGCATAGACGTCCGCCGCGGCGAACGCCACCTCGCGCGAGTAGCGCAGGACCGCTTCCCGGAGGGGAGCCTGGTCGGCGGCGGGAGCGAGGAAGGGCACATGGTCCTCCACGACCTGCACCACGACGCGGATGAGTTGCAGGGCCTTCTGAAGGCTGATGGAGCGGGTGAGTTCCGTCGGTGCGGTCCCGAAGACGTCGCTGAGCACCCAGGCCGGTGATACCGGCTTCTGGTACCAGTTGACGAAGGACGCGATGCCCTTCTGCGCGACCAAGCCGAGGGCGGAGCGCTCGTCCGGTCGGAGTCCCCGGTACCACGGCAGGTCTGCGTCGAGTTGCTTGAGGGTCGCCGTGGACAGCGAACCGATTGTCGCCCGCAGCTTGTCGACCGTCGCCGGATCCGGGGGAGAGGAGCCTGCATTCGTCGCTCCGCCTCGGTCCGGGGCGCTACCGGATACTTCTTTGGGCTGCGGCATCCTTTGAGCATACGGCTTTGCGCCACGTGCTCCCATTTGTGAGAAGGCTACAAAAAGGGGCGACGGCGGAGCAGCACCGAAGCTGCTCCGCCGTCGCCCCTCGGGGACCCGCTCAGGTCCTAGGAGTCGCCGCCGGCGTTGCCGGTCGTTCCGGCGTTCACGTCCAGCAGGCGGTACCGCTCGATGGCTTCCTTCGGCGCGTTCGCGTCGACCTCGCCCCTGCGCGCGAGCATCTCGAGCGCCCGGACGACGACCGAGTGGCTGTCGATCTTGAAGAACCTACGAGCGGCCGCTCGCGTGTCGGAGAACCCGAAGCCGTCCGCACCGAGGGTCGCGAACTCGTTCGGCAGGAACTGGCGGATCTGGTCGGGCACGGCTTTCATGAAGTCCGACACCGCGACGATCGGCCCGGTCGCACCTTCGAGCTGCTGCGTGATGAAGGGCTTCCGCGCGTCTGCTCCCGGGTTGAGGAAGGCTTCCTCCTCGGCCTCCAGGCCGTCGCGGCGCAGCTCGTTCCAGGAGGTCACCGACCAGACATCGGCCGAGACTCCCCAGTCCTTCGCGAGGATCTTCTGGGCCTCGAGGGCCCACGGCACGGCGACACCCGACGCGAGCAGTTGCGTCCGGGGACCGTCCACCTTCGCGGGCTTCAGGAGGTAGATCCCCTTCAGCAGGCCGTCAAGATCCAGTTCCTCCGGCTCGGCAGGCTGTACGAACGGCTCGTTGTAGACCGTGAGGTAGTACATGACGTTGCGGAAGGACTCCGGCTTGTCGCCGATGTCCCCGTACATCCTGTTGAGGCCGTCACGCACGATGTGCCCGATCTCATAGCCGAATGCGGGATCGTAGGTGACCACTGCGGGATTCGTCGACGCGAGGATCGGTGAGTGCCCGTCCGCGTGCTGCAGGCCTTCGCCCGTCAGCGTTGTGCGTCCGGCGGTGGCTCCGATGATGAAACCACGTGCCATCTGGTCCGCGGCGGCCCAGATCGAGTCACCCGTCCGCTGGAAACCGAACATCGAGTAGAACACGTAGATCGGGATGAGCGGCTGGCCCTGCGTGGCATAGGCGGTACCGGCTGCCGTGAAGGCTGCCATCGACCCAGCCTCATTGATGCCCGCGTGCAGGATCTGGCCCTCGATCGACTCCTTGTACGCCAGGACGAGATCGCGATCCACCGACAGGTAGTTCTGCCCGTTGGGGTTGTAGATCTTGGCGGTCGGGAAGAACGCATCCATGCCGAAGGTCCGTGCCTCGTCAGGGATGATCGGCGCGATGCGCTTGCCAAATTCCTTGTCCCGCATCAGGTCCTTCAGGATGCGGACGAAAGCCATCGTCGTGGCGGCCATCTGCTTGCCGGAGCCGCGCTTGGCCGTCTCGTACGCCTTGTCCCCCGGCAGGACGACGTCGGCGTGCTTCGTCCGCCGTTCGGGGACGAAGCCACCCAGTTCGCGGCGACGCTCGAGCAGGTACTTGATCTCGGGAGCGTCGGCACCCGGGTGGTAGTACGGCGCGTTGTAGAGGTCGTCGTCGATCTGCTCGTCGGTGACGGGGATGCGCAGGTGGTCGCGGAACGCCTTGAGGTCGGCGTTCGTCAGCTTCTTCATCTGGTGGGTCGCATTGCGGCCCTCGAAGTGCGGACCCAGACCGTAACCCTTGACAGTCTTGGCGAGGATGACCGTCGGCTTGCCCTTGAACTCCGTCGCAGCCTTGTAGGCCGCGTAGACCTTGCGGTAGTCGTGGCCGCCGCGCTTGAGGTTCCAGATCTCGGCGTCGGAGAGGTCCTCGACCATGGCCTTGGTCGCGGGGGACTTGCCGAAGAAGTGGTCGCGCACGAAGCCACCGGACTCGGCCTTGTACGTCTGGTAGTCGCCGTCCGGCGTCTGGTTCATGATGTCGACGAGCGCGCCGTCGTCCTTGGCGAGCAGCGAATCCCACTCACGTCCCCAGACGACCTTGATGACGTTCCAGCCGGCACCGCGGAAGAACGCCTCGAGCTCCTGCATGATCTTGCCGTTGCCGCGGACCGGTCCGTCGAGGCGCTGCAGGTTGCAGTTGATGACGAAGTTCAGGTTGTCCAGCTTCTCGTTCGCGGCGAGCTGGAGAAGGCCACGGGACTCGGGCTCGTCCATCTCACCGTCGCCGAGGAAGGCCCACACCTGCTGCTCGGACGTGTCCTTCATCCCGCGGTTGTGCAGGTAGCGGTTGGACTGCGCCTGGTAGATCGCGTTCATGGGACCGATGCCCATCGACACGGTCGGGAATTCCCAGAAATCGGGCATCAGGCGCGGGTGCGGGTAGGAGGAGAGCGCGTGGCCCTCCTTCGACTTCTCCTGGCGGAACCCGTCGAGGTCCTCTTCGGTGAGGCGCCCCTCGAGGTAGGCGCGCGCGTACATCCCAGGGGACGCGTGCCCCTGGAAGAACACCTGGTCGCCGCCGCTGGGGTGGTCCTTGCCCTTGAAGAAGTGGTTGAAGCCGACCTCGTAGAGCGTGGCCGCACCGGCGTAGGTGGAGATATGGCCACCGACACCGATCTCGGGGCGCTGTGCGCGATGCACCATGACAGCGGCGTTCCAGCGCATCCATGCGCGGTACTTCCGCTCGATCTCCTCGTCGCCCGGGAACTCCGGTTCCTGGTCGGCAGGGATGGTGTTGACGTAATCCGTCGTGGTGACCATGGGCACGCCCACGGACTGTGCACCGGCACGCTGGAGGAGCGAACGCATAATGTACTGCGCGCGCTCGGTGCCCTGGGTGCGAATCAGCTGGTCGAGGGATTCGATCCACTCCGCGGTCTCTTCGGGATCGCCGTCGGGCTTGCCGACGGTCAGACCGCTCAGAATATCCGCCGTACCTTGTTCTGCAGCCACGCGATATCTCTCCACTTCCACAGATCTTGTCTGTGTCGCTTTATGCCTGCGCGCGGCTCGTGTGGGCACGCGCAGGGATACATGCTCGGCCGATCGGTGTAGGAACCGGGGCCATATACCGATTCACTCTATCGCCGCCGCGCCTTCGATGCGTAGCGGGATCGGGGCCGTCCGACAGATTACGCCGAGGGCTTGCACACAACCCCTCCCGCTCTCGGTGGGAGACCGATGCATCCCGGGCCCCTCAATCGCCCGACTGGCTTGATGCTTGGCGTATAAAGGTGTTGGCTGGTAGCAATGTATTTCCATACGAGGGCCCGTCAGGCGACAGTCCCGTTTTTCCAGGAGGAGCTAAGTGAGCGAGGCTGAAGCCGCCACTGCGGTCAACGTGGCAGGCAAGTTGGGTTTCAAGAATGGAGACCTTGTTCAGGAACTCGGTTACGACGACGACGACGTCGATTTCGACTTCCGGGAGAACCTGGAGGACGGCATAGGGTCCGAACTGCTCACGGAAGATGACCAGGACGTCGTCGACGGCGTGATTCTCTGGTGGCGCAGTGGCGACGGAGACCTGGTCGACGCACTGGTCGACGCGCTGACCTCACTCGGAGCCGGTGGTGTGGTCTGGCTGCTCACGCCGAAGTCAGGACGCCCGGGCTACGTCGCTCCGGCAGATGTCCAGGAAGCTGCTCCGACGGCTGGCCTGCACTCGACGTCGTCCGCCGGCGTCTCGAAGGAATGGGCCGCGACCCGGCTCGTCAGTCGACGGAAGCAGTAGGCCTTGCCGCTGGAGGTGGGGTCCGTCGCACCCGGGTTCGCCCTCGCGAACCAGTTCGGTGAGACCGTCGAGAGCTCTTCGCTCAGCGGGGGAGCTGTCGTCGTGTTCTTCCCCTTCGCCTTCTCGCGGGTATGCACCGACGAGCTCGGTCAGTTGCGGGACAACCTCGACCTGTTCGACGCCGCGGGCGTGACCCTCGTGGCAGTCTCCGTCGACCACAAGTACACGTTGCGCGCCTTCGCGGATGCCAATGACATCTCATTCGATCTCCTCGCCGACTTCTGGCCCCACGGCGCCGTGACGCGGGCTTACGGCGCGTTCGACGACGCCCAGGGCTTCGCCGAACGTGTCAGTTATGTCCTGGACGGCGGGGGCACCGTGCGGGCGGTCATTTCCTCGCCCCACGGGCAAGGCCGACCGATCGGCGATTACGCACGGACGCTGGGTGCCGTCGAAGCGGCCCTGTGAGCGCCCAGGGTGACGGCGGGGCGAGCGGGAACGACCTCCCGGGTCCGGAGTTGAACCCGCAGCTCGGACTGACCGGTTTCGTCAGTGGGACCCCGGCATCCGATCTCGCCCCGATGGCGGTCCGGGAGCAGGAACTCCTCGATCAGGCAGTCGAGCTGCTGGCCGGGCTGCGTCTTGCGGTGCTGACCGGAGCGGGACTGAGTACCGACTCCGGCATTCCGGACTATCGAGGGCCTCAGTCTGTGCCGCGCAACCCGATGACCTACCAGCAATTCGTCGGCGATGAGAATCTGCGGCGCCGCTACTGGGCCAGGAACCACGTGGGATGGGGCCACCTTCGCAGAGCCGATCCCAACGCGGGCCACGCGGCGGTCGCCCTGCTGGAGCAGCGGGGCCTGCTCTCGGGCCTGATCACGCAGAATGTCGACAGGCTCCACTCGTCCGCCTGGAGCGTCAACGTCATCGACCTGCACGGGACCTTCGACCGGGTGGTTTGCCTGCAATGCGCGTCGGTCTTCCCTCGGTCGCGCATCGCGGAGATCCTCGAGGACCTGAATCCCGGCTACCTCGAGCGTGCGTCCGACGCCGGTGACGTCGCACCGGACGCGGATGCCGATGTCGATGACACGGGCGATTTCGTGATGGCACCGTGTCCGGTCTGCGGAGGAATGCTCAAGCCCGACTTCGTCTATTTCGGCGAGAATGTCCCGAAGAGCAGGGTGGCCGACGCCTATGCCATGGTCGATGCGGCAGACGCCCTGCTGGTCGCCGGATCATCGCTGACGGTGATGAGCGGTTTGCGCTTCGTCCGGCACGCGGCCAAGGCAGGCAAACCGGTGGTCATCATCAATCGTGGCCCGACCCGCGGCGACGAGTTCGCATCGCTCAAGGTCGAGGTCGGGGTCTCCGAGGCCCTGACCTATCTCGCCGCCCGGTTGCCGGACCTGCCGCACGGGTAGCTTCGAGGGGTGATCACGCGCCGGACAGTCCGTGCAGGACGCCATCGACCAGGACGCGGTACAAACAGGAACAGGCCGAGCCCCGCAGTGCGAGGCTCGGCCTGTTCCGTGGTGGGTCCTACCGGGATCGAACCGATGACATCCACGGTGTAAACGTGGCGCTCTACCAGCTGAGCTAAAGACCCGAAACGTGCGATGCCGTTCCGTCGGCTACAGCTCGACGGGCGCCATCACGAGGGACGACTATACCGGCTCGGCGGGGTGCCGCGCCAATCGAGGGGCCGTGCCGGTTGGATTGGAGTGCCGATCGGTGTGGCCTCACTCGCCCGCTGCGAGCTGACCGCAGGCGCCGTCGATCTCCTTGCCGCGCGTATCGCGCAGCGTCGTCGGGATCCCGGCAGCACGCAGCCGATTGATGAACTCGGTCGAGACATGCTTCTCCGACGCGGTCCAGATGGAACCAGGGGTCGGATTGAGCGGGATCGGGTTGACGTGCACCCACCCGCGCCCGCGCTGGTTGAGCTTCTTCGCGAGCAGGTCGGCACGCCAGGCGTGATCGTTCATGTCCTTGATCAGTGCGTACTCGATGCTCACCCGACGCCCGGTGGTGCGGTAGTAGTTGTAGGCCGCGTCGAGGGCCTCATCGACCTTCCAGCGTGTGTTCACGGGAATCAGCTCGTCGCGGAGCTCGTCGTCGGGAGCGTGGAGCGACAGTGCGAAGGTCACCGGCAGGGACTCGGCCGCGAGCTTGTTGATTGCCGGTACCAGGCCCACGGTGGACACCGTGATGTTGCGTGCCGACATGCCGAGACCTTCCGGGGAGTCGTCGACGAACCGGTGCAACGCCGCCATCACGCGCTTGTAGTTGGCCAAGGGCTCGCCCATACCCATGAACACGATGTTGGTGACGCGATCGGCGTCGTGCCCGCCATCCGTGCGCAGGTCGCCGAGGGCACCCTCGGCGAGGGCGCG
The DNA here is from genome assembly GCF_002929745.1 of Arthrobacter sp. B1805. Taxonomy (GTDB): domain Bacteria; phylum Actinomycetota; class Actinomycetes; order Actinomycetales; family Micrococcaceae; genus Arthrobacter_D. The sequence goes on from NZ_PJIQ01000012.1 coordinate 49,591, forward strand.
GTTGGCCGCGACGACCTGGTCGACGATCTCCGCCGTCGACATGTTGCGCGTCAGGCCGGCCTGGCCGGTGGCGCAGAAGGGGCAGTTCATGCCGCAACCGGCCTGCGAGGAGACGCAGAGCGTCACGCGGCCCGGGTAGCGCATCAGGACCGATTCCACGAGCGCCCCGTCGAAGAGGCGCCAGAGGAACTTGATCGTGTCCCCGTTGTCCGTCGTCAGGCGCTTCACCTCGGTGAGCAGCGGCGGGAACATGGACTCCACCAGCTCCTCGCGACCGGCCTTGGGAAGATCGCTCATCGCCGCGGGGTCGGTGGTGAAGTGGGAGAAGTAGTGGGTCGACAGCTGCTTCGCGCGAAAGCCCTGGTGGCCCAGTTCCTTCAGGCGCTCCTGCCGCTCGACGAGCGTGAGATCCGCCAGATGCACGGGTGGCTGACTGACGCGCGGCGACTTGAACTGCAGCAACGGGCGCCCATCGCTCGCCACGATCGGCTCGGCACCCTCCACTTCAGGGCGCACCTGAGGGCGCGAGGAGGAGGGGGCTGGGGTAGCGGGGGTAACCGTAACGTCGGACATCCTTATCATTCTTTCACGGATGGCGCCAGCGTCACAGTCCGCGGTCTGTTAGTGCGGACACGTCGCCGTGCCGCACCGATGAAACATAACGCCGTGTGGGGCGGGTGGTGTGGCGGCGGGTGTTGCCACGGTAATAGTGTGAAAGCGACCGGATGGCTCGCGCGGCGACGCGCCCGGAGCACCGGCACATGCAGCGCTATGCATGCAGCTGACAAACGACGGGAAACACATTGAGCGCACAGATCGGCGTCACAGGCCTTGCAGTCATGGGGGCGAATCTCGCCCGGAACCTCGCCCGGAACGGTTACACGGTGGCCTTGCACAACAGGTCGGTCGAGAAGACGGACGCGCTGCTGGAGAAGCACGGCGGCGACGGCGAGTTCATCCGCACGGAGACCCTGCAGGAGCTCGTCGACTCCCTCGAGAAGCCCCGCCGCGTGCTGATCATGGTCAAGGCGGGCAAGCCCGTGGATTCCGTGATCGATCAGCTCACGCCGCTGCTGGAACCTGGTGACATCGTGATCGACGGCGGCAACTCGCACTACGAGGACACCCGCCGCCGCGAAGCTGCCCTGTCGGCGCAGGACCTCCACTTCGTGGGCGTCGGCGTCTCCGGTGGCGAGGAAGGCGCGCTCCTCGGCCCATCGATCATGCCCGGTGGATCCCGCGAGTCCTACGATTCGCTCGGCCCGATGCTCGAGAAGATTTCCGCGAAGTACAACGGCGAACCCTGCTGCCGCTGGATCGGCACGGATGGAGCCGGACACTTCGTGAAGATGGTGCACAACGGCATCGAGTATGCCGACATGCAGGTCATCGGCGAGGCCTTCGACCTCCTCCGTTCCGGTGCGGGGATCGAGCCGGCGGAGCAGGCGAAGATCTTCACGGACTGGAACTCGGGCACCCTGTCCTCGTTCCTGATCGAGATCACCGCCGAGGTGCTCGGTCACACGGACGGGCGTACCGGCAAGCCCTTCGTCGACGTCGTCGTCGATGCGGCCGGGCAGAAGGGGACCGGGCGTTGGACGGTCGTCTCGGCGCTCGAACTGGGAAGCCCGACGTCGGGTATCGCCGAGTCTGTCTTCGCCCGCGCGTTGTCCTCGCAGCTGGAGCAGCGCCTCCAGGCCCAGGAAATCCTGCAGGGCCACGAGGGCACGGTCGAGCTGCCCGAGACCTTCGTCGAGGACGTCCGCCTCGCGCTCTACGCGTCCAAGCTCGTCAGCTACGCGCAGGGCATCGACATGCTCACGGCCGCCGCCAAGGAGTACGGCTGGGAACTCAAGCTCGACGAGATCGCGTCGCTGTGGCGTGCCGGTTGCATCATCCGCGCCGAGCTCCTCGACGACATCATGAAGGCCTACGCCGGTGACGACCGTCCGGCTAACCTCCTCCTCGCTCCCGCGTTCGCGGAAGCGATCGCGGGCGCGGTACCGGCGTGGCGCCGCGTCGTCGCCACGGCCGTCCAGCTGGGGATCCCCGTGCCCGTCTTCTCCGCATCGCTGGCCTACTACGACGGACTGCGCCGCACACGCCTTCCCGCCGCGCTCACCCAGGGCCTGCGTGACCTCTTCGGTGCCCACACCTACAACCGCGTCGACACCGACGGAACGTTCCACACGCTCTGGGGCGAGGACAAGTCCGAGATCGAGGCCGTCGACACCCACTGACGCACTGTCGATCGATAACGAGGTAAGCCCCGGACAGCTGTCCGGGGCTTACCTCGTTCTGCGTCAGGATCGGTCATGCGTTAGCTACGCGTGACCCGCATCAGATGTAGATGGCAGGATCCACATACTCCGCCGGATCGACGGCGGGCTGCGTCTCCCGGCGCGAATCGCGGTGGCGGAACGTCGCAGGGATCCCGGTGACGATGGAATCCGGCGGCGTGTCCTTCACGACGACCGCGTTCGCACCGACAGCGCTTCCCGCCCCGATCGTGATCGGACCGAGGACCTTGGCTCCGGCTCCGATCGTCACGCGGTCGCCGATCGTCGGATGGCGCTTGATCTTCTCGAGCGACCGCCCTCCGAGGGTCACGCCCTGGTAGAGCATGACGTCGTCACCGATCTCGGCGGTACCGCCGATCACGATGCCCATGCCATGGTCGATGAAGAACCGGCGGCCGATGGTGGCTGCCGGATGGATCTCGACACCGGTGAGGGCGCGAGCCAGTTGCGACAGGACACGTGCCGGAAAGCGCAGCTTCTCGTGACGCCACATGCGGTGGGTCAGCCGGTGCACCCAGATGGCGTGGAGCCCCGAGTAGACGACCGTGTTCTCCAGCGAACCACGGGCAGCCGGGTCGTGGGCGCGCGCGGTCTCGAGATCCTCGCGCAGTCGTTCCAGAAAACTCACGGCTACCTTTTCATCGGGTGGTGGAGGTGTGCGGAACCGGTCTGGAGGTCACTCGTCCCGGTTCAGCCGCGGATGTCGTCGAACAGCACCGTGGAGATGTACCGCTCGCCGAAGTCGCAGACGACGGCCACAATGAGCTTACCGGCGTTCTCGGGTCGCTTCGCGAGCTCGAGCGCTGCCCAGACGATCGCCCCGGACGAGATCCCTCCGAGGATTCCCTCCTGCGTGCCGAGCGCCCGAGCCACCCGGACCGAGTCCTCGACCGTGGCGTCGAGTACCTCGTCGTAGACCGTGCGGTCGAGGTTCTCCGGTACGAAGTTCGCGCCGAGCCCCTGAATCTTGTGGGGACCGGGCGCACCACCGTTGAGGATCGCGGAGTCCGCGGGCTCGACGACGACGATCTGGACGCCGGGCTTGCGCTCCTTGAGTACCTGACCGACGCCGGTGATGGTACCACCGGTACCCACACCCGCGACGAAGATGTCGACGGCTCCGTCGGTGTCGTCCCAGATCTCCTCGGCCGTCGTCGCGCGGTGGATGGCAGGGTTGGCCGCGTTGGCGAACTGCTGCGCCCAGATGGCGTTCTCCGTCGTGGCGACGATCTCCTTTGCCCGCTCGACGGCGCCCCGCATGCCCTCGGAACCCGGGGTCAGGACGATCTCCGCTCCGTACGCGCGCAACATCACACGGCGCTCGGTCGACATCGTCTCGGGCATCGTGAGGATCACCTTGTAGCCGCGTGCGGCGCCCACCATGGCCAGGGCGATACCGGTGTTCCCGGAGGTTCCTTCGACGATCGTGCCGCCGGGACGCAGGGCTCCGGCCTTCTCTGCCGCGTCGATGATGGCGACGCCGATGCGGTCCTTCACGCTGTTCGCGGGGTTGTAGAACTCCAACTTGACGGCGACCTGGGCGTCGAGACCCTCGGTGAGGCGGTTGAGGCGGACGAGGGGAGTGCGTCCCACCAGTTGGGTGACGTCGTCGTAGATCTTTGCCATGCGGAGCCTGCCTGTTCAGAGGAGTCGGGAAGTTCGGGATGACGTCGGCCGCGGGCGCATGGAAGCCACCCCGTCACCGACGGCGGTCAGCTTAACGGCTGGGTGCTGATGCGCCTACGCGGCAAGCCACTGGGAGTAATATTTCCTGGCCTTGGACAGCTTCGGGTTGATGATCACCTGGCAGTAGCCCTGTTCCGGGTGCTTCGCGTAGTAGTTCTGATGCCATTCCTCCGCCACGTGGAACTCGGGGAGGCGGCTGACCTCGGTGACGATCGGGTTCTTCCAGTTCTCCTGGTTGCGCGCGATGGCTTCCTCGAAGAGGCTCTTCTGCTCCGCGTCCTGGTAGTACATGACGCTCCGGTACTGCGTGCCGACGTCGTATCCCTGTCGGTTCAGCGTCGTCGGGTCATGCGATACGAAGTACATGTCCAGGATGACGTCCTCCGGAATGACGGTCTCGTCGAAGGTCACCGCGACAACCTCCGCATGACCCGTGATGCCCGAGCAGACGGAGTCGTAGTCGGGATGCTTCGTATGGCCGCCGGTGTAACCGGATACGACCTCGGTCACCCCCCGGGTTTTCTGGTAAAGGGCATCGAGGCACCAGAAACAGCCCCCTCCGAGCACAAAAGTCTTCATGACTGTGTCAATGCACGGCGGGCACCGATGATTCCCGTCTGTCATCCGCCCAGGGAGGAAGCCCGCAGAGTTGGAGGGGCCGGCAGCGGCAGGTATTACTGGTGTCATGGAACAGAACGATCACGACGCCGGCGTCGAAGCGTCCCCGACCGGCGGCACGGTGGGAGACGAAGAGACAGGTACCGCGGGGACCGGGGCCGACGGGAGCGCAGCGGTCGCAGTAGCGCCGACGGTCGGGGACGTGCTGCTCGCGATCGAGGAATTGTGGCCCGAGAGCCTCGCCGAGGGGTGGGACGCCGTCGGGCTCGTCGCCGGGCGGTCCGAGAACCGGGTGGAGAAGATCCTGTTCACCGTCGATCCGACCGCGGAGGTCCTCGACGAGGCGCTCGCGTGGGGAGCGGCGATGATCGTGTCCCACCACCCGCTGCTGCTCAGGCCGGTCACCTCTGTCGCAGCGACAGGGTTCAAGGGCGAGGTGGTGCACCGGTTGATCGAGGCGGGATGCGCTCTGGTGACGGTGCATACGAATGGTGACAGCGCCGTCGGCGGTGTCTCCGACGTGTTGGCCGATGCGCTGGGACTGACGGACGTCGAACCGCTCGCTCCGGCAGCGGACGGCCTGCCCGAGGAGGGAATCGGGCGCGTGGGCAACCTCGGAGCTCCGATGGCACTCGGATCGTTCGCGGAGATGGTGTTCTCCATCCTTCCGGCCGTCGCCGGAGGAGTTCGCGTGGCGGGGGACAAGGACGCGCTAGTGCGCAGGATCGCCGTGTGCGGAGGAGCTGGTGATTCGCTCTTCGACCGCGTCCGCTCGAGCCAGGCCGACGTCTACGTCACCGCAGACCTGCGCCACCACGCCGCCTCGGAAGTACGGGAGGCCGCGTCCGGCGGGACGCCGTACCTCATCGATGTCTCGCACTTCGGCAGCGAGTGGCTGTGGCTCACGCCCGCGAGTGACGCCCTGAGCAACGTCCTGTCCGATCAGGGATTCGTGACCGATATCCGGGTCAGCGGGGTCAACACCGATCCCTGGGACTTCGTCCTCACACCGGGCCGCTGACGAACGACGACGTGGCCTAGGCTGGAACGACGCTGACGCCCGCCCGTCGTTGCCCTTTTTCGACCGACCCTGGAGGTTACCGTGGCCAAGGCTGCACCCGAGGAACAACTCCGCCTGCTCGACCTGCAGGCACTCGACTCGACCCTGAACAAACTCAGCAGGCAGGCTGCCGCCGCCCGCAGCAACCCCGAACTGGGCGTCGTCGCCGCGCGCGTGGCCGAGGTGGACGGCGAACTCATCCGTGCGACGACCGAGCTCGGCGATCTCCAGCGCGAACTGACGAAGGCGGAGGACGAGGTACAGAGCGTCGTCAACCGGCTCGAACGGGACGAGAAGCGGCTGAACAGCGGAACCGGCACCTCGAAGGACCTCACCGCCCTGCAGCACGAGGTCGCATCGCTCACCAAGCGGCGTTCGGACCTCGAGGACGTCGAACTGGACGTGATGGAACGTGTGGATGCAGCACGTGCTGCACAGGCTGAAGTCCAGGGCCGCACGGATGCGGTCCGCGCGGAACTCCGCGCGCTCGAGGAGGCCCGCGATGCGGAACTCGCCGACGTCGAGGTTCAGCGCACCCGGGTGCAGGCCCAGCGGGACGAACTCGCCGCGACCTTCGAGGCCGGCCTGCTGGCGATCTACGAGCGCATCCTCGCGAAGCGCGGCGTCGGCGCCGCGCGGCTGTTCCACGGGAAGTCCGAGGGCTCGGGCATGCAGCTCAGTCCGGGCGATCTCGCCGACATCTCCGGCGCTGCGCCGGACGACGTCGTGCTGTGCCCCGATTCCGGCTGCATCCTGGTGCGGTCCGGCGATTGGGGAAACCAGTAGCCGTGACGGACCAGCAGTTGTTCGATCCCTACGAATCGGACCATGACCAGCAGCCTGCGGACGCGCCCGCGCGGCTCATCGTCGAGGCCGACGGCGGCTCCCGCGGGAACCCGGGACACGCCGGCTATGGTGCGCTCGTGCGGGACCCCGACACCGGGCGGATCCTCGTCGAGAAGGCCGCCTACATCGGCAAGGCCTCAAACAATGTCGCGGAGTACTCGGGCCTGGTGTCGGGCCTCGAGCTGGCGCGTGAGATCAATCCAGCCGCGTCGGTGCACGTCAAGATGGACTCCAAGCTCGTGGTTGAACAGATGTCCGGGCGCTGGCAGATCAAGCACGCGGACATGCGCGTCCTTGCAGCGAAGGCCCGCAAGGTGCTCGATCCGCGCCGGGTCACCTACGAGTGGATCCCGCGCGAGCGCAACAAGGACGCAGACCGGCTGTCCAATGAGGCGATGGACGCCGGCATGGCCGGCGTCGACTGGAAACCGCGGGCGGCAGCAGCAACCGTGGCGGGCGAACCACCCGTCGCGGCAGCGGTTCCTCGTCCTGCCGGCAGGCTCCATCACCTGGAGGTCTGGACGCGTGATCTACCCGCCGCGGAAGCAAGTCTCGGCTGGCTGCTCGAGAGGCTCGGCTTCCCGCGCAGGGAGTCCTGGAAGGACGGCGTCAGTTACGGCTCCGACGATTTCTACGTCGTGCTCGAAAGTGGTCCGGACGTCGCCGATGCTACCCATGAGCGCCGTCGCCCCGGCGTGAACCATCTTGCGTTCCGAGCAGGCAGCCGTGCTGACGTCGACCTCCTGGCACGACGGGCAGCCAGCCACGGGTGGACCCTGCTGTTCGCCGACCGCCACCCGTTCGCTGGAGGACCCGAGCATTATGCGGCGTACCTCGAGAACGCGGAGGGCTTCGAGATGGAGCTCGTGGCCGTCTGACGGCCACGGGTTCCTCACCCGAGGATGATGCTGAGCTGGGCAGGCTTCCGTGTCGATGCCGGTTCGAGTTCAGCCGTCCACCTCTCCCGTGCGGCCCTTAGCAGGGCCTCGGGAGTCGCAGGAGGCGTGCCGCGCCGCGTCAGCAGATGCCGGGCGAGCTCACCGCGTGTGTGCTTAGCGAAGTGGGACACCACGGTGCGCTTGCCGTTGCGCACCTGGTACACGTTGACGGCAGCACTCTGGTGCACGGGCGGCGCCCAGGCTGCAGCGTAAGTGCTGGACCGGCAATCGACGACGAGGTCCGCGCCGGCGTGCTGCACCAGGGGATCCGCCAGGTGTCTCTTCCAGTACCCCGCGAGGCGTCCCGTGCCGGGAAGATCCACCGCCATGGACAACCGGTAGGCGGGGATTCGGTCGCCGAAGCCGATGGCACCCCACAGGGCGGAGACGACGACGCACTGTTCCCGCGCCTTGCGCTTCTGTGCCGCTGTCATTCCGGCGTAGTCGAGAGCGTCGTACAGGACCCCGGAGTAGACGTCGTGCGCGGGCGCGGCGGGTACCTCGTCGAGGATCACGTTGCGCCTGACATCTGCTGCAAGGGACTCGCCGACGCCGAGGATCGAATGCGCGTCGTTTGCGCTGCTGGCCTCAGCCAGAGCGGTGAGCACCGCGCGCCTGGCGCTGAGCAGTTCGGGAAAGTGCAGGTCCTCCAGCCGCAGCGGCTCGCCCTTGCGGGCTTCGGTCTTACCCTCGGACGGCGGAAGCAGGATCAGCACTGATCAACTCTATCCAACTCGGGCACCCCGCCCGAGCGCTGTGCGCCAGAAGCTCCGGGTCCGCCTAGAATGGACGACGGATGGGTCGACCAGGCGGTCGCGTTGGATGGTGTGCAAGCATCGATTCCACCGAGGAACGTCCGGGCTCCGCAGGGCAGGGTGGTGGGTAACGCCCACTCGGGGTAACCCGCAGGCCAGTGCCACAGAAAAGAAACCGCTGTCCGCAGCAGGCCTCGGCCCACGCACGGGCAGTAAGGGTGAAAAGGTGGTGTAAGAGACCACCAGCGTGCCGGGTGACCGGCATGGCTCGGTAAACCCCACCCGGAGCAAGGCCAGACAGTGCGCGTTATCAGGGCTGCCCGCCCGAGTGCACGGGTAGGCCGCTGGAGGGCGTCGGCAACGGCGTCCGTAGATGGATGGCCGCCACTCGCGCGACGGTAACGGCGCGCGATGACAGAACCCGGCGTATCGGTCGGCCCATCCCATAATCCCTGCGGCGTCATGAAGCGGCCCCCCGTACCCGGTCTCAAGAGGTAGGGGGACCGCCCGGCGTCTATAGCCGCCTCAGGAGGGCATCGACCGCGATACTGCTGGGGGAACGACCGCGGGAAACCCTCCCGGAGACTATCTTCCGCCCACCCTCGTCGCGCGGCAACGTAATAGCTGCGGCTAAGCCATCGGTGAAATCGGGAACTCCGCGGGACCAGCCGATCATTGCTGAAGCGAACAATTATCGGTGTGCGGCGTGCGTTGGTCAAGGGGCCGTGAGAAGGAGCCGATCATTGGACTGCTCGGGCCGGTCCTCCTAGTCGTGCTCGGCTAGGGTGATCGGATGAGCGCTGGGGGTACCGGGACGAAACACCTGCTGGTGCGCAACCACAACTTCCGGGCACTGATGGTCTCCAGCACGTTCGGCGTGCTGGGGAACGCAGTCGCAGCCGTAGCACTGCCTGTCATCGCTGCGGTAGAACTCGACGCCAGCAATTTCGAGGTCGCGGCCCTCGCCGGCATGACGTTCCTGCCGTGGCTCCTTTTCGGGCTTGCCATCGGCGTGTGGGTGGACAGGCTGCCGCGCAGGCCCGTGATGCTGGCGTCCCTTGCCGCGCGCGTCGTCGTTCTCGCGCTCCTGCCGCTCGGGTACTGGCTCGGTTTCCTCAGCACGCCACTGCTGTTCGCGGCGGCCTTCCTCGCCGGTATCGCGTCCGTCTTCTTCCAGTTGGCCGACGCAGCCCTCGTGCAGCAGGCCGTCACACCCGATGAGCTCATGGAGGGGAACGGCCTGATCACCGGTTCAGGAGCGGCCGCGGACGCGGCGGGCCGGTCGGTTGCAGGATGGTTGACGACGATGGCGGGAGCCTCCAACACGCTCGTCGTCCAACTGGCGACGTCGGTCGTCTCCCTCATCGCCATCCAGCGCCTCGACGTGAAGGAGATCGTGCAGCCTCACACCGAACGGCGGATCCTCCACGACATGTGGGCGGGGCTCCGCTACACCTTCAGCACGGCTCCGCTGCGGGCCATCCTCCTCAACGCCGCCCTCTGGAACCTGGGCGGCAACATCGCGGCCTCCCTGCTCGTCCTCCTCGTGCTGAGGACCCTGGGGGAGTCGGAGGTGTGGCTGGGATTCCTGTTGGCGGCTGCCTCCGCCGGCGGAGCGGTCGGTGGTATCACCGCCCACTCCATGGGGGAGCGCTTCGGATCAGGACCCCTCTGGCGGTGGTCCATGGTGCCGGGTGTCTTCGGCTATGCCTCGTTGCTGATGCTCACTCCCGGGTGGGGCATGCTCTGGGGAGTCCTCGGCATGTTCGTGATGGGCGCAAGCATCGCCTGGAACATCGTCGTCGGCTCGAGTTTCCGTCAGCGCGTGTGCCCGCCGGGGATGATGGGCAGGTTGGGGGCTGCCTCAAGGACCGTGAGCTGGGGCATGCTTGCCCTGGCCAGTTTGCTGGCAGGCGTCCTGGCAGAGACGCTCGGCATTCGTGAGGCCGTGCTGATCGGCGTACTGATCGCCTCCCTCGCCCCCCTCGTCGCCCTGGTGGGACCACTGCGGGGTGTCAGGAGACTGGAAGACCTCGTCGAGGCACCCGGGCCACACCTCGGGACTCCCGAGAAAGGCCTCGGTACGTCAGGGAGAGCATGACGGCGCTCCCGCGCCTGGTTCTGGTCGGCCTGACCTAGTGGCCGAAGGGATCCGGATCGACCCCGGGCATCCACGTCAGCCCCGGCACGCCCCACCCCTGATTCTTCATCGCCTTGCTCGCTTTCCGCGCCTGGCGATTGTTCAGCCTGTCGACGTAGAGCTTGCCGTCCAGGTGGTCGTACTCGTGCTGCATGCACCGGGCGAACCACCCTGTCGCCTCGAATCCGACCGGAGCGCCATGACCGTCGAACCCGGACACCCGGACCCATTCGGCGCGCTTGAGCGGAAAGGCTTCTCCGGGCACGGAGAGGCAGCCCTCGGACTCCTCCTCCGGATCGGGATCCGAGCCGGGGACCTTGGAGGTGACGAGCGTCGGGTTCACGAGCACGCCGCGGGGGGCGACGCCGTCGTCGTTCTCCATCGCGTAGACGAAGACGCGCAGTCCCACACCGATCTGCGGCGCGGCGAGACCGACGCCGTTGGCGACGTCCATCGTCTCGAACATGTCGGCGATCAGGCTCCGCAGCTCATCGTCGAAGGCCTCGACGAGCTGGGCACGCCGGTGCAGAACTGGTTCTCCCATGATGGTGATGGGGTGGACAGCCATGGAACTTACCTCTTCTGGGTTGAACGGTCGGCGATCGACCGCCCGATCGACTCGCGCATGATCTCGCTGGTGCCGCCGAAGATGGTCAACAGCCGTGCTGCGAGGAAGGCCTGCGATACCGGGTACTCGAGGATGTAGCCGTACCCGCCGTGCAGCTGCAGGCACCTGTCGGTGATGGATTTCGCCCGCTCACTCGCCCACAGCTTGGCCTGCGCTGCAGCCGTAGGCGTCAGTGAACCGGAGTTGAACGCGAGCACCGCGGCGTCGACGAAGGTCTCCGTCACCTCCACCTCGGTGAGGATGTCGGCGAGGACATGGCGGGTGTTCTGGAAGTCGAGCACCCGCTCACCGAAGGCGCTGCGCTCGGTCACGTACCTCAGCGTCTGCTCGTAGGTGGCGCGCGCGAGGGCGGAGGAGGCGACGGCGATTCCCAGCCGGCCCTGTGGAATCTGCTCGAGGCTGTAGCGCAGTCCCTGACCGACCTCACCGACGAGGTCACCCCCCGGGACGCGCACGTTGTCGAAGAACAGTTCGGCCGTGTCCGATGCCCGGAGTCCCATCTTGTCCAGCTGGCGGCCGGGAGTGTAGCCCTCACCTTTGCCCACCAAGAAGAGCGAGAAGGAATCGCTCGATCCACGGCCTGTGCTGCCGTCGGTACGAGCGAGCACCAGGGAGGCATCGCCGCTGATTCCATTGCCGATGAAGACCTTCTGGCCGGTGATCAACCAGTCGTCGCCGTCGCGGACGGCCCTGGTGCGGATGCCCCGCAGATCGCTGCCTGCTCCCGGTTCGGTCCAGGCGCACGACGTGACGATCTCGCCGGAGACCATACCGGGCAGCCAGCGTTCCTTGAGGTCGTCCGAGCCGTGAGCGAGCAGGTGCGGCAGGACGAGATCGTCGTGCAGGTGGAAGGCCAGTCCTACCGCGAGGTGGTTACTGCGGGCGAACTCCTCGTCGAGCACCGAACGGAAGCGGTAGTCGGGCATACCCGCGCCGCCGAACTCCTCCGGTACGGCCAACCCGAGAAGCCCCTGCTCCCCGGCGGCAGTCCAGACCGACCGGTCCATCATGTGGCGCTGGTCCCACCCCGCGTAGTGGGGAGCGACGGCGCGATCGTTGAACTCGCGGGCGACGTCGCGGAAGAGTTCGTGATCCTCTTCGAACACTGTGCGTTCCATGGCAGGGATCCTTCGTTGCAGTCAGCCGGAGGAGTTCAGACAGTGGCGGACTGTCATCCGGGCGTGGGCTTACTGGGGCCGGAAATGCGTATGCCGTCCCGGACGGTCTCCGGGACGGCATACGTGGTCAGGATTTCCCTGACGACTGAGGGTGAGTAACGGGGGTTGAACCCGCGACCTCCTGGACCACAACCAGGCGCTCTGCCAACTGAGCTATACCCACCAAGTGTCTCCGCTGTCCGGCCCGTCGGATCGCTCCGTCGAAGCTGTCTGCGGAAGGCAGCGGATACAAGTTTACACACTTTTTCGTGTGCTTCCGACCGCCCGCCGGGGTGGGTGGCAGCGGCGGTCAGGAAGCGATCGTCCGGGCTATGGCCCTGCTCGTGGCCGAGTCCGGTCCGGGAGCAGGAACGAAGACTGCTGCACGGTAGTAGCGCAGCTCCCTGATGGAGTCCTCGATATCACCCAGCGCCCTGTGTCCGCCGGTCTTCGCAGGAGCCTGGAAGTAGGCACGGGTGTACCAGCGGCGTGCGAGTTCCTTGATGGTGGACACGTCGATGATGCGGTAGTGCAGGTAGTCGACGACGAGCGGCATGTCGCGGACGAGGAAGTTGCGGTCCGTTCCTACGGAATTACCCGCGAGCTGCGCCTTTCGAGGCTCCGGGACCCACTTCCGGATGTAGCTGAGAACCTGTTCCTGCGCGTCCTCCATCGTGATGCCGCCGTCCAGTTCCTCGAGCAGGCCCGAGGTGGTGTGCATGTCCCGGACGAAGTCGCCCATCTGGGCGAGAGCTTCGGCGGTGGGTTTGATCACGACGTCCACACCGTCTCCCAGGATGTTGAGCTCGGAATCGGTCACGAGGACGGCCACCTCGATCAGGGCGTCGTTGACGAGGTCCAGTCCCGTCATCTCGCAGTCGATCCAGACGATGTGTTCATTCGATATCGGCATCAGACCAATGTACCGCTCGGCTCTGACCCCGCGGCGCCGCCCCAGGCCGTGCGCTTCCTGGTCCCGCTCCATGTCAGGGGCCGCCTGTCGATGCCGATCCCATAGCCTGCCCATACGGTGCAGGCGGAGGCCCGGTGCTAATATTCGAACAGTTCGCTCAGGGCTGCGGGGAGATCTGGGTGACCCTGCTGCTTCCGGCAAGGGTGCCGCACCGCGGACGCCCGACGTCCACCGCATGACGGTGGAAGGTCTGAGAACGAGGGCGTTCCACGCCGACTCCTGCTTGCCGAAGATTGGATTTTCCAGATGCCCGCCCAGGTCCCGCTCACCGAGATCGAGACGCAGCCGGGCCCCAACCGACCCAATGTCGCCGTCCTCCAGGGATTCATCGGGTCCCTGATGATGTGGATGGGATCGCTCGGGGTTGGTTGGCTTTCACTCGCCTCCGCCGAACTGCGCCGTCATCCGATCATCATCTGGCTCCGCTTCGAACCCGCCGGGGCCGTGCTGTCCGTCCTGGTCCTGGCGCTGGGCGGGATGCTGCTGATCCGGGCGTGGCTCCGGCTCGGTCAACGGTTGAACGGCTGGTCCGACGAGACACGCCCCTATCTCCTGAAGGCCATCGTCGCTTGGACGATCCCACTCGCAGCAGCGCTTCCGCTGTTCAGCAGGGACGTGTTCGCCTACATCGCGCAGGGCCAGGTCATGGTGGCCAAACTCAACCCCTACGTCGACGGCTATTCGCAGATCTCCAACTACCTGCAGATCGGTGCCGATGATCTGTGGGCTCAAAGCCCCACCCCCTATGGGCCGGTCTTCCTCTGGATCGAAGAGGGCATCGTCAGGATCACCGGAGGACACCCCGACACGTCGATCATCCTGTTCAGGGTCGTCGCGCTGATCGGGGTCGCGCTGTGCGTCTATTTCGTCCCGAAACTTGCCGAGCTGCACTCCATCAACGCCAACCGGGCGCTCTGGCTGACGGCAGCCAACCCACTCTTCCTGATCAACTTCGTCGCCGCGATCCACAATGACGCCCTGATGATCGGCCTGGCGCTCGCGGGTCTCTACTTCGCCGCAGCCAAACGGCCCGTGCTCGGCATCCTGCTCATCACCCTGTCCGTCGGCATCAAGCCGATCACATTGATCTTCCTGCCGTTCGTGGGGCTCATGTGGGCCGGCAGGGGGGCGTCCTGGCCGCGGCGATTCCTCTACTGGTTCCTGACGGCAGGGCTGTGCCTCGGGATCCTGTGGATCATGGGCCTCGTGAACACCTTCGGATTCGGTTGGGTCGGAGCGCTGAGTACCCCGGGAAGCGTGTGGATCTGGTACGCGCCGATCGGTTTCATCGGACTCGTCATCGCTACGCTCGGCGACGCGCTCGGCCTCCGCGGATGGGACCTCGCCAACGCGTTCCATACCCTTGCGCGGGTTGCGTCCCTCGTGATCATCGCGTTCCAGGTCCTCCGCGGCGACCACAGCCGGCTCGTGCGACGGCTGGCGTTCTCCCTCGCCGCGATCGTCATGCTGGCACCCATGATCCAGTCCTGGTACGTCGTCTGGCTCATCCCGCTCTTCGCGGTGACCGGTATCCGCGACGACTGGCAGGTCAAGTTCCTCTACGTCACCGTCGCCTTCTTCATGGTCTACGCGATCTCGGACCAGCTCGACATCTTCCCCTACTTCGACCTGAGTCTCGCGATGGCGCGCCAGCTCGCTGCTGTCGCCGCCCTCGGCTTCGCGCTGTATCTCGTCTTCCTGGACCGCAGTACGAAGGTATTGTTCCGTCGTCGTTACCAGCCCCTCGCACCGGGGCAACTGCACTGATCTCGGTCGGTCCGGTCGGCACGCAGGAGCCGGAGCCGCACAGATGCGGCATGCATGACACCCGCGGAGCGGCAATACTAAGCAGATGACTGATACTGGAACGACGACGTACAGCGGCGAGTACGAGATCACCGCCTGGGACGCGGAAGCCTATTCGGCGCCGGGCAGCACCGGGGAGCTGTCCAGGGTCAGGGCGGAGAAGGTCTTCGAGGGAGACATCAGCGGCACCAGCACCGCCGAACTCCTGATGGCGGGGAACGACGTCGGCGCCGGTTACGTGGCGTCCGAACAGTTCGTCGGGTCGGTCGGGGACCGGAGCGGAACGATGACCGTCCAGCACTGGGGGGTCGCGGAGGGGGCGGAAGCAGCGAGTTCGGGGCACATCATTCCCGGATCGGGAACCGGCGGACTCAGCGGCATCTCGGGCAAGGCCATCTACTCCCAGGACCCGGACGGCCAGCACCGCCTCGAGCTCAAAGTGGTCTTCACCGCGGACGAGTAGTGGGGTTCCGGGCGCCTCACCGAACAGTGCGCCGCTCGTGGTAACCGCGGATAGTAAACTGGGTGAGCTGCCTCCGTAGCTCAGGGGATAGAGCAGGGGCCTTCTAATCCTCTGGTCGCAGGTTCGAATCCTGCCGGGGGCACAGCACGAGGGCCGGACGCCGATGCGTCCGGCCCTTCGCATTCCTCGGCCTGGCGCCCGAGCGCAGGGTTTCAGGGACGGTTGCCTGTGTCGAAGCGTTCGTCGTAGACCCGCTCTGCCTCCTGAAGAAGTCCGTCATGCAGCTGACCGAGCGGCTTCACCTCGGCAAGTAGCGGCTCACAGTCCGGACCGCGGCCGACGCAGGACCCGGTGAGCACCCAGGGGTACCTCTCCTCGTCCTCCGCCAGATGCCGGTACTGGCAGATCTGCCGAGCCAGCCAGTCCTCGATGGGGCGGGTCCACCACTGCTCGGGTGTGAGCGGGTTGACGGACAACCCCGGCAGCGCGAGCCCGCTCTCGCCGTCCTCGCTCGCCGAATCGCGGTCTGCCTCGTAGCCGCAGGAGTAGCGGAGGTACACAGTCTCCGCGCCCTGTACGAGAGCGGCCAGTTCCTCGAGCGAGCCGATCACGCGGTCGTCGGCTCCGATGATGTCGTGACGTGATGCAGTTTCCATCCCTCCACGCTAGGGAAACGGGCGGCATCAGCTCAAGGGACTATTGCTGGGAGCCGGTTGCTTCCCCTCCGGGCTTCCGTGGCCTAGCCAGCCGGAGCGTTGTCCACATAGGGGTAAGCGGCGCCGACCGTGTCCGACGTGCGGCGAAGACTGGACCGAGGCCGGCACGTATCGCCGCCCTTCGGACCTACGGAAGGACAGAACATGACTGACATCATCACCGTGCGGGGCTACGTCGCCACGGAGGTACGGCTCTCCCTGGCTCAGAGCGGTCTTCCGATCACGGGATTCCGCATGTGCTCCACAGAACGCCGATTCGACAGGGAGACCAACGCGTGGGTGGACGGCCACACGAACTGGTACTCGGTGTCGATGTTCCGGCAGCTGGCGACCAATGCCGGAGCCAGCATCAAGAAGGGTGACCGCGTGATCGTCACCGGGCGCCTGCGGATCCGTCCCTGGATCAACGCGGACGGACGGACGGGCACCTCGGTCGAGATCGATGCGGACACCGCCGGCCACGATCTCATGTGGGGTACCGCGAACTTCAGGCGGACGACGGCGGACCGGAGCGAGGCGCTTCCCGGTGCAGGTACTGATGATCCCTCCGGCCTTCAGGCCGGCAGCGGCGTGCCGGACGGCGACGTCCCGGACACCGTGGACCCCGCAACGGGCGAGCTCTACGAGACATCGCACGGTCCAGGGCTGGGTGAAGCGCCCGCGATCGGTGAAGGTAGCAGGGATCGCGACGGCGCCCTGGACCCGGAGGCCGTACCGTTCTAGCCGGGTCGGACGGAGGAGGAACGGGAGGATCACCCAGCGCGGCAACGGCGGCAGCACGGACGCGGGGGAGCGGCGCGCGTGGCAGGATGAAACGCGTGACTAGTGCCGCTCTCCCCGAGCAGAACCCCCGAAGGCTCAGCCTGGAGAGGGTTCTGGCCGTGCTGGTGACCGGCGCCCTCCTCGCGTTGACGTCGTGCACGGCAACCCCTGGCCCCGCTCCTCTGTCTACTGCAGGCAGCGGTGCCTCCTCGGTGGCAACCCCTCCGGTCGAAGGGGCGGGCGGGTCGGAGTCGACGGCCGCGGCCGACGAGACGCCGTCGGACGCCGCAAGAATCGCCGCCGCCGTCGAAGGCGCGCTGCGGACGCTGGCAAGTGCGCAGGCCTCGGTGACGAGCGCCGAGGTACGGACAGCGATCGAGCAGGGTTTCGCTGATGCCGGATCCGTGCCCGACTCCGTGGAGGTGTCCATCGACCGCACGCCGACAGGGCTCGATGTCGACTCCATCCAGGGCGCGGGCCGTGCAGGAGAGACTTGCATCGTCGGGGAGGTCCGTGAGGGAACGGTGTCGGTGACGCTGCTACCGGCTCTGGCCACCGGTCTGTGCTTCGTCGGCGACCAACGCTAGCGGGCTCGTAGCTGCGGGCTGGGTGCTTCCGAGGAGTGCACTCCGCCTTCTGAGCATTCGTCCCGCGTGCAGCTGTTCCTGCCGGGCGGATTCCCCTGGCTGAGCTCCTGCGACCGGGGTGTCGGCCGGCCCCGCGAATGTGAGAACACGGTAGCCAACCACTAGCCTTAGAGGCATGGCGGAATTTATCTACACAATGACCAAGGCCCGCAAGGCCGTTGGCGACAAAGTTATCCTCGACGACGTCAGCATGTCGTTCTTCCCGGGCGCGAAGATCGGCGTGGTCGGACCCAATGGCGCGGGTAAGTCGACCATCCTGAAGATCATGGCGGGCATGGACACGCCCTCCAACGGCGAAGCGCGCCTGAGCCCCGGTTACACGGTCGGCATTCTCCTGCAGGAACCGCCCCTGAACGAGGAGAAGACCGTGCTCGGCAACGTCCAGGAGGGCGTGGGCGAGATCTACGGGAAGATCCAGCGGTTCAACGAGATCTCGGAAGAGATGGCCAGTCCGGACGCGGACTACGACACGCTCCTCGATGAGATGGGCAAGCTGCAGGAAGCCATCGACGCCGCCGATGCGTGGGATCTCGACTCCCAGCTCGAGCAGGCGATGGATGCGCTGCGGTGCCCGCCGCCGGACGCCGACGTCCGCGTCCTCTCCGGAGGTGAGCGTCGCCGGGTCGCCCTGTGCAAGCTCCTCCTGCAGAAACCGGACCTCCTCCTCCTCGACGAGCCCACCAACCACCTCGACGCCGAGAGCGTGCTCTGGCTCGAGCAGCATCTCAAGTCCTATGCCGGTGCAGTCCTGGCTGTCACCCACGACCGGTACTTCCTCGACCACGTCGCCGAGTGGATCGCCGAGGTCGACCGCGGCCACCTCTATCCGTACGAGGGCAACTACTCGACCTACCTCGAGAAGAAGCGCGCCCGACTCGAAGTCCAGGGCAAGAAGGACCAGAAACTCTCGAAGCGCCTGAGCGATGAACTGGAGTGGGTCCGGTCCAACGCCAAGGGACGCCAGACGAAGTCGAAGGCTCGCCTCAACCGCTACGAGGAGATGGCTGCGGAAGCCGAGCGCACCAGGAAACTCGACTTCGAGGAGATCCAGATCCCGCCGGGCCCGCGCCTCGGCAGCCAGGTCATCGAGGCACACAACCTGCGCAAGGGCTACGACGAGCGCATCCTCATCGACGGACTGTCCTTCTCGCTGCCACGCAACGGCATCGTCGGTGTCATCGGTCCCAACGGCGTCGGCAAGACCACCCTGTTCAAGACCATCGTGGGGCTCGAGCCGCTCGACGGCGGGGAGCTCCGCATCGGTGATTCGGTCAAGATCTCCTACGTGGACCAGTCGCGGGGAGGTATCGACCCGAACAAGTCGCTGTGGGAAGTCGTCTCCGACGGCCTTGACTTCATCCAGGTCGGACAGGTGGAGATGCCGTCCCGCGCCTATGTCTCGGCCTTCGGTTTCAAGGGCCCGGACCAGCAGAAAAAGGCGGGGGTTCTCTCCGGTGGAGAGCGGAACCGGCTGAATCTCGCCATGACGCTCAAGCAGGGCGGCAATCTGTTGCTGCTCGATGAGCCCACCAACGACCTCGACGTCGAGACGCTCTCGAGCCTCGAGAACGCGCTGCTCGAATTCCCGGGCTGCGCCGTTGTCGTCTCGCACGACCGGTGGTTCCTGGACCGGGTGGCGACCCACATCCTGTCCTACGAAGGCACGGAGGAAGACCCGGACAACTGGTACTGGTTCGAGGGCAACTTCGACGCCTATGAGGAGAACAAGGTGGAGCGCCTCGGCGCCGACGCCGCGAAGCCGCACCGCGTCACGCACCGTCGCCTCACACGGGACTAGCATCACCGGACGACAGGAGGGACACGGCTCGAAGCCGTGTCCCTCCTGTCGTCCTACCCTTCATCCAGCGGTACTCGCGCGCGAGGGCGAGTGCCGCGCTCCAGGCTCAGGCGGGCGGGATCCTGACCATGCCCTCCTGCGCGACACTGGCGACGAGGTCTCCGTTGCGGCTGTAGATGCGACCTGCGGCGAGCCCGCGCGCCCCGGACGCGCTCGGAGAACTCTGCACGTACAGCAGCCATTCGTCCACGCGCACCGGGCGGTGCCACCACATCGCGTGATCGAGGCTCGCGACGCTCATGCCGGGCTGGATCCAGCTCAGGCCGTGGGGACGCAGTATGGACTCCAGCAGCGTGTAGTCGCTGGCGTAGGCGAGGGCGGCGCGATGGACGTTCGGGTCATCGGGCATGGGTCCCAGGCTGCGCATCCAGACCGCGTTCCGGGGTTCCCGCGAACCTTCGTTCGAGAGATACAGCGGTGCGTCGATGTGCCGGATGTCGAAGGGGCGGTCATACGCCCAGGCGCGTGCTACCGGATGATCCAGACCGCCGAGGATATCGGCTGTCGATGGCAGGCTCTCGGGGTCGGGCACGTCGACGGGCATCGGATCCTGGTGGACGATACCGCCGTCGGGCTCCTGGAAGGAAGCGATCATCGACAGGATGGGCACACCGTTCTGGTAGGCGTGGGTCCGGCGAGCCGAGAAGGAACGCCCGTCGCGCAGGCGCTGCACGCCGAAGGTGATGGGTTGATCCGCGTCACCCGCACGCAGGAAATAGGCGTGCATGGAGTGCACGTCCCGCGTCCGGTCCACGGTTCGCATGGCCGCGATGAGTGACTGGGCGAGCACCTGACCGCCGAAGACGCGGCGGCTCGGCTGGCGCGCGGAGCCGCCGACGAAAATCTCCTCGTCGGTCTGCGCTCCCTCCGCGCTGCTGAGGTCGAGCAGGTCCAGGAGTGCTGCCGTCGGATCCTTCCTGGGCTCTCGTACCGCCGGTGCTTCAGGTGTTGGCGCTTGTTCTGCCATCGTCGGGTGTCTCCTCGTGGAACAGGTGCTGTGGAAGGGGAGGGCGAGCGTCGACCGGACCAGCCATCGCGGACACTCCAGGCACCTACTGACAGTAGACGGAGCCGTATATGCGCTCAAGGCGGGTGTACACCGGCGCACATGGCCTTGCTCACACTGCGCGCCCTGAGGGCGCCCGAATGGCACCGGCCCGACGGCGTCTGGAAGGATGGCTTCATGCCCCCGGTCCACACCATTCCCCTCCAGTTGCGATTCGGCGACGAGGATTCCTACGGACACGTGAACAACGTGCGTTTCCTGCAGTTCCTGGAGGACGCGCGGGTGCTGCTGATGAGTGAGTCGCAGCCGGGGGGATCCTTCATGGACCTCGTCGACCCTGACCACTACACCCTCGTCGGCCGGCAGGAGATCGAGTACCGGGCTCCCTTGAACTTCAGCACCACGCCTGCGGCCGTCGACCTGTGGGTCACCGACATCGGCGGATCGAGCTTCGAACTGGGCTACGCCGTGCGGGATCAGGTGGTGCTGGAAGGCAGCACCACGAGTGCGGTCGCTGCGACCACCATGGTCCTGGTCAGCCGCAGCACCGGGCGCCCGGTCCGTCTGTCGGAGAGCCAGAAGGACATCCTCTCGACCTGGCGCGGACCGGCTGTGGCCTTCCGTCGCCCGCGCGGCAGGTAGCGCGCCGTGCCGACCCCCTCGCTGCGCTTCGGAGACAAGCAGACGGTCGCCGACTTCCAGACGTTCACTGCCCGGGCGCGGGCCACCGAGGACGGCGGCATGCGGCTGCTCACGGCCGGTCCCGTCCTGGCGGCCTATGTCTGCACGCTTCGTCCCACGGTCCTCGGTGAGCCGGTTCCGGCGGTGCTCGGACTGCGGACCATGGCACTCGGCGCCGGGGCGAATGTCGACGTGACGGTGTCGCTGGGGTCGGTCCTCGACCGACTGGCCCGGATGGGGGACGACGACGTCGAATTCCCCGTGCCGACCGTGACCGCGACGGAGAACTGGGCCGGGGTCCTGCCGCCGCGGTCCGGATGGGTGCACGAAGGGATGGTGCCGTGCGATGCGCTCGAGCAGGCGGCGAAGGACGGTATCGGGGCCGTGGCACGAGGCCTTCCCGATCGGGCGGGCGCGCCCCTCGTGAGCAGCGTCCGGGCCGCGGTCTGGGGACGCCCGCTGGAAGGGGTTCCCGGATCGGTGGCGGCAGGAGCTGCTTTCGGTGCGTTCAGCCTGGGATTCCTCGAGCCGGGAGCGGACGCGACGATCCGCACGAACGGACGCTGGTCCCGCGTGAGTACCGGCCGCGGGCACATCCTCGTGCGCGCTGCTGCCATCTTCTGAGTTCTTCGAGGACCGGCGTGCATCGGCCCCGTGTGGCGTATGGCCCGGACGAAGCGCACCATCGGTGCATGCTGGTCGGACCGGTCGGTGGGCAGACCTCAATCCGCGGCGTTCACCATCGAGTGTGCAGCGCGATCGAGGTAGTCCCACAGGGTCGCCTCATGCAGGGGAGCCAGGTCCAGGGAATCGACGGCGGCACGCATGTGCAGGAGCCACCGGTCCCTCGCCTCGGGCCCGACGCGGAAGGGCATGTGCCTCATGCGGAGCCTCGGGTGTCCCCGCTGCTCCCCGTAGGTCTTCGGCCCGCCCCAGTACTGCTCGAGGAAGAGCAGCAGGCGTTCCTTCGCAGGGCCGAGGTCCTGCTCCGGATACATGGGACGGAGGACGTCGTCCCGCGCCACGCCGTCGTAGAAGGCGTCGACGAGCCTCACGAACGTCTCGTGGCCGCCCACCGTGTCGTAGAAATTGTCCGTGTACTGGGGCTGGGTGAAACCCTGGCCCGCGGCGACGAGGCGCTCGACGGGCAGCGCTGCCCGCGCTCCCGGGGGCTGCGCAAGCAGGGGCGGTTCGCCCGATGGCGCGGCGGAACCGGCGTGCTGCGCGTCCTCGCCGGAGTTCGTCTCACGGGTGGGGTGCTCGGACGAACTCATGACTGCCCCTCCGCCGCCACCTGTGCAGGTGCAGGTTCCGGCGGCGCCACGTAGTTGCCCTGCGACCTGTTGCCCACCTTGGTGATGTCCCCGTTCCGGACGTACCAGATGGCTCCGTTCTCGTCGACCATGCGGGTGATCCGCAGCCCGAGCGACTGCACGACGCCCACCGTGTCACCGACCTCGATCGTGTCGCCGATCCCGTACTGGTCCTCGATCGTGATGAAGAATCCCAGGAAGGCATCCCGGATCACCTCGCGTGCACCGAAACCGATGGCGATACCGACGATGCCGACGCTCGCGAGGATCGGACCGATGTTGAAGCCGAGGGTATCGATGGCCATGAGGGTCGCGACGATGGCGATGGTCCCGGCAGCGACGCTCGACATCAGGCCGCCGATCGTCTCCGCCCGCTGGACGCGACGAGCACTGTCGAAGGGACGGAGCACAGGCTGCGCCCACTTGAAGTGCGGCTTCTTGAAGACGCTGTAGCCGTCCTGGACGCGCTTCACGGAGCGCGCGATGAGGTAGCGGACAACGAGCCATAGGAGCACGGCGCCGATCAGGATGATCAGCGCGCCGATGACCTGGCCGCCATAACCGAGGGAGGGAAGGAATGTCATGGGGATCGCTTTCATGCAGGGGATCCGGGGGAGTCCGCCACAGGGAGCCGGAAGGCGCGGGGACGCCTTAACAGGCTACAGCGGCGGGCGCGGCCCGACGACGGGGGCGTGCTCGTCACGAGTGCTGCGGGGTGCGGCCGGATGTCGGCTCGTGGTGCACGGGGAAGTTCACGGACCGGGCGATGAAGCACAGCCGGTTCGCCTCCCCGTGCAGCGAGTCGGCCAGTGAGGCCTGGCTCTCGTCCTGCAGCTCCACGTGGGGGCGCAGCACGACGCCGGTGAACTCACCGCTGCCGTCCCGGTTGAGACGCAGCGAGCCGGTCGCCGTGTCGCGGTAGCCCGTCACGATCACACCGTTCTTCACGGCGACGTGGAGGTAGGACAGCATGTGGCACTGCGCGACGGCGGCCAGCAGCAGCTGTTCGGGATTCCAGCGCTCCTTCGTGCCGTGGAAGGTGGGATCGGCGGTCCCGAGGAGAAGCCCCGGGCCGTCGACGTCCACCTCGTGGTCACGGCTGTAGGACCGGTAGCCGGACGTGCCGGAACCGAGGTTGCCCGTCCAGCGGATCCGTGCCGAGTAGTGGTGCTCCTGCAGATTCATGGATCGACCCTAGTACGCATTCGGGACACGCCGGGACCGGCACGGAGGGGGACAGCGACGTCGTCCTCCTCCGCGCCGGTCGACCTGCTACCTGTCGGCCGCCTGCGCCCTGAGGGCGCGCTCGATTCCGTCCCGGCTTTCCAGGACCAACCGGCGGAGGGATGGCGATGCCTCCCCGAGCTCCGCGAGGAACGCGTCGGTCCGGTCCAGCGTCGCCTGGGTCGTCAGCAGCGAGGGATAGAGACCCACGATGATCTGCTGGGCGATCTCGTGCGTGCGGGTGGCCCAGACGTCCTGGATCGAGGCGAAGTACTTCTCGACGAAAGGCTCGAGGAGTGTGCGCTCGTGCACCCGCGAGAAGCCCGCGATCATGGAGCGTTGTGTCGAGTTCGGCAGGTCGGCGGAATCCACCAGTGCGGACCAGGCCGCTTCTTTGGCCTCGGGTGTCGGAACGGCCGCACGTGCTCCGGCGGCCGCGAGCTGACCCGTCGCCGTCGTATCGCGGGCGAGTTCCGCATCGATCTCGGACTGACCGTACCGGCCGCCCGCCACGAGACTGGTCAGCAGCTCCCAACGAAGGTCCTGGTCGACGCTGAGGCCGGCAGGAACGCGCTCGCCGGTCAGGAGTGCCTCGACGGTGTCGAGGTGCCGGGCGGTGCGGGCGTGGGACGAGAACGCCTTCGTGAACTGCAGTTGCGCGTCCGACCCGGCCTCGGCATCCAGCGCGAGGTCGAGGAGGCTGTCCGCGGCTGCATCGCCCATCGCCTCGCGATCGTCGGGATTGACGTAGAACGCGAGCGTCGAGGCCAGCTGACGGAGCAGGACGAGCACGACGGAGGAGTCCGATTCCGCGCCGATGTTCTGCAGCACCAGCTCCACGTAGTCACGCGCAGGCGTCTCGCCGTCGCGGGCTGCGTCCCAGGCCGATGCGAGGACGAGCGTACGCGGGAGTGACTCCCTGAAGTCCTTCACATGCCGCACCGAGGTGCGGAGCGAGGCAGGGTCGAGTCGGATCTTCGCGTAGGCGAGGTCGTCGTCGTTCAGCAGCACGAGCGCCGGCTGCCTGCGGCCTACTAGGTCCTCGACCTCCGTGCGCTCGCCGTCGACGTCGAGCTCGACCCGGTGCGTGCGCACCAGCGCGCCGTCGTCGTCGTGGTCGTAGAAACCGACGGCGAGGCGGTGCGGGCGGATCGTGGGGAAGGCCTCGATCGCGGTCTGCAGGATGGCGAACGAGGTGATGGTGCCGTCGCCGTCCGTGCTGAACTCGGGACGCAGCGTGTTGACTCCCGCGGTCTCGAGCCAGAGCGCGGACCAGGCCTTCAGGTCACGGCCGCTGGCCGCCTCGAGCTCGGACAGGAGATCGACGAGTTCGGTGTTCCTCCAGGAGTGCTTCGCGAAGTACTGGCGCACGCCCTCCATGAACTTGTCCTGTCCCACCCAGGCCACCAGCTGCTTGAGCACCGACGCGCCCTTCGCATACGTGATGCCGTCGAAGTTGACCTGCACGTCCTCGAGGTCGTTGATCTGCGCCACGATGGGGTGCGTCGAGGGAAGCTGGTCCTGCCGGTAGGCCCAGCCCTTCTCGAGGATGGCGAAGGTCGTCCATGACTGCGTGAACTCGGTCGCCTCGGCCGCGGCGAGCGTGGACATGAATTCCGCGAACGACTCGTTCAGCCAGAGGTCGTTCCACCAGCGCATCGTGACGAGATCCCCGAACCACATGTGTGCGAGCTCGTGGAGGATCGTGATGGCACGGCGCTCGATCGTCGCGTCCGGCACGCGGGAGCGGAACACGTAGGTCTCGAGGAAGGTGACGGCACCGGCGTTCTCCATCGCGCCGGCGTTGAACTCGGGGACGAAGAGCTGGTCGTACTTCGCGAAGGGGTACGGAGTGCCGAACTGTTCCTCGTAGAACTCGAAACCCTGGCGCGTCAGCGCGAAGATGTTCTCCGCGTCCATGTACTGCATCAGCGACTTGCGGGCGAAGACGCCGAGCGGGATCGTCCGGCCGTCGGAGCTCGTCAGCTCGCTGCGCACGGACTGGTACGGCCCGGCGATGAGCGCCGTCACGTAGGAGGACATGACCGGCGTGGGGTCGAAGTACCACGTCGAGTTCGCTTGGGCGTCAGCGTCGGAACCGGCCTGCACAGGTTCGGGCGTGGGCGCATTGGAGATCACATCCCAGTGCGAGGGCGCCGTCACGGCGAAGCGGAACGTCGCCTTCAGGTCCGGCTGCTCGAACACCGCGAAGACCCGGCGCGAATCGGGCACCTCGAACTGCGTGTAGAGGTAGACCTCGCCGTCCACGGGGTCGGTGAAGCGGTGGAGCCCCTCTCCGGTGTTCATGTAGAGCATGTCCGCCTCGACGACGAGGGTGTTGCTGGCGGAGAGCGCGGGGAGCTGTATCCGCACGCCGTCGGCGACCTCGGCTGCGTCGAGCTCCACCCCGTTCAGTTCGACGCGGTGCACGGTGTCGGTCACTGCGTCGATGAAGGTCGAGGCTCCCTGCCGGGCGTCGAAGGAGACGACCGTCGTCGACCGGAACGCACGGTCACCGCGCGTCAGGTCGAGGGTGACGTCGTAGGAGTGGACAGAGAGCAGTTCGGCGCGCGTGCGTGCTTCGTCGCGCGTCAGGTTCAGACCGGGCAAGGATCGCCTCCAGGGTGGGTTGCGGGTACGGCGCGTGTGATGCGGCTTACGCGCGATTCGTATTCTCTCATCCGATGCGGCGCCGTCATCCGCTTGGTCTCCATCTGGCGACGCGCACTAGGCTGGGACCGTCCTGCCGCCGGGCGGACGTCACACCCCATCGCCGGTTCGTCCGGTGCCATCCACGCCAGACAAAGGAACAGATCGCCATGCGCGTCCACCTCGCCACAGACCACGCCGGCATGGAGCTGAGCGCCCACCTGCTCTCGCATCTCACCGCAGCGGGATACGACGTCGTCGACCACGGACCGACGTCCTACGACCCCGAGGACGACTACCCCTCGTTCTGCATCAACGCGGCGGAGGCTGTCGTGGCCGACCAGGCGCAGGGCACCGAGGCACTCGGGATCGTTCTCGGCGGCTCGGGGAACGGCGAGCAGATCGCAGCGAACAAGGTGCGTGGAGTGCGGGCAGCACTCGCCTGGAACCTGGACACCGCGCGCCTCGCGCGCCAGCACAACGACGCGAACGTGATCGCCGTCGGTGGCCGCCAGCACTCGGTCGAGGAGGCGACGGCGATCATCGAGGCCTTCCTCGCCGAACCGTTCAGCGGCGCCGAGCGACACGCGCGGAGGATCGCGCAGATCGCACTGTACGAGGAATCCGGGCGCGTTGCCTGAGGGCCATTCGGTCCACCGGCTCGCGCAGCAGTTCAGCTCGGTCTTCGTCGGTGAGCGACTCGCGGTGTCGAGTCCCCAGGGCCGTTTCTCCGCTGGTGCCGCGCAACTGGATGGCGCCACGCTGCTCAGCGCCCTGGCCCACGGGAAGCAGATGTTCCTGCGGTTCGACAACGACCGCGTGCTGCGCGTGCACCTCGGCCTCTACGGCGCGTGGAGCTTCGGCGGCGACGCGACGTTCCGCGGCGCTTCGAGCATCGGTGCTCCGCGCAGGGTGGGTGAGACGGAGCAGGCCTCCGACGAGGGCGAGCCCGGCGGGACGGCGTCGTTCAGCGGCCCGCCCGCTCCCGTCGGAGCCGTCAGGGTACGCCTTGTCTCCGCTCACGGCTGGGCCGACCTGCGCGGCCCGACCGCGTGCGAGGTCATCAGTCCGGCGGAGGAAAAGGCGGCACGGGCGAAGCTCGGCCCCGATCCGCTTCAGGCCGGGTCGGACGGGTCGGTCTTCGTCCGGAAGCTGACGTCGAGCGTGACGCCGGTCGGCATCCAGCTGATGAACCAGTCGGTCGTCGCGGGGATCGGGAACGTCTACCGCGCCGAGGTGCTCTTCCTGCAGGGCATCAATCCCTGGCGGCCCGGCCGGCAGGTCCGCGAGGACGAAGCGGCCGCCATCTGGACGGACACCGTGCGGCTGATGAGGGACGGCGTGCGCGAAGGACGCATCGTGACGACGACGGCCGAGGCGAGGAACGGACGCCCGAAGCGCTCAGCGCCGCACTACGTGTACAAGCGCACCGGAGAACCGTGTCGACGCTGTGGAACCCCGATCCTGACCGGGGAGATGGCTGCGCGCAACGTGTACTGGTGCCCTCGGTGCCAGGCGGAGTGACGGGAGTGCGCACCACCCTTGGAGCAGGGGCTTAAAGCACATCACCCGGACGGCGGGTCCGGGTGACGGTGGCCTCACGGCCGGAAGAGGGGATGACGGGAATCGAACCCGCGTAATCAGTTTGGAAGACTGAGGCTTTACCATTAAGCTACATCCCCGCAGAGGGTCCTCGCGGAGCCCCTCGGAACGCATATAACTACACCACAGCTGCCACGCTATCGCCAAATGTGCGCGGCGGGCGCAAAGATGCGTAGACTGTCACTCGCACTTACGGGGTGTAGCTCAGCTTGGTAGAGCGCCTGCTTTGGGAGCAGGAAGTCGCAGGTTCAACTCCTGTCACCCCGACTCTGTCGTGTGATGAAGAAAACGCCTCCACTGCAGAACCAATCCCCATCATTTCAGGAGTCCTACGCTGTGAAGAGCGCTGTTGAAACCCTTTCCCCCACCCGGGTGAAGCTGAACGTCGAGGTTCCCTTCGAGGAGCTGAAGCCCAGCATCGACGAGGCCTACAAGACCATCGCCACCCAGGTCCAGGTTCCGGGATTCCGCAAGGGCAGGGTTCCCCAGCAGCTCATCGACCAGCGTGTCGGCCGCGGCTACGTCATCGAGACAGCCATCAATGACGGCCTGAACGGCTTCTACCAGAGCGCTGTCCAGGAGACCGGAATCCGTCCCCTGAGCCGCCCCGAGGTCGAGATCACCGAGGTCCCGGATCCCGCCAAGAAGGACGGCCAGCTCACCTTCACGGTCGAGCTCGATATCCGCCCCGAGATCGAACTGCCCGACTACAAGGGCATCGAGGTCACCGTGGATCCCGTGGCCGCCTCCGACGAGGACATCGATAAGGCGATGGACGAACTCCGTGGACGCTTCGGTACCCTCACAGCGGTCGACCGCCCTTCCCAGGACGGCGACTTCCTGACCATCGACCTCACCGCGTCGGTGGCCGGTGAAGAGGTCGACTCGGCCCAGGACCTCTCCTACCAGATCGGCTCCGGAACCATGCTGGAAGGCATGGACGAGGCTGTCACGGGCCTGTCGGTCGACGAGAGCGCCATCTTCGAGACGAAGCTGGCCGGTGGCGAGCACGCCGGCGCAGATGCGCAGGTCACCGTCGTCGTCAAGGCCGTCAAGGAGCGCGAGCTTCCCCAGGTCGACGACGAATTCGCGCAGCTCGCTTCCGAGTTCGACACCGCGGAGGAACTGCGGGCCGACCTCGCCAAGCAGGCATCGGAGTCGAAGCTGATGGACCAGGGCGTCGAGGCGCGCGACAAGGTGCTGGACAAGCTCGTCGAGCTCGTCGCGGTACCGGTTCCCGACAGCGTGATCGAGGAGCAGCTCGAGCAGCACTTCAACGGTGAGAACGCCCACAGCGCCGGTGAGGACCACGACACCGAGGAGCACCGGGCGGAGATCCGCACCAACACGGAGCGCGCCTTCCAGAACGAGGTCATCCTCGATGCCGTTGCGGAGAAGGAAGAGGTCGGCGTCAGCCAGGCCGAGCTGATCGACTACATCGTGTCCACCGCGGGCCAGTACGGCATGGAGCCCAACCAGTTCGCCCAGATGCTGGACCAGAGCGGCCAGGTCCCGATGATCGTCGGCGAGGTCCGCCGCCGGAAGGCGCTGGCCAAGGTCCTCGAATACGCAACCGTCACGGACACCAACGGTGCAGCCGTGGACCTCACCGAGTTCGTGCGGCCCGCCGGGGATGAGCCCGAGACCATCAGTGCGGACGACGTCGAGACCGAGCAGGACGTGGCAGAGGATATCCAGGCCGGTGAGCCGGAGGCCGCCGCATCGGCCGAGTCGGCAGAGGCCGCGGATGCTCCTGCAGGGCAGGAAGTCGCTGAAGCGCCGAAGAAGAAGACGACCAAGAAGAAGGCAAGCGCCGAGTAGTTCGCCCAGCCTCCACCAGCGGTGCCGCAGCCTCCGGGCAGCGGCACCGCTGGTGCGTTAACGGGCCCTCTCGGCGATCGGCAGCTCGGGAAGGACGGGCGTCGGGGACCGTTCCCGCCACCGTGCGCCGTCAGCGAACAGTTCCGCGCGTGGGAGCAATTCGGGAGCGCAGCGGGTTAGTGTCCAAGGAGAGACAAACGGACGGGTCGGCCGGAGTGGCAGCGGCCCGCCAGAGTGAGAGGTTAACGTCGATGGCAACCGAACCAAGCACCCCGAGGATGGCCGGCCCCGAAATGGGCGGCCGTGACGAGTACATCTACAACAGGCTCCTCAAGGAGCGCATCATCTGGCTCGGTTCAGAGGTCCGCGACGACAACGCGAACGTCATCTGCTCGCAGCTGCTGCTGCTCTCGGCGGAGGACCCCGAGCGGGACATCTACCTCTACATCAATTCGCCCGGCGGCTCCGTGACCGCGGGCATGGCAATCTACGACACCATGCAATTCATCCCGAACGACGTCGTGACCGTGGCGACCGGCCTCGCCGCGTCGATGGGTCAGTTCCTGCTGTCCTCCGGCACCAAGGGGAAGCGCTACGCGACTCCTCACGCCCGCATCCTGATGCACCAGCCTTCCGGCGGCATCGGCGGAACGGCGACGGACATCCGCATCCAGGCAGAGCTCATCCTGCACATGAAGCGGGTCATGGCCGAACTGACGGCGGAGCAGACGGGCCAGACCGTCGAGCAGATCCTGAAGGACAACGACCGCGACAAGTGGTTCACGGCCCAGGAAGCGCTCGAGTACGGCTTCTTCGACCACATCTCGGCGCACTCGGGGTCCGTCTCCGGTGGCGGCGGAACCGACCAGACGCCGTAGTCCGCGCCCAGCCCCTTCCTCGATCAGTCGTCCTACAGGAGACACCATGAACCACGATTTCCAGGCAGCAGCGGGATCCAAGGCGCAGAACCTCCCGACCAGCCGCTACATCCTTCCCCAGTTCGAAGAGCGCACGCCGTACGGTTTCAAGCGCCAGGACCCTTACACGAAGCTGTTCGAGGACCGCATCATCTTCCTCGGCACACAGGTCGACGACGCGTCGGCGGATGACGTCATGGCCCAGTTGCTCGTCCTCGAGTCCACGGACCCGGAGCGGGACATCACGCTGTACATCAACTCGCCCGGTGGATCCTTCACCGCCATGACGGCGATCTACGACACCATGCAGTTCATCCGTCCCGAGGTGCAGACCGTATGCCTCGGCCAGGCGGCGAGTGCCGCCGCGGTGCTGCTCGCGGCCGGTGCCCCCGGCAAGCGCCTGGCACTTCCCAACGCGCGGGTGCTCATCCACCAGCCCGCGCTGTCCGGCGGCCAGGGTGGCCAGGCCTCCGACCTGGAGATCCAGGCCAATGAGGTCATGCGCATGCGTACCTGGCTCGAGGACACGCTGGCCCTGCACTCGGGCCGCAGTTCCGAGCAGGTGAACATCGACATCGAGCGCGACAAGATCCTCACCGCTGCGGACGCAGTCGAGTACGGCCTGGTGGACGAGGTCCTGACGTCGCGCAAGATCACCCCGCCGAAGATCAACACCCCGTAGACGTGACGGCGGGTCCGGGGCCCAGACGGTCCCGGACCCGCAGCACAGCAGGGTCATCGCCCGTGG
Source organism: Arthrobacter sp. B1805 (assembly GCF_002929745.1). Taxonomy (GTDB): domain Bacteria; phylum Actinomycetota; class Actinomycetes; order Actinomycetales; family Micrococcaceae; genus Arthrobacter_D. Next base: position 80,905 of record NZ_PJIQ01000012.1, read on the forward strand.
CGCCGCAAGGCACCACGGGCATTTTGATACCGGCTCCGAGGTCCTCGTGGCCTAGAGTGGACATAGCAATCGCGAAATACCTAAGGGGATTGAACCATGGCTCGCATTGGTGAGAGCACGGATCTACTCAAGTGCTCTTTCTGTGGGAAAAGCCAGAAGCAGGTCCGGAAGCTGATTGCAGGCCCCGGCGTGTACATCTGCGACGAGTGCATCGACCTGTGCAACGAGATCATCGAGGAAGAGCTCTCCGAGGTGGCTGATCTCGGAACCTTCGAGCTGCCCAAGCCCCGCGAGATCTTCGACTTCCTGCAGGAATACGTCGTGGGCCAGGAGCCTGCCAAGCGGTCCCTCGCGGTCGCCGTGTACAACCACTACAAGCGCATCCAGTCGGGCAACGGCCCGCGTGCCGCCGGTACCCTCGCCGATGCCGCCGAGACCGAAGACGTCGAGATCGCCAAGTCGAACATCCTGCTCATCGGCCCCACCGGTTGCGGCAAGACCTACCTCGCGCAGACCCTGGCCCGTCGGCTGAACGTCCCGTTCGCCGTCGCGGACGCCACTGCGCTGACGGAAGCCGGGTACGTCGGCGAGGACGTCGAGAACATCCTGCTCAAACTGATCCAGGCCGCGGACTACGACGTCAAGAAGGCCGAGCAGGGAATCATCTACATCGACGAGATCGACAAGATCTCGCGCAAGAGCGAGAACCCCTCGATCACGCGTGACGTCTCGGGTGAGGGCGTCCAGCAGGCACTCCTGAAGATCCTCGAGGGAACAGTGGCCTCCGTGCCGCCGCAGGGCGGGCGCAAGCACCCCCACCAGGAATTCATCCAGATCGACACCACGAACGTCCTCTTCATCGTCGCCGGAGCCTTCGCCGGACTCGAGGAGATCATCGGATCACGCGCCGGACGCAAGGGCATCGGTTTCGGTGCGCCGCTCAGCTCCCTCAAGAACGAGGAGGCGAGCTACGGCGACGTCATGCCCGAGGATCTGCTGAAGTTCGGTTTGATTCCCGAGTTCATCGGACGACTTCCAGTCATCACCACCGTCACGCACCTGGACCGTCCTGCTCTCATGCAGATCCTGACGGAGCCGAAGAACGCCCTGATGAAGCAGTACCAGAAGATGTTCCTGCTCGACGGCGTCGAACTCGTCTTCGAGCCCAAAGCGCTCGAAGCGATCGCGGATCTCGCCCTCGATCGCGGGACCGGTGCACGAGGCCTGCGGGCGATCATGGAGGAGGTACTCCTGCCGGTGATGTTCGATCTTCCCAGCCGGGAGGACATCGCCACGGTCGTCATCACGGACGATGTCGTCGCCAAGCGCGCCGAGCCAACGCTCATCTCGCATGAGGTGGTTGCAAAGCGTCGCAACAAGTCCGCCTGACGCGCGGATGAGGAGGGGCCCGGCCGTCTGGCCGGGCCCCTCCTGCGTCGGCGGCAGTGTCAGACGCTCGCTGCCACCGGCGCGCTGGTATCGGCCGCAGGGTAGGACGGCGGGTGGACGGCGGCCATTTCCTCCATGACGCGCACGACCTGGCAGCTGTAGCCGAATTCGTTGTCGTACCAGACGTACAGCACGAGGTGGACGCCGTCGGCGATGGTCGCGAGTCCGTCGACGATGCCCGCACGGCGTGAGCCGACGAAGTCGGTGGAGACGACCTCGGGGCTGTCGATGTAGTCGACCTGCTTGCGCATGCCGGAGTGCAGGGACATCTCGCGGAGGTACTCGTTGACCTCCTCCTTCGTGGTCGCTTCCTTGAGGGTGAGGTTGAGGATGGCGATGGAGACGTCGGGCGTCGGGACGCGGATGGAGCTCCCGGTGAGCTTGCCGGCCAGTTCGGGCAGGGCCTTGGCCACGGCTGTGGCTGCTCCCGTCTCCGTGAGCACCATGTTCAGGGCGGCGGAGCGGCCGCGGCGGTCACCCTTGTGGAAGTTGTCGATGAGGTTCTGGTCGTTCGTGAAGGAATGCACGGTCTCGACGTGGCCGTGGACGACTCCGTAGCGGTCGTTGATCGCTTTCAGGACAGGGGTGATGGCATTGGTGGTGCAGGAGGCAGCGGTGATGATCCTGTCGCTGTCCTCGATGGTGGCGTGGTTGATCCCGTGGACGATGTTCTTCAGGGCTCCCTTGCCGGGTGCCGTGAGGAGGACCTTGGCGACCCCGGTGCTCCTGAGGTGCTGGGAGAGGCCCTCCTCGTCGCGCCAGCGGCCGGTGTTGTCGACGACGAGGGCGTCGGTGATGCCGTAGGCGGTGTAGTCGATGGTGGCGGGGTCGTCGGAGTAGATGACCTGGATGCGGGTGCCGTTGGCGGTGATCGTGTTCGTGGCTTCGTCGACCTGGATGGTGCCCTCGAAGGATCCGTGGACGGAGTCCCGGCGGAGCAGGCTGGCGCGTTTGCTGAGGTCGTTGGCCGATCCGCGGCGGACGACGACCGCGCGCAGGCGGAGCCCGTGCCCGCCGCCGGCCTTCTCGATGAGCAGCCGGGCGACGAGGCGACCGATGCGGCCGAAGCCGTAGAGGACGACGTCGGTGCTGGTCCGCTCGTCACGACCGCCCTGCCCGACGATGCCGGCCAGCTCTGCCCGGAGGAATTCCTCCAGGGTCCTTTCGTCACCGGCGGCGAATGCCTGGTCGTAGGCGAGACGGAGGCGCCCGATGTCGATGGCGGCGGCTCCGAGGTCGAGATCGGCCAGGACCCGAAGCAGGGGAGCTGTGTCCTCGAGGCGGAGTTCCTCAGTGGTGATGCGGCGGGCGAAGCGGTGCGCCTTGAGGATGTTCATCGTGGACTTGTTGATGAGGCTGCGTCCATGGATGCTCGTCACCACGTTGTTGGTGCGGTACAGGTGCCCGATGAGCGGGATCATGGCCTCCGCGAGTGCCTCGCGTTCGAGCCAGGTGTCGTGGGTGTGGGCGTTCTCCGTCCGGTGGTGCTGCAAGACTGCGTCCCTTCGAGCACCGGGAGCGCCGGTGCGAACTCATCCAGCCCGATGCCGACGCAGGGATAGCGCCAGGCATCGTCGACTGGTCGTGTTCCTCCATTACACCGTCTCGGTGCGCACGGCACCAATCCAATCGGAATAGCCCGGTGACGGGCACGGTTGCACCGGAAAAGGCCTCGGCCTCCCAACGTCGCAAGGAGTACCGCATGAGCGAGTCCACTACAGTCAAGAAAGCTGATTTCTGGTTCGATCCCCTGTGCCCCTTCGCATGGATCACCTCACGCTGGATCGGGGAGGTGGAGCAGGTCCGCGACATCTCCGTGGACTGGCATGTGATGAGCCTCTCCGTCCTCAACGAGGGACGGGACCTGCCGGAGGAGTACCAGGCCATGATGCTGCAGGGCTGGGGACCCGTTCGCGTCATCATCGCCGCCCGGGAGCTCCACGGCGAGGAGTACATCAAGAAGCTGTACGACGCTATGGGTACCCGCATCCACATCGGCCAGGACAAGGACTTCGACGCCGTCATCCGTGAATCGCTCGAGGAAGTGGGTCTGCCCTCGGACCTCGCGCGATACGCCCATTCCGACGACTACGACGAGCAGCTCCGTGCCTCCCACAAGGACGGCATTGACCGCGTCGGCGACGAGGTGGGAACGCCCGTCGTAGCCTTCAACGGCACGGCATTCTTCGGACCGGTCCTGACGAGGATCCCCCGCGGCGAGGAGGCCGGCCGCATCTTCGACGGCGCCGTGCTGTTGGCGGAGTTCCCGGAGTTCTTCGAGCTGAAGCGCTCCCGGACAGAACGACCGACGTTCGACTAGGACCCCGCTCTGGACTGCGGATCCCACCGTAGCCCGCCGTAGCCCGCACAGGACACGGAAGGGACCCACCGACCGGTGGGTCCCTTCCGTGTGCGGGGCACTACTCGACTGCGCGGGGAACTACTCGACCGGCTGGGGGACCAGTTGCACGGCGGAGACGCTCAGGGCGCCCTCGCCCTCCGCGAGCTGGAGGTCCCTCGCATTGCCCGCTGCGAGCAGGTCGGCCAGACCCGCGCGCACCTGCTCCACCTGGGCAGCTGGCGCCGTCACGACGGCGGTCTCCACCTCGGTGCGCTGTTTGACCTTCGCCTCGGACTTCGCCTTCCGGATGCCGCCCAGCGCCAGGGCGACGGAGGTCAGGACGTGGGGGTCGGCCGTGCCCGGCAGCGCCCCCAGAGCTTCGGCGCTCGGCCATGCTGCCCGGTGCACCGAATCCTGGCGCCACCAGCTCCAGACTTCTTCTGTCGCGAACGGGAGGAACGGTGCGAAGAGGCGCAGCAGGGCGTCGAGGGTCGTGGCCAGGGTCGTCTGGACGGACTGCGTCTCCGGGTCGCCCGCGTCGCCGTAGGCCCGGTCCTTGACCAGTTCCACGTAGTCGTCCGTGAAGGTCCAGAAGAAGGACTCCGAGAGCTGCAGGGCCCGGGCGTAGTCGTACTTCTCGAAGGCGGCCGTCGCCTGCTCGGTCACGGTACGCAGCTGAGCGAGCAGCGAGAGGTCCAGGGCGTTCGAGACACGGCCGAGTGCGCCTTCGCCGACGGACGCCTCGGTGACGCCGAGGTTCAGGACGAACTTGGAGGCGTTCAGCAGCTTGATGGCCAGGCGGCGGCCGATCTTCATCTGGTTGATCTCGTAGGCGGTGTCCGCACCGAGTTTCGCCGAAGCGGCCCAGTAACGGACGGCGTCAGCGCCGAACTGTTCCAGGACATCCGTCGGGACCACCACGTTGCCCTTCGACTTCGACATCTTCTTGCGGTCCGGGTCGAGGATCCACCCCGAAAGGGCTGCGTGCTTCCACGGCACGGAGTCCTGCAGGGCGTCTGCGCGCACGGCGGTCGAGAAGAGCCAGGTGCGGATGATGTCGTGGCCCTGGGGGCGGAGGTCGAAGGGGAAGACCTTCGCGAACAGGTCCTCGTCGCGGCCCCAGCCGCCGACGATCTGCGGTGTGAGGGATGACGTCGCCCAGGTGTCCAGCACGTCGTTGTCCCCGATGAAACCGTTCGGCTGATTGCGGGCCGACTCGTCGAAACCGGGAGCGGGATCGGCGGCAGGGTCGACCGGGAGCGACTCGGCGGCAGGAAGGATGGGGTCGTCGTACTCCGGTTCGCCGTCGGCGTCCAGGCGGTACCAGACGGGCACGGGCACGCCGAAGAACCGCTGTCGCGAGACGAGCCAGTCGCCGTTCAGGCCCTCGATCCAGTTCTCGTAGCGCGAGCGCATGAAGGACGGGTGGAACTCGATCTCGCGCCCGCGCTGGATCAGGGCGTCCCGCTTGCCGGCGTCGCGCCCGCCGTTGCGGATGTACCACTGGCGGCTCGTGACCACTTCGAGGGGCTTGTCGCCCTTCTCGTAGAAGTTGACCGGGTGCATGATCTTCTTCGGTTCGCCGTCCAGGTCGCCACTGTCGCGCAGCAGGGCGACGACGGCCTCCTTGGCGCTGAAGATCGTCTTGCCGGCCACCTGCGCGTAGTTCTCGCGCGCTCGGTCGGTGGCGATCCATTCGGGCGTCTCGGAGCGGATCCTGCCGTCGCGACCGACGACGGCTCGCGTCGGCAGCTGCAGTTCGCGCCACCAGGTGACGTCCGTCAGATCACCGAAGGTGCAGATCATGGCGATGCCACTGCCCTTGTCCGGCTTGGCGAGGGGGTGTGCCTTGACCTCCACCTCGACGTCGAACAGAGGTGACGTCACCGTGGTGCCGAAGAGCGGCTTGTAGCGCTCGTCGTCGGGGTGGGCAACGAGGGCCACGCACGCCGGCAGGAGTTCGGGTCGGGTGGTCTCGATGTGGATCTGTTCGCCACCTGCGCAGTGAAAGGCGATGCGGTGGTATGCCCCGGGCTGCTCGCGATCCTCGAGTTCGGCCTGCGCGACAGCCGTGCGGAAGGTGACGTCCCACAGCGTCGGAGCTTCGGCGAGGTAGGCGTCGCCCGCCCGCAGGTTCTCGAGGAAGGCCCGCTGCGAGACGGCACGCGAGGTGTCGTCGATGGTGCGGTAGGTCAGGTTCCAGTCCACCGAGAGCCCGAGCGTGCTGAAGAGGTTCTCGAAGACCTTCTCGTCCTCGACGGCCAGTTCCTCGCAGAGCTCGATGAAGGTGCGGCGGGATACGGCGTCGAAGTCGCGCTGGTTCTTGGGCGGCTCGGCGGGCGGCCGGTAGTCGGGGTCGTAGGCGACGCTGGGATCGCAGCGGACGCCGTAGTAGTTCTGGACCCTGCGCTCGGTCGGGAGCCCGTTGTCGTCCCAGCCCATCGGATAGAAGACGTTGGCGCCCCTCATCCTCTTGAAGCGGGCCATGACGTCCGTCTGGGTGTAGGAGAACATGTGCCCGACGTGGAGGGACCCGGACGCCGTTGGCGGGGGAGTGTCGATCGAATAGACCTCGCCGCGCGTCGTGTCGCGGTTGAAGGCATAGGTGCCGTCCTCGCGCCACTGGCGGGACAGCCTCTCTTCGAGCCCCTCGAGGGCGGGCTTGTCGGGAACGGAAACGGACTGGGAGGAGGGCGTGTCTGTGCCCTGGGTCGTATCGGCCATGCCCCCATTGTTCCCTACGGCGGGACGATGACGTTCCGGAGGTCAGTGGCCCGCACCGAGTTTCCCGCCGAGGCGTTCGCGCATCCTCGACGAGGCTTCGTTGAGGCCGACGATCTTCACGTCGGTGCCGTGGGTGCGGTACTTCTCCTGGATGGCGTCGAGGGCGGCGATGGTCGAGGCATCCCACAGGTGGGAACCGTGCAGGTCGATCGTGACGCGGTGGGGGTCAGTGGCGTACTCGAACTGGGTGTAGAGGTCGTTGGAGGACGCGAAGAACAGCTCCCCGTCCACGGTGTACGTGGCGTGGCGGTCACCGTCTACGGTGTCCTCGGTCCGTTCGACCGTGACGAAGTGCGCGACGCGGCGTGCGAAGGCGACCATGGCGACGAGGACGCCCACGCCGACGCCGATGGCGAGGTTGTGGGTCCAGACCGTCACGACGACGGTGGCGAGCATGACCGTGGTCTCGCTCTTGGGCATTCGCTTGAGGGTCGTCGGCCGGATGCTGTGCCAGTCGAAGGTGGCGATGGACACGAAGATCATGACGGCCACGAGGGCCGCCATGGGGATGAGGGCCACGATGTCCCCGAGGGCGACGACGAGGATGAGCAGGAAGACGCCGGCCAGGAAGGTCGAGATGCGCGTGCGCGCCCCGGAGGCCTTCACGTTGATCATCGTCTGGCCGATCATGGCGCAGCCGCCCATGCCGCCGAACAGGCCGGTGATGATGTTCGCGGCTCCCTGACCCCAGGACTCGCGGGTCTTGTTCGATCGGGTGTCGGTGATGTCGTCGACGAGCTTGGCGGTCATGAGGGATTCGAGCAGCCCGACCGCTGCCAGCGCGAGGGCGAACGGAGCGATGATCTGCAGTGTCTCGAGGTTCAGCGGCACGTTCGGGAAGAACAGCGACGGGAGGCTCTCGGGCAGTTCGCCCTTGTCCCCGACAGTGGGCACGAGAACGTTGGCGAGGACCGCGAACACGGTCAGGACGACGATCGCGACCAGCGGCGCCGGGACCGCCTTCGTCAGACGAGGGAGGCCGAAGACGATCAGCAGGCCGACGGCGACCATCGGGTAGACCATCCACGGAACATCGATGAGCTCGGGGACCTGGGACAGGAAGATCAGGATGGCCAGGGCGTTCACGAAGCCGACCATGACCGAGCGCGGGATGAACCGCATGAGCCGTGCCACGCCGGCGAGACCGAGGATGACCTGAAGAATCCCGCCGAGGATGACCGCGGCGATGAAGTAATCGACGCCGTGGCTGGCGACCAGGGGTGCGATGACGAGGGCGACGGCACCGGTGGCGGCCGAGATCATGGCGGGGCGGCCGCCGAGGAACGCGATGGAGACCGCCATCGTGAAGGACGCGAACAGACCGAGCCGCGGATCGACTCCGGCGATGATCGAGAAGGCGATCGCCTCGGGGATCAGGGCCAGTGCGACGACGAGCCCCGCGAGGACTTCCGTCTTCAGGAGTCGCGCGTCCTTCAGCGTCCGGACGACGGACTGCCTCTCGACCGGGGTCAGGGCAGCAGGGCCGGTGGGAGTCCGTGGAGTGGTCATCATGTTATGTCCTCGGGGTGCGGGGCTGCGTCGTGCCGGCGTCGGAGCGCCGCGGGACGATGGCTGCTGCTGTGCAGGGAGCGCGCCCGCCTGAGCCGGCGCCAGGTTCAACCCTAACGTAACGGTAGGGTTGTCACGACGAGAGAGGGTCGGTGTCAAGCAGGATGATGGGGTGATGCAGACCATGCACATCGGAGAACTTGCCGAACGGACCGGATTGTCGCTGCGGACCATCCGCCACTACGACGAGGTCGGCATCCTGCCCGCCTCCTCCCGCTCCGAGGGTGGATTCCGGCTGTACACGGAGGACGACGTCGAGCGCCTGCTGCTCATCCGCAGGATGAAGCCCCTCGGATTCTCGCTCGAGGAGATGCAGGCCCTGCTGGACGTCACGGACCAGTGGGACACGGAGACGGACCCTGACCGCAGGGAGCTGCTCCGCGCGTCCCTCGACGCCTTTCGGGCCTCGGCCGCGGAACGGCGGGAGAAGCTGGTGCAGACCCTCGCCCGCGCCGACGAGTTCATCGACCGGTTGAACAGGTACTGACACCTCCTGCGGTCGGGAAGCCCTTCCACCCGATGCTTGATGACCGGACCTTACGCGCGCGTCAGCGCCCCATCGCTACAGTGGCTCCATGACCCAGATTCCCGCCCAGCTCGGCGCACCCGTGACACCAGCCCCATCCGCCCTCCGTGCCGTCGTCACGGGAGCCAGTTCCGGAATCGGCGCGGCCACGGTGCGCGCCCTGCGCCGGGCCGGCTGGGACGTCGTCGCCGCAGCCCGGCGCGTCGACCGCCTGGAGGCCCTCGCCGAGGAGACCGGCGCGGTTCCGATGGTCCTGGACGTCACGGACCAGGTCTCCGTCGCCGCCTTCGCCGCAGAGGTCGCGGCGGCCGGCCCCGTCCATGCCCTGGTCAACAACGCGGGCGGGGCGTTCGGCACCGAACGTGTCGCCGAGGCGAGGACCGAGGACTGGGACTGGATGTACAACGTGAACGTGCTCGGCTCCCTGCGGATGACCCGCGCGCTTCTGCCCGCATTGCGCGACGGCGGCCAGGGCAGCGTCCTGTTCCTCACCTCCACCGCGGCGCTCGCGGCCTACGAGGGCGGTGCGGGATACTGCGGGGTCAAGGCAGCCCAGGAGTCCATGGCACGCTCGCTGCGGCTGGAGGAGGCGGAGCACAACATCCGTGTCATCGAGGTGTCCCCGGGCATGGTGCACACCGAGGAGTTCTCACTCAACCGGCTCGGCGGTGACCAGGGCGCCGCCGACAAGGTCTACGAGGGCGTGGCGCACCCGCTCACCGCGGACGACGTCGCCGACGCCGTCGCGTTCACCCTCAATGCGCCCCACCACATGAACATCGATCAGCTCGTGCTCCGGCCTCTTGCCCAGGCGGCGAACCACAAGGTGCTGCGCTCCCCGCAGTAGCGGTCATCGAGCCCGCGGGGACACGACGAGGCGCACCGAGTAGTTGTCCATCGTGCCGGGCAGAGGTCGGGACGGGTCGAGGGTCTGGCCCTGGGCGAGCTCGACGTCGTTCCCGCTGACCAGCGAGGCCAGCGCCGCACTCGTCAGGAGCAGCACCAACTGCTTGCCCGGGCAGACCACCGGTCCGTCGCTGAACGGGACGAGCGGCCAGCCGTCGTCCTCGTCGGTGAGCCAGCGTTCCGGCCGGAAGCCGTGCGCGTTGCGCAGGGACCGGTCATCCCTGTGGAAGTAGGGCGAGTAGATGAGGATGCCGCACTGCGCCGGCATCACTCCGTGGTCCCACTCGACGGGCGCGGTGGTCTGGCGGAGGATCATCGGCGTCGTGGGCCACAGGCGCAGGGACTCGAGGACGCTTGCCCGCAGGTAGGGCAGGAACCGCCGCCCGGAGGTATCGCCGTCGACCTCGCGTCTCGCCGTCGCCATCGCTTCGGCGTGGGTCGCGAGGACCGTCAGGGTGCGGAAGGTCGCCATTCCTGCCGGATCGAAGGCGAAGAGCCACTGGGGCACCTGCTGCGAGGGCTCGGCGCCGTCCCCCGCGGGTGCTGCCGCCAGGACGGCCGCAAGGCTCCCGGGCTCCGCGTTCGCCAGCTCGTCCGAGATGCGCTGGAGGAACCGCGCGCGCGTCCTTCTCCGCACCGGTCTGAGGAAGGCCCAGTTGCCGTCCTTCCGCAGGCGGATCACCATCGCCGTGAGTTCCTTGTCGTGCCGTGCGTGGTCGCCGAAGACCACGCGGCGCACCACGCGGTACCAGGCGTCGAGGAAGTCGTCCCAGGGCAGCGAGCCGCTGCTCGCGGCGCCGGCGAGCAGCTGCTGCATCTCCTCCTCCACGATGGGGACGAACCGGTCGGCGAGGTGGTGCACCGGATGGCCGGTGTCGAGGACCTGTTCCTGGAGGGCGCGGCGCACCGTGCGCACGGGACCCCGCGAGATCAGGACGTTGGCGGGCTGGAAGTGCGACAGTGCCGCTTTCTTCTCGCTGGTCGCGGGCGAGAACGGCTCGGGTGATCGGGCCAGGACGGTGGTGACGTCGTCGGGCGCCAGGATCACCGCCTGCTTGCGGATCGGCAGTTTCAGCATCAGGGGGCCTGCCGGGTACTTGGCATGGACCTTCCTGACGATGTCGACGGCCTTCGCGTCGAGCTCGAGGCGGGCCGCGAGCCCGACGACGCGCGGCCGCCTGATGATGGGTCCCTTTGCGACGGTGGGCAGGAAGACGCCCAGCAGCAGCCGCGCGGTATCCAGCGCGGACGCGGTGGGAAGGGTCGAGGGAGGCATGCAGGGTCCGTCCTGTTGCTATCGGATGCTTCCCACCCTGCCAATCCCCGGCTCCGACCACAACGCTTTTCCGCGTCCCTCCCAGCGGCGCCGCCGTGCGGGTGCCGCTGTCGGCAGTGCCGTCGCGCTTTCGACAACGATTTCGCGCCGGGGCTAGACTTGGGGCATCAGCATCGACCCGGCAATCACCGGCGAGCTTCCGGAAGAAAGGCCCAGCCCCTCGCGGGCGGCCCGTAGAACCGGACGGGGCGGCCCGTCACAGCCTGCGAACGAGCGGCAGCCCCGATCGTCGCGTCCTGGCAGCAGGTGCGCGGCGGACGACGGCGGCAAGTGAGGTGGTACCGCGGGTCCAGAACCCCTGCGGCCGGTCAGGCAACCGGCAGCGGGCGGAATGGGCGCCCGTCCTCACGGCAGGATTCCTGCACCACCCGACGCCGCCGTACACAGGATGAGAATCATGCCGCAGATCTACCCCAAAGCAGTGTCGCCCGACGACAACGGACGTTCCTCCGGAACCAGCGCGTCCCCGCGGTTCCCCGAGCTCGAGGAACGCGTCCTGCGCTACTGGCAGGAGGACGGCACGTTCCAGGCCTCCATCGACGCGCGTGACGCCGGGGTCGATGGTTCCAACGAGTTCGTCTTCTACGACGGACCCCCGTTCGCGAATGGCCTGCCGCATTACGGCCACCTCCTCACCGGGTATGCCAAGGACCTCGTGGGCCGGTACCAGACGCAGCGCGGCCACCGCGTGGAGCGGCGCTTCGGCTGGGACACGCATGGACTGCCGGCCGAACTCGAGGCCATGAAGCAGCTCGGTATGACCGACAAGCAGCAGATCGTGGCCATGGGTATCGACAACTTCAACGACGCCGCCCGGGCCTCCGTCATGAAGTACGCGGGGGAGTGGCGCGACTACGTGACCCGCCAGGCGCGCTGGGTCGACTTCGACAACGACTACAAGACCCTCAACCCCGAGTACATGGAGTCCGTGCTCTGGGCGTTCAAGACCCTCCACGACAAGGGCCTGACCTACAACGGCTACCGGGTCCTGCCCTACTGCTGGAACGACGAGACCCCGCTCTCCAACCACGAACTCCGGATGGACGAGGACGTCTACCAGGACCGCCAGGACCAGACCGTCACGGTGACCTTCCCCATCCTCGCCGGCGAATCGGCCCTCTCGAAGGATCTCGACGGCGTGCAGGCCCTCGCCTGGACCACGACGCCGTGGACGCTGCCCACCAACGCGGCGCTCGCCGTCGGGCCCGACATCACGTACGTCGTCCTCGATGGGCAGCGCGACGGCGAGGCCGGCCGGTTCCTGATCGCGGAGGACCTCCTGGGGAACTACGCCAAGGACCTCGGATTCGCGGACGCCACGGCAGCGCGCGAGGCCGTCACGTCCCGGCACCTCGGGACCGAGCTGGAAGGACTCACCTACCAGCCGCTGTGGGACTACCTCGCCGATCCCGAGGAGGGTGGCTACCGCAACGCCTTCCGCATCCTCGTGGCGGACTACGTCACGACGACGGACGGCACGGGCCTCGTCCACCAGGCACCCGCCTACGGCGAGGAGGACCAGAAGGTCTGCGAGGAAGCCGGCATCCAGGTGATCCTCTCGGTCGACGAGGGCGCGAAGTTCCTGCCGATGTTCGGTAAGGGGCCCCTCGCGGAGATCGTCGGGCTGCAGGTCTTCGAGGCGAACAGACACATCACGCGCGTGCTGAAGTCCGAGGGCCGGCTGGTGCGCCAGGCGAGCTACGTGCACAGCTACCCGCACTGCTGGCGGTGCCGCAATCCGCTCATCTACCGCGCCGTGTCCTCGTGGTACGTCGAGGTGACCAAGATCCGCGACCGCATGGTGGAGCTGAACCAGGACATCACGTGGATCCCCGGCAACGTCAAGGACGGCCAGTTCGGGAAGTGGCTCTCCAATGCGCGCGACTGGTCCATCAGTCGCAACCGCTTCTGGGGGAGTCCCATCCCCGTGTGGCAGTCCGACAATCCCGAGTACCCGCGCACCGACGTCTACGGTTCGCTCGCGGAGTTGCAGGCGGACTTCGGGCGGCTGCCGGTGAACAAGCAGGGCGAGGTGGACCTGCACCGTCCGTTCATCGACGAGCTCACGCGGCCCAATCCCGACGATCCGACGGGACAGTCGACCATGCGCCGCGTCGAGGACGTGCTCGACGTGTGGTTCGACTCCGGCTCGATGCCGTACGGCCAGGTGCACTACCCGTTCGAGAACGAGCAGTGGTTCGACACCCACAATCCGGCCGACTTCATCGTCGAGTACATCGGCCAGACGCGCGGCTGGTTCTACATGCTGCACATCCTGTCGACGGCGCTGTTCGACCGACCCGCGTTCCGCAACGTCATCAGCCATGGCATCGTCCTCGGCTCCGACGGCCAGAAGATGTCGAAGAGCCTGCGGAACTACCCGGATGTGTCCGAGGTCTTCGATCGCGACGGCTCGGATGCCATGCGGTGGTTCCTGATGGCGTCGCCCATCCTGCGGGGCGGCAACCTCGTGGTCACGGAGCAGGGCATCCGGGAGGGCGTGCGCCAGGTCATCCTGCCGCTGTGGAACGTCTGGCACTTCTTCAGCCTCTACACCAATGCCGCCGACGGCGGCGAGGGCTACGAGGCGAAGACCGTGACGCCCGAGGCGGCAGCGCAGCTGAAGGAGCCGATCGACCGCTACATCCTGGCGAACACCGGCAACCTCGTGCGCGATCTCACGGAGTCCCTCGATGCCTTCACCATCAGCGACGCCTGTGAGTCCCTGCGGCGCTACCTGGACACGCTCACCAACTGGTACGTCCGTCGGAGCCGCCAGCGCTTCTTCGACGAGGACACCGATGCGTTCGACGTCCTGTACACCTGCCTCGAAGCGGTCTGCCGCGTCGCAGCGCCCCTTCTTCCCCTCGTCACCGAGGAGATCTGGCGCGGGCTCACGGGAGGACGGTCCGTCCACCTCACCGACTGGCCGGACACCGCGTCGTTCCCTGCCGCTCCAGAGCTCGTGGAGCAGATGGACCGCACGCGGCAGGTGTGCTCCGTAGGATCCAGCCTGCGGAAGGCTGCGAACCTTCGGGTGCGGCTACCGCTCAGGGAACTGACCGTCGTCGCCCCCGGCGCCGCCGATCTCGCCGGACAGTACTCCTCGATCATCGCGGACGAGCTCAACCTCAAGGGCGTCCGGCTGGTCGATTCGGCCGACGCCGAGCCCGCCGAGTTCGGCATCTCGCAGCGTCTCGTGGTCAACGCGCGCGCCGCCGGTCCGCGGCTGGGGAAGAACGTGCAGACCGTCATCAAGGCGTCGAAATCAGGTGACTGGCACGTGGACGACGACGGCGGTGTCACCGCCGGAGGCCTCCTGCTCGAGCCGCACGAATACACGTTGGACACCGTGGTGGAGGGAAACGACGCAGCCTCCAAGGCCGTGACGGTCCTGCCGGGGGGCGGGTTCCTCGTCCTCGACACGGAGGTCACGGATGAGCTCGCGGCGGAGGGCACGGCGCGCGACGCCATCCGCGCTATCCAGCAGGCCCGCCGGGACGCGGACCTCGACATCAGCGACCGCATCACCACGACGATCGGCGTCGCGCCGGACCAGGTTCCGGCACTCGAGGCGAACGCGGACCTCATCAGGGCGGAAACCCTGACCGTGGAGCTCAGCATCACCGCCGTCGAGGACGCGGGCAACGAATTCAGCATCACCGTCGGGAAGCAGGAGCAGCAGCATGGATGACACGAACGGTACCGGCAGCGAAGGAGGACCCGCCCTTGACGCGTTCTCCGTGGAAAGCGTCTACGCCGAACTGCTGAGCCGTGCGCCCGAGAACAGGATGGAGCCCCGGATGGCTCCGCTGCATCGGGCCATGGAGATCCTCGGTGAACCGAACAAGGCGTTCCCGATCATCCACATCACGGGTACCAACGGCAAGACGTCGACGGCGCGCATGATCGAGAATCTCCTGCTGGCGCACGACCTGCGGACGGGCCGCTTCACGAGCCCGCACCTCTCCCGTGTCACGGAGCGCATCAGCATCGACGGTGAGCCCGTTGCGGATGAGACGTTCGTGCGGGTGTGGGACGAGATCAAGCCCTACCTCGACATCGTCGACGGCGAACTGCTGGTCGCCGCCGAACCACGCCTGACCTACTTCGAGTGCGTCACCATCCTCGCGTTCGCTATCTTCGCCGACGAGCCCATCGACGTCGGCGTGATCGAGGTCGGGCTCGGGGGCATCACGGACGCCACGAACGTCGGGGACGGCCAGGTGGCCGTGGTGACGCCGATCTCCCTGGACCACACGGACCTGCTCGGAGACACGGTCGAGGACATCGCCCTGGAGAAGGCCGGCATCATCAAGCCGGGCTCCTTCCTCATCAGCGCGATTCAGCCTCGCGATGCTGCCCAGGTGCTCCTCGAGCGTGCCCGCGAGGTGGGCGCGGAGTTCCGGTTCGAAGGCGTCGAGTTCGGTGTCGAGTCCCGTATGGTCGCCGTCGGGGGCCAGGTGGTGTCGCTTACCGGACTTGCCGGCCGCTACGGCGAACTGCTGGTGCCTCTGCACGGCGAGCACCAGGCGGAGAACGCCGCCGTGGCCGTCGCGGCGGTTGAGGCCTTCCTGGGCGGCGGGGAACGCGAGCTCGACACGGTGCTCGTGCGCAACGGCCTGCGTGCCGTCACCTCTCCCGGTCGCCTCGAGGTGGTCCGTACCGCCCCGAGCATCGTCGTGGACGCAGCACACAATCCGGCAGGGGCCCGTGCCGCGGCGAAGGGGATCCACGAGGCCTTCGACTTCAGCAGGCTCGTGCTGGTCATCGGGGTCCTGCAGGACAAGGATGCGGAGGGGATCCTCGCAGAGCTGCACGAAGAGCTCGGGGGCATCCTGGAGGACGTCTGCCTCACGCAGTCGACGTCGCCCAGGTCCGTCCCGGCCGCGGACCTCCTGCAGGCCGCGCTCTCGGCCGGTTTCGCGGAGGAGAACATCAACATCGCCCCGAGTCTGGACGACGCCCTCGAGTGGGCAGTGATGAAGGCGGAGGAGAACAACGACCTTGCGGGAGGCATCCTCGTGACCGGTTCCATCACGGTCGTCGGCGAAGCCCGCACGCTCCTGGGGAAGTAGGCGAGGCATGGCACGCATGACCAGAGCCCAGCGCGAGTGGCGCCCCGGCATGCCGAAGAAGCGGCGCTCGACGAAGATCATGTTCGCGTCCACCGTCCTCCTGTTGGAGGCGTTCGTCGTGTTCTTCGCGACTCTCGCTGTCTTCGGCCTCAGGCGCGACGAGATATCGCCCGCCGTCATCCTGACCTCGGGGATCGTCCTCAGTGTCGTCCTCATCCTCACGTGCGCCGTGCTGACGAGGAAGTGGGGGATCGGCCTCGGGTGGGTGCTCCAGCTCGTTCTCATCGCGAGCGGGTTCCTCGAGCCGGCCATGTTCGCCGTCGGCCTCGCGTTCGCCGCGACCTGGCTGTTCGGTATCCGGCAGGGTATCCGGGTGGACCGCGAGAACGTGGAGCGTGACCGCCTCCAGGCCGAGTGGGAGAAGGCCAACCCCGAATAGCGGCGCCGCTTTTAGTAGAGTCGACGGTGATACCCGACCACCGCGCCATGCGTGGCGCCCACCCAGGAGTTTCCATGAGCACTGAGCGCACCCTTGTCCTCGTCAAGCCCGACGGCGTGTCCCGCGGACTGACCGGCACGATCCTGTCCCGCATCGAGGCGAAGGGCTACACCATCGCCGAGCTGAAGCAGGTGCGGGCTACCCGTGAACTGCTCGAGGAGCACTACTCGGAGCACGTCGGCAAGCCGTTCTTCGAACCGCTCGTCGAATTCATGCTCAGCGGCCCGATCGTCGCAGCGGTCTTCGAAGGCCAGCGGGTCATCGAGGGCTTCCGCTCGCTCGCCGGGACGACGGAGCCGACGACCGCAGCGCCGGGCACCATCCGGGGCGACTTCGGCCGCGACTGGGGTGTGAAGGTCCAGCAGAACCTGGTGCACGGGTCCGACTCGGCCGAGTCCGCAGAGCGCGAGATCGGCATCTGGTTCGCCTAGAGGCGACTCCTGATCAGTTGCCCCGGGTCATGTGCCCGGGGCAACTGTCTTGGTAGGTTAGGGCGATGATGACCTATCGCAGACTGGGTTCCTCCGGACTCAGCGTTTCCACCGTCGGGCTCGGCTGCAACAACCTCGGAAGGGCCGGCACGACCTCCGAGTCGCAGGAGGGCACGGACGCCGTCGTGCATGCTGCCATCGATGCCGGCATTACACTCTTCGACACCGCGGACATGTACGGCAGGGCCCCCGGGGTCAGCGAAACCCAGCTGGGCAAGGCCCTCGGCGCCCGGCGCGACGACGTCGTGCTGGCCACCAAGTTCGGTCTCGACATGGGCGGGGAGAACGGTCCGGACTGGGGCGCCCGAGGCTCCCGGCGCTACATCGTCCGCGCGGTCGAGGCGTCCCTGCGCCGCCTCGGGACGGACTGGATCGACCTCTACCAGTACCACGCCCCGGATGCCCTGACCCCGATCGAGGAGACGCTCGCAGCCCTCGACGACCTCGTCACGAGCGGCAAGGTGCGCTACCTCGGGCACTCCAACTTCGCAGGGTGGCAGATCGCGGAGGCCGAGTTCACGGCTCGCAGCGGCGGCTACACACCATTCATCTCCGCCCAGAACCCGTACAACCTCCTGGATCGCCGGCTCGAGCGCGAGGTCGTCCCGGCCGTCGAAGCCTACGGGCTCGGAGTCCTGCCCTACTTCCCGCTCGCCAACGGTCTCCTCACCGGCAAGTACCGGCGCAACGAGGTACCAGCCGGGAGTCGGCTGACGCACTCCCGGAAGAACGTCCTGGAGACGGCGGACTGGGACCAGCTCGAGGCATTCTCGGCGTTCGTCCGCGAACGGGACCTCACCGAGGTGCAGGTGGCGTTCTCCTGGCTCGCGGCCCAGCCATCGGTCGGATCCGTGATCGCCGGCGCCACCTCGCCCGAGCAGGTGCGCCAGAACGCGGCAGCTGCCGCCTGGTCGCCGTCGAACGAGGATCTCGCGGAACTGGACCGAATCTTTCCGCGGCCTGCGGGGTGAGTCGCCGTTTCGCGTGCGGCATCGCACCTGGAACGGCGAGCGGGTAGTTCCGACGCGAAGGCTTCCCAGCCCCTGTCCGGGCTGGGGAGCCTTCTCGCCGCAGGTGGTGACGGCTGCTGCCGACCACTGCGGAGACGGGTCAGGCCTGGTGGAAGGTCTTCCCCAGGACGCGCTCGGAGGCGCCGACCCTGTCGAGGTAGGGCGTGATGCCGCCCAGGTGCATCGGCCAGCCGGCCCCCATGATCATGCACAGGTCGATGTCCTCGGCGGACGCGACCACCCCTTCGTCGAGCATGCGGCCGATCTCGTCGGCCAGCGCGTCCTGGGTGCGCATCAGGACTTCCTCGGCGGTGGACGGCCTGTCCCCGCGTTCGAGCAGGGCGAGGGTGGAATCGGGAACGGCGTAGCTGCCGTCCTCCTGCTTTTCCCAGAGACCCTTGATACCTGCGTCGATGAGCTTCCGTTGATTCGCCGAGACGTGGAACCGGTCACCGAACGCGGCGTGCAGCGACTCCTGCACGTGCTGGCCGACGGGCAGGCCCACCAGCGCGAGCAGCCGGAAGGGTGTCATGGGCAGGCCCATGGGGCGCAGCGCGCCGTCCGCGGTCTCCGCGTCCGTGCCCTCGTCGAACACAGCGGTGATCTCGCCGAACATACGGCCGAGGATCCGGTTCACCACGAAGGCGGGGGCGTCCTGCACGAGGACGGCGTTCTTCTTCAGGCCCTTCGCGAGGACGAAAGCCGTGGCGAGCACGGCGTCGTCCGTCTTCGGGGCGCGTACCACCTCGAGCAGCGGCATGGCGGCCACGGGGTTGAAGAAGTGGAAACCGACCACGCGCTCCGGGTGCACCAGATCCGCGGCCATCTCCGCTACCGAGAGCGACGACGTATTGGTCGCGAGGATGCACTCGGGGGAGACGACAGCCTCTACCTCCGCGAAAACCTGCTTCTTGACCGACATCTCCTCGAAGACGGCCTCGATCACGAAATCGGCGTCGGAGAACTCGTCCTTGGACACGGAACCCGAGACGAGCGCTTTGGTCCGGTTCGCGGCGTCCTGGGTGAGCCGCTTCCTGCCGAGCAGCTTGTCGATCTCAGCGTGGACATACCCGACGCCCTTGTCGACGCGCGCCTGGTCGACGTCGGTCATGACGACGGGCACCGTGAGCTGGCGTGCGAAGAGGAGGGCGAGCTGGCTTGCCATGAGGCCGGCCCCGACGACGCCGACCTTGGAGACCGGACGGGCCAGCTTCCGGTCGGGCGCTCCTGCCGGGCGCTTGCCGCGCTTCTGCACGAGGTCCAGGAAAGCGTAGACGGTGGCATGGAACTCGGGCGTCTGCATCAGTTCGGCCAGGGCAGCGCATTCCGCCGCTGCCGATTCCTTCTGCGTGAAGGTCAGGCCCGCCTCGAGTAGATCGAGGACCCGCGACGGCGCCGGTGCTGCGTTGCTGGTCTTCGCCTCGACGAAGGCCCGTCCGGCCGCGACGGCGCCGGTCCAGGCGGCGTCGTCGTACCGTGCGAGCTCGGCGCGGCGCTGCCCGACGGCGTCGGCCTCGCCGCCGGTGAGCACGCGGGCAGCCCAGAGCAGGGACTGCTCGATGAAGTCCGCCGGCTCGAAGAGGGCATCGGCGATGCCCAGTCCGTACGCGGAGGTGCCGTCCAGGCTGCGGTTGTTGCTGAGCGGGTTCTCGACCATAACCTTGACTGCGTTCGCCGGCCCGATGAGGCGCGGCAGTCGGTAGACGCCACCCCAGCCCGGCACGAGGCCGATGAACGCCTCGGGCAGGCCGATCCCGTTGGCGCCGGTGGACACCGTGCGGTAGTTCGCGGCGAGGGCGATCTCGAGCCCGCCGCCGAGCGCCACGCCGTTGATGAAGGCGAAGCTGGGGACGCCCAGGTCGGCGAGCAGGCTGTACGCCTCATGGCCGAGTTCGGCCATGAGGCGGCCGAGGTGCTCGGACTTCACGCTCTTGACGGTGCTGAGGTCGGCGCCAGCGACGAGGAAGTAGGGCTTGCCGGTGACGGCGACAGCGGAGATCTCGCCCCGGGCAGCGCGTTCCTTCAGCCCTTCGAGGGTGCGGCCGAACTCGATGAGGGTGTTGGGTCCGAGTGTGGTGGGCCTGGTGTGGTCGAGGTCGTTGTCCAGGGTGACGAGCGCCAGGATGCCGGCCCCTCCGGGAAGGGTGATGTCCTGGACGTACGAGTGCGTGACGATCTCGTCGGGAACCAGTGCTGCCAGTTCGTCGTAGCGGTCGAAGCTCATGCTGCATCCTGTCCGTAGTGTCCGTGGCGGGGGTTCTCCCAGATGACGGTGGCACCCATTCCGAGGCCGATGCACATCGTGGTCATGCCGTAGCGCACCGTCGGGTCCTCCTCGAACTGGCGGGCGAGCTGGTTCATCAGCCGGATCCCGGAGGACGCCAGGGGGTGGCCGACTGCGATGGCGCCTCCGTAGCGGTTCACGCGCGGGTCCTCGTCGTCGATGCCGAAGTGGTCGAGGAAGGACAGCACCTGCACGGCGAAGGCCTCGTTGATCTCGAAGAGGCCGATGTCGTCGATCTCGAGCCCGGCCTGACGCAGGGCCTTCTCGGTGGCAGGAACGGGTCCGATCCCCATCACCTCCGGCTCGACGCCCGCGAAGGCGTACGAGACCAGGCGCATGCGCACGCTCAACCCCAGCTCGGCCGCGGCGTCCGTCGATGCGAGAAGGGCGGCGGTGGCGCCGTCGTTCAGGCCTGCTGCGTTGCCGGCCGTGACCCGGCCGTGGGCGCGGAACGGGGTGCGGAGGGAGGCGAGGTCCTCCAGGGTGGTGCCGGGACGCGGCGGCTCGTCGACGGAGTTGAGCGTCCAGCCTGAACCGGGCCTCCGGCCGGCGACGGGTACGAGGTCGGGCTGGATCTGTCCGGCCTCGTACGCGGCGGCGAGCTTCTGCTGGCTGCGGACGGCGTAGGCGTCCGTGCGGTCCTTGGTGATGGCCGGGAAACGGTCGTGCAGGTTCTCGGCCGTGTTGCCCATGTTCAGCGCCGCAGGGTCCACGATCCGCTCGGACTGGAAGCGCGGGTTCGGGTCGGCACCGGCGCCCATCGGATGGTTGCCCATGTGCTCCACTCCGCCGGCGATGACGACGTCGTACGCGCCGAAGGCGATACCCGACGCCGTCGTGGTCACGGCGGTCATGGCCCCGGCGCACATGCGGTCGATCGCGAAGCCGGGAACGGTGCGGGAAAGCCCGGCGAGGAGGGCGGCCGTGCGGCCGATCGTCAGCCCCTGGTCCCCGGTCTGCGTGGTGGCGGCGATGGCGACATCGTCGATTCGCTCCGGAGGCAACGAGGGGTTGCGGCGCAGGAGGTCACGGATGCACTTCACGACCAGGTCATCGGCCCTCATACCCGCATAGATGCCCTTGTCACCGGCTTTGCCGAAAGGGGTCCGCACTCCGTCGACGAAGACGACGTCGCGCGATGCGCTCCTGACGGGCGTGCTGCCTGTTTCTGGGCTCACCTGGTGCTCCTCTTCGAGATGTTGGTCCGCGACTATGTTACTGGCGAGTAACATAGCGTGCAACACCCTCGCGAGGAGTCGGGGATTGCCGTCGAAGGGGTTTGCTAGGCGGGCTGGTTCTGGGGCGGCAGGGCGGCGATGATCGGGTGGTCGAACCCGGTGTTGCCGACCTTGGCCGCTCCGCCGGGTGAACCGAGGTCGTCGAAGAACTCCACGTTCGCCTTGTAGTACTCGGCCCACTGCTCCGGGGTGTCGTCCTCGTAGTAGATCGCCTCGACGGGGCACACGGGCTCACACGCGCCGCAGTCCACGCATTCATCCGGGTGGATGTAGAGCGATCGCTCGCCCTCATAGATGCAGTCAACAGGGCACTCCTCGATACAGGCCTTGTCCTTGACATCCACGCATGGCTGCGCGATTACGTAGGTCACTTCCCACGCCTTTCCTCGAGCTTCGGGAACCGGGCTCCGACACTCTCATCCGTCGGTCCGCACACACTGTACTGCCGTCGTCCCCGGGCCGCCGAGCGCGGTCATCGAGGGCTGTTCCATGACGGGGTGCGTCCCCGTATTACTGCGTGAGACCCACGGTGAAGGGCCTCGGTAACGCTTCATCGGGCATCGGCCATGTCGCCGTACTGTCCCTGTATGACAAGTTCACCAGCAGCCGCTGCGGACACCCGGACCAGGCTCGGCGCAACGAAGACCGGCAAGCCGAACGGGCAGTGGAAGGTCGACGGAACCGCCCCGCTCAATGCCAACGAGGCGTGGAAGCAGCAGGACAGCGGCCTGAACGTACGCGAGCGCATCGAGCAGGTGTACTCCCGCCAGGGATTCGACTCGATCGAGAAGACCGACCTGCACGGGCGTTTCCGGTGGTGGGGTCTCTACACGCAGCGGAAACCCGGCATCGACGGCGGAAGGACAGCAACCCTCGAACCGCACGAGCTCGAGGACAAGTACTTCATGCTGCGGGTCCGCATCGACGGCGGTTCCCTCTCCACTCACCAGCTGCGGGTCATCGGTGGGATCTCGACGGACTTCGGACGTGGAACAGCGGACCTGACGGATCGTCAGAACATCCAGCTGCACTGGATCCGGGTCGAGGACGTACCCGAGATCTGGCGCCGGCTCGAGGCCGCCGGTCTCTCCACCACCGAGGCGTGCGGTGACGTCCCGCGCGTGATCCTCGGTTCTCCGGTCGCCGGTATCGCCGCCGACGAGATCATCGATCCCACACCGGCCATCGAGGAACTGGCACAGCGTTTCATCGGCGATCCCGAGCTGGCCAACCTGCCCAGGAAGTTCAAGACCGCCATCACGGGCCATCCCAGCCAGGATGTGGTCCACGAGATCAATGACGTCGCTTTCGTGGGGATGATCCACCCGGAGCTAGGAGCGGGGTACGACCTCTGGGTGGGCGGCGCCCTCTCCGTCACACCACGGTTGGCGGAGCGCCTGGGCGCCTTCGTCCAACCCGAGCAGGTCGCCGACGTCTGGGTCGGCATCACCAGGATCTTCCGGGACTACGGCTACCGACGGCTGCGGACCAAGGCCCGTCTCAAGTTCCTGCTCGCCGACTGGGGAGCGGAGAGGTTCAGGGACGTCCTCGAGGAGGAATACCTCGGGTACCGGCTGGCCGACGGCCCGGCGGCAGCGAAGCCTTCCACTCCTGGTGACCACGTCGGCATCCACCGGCAGAAGGACGGACGGTACTTCGTCGGAGTATCGCCCGTCGTCGGACGACTTTCCGGCTCCACCCTCACCTCGCTCGCAACCCTGCTCGAGGAGCACGGATCAGAGCGGCTGCGCACCACCCCGCACCAGAAACTCGTCCTGCTCGACGTTCCCGAGGACCGGCTCGACTCGCTGGTCACAGGGTTGGAGGCCCTGGGGCTCTCCGCGAAGCCCTCGGTGTTCCGTCGTTCGTCCATTGCGTGCACAGGGATCGAGTTCTGCAAGCTGGCGATCGTGGAGACCAAGGTCACGGCGGCGACGGCGGTCGCCGAGCTCGAGACGCGGCTCGCGGACCTCGCGGAGTCCGGGCTCCTGCCGGAGAGGCTCTCGCTGCACGTGAACGGCTGCCCCAACTCCTGCGCCCGAATCCAGACGGCCGACATCGGGTTGAAGGGCCAGCTGCTGCCCGATGGCAAGGGTGGCCAGTCTCCCGGCTTCCAGGTCCACCTCGGGGGAGGTCTGGCCTCCATGGACCGTGAGGAAGCCGGCCTGGGGCGCACGGTTCGCGGTCTGAAGATCACCGCCGACGACCTCCCGCAGTACGTGGAACGACTGGTGCGCCGCTTCGTCGCGGACAAGCACCCGTCGG
This sequence comes from Arthrobacter sp. B1805, assembly GCF_002929745.1. Classification (GTDB taxonomy): domain Bacteria; phylum Actinomycetota; class Actinomycetes; order Actinomycetales; family Micrococcaceae; genus Arthrobacter_D. The sequence goes on from NZ_PJIQ01000012.1 coordinate 104,681, forward strand.
AGACTTTCGCCGAGTGGGCACACCGAGCAGAGGAAGGAGCACTGCTGTGACGGGTCACGATCGCACCAGCGAGGAGCTCCGGGCACTCGCACTGCAGGGCAACGAGGAACTGGGTTGGGACTCACCGGCCAACGACGTCGTCGCCTGGGTCGCGCGGGAGTTCGGCGTTGCAGCCACGGCGGTGGCCAGTTCAATGGCGGACGCTGTCCTGCCCCACCTCGTCTCGCAACAACTCCCGGGCGTCGACGTCCTGTTCCTGGAGACCGGGTACCACTTCCCGGAAACCCTCGCCACGCGCAACGAAGTGGCGGGAAGCCTCGACGTCAACCTCGTGGACGTCCTTCCCGCGCTCACGGTCGAGGAGCAGGACCGCCGCTACGGCAGGGATCTCTTCGGTACCGACCCGGCGTGGTGCTGCGCGCTGCGGAAGATGGATCCGCTGAAGAACGCACTGGCAGGCTACGACGTGTGGTTCACCGGGGTACGGCGCGACGAAGCTCCGACACGCACCACCACACCCCTCGTCACGTGGGACACCCAGCACGAGCTCGTGAAGGTGAATCCGCTGGCCGCCTGGAGCTTCGACGACCTCCTGGAGTACGCCCGGTCGCACCAGGTACCGGTCAACCTGCTGCTGTCCAACGGCTACCCCTCGATCGGCTGCCGTCCCTGCACGCGTCCGGTGGCCCCGGGAGAAGACCCGCGAGCCGGCCGCTGGGCAGGACTCGCCAAGACAGAATGCGGGATACACCAATGAGCACTGCAATCGGGAATCGCCTGCTGTCGAGCCTGGACGCCCTCGAGTCCGAAGCGATCCACATCCTGCGCGAGGCATCCGCCGAATTCGAGCGACCCGCCCTGCTGTTCAGCGGCGGGAAGGATTCAGTGGTGATGCTCCACCTCGCGGCGAAGGCGTTCTGGCCGGGTCGGGTGCCCTTCCCCGTGCTCCATGTCGACACGGGGCACAATTTCGCCGAGGTGATCACCTTCCGCGACGAGACCGTGGAGCGGCTGGGGCTGCGGCTCGTCGTCGGATCGGTGCAGGACTACATCGACGACGGCCGGCTCTCCGAACGCGTCGACGGTACCCGGAACCCCCTGCAGACCCAGCCGCTCCTCGATGCCATCAGCACCAACCGGTTCGACGTCGTCTTCGGCGGCGGCCGCCGGGACGAGGACAAAGCCAGGGCCAAGGAGCGCATCCTGTCGCTGCGCGACGAGTTCGGCCAGTGGGACCCCCGGAACCAGCGCCCCGAACTCTGGCGGCTCTACAACGGGAGGCACACCGTGGGCCAGCATGTGAGGGCTTTCCCCATCAGCAACTGGACCGAGCTGGACATCTGGCGGTACATCGAACGGGAGGGCATCGCTCTCCCGCCGCTGTACTACGCCCACGCGCGTGAAGTGTTCCGCCGCGACGGCATGTGGCGCGCCGTGGGGGAGGTGTCCCGACCCGAACCCCACGAAAAGGTGCAGGTGCGGACCGTCCGCTACCGCACCGTGGGCGACATGTCCTGCACCGGCGCGGTCGAGTCCGACGCCGCCAGCGCCACCGACGTGGTACGGGAAGTGGCCCTGAGCACCATCACGGAGCGCGGCGCCACCCGTGCCGACGACCGCATCTCCGAAGCCGCCATGGAAGACCGAAAGAAAGACGGGTACTTCTGATGACCCTCCTCACCGAGAATGTTCCGGACCTCGCCACCGGCTCGCTGTTCCGGTTCGCGACGGCAGGCTCCGTGGACGACGGGAAGTCGACGCTCGTGGGACGGCTGCTGCATGACAGCAAATCGGTCCTGGCCGACCAACTCGACGCCGTCGAACGGGCCTCGGCCGAACGAGGGTTCGGCGGTGCGGCGGTGGACGGCGTCCAGCAACTCGACCTCGCCCTGCTCACCGACGGACTCCGCGCCGAGCGCGAGCAGGGCATAACCATCGACGTCGCCTACCGGTACTTCGCGACGGCGAAGCGTTCCTTCATCCTCGCCGATTGCCCGGGACACGTGCAGTACACCAGAAACACGGTGACCGGGGCCTCGACCGCGGACGCCGTCGTCGTACTCATCGACGCCCGGAAGGGAGTGCTCGAACAGACGCGACGCCATCTCGCCGTCGCCCGGCTCCTGCGCGTGCCCCACCTCATCGCCGCGGTCAACAAGATCGACCTCGTGGACTACAGCGAAGCCCGCTTCCGCAGTGTGGAGGCAGAACTCCAGCGTGCGGCCGCAGAGCTGGGGGAGACGAGCCTCACTGTAGTGCCCGTGTCCGCGCTGCGAGGTGACAACATCGTGAACCGCTCGGAGCGCACACCCTGGTATGCGGGTCCGTCACTCCTCGAGATCCTCGAGCGCCTGCCCTCGCTCACCGATCTCGAGACCGGAAGCGAGTCCTTCCGCTTCCCGGTCCAGACTGTCATCCGGCCACAGGGTGCCCTGGCACCGGGGCTCGACCCCGACGAGTACCGGGACTATCGCGGCTACGCCGGCCAGATCGTCGCCGGCACAGTCCGTGTGGGAGATGCTGTCGCTGTTCTTCCTGGTGAGCGGACGACGGTGGTCTCAGCGATCGATGCCGCGGGTGAGCAGCTGGACGAAGCCTTTGCGCCGCAATCCGTGGTGCTCAGGCTGCGGGAGGACCTCGACATCGCGCGCGGTGATCTGATCGCCGAGGCCGGAACACACGGGGGCAGCAGCCGGGACATCCAGGCGTCCCTGTGCTGGCTCTCGCCCAAGGCACTCGAACCCGGATCGCTGGTGCTGATCAAGCACGGCAGCTCGACGGTGCGCGGCAGGATCTCGGAGATCCTCGGTCGGCTCGACCTCGACACCTTCACGGACCAGCCCGCCGCGCGGCTCGGCCTCAACGACATCGGAACCGTGCGCCTGAGGGTCGCTTCCCCGCTGCCGGTTGATGCCTATGCCGCATCGCGCCATACCGGCTCGTTCCTCGTGATCGACCCGGGGGACGGCAACACCCTGGCCGCAGGTCTCGTGACCGGCTCCGATCCTGCGTCGGTGGGCCCTGCAGGCGCCCGATCCGCTGGGGGTCCCGATGTCTCCTGAAGCCACGGGACCGATCAACGAGAACCTGGCCCGACGCCGCTCGGGACGCGGGCGCGTCCTGAAGAGCCGGGCGGTGGAGACAGCCCTCGGGGCTTGCCTGGTCGCCACGGTGGCGGCAGGTGCCGCCGTCGCGGCCTACGCCTCCTCGCAGCAGGTAACCTCGACCGCTTCTGGTCCGCAGGTGGCCTCGGCGGCGGATGAACTCCGCCTCGGCTATTTCGGCAACCTGACCCACGCTCCTGCCCTCGTAGGCCTCGAGACAGGGATGTTCGAGGACGAGCTCGGTGATACGAGCCTCACCGCGCAGGCTTTCAACGCCGGGCCCGCTGCGGTCGAGGCCCTGAACGCCGGTGCCCTCGATGCCGCCTTCATCGGGCCGAACCCGGCCATCAATTCCTATATCCAGAGCGAGGGCGAGTCCCTGCGCGTCGTGGCCGGGGCCACGTCCGGAGGAGCGCAACTCGTCGTGCGACCCGGTATAGGGACCGCAGATGATCTCCGCGGGGCAACGCTCGCGACACCGCAGTTGGGCAACACGCAGGACGTGGCACTGCGTACCTGGCTGGCCGATAACGGTCTGTCGACCGGCACCGGTGCCACGGGCGATGTCCTGATCACTCCGACGGAGAATGCCCTCTCCCTGCAGCTCTTCGCCAACGGCGACCTCGACGGCGCATGGGTGCCCGAGCCGTGGGCCTCCCGCCTCGTCCTCGAAGCAGGCGGTACGGTCCTCGTCGACGAAAAGGACCTGTGGCCCGGAGGGCGGTTCCCCACCACGCTCCTCGTGGTGTCCTCGACCTATCTCGCCGATCACCCGGAGCAGGTCGAAGCCCTGCTGCGCGGAGAACTGCGAGCACTGCAGTGGCTGGCGGCGAACACCGGTGGAACCGGGGCTGCCGGAACTGCCGGTGATGCCGCCGACGTGCTCAACCGGAGCCTCGAAGCGGCACAATCGAAAGCACTGCCCGACGCCGTACTGAACCGGGCGCTCGGCAGGCTCGAGTTCACCCAGGACCCGCTGGGAGGATCCTTGGAACAGCTCCTGGCTGATGGAATAGCTGCTGGTACGGCCCAGGAGTACGACATCGGGGGAATCCTGGACCTCACACTCCTCAATCACGTGCGGGCGGAATCCGCACTTGATCCGGTGTTCGCGACCGGATCAGGAGAGGGCTGAGGAAACGCCATGCTCGAGCCTCCCAGCATCACCGTCAGGGGATTGTCCAAACAGTTCTCGCACCAGGCTCCACTGGTCCTGGACGGCGTCGATCTCGAAGTGGCGACGGGTGAGTTCATCACCCTCCTCGGCGCGTCCGGCTGCGGCAAATCGACCCTGCTGAACCTCATCGCGGGACTCGAATCGCCGACGACGGGCACCATTGCCGCACCCAGGGCCGCGTTCATGTTCCAGGACCCCTCCCTGTTCCCGTGGCTCTCGGCACAGGGCAACGTGGAGCTGGCGCTCGAACTGCGCGGGGTACCGCGGGCACAGCGGGGCAGCGAGGCAGCGCGCCTCCTCGATGTGGTGCACCTCGCCGACGCCGCACGCAAGAAACCGCATGAGCTGTCCGGAGGCATGCGCCAGCGGGTCGCCCTGGCGCGATCGCTCGCGCAGGACCGGGACGTGCTGCTCATGGATGAACCCTTCGCCGCGCTCGATGCGATCACTCGCGACCTGCTGCACGCCGAGCTGCTGCGGGTCTGGCGACAGACGGGCCGCACCATCGTCTTCATCACGCACAACGTCCGTGAGGCGGTGCTGCTCGGGCAGCGAGTGCTGCTGATGTCCTCGCGGCCGGGCAGGGTCGTCGGTGAGTGGTCCACTGCCGGCCAGGATGCCGTAGCCCTGACGGCGAGCATCACCGCCGAACTGCGGAAGGAGATCCGACGCCATGCAGCCTGAGACGCACGTGTCCGACCCTCACGCCGTGGGGCCGCTGACGCAGCACCTGCAGGATCATCGGTCCGCAACCCGCGCGCCCGGCCTCGACCGTGGGATCGATCCTGGCTGCGATTCAGGCCGCGAACTCGATGCGGGCCTCGATGCACTCCAACAGCAGACAGTTCCTTCCATCCGCTGGTCCGCGCGAGTGACGAAGGCGCTGCTGCCCGTCGCCGCGGTCGCCGCGGTCATCTACTGCTGGCAGATGTATGTGTGGCTGGTGCGGCCGCGTCCCGACGTGCTGCCCGGTCCCGCCGACGTGTTCCTGACGCTGCGCGGGCTCATCGCCGACGGCCAGGCACAGGCTGTCATCCTCACGAGCCTCGAACGAGGCCTGGCAGGGTTCGTCATCGCCGTGCTGATCGCCACTCCGCTGGGTCTGCTGCTCGCCCAGAACGGGCTCCTCCGTGGAGCTTTCGGTCCGATCATCTCCGGCTTGCAGGTCCTGCCGTCGGTCGCCTGGGTGCCGGCCGCCATCGTCTGGTTCGGCCTGAGCGACGCCACCGTCTACTTCGTCGTCCTCATGGGGGCGGTCCCGTCGATCGTCAACGGGCTCATCTCCGGGGTGGATCAGGTGCCCGACCAGTACCGCCGGGTGGGCCACGTGCTGGGTGCAGGACGGTGGGCACTGGTGGTGAAGATCGTTCTTCCGGCGGCGCTTCCCGGGTACGTCGCGGGGCTGAAGCAGGGTTGGGCCTTCTCCTGGCGCTCACTGATGGCAGCGGAGATCATCGCGACGGGCGGCGCGCTCGGGTTCGGTCTGGGCGGACTCCTCGAGCAGGGCCGGGTGTTGTCGGACATGGCGGTCGTCCTGGCTGCTGTCCTGATCATCCTGCTGATCGGGGTGGTGGTGGAACTGATCGTCTTCGGGCCGTTGGAACGCCGTCTGCTCCGTCGCCGCGGGCTACTGGAAGCAGGTACGCGATGACCTACCCCCTCGGACTCCAGCTCGCGGGACGGAAGGTCCTCGTGGTGGGCGGTGGCCCGGTGGCCGCACGCCGCATTCCCGCACTCGCCGAGGACGGGGCCCTCATCACCGTCGTCGCCCCGGACGCGTGCGAGGACATCCGCGAACTCGCCGCAGCCGGAACACTGGAGTGGAAGGCACGGGGCTACCACGTCCGCGATCTCGACGGCGCCTGGCTGGTGTTGGCCCATTCGGGAAGCGACCGCATCCAGGCCGTGATCGCTGCCGATGCCGAGGCCGCGCGCATCTGGTGCGTCAAGGGCGGGGACTCCTACCACTCGACGGCCTGGGTCCCGGCCGTGGCATCGCTCGACGGCGTGACGGTGGCCGTCAACACCCACGGCGACCCGCGCCGGGCGATGGCACTGCGCGACGGCGTGGCCGCCGCTCTCGAGACCGGCGCGCTGCCGCTGAGGAGCCACCGGAGGATCACCGGATCCGGCAGGGTCGCGCTCGTCGGCGGTGGCCCGGGCGGAGCGGGCCTGATCACCTCCCGCGGCCGGCAGCTGCTGGCGCAGGCGGACGTCGTCGTCGCCGACCGGCTCGGTCCCCGGTCCGTGCTCAGCGAGCTCGCGCCGGACGTCCAGGTCATCGACGTCGGCAAGATGCCAGGGCACCACCCCGTACCCCAGTCCGAGATCAACACGATCCTGGTGGAACAGGCACTCCTCGGACATCTGGTGGTGCGACTGAAGGGCGGGGATCCCTACGTCCTAGGCCGCGGGGGAGAGGAGGAGCAGTACTGCCGGGAGCACGGTGTGTCCGTCGAAGTGGTTCCGGGCGTCACATCCGCGATCTCCGTCCCTGCCGCCGCCGGCATTCCCGTCACCCACCGCGGCGTGGCCAAGGGATTCAGCGTCCTGACCGGACACGAGGGCATCACCCAGCAGGTCGGGCTGATCCCGGGAGGCAGCGACCACACGCTGATCCTCCTCATGGGAGTCTCCCTCCTCCGAAGGTCCGCCCGGATCCTCATGGACGGTGGGCGCGCTGCCTCCACTCCGGTCGCCATCATCGAGGACGGCTGGATGCCGACCCAGCGCGTCACCACGGCGACGCTCGCCACCATCGCGGACCGCGCGGAGGCAATCGGCGTGCGCGCCCCGGCGGTCATCGTGGTGGGCGACGTCGTCACGCTCTCGCCCCACTTCATGCCCTGATCGTCCGGCCCTTCCACGCCGCCACCCCTCGCTAGAACAGGAACCTGCTAGTGCCCATCAATGCATCCGACTCCTCGCCCTCCTTCCCGCCTGCTGCGTCCTCCTCCACGCCCTCCTCCGTGCCTGCTGCGTCCTACTCCGCGCCCTCGTCCGCGCCCTCCTCCGTGCCTGTTGCCGTGCCTGTTGCCGCGCCGGCCCGTTCGCTGCGGGTCGCGATCATCGGGGCCGGACCGGCGGGTGTCTATGCCGCCGACATCCTGACGAAGTCGGACCCCGTGCAGGACGGGCAGCTCGAGGTCGAGATCGATCTCTTCGACCGATACCCGGCGCCCTACGGGCTGATCCGGTACGGGGTCGCTCCTGACCATCCCCGGATCAAGGGCATCGTGAACGCGCTGCACAAGGTACTGGACCGGGGCGATGTCAGGTTCTTCGGGAACGTGGACTACGGCACCGATGTCCGCCTGGGGGACCTTCGGGCGCACTACGACGCGGTGATTTTCGCGACCGGGGCGATCAAGGACGCGGACCTGAACATCCCCGGTATCGAGCTCGAGGGCTCGTTCGGCGGCGCGGA
>NZ_PJIQ01000073.1 GCF_002929745.1 Arthrobacter sp. B1805
TATCTGCAATTTATGAGAGAGAGCAAAGGTATCCTTGAGTCACTGAGGAGAAGGGCACAGATAATGACTGATGGATTCAACAGTTGCAGAAATGTAGTTTGTAATTTCACAGAAGGGGCCATGTACTCATTCCCTCAAATTCGATTGCCACCAAAAGCTATTGAGGCTGCCAAAAAGGCTGGTAAAGTCGCTGATGTTTTCTACTGCCTCAAGCTCTTGGAAGCCACTGGAATTTCCACTGTCCCTGGTTCAGGATTTGGACAGAAAGAATGGGTTTTCCACTTAAGGACAACCATCTTGCCAGCTGAGGAAGACATGCCTGCTATCATGGACAGCTTTAAGAAGTTCAACGATGCTTTCATGGAGCAATATGAGGACCACCGAGGTTATTCAAGGATGTGAAACTGTTAGATCGATATTTCTTCGAAATCCCATCTATATATTGTCATCGTGAATGAAATAATGTATACATCCCTCCCTCTCCCTCTCCTTCGACCTGATGTTTATACATATGTTACTGTCAATTTCATGTACACTTTGCAAACTTCGAAAAATTT
>NZ_PJIQ01000074.1 GCF_002929745.1 Arthrobacter sp. B1805
CGCCCGCGGCGACATTGTTTTCAATCTGCCTAGCCTCCATCCTTCACTAGGTGTATTCCAAAGGTACACTTCCCCCTCTGGAATTTTCAAATTAATGGTGGTCAGTCCAGACCCTTCTTCATATTCGAACTTCATTTCTTCTGTGTCAACTATTATTCTCTTTGGCCGAGATGATGAATAGACACCAAATATTCCAGACCCGCGAACTTTCATGCCCACAGTTGCATTTCTCTCCCTTTCATATTTCAATTCCTTAATGGCTCCTCCTGAATTGAACATCTTGATTAGGCCTATGGGAGCAAACGTGGCACCATTTGACAATGCCTTAACAGGAACCACTGTAAAAACTTCATACTCCCGAGACTTTAGTGTCATTGGAATAGACGCGTTCTTTGGCAGATAAACTACCTCT
>NZ_PJIQ01000075.1 GCF_002929745.1 Arthrobacter sp. B1805
TTCGCGACCGGGGCGATCAAGGACGCGGACCTGAACATCCCCGGTATCGAGCTCGAGGGCTCGTTCGGCGGCGCGGACTTCGTGTCCTGGTACGACGGGCACCCTGACGTCAGCCGGGAGTGGCCGCTGGAGGCCAGGGAGATCGCGGTGATCGGCAACGGCAACGTCGCCCTCGACGTCGCCCGCATCCTGTCCAAGCATGCCGACGACCTGCTCTCGACCGAGATCCCGCAGAACGTGTACGAGGGCCTGAAGGCCTCGCCCGTCACCGACGTGCACGTCTTCGGTCGGCGCGGACCTGCGCAGGTGAAGTTCACCCCGCTGGAGCTGCGCGAGCTCTCGCACTCGCGTGACGTGGACATCGTGCTCTACCCGGAGGACTTCGACTTCGATGCAGGCTCCGAGGAGCAGATCGCGACGAACAACCAGACGAAGACGATGGTGAAGACCCTCACCAACTGGCTCGTCGAGGACGAGCCGACGGGAGCCTCACGCCGGCTGCACCTGCACTTCCTGCACTCGCCCGTGGAGATCTACGACTCACCG
>NZ_PJIQ01000013.1 GCF_002929745.1 Arthrobacter sp. B1805
GGTTGTTCACTGTCGCTTGGACACCGCGTCCGGTCATGGACGCGAAACTCGTGCCCGTGTAATCAAGGCTGACCGCGGCGGGGTCGGACTGTGCTGCGGTGACGATGGCCCGGGCGACGGGGTGTTCGCTGTCTGCTTCCGCGGCACCGGCCAGGGCGAGGAGCTCGGCCTCGGTGACACCAGTGGTCGTGGTGGTCCCAGTGACGGCGTGCCGGCCTTGCGTGAGGGTGCCGGTCTTGTCGAACAGGACGACGTCGATGGTGCGCATGCGTTCCAGGGCGATGCGGTTCTTGATCAGCACGCCGGCCTTTGCGGCGCGTTCGGTGGAGATCGCGATGACCAGGGGGATCGCCAGGCCCAGGGCGTGCGGGCAGGCGATCACCAGGACGGTGACGGTGCGGATGACCGCATCATCCGGGCTGCCCAGGAGCATCCAGGCGATGAAGGTCAGGATGCCGGCGCCGAGCGCGAAGTAGAACAGCAGGGCAGCGGCCCGGTCCGCAAGGGCCTGCGCCCTCGAGGAGGAGGCCTGCGCTTCGGCGACCAGACGCTGGATCCCTGCCAGGGTCGTCTGGGACCCGACGGCGGTGACCTGCACCCGGACGGCGCTATCCGTGGCGACGGTTCCCGCGACGACGGTCTCCCCGATGGTGCGGGGTACGGTGCGGGATTCGCCGGTGATCATGGACTCGTCGAATTCCGCGGTCCCGTCGATGATCTTTCCGTCAGCGGGTACGCGTGCGCCGGAGCGCACGAGCACAGCATCACCCGCTGCCAGGGTGCTGACGGAGACGGTTTCGACGCCGGATTCAGTGACCTTGTCGGCCTCATCGGGAAGCAGGGCCGCCAACGCGTCCAGGGCTCCGGCGGCGGAGCCGAGGGCGCGCATCTCCATCCAGTGGCCGAGCAGCATGATGACGACCAGCAGGGCGAGCTCCCACCAGAAGTCCAGGTCGAAGCCGCCGATGCCGAGGGTCGTGACCCAGGAGGCGATGAACGCGACACTGATCGCCATTGCGATCAGCAGCATCATGCCTGGCTGCCGGGTCCTCAGCTCCGTTCCTCCGCCCTTCAGGAACGGGGTGCCGCCGTAGACGAAGATGACAGTGCCAAGGATCGGCGCGATCCAGGTGGAGCCCGGGAACTCGGGCGGCATGTACCCGAGGAGCATGGTGAACATGGGGCTGAACGCGACCACGGGAACCGCGAGGACCAGGCTGATCCAGAATCGGTCCTTGAACATCGCGGTCGAGTGCCCGGCATGCTCCCCCTGGGAATGGACCTGATGATCCTCATCCGTGCCATGGCTCGTCCCGTGACCCTGGTGACCCGCGTGCCCGCTGCGGTTCATGTGCGGTTCGGGTCCATGGCTTCCCTCGGGATGCTCCGGGGTGGAGATTGCCGAATGGGCGTGGCTTTCCGGCATGGCCTGACCGTGCGTTGATTCCGGTCCGCCTGGGTGATGATGCTGGTTGGTGGTGTTCTGGTTCTTGCTCATGATGACTCTTCCTTCGGCCCCGCTCGAGGAGAGGGACCCGTGCCTCTGCCTGTCGGCTCAGGCGGTCGCGAGCTGGTATCCGGCCTTCTCGACGGCGTCCTGAACGGACGACGCGTCAAGGCGCTGGTTGCTGGTGACGCTGACGGTTGATACGCCGCCAGGAACGAGAGCGATCTGGACATTCTCCACGCCGTCCAGGGCGCCGATGGCGCTGCTGACCCGGCCGGCGCAGGAACCACAGGTCAGGCCGGTGACCGAATAGTCGGCAGACACGGTGCCTTCGGTCGCCGGCTGCGCTGCAGTGGCCTGCTGGGGTGCGCAGCACCCACAGGAACCTCCCGCGGAAGGAGCCGCGTCGGAGTTCTGGTTCCCGCTGATGTCGGTGAGGTTGATCGGGGTCCTGACAGTGTCGGTCATGGTGGTCTCCTGCAGTCGGTGAGCAGCGAATTCTCGAGGGAGCCGCGGCGGAGAACGGGCGACCCTGGGTGAGGCCCTGGTTCCATCGCGGTGCAGATGACCTGTACGGCGTACGTCCCGGGGGAGACAACCTTCTGAGGTAGAACCCAATTTATACCCCCGGGGGGTATCAGTCAAGGTGCGGTGCGGTATAGCACGGCCAAGCCGTCCACCGGTAGGTGCGGATGGGCCCGCGGGAAGACGCCCGCGGCACAGGGGGTGCTCGGGGTTCGGTTCAGGGCTGCATGGATTCCAGCGCAGCACCCGGCGAACCCGCCATCACCGGCTGTCGAAGAGCGTCGCAAGCAATCTGAGCGTCGCCCTGGCCGAGGTGTCCGGGGCCTGCTGGTGTCCCGGCGCAGTCGACTCCGCTTCTAGCCCAGTTCGGGCTTCGTGATCACCGCGATGTCGTCGTCGCCCGAGCCCGTGCGCTGCGCGTCGGTGAGCGACTGCAGTACTGCGGTGACCGCCGGCAACGGGAGGGGAGTGGAGCGCAGCATGAGCCGTGCATCCTTCGCGAGCAGGTCCGCGGAGAACTGGGTGTCGCCGAACGTTCCTCCCGTGATGACGGCGCCCTTCATGCCGGCGATGACCCCGAGGCCGGTTCCCTTGAGCAGGTCGAGCACGCCGGCGGCGTCGAGCCCGTTCGCGGTCCCCAGGCGCAGGGCCTCGACGAGTCCCTGCAGCGTGACTCCGAGTGCGAGGTTGGCGAGCAGCTTGCCGGTGGCCGCGTCCGACGGCGTGGCGACGCGGCGTAGGCGCTCGGCGTCGCCCCACAGGGCGGCCAGCGGTTCGACGACGTCGACGTCCTCGGAAGTACCACCGAGCAGGACGCCGAGCTGGCCCGCGCGGGCAGGGGCGAGGCTGCCGATGACCGGACCGTGGACGTAGCGGACCCCGGCGGCGACGGCGTAGTCGGCGAATTCGCGCGCGTCCTCGGGGGAGACCGTCGTGACGTCGAACCAGACGGCTTCGGGTGGGAGTTCCAGTCCCGAGAGCATCACCTCGCGCACCGTGTCCGGGCCGAAGAGCACGGTCATGACGACGTCGGCATCGCGGACGGCCTCCTCGGGCGACCCGGCCTGCGAGGCACCGGCGTCCCGCAGGCGCTCGACGGCGCTCGCCGTGCGGTTCCAGGCAGTGAGCTCATGACCGGCCTTCAGCAGGTGCACGCCGAGTTCGTGGCCCATGCGTCCGACGCCGAGCAGTGCGATCTTCATGTGGAGGTCCTCCGGGTGGTGGTGGGTGATACAGCCAGTATCGTTCCTCCGGCGGACTGTCCGGGAACCGGGCGGTCGTATCAGGTCGAGGCGCCGGTGGTCACGGGATCGACGGGGGAATCGATCGTGGCGACGGATTCCCGCAGGATCAGCCGGGACGGCAGGGCCAGGTGCTCGGGTTCGCTGCGGTCCCCGCCGATGCGCCGGAGCAGCATCCCCGCTGCAGCCACGCCCTGGTCGTAGACGGGTTGGGCGACGACCGTGATCGGCGGTGTCATCAGGCCCGCCCAGGGCAACTCGTCGAACATGAGGAAGGACACATCGTCCGGGATCCGGACCCCGGCACGCTGGAGTTCCGCGAGGGCCTCGAGGGCGATCACGCTGTCGGAGGCGACGATGGCGGTGGCCGGATCCGGACCCGTGAGCAGCGCGTCCACGAGGTCGCCGATGCTGTGCCGCTTGCCCGCGCCCAGGCGGATCAGGTCGACCGGCAGGGCCACGCCTCCCTCGTCGAACGCGCGGCGCATACCCGCGATCCTCTCGGTGACGGGATTGCTGCCGAGGTCCAGGTCAACGGTGAAGTCGAGGCCGCCGACGTCGAGCGAGGAGATGTAGCCGACCCGCGTGTGCCCCTCGTCGAGGAGGTGGCGCGCAGCCTCGTAGGACACCTGCCGCATCTCGGCGACGACGGTGTCCACCGGCAGGCTCGGCACCTTCCGGTCGAGCAGGACGACCGGTCGCCCCGAGTCGACCACCCGTTTGAGGTGGGTGCTGGGGGACCGCGTGACGGGCGCGACGATCATCCCGTCCACACGCTTGTCCAGCAGGACGTTCACGGCGTCGATCTCGGTGGAGAGGTCCTCTCCGGTGTTGATCAGGATGACGTCGAATCCGCCCGCCTTGCAGGTGTCGTAGATGCCGCGCATCGCAAGACTGAAGTAGGGGTTCTCGATGTCCCCGACCACGACGCCGATCGTCTTCGAGCGTCCGGTGTTCATGCTTCTGGCCAGTTCATTGGGGTGGTACTGCAGCGTCTCCGCAGCAGCGAGGACGCGTGAGCGCACCTCGTCGCTGACGGCGCCGTAGCCCCCGAGAGCCCGTGCGGCCTGTGCCTTCGACACCTGGGCGAGTTGTGCGACGTCCGCCACGGTCGTGTAGCGGGACGTTGAAGACGATTCCATGAAGCCCTCTCGAAACAGTTGACCAACTCCGGAGCGCGGGGTACGTTCTTCACCAACCCGTGTGAGTCCGGTCTCATTCTAGGCAGGTGAGACCGGACTCAAGCAAGGCGAAGGCATTGCAGCAGCGAGCATGGGCCACCACCACTCACCCGACACCTTTGGAGTACCCGGACATGATGCGCACCATCTCCCGCCCCTTCGCCCTGGCTGCGGCCGCCCTCGCAGCAACTCTCGCCCTGACTGGCTGCGGCGGTAGCGCGGCCTCGAGCGAGGAGGACAACCCCTACGGCCTGATCGAGCCCGGCACGATCCGCGTTGCGAGCCTCGGAGACTCGAAGCCTTACACCTTCACCGACGAGTCGGGGAACTTCACGGGCTTCGACGTCGAACTGTTCACCGACGTCGCGCACCGCATCGGCGTCGATGACGTCGTCTTCACCGGCCAGGACTTCTCCGGCCTGCTCTCCGCCGTCGCCAACGAGCAGTTCGACGTCGGAGTGGCCGCGATCGGGATCACCGAGGAACGCCAGCAGACGGTCGACTTCTCCGATGGATACCTCGCCGGCTACCTGACCCTCATCACTCGCGAGGACTCCGGCATCACCGACGAGACGAGCGTTGCCGGTCACCGGCTGGGGGTCGTCCAGGGGACGCTGCAGGAGGCCTACGCGGTGAAGAACTTCACGGAGTCGGACCTCGTGCGGTTCCCCGACAACAACACCGCGATCTCCGCGGTGAACAGCGGCTCCGTCGACGCGCACTTCCTCGACTACGAAGCCGCGCAGGACTACATGGAGCAGTACGGCCTGGTGTCCGCAGCGGACATCCCGTCCTTCGATGCACCGGCAGGATTCGCCATCGGCAAGGACAAGGAAGAGTTCAAGGCCGCGCTCAACGAGGCGCTCGGCGACGCCATGGAGGACGGCACGTGGAAGGAACTCTACGAGAAGTGGTTCCCCGGTTCCCCGATGCCCCAGCAGTACCTGCCGAGCGCCGAGCAGACGGCGACCCCGGCTCCCACCAGCAAGTAGCCGCACGGCAAGGCACGGCACACCTCCCCGGTGTTGCACCCGACAAACTGAGAGCCCCTCATGGACTTCCTCGACAACCTCGTCAAGACCTTCTTCGACGTCGACTCGATGCTCACCGTCGCACCACAGCTCCTGACGGTGGGCCTCGTGAACACGCTCGTCATCTCCGCCGCCTCCACAGTCATCGGCCTCGTCCTCGGGATGGTGGTCGCCGTAATGGGCATCTCCACCTCCCGCTGGCTGCGGATCCCGGCGCGCATCTACACCGATCTCTTCCGGGGGCTCCCTGCGATCCTGACCATCCTCCTGATCGGGCAGGGCTTCGCGAAGTTCAGCCAGAGCATCTTCGGGCCGTCACCGTACCCGCTGGGGATCATCGCGCTGAGCCTCATCGCCAGCGCCTACATCGGCGAGATCTTCCGCGCCGGGATCCAGAGCGTTGACAAGGGGCAGCTGGAGGCCTGCCGCGCCCTCGGCATGAACTACGGACGGGCCATGGTGCTCGTCGTCATCCCGCAGGGCGTCCGGCGCGTGCTGCCCGCACTCGTCAACCAGTTCATCGCGATCATCAAGGACTCGTCCCTGGTCTACTTCCTGGGGCTGCTCGTCTCCGAGCGTGAGCTCTTCCGCGTCGGCCAGGATGCGGCGGTGAACACGGGTAATCTCTCCCCGCTCGTGCTGGCCGGCATCTTCTACCTCATCGTCACCGTTCCGCTCACGCACCTCGTGAACTACTTCGACCAGCGCTTCCGCACCGGTCGTCGCCGTCCCACCGCGCCGACGAGCGGACTGAAGGAAGTCACAGAACTCGACGCGGTCAGCCCGCTCACCACAGGGAGCAACACATGAGCAGCACCACCAGCACCTCCGCCGACCAGCCCACCTTCCGCGGCTCCAGCCTGCAGCTGAAGAACCTGTGCATGGCGTACGGCGACATCCCCGTCATCCGCGACGTCAGCCTCGAGATCGCTCCCGGCACCACCACCTGCATCATCGGTCCGTCGGGGTCCGGCAAGTCGACCCTGCTGCGGGGCATCAACCGGCTGCACGAGCCCAGCTCCGGCGGCGTCCTGCTCGACGGCGAGGATGCCCTGCGCGTCCGGCCGGACGTCCTGCGCCGCAGGATCGGGATGGTGTTCCAGCACTTCAACCTCTTTCCGGACCACACCGCGCTGGAGAACGTCGCCCTCGCGCTGTGGAAGGTCAAGGGCATGCCGAAGAGCGAGGCGACAGAGCGCGCCCGACGACGACTCACGGAAGTCGGCCTGGGGGAGCGCGCCGACCACCGGCCGCGCGACCTGTCCGGCGGACAGCAGCAGCGGGTGGCCATCGCGCGTGCACTGGCGATGGAACCCGAGGTCATGCTCTTCGACGAAGCGACGTCCGCCCTCGACCCGGAACTGGTCAAGGGGGTCCTCACCCTCATGGCCGGACTGTGCGAGCGGGGCATGACGATGGCGGTCGTGACGCACGAGATGGGATTCGCCCGCAGGGTCGCCGACCAGGTGGTATTCATGGACGAGGGCGAGATCGTCGAGGCGGGCCGCCCTGAGGACCTGTTCGACAATCCCCGCAGCGCCCGCCTGCAGCGTTTCCTCTCGGAGGTGCTCTGATGCCCCGGCCCTTCCGCACCGCGATCCTCGGGTTCGGGATCTCCGGCAAGGTCTTCCACGCTCCGCTCGTCGCCGCGAACGGGGACTTCAGCCTCGACGTGATCGTGACCGCTGATCCGCAGCGCGCGCAGGACGCCCGGGCGAGCTACCCGACCGCTCGCATCGTCGGAACCTCCGCCGAGCTCTTCGCGCTGATCGATTCCGGGGAGGTCGAGTTGGACGTCGTCGTGCTCGGCACTCCGCCGGGAACCCACGCCGAGCAGGCGCGGCAGGCCTTCGCACGGGGACTCCATGTCGTCGCGGACAAGCCATTCGTGCCCACCAGCTCGGAGGGTGCACTCCTGCTGCGCGAGGCGGCGGACGCCGGCGTGCTGCTCACCGTCTTCCAGAACCGCCGGTGGGACGCGGACTTCCTGACCCTCGGGAAGCTCCTGGCCTCGGGGGAGCTCGGTGACGTCCACTCATTCGAGAGTCGCTTCGAGTGGTGGCTGCCCGAGGGCTTCGGCAACTGGCGTGACACCGCGACCGTCGCGGAGGGCGGCGGCATCCTCCACGACCTCGGAGCCCACCTCATCGACCAGGCCATCCAGCTGTTCGGCCCGGTGCAGGAGGCCTACGGCGAACTGGACCGCAGGACGGACGAAGCTGCTGCGGACCAGGACAGCTTCGTCTCGCTGCTCCACGCATCGGGCGTGCGGTCACGGCTGTGGATGAGCGGATTCGCCGCGCTGCCGGGTGCCCGCTTCTCCGTCTCCGGCTCGCTCGGCGCCTACGCGAAGTGGGGGCTCGACGGACAGGAACCCGCGCTGGCAGCAGGTGCAGACCCCACCGGCGAGGAGTACGGCGTCGAGCCCGAGGAAGCCTGGGGCACCGTGTCGAACGGCAGCACCCGACGCCGCGTCCGGCCCGAGCGGGGAGCTTATCCTGCGTTCTACGAGCTCCTGGCGCGCGCCCTGCGCGGTGAGGGACCCCTGCCCGTCGACCCGCAGGACAGCATCGACATCCTGCGGACCATCGAGGAACTGCATCACCGGAGCGAGCACGCTCCGGCTTCATCAACCAACACGTCATCCAACACGAAGGAACCAACCCATGAGCACGGCTGAACCAACACGACGCGTCGCAGTTCTCGGCGGTGGCATCCTCGGGGTCTCGACGGCGGTGCACCTCCTGCGCGAGGGCGCGTCGGTCGTCCTGGTCACGGAGGCCGAGCTCGCGAGCGGAGCCTCGGGCAGGTCGCTGTCCTGGCTCAACAGCGCGGGGGAGCGCACCACGCCGTACCACCAGTTGCGCGTGTGCGGCATCGACCGGTACCGGACGCTGTTCGCGTCGGATCCGTCGCGCGACTGGCTGCGCTTCGACGGCGGACTCCACTGGGCGGAGGCCGGTTCGGATCAGGACACGATTGCGCGGCACGAGTATGAAAAAGCCCATGCCTACGACTCCGTGCTGGTGTCTCCCGGGAGCGTGAACGACCACACGCCCGGTATCAGCACGGACGCCGTCGGGGCGGCCTCGATCTTCAACCCCGGCGAGGGCTGGGTCAGCCTGCCGCACCTGATCGCCTTCCTGATGGAGGAGTTCACCGCCCGCGGCGGCGAGCTCGTGACGAACGCCGGTACCGCGCGCGTCCGGGTCGAGGAGGGACGCGCCGCCGGCATCGACACCGACAGCGCCGGCTTCTTCCCGGCGGACGACGTCGTGGTGGCCTGCGGGCCGCAGACCCCCGCCGTCGTCGCCGAACTGGGCGTAGAGATCCCCGACGCCTCGCCGGTGTCGATGCTCGTGACCACCGCTCCCGTCGACCACCCCGCGAAGACGGTCCTGAACACGCCACGGGCAGCTGTGCGGCCGAACCCGGGCAACACCTTCGCGCTCGACCACGACTGGTACGAGGAGAGCATCACGCAGGACGCGGACGGGACGTATTCGATCCCGGAGGACGTCGTGAACCAGCTCGCGGACGAGGCGGCGAAGCTGCTCGAGGGTCAGCCACAGCTCGCCGCGGCGTCCTGGAAGATCGGACGAAAGCCTATTCCGGGCGATGGGGAACCGGTCTTCGGGGAGCTCGAGACCGTCCCGGGCTGCTTCGTCGCCTTCACCCACTCGGGGGCGACTCTCGGGCTCATCGCGGGCGAGCTGCTGGCGAACGAGATCGTCACCGGCCGCAAGCACCCGATGCTCGAGACGTTCCGGCCCGGTCGCTTCGGCTGATCAGCAGGTACGCGAGCAGCACCGCGGCGGGGAGGGGTAAGCACCTCCCCGCCGGCGCCGCCCGCGCGTGCTGCGAGGGAAACGTCCGCGGGTAGGAGACCGGGGCGGCAAGTAGGCATCCGGGAACGCATCCTGATAGCGCATTGCCGGGACGGCGCCGGTCAGCCCTTGCCGCCGTGGGCCTCGAGGGCGACCGGCTGCCACTCGTTCCAGGACGCCAGGCGGGACTCGTAATCCGCCGTCGCGATGGCGAGCGGTGCTTCCCCGAAGAAAGCACGCAGCGGGGGATTCTCGGAGTCCACGATGGTGAGGATCGGCCTGCGGGTCGCCCGCGGGTCGCCGGCGGTACCCGTGCGGGTCGGTCGATTCGCTGCCTGCCTCCTGACGCCGTCGTACGCAGGGATGGCGGTGGCGTGCTTCGCGGAGCTGCCGCCCCAATCGGTCGAGAAACCCCCCGGCTCGATCAGCGTGACCTTGATACCGAACCCTGCGACCTCCTGCGAGAGCGACTGGGTGAGTCCTTCAAGCGCCCACTTCGACGCGTGATAGGCGCCGACGGACGGAAAGGCCGAGATGCCGCCGATGGAGGACACCTGGATGATATGGCCGCTACCCCGCTCGCGGAGGTACGGCAGCGCTGCCTGTGTGACCCAGACTGCGCCGAACAGGTTCGTCTCGAGCTGGTCGCGCAGTTCGGCCTCCGTCAGCTCCTCGACCATGCCGAACTGGCCGTAACCGGCGTTGTTGATCACGACGTCGAGCCTGCCGAAGCGCTCCTGCGCCTGCCGCACGGCGGCGAAGACGGCCCCGCGGTCGGTCACATCGAGCGCCAGGGGCAGCACCCTGTCGCCGTATGCCTCGACGAGCGGCGTCAGGCTGTCGGTGTTGCGTGCCGTGGCAGCGACGGCATCTCCCCGCTCGAGTGCAGCTTCCGCCCACTCGCGGCCGAACCCCCGCGATGTCCCGGTGATGAACCAGACCTTGCCCATACTGTGCTCCTTGCTTCGGGTTGTGCCGGTGCGGCCTCAGGCGGCAGAACTAGTCCGAGCTGACCTGGTGGCGGAAGGTGTCGCGCTGAACGTGGAGGTTCCACAGGATGCCGGCGAGGACATCGGGATCCTTCTCCGGGTCGCCCTCGACGATGCGACCGCCGATGATCAGCTGCGACACGTGGATGCCTTCCTCGCCGAGCACCTCGTGCAGCAACTGCGCGTAGGCGGCCTGTCCGGCGAACGCCACCGAGGTCCCCGTGACGCCCCGTCCGGGCTTGACGGCGGATCCGCCGTTGACGAAGAGGATGGTGCCGCGGTTCTCGCCGAGGAACCGCATGCCGGGTAGGACTTGATGGACGGCGGCGACAGGTCCGTAGATGGAGAACTCGACCGGCCCCCTGAGATCCGCCGGCGTCGTCTCGAGGACGGGCCGCATGAAGTCCTTCTGGGGGAGGGGGCTGTACTGCAGCACCTCGATGGGTCCGAGCGTCTCGGTGGCCGCTTCGAGGGCGGCGGCGATGGACTCCGGATCGCGGACGTCCGCAGCGAAGCCCCGCGCGTGGATGCCCGTCCTGCCGAGATCCTCCGCGAGGGCGTCGACCTTGCCCTGGCTTCGGGAGATGAGGGCGACGGAGAACCCCTCGGCTCCGAAACGCCGTGCTACAGCGGCTCCGAGGCCGCGTCCTGCTCCGATGATTGCGAGAGTAGTCATATACGGTGCAATCCGCTGCGGGCCCTGATAATTCCGTGGCCCGAGGATCCTGCTCCTAGTGCAGTGTCCCGAGGATGGTGCGCTGGATCGCGACCGCGGCAGCACCACGGGCCCACTGGGCGAAGTCGGACGGCTGGCGGCTCAACCTGACGGGGGCTGCCTCCGGATCCCGGTGATAGTCGAGGGACTCCTGCAGGGACGTGGCGGCGACGTCCGCCAGATCCATGCCCTCGCCGGACAGCACGACGAGCTCCACCATCGTGAGGTTGGCAATCGCCGCCACGAGCACGCCGAGAGCCGTGCCTGCGGCCTGCACGACGGCGCCGGCGGCGGGGTGGCCGTCGGTCGCCAGCCCGAGGATCTCGGGGTAGGAGCGCTGCTCGCCGGTTGTGGCCGCGAACTGCGAGCAGATGGACGTGATGGTCAGGACGCCCGACGAGCAGCCGCGGTGCCCCTCGACGCACCGCGGTCCGGAGGGGTCGAGGGGGTAGTGACCCACGAGTCCGAGCCCGGCATCGGGTGGTGCGATGACGACGTCGTTGATCACGAGACCGTAGCCCACGCCGGCACCGATGGTCAGGACGGCGAAGTCCTTCTCCCCACGCCCGGCACCGAACCACTGCTCGGCGATGGTGAGCGCGACGACGTCGTTCTCGACGACGACGGGCAGGCCCGTCCGCTCGTGCAGGAGGGCCGCGAGCGGAACGTCCCGCCATCCGAGGAACGGGGCCCGCAGCACGGTGGCGTCGGTTCCGACCTTGCCGCCGACGCTGACACCCATTCCGCTGAATCGGTGCATCGGGCCGAGGTCGGTCACGGCGAGCACGATGGCGTCGACGACGTCCTCCACGTCGTGGCTCGGCAGCGAGCGCTCGCTGGAGTCGACGACGTCGGCCTTCAGGTTCGTGGCGACCGCCGCGGCGGAGTCTCCGGTGAGCTTGATGCCGACGAACCTGTGTGCGTCCGGGCTGATTTCGAGCGGGCGGACGGGCCGGCCGATCGCGGTGGCCGTTGCTGCGTCCGATTCTCGGAGCACGCCCGCATCGAGGAGCGGCTTGCTCAAGCGGGTAAGGCTGGCGACGGACAGGTTGAGGCGGGAGGCAAGGTCGGCGCGCGAGATGGGCCCCCGGATCAGCACTTCGCGCGCAAGCGCACGGGCTGGACTGGAGGGCGCTAGCGAACTGACGGCATCCATCGCAAGTTCCTCCTCGGTTGGTCCGCGCATTGACACGCCTCTTATTTCTATCGTAAAAATAATCGCGGTTGCCAGTATTCCGCGGTGCTGCTGCCGCCCTGCACGTGCCCACACTTCCACAGGAGAAGGGACCATGTCCGTGACTTCCACCGTCAACCCCGAGGTTGAGTCTGCCGTCGACGCCACACCGGAATTTTCCGCCGAGGCGCTCGCGGCTCGCATGCAGGACCCCAACTGGTGGCGCCAGGCCGCCGTCTACCAGATCTACCCGCGGAGCTTCGCCGATTCCAACGGTGACGGGATCGGGGACCTGAAGGGCATCACGTCCAGGATCCCGTACCTGAAGTCCCTCGGCGTGGATGCCGTCTGGCTGAGCCCCTTCTACCCGTCCGCGCTCGCCGACGGGGGGTACGACGTCGACGACTACCGTGACGTCGATCCGAAACTCGGCACGCTCGAGGACTTCGACGAGATGGTCGCCGCGCTGCACACGGCAGGCATCAAGCTCATCGCCGACATCGTGCCCAACCACACCTCGAACCGGCACGTCTGGTTCCAGGAGGCCCTGGCCTCACCGAAGGGTTCGGCCGCCCGGGACCGCTACATCTTCCGCGACGGCAAGGGCCCCGAGGGGAACGAGCCGCCGTCGGACTGGGACTCCGTCTTCGGCGGGCCGGCCTGGGAGCGGACCGAGGACGGTCAGTGGTACATGCACATCTTCGCGAAGGAACAGCCCGACCTGAACTGGGACAACCGCGAAGTCCGGGACGACTTCCTGACGACCCTGCGCTTCTGGTCCGATCGCGGCGTCGACGGTTTCCGGGTCGACGTCGCGCACGCCCTGACCAAGGATATGAGCGAGCCCCTGCCGTCCAAGGCGGAACTCGGGCCGGAGGGCGAGAACCACAACGGCAGGCACCCGTTCTGGGACCGGGACGAGGTCCACGAGGTCTTCGCCGAATGGCGCAAGGTCTTCGACGAATACACCCCGCCGCGTACCGCCGTCGCCGAAGCCTGGGTGCACGCCGACCGGCGTGCACGGTATGCGAGCCCCGAAGGGCTCGGCCAGGCGTTCAACTTCGACCTCCTCAAGGCCGACTGGAACGCCGACCAGTTCCGGAACATCATCACCACGAACCTCGTCCAGGCGAAGAACTCCGGTGCGTCGTCGACCTGGGTCTTCTCCAACCACGACGTCGTCCGCCACGCCACGCGCTACGGACTTCCGCCGGCCGGCCCCGACAGCACGAGCAAGCCGGGGCAGGGCGGGCAGGGCGGCCAGGACGGATCGGCCTGGCTCCTGAGCGGGGGCACGGAGCCGGTGCTGGATCGCGCACTCGGTGAGCGCCGCGCCCGGGCCGTCACGCAGCTCATGCTGGCCCTCCCGGGCTCCGCGTACGTGTACCAGGGCGAGGAGCTCGGGCTGCACGAGGTCGCGGACATTCCCGACGAGGACCGCCAGGACCCCACGTTCTTCCGTAACAGGGGCGTGGACGTGGGCCGCGACGGCTGCCGCGTCCCGTTGCCCTGGACGAAGGACGGCGCGTCCTTCGGGTTCGGCTTCGGGGGTGCGCACCTGCCGCAGCCGGCGTGGTTCGGGGAGTACGCGGTCGAGGTGCAGGAAAGCGACCCGGGCTCCCACCTCAGCTTCTACCGCCGCGCGCTGGCACTGCGCCGCGAGCTGCAGGGCGAGGAGGACTTCGAGTGGGTCGAGGAGCCCTCCGCCGACGTCCTTCGCTTCACGCGCCCGGGCGGGTGGCACTGCGTCACCAACTTCGGGTCGTTGCCGGTCGACCTGCCCGAGGGAACCGTGCTGCTGAGCAGCTCGCCGCTCGAGGGCGGCAAGCTGCCGGGCGACACGACGGTCTGGCTCGTCTAGCCCGGAATCAGCGACGATCTCAAGCGGAATCAGCGACGACGGCGGGTCACCTTTGAAGAGGGCCCGCCGTCGTCGTCAACCGTCATTCGACCACTGGTTGCCGCGACGCCGCGTCCTGCAGCTGGTTCGTGCACGCGCTTGCGACGGAAAGCGCGTGTCATGACAGGACACGCCGACGAAACCAGCCGTGGCCCTCGAAGCGCGTGCACGAGCCCGCAGTCCTCGGGCCGCCAGCAAGTTCGTCGGCAGGAGAATCGGTTGCACGCCCCTCGGCGGCATCGGAATACTGGTGGAACGGGCACGAGGAAGGCGGAGGGCGGCGGCATCAGCGGATCCCAGGAGCATGAGGAGAGGCTGCGTAAGGCGGCCCAGTACCGCGCGGCCAGGGGCGGCGCAGGTGACGCCATGGCGGAGCTGGAACGCCAGAACGACGACGGAGACGCCGCGCCCGGCGAGATGGCGCCCCTTCGCGAGGGTGAGGACGAGACGAAGCGGGCCCGCCTCATCGTGGACCGGGCGATAGCCCGCGGGGACTTCGATAACCTGGCCCTCGCGGGCAAGCCCATCCCTGGGCTGGGGGAGAGCCACGACCCGGACTGGTGGGTCAAGGGACTGATCCAGCGCGAGAACATCACCGGACTCGGTCCGCGCGCCATCCTCCTGCGTAGGGAGGACGCCGAACTCGATGAACGGCTCGACCGCCAGTACACCGAGCAGCAGGTCCGGGAGGTCCTCGAGGACTTCAACTACCAGGTCATCGACGCACGGCGGCAGCTTCTCGGCGGACCGCCCGTCATCACGAAACTGCGCGACGTGGACGCCGAGGTGAAGCGCTGGCACGAGCGCCGGGATGCCGCACGTCGGGCCGCCGAGGCTGCTGAGCCGCCCCCGCCCGAACGGGTGTCCTTCTGGCGGCGAATCTGGCGGGGCACCAGTTAGTTCGGTAACACCTTGAAGAGGAATTTCTTCTTCACCATGACCCAGATGATCAGGGTCACGGCAGCATGGATCACGAGTCCCTGCATCGCGCTCGTGCGGTCGAGGCCCGGTAGGTTTCCCACCGCGAGCACGAAGAACACATGGACGATGAAGACATACAGGCTCGCGCGCCCCAGCGGAATGTACAGCCACCCCGTCAGCTTGTAGATGGGCCGCCAGAACGACGTCAGGATCACGTGTGCGGCGAGGATGAAGAACGCCAGGTTGAGGAGACGGCCCGGCTGCAGGAACACCCGCACGTACGAGGACTCGTACAGGGTCTCGTAGAAGCCGGCCGGAACGAACGGGAGCCCCAGACCCGCCGTGTAGTTCAGCCAGAGCGCGCCCAGCACGAGCGCGTAGGAGCCCGTGAGGACCCCGACCAGGATCTTCCCGCGGCTCGTACTGAGCGCATCGATGATGGCGCGGCGGTGGAAGCCGAGGACGACCCCGTGGACGAAGATCACCTGCCAGGTCAACAGGGGGAAGACGTCCTGGAACTGGGAGTTCAGCACCCGCAGGGAGAACAGCGCGTCGATCAGGTAGAGCGCCCAGCTGATGAGCAGGAGCAGCCACCACAGCTTCTTCCTGAGCATCAGCACGAGCAACGGCACCGTGAGAGTCAGCACCACGTAGAGGCCCATGATGTTGAACGCCCACGGCCCCATGTTCAGGAGCAGCAGATCCCGGACCGCGTAGGCGGGCGGTGGGTAGTCCAACAGCCGCTGGACATTCGGGTACAGGTCATACACCCGCCCCGCTGCCTCATTCCCGGCCGCACCGATCCCGCGATCGGTGAACGTGGTCAACACAGTGCCGTCGATGAACGGCACCAGGGACAGCAGGTAGACGATGATCACCACGGCAAGGGCTGTCAGGTAGAGCTTCACGGCCCTGCGCGTGGTGGCCTTCGCTGCCTCCACCGCACCCCGGCGCTGCACCGCGATGGGGTGCACCATGCCAAGCACCACCCCGGACAGCAGGACGAACAGCTCTGCGCCCGTGATGGTTCCGATGAGGCTCCGGGAGATGAAGGACCACGGTCCGGCCACCTCGATATGGGTCACCACGACGGAGGTGATGATCCAACCCCGCAGCAGGTCTATCCGCGCGTCACGTGATGCGTGCTCGTCGGGGTAGCGCCACCGGGGAACGAGACGCTTCGCTGCTCCCGCCAGCAGGACGAGGGCGAAGAGGCCGACCACACACGCGACGAGCCAGCCCATGACCGCGCTGACCGGTGTCCCGGGCTGCCAGACCTGGTTCGTCGATTCGTTGGCATCCTCCTGCGCGACGACCGAGGTGACGGGTCCGAGGATGACGCCCGGGGCATTGTCGAGGACCTCCTGCAGGGCGGCCCTGGTGGCATCGTCCGCGCTCAGGCCCCAGTCCACGACGTGTCCGTCCGCCTCGGGCTCCTGCCGGGAGAGCTCGAGCCAGGACACCATGCCGATCTCCGGGTATTTCTCGGCGATCGCGGGATCGAACACCTGGTCCAGCCAGGCACGCTTGATGTCCGCCTCGGGCGCGGTGTCGGGGTCCTCAGGATCGAACAATGCCGCGGTCTGCACGAGGAGCCGCTTGTTCTTGCCCGCGGCGTACTCCTTCGCGAAATCGATGCGCGGAGCCTCCTCTGCAACTCCGTACGTGCCGGCCAGCTGGTCCGTGAATTTGTCCGGCTCGGGAAGGACCGAGGTGGCGATGTCTCCCGAGTACTGCCTGGCACCGTCCGGGGTCGCGGTGGGCCCCTGGGTGTAGCTGCCGAAGTGATAGAGCGACAGGCCCACCCAGTCGACGGCGTCGTCCCCCGGGTAGTAGGGGCTGTATGGATCGTCTCCGGCGTCGATCAGGCCGTTCCCATTGGTGTCGAGCGAGGGGACCGCTCCGGCCTCGTGCCCCTCCATCGCGCCGTAGGCCTCGGTGAACGGGTAGCCAGCCGCGTACGACGGCGCCCACACCATGGCTGCCGTCGGGACACTCGAGTGGATGGTGGCGGCGACGGTCCTGAAGGCGGTGACGTAGCGCTCCGGCTGCTGCCCCCAGCGCAGCCACGTGCCGTTCATCTCCGGGGCGAACCGCACGAAGAAGGCGGTGCGGAACTCGTCGCTGATGCGTCCGAGCGTTTCGGCAAGGCGCTGGGCGTCGGCGTCGGTGAGTTCCTCGAGCGGTTTCGTCGGCTCGAGGGTCACTGCGGCGAGAGCGCCCAGCGGGGCGCCCTGCCGGGCCAGGTCGAAGAGGTCGCGCTCGGCCTCCTCTTCGAGGGGATAGGCGACGGGCCTGCTGTAGAACGACGGCGTGATGCCCCCGCGGTCCGCGTAGGCACGCGCGTTGTCAGCGGACCAGTTGAGCTCCGGTCCGAAGTATCGTCCCTCGGCGAGCGACGTCGGATTCTCGGCGGACGCCTCGCGGCCGTCCGTCGTGGTGGCCGGAACCGGGAAGGCATGGGCGGCCACACCTCCGGTCAGGAGCCCGAGAACTGTCACCATCAGGAGCAGGATCGCCGGCCACTGCCGGGCCCTCCTCCGGGTTGAGGCATTCACCCCCGGGTTTCCTGTCGTTTCTTCGCCACGGCGATGTCCGACTGGTAGTGCTCATAGCCGCGGTAGCGCACGGCTTCGACGATGACGCTGAAGATCACCAGGTCGAAGACGACCCACACGATGTTGACGGACGTCCCCAGGAGGTCCGCCTGCCCGACGGCCATGCGGATGATGCCGATGATCGCGGCCGCGACCAGCAGGCCCATCGCCCAGAGTTGCGGCTTCACGAGATCCCACCGCAACTGCTTGTCCTGTTGCAGGGTCTTGGGGGTTACCGCGAAATCGAGGCTCCGCCCCAGGTACACGTTCCCGAAAGCCGAGGTGATCGAACGGATCCAGACGGGGAACAGGGCGAGTGAGTACTGCTGCCCGCGCCAGGTCTTCACTCCCTTGCCGACCACTGCGAAGAGCAGTTGGTTGACCAGCAGGAACGGGATCAGGCGGACGAAGAACTCGGTGCTGATCGAATTGACCGGGAGGATCCCGAAGATCAGGTAGATGATCGGCGCCGCGATATAGACGACGGCCGCGAACCCGGAGAGGTAGCTCCACATCGTGGCCCAGTACATGAGCTTCTGGGCGACTGTCAGGCCCTTCTGCGCCCACGGGTTCTCGCGGAACATCACCTGGATGGTGCCCTGGGCCCAGCGAAGGCGCTGGGTCAGCATGGAGTTGAGGTCCTCCGGTGCCAGGCCGTCCGCGAGCTTCTCGTGGTGGTAGGCCGTCTCCCAGCCGAGCGCGTGCAGCCGCATGCAGGTAGCCATGTCTTCGGTGACGGAGATGGTGGCCATCGGCATGACGGCCTGGGCTTCGCCGCTGCGGTCGGCGTTGACCGACTCGATCAGCACACGGACGGCGTCGATGGCGGCAAGCGGGGACCAGGAACGCTGAGCGAGCTGGTCCAGCGCACTGTCGTCGACGACGGCGAGGCCGGGCGTGCTCGCGGACGCATCCTGCAGGCCGGCGTCGAGCCCCTCGATGTCGAGATCCGCCAACGATGCGAGGTCCTCGTGGAAAGCGGCGATATCCGCAGCGACCAGGCTGCGGGTGACGGTGGCGACGCGCTGCTGGAACTCGTAGGTGACCTCGGAAATGCCGTCGCCCTTCCGCAGCCTGCGCCGCACCCTGCGCAGGTCCTTGGCGACGAGGTCCAGCGCGTCACTGACGCGTTCGTTGCCCGGACCCAGGGTCTTCTTGGCCTTCGCGATGACCTTGTCCGAGGTCTTGAGCGCCTTGTGCAGGGCGAGTTCGATCTCCGTGACGTAGCGCGTGACGCCGAGCTGCATGAGGGCCTCGCGGCGGATGATGGCGTTCGAGCCGCAGAAGAACGCGGCATTCCAGCCGTCCTTGCCCTGCTGGATCGGACCGTAGAACAGCGGCGCCTGGCTGCCCAGCGGGTCCGATTCCGGCACGTTGATGAAGACCTGGGGGGTCTGCACCAGCGCCATCTTCTCGTTGGTGAAGTACCCGAGGGTCTTGTCGAGGAGGAGGGGATCGGGGATCTGATCGGCGTCGAGGATGACCAGGAACTCGCCGTCCGTGGACATCAGCGCGTTGTTCAGGTTGCCGGCCTTGGCGTGCCGCGGCATGTCCTTCCAGTCCGCGGACCGCGTGATCCAGCCGATGCCTTCGGCTTCTGCAGCGGCTCGTACCTCGGCGCGGTTGCCGTCGTCGAGGATCCAGGTCTTATGCGGGTAGCGGATGTTCTTCGCAGCCCGCGCCGTGGTCAGGACGAGGTCCAGCGGCTC
The DNA here is from genome assembly GCF_002929745.1 of Arthrobacter sp. B1805. Taxonomy (GTDB): domain Bacteria; phylum Actinomycetota; class Actinomycetes; order Actinomycetales; family Micrococcaceae; genus Arthrobacter_D. Next base: position 19,258 of record NZ_PJIQ01000013.1, read on the forward strand.
GTTGTACGTGGTGATGAAGACATCCACGGTGAGACCGGCAGGAGCTTCCGGAGCCTTCCGCTTCTTGAGTTTCCACACCGTGAAGCCGAACAACAGGGAGTCGATCAGCGAGTAGGTCTCAGCGAGCACCAGGGGGATGGCGATCCACCACGCGTCCCAGTTGATGGAATACAGCCATCGCCACACGATGTAGTTCAGCCCGAGGACCGCCGTCACGAGCACGATCGCCCGGATCAGCAGGGTCCTGCCGCTCGAGGACGCTTCGGTCTCCGGAGTGCGGGCGCTGTTCACGGACGGATCATCCGGGGGCGTCGTCACCATGCTCCAGCACGCTCCATCTTCTGCTCGTGTGCCCTTGGCACTGCTTCGTGACCCTTGAGCGCCTGGATGGCCCGACGGGTGCGTTGAGGTGTCCTTCCGGGCGCCTAAGCATGGACCAAAGTTACCGGAGGGAGAGGACCGGGCGCTGGTGAGGGCCGAAGTGGTGTCGATCTTGCGCAGATTCTGAGCTTTCAGCCCGGCTCTCTGGTAAATGCGGGCTGCCGGTCCAGCACGCTCGTGAACTGCACGCGCGTCTACCCGGTGGCCGCCGCCCAGGAGCACCGGCTTCATGAGCCGGTGCTCCTGGAGACGCGTTTCCGCCCGGCTCAGCCCATCTCGGCGTAGCGCTTCGCCTGCGCCAGTGCCTCGCGCATGCCGTCGGCGTCGTGCACCGTGCCGTAGCCGGGAGTGTCGCGCTGGAAGCGCCACCCCTCCGCGAGCGGGCCGGCGTCCACGGCGTCGAAGCCGAACTCGTCGAGGAGTTCCACCACGGCCTGCTTCGCGTCGGAGTCGTCGCCCGCGATCGGCAGGGCCCGGCGATGCGGGGTCCCGGCCGGTGAGCCGTCCGTGGTGAGCTGCGCGGCGAGGATGTTGTTGAAGACCTTGACCACGGACGCGCCGGGAAGGTGGCGCTGTACCAGCTCGCTCGTCGTCGTGCTCTCGTCGTCCAGCTCGGCGATCTGGCCGTCGCGCTGCGGGTAGTAGTTGCACGTGTCGATGACCAGCTTGCCGGCGAGGGGCTCCACGGGCACGGAGCCGATGTCCTTCAGCGGGATGGTGACGACGACGACGTCGCCCTCCCTCGCGGCGTCCTCCACGGTGCCGGCACGCGCCGCATCACCGAGCTCTCCGACGAGTCCCTGCAGTGTCTCCGGGCCACGGGAGTTGCTCATGATGACCCGGTAGCCGCGGGCGACAGCGAGGCGCGCGAGCTGCGAGCCGATGTTGCCGCTGCCGATGAAACCGATGGTGCTGCGCTGTGCGCCGTTCTGCGGCGTCGTGTTCTCTGTCATGACCAGAACAACCTCCTCGAGTCGTAGTTATTCCTCATGTACCCCGCGAACCATCGGTCCAGACGTAGAACTTCTCGGGGCGCCCTGCCGACCCGTATTGCGGCACGATCCGGGCCTGGCCGCGCGACACCAGGAACTCCAGGTAGCGGCGGGCACTGACGCGCGCCATCCCGAGCCGATCGGCGACATCCGAGGCGGAGGTGCCGCGTCCGTGGCTGCGCAGGTCCAGCATGACGGCGTCGAGCGTCGGAGCCGAGAGGCCCTTGGGTGTGGCGACGGTCGGAGCCGGAGGGGAGCCGGACGGCGTACTGCCGCTGTCTGTCCCCGCCGTCGTGCGCAGGAGCTGGTCGATCCTCCCCTGGTCGAGCGACGCCGCGCCGTCGGCCGCGTGGGTATCCACGTCACGCCGGTATGCCACGTAGTGATCCAGCCGCTGGTTCAGTACGGCGGCGTTGAACGGCTTCACGAGGTAGTGCAGGACGCCGCCCGCGACGGCGGCCCGCACGGTGTCGAGTTCGCGGGCGGCCGTGATGGCGATGACGTCGAGGGGCTCACCCGGCCGGTTCCGTAGCGCGCGCAGGACCTCGATACCGGTCATGTCCGGCAGGTGGATATCCAGCAGCACCAGCCGGGGGTGCAGCTCGTCGACGAGTTCGAGCGCGCGGGCTCCCGTGTGGGCGGCGCCGACGACGTCGAAGGCTCCGTGGGCGAGCAGGAAGCCGGTGTGGATCCCGGCGACCTGGTGGTCGTCGTCGACCACGAGCGTGGGGATCAGCGGGACAGCGCGGGTCATGGCACCTGCAACGGAGGCCGGGGAGCCTCGACGAGCGAGGGAGCGAGCCACACCGTGAACTCGGCACCGCCGAGGTCGGCGTCGTCGACGACGACGTGACCGGAGCGCCGTCGCGCTATCCGGTCCACGAGCGCTAGGCCGAAGCCGCGCGTCCCGGTGTGGCCGCCGTCCTTCGTCGAGTAGCCGGAGGAGAAGATGCCGTCGACGTCCCCGGGGGCCACGCCGGGGCCGTTGTCCGAGACCTCGATCCGCAGGGCGTCGTCGTCCGAGACGAGGTGCACGGCGATGAGGCCGTCGGTCCGCCCACTGCCCGTCACGGCTTCCATCGCGTTGTCGATCAGGATGCCGAGGATCGTGACGACGTCGGTGGTGCCGTCGGGGTGGAGCGTCGAGGACTCGTCGATGGACAGGGTGATGCCCTTTTCAGCGGCGATGGTGCTCTTGGTCATGAGCAGGCTCGCGGCGTCGGGGTCCTGGATGCCGGGGGCGATCGTCCCGGACACCAGCGATCCGCCGTGCCCCGAACGGGAGATGAAGTCGACGGCCTGCTCGGTCCGTCCCAGTTCGAGCAGTCCCGAGATGGTGTGCATGCGGTTGGCGAATTCGTGCGCCTGGGCCCGCAGAGCCTGCGTCGCATCGCGCTCGCCGTCGAGGTCGGTGAGCAACTGGTACAGCTCGGTGCGGTCGCGGAGGATCATGACGCGTCCCACGCGCTTTCCGTCGACCTGCGCGTCGGAGGTGCGGGCAAGCAGCACGCGCTCGCCGGACAGGACCGTCTCGTCGGTGTCCGCGGGATCGGTGAGGAGTCGGGCGAGTGCGGGTTCCATGACGCAATCGGCCGGCCGGCCTGTGGCGTCGTCGTCGAGGTCCAGCAGCCGCTTGGCCTCATCGTTGAGCAGTGCGATCCGGTGGTGCTCATCGACGGCGACCATGCCCTCGCTGATGCCGTGGATCATGGCGTCGCGCGTTTCGAGGAGGGAGGCTATCTGCTCGGGCTCGAGGCGGTAGATGCGGCGCCACACGAGGCGCGAGATCCAGATGGCTCCCGCCGAACCGACGAGCGCCGCGACGATCAGCCAGGCCAGCAGCCGGGGGAGATCCTCGTAGAGGTCGGCGTCGAGCTCGGATTCCAGGGTGCCGACCGACGCGGTACCGATGATGCCGCCGTCACCGCCGTAGATCGGCACCTTCACGCGCCAGGACTCACCGAGGGTGCCGGTCTGGGTGCCGACGAAGGTTTCTCCTGAGAGGGGTACCGACGGATCGGTGGAGACGACCTCGCCGATGAGCTCGGTATTCGGGTGGGAGTACCGGATGCCCTGCTCGTCGGTGACGACGACGTAGGTCACGCCGGTCGACTGCCGGATGAGGTCCGCAATGGGCTGGATCGTGGCGCTCGGGTCCTCCTCGTCGAAGGCCTCGATCACGGAGGGCAGCTGCGCGACCGATTGGGCCACGCCGACCATGCGGTCCTCGTACTGCTCGCGGATCTGCAATCGCTGCATCGCGACGGCGGTGGAACCGGCGACGGCGACGATGACGAGCACGATGGCGAGCTGCAGGAGGAACAACTGCGATCGAAGCGACATCGTCCTGACCATCCTCTTAGTGTGACACGCGCCGACGCGTCACAATCGGCCGTCCACCGGCGCCCCCGTGACCACAAAGACCAATACGAGCACTACGACCGCATGCTTTACCGCCGTTCTCCGGCGTTCCTACCCTGAAGTCAGCAGTGGTGACCCGCATCACATCTCAAGGAAGAGAACATCATGACGATCGATCGCACAACGGCGCGCCGTTCGACCCTCACTACCCTCGCACTCGTCTCCGCGCTCGCCCTCTCGGCCTGCAGCTCGATGACGCAGAGCACCACCGCCTCGGACGCCGAAGGCACCATCGAGAAGCTCAACATCGTGGTACCGGCTGATCCCGGTGGCGGCTGGGACCAGACGGGCCGCGCCATGGAGACGGACCTCAAGGAGAACGAGCTGGTGGGCAACGCCTCCGTGGTCAACGTCGGTGGTGCCGGTGGCACCAACGGCCTCGCACAACTCGCCACGGAGACCGATCCCGACACCCTGATGGTGATGGGCTATGTCATGGTCGGTGCGGTCGAGACGAACAACGCAGCCAACCGCATCGAGGACACGACGCCGATCGCCCGCCTCACCGAGGAGCCCCTCGTGATCGTCGTCCCCGCGGACTCGCCCTACCAGACGGTGCAGGACCTCCTCGATGACATCGAGGCCAAGGGCCAGGGCGTCTCGATCACGGGCGGCTCGGCCGGCGGCGCCGACCACATCCTCGCGGGCAGCGTGCTCAAGGAAGCCGGCATCTCGCCCGACAACCTGAACTACATCCCGTACTCGGGCGGCGGCGAGTCCCTCGCGGCACTGCTCGGCAACAAGGTCAACGCGGGCATCTCCGGTGTCGGCGAGTACGCGGAGCAGGTCGAGGCCGGAAAGCTGCGCGCCCTCGCGGTCTCGGGCGAGGAGGCCGCGCCCCAGCTGCCCGACACCCCGACCCTCACCGAGGAAGGCATCGACCTGGTGCTCACCAACTGGCGCGGCGTCGTCGCGCCCGGGTCCATCGACGAGGCGCAGGCGGAGAAGCTGACCCAGCTCGTCACCGACCTGCACGAGACCGACACCTGGAAGGCCACCCTCGAGAAGAACAACTGGTCGGATGCCTTCCTGGCGGGCGAGGAGTTCCAGACCTTCCTCGACGAGGACATCGCCAGCGTCAAGACCACCCTCACCGACATCGGACTGCTCTAGGCCATGAGTACCTCCGTCCAGAACGCCCCCGGGAGCGGCACGTCCGCCGCTCCCGGCAAGCCGATCGGTGAGCTGGTCTTCGCGCTCATCATCGTCAGCATCGGCGTCGTCGGTTTCGTGGCGGGCGCCGGTATCCAGACGCCGCCGTCCGCCAGTGACATCGGCCCGCGTGCCTTCCCCTTCGCCGTCTCGGCACTGCTCGTCGTCGTCGGAGCGGGCCTGGTGTTCCAGGTGCTGCGCGGCCACCGGGGTGCGGCGGACGAGGGGGAGGACGTCGACCCCGACGCGAAGACCGACTGGCTGACCGTCGGGAAGCTCGCCGGGTTCGTGTTGCTGCACGCGTTCCTGATCGTCCCGCTCGGCTGGCCCGTCGCGGCAGCGATCCTCTTCTTCGGAGCAGCATGGTCCCTCGGGGCCCGCCCCTGGTGGCGCAACCTCGTGACGGCCATCGTCCTCGCCCTCGTGCTGCAGTTCGTCTTCGGCGGGCTGCTCGGCGTCTCCCTGCCCCCTGGTTTCCTCGAAGGGATCGGTGTCTTCGGTGGATAACTTCTTCATGCTGATGGAGGGCTTCGCCACGGCGATGCAGCCCATCTATCTCCTCTTCGCACTCGGCGGCGTGCTCGTCGGCACCGCAGTCGGCGTGCTGCCCGGCATCGGTCCGGCCATGACGGTCGCCCTGCTCATGCCGATCACCTACAGCCTCGAACCGACGGCGGCGATCATCGTCTTCGCGGGTATCTACTACGGCGGCATGTACGGCGGGTCGACAACGTCGATCCTGCTGAACACACCCGGAGAATCCTCCTCGATCGTCACGGCGCTCGAGGGCAACAAGATGGCCAAGGCCGGCAGGGGAGCGGCGGCGCTCGCGACGGCGGCTGTCGGCTCTTTCGTGGCAGGCACCATCGCCACGGTCCTGCTGAGTTTCGTGGCCCCGTTCGTGGCGGCCTTCGCGGTGCAGATCGGGCCGGTCGAGTACGTGGCGCTGATGGTCGTGGCCTTCCTGACGGTCGGTGCTCTGCTCGGCTCGTCCGTGCTGCGCGGCCTCGCGTCCCTCGGCCTCGGCCTGTTCATCGCACTCGTCGGCTTCGATTCGCTCACTGCCCAGCAGCGCTACACCTTCGGCAGCCCGTTCCTCGCGGACGGGATCGACGTCGTCCTCGTGGCGGTCGCACTCTTCGCCGTCGGCGAGGCCCTCTATGTGGCGTCGCGCCTCCGGCACGGGCCCATCAAGGTCATCCCGGTGACGGGCGGCTGGACCAGCTGGCTCCGCAGGGACGATCTCCGCCGGTCCTGGAAGCCCTGGCTCCGCGGCACGCTGATCGGTTTCCCGGTCGGCACCATTCCTGCCGGCGGCGCCGACGTCGCAACATTCCTCTCCTACGCCTCGGAGCGCAAGCTCGCCAAGGGCGAGAACAAGAAGCAGTTCGGCAAGGGAGCGATCGAGGGCGTCGCCGGTCCGGAGGCTGCGAACAACGCGGCTGCCGCCGGTGTGCTCGTGCCACTCCTGACGCTCGGCATCCCGACGACGGCCACCGCGGCCATGATGCTCGTGGCCTTCCAGCGTTACCAGATCCCGGTGGGGCCCCAGCTCTTCGAGTCGAACAGTGCGCTCGTCTGGGCGCTCATCGCGAGCCTCTACGTGGGTAACCTGATGCTGCTCGTCCTGAACCTGCCGCTCGTGGGCATCTGGGTCAAGATCCTGCAGATCCCGCGGCCGTATCTCTACGCGGGCATCCTGGTGTTCGCCGTGCTGGGCGCCTTCTCGGTGAACTTCACCCCGATCGACGTGATCATCCTGTTGATCGTCGGCATCCTCGGGTTCTTCATGCGGCGCTTCGGCTACCCGATCGCGCCGATGGTGGTGGGCCTGATCCTGGGCCCGATCTTCGAGAGCCAGCTCCGCAGGTCACTGGCGATCTCGCAGGGCGATCCCGTCGCCCTCGTGCAGTCGCCCGTCGCCGCGACGATCTACGTCGTCCTCATCGTGATCTTCGCGCTGTCCTTCCTGCTCAAGCGCCGCCAGCGCCAGTTCGAGGCCATGGTGGCCGCGAACGCCGACGCCCCCGACGTCGTCCGCGGGTCGGCGGCCGGGCCTGAAGCGGTCGTCGCACCGGCGGCGACCGGCACATCCACCAGCACGTCCACCAGCACGACCCCCCACCGAGAGGACAACGACCGATGAGCACCATCGTGGTGGGCTACGTGCCCAACGCCCTGGGGGATGCGGCCGTCGTGGAGGCGGTCGCGGAGGCACGACGGCGGAACGCGGCCCTCGTGGTCATCAACACCACGCGCGCGGACCGGCTCGTCAATCCGGCCTACGCCGACTCGGAGGACGTCACGAAGCTGGAGGTCATGCTCGATGCCACCGGCGTGCCGTACTCCGTGCGGCACAGCATCTCCGAAGCCACTGCGGCGGAGGAGGTCGTGGACACGGCGGAGGAACTGGATGCGGAGTTGATCGTGATCGGCCTGCGGCACCGCACGCCGGTGGGCAAGCTGATCATGGGCTCGACGGCCCAGACGATCCTGCTCTCGGCGCGCTGCAATGTCCTGGCGGTCAAGCTGCCCTGATGCAGCGCGGGAAGGCCTGCGACGGCGGACAGCTCCGGGAGGGGTGGTCCGCCGTCGTCGTCGTACCTCATGTCCTGTCCGACGAGCTCCCTCCCGGCGCCCTCCTGACCGTCCCCACGGCAAAAGTTCTCCAAACCTTGCGTCCAGCGAATCCCTAGTGACGCTTGGATTGAGGTTGAGGGTGGAGTATTGAGGTATCCGGTTGCCTTGAGCACGGAATCACGACCACACCGAACCGAGCGGAACTCCTTCTTGACCCTTCTCTCCTCCTCCGGGGAACCAGCCCGACCGGTTCTCCCGAAGACCCTGCCTGCAGCCCGCGAGTTCGAGCGGCAGCGGCTTCGATCGCTCGAGCGGTCCGGTCTCCTCGATTCGGGCGACGACGAGCGGTTCGACCGGCTCACGCGTAAGGCCTGCGCCCAGTTCAAGGTGAGTACGGCGATCATCTCCCTCCTCGACGCGGATCGGCAGTACCTCAAGTCCTTCGTCGGGGCCTTCCCCCGCAACATCCGGAGGGACGACGCGTTCTGCAACGTCACCATCGAGGGCGAGGACCTGCTCGTGGTACCCGATCTCCGGGCGGACGAACGGTTCCGCGACAATCCCCTCGTGGTCGGTGAGCCCTTCGTGCGCTTCTACGCCGGGGTACCCCTGCGCGGACCGGGCGGCTGGTTCGTGGGGAGCATGTGCATCCTCGATACGATTCCGCGCGAGCTCCACGGACGGGAACAGGAGCGCCTCCGTCGACTGGCCGACGAGGTCGAGCTCGAGATGAACACCCGCCGCTGATCCTCGTGCCGGGCCGGGACGCCGGCTTCCCGCAGCCCGGCCGCGCCCTACAGTGGGACAATGCGCCTTACCCGGAATCCGAACCGACCGCCCGGCCAGCAGTGGGGGGCCGTCGCCGTCGTGGCAGTCCTGGCGGCCGGTCTCTGGTTCGGCTGGTTCGGGTGGGATACCGAGTACCAGTACGACGCCGCCACCGGCCGGACGACCGGACCCTACGAGGTGTGGCAGGGAGCCGGAGCTCTTCTCTGCGGTGTCGTGGTGGCGGCGCTGGCATACCGGCTCCTGCGCTTCGCAGCGGCGGTCCTCGTGCTCCCGGCCTTTTTCACATTGGCCTGGATCATCACGGCGGCGGCTGCTGATTCCTCGGGGCTCTGGGTCCTCGGCGCGGTGCTCGTCGCTGCCGGTTCCGCACTCGGCGCGGGGTTGCTGCTGGGCGTCGCCGCAACGCTGAACGCGGTCCTCCGCGGGCGGCGCCCCGGTGCAGCCCGCTGAGCTGGTCGCGTCCCGTGATGGCGTGTGACATGCCCAATCGCTTTCCGGGAGCCCGGCAGGTGGCCCGGGTGACCGTCGGACCAGCCTCGTGACGTCCGTCGGAGGAACGCTCGCCGCGCTCGCACCGACTGCGGGCGCCGTCGTCCTGCTCATGGTGATCACCGTCGGGGTCCTCACCTGGTCGAGGTCGCCCCACCGGTTCGCCCCGGCGCTCGCCGTCATCCGTGGGGCAGTGCAGCTCGGACTCATCAGCCTCGTCCTGGGCGGGGTCATCACGAGTCCGATGTGGGTGGCCTGTGCGCTCCTGGTGATGTTCGCCGTCGCCGCGGTGACGGCGACCCGGCGCATCGGGTTCAGCCGTGAGCACTTCGCCCTCATGGCACTGGGCATGGCGCTGGGCGTCGTCGTGACACTCGTGATCGTCTTCGCCACGGGCGCGATCGAGGCCCAGCCCCGGTATCTGCTGGCGCTCGGTGGAATCGTCATCGGCAACACCATGTCCATCGCGACCCTGGCCGGGCGCCGCCTGCGCGAATCGACGTCGGAGCGATGGGACGAGGTGGAAGGCTGGCTGGCGCTCGGTGCCACCCCCCGGCAGGCCACGCTCGACCTCGCACGCGCTGCCGTCTATTCGGCCCTGATCCCCTCGACCGACCAGACGAAGACCACCGGTCTGGTCACGCTGCCGGGCGCCTTCGTCGGTGCCATCTTCGGCGGCATCTCACCCCTGGAGGCGGGTCGCTTCCAGATCGTCGTCCTCGCGTCGATCATGGCAGCGGGTGCGCTGACCGCCGTCGTGCTGGTACGTGGGCTGGCGCCGGCGACCCTCAGGCCGGACGCGCCGGACTGACCGGGGGACGACGCCGGGACCTCGGGAATGCGGTGCGCTCCGCCAGCGCTTCACCGGGCATGAAGAGTATCGGTTTCCTGTCATTCGGGCACTACCAGGACGTGCGGGGCTCGCGCGTGCCCACCGCACGCGAGGCACTGGTCCAGGCCGTCGAACTCGCCGTCGCAGCGGAAGAGCTCGGCGTCGACGGCGCCTACATGCGCGTGCACCACTTCGCGCCGCAGTACTCGGCGCCGTTTCCGCTGCTGGCCGCCATGGCCGCCCGGACGAAGACCATCGAATTGGGAACCGGCGTGATCGACATGCGCTACGAGAACCCGCTCTACATGGCCGAGGAAGCGGCCGTCACCGACCTCATCAGCAACCGCCGCCTGCAGCTCGGGATCAGCAGGGGATCGCCCGAGACCGCGATCAACGGCTCGCGTTCGTTCGGCTATGTCCCGGAGGAAGGCACCACGGACGCCGACCTCGCGCGGGACAAGGCCGCCCTGTTCCGACGGGCGATTGCAGGGCACGGCGTCGCCGATGCCAATCCGCGCATGACCGGCAGCACAGGCAAGCTGCCGATCGATCCGCTCTCGCCCGGACTGTCCGAGCGCATCTGGTGGGGATCCGGCACCCGTGCGACAGCGCAATGGGCGGGCGAGCAGGGGTTGAACCTGATGAGTTCGACGCTCCTGACGGAAGACACCGGTGTGCCGTTCGACGAGTTGCAGGCCGAGCAGATCGAGATCTTCCGGAAGGCGTGGGCGGACGCAGGACACGGCTGGACGCCGAGAGTCTCGGTCAGCCGCAGCATCCTGCCCATCGTCAGCGAGACGGACGAGTACTACTTCGGTCTCCGCGCGCAGCAGGAATCGACGGACCAGGTGGGCATCCTCGACGGCGCGCGGTCCCGTTTCGGTCGCAGCTACATCGGGGCGCCGGACGTCATCGCGGAACAGCTCGCTGCCGACGCCGCCGTCCAGGCTGCCGACACCCTGCTCGTGACCATCCCGAACCAGCTCGGCGTCGACTTTAACGCTGCGCTTCTGGGGAACATCGTCCATCTCGTCGGGCCGGCGGCAGGGCTGCGCTGACGGATGGGCTCACCGAGCCAACCTGTCACGAGCCAACCTGTCACCGTCTCACGAGGGTGGAGGAAAGGCCAGAGTGCACGGAATTTGTTGTCGCAGCGGGGGCCAGGAACCTAGCGTGGTGCGCGAATCGGGCTCCCCGGCGCTGCGTCGCCGAGGGCGCGAGTACTCCCACGACCACCCGTGACCTGCCCCACCATCCTGTCGCGACGCCTGTCAACCTCCCGGAGGAGCTCTTCCTTGAGATCGCGAGCATCGAGGCGCCACGCGGCAGCTTCGCGACCGCGACGACGACGATATCTCGCTTCGCCGCCGGCTCCTTCGGCGGCGGGACCATCTACTACCCGACATCGACGACGTCGGGTACCTTCGGCGCCGTGGCGATCTCCCCGGGCTATACGGCCGCGCAGTCGAGCATCTCCTGGCTCGGGCCTCGCCTGGCGTCCCGGGGATTCGTGGTCATCACCATCGACACGCTGTCCCGCTACGATCAGCCCGCGGAGCGCGGTGACCAGCTCAACGCCGCACTCACCTACCTGACCCGGTCCAGCGCCGTCCGCGACGGTATCGATCCCTCGCGGCTCGCAGTGATGGGACATTCGATGGGCGGAGGCGGCACCCTGGAGGCGGCGAAGGACAACCCCGCGCTCCGGGCCACGATCGGCATGACGCCCTACAACCTCGACAAGAGCTGGCCCGAGATCACGACGCCCAGCCTGATCATCGGTGCGCAGAACGACGACGCCGCCCCCGTCAGCCGCCACTCCATCCCCTTCTACAACGGGCTGACCAGCCTGCCGCAGAAGGCGTACCTCGAGTTGCGGGGCGCCTAGCACTACGCCCCGGACACCAGCAACACCACGATCGCGTCCTCCAGCATCTCCTGGCTGAAGCGGTTCGTGGACGACGACCTGCGGTACTCGCAGTTCCTCTGCCCCGCGCCGACGGTCAGCACGGCCATCTCGGACTACCGGACCGACTGCGGCTACTGACCCGTCCGAGGCGTGGCGGAGGACCGACGGACGGCCCTGGATCCCAGGCCTCCCCGCACCGCGGGCGGGGAGGCTGTCGGTCGCGGTCGCGGTCGGTCTTGGTCGACGGGGTGCAGCCGCAGTACCCCGCTACCGGGAATCAGCCCCACGGGAAGCAGGGCCACTCGTCAGCTCCGCCGCGATCTCGGCCACCGAACGCCGGTCGCGCTCGGCTCGCGCCACCAGTTCGCGGAAGGCCGTCCGGTCATCCACGCCGAGCTGCGCCATGATTATGCCTTTGGCCATACCGACACGGTCCCGCATCTGCAGGGCCGTCGAGAGTTCGGAGCCTATCTGCTGGGGCGTCTCCCTCGTCTGGACGTGACTCAGCAGGGTGGCCGCCGGAACGGCGAAGCGGGTGAGGGCTCGCTCCGTCGTGTCGTCGAAGGCTCCCGCCTCGGTCGAGTAGACCTTCATCGCCCCGAACGTCGTGCGTCCCTGGATGAGCGGGACGCTCTGGCAGGACCGGACCGACATCGCTGCCGCGGCCGAGGCCCATTGTGCCCAGGCCTGCCCGGGAGCGGTCGTGTCGTCCGACCGCGCGGGTTGCCCGGTGGACCAGGCGCTGAGGCAGGGTCCCTCGGACAGTTCGTACTGCAGCTCGTCGGCCCGCTTGACCAGGTTGTCCGTTGCGCCGGTGCTGGTCCTCCGACCATGGTGGATGAGGGAAACACCAGCGCCGGTGGCGCCGGGGATCAGATCGCGGGCAGCTTCGGCCAGAAGGTCCACGGCGTGCTGCACTGTTTCTTCGGTGAGGAGATGCCCCCGAACACGGCCGAAGATGACGGCGAGTTCGTTGAGGTTGGGCTCGGATTCCACAATAGGCCTCGAGAAGTCCTGACGCCGGGCAGGCCGGCGATGCACGGCGCCCACTTCTAGACGTCGTTCAAGATAGTCACTGCGGGGTGCCGGGGGCAAATCCGTCGGCGGGTCACGATCGCCGGTAGCTGCATGACCCGCCGGCCGATTCGCTGGTGTCCGACCCGGATTCGACGACGGACCCTGCATCGAGCCGGTGGGCTGCGCGCAGGACCGTCGATGTCGTGGCTCGCGATCGACTTCGCGTACCCGCCCTACCGCCCGGTGGCCGGCGCCTAGGACCGCTCGCTGGCGGACTGGACGACGCGCTCGGCGGCCAGCCGCAGCTTCATGTTCCTGCTGCTGGAGGCACGCTGCAGGATGGCCGACGCTTCATCCTGCGAGCACTTCTTCTGGAACATGATGATCCCGACGGCGGTGTTGATGGTTTGCCGCGACGCCAGTGCGGCTTCGAGGCCGAATGGTCACTCCAGTTCCTGGAGGAGAGCCTCTGCTGCTTCTTCCTCGTCCCTCGCCTCCGCGAGGGAGCGACCGGCCTCGTCCGCCTGTTCATCGAGCCCTGCCGCCTGGCCGTCGACGTCGGCGAGTTCACGCTGCAGGATCTCCAACCGTTCGTTCAGGTCCTCGATGGTTGCCGTCAGTCCGTCACGGCGAACGGAGATCCGCTCGAGCCGACGGCGGATGCCGGATGCCGCTGCCTCCGCCTCGGCTGATGCTTCACGGGCTGCGTCGAGCCGGGCCTGGGCCTGTCGGCGCCGACGTGCAAGCGTCAGCTGCTGCGCCTTTCGTGATCCGCCCGTGGTGCCGTCCGGTGTGCCTGTGTCCGCGTGCGGATCCCGGCCCTCGTCGTCGCCGTCGGCCGGCGTGGAGGGCGGGGCGAAGGGTCCCGCCACCGCCCCCTCGAGGTCTACCGGATCCCATCCGGTAGCCTCCAGCGTCCGCACAAGGCGACCCGTGAGCACCGCTGCTGCGGCGGCGGGATCGGCGAGGGCGGCTCGCAGGGTCTGCTCGACACCGGGGAGGGCGGCGGCCCCGACGTCGTGCCCCACCTCGGCGGCGGCATCGAGGGATTGCCGCGCGACGGCGGCGAGGAGACGCTGGCGTTGCTGGCCGAGCGCGTTCAGCTGGGCGCGGTCCAGGCTCGCCTGAGCCGCCTTGAGCGACGCGCCGAGCTCCAGCACCTGCTCCACCTCATCCCGGCGGCGATTGACGAGCACGTTGACGAGCCAGGCCGCCGACGCCGGCTTCGGCAGCTTGCGCAGCATACCGGCGAGCGTCTTGTCGCCGTGCTGCGTAGCCTCCTTCGCAGCGGTGTTCCGAGCAGCGGTGAACTGGTCCAGCGGCAGGGCGTAGAGCCTCGCCACCTCCTCCACGAATTCCATGTCTGCTGCATCCTCCCGATGACTCCCGTGCAGTGCTCTGGTGCTCCCACACGCCGGATGGAACACTGCTCCTGTCACCGTACGGCCACCCAAGGAGCCCCGACTATGGAAGCAGATGAGATAGCGGTGGCGGTGAGAGCCGAACGGCAGCACCTGTGCGGCTTCCTGGAGACACTCGACGACGCCGAGTGGACCGCACCGTCCCTGTGTTCTGCTTGGACCGTGCGGGAGGTGGTCGCCCACCTGACGATCCCGACCAGGGCGTCGGTGGGATTCCTCGTCGTGGCGGCCATCAAGGCTCGCGGCAGTTTCCACCGGATGATCGCGGATACCGCGCGCGACCGTGCAGCGAGGTTCACCGCCGCCGAGCTCGTCCAACAGTTGCGCGAGAGCGCGGAGTCCTCCCGGCGCATCCCGGGCAGCGCTCCCATGGACCCGTTGACCGACCTGCTCGTGCACGGACAGGACATCGCTCAGGCGCTCGGCCGCGCCTACCGCGTGCGCCTCGACGTCGCCGTTCCTGTGCTGACCTACGTCGTGGGGAACCGGATGCTGGGCGCTCCCGAGCGGCTTCTGGGACTCGAGCTGGTCGCGACCGATGCGGAGTGGTCATCGGGTGAGGGGCCCCGGGTGGAAGGGAGCGTGGAGGACCTGCTCCTCGTCGCGGCCGGCCGTCCGGTGGGGCTCGCGCGGCTGTCCGGCCCCGGCGTGGAACAGCTGGTCGGGCGGCTGGACGGACGATAGGGCACCGCGGCCGACCTTCTCGGCTGTCCCGTCCGACGCCGGAGGTGCCCGTGTATAGCAGTTCCCTCGTGTGGCCACCAGTACGAGGGACGTGCACGTCGTTTGTGACGTAGCGAGCCGGTTCATTTTGACCGGTCCCGAGCCGTGAATTAGCGTCGGGTGAAGAATCAAGAGTTCCAGCCACAGGCCCTGGCCGGTTGGACAGCAACCCTCTCCCGTAGTGGGGTGCTCCAGGTGAAGATTCGGCCGCCGAGATATTTTCCGGTTGGCAAGTACGGCGTTTCCGGAGCTGCTCAAGCGGTGATGGTTTGCGCCCGCACTACATGGAAGCAAGCCAGCGTGCCGCAGTCGGGTAGTTCCTCCGAAGTGCACAACGCCTTCCGGCGGCGGCACCAACGGCTTGCTCGTTCCGTTCCCGATGTTCGAGAAAGAAGACCAATGATTCACTCCCGCAGGCTTTTGGTTATCGCCGTCGTCCCGTTCCTTGCAGTGACCGTCGCGTGCGGTTCCTCGGCAGCCAGCTCCGAAGGAGGGGACGAGAAAGTGCGCCTCGGCGTCGTCGGGGCCAGTGACCCGGAATGGGCCATCCTCACCGATGCCGCTGCAGAGGAGGGCATCGACCTCGAGGTGGTCGACTTCGCCGAGTACACGCAGCCGAACCCCGCGTTGACCGAGGGCGACCTCGATCTCAACCAGTTCCAGCACCTCGTCTACCTGGCGCGCTACAACGTCTCCAGCGGCGAGGAACTGACCCCCGTCGGATCGACGGCGATCTACCCGCTGGGGCTGTACTCCACGAAGCACGGTTCGGTGGAGGACATTCCCGAGGGTTCGACTGTTGCTGTTCCCAATGACGAGAGCAATCTTGCGCGTGGCCTCCTCGTTCTCCAGTCCGCAGGACTGGTTGTGCTCAAGGACGGCGGCAGCGCGTTCTCCACGATCGACGACATCGACGAAGAGGCCTCGAAGGTCACCGTCACCACGCTGGACGCGTCGCTCACCCCGACCTCCCTTCCCGACGTCGCGGCGGCAATCATCAACAATGACTTCGTCCAGGACGCCGGGCTCAGCTTCGACGACGCCATCGCGAAGGACGATCCCGCGGATCCTGCTGCGGCTGCCTATGTGAACGTCTTCGCCTCCCGTGCAGGCGAGGAGAACAACGAGACCTACCTCAAGCTCGTGAGCATCTACCAGGACACCCAGGAGGTCCTCGATGCGGTGCAGGAGACCTCGGGCGGTACCGCCGAGTTCCTGAAGGTTCCCGCGGAGGAGCTGAAGACGAGTCTGGACACCGTCGAGGAAGACACGAAGGCCCAAGGCTGACGATTCGTGTCCTCTTCGTGTGGCCGGCCGGTGATCCTGGCCGGCCACACTACTACTCCAGCTAGGAAGACCATGCCACTCATCTCACTGCGGAACGTCACCAAGAGCTTTCCCCCGGGACGCCGCGGCGATCCCGTTGTCCATGCCATCGACAACGTGAGCCTGGACATCGAGGCAGGGGAGATCTTCGGGATCATCGGGTACTCCGGAGCAGGCAAGAGCACCCTGGTCCGATTGATCAATGCCCTCGAGAAAGCCACGAGCGGCGAGATCGTCGTCGACGGACACCAGGTCACGAATGTCCCTGACCGCCAGTTGCGCACACTGCGCCTGGACATCGGCATGATCTTCCAGCAGTTCAACCTCTTCAACGCGAAGACCGTCTGGAACAACGTGGCGTATCCCCTCCGCGTCGCGGGCAGGACGCGGGATGAGATCCAGGCCCGCGTCACCGAGCTGCTGGATTTCGTGGGGCTCGCGGACAAGGCCTCGAACTATCCCGAGCAGCTCTCCGGCGGGCAGAAGCAGCGCGTCGGCATCGCTCGTGCTCTGGCGACCTCGCCCAAGATCCTCCTCGCGGACGAGGCGACGTCGGCCCTTGATCCTGAGACCACCCACGAAGTGCTCCGGCTCCTGCGCCGGGTGAATGAGGAGCTGGGAATCACCATCGTGGTCATCACACACGAGATGGATGTCATCCAGACCCTCGCCACCAAGGTGGCGGTCATGGACGGAGGACGCATCGTGGAGCAGGGAGAGGTGTTCGACGTCTTCTCCAATCCCCGCGAGGCGTCGTCCCGACGGTTCGTCTCCACGGTGGTGCGCGGAATCCCGTCTCCCGACGAACTGTCCGTCCTCCGCGAGCGGCATACCGGGCGTATCGTCACCTTCTCCTTCCGTGACGGCGACTCCTCGCAGGCATCCGTCTTCCTCGAGCTGGCCGCCGCGGGCGTGGAGTTCGAACTCGTCTACGGCGGGATCAACGACATCCGCGGACGAGCCTTCGGTCACCTCACCCTCGCCCTGACCGGACAGGACGCCGTCATCACCTCGACACTGCAGACCATGGCCGGCCGGATCGCCGTGAAGGAGCTCGCCTGATGGAAGACCTCATTCCCCTGACCCCGCAACTCTGGGAAGCCACGTACGAGACGCTGTACATCGTCGGGCTGAGCCTCCTCTTCGGAGGCCTGGGCGGACTCCTTCTGGGTATCGGCCTCTACACCACCAGGTCCGGCAGCATCCTGGGCAACCGCGCGGTGTTCGGTACCTTGAACGTCATCGTCAACATCTTCCGGCCGATCCCGTTCATCATCTTCCTGGCGGCCGCCCAACCCCTCGCCCGGGCGGTCACGGGAACCGGAATCGGCAACAGCGCGATCATCTTCACGCTGTCCCTCGCGGCCACCTTCGGCATCAGCCGGATCGTCGAGCAGAACCTTCTGACCGTCCAGCCGGGCGTCATCGAAGCGGCGCGGTCCGTCGGGGCAGGACGCCTGCGGATCATCCTGACCATCCTCATCCCGGAGGCCCTGGGACCCCTGATCCTGGGCTACACCTTCATCTTCGTAGCCCTCGTCGACATGTCAGCAGTGGCCGGAAGCGTCGGTGGCGGTGGACTGGGCAACTTCGCCATCCAGTACGGCTACCGGCAGTTCAACCCGGTGGTGACCTGGGCCGCGGTGATCGTGATCGTCCTGCTCGTCCAGGCCGTCCAGCTACTGGGCAACGTCCTGGCTCGCCGAGTACTCAGGCGCTGATCGCCTCGGGCCGGCAGGGCCGTCCGCCCGTGAGCTGCCGGGGGACCGCCGGCGGGTCGGCGGCGGTCCTGTCACCGCGGGCTGTTCCGCGCCACTGCCGGGCTGGGTCGAGGACCTGCTCCGCGCCACTGGCATCGTGGCCGTGCTGAGCCGCCCGCCATGCGGTGGTCGCTCCGGCCTGGCCGGCCCCGACGGCTACTCCCCGAGGAGGTAACCCGCGAGCCAGGCGATGGCGTCCGGCTCGGACGAGAAGAGCCTGGTCGAGTGGATGGCGCGGGAGCTCTGCGCCGCCAGCACACGGTCCACGGGCGTGTCACCCAGCATTGCTGCGGCAAGGACACGATGATCGTCCGCGAAAGCATGACTCGCGGCGGCGCTGATACTGAAGATTCCGCCCAGGTCGATCAGGATCGCATAGGGCACGCTGTCGACGAACAGGAAGCTGCTCTCCAGCACGTCCTGTGCATCCTCAACCTCCACGATCGTGCCCGGCTGCCAGGTCAGGCGGATCATCCCGTCGTCGAGTCTGGTCAGCCGACCCCTGCCTCCTGCAACCTGTATCGATTCCGCCGTCACTCGAACTCACCCATCGAAGTCCCCGTTCAGTTCAGTGAGGCCGCGTTTGCCGAGCGTGCTCCTCGTGGCACGGTTCGTTCCCTCACCAGCCACCAGACGCCGTCGGGCGTGTACCCCCGCTGGTGGCCGATGCTCGCCTGGTACGCCTCGGACGCCCGTGTGACGAGGTTCCGGTGCACCCATTCCCGGACGGAGTCCCGTGCAACGAGCTCCGACGGCTGCCGCTCGAATGCGTCCTGGGAGAGGCGGACCGCGATTCCGAACGGGCCCCGGAAGTCGCCCCGGCGTCCTTCGAAGTGCGCGGTCAGCATGCCGGAGCGGGCTTCCACCGATACCAGGCTCAGATTCCTGACCTCCGGGCAGTGCGCGAAGGCCTCTTCCGCCGCCTCGACGTACTCCTCGTGGCGGGGCCTCGTAAGGACAACGGTCACAACCCAACTCCTCCTGCAGGCATGCTTCTCTACCGAGGGCTCCACCCCCTTGGACACCCTCTTCGACACCCTCTTCGGAGCCGCAGCCCGAACGGATGGGAACGGGTTGGTCAACAGGCAGCAGTGCTCGTTGTGCCTACTGCAGGAAAGATCGGAACATGGCCAGTCCCACCACGCCGAAGAGCACGCAGAGGAGTCCGGTCGACAGCCGCTGGCGGGCGGCGGGGACGCCGGGTACTGCTGACTGGTCGGGGTTCGCCGTGTTGTAGAGCACCTTGAACGGTGCGCCGATGATGTGCTGGCAGGGCCCGAAGACATCACCCCGGCCGGAACGCCGCGCACCGGCGCGGTCCAGGAACTCGTACGACGGCGCGAATCGATGCCGGCCGCGGGAAAACCCCGTCCGGCCCGTGCAGGACCCCGGTGACTGTTCCGGAGGCCTCGGCCCAGCCCTTCCACGCCCGGCGTCGACGGAGCGACACGAGCAAGGACCCTCCCACCAGCAGAACACCCAGTACGAGGACGAGAGCGGGAACGATCAGGAAGACACCCGTGATCTCCATGGTTATTCCGGGAAGAGGCCGATGAAGAAATAGAAGGCCAGCGCGATTGCCACCAGGAAGGGAATGGCGCAGCCCAGCGTCTGGCGGGTCTGGGACGACTGGTGGAATGACCGGGAGGGACTCGTCGGGTTATAGGCCACCTCGATGGTGCTTCCGGGAACGAGTACCTCGGCGCTGGGGATCTCGGACTGGCCCGCAAAGAAGAATCCGTGTGCGTCCACGAACTGGTATGAGAGGTAATAGCGGCGCTTCGGGGTCAATCCGCCAGCACCGCTGCTCCATTCCTTGACATGCCCGGTAACGGTGGCAGCTGTGCGCGGCCAAGCGGCGACAGCGCGCTCCTGCCGTCGCGTCGTTCGTATCGCGTGGATGATCGACACCGCGGCGACCACGACGAAGACCGCCCATCCGAGGTACATCGCGGTCCTCGCGGAAGCGTCCTGGGGGATATAGTTCGGGCCACCCGAGGAAGTATGCCAGCGGGAATGGCATGGTAGGCGCCGACTGGCCGGTCACACAAGCGTGTGGAGGGGCCCGAAAGGAGAGGCCGGCCGGCCGATTATAGGCACCCGTACCGCGGGGCGACAGGCCGAAGTGTCCCTGTGTCCGTGACCCGGCGGCGGGTACAGATGGAGAAGGTGCGGAACGGCCCCGCCCGAACCTCACAGCCCAGGGAGAGTCCTTGTACACCTCGGTCGCAGACCAGACCACCGACCAGCTCGGCGGACCGCTCAGTGTCCTCGTGCGGCAGAAGCGTGACCATGTGAAGCTCAACGGGCTGCTCGAGGAACTGCGCGGGACGTCCGGCGAAGCACAGGCTTCCGTGCTGCTCGACGTCTACCGCCTGGTGTTCCCTCACGCCTTCGCGGAGGAGTCCGTCCTCTGGCCCGTCATGCGCCGGGTACTACCCGACGGCGATGAACTCACCCTCGAGGTGGAACGCGAGCACCAGGAGGTCAACGAGCTCGTAACGACACTCGAGGGACTCGAGGACGGCTCGCCGGAACGGGCAGACGTCCTGGCGCGGCTCGTCGAGGTTCTCGACGATGACGTCCGCGACGAGGAGGACGCGCTGTTTCCGCGGCTTCAGGCTCGGGTCTCGCGGAGGGAGTTGCAGGTGTTGGGCGTGCTCTGGGAAGCAGTCCGGAGCATCGCCCCGACACGTGCCCATCCCGTCGTGGCCCGGCGGCCGCCCGGCAACGTGGTCGCCGCTCTGCCGCTGTCGGTGCTCGACCGGGCACGCGATCTCGTGGACCATGCCGTCCTGCGTGCTCCGGAGCGGTTGGCGCCCCTGCTGCACGGGACGAGTTCGGTGCTGGCACGAGCCTCGCACAGCGTGGAAGTGCTTCCCATCATGCGATCCGGTGAGGATCCCTCCACACGATTCATCGGGGGCAGGCCGCCGTTCCCCTGGGGGACCGTCGTCGTAGCCGCCGCCGCTGCCGGCCTGGCTGCCGCCGCGATCCGGTCGACCGCCGGGCGTCGGTCCTAGCGCTTCGCATACCGTCCGTCCACCTCCACGCCGCAGAGCGGATGCGACGTGGCGCAGTCGGACCGAACCGGTGTGTACTGGGGCGATAGCGCTACCCGCACGCCTGGAGTCGACGGCGGCCGCGGACCTGATGCGAGGAGAGGATGACACCGATGGACACCCGATGCCCCACGTGCGGCTCCGACCTGCTGGAACTGGGCGAGGACCAGTGGCCCGCCGAGGGGCCCGTTCCCGCCGGAACGATCGCCGTCTTCCAGTGCGAGCAGAACCACCGCGTCACCGTCGGGACCTCGCAGGTCCAGGCCTAAGCCGTTCCCCGAGCTCCAGCATCCGCGTCCTCGATGATGCGAGTGAGTTCGTCCCGCAGCGCCTCGGCCTCCCGGACGGTGAGTTCGAGGCGTTCGCCCTGTTCGACCCAGCCGACGCTGACCAGCGGCCGTCCCTGACTGTCCTCGGAGCTGGACAGTCCGACGGCGAGCGCCCGCCCGCCGGTCTGCGTGACGTCACCGACGATCAGCTCGCCGCCGTCATCCTGTGCAATTGCCATGACTTCACTCCTTCGTCGGGCTGACCGGTTCCTCCCATGCTAGGCGCGTGCGGGACGGCGGTGTCCAGCACCGGTCCGTCGCGCACGTCGGGCTTGCGACGTGGCCGTCCGGCCGGGGTGCTGGCGCGTCACCTGTCGGTGCGTCGATTCAGCCGGCATCCGCAGGACGTATCGCGAGATTCCGGTGCAGCAGCTCGAAGCCCTCGTGCCTCAGCGCATCCCGATCGATGTCGTCCGGCAGCAGTACCGCGGTGACCCTGCTGTCGCGGATCGTCGCCCCCGCCGTTCCGCGCTCGAGCGGTGCGCACTCCAACCCGACGCCGATACCCTCCTCGACGAGCAGGCAGACGGCGTCGCTTCCGCTGCCCGGCACCGGCGTCGCCGCGAAGTACTCGACACCGTCACGCTGCGCGAGGAACCGGGTGCTGCCGAGGTCCACTCCGTCGAGGTCCGTCCGGATGGTCAGGATGTCCTGGTCGGACTGTTCCTGCCGCAGGAGGCCAAGTACCGGACCGGTCGAGCAGCCGGTGGCACCGAACGCAAGGAGGGTCACGACAGCTACCGCGAGGCCGGAACGGACGGGCAGCGTGGGCATGCGCCTCCTCGATAGGTTGCTGGACGGCAGGTGGTGCTTCCAGCCTAGCGGCGGGTGCCACCTAGGCTGGGGCCATGGATTCCTCGAAGGCACTGTCCGGACGTACGTTCGTCGTCACAGGGGTGAGCCGCCGCAAGGGCATCGGCTACGCAGTAGCGTCCCGCCTCGCAAGCATGGGTGCCAGCCTCTACCTGCACCACTACGCTCCGCATGACGCCGAGCAGCCCTGGGGCGCGGACAGTATCGAGGACGTCACCGGCGGCATCCGTGCTCGATTGCAGGACGGTGCAACCCTCGCCGACGGAGGGATCGACCTCGGCCGGCACGACGGCGGGGAGCGGCTGATCATGCAGGCACGTGACGCCCTGGGCCACCTCGACGGACTCGTCTGCAACCACGCGAGGAGCGGGGGAGACGGCCGGCTCGCGGATATGTCCTGGTCGGACCTCGATGCGCACTGGCAGGTCAACACACGCTCCACCATCCTGGCGACGAAGCACTTCGCGGAACAGCACGATGGGCGCGAGGGCGGCCGCGTCATCTGGATGACCTCGGGCCAGGTCAGCGGGCCGATGACCGGCGAGATCGCCTACGCTGCGTCGAAGGCCGCGCTCGCCGGACTGACCGCGTCCGTGGCCGACGACCTCGTGGACCGGGGCATCCTGCTCAACACCGTGAACCCCGGACCGGTCAATACGGGCTACCTCGACGACGACACCGCCGACCGCCCGCTCGACACACTCCGAGAGGTTCTCGACCATTTCCCGTCCGGTCGCTTCGGGGAACCCGACGATCCTGCGCGCCTCATCGCCTGGCTGCTCAGCGATGAGGGTCGCTGGATGGTCGGCCAGGTCCTCAGCACCGAGGGTGGCTTCCGGAGGTGGTGAAGCCCTCCCGCTGATCCATCACCGGATGCCGCTGCGGGCAAGGCCCTGCACGAAGTACTTCTGGAAGGCCAGGAACATGATGATGATCGGCGTGATCGAGACCAGCGCCAGAGCCATGATGGCGCCGTAGTCAGCGCCGTACTGGCCCCGCAGGTACAGCAGGCCGATGGGGAGCGTGAACAGCTGGCTGTCCTTGAGCGCGATCAGCGGCCATGCGAAATCGTTCCACTGGTACATGACCGTCAGCAGCACGAGGACCGCGATGAGCGGTCTGCACAGCGGCAGGACGATCTGCAGGAAGATCCGGAGCGTACCGGCGCCGTCGACCTTCGCGGCCTCGATGAGTTCGTCCGGTATGGCGATTATGAACTGCCGCGCGAGGAAGATCCCGAAGGCCGAAGCCGCCGATGGGAGGATGACGGCCCAGAAGGTGCCGTAGATGCCGAGTTCCGTGACGAGGCGGAACTGCGCCACCATCAGCACCTGCACGGGGATCATCATGGTGCTCAGCACCAGGAGGAAGATGGCGCCTTTCCCACGGAAGTCCAGCTCGGCGAACGCATAGCCCGCGAGCAGGTTCACGCTGACCGTCAGGACCGTGACGATCGCGGTGATCACCACCGAGTTCCCGAACCAGGTCGCCGTGGGGAAGCTGCCGAACACCGTCCTGAAGTTGTCGAGCGTCCACGAGGACGGCCAGATGCGCAGCTCGCGGCTGAAGACGTCAGCGTTCGGGGAGAAGGCGAGGGTGACCATCCAGTAGAGCGGGAACATCATCACCAGTCCGACGACGACCGCGGCGACGAGGCGGGCGACGGCCGATGCCCGCTGGGCCGGTGGCACCCGCCTGGTGCGCGGAACAAAAGCGGCGGGGCCGACGCCGACCGCGGCCGGCCGGGCCGGAGCGCTATCGCCCTGCGCGTGAAGTGGTTGATCCATCGGCATCCCTGTCCTGGTCGTCCGGGGGCGGGCGGTCGTCCTGCGTGTCATCCCGCGGTGTCGCGTGAACGGTTACTGCGCCACTGGATCGCCGTGAAGGCGAGGGTGAGCAGGAAGATCACGATGCCGATCGCCGCAGCATAGCTCTGGTCGCGCGTCACGAATCCGTTCTCGTAGGCGTAGGTAACGAGCACCGACGTCGAGCGTCCCGGGCCTCCACCCGTCATCACGAAGATGGTGTCGAAGACCTGGAAGGAATAGATGACGTCCATGATCAGCAGGAAGAAGGTGGACGGACCGACGAGCGGGACGGTGAGGTACCGGAACTGCTGCCAGGATCCGGCGCCCTCGAGCCGGGCGGCCTCGTAGAGTTCGGGAGAGATGCCCTGCAGGCCCGCCAGGTAGATGACCATGTTGAATCCCACGCGGATCCAGAGGGTCACCAGGATGATCGATGCGAAGGCCGCAGAGCCCTGCGACTGCCACGGGACGGTAGCCAGGCCGCCCTCGCGCAGCAGCTTGTTGATGATGCCCGTCGCCTCGTCGAACAGCAGCACGCCCATGAGTGCGGTAGCGACGCCCGAGATCACCATCGGCAGGTAGATGAGGGTGCGGAACAGTTTCCGCGCGGGCAGCACGGAGTTCATGAGCACAGCGAGGCCCAGCCCGAGGGCCAGGCTCAGGGGGACGGTGATGAGGGTGAACACGGCGGTGTTCCACGCGGACTGCCAGAACGTGGAGTCGGCGACGAGGCGCTGGTAGTTCTCGAGTCCCACCCAGCCGCTCGCCCCGAAGCCGCCCGATTCCTGGAAGCTGATGAGGAACGCCCAGCCCAGGGGCAGGAACAGGAAGATACCCAGCAGGATCAGGTTGGGTCCGAGGAAGCCGTAGGAGGTCAGGGTGGCCCGCCTCTGCCGGGAAGTCCTCCCGGGCTGCACGGCGTAGGTCGCTGCCGGGGAGGACGGCGGCCCTGTGTCGGTCGACTCCTCCCGGGCGGAGGTGCCGGCGGACATCAGCCGAGTGCCTCATCGACAGCGGCCGCGATGTTCGCGAGGGTCTCCTCGACGGGCTGCCCCTGGGTGAAGGCGGCTTCCAGTTCGTCGCGCATCTTGGGGTTGATCGCAGCCATGGCGGGGGACGTGAGCTGCTGGACGTCGCCGGGCTCCAGGGTGGTGGCCTGCTCGACGAAGATCCCCGCGATGTCCGGACGCGTCTGGTAGTCCAGCTCCGTTCCGACCAGGCTGTTCAGGGTGGGCAGTTCCATGGCACGCGCGCAGAAGTCCGACATCTGGTCGGGCTGCGTCATGAACTTCAGGAACTCCGCCGCGAGGTCGGGATTGCGGGCATTCTTCGTGGCCACGAGGGCATTGCCGCCCAGATCGCAGGCACCGCGCTCGTCCCGTGGCAGGTAGGTGGCTCCCCATTCGAAGTCCTTGACCGCCTCGTCGAGGCTCGGCAGGACGAAATTGCCCACGAACGCCATCGCCGTCGAACCGGCGGCGAACGCGTTGTCGGCATAGGTGGAGGACTTCACCGAGCTGCTGGGAGGGACCAGCCCGTCGGTGAAGAAGCCCTGGGTGAAGGCCAGGGCCTTTGTTCCGGCGTCGGATTCGATGGCAGGCCCGGTGAGGTCCTCGTCGAAGAGGCGGCCGCCCGCCTGGAAGAGCCAGCTCAACCACCGCGTGGACCCGCCGAGCTGCCAGTTGTAGACGAAGGGGTAGAGATCCTGGGGGAGGGAGCCGCGGAGCTGCTCGGCGACCTGGCGGAACTCGTCCCAGGACCAGGCGGATTCGAGGCTGTCCGGGATACTCGTGATGCCCGCCTGCTCGAAGAGATCGGTGCGGTAGACGAGGGCGGAGGTATCCGTCTGGTGGGGCACGCCGTACGGCTTGCCGTCGTACTGCACGGCCTGCCACATCGCGGGGAGGAACTCTTCGCTGGCCGCGGTGTCGAAGTAGCTACTGAGGTCGAGGAGCTGGTCCTGGCTGCTGTAGGCGCCGATGGTGCCGTAGTCCACGCGGAACAGGTCCGGTGCGGTGCCGGCCTGCAGCTGGGCGTCGATGTTCTGGAAGATCTGTTCGTAGGGCACGAGGTTCAGTTGCACGTCCACGCCCGCATTGGCGGCCTTGAAGGCGTCGATGCCGCGGCGGAAACCCTCCTCCTCGGCCGGACTGCCCCAGGTGGTGAAGGTGAGGGTGTCGGCCCCGCCCTCGTCGCCGTCGTTGGTCCCACCTCCCGAGAAACCGGCACAGCCGTTGAGTGCGGCTGCTGCTGCCAGGAATCCTGCTCCGCCGAGAATCTGCCGTCTGGAGATGGTCATCGTGGTGCCTTCCGAGTCAGGGTGATGACAACCTACAGCACCCCTGCACTCGCGCTCACCCCCTTGTGTCCGAGCGTCTCCTGGAGTATTGGCCGCTGCCACTGCCACTGCCCATGGCGCCTGTCGGCCTAGTGACGACCGGCGTGGGTGCCGACGTCGGATCCGCGACGTCAGAATCCGACGAGGGGATGAGGTACGTAGTGCTCCTCGAGGGCATGGACCTCGTCCTGCGTCAGCTCGAGTTCGAGTGACGCGAGCGCGTCGTCCAGGTGGCGCGGCTTGCCCACGCCCACGATGGGCGCGGACACGACGGGATTGCGCGACACCCAGGCGAGCGCGACCTGTGCGCGGGTCACGCCGCGTGACTGCGCCACGGCCCCGACGGCGTCCGAGACGCGGCGGTCGGAATCGAGCGTGCCGTAGAGGCTCTTGCCGAACTGGTCCGTCTCCGAGCGCGACGTCGTCTCGTCCCAGGGCCTGGCCAGCTTGCCGCGCGCGAGCGGGCTCCAGGGCAGCACGCCGATGCCCTGGTCGGCGCAGAGACCATACATCTCGCGCTCCTCCTCGCGGTTGATTAGGTTGTAGTGATCCTGCATCGAGACGAAGCGCGTCCAGCCGTTGAGGCGCTGCAGGTACAACGCCTTCGAGAACTGCCAGGCGTACATCGAGGACGCGCCGGTGTAGCGCACCTTGCCTGCCCTGACCACGTCGTGCAGGGCCTCGAGGGTCTCCTCGAGCGGGGTCTCCGGGTCGAACCGGTGGATCTGGTACAGGTCCACGTAATCGGTGCCGAGCCGGCGGAGGCTGTTGTCGAGCTCGGCCAGGATCGCCTTCCGGGACAGCCCGGCCCCGTTGGGGCCCTCGTGCATGCGGCCGTGGACCTTCGTGGCGATGACCGTCTCCTCACGGCGCGTGAAGTCGGCCAGCGCGCGGCCGACGATCTCCTCGCTGGATCCGTCCGAGTAGACGTTCGCTGTGTCGAAGAAGTTGATGCCGGCCTCGACGGCCGCCTTGATCAGCGGCCGGCTCTCGTCCTCCGGCAGGGTCCACGAGTGGTTCCCGCGATCCGGAGTGCCGTAACTCATGCAGCCGAGGGCGAGCGGCGAGATGTCGAGGCCTGTCGATCCGAGTTTCACGTAGCGCATGATCACCTTTGCTGTGTCGGAGGGCTTTCCCTCACCCTAGTCCGACGGGCGCTGTGAGATGGGGGAAACCGGCCGCCTCGTCCATCGGTGCCGGCACAGGGCGGGCGACCCGCGGACGCCGTTCGCGTCCGCGGGTGGCCCGCAGGCGGGATCCCTCGGGATCGGGCAGGGAGCTTCCCCCACGGAGCTCCTGCCACGCCGAAAAGAAGAGTATCCCCTCGCGCGCACAAAACAAACCGGACAACCGGTTTACGGGGTTTGCTCCTCGCTCAACAGCGCGACGAGGCGCGGGATGTCGTGATGTCTGTCCGCTGCCATCACTCCGGGCAGCAGCAGCTGCCACAGATCCCGCAGCCGGTCGAAGACGTCCTGCCGGCCGGTCAGGATGTTGGAGACCATCTGCACGCCGGTATAGGCACCGACGATGAGGAGGGCGAAAGCCTCCGCATCGAGGTCCGCGCGCAGATCGCCGTCCTGCTGGCCCTCCCGCGCGAGCTCGCCGAAGCGCATCGCCCAGTCCAGGTACGGCTGGCGGACATCGTGGCCGAAGGCGGAAGCCTCGAAGGTCAACCGGATGCCGGCGCGCATCACGGGGTGCTCCATGAGCTGCACGGCGAAACCACGGCAGGTGAGGATCATCGTCTCGAGAGCGGGCCGGTTGAGTGCCTGCACCCGCGCACCGTCGGCGGAGGCGATCGCGTGCTGCTCCTCGATGACAGCGACAGCGAGGTCTTCCTTGGCGGCGAAATGGAAGTAGAGCGCGCCCTTGGTCACCCCGGCGCCGGTGGCCACGGCGGCCAGCGAGGCGCCCCCGTAGCCCTGCTCCTCGAACACCCGGGCAGCAGCGCGGATGATGGCGGACCGCGTGGACCGGGCACGCTCCTGCTGTGCCATCAGGTGCTCCGGGCGGGCGGCGCGTACCCGCCGGATCCCGGCGTCGTTCCCGACACCCTCGGTTCCGGGCGACTGCGTGAGGATCCCGGGTAAGGGTCCGGCGCGGAGTATCTGCGCGCTGGTAAAGCTCGACTCATGCTCCCATTGTCCGCCAGCCTGTCCGCCAGCCTGTCCGCCAGCTTGTCCGCCCGTTTGTCCGCCCGCGCTGGTTCCCCGGCGCCATCCGGCGACGGGGTAGGGGGCGGGCAGGCACACGGAGCGCGCATGCGCGATCATGACTAGGGCAGGATGAAGAGGTGACACGCGCCCATACCGGAAAGCCCGACGACTCCACTCCTGCACCAGGACGAACGCCCCGACGAGCCAGAATTCGCGCAGCGTCCGGCGTCGTCGACCCGGGTGCAGCGCCCGAGCCGCACGGATCCTCGGTGGCGCGCCGTTTCCGGCCCCACGCCTTCGCGGACGGGTTGAGGGTCAGTGCGGTCTGGACCGCCCGCGGCATCATCGTCTTGGCAGGCCTCGTGATCCTCTGGTACGTCACGAGGGCCCTGTGGTCGATCGTGCTGCCCACGCTGTTCGCCCTGCTTCTCGCATCCGTCCTCTGGCCGGTCAACCGGTTCCTGCGCCGGGGCCTGCCAAGGGTCCTCGCCGCCATCGTCACGCTGTTCGGATTCATCGGCGCCGTCGTCGGCATCGGAGCACTCACGGTGCCGGCCATCGCGACCGGCATCACCGAGTTGTCCGGCCTGGCGCGGGACAACGTCGCGGGCCTCGCGGAATTCGCGGCCGGCCCACCGTTCAACCTGGACGGTGCGAACCTCGACGAGATCGTGGACACCGCCCTGACGCAACTGCAGTCGAACGTGGGGAACGTCGTCACGGGCATCACGACGGGCTTGAGCGAGCTGACCTCCGGAACCGTCGTCGTGCTCCTGGCGCTCGTGTTCACCTTCTTCTGCCTGAAGGACGGCGACCGCTTCCTGCCGTGGGCGGCCCGCTGGACCAATTCAGCCGCATACTCGCATGCCTCGACGATCGCCGGCGGGACCTGGAAGACGCTGTCCTCGTACATCTTCGCGCAGGCCACCGTCGCGCTCGTGGACGCCGTGTTCATCGGGCTCGGACTCGTCCTCCTCGATATCCCGCTGGCCATCCCGCTGGCCGTCCTCGTGTTCTTCTCCGCCTTCATTCCCGTGGTGGGCGCCATCGTCTCAGGCCTCGTGGCGACACTCGTGGCGTTCCTCGCGTACGGCTGGGTCACGGCCTTGATCGTGCTGGGGCTCGTGGTCCTCGTGCAGCAGCTCGAGAGCAACTTCATCCAGCCGCTGCTCGTGGGACGCACGCTGGAGATCCACCCGGCGGTCGTGCTGGCGTCCGTCACCGCCGGCGGGACCCTGTTCGGCATCATCGGGGCGTTCTTCGCCGTTCCCACGACCGCGGTGGCCATCGTGGTGCTGCGATACCTCAGGGACCAGTCGATCGAGAACCTCCCCGAGAGCGGCGTCGCCTCCGGTGATCCTGAGGCGAAGCCCGTCAGTCCCGATGATCGGGACCGGCCGCATGAGCGGGCGGACGCCGTGCCGGACGCGGGCGCGGTAGGACACCGCGCGGAGTCCCAGGATGACTAGGCGTCCGGTGGTCGCTGTGCTGGAAGGGGCACGCCCCGTGCGGGGACTCGGGCGCGTCGCGGAGCTCGCCGACATCCGGGTCACGCAGGCGGATGGACTCGCCGGGGCGCTCGACGGCGCCGACGTGCTGTACCTGTGGGACTACTTCTCCGGGGCGCTGCCTGCGGCCTGGCATGCCGCAGGCTCCCTGCGCTGGCTGCACGTAGCAGCCGCCGGAGTGGACAAGCTGCTCTTCCCGGAACTGGTGTCCTCCGACGTCACGGTGACGAACGCGCACGGGATCTTCGACCAGCCGATGGCCGAGTACGTCCTGGGGGCGGTGCTGCACGCGGCCAAGGGATTCGGGCCGTTGCGGGACCAGCAGCGCGAGGCGCAGTGGTCGTGGCGCGAGGGACGCAATATCGCGGGGACCCGCGCGATGGTCGTGGGTACGGGCAGCATCGGTCGTCATACGGCACGCCTCCTCAGGGCGGTCGGGGTGAGGGTCGAAGGGGTAGGGCGGACCGCCGCGGAGAACGACGAGGACTTCGGCCGTATCCACGCGTCGGAGAACCTGGCGCGGGTGGTGGAGGACGTCGACTGGCTGGTCCTGGTCGCGCCCCTGACCCCTGCGACCGAGAACCTCGTGAGCGCGGAGGTCATCGGCGCCATGAAGCCCTCCGCGGTCCTCATCAATGTCGGCCGCGGCCGGCTCGTGGACGAGGACGCCCTCGTGCGCCGCTTGCGGGCAGGAACACTCGGCGGCGCCGTCCTGGACACCTTCGCCGTCGAGCCGTTGCCGAAGGTGAATCCACTGTGGTCGCTGCCCTCGGTGCTCGTCACCCCGCACATGGCGAGCAACGCGGATTCCTGGCTGGACGATCTCGCGGCGCAGTTCGAGCGGAACTTCCTGCTGTGGGTCGAGGGGCGAGCGCTACCCGGCGTCGTGGACAAGGGGCTCGGGTACGTGCCGTCGGGGCACGGCCGGGCGTGACCGCCGCGGGCCGGCGCGGCAGGCGAGCGGGCAGCAGGGCCTATGCCGAGCCGCTCGGCACCGCAGCGTCGAGTTCGCTGCGCCACCACAGGAGCGTATCCGCGATCGCCGCATCCAGGGCCGTGGGCTCCAGGCCCAGCACCTGCGTGGAAGCGGTCGAATCCATCACGAACGGCAGGTCGAACTGGTAGGTCATCTCCGCCAGTTCGCGCATCGATGGGAGGACGGCGCCGAGGGCGCGGAGCGTCCAGCCCGGTGTCCCCCGGAGCTTGGGCGCCCGAACCCCTGCTGCCGCAGCGAACGCGGCCACCAGCTCGCGCTGTGTGAGGGCCGGGAGCGTAGGAGCATGCAGGATCCTGTCCCGGGTTCGCGGCAGGTCAGCGGCCGCGATCATCGCAGCGGCGAGATCGGGGATGTAGGTGAACGAGTGCGGCATGTCCGCGCTGCCGATGAGCTGGATCGGCTTGCCCTGCAGGATGGCGGGAACCATGCGCTCGCCGGCATGCGCGGTGCGCACCCGCGGACCGAAGAAGTCGGAGGCGACGACGGAGACGGTGTCCGTCGCGGAGGCGGCGCGGGCGGCCAGGAGGGCCGTGCGGACACCGCGCTTTCCGCTGTCGGCGGCCCGCTCGCTGTCCTCGGTCATGACCGTGTCCGGCCGGCTGTAGGAGTACAGGCTCTCGGGGAAGACGACGACGGCGCCCTGACGGCCTGCGGCCTCGAGCACCACTGCCTCGGCAGCGGGCAGCTCCCGCTTCCATGCTGCTTCGCTATAGGCGCTCGCATGGATGCAGTGGAAGACGGTTGCCGCCCCTGTGACGGCTGCCTCGAGGGCTGAGGCATCCGAGGCGTCCACGCGCCGTCGTTCGATCAGGGGGTGATCGGGACCACTGCCGGACCTCGTGAGGATGCGGACCGAGTCCCCCCGCGCTGCGAGCTGTTCGGCGGTGGTCCAGCCGACGGGTCCTGCTCCGGTGACTGCATAGGTGCTCATGGTGTGCCTTTCGGGAGTCGGAAGCGAGAGCAGTGCTCTCATCACCAGAGTGGACCCGCCGGACGACAAAGTCAAGAGCACTGCTCTCATTTGTTGACACTGCTCTCACTCCGATGGGAGGCTGAGGTCATGGCAGGAACACCCCGCGAACGTGCTCGCCGACGGACTCTCGACGACATCACCCGGATCGGCCGCGGCCAGCTCGGTGAGGTGGGGGCAGCCGCTCTCTCCCTCCGCGCCGTCGCCCGGGAGCTCGGCGTGGTGTCCTCCGCCGTCTACCGCTACGTCGCCGACAGGGACGAACTGCTGACGCTGCTGGTCGTCGACGCGTACACGGAGCTCGGGGACGAGGTGGACGACGCCGTGGCGACAGCGGGACCGTCGG
Source organism: Arthrobacter sp. B1805 (assembly GCF_002929745.1). GTDB lineage: Bacteria > Actinomycetota > Actinomycetes > Actinomycetales > Micrococcaceae > Arthrobacter_D. The sequence continues at coordinate 51,380 of NZ_PJIQ01000013.1, forward strand.
GTGCCGACCGCTTCAGCGCACTCGCGCGGGCGGTCCGTGCCTGGGCAGTGCGCGAGCCGTCGCGCTACGCACTCCTGTACGGCAGTCCGGTTCCCGGGTACGCGGCTCCGGCCGAGAGGACGACGGCCCAGGGCACGCGCGTGGTCACGCTCCTGGCGCACATCATGGACGACGCCTGGCGATCGGGTGAGGTCAGCGCCGGTCACCGTCCTGCCCCGGCCGCTCTCGCACCGGACTACCAGGCCATCCGCGACCAACTGTCCCTGGCCCTGCCGGAATCCGTCATCGCGGCAACGGTCCAGGCATGGTCCGCACTGTTCGGTGCGGTGTCGTTCGAGGTCTTCGGGCAGTTCGGCCCGAACACCTTCGCGGACCTCGACGTCCTCTTCGAGGACACGCTCGGGCGGATTGCAGCGCAGCTCGGACTCGGCCCCAGCGACGACGGAGCGGACTGAGCCGGACGCAGCAGCACCGGAACCGGTGGGGGATTGGCGCGGGCCATCGCGCGGGTGAGAGACTTGCGGCTGCCGTCACCCGCCTACCAGGAGCCTTCCGTGCGCATCCGCCTGCCCCGTCCGGAGACCCTCGACAGTGCGCGTCCGGTCTGGTTGTTCTTCGCCCTCATTCACGCCGGCTTCCTCGCTCGGCTGCTGCCCTTCATCATCGGCGGCGGAGTGCTCAGCGACATCCGTTTCTACCGCGAGTGGGCCTACCTCGCCCTGGACGGCGGCGTCTGGCAGGGCATCGACACCGCATGGGTGTACCCCGTTGGGGCTCTTGCGCCGATGGTCGTCGCCGCGGTCCTCGGTCCGTCCCTGTACCAGCTCGCCTGGTTCGCACTCTTCGCCGGACTCAACGCCGTCGGCACGGCCGTCCTCCTCCGGCGAGGGACCCCGTCGTCGTTCACTGCCGCCTACTGGTGGCTCGCCGCCAGCGCGCTGCTCGGTCCGGTCGCCGTCGGCAGGATCGACGGACTGACGGCGCCGCTTGTCCTGGCGGCACTGCTCATCGTCGCTGCCCGCCCATTCGTCGCGTCCCTCGTGCTCAGTGCCGCGACCTGGATGAAGGTGTGGCCCGCCGCCGTCGTGCTCGCATCGCTCGTCGTCGTGCGCTCCGGCAGGCTCCGGATCCTCGGCGCCGGTCTCGCGGTCACCGCTGCATGTGCCGCCGTGGTCGCGGCCTTCGGTGACGTCCGCAACCTCACCGGGTTCCTAAGCGCCCAGGGCGCCCGCGGCATGCAGCTCGAGGCTCCGCTCAGCACGCCGGGAGTGTGGCAGGCGATCACCGGAACCTCGGGTGCCTACTTCTTCGAGGACGAGGTGATCAACACCATGGAGGTCCGCGGTGCGCTCAGTGGCGTGGTCGGGAACCTGATGACACCGCTGCTCGCCCTGACCGTCGTCCTGGTCGCCGCCTTCCTGGCCATCGCCCTCCATCGCGGCGCTGAGGCCCATGCCCTGCTTGCGACCGGGTCACTGGCCCTCGTCTGTACCCTCGTGGTCTTCAACAAGGTCGGCTCGCCGCAGTTCATGCTGTGGATCGCGGCGGTGATCGCCGGCGGACTCGTGCTCGACCGTGCGCGTGATTGGCGCTACCCCGCGCTCGCGATGCTCGCGACGGCGGGCCTGACCACCCTGGTGTACCCGGTCTTCTATGACGCGCTGCGCTACGAGCTCAACCCCGCTGTCGCCGTCCTGCTGACCCTCCGCAACCTGCTCGTCATCAGCATCTTCCTCTGGTCACTCGTGCGGCTGGCTCGCCTGACGGCGAACGCCCGCGTGCCGGCGGCGGTTCCCCCTACGGGTGCCTGACTCCCTGCCCGGCGAGAACCGCCCGGTAGCCCTCGCGGTAGGTCGGGTACGCGAAGGAGAACCCCGTGGATCGCAGCAGGCTGCTGTCCACGCGGCGCGCGCCGCCGCGGGTCGACGCCGTCCCACCGCGCGGCGGTTCGGGCAGGTCGAGCTCGCGCGCGAGGAACTGCAGCACCTCGCCGAGGTCCACGGGTAGCCGGTCGCTGCCGAGATAGATCGGCGCCGGGTCGTCGACGTCCATGACCAGGTGGACGATCGCGCCCGCGGCGTCGTCGCGATGGATGCGGTTCGTCCACTGCGGTTCGGTGGGAAGGACGGCTGTCCCGCCGGTGACCTGATCGATCAGTCGAGTGCGTCCCGGGCCGTAGATCCCCGAGAGCCGGAGGACGATCGCGCGGTCGGAGCGGCCGAGGAGCAGCTGCTCGGCCTCGCGGATGAGCCGCGCCGTCGGGGCGGCGCTCTCCGCCGGTGACTGCTCGGTGACCCAGCCCCCGTCGAAATCCCCGTACACCGCCGTGGAGGACACGAAGAGAAGACGGCGGGGGCGGACCCCGTCGCGTTCCAGGGCGTCCAGGACGTTGCGCGTGGCATCGACGTACGCGCTCCGGTATGCCGCTTCGCTGCGATCCGCGGCGGCGGTAGCGACAACGACGACGTCAGTGTCCCTGGGGATCGGCGGCAGCGCCCGGGTCAGGTCGGCGGACACTCCTTCGATGGCGTCCGGCAACCGGTCCGCCGATCGGCGCCACCCGACGACGCGCTCGCCGCGTGCGGCGAGTCGAAGGCCCACCTCGGTTCCGAGATCGCCGCAGCCCGCTATGAGCACCGTCATCGTCCATCCGTCCTTCCCCCGGCCGCCTGTTCCGGCGGCCCACCCGTCGCAAGTCTAGGTGCGCGGCGTCCCCGGGCCGGCGGCCGTAGACTGGCCCGCGGCGGAACCCGATGCAGGGAAGCGCGGACGACGGTGAGGGGGACCATGGAACGCGTGAGGGCGGTCTCGGACAGCGTGGTGATCGGACGCCCGCCGCAGGTGCTCTACGCCATGGTCAGTGACATCACGAGAATGGGCGAGTGGAGCCCGGAGAACAGGGGAGGGGTGCTCGCCCGGGGCGGGGGCGTGTCCGTCGGAGCGGTCTTCGACGGCGCCAACAGACGCGGTCGCGTCAGGTGGACGACACGCTGCACCGTGACGGCGGCGTATCCCGGCCGCGAGTTCGCCTTCCGCGTGCATGCCATCGGAGGCACGAGGCACCTGCTTCCCGCGCGCATCGCAACCTGGCGATACACCTTCGCGGAGCACGAGGGCGGGACCCTCGTGACGGAGTCGTGGACGGACGATCGCCCCTGGGCGGACGGCGTCGCCCGGGCCTTCGACTACGTCGCCACCGGCGGAACGACCTTCGCTGCGTTCCAGCGCGGCAACATCCGCCGGACGCTGCGGAACCTCAAGGCGGCGGCCGAGGCCGACGCCGCGCGCTAGTCGCGGATCCGCACGGCCGTCTCCCGCAGGTACAGGTCCACCCGCGTGTAGGCGTCCCGCGTCAGCGCCTTCCACAGTTCGACGGCGAGCCGCGGATCCTCCTTCTCGAGCGTCCGGATGGCCTGCGCGGTCAGCACCATCACATGGACGTCCTCCAACGCCTTGACCGTGGTCTCCTGCCGGTCGTCGCTGCCGAGCGCGAGTTCCCCGAAGGTCATGCCTGCACTCAGGGTGGTCAGCTTGAGGCGCTCGCCGGTGGGCCCGGGAACCGATGTGACGATCTTCCCCGAGAGGATGAAGTACACCCCGCCGAACGGTTGCCCGACGCGTCGCACCACGTGTCCCTTCTCGTAGGTGCGATCCTCCATGCGGGCGGTCAGGGCCTCGACGTCGTCGTCCGTGAGGGGTGCCAGCGCAGGGCACTGCGCCACCTCCACTTGCGATGGGAGGAGGAGGTCGGCGCCGTACCGGGTGATGAGTTCGTTCTCGCACCATTCAACGGCGGCGGTGCGGGTGTCGAAGGTGGGAACGGGCCGGTCGACCTCCTTGAACGTCTCCGCAAGGGTGCCCTCGCCGTCGATGAGCACCAGGTCGCGGTCCACCTTCGAGAGGTTCTCCCGCACCTCGCCGAGCAGGCGGAGGGAGACATCCGCGACCTCGTCGACGCGCCGCATGTCGAGGATCACGAAATCGACGTCGTCGTCCAGCCCGCTGAGTTCGCGCACCATCGATTCGGTGCCGGCGAAGAGGAGGTCGCCGTTGAGTTCGATGACCATCGCGCGGTGCCCGTGGTCGCGGAGCACGTCCATGGCCTCGTCGGTCCTGCGGATGCCGGACGGCGCGGCCGTGATGTCGTAGGTCGCCCTGATCGCCGAGCGGCCGGCGCGTGCCGCCCGGACGAAGTGGAGTTCCATGTCGCGCGACAGCCGCTGGCTCGTGGCCATGCCGCGCACGCTGCTGCCGTGCTCGTCGAGTGGCGGCGAATAGACGGCGAGGCCTACCTGGCCGGGCAGGACGGCGATCGTGCCGCCGCCCACTCCGCTCTTGGCGGGCATGCCCACGGTGCTGATCCAGGAGCCTGCGTCGTCGTACATCCCGCACGTGGTCATCACGGACAGGACCCTCTCCACCGCTAGCAAATCCATGGCCTCCACGCCGGTCAGGGGGTTCCGGCCGGAGTTGGCGAGCGTCGCCGCCATGATGGACAGGTCGATGCAGTTGACCATGACGGAGCACTGGCGGAAATAGTCCTCGATGACCGGCGTCGGATCGTCCTCGATGATGTCGAAGGACCGCAGGAGGTAGGCGAGGGCGCGGTTGCGGTGGCCGTGCTCCAGTTCGGAGCGGAAGATCTGCTCGTCCACGCCCAGTTGCCGGCCCGCGAACTGGGAGTACGTGGTCAGGATGCGCTTGAAGCGTGAGTTGCCGCGCCGCGACTGGACGAGCGATGTCGCGGTCAGCGCGCCCGCGTTGATCATCGCGTTCGACGGCCGTCCGCTGCCAGGCGCGAGCGAGATCTCGTTGAACGAATCACCGGAGGGCTCGACGTCCACCTTCGCGTCGACGGCCTCCATGCCCAGGTCCGCCAGTGCCAGCCCGTAGGTGAAGGGCTTCGAGATCGACTGGATCGTGAATTCCTCCCGTGTGTCGCCGACCTCGTACATGTAGCCGTCCACCGTGGTGAGGCAGATGCCGAAGTTGTCGGGATCGACGTTCGCCATGGCGGGGATGGTGCTGTACGGCTTTCCGGCCCTGAGGTCGGAGATCTCCCGGTGGATGGTCCTCAGGTAGCTTTCGATCGGCGATTCCATGCTGTCCACCCTACGGGCAGGCACTCCGCTGTCGGGCTCGTGCCTCTCCCGAGAGTGCCTCTGCCGAACGTGCCTCTCCCAGCGGTGCCGAGGGCGACGCCCTGCGCGCCGACTAGGAGGTCTGCCGGGTGCGGCGCAGCGACAGGAGGGCGAGCTGCCCCACGGCCGCAGCGCCGCCGAGGAAGATCAGCGGCGGGCCTGCTGCCACCGTGTAGCTGAACCACGGCGGCCCCTGGTAACTCGTGCTCGCAGGTCCCACGGAGATGACGTTCTCCATGTAGGCCTGCTCGTGGAGCGCCGGCGCCCACAGGAAGTACACCCCGAGCGCCAGGGAGACTCCGGCGACGATCCACAACCACACGTCATAGGGATTCCTCGCTCCTGCCTGCGGTGGAGGCACGGCGCCGTCGCCGACTTCGCGGATCACCGCCGGAGCGGACGGGGTCGGCGGAGTCTCGGGCGCGTACGGCAGGGGAGGGGGCGGTGGCGCTGGTGACGCCGCCGCTGTGCTCCCGCCACGCTGGTAGATGCCGTCGAAGCGCGGATCGTACGTGTCCTGCACCCGGTCGCCGCTCATCGGTCTTCCTCCCCCTGGACTGACGAATGACCCCAGTAAAGCACGGCTCCGGTCGTGAACGGACGTGCGTCAGCGGCGATCGGACAGCTCGGCGAGGAGCCGCTCCTCGGCGTCGTGCCCCGGCGCGATGCCGCGCGGGATCCGGAGCAGGAAGACGATCCCGAGCACCCACCACAGGCCGAAGAGTATCCACGGTGGAGGCGTGAGCGCTGCCGGCATACCGGGGAGGTACAGGCTCAGCAGGCCCACGCAGAGGACGACGGCGATCCAGCCGATCACGGTTCCGCCGTTCCCCGCTCCGCCGATGCGCAGCGGACGCTCCATCGCCGGTTCCCGCCGGCGCAGGATGACGAAGACGAGGGACACGAGGATGTAGGCGAGGACGATGCTCGGTGCGCCGGAATCGACGAGCCAGCCGAGCATCTGCGTGCCGAAGAACGGCGCCGCGAAGGAGAGCGCGCCGATGAAGATGAGGGCGTTGACCGGAGTCCGGTACCGCGGGTGCAGCACCCCGAACCAGCGCGGGAGCATCCCCGAGCGCGACATCGAGTACATGAGTCGGGACGCACCGAGGAGCAGGGAGTTCCAGGAGGTGAGGATGCCCGCGATCCCGCCCGCGATCAGGACCTTCGCCATGATGTCGGACCCGAACATGGTGCCCATGGCATCTGCGGTAGCGATGTCCGCAGTGGCGAGTTCGCCGGCGGGCATCGCCGACGACGTCGTCAGGATCGTCATCACGTACCAGATGGTCGCGAGGATGACGGCGACGACGACGAGCCTGCCGATCTGCCGGGCCGGGATGTTCACCTCCTCCGCGGACTGCGGAATCACGTCGAAGCCGACGAAAAGGAACGGCACCACGACCAGGACGGCGAAGAAGCCCGCTGAGCCACCCGTGAGGAACGGCTGCATGTTGGACACCGACCCGCCGGTGACGCTGCCGAGGACGAGGACGAGCCCGATGACGAGCAGGAAGACGACGACGAAGGTCTGCGCGGCGCCGGCGATCTTGACGCCGCGGATGTTGACCAGGGTGATGACGACTGCTGCGACTGCGCCCACGAGCGCCCAGGTCAGGTGCACCTGATCGCCTGCGACCGTCCAGAGCGGTATGTGGCTGAGGTTCGGGAAGATGTACTCGGCGGTCCTGGGGAGGGCCACGGCCTCGAAGGCGACGATCGTGACGTAGCCCCCGGTGATCGCCCAGGAACCGACGAAGGACCAGCGGGGTCCCATGCCCCTGAGGAGGAAGTTGTGTTCGCCGCCCGCCTTGGGCATGGCGGCCGTGAGCTCGGCGTAGGTCAGACCGACGACCCCCATGATGACACCGCCCGTGACCATGGCCAGCACGGCGCCTCCGGTACCCGCCGAGGCGATCCACCCGCCCGTGAGCACCACCCACCCGAAACCGATCATCGCGCCGAAACCGAGGGCGAGCGCGTCCCAATTGCCGAGCACCCTCAGGAGCGAGGCGTCCTGTCCGCTCGTCGTGTCTGCTGTCCTGTCCGGTGTCGGCATCGCGAGTCGTCCTCCTTCGGTGGCCCGTGCTGTTCCGGCGCCGGCCGATGGCTGGTGGCGGCGTCCGGAGACGGGGTTGATCCACTGTAGGGGATCGATCGTTCCGGGTGAATGGTTGTGACACCGCTGGATGGTTGGATGGGAGCGGCTGCAGGAGGTGTAGCCGGGACGACGATCGGACGACGGAATGCCACCGAGAACCAGGCGTAGCGCCACGAATGCTCCTCGCCTCTCCCTCAGGGCACCGCAGGGGGTCACGCGCGTCGAGGAGCCGGGCCTGCTGGACGGCGACCATCGCGAGGGTGAGCACTACGGACGGCTCAGACTGGACGGCGAGGACCTGGCAGGCATCACGCTGCAGGAGTGCGTGCTGGAGGGCGTATCGCTCAACGACACGGAACTGCGTGGCGCACGCTTCATCGAGTGCGCCATCCAGGACCTCTTCGCTCCGGTGCTCCGCGCGCCCCGGAGCAGCTGGCGCGAGACGTCCCTGCGCAGCACCCGCTGGGGATCGGCGGAGTTGTACGACAGCCGATTCGACGGCGTCCATCTCGACGGCGGAAAGCTCGACTACGTCAATCTCCGCAGTTCCCACCTGACCGACGTCCTCGTCAGCGGCTGCATCATCGGGGAACTGGACCTCACGGGCGTGCGGGCGACGCGCGTCGCGCTGCAGGACTGCACCATCGGCGCCCTCACGCTCGACGGCGCCCAGCTCAAGGACGCCGACCTGCGGACTAGCAGCTTCCGCAGCATCAGCGGGCTCGACGGGCTGCGCGGCGCCACGATCGACGAGCACCAGCTGCAGCTCCTGGCTCCGTTCCTGGCCGAGAGCATGGGCCTGCGCATCGAGGGGTGAGCCGGCGGGCGCTGCTCACGGCGTCGGTGTTGGAATGAGCGCGGTCGACGGCGCCGGTGCGACGCCCTGCGACGGCTGGTCGACGCCGCACGGTCACTCGTCACTAACCGCGCGGCTGGTCCTCCTGGCCGTCGGCAGGACCATTCGTGGACGGGTCGGAGCCGGGGTGGCCCGGACCGGCGGGATGCGGCGTGCCGGGAGGATAGCCAGGGCCGGCAGGGTGAGCAGGCCCGGAAGGGTGCCGGTCGGCCCTGTAGTCCCTGCCATCCGACGACGAAGGCGCCGGGGGCGCGGCCGTCGAACCGTGCTCCGCCGGCTGTTCCTGGGCGGGCAGGGTCCGGGGGATCACGGGTACCGGTGGAGCTCCGGGGCCCGGTGCGTGGGAGCGGTCGTACTGCGATGGCTCGTAGGGGCCGGCCAGTGGCTGCCCGGCCTGCTGCTGGTCCTGGATCCGGGGGCCCTGTGCGGTCGCCCAGGGGCCGGAGAAAGCGACCGGCCCCGGGGCGCCCGGCCCAGAGGCGACCGCCGGCGGAACAGCACCTCCGGGGAACGGGGCGGCAGGGAAGGGGTAACCGGCCTGCGGGGGTTCAGGGGACACCGTCCGGGTCCGGCCGATGCCCCTGCGGTTCGCGAGGCGGATGATGACGACAGCGGTCACCGCCATGGTCGCTCCGGAGATGATGAGTCCGCTGACCGAGCCTTCGGTCGAATTGACGTCCACCAGCCCGAAGGCGCCGAGGACGAAGATGGTCATGTTGTTGATGGCGTGGACCGCGATCGCCGCTTCGAGCCCGCCCGTGCGCCAGCTGATCCACCCCGCGAAGATCGCGAAGATCGCGACGTCCGTCTGGCCGAGCGGATCGTAACCGTGTCCGAGGACGAAGAGCGGCACGGGCAGCAGGATCGCGAAGGCGGGGTGCCGCAACCAGCTGCCGATGGCCTGCATCAGGAAGCCGCGGAACACGTATTCCTCGGCCGCGGCCTGGAACGGCACGGCGAGGATGGACAGGGCGAGCATGATCAGCAGGGTCGAGGTGTCCGGCTGTGCGGGAAGCGGGACCGCCTCCTCAGGGAAGAAGAAACCGATCACGGTCGAGACGGCGAGGCTCACCAGGAACACAGCTGTCGCAACCAGCGTGCAGACGGAGAGCCAGCCCCAGCGGATGCGCCCGGCAACCGAGGACAGCAGGCCGATGGGTTTCGGTCCCACGATCAGTGTGGCGAGCGCGAGCGCGGGAATCATGAGGATCAGCGAGATCAGGGTGAAGGCGAAGATCACCGGGTTGCTGAGGTCGATCGTCGCCGCGGCCTCCATGTACTGCTCGAGATCGGCAGACGTGGCGAGTGCCGCGATGATTCCGACGAGCAGCAGGACGACGGTGAAGGCCAGGTAGAAGGCCATCCCCAGCAACGCGGTCAGGAGTGGTCTCCACCAGCGGTAGCGCGGCCACGATCGGGCGAGGCGGTGGAATTCGAACTGCCGGTCAACCTGTTCCATGGCTCTACCGTAGTGCGGATTCCTTGGCGTCTTCTGCGACACGTTCCTCGCGGTCCCGCCGGTGACGGAGGTGTCCGAGCAGGGTGACGACGGCGGAAAGCGCCGCGGAGACGGCGACGCCGAGCCAGAGGTCCACCTTCAGCGTCAGTGCGCCCACGACGGCGCCGGCCATGATGAGCGCGATCGCGGAGGAGCGCCGGGCCCAGAACGGGCTCCTTCCACCCGCGAGGCGGGAGTCGGACGCGAGGCCGGTGATGGTGGAGGTGACGACGACGGTGGTGATCTCGGCGACCTTCAGGCGCTTCGCGGTGGCGGCCTGGATGCCCATCATCGCTGCGAGCACCGACGTCGTGATGCTGCCCAGCGCCTCGTCGGCGTGTACGTCCACCACCGCGACGAAGACCGCCAGGGCTGTCAGCCCGATCGTCACCGTGAGCAGGGCGCTGGACGTGCGGCCGGACCAGCCCTCAGGTCCCTTCCGGAGCACCCGGCCCGCAAGAGCTGCACCGACCATGAAGAAGACGAGGGCGAGGGCGGGCCGGAGTATCGGCAGGTCGGCGCCGCCCGCGAAGGCCATGCCGAGCAGTACCACGTTGCCCGTCATGTTGCCCGTGAAGACGCGGTCGAGGCCGAGGTAGCCGACGGCGTCGATCACTCCCGTGGAGAACGTCAGGACGAGCATGAGCCACAGATGAAGGCGATCCGTCGCCACCCGGTTCTTCTTCACGATGATTTCCTTTGGCAACGACCTTGAAACGACTGTATACAGAGCCTATCGTCGTACAGAGCCGTGCAGCCCGCCCGCCAGGACAGCCGAAAGTGATCCGATGACGTACACACCTCCCCCTTCCTTCACCACGCGGCCTACTTTGCAGGGCACCTTCGGGATGAGCGCATCGACGCACTGGCTCGCCACCGCGTCCGCCCAGGCGGTCCTCGAGCGCGGCGGGAACGCCTTCGACGCCGCCGTCGCCGGGGCGTTCGTCCTGCACGTCGTCGAACCTCACCTCAATGGTCCCGGTGGAGACATGACCGGGGTCTTCGCGACGGCCGGGGCGCCGGGCAGGCCGGTCGTCCTCATGGGGCAGGGGCCTGCTCCCGCCGCGGCGACGCGCGAGCACTACCTCGCGGAGGGCCTCGAACTCGTCCCGGGTGCGGGCGCCCTGGCCGCCGCCGTACCTGCTGCAGTCGACGCCTGGCTGGTCCTGCTGCGCGACCATGGCACCTGGGAACTCGGGGACGTGCTGGCGTTCGCGATCGGGTACGCCCGCGACGGACACCCCGTCGTCGGCCGCGTCGGAGCCACCATCGCCGCCGTCGCGGACCTCTTCACCGAGCACTGGCCGACGTCGGCCGCGCTCTGGATGCCCGAGGGCAGGGCGCCGCGCGAGGGTGAGGTCATCCGGAACGAGGCCTACGCCCGTGTCCTCGGGTCCCTCGTCAGCGCGGCGGCGGACGGAGCCACCCGGAGCGAGCGCATCGACGCTGCCCGGCTCGAATGGCGGACCGGACTCGTGGCGCAGGCCTCCGCCGACTTCGTGCGGACACCGCACCGGCACTCCTCCGGGCTCGACCACGCCGGCGTCATCACCGTCGAGGACTTCGCAGGCTTCGAGGCGGGCTACGAGGAGGCGACCACCTTCGAGTTCCGAGGCCACGTCATCGCCAAGACGGGCCCGTGGGGCCAGGGTCCGGCGCTGCTGCAGACCCTCGCCATCCTCGACGGGTTCGACGACGAACGCCTCGACCCGTCCACGGCGATCGGCGCGCACACCATCCTCGAGGCGCAGAAGCTCGCCACCGCGGACCGCGAGGCCTACTACGGCGACGCCGAGGTTCCCATGGACTACCTGCTCTCGCCGGGGTATGCGGCCGAGCGCCGATCACTGATCGGTGATCACGCGTCGCTCGAGTTCAGGCCCGGGACGGTGCCGGGCCTCACGCCCTTCACCCCTCCGCTGCGCACCGACTACACGCCCCCGGCCCTCGCCGGCAGCAGCGGCTTCGCCGGGGTCGGCGAACCGACTGTCTCGCGCAGCGGGGAGACACGCGGCGACACCTGCCACATCGACGTGGTGGACTCGGCGGGCAACATGGTGTCCGCCACCCCGAGCGGTGGCTGGCTGCAGTCCTCGCCGACCATCCCGGAGCTCGGGTTCTGCCTCGGCTCCCGGCTGCAGATGACCTGGCTCGAGGAGGGCGGTCCGTCCACACTCCAGGCGGGCAGGAGGCCACGCACCACGCTCACGCCGACACTGATCCTGAAGGACGGCAAGCCTGTCGTCGCACTGGGTTCGCCGGGCGGCGATCAGCAGGATCAGTGGCAACTGCTCTACATCCTCCGCACGATAGTCGGGGGGTACACGCCGCAACAGGCCATCGACGCCCCCTCCCTGCACACGACGTCCATCCCCGGATCCTTCTGGCCGCGGACGTGGGAACCGGGCGGCGCCGTCGTCGAGGACCGGCTGGGCGAAGACGTCATCGACGACCTCGAACGCCGGGGGCATGTGGTCACGCGGGCAGGGGACTGGTCACTCGGTCGGCTCTCCGCCGTCGCCAAGGACCATGAGACCGGCGTGCTGTCCGCCGCGGCGAACCCGCGGGGAGCGCAGGGCTATGCTGCCGGGCGCTGAGGCCTGGCACTGACCCGGACCGGAGCAGTCCCCGCTCCGTGCCGGGTCACAGGAACGGACGCAGCGGAGCGAGGATGAGTTCGCTGACCCGCGCAACGACCGGGCGGCTCGACCACTCCTCCTGGGTCAGCACCCGGCTGTTCGAGGAATCGACCGCGAAGATCTCTTCCATCGTGGCGGCGAGGTCGCGGTCGAAGATCTCGAGGTTGATCTCGTAGTTTCCGGTGAGGCTGAGCCGGTCGATGTTGGCCGTGCCCACGGTGCTCCACTCGCCATCGATAGTGGCGGTCTTCGCGTGGATCATGGAGTTCTGGTACAGCAGGATCTGCACGCCCGCGCTGATCAGCGACGAGTAGAACCCGCGGGACAGCCAGTCCGACACCACGTGGTTCGACTCCTCCGGGAGGATCACCCGGACGTCGACGCCGCGGCGGCTCGCCCGGAGGAGCGCGTCCAGGATCTGCTGGTCGGGGATGAAGTAGGCCGTCGTGATGTAGATGTGCTTCTGTGCCCGGTTGATGGCATCGAGGTAGATGCCGCGGATGGGAAATACCAGAAGGGCGGGAATGTTGTTGACCGCACGGATCCTGGGTTCCCAGAAGTCCGCGCTGAGATCCGGTAGTTGCGGTCGGCGCGGGATCGCCCGGAGGTTCCAGAAATTGACGAAGGCCTCGCGGAGTTCCCAGACGGACGGACCGCGAAGCTCCAGGTGGGTGTCTCGCCACTTGGTCGCATAGACCGATCCCAGGTTGTAACCGCCCACGAAGCCCACTTTGTCGTCCACCACGAGCACCTTCCGGTGGTCGAAGCCGGTTCCGCGGATGTTGGTGAAGACGATCGACGGACGCAGGACGGGGAAGCGGTAGGCGTTCACGAGCGGATGGAAATTGTAGAAGAACGGATTCACCACGAGGTTCGCGAAGCCGTCGTAGATGACGAAGACCTTCACTCCCCGTTCGGCCGCCCGGTTCACGGCGTCACGGAACCGGGCGCCCACCTCGTCGCCCTTCCAGATATAGGTTTCCAGCAGGACCTGGAACTCGGCCTTGTCGATCGCCTCGATCATGGCGTCGAAGAGGTCCTCGCCGTAGGTGTAGACCGTGGTCTCCGTATGGGCGATCGTCGTGTGGAAGGTGCCCGGCTGGGGAAAGCCCTCCCGCTTGGTGCGCTGGAGCTTCTGGTACGCATCCACGCCCACCAATCCCGCGATGACCACGGCCTGTGCCGAGAACAGTGTGATGGCTGCACGTTTCACCGTGCCGCGTGCGAACCCCATGATCGTGTGACGCTTCAACCAGCCCATGCGCCCAGCGTATCGCCTCACAGGAACGCACGTGCTGTGCCGTGCGAGCGGTACGGACACGGCGACAGGGCGTGTCCTGCGAGGGCTTCAGCGGCGGCCTAGTGGCCGCCGACCTCCAGCGCCTGCGACACGGCAGAGTCCACTCCGGCTCGCCAGGGGAATCCGTGCCCGGGCAGGACCACCCGCGCTCGGGTCGAGCGAAGAGCGTCCAGGGACCTGAGGGCGGTCGCGGTGTCGGCGGTCGCCGCGCGGGCCACCACCTGGGGGCCGGGATGACCCGTGTAAGGGTCAAGGGTGACGAGCGCATCCCCGCTGATGACGGCGTCGCGGTCCGGGAAGTGCAGGCCGCAGTGGCCCTTGGTGTGCCCGGGGGTCGGAACGAGGATCGGCGCCCCCGGCAGGGCTGCAGCGGCCTCCGGCGTGAGTGGCAGGGTGTCGCGGACTCCCTTGACCTCCACGGCACCCGCCGCAGTCATCCTCACCAGACCGGGGATGGCGCGAGGGTACCGCAACGGGTAGAGGAACGGGGAGCGTTCGCGCTGGTAGCTGTAGGGGTGGGCGGCGATGGATGCGTCGTCCGGGTGGCAGTACACCGGGATTCCGTACCGGGTCCGCAGGTGCTCCGCGGTGCCGACATGGTCGAAGTGCCCGTGCGTCAGGATGACTCCCCGGAGGTCCTTCACCGACCTGCCGATGCGGGACAGGGCCTGCAGCATCAGGGCCTTGGACCGCGGAAGGCCCGTGTCCACCAGCAGCACGCCGTCGTCGTCCTCCACCAGGTACACATTGGTCCGAGCGTGCTCGACGTAGTGGATACCGGGGGCGATGTCCGTCCTGATCATGCGTCTCCTTAGCTTGGTGCTGCCTCCGACCCTAGGCAGGGCGCGCCTGGACGACAAGGGAACAAGCCGGTGTGGTCGCGGGGTTCCCTTATGGGGCTGGCATCGCTACGTTGATGATCGGCTCGACAGGCGACGACACGACGCTCCGCCCGTACGCTGGAGCGTCGGCTGGATGATCCGGGAGGGTGTTGATCGTGGCAACGGGGATGAGCGAGCAGGAACAGCAGCGCCGCACGTGCGCGGCCTTCCGCTCGACGAGCCTGTCCACTTCCGATCTCTGGCTCCGGTACTTCAGCCTCGGCGGCAACGCGGGGGAGGAGGAGATCGACGCCTACCTCTACAGTTCGCTGCTGCTCCCACCCTTCGAGCGCGACATGCTTGCGCTGGCGGTCAACGAGTACATCTCCGACCTGCCGCCCTCCCCCCGAGCGCCCTACAGCGGCACCGAGCGCAGCTGACACACCGCGAGCCGCGGCTAGATGAGGGTCTGCTGTTCGCCGTCGGGCGTGATGTCCCCTGGCAGGGGTTCGATGAGATCCGGACCGTTGTTGCGCACCGATCCCACGCGGGCTCCCACGCGCCGCGGCACCAGGTGAGGGTCGGGGATGGCATCCAGCAGTTCCTGCACGGCTGGGCGGGAGTCGTTGCGCGGATCGAGCCAGTCGCCCCGCAACTGCGGAGGCACGATCACCGGTGTGCGGTCGTGGATCTCGCCGAGCGCATCAGTGGCCGGGCGGGTGATGATCGTGCAGCTCACCACCCATGACCCCTGCGGATGGTCCTCGGACGCCGTCGCCGGATCTCGCCAGAATTCGTAGAGCCCGGCGAAGCCGAGGTGGTTGCCGTCCGCTCCGTGCAGGTAGATAGGGGTCGTCGAGGCGTCGTCGTTCTTCCGCCATTCGTAGTACCCGTCAGCGGGTACGATCCCGCGGCGTTTGAGTGCGGCGGCACGGAAGGACGGCTTCTCGAGCACCGTTTCGCTGCGGGCGTTGATCATCCGCGCCCCGACCGCTGCGGATTTCGACCACGAGGGGATGAGGCCCCAGCGGGCAGGCTCCAGGCGACGCGTGAGCTCCCCGGTGTCCGGGTCGAGCCGCTCGACGACGAGTTGCACGGTGTCGGTCGGCGCGACGTTCCAGGAGGGTTCTACCTCGTCCTCGACGGACTCGTCGACCTCGAACGCGTCGATGAGGTTCGCCCTGCTACCGGCGATGACGAAGCGTCCGCACATGTCCGTTGCCCCTTCCTGTCCAGCGTCCCGAGCAGGATGCCCCCGCGGCGGCGGGGGCATCCTGCTGTGCGGACCTACTTCTTCTTGCGGTCCAGGATGAGGGACAGCGCGATGCCGACCAGCCAGATGTCCTTGGCCACGGAGGTGCCGTCCTGGGTCGGACGAATGCCGTCCTCCTGCGTCAGCTCCGGGGTGCGGAGGTACATGGTGATCATGCCCGCGGAGAAAGCCAGCAGACCGAGGCCTGCCAGCCTGCTCGGGATGAACGGAGCCAGCAGTGCCGAGCCGATGGCGATCTCCGAGGCTGCGAGCGCCTTGCCGAACTGCTGCGCGTCGAGCTGGCTGATCTGGGGGAAGGCCTTGGACGCCATGGCCTGCATGTAGCCCGCGGAGCCTTCGTCGAGGCTGGTCTTCCCGAGGCCGGAGTTGAGGATGAACGCACCGGTGGTGAGACGGAGGGGAATGTGGCTGGGGCGGAATCCCATGGTGGTGCCTTTCGCTGCGGGAGTCGGGGGAAGGAGCTGCTCGTTCTCGAAGCCTACGACGCGTCGTCCCACGCCGCCAGTTTCCGTGCACCGCCCCGGGAACTCGTGGTCGGGCTGTCCAACGCGAGCACGTGGGCATAAGTTTCCGCAATGTTCCTCGGCCTGCCGCAGGTGGTTCACGAGAATCACCTGTGCCTCTGGTGTGATGATCGGAGCGCCCGACCACAGCTAGCGGAGTAGGTTTCATGGTCCCCCGGACAGCAGAACACCCCCGGCCCCAGCACTTCATCCTGCATATGAGCGACACGCACCTGCTCGACGGGGACGCTCCCCTGTACGGGGCGGTGGACAGTGAGCGGCGGCTTCGTGAGGTCTTCGACGACCTCGAGCGATCCGGGGCGCGTCCCCAGGCGATCGTCTTCACCGGCGACCTCGCGGACAAGGGGGAACCTGGCGCCTATGCGAAGCTCCGGGCCATCGTGGATCCGGCAGCAGCACGGCTGGGAGCGAGGGTCATCTGGGCCATGGGCAACCACGACGACCGCGCGTCCTTCAGGGCCGGCCTCCTCGACGAGATGTCGCCGGAGCGGCCTGACGCTCCTGTGGACGCGGTGCATTTCATCGACGGACTGCGCATCATCACGATGGATTCCACCGTGCCCGGCCACCACCACGGGGAGTTCACGGACGCGCAACGTCGCTGGCTTGCCCACGAACTCGCGGTTCCCGCTCCCCACGGGACAATTCTCGCCCTGCACCACCCGCCCGTGCCCAGCGTGCAGGATCTCGCGGTCCTCGTGGAACTGCGCGACCAGCGCTCGCTCGCCGACGTCGTGCGGGGTTCTGACGTGAGGACGATCCTCGCCGGCCACCTCCACTACTCCACGACGGCGATGTTCGCGGGCGTTCCCGTCTCCGTGGCCAGCGCCACCTGCTACACACAGGATCTCCTGTTCGACGGCGGTGGTACCCGCGGCCGCGACGGCGCCCAGTCGTACAACCTCGTGCACGTCTACGAGGAGACGATCGTGCACTCGGTGGTGCCGGCCGGCCGCCACGCGTCCGTCGGGGAGGTCGTACCCCGGGAGGAGACGCGGCGGCGGCTCGAGGCGCACGGTGTGACGATCGCCGACGGGAGCCGTACCCGGCAGCTCGCTTCGGCGTAGGCACCGGTACCGCCGCTGACGGGACGTAGCTGGGCCGCGAGGTCAGCTGGGTCCGGAACGCAGCGCGCCGGGAAGACCCACGCTGAAGAGCGTGCGCGGGTCCTGCAGCAGGGCCGGTGGATCGAAGTCGGAGCGCCGCAGCCAGCCGTGCAGGCGCGCCGGGCGCAGCAGTCCGTCCTCGTGCATCAGGACCTGACCCACGTGGCCCGTCCGGAAGTGCTCTCCGTCCGGATCCGCGATGGCGACGGCGTCGCCGTCCTCGATGCCTTCCTCGAACGTGTGGAGCTGCCGCTCCCACTTCGGTGCGGCTCGTCCGCTGGGCGGGTCGGGCGGCATGAGCAGCGTCGCGTCGCCCTCCGGCGGGTGTGCCGCAGCCCGCCAGATCCAGAGGCGCCTGCCGTCCGGCTCCGCGGGTACGCGTACCTGCTCGGGTTCCGGCCAGTAGTACGGAAGGTCTTCCGGCACGCCCGGGAACCTGCTCCTGTAGATCTCGGGTGCCTTCTGGATGAGGTTGGACTGGTGGCTCACATGGAGGGCCGGCTCACCGAGCCATGGCGGCATCGGCACGTCGGGATCCTCGAGGACGTGCGGAGCGAACTCGAGGATCTGCCGGTGCGTGGAGTCGGCGTGGCCGCGGGAGACCCACTCCGAGACCATGGCCAGTCCGTACACGGTGAGCGCCGGGACGTATCCCATCCACATACGGATGGCGGGGTGCTGCCGCCAGCCGTAGTCCGGTATGACGAGGGCGCGCAGCGCCTGAAGTGTCTCGACGCGCTGCTTCCCGAGCCTCGCCTGGTCCAGTACCGCGGCGCTCGCCGCGAAGTCGGGGTACGGCAGGAAGGTCTGCATTGCGCCAGTCTTGCATGCACCCGTAACGCCCTGCCGGGCAGGTCACAACTCCCAGGGAGCCTTGACCGGGAAGTACTTCTCGAGGAACTCCGTCACCAGGTACGCGCGCTCTTCGGCCGGGACCTCGGGGAAACTGCCGTCGTTGAGGCAGAAGAAGTCCTGGTTGCGCTTGTCGAGCATCTTGTTGAGGCTCTTCAGGCCGGACCGCAGGGTCGTGTCCACGTACTTGACCTTCGCCATCTCCTGGGTGACGGCGCGGCCGGTGAGCAGCGCGTAGTAGTGGTACAGCGAGTTGGTGACCGAGATGTTGTCCTTGGCCCGGAACCGTGAGGCGGCGGTCGCCTCGAACTCGGTCTCGAACTCCTTCTCCATCTCGAACAGCACGCTCTTCCGCAGGGGTGCGGCCGTGTGCTCGAGGTGCCTCGTCGTGATCCGGCCGAAACGCTCGTGGAGCAGCCGGCGGTTGACCCGCGCCGCATTCTCGAAGCCGCTTCGCTCGGCGTCGTTCTCCCCGAGCCCGATCCGTGTGTCCGCCTCGATGAACTTCGTGATCCCGCCGGGGGAGAAGAACATGTCCGGCGCCACGGGGCGGCCGAAGAACATGTCGTCGTTCGAGTAGAGGAAGTACTCGGAGAGCCCCGGGATGTGCTGGAGCTGCGCCTCGACGGCCTGCGAGTTGTGGGTCGGCAGGACGGACGGGTCCCTGAAGTGCTCCTCGGACCGTACGAGGGTCACCGACGGGTGGTCCGCGAGCCACTCCGGGCGCTCCGAGTCGGTGGCGATGAAGATGCGGCGGACCCATGGAGCGAACATGTAGACGGACCGCAGGGCGTACTTGAGTTCGTTGATCTGGCGGAAGCGCGCCTCGTGGTCGTCACCCTCGCCCACCACCACACCCTGCATGCGTGCGGCCCGGGCAGCCTGGTATTCGGGGCTGCTGCCGTCCACCCAGGAGAAGACGATGTCGATGTCGAAATCGATGTCCGTGGCGTGGTCCGCGAACATGTTGTCGATGGTGGGCCAGGTGAGGCCGTGGCGCACCACCTCGCCACGAACCACTTCCGCCGCGGGCAGCGTGCGGCGGGTCAGTGAGTTCTCGACTGGGAGTTCGATCGCGGTGTCGCCCAGGGCCCAGAGCTCGATCTGCACACCTGCAGACGGGCCGTAGGACAGGCCTCCGAGTGGTTCGATGCGCGGGCGGAAAAGGCGGAAGATGCGGGCCTTGCCGGTCCTCGAGAGCTCGCCGTCGCTCACCAGGAGGGTGGTGCGGCGCTTGGTGTCCACCGTCCGCGAGTAGAAGGGCTCATCGCGGCACGCCTCGACGAGTGCCGCGCGGAGCTTCTCCCGGTCGTTGAGGTCCACGGCGATCACGGGCCGCTGGTCGTTCCCGCGGACGAGGAGGAACTCGATGCCGGCGGCGTCCAGAGCGGCGCGGATGAACAGCAGGTCCTCCACCATGGCCTGGTGCGGCGTGCGGTCCTGGTTGATCAGCGTGAAGCGCCGTTTCACGGTCGTGATGTCGGAACGGCCTTCGAAACGGGCTACCGCCGCGCGAGACGCCGACTCGAGGATCTCGGCTTCATTCTCCGGTTCGGGTGCACCGAAATAAATGTCGTGTTGGGCAGCCGTGTCTGTAATCGGAACCTCCGGAAGTGGGTGTGTGACCTCCCCCATGATAGGGCCTGTCGGCAGGTCGCAGTTGCAAGTGGGCACCATACCCCTTCGGGCTGACGCCGTCCAGCTTCCTGCGTGAGGAAATCAGGGTTGCTGGGGGGCCCGCCGCACCCGGTCCGCGACCTCCGCGCGGCGCGCCTGCACGGCCACGGCCTTGGCGTAGTAGCCGACCAGCTGCTCGCAGAGCACGGGCCACGTGCGGCCCTGGACGGAGGCGTGCGCCGCACGGCCGAAAGCCCGCCGCTTGGCGTCGTCGCCGGTGAGGTCGACGACGGCGGCGCGGAGCCCCTGCAGGTCGCCCGGCCCGTAGATCCAGCCCGTGCGGGACGAATCGACGAGGTCGAGGGGCCCGCCCCTGCCTACCGCGACGACGGGGACCCCGGAGGCCATGGCCTCCTGGATCGTCTGGCAGAACGTCTCGGACTCACCGGGATGGACGAAGAGGTCGAACGTCGCCACCATGCGCGCGAGGTCGAGGCCGCCCTGGAAGCCCGCGAAGTGAGCGCGGGGTAGCTGCGCGCGCAGGCTCTCCTTCTGGGGCCCCGAACCGATGATCACGAGCCGTGTCCCCGGCAGCGAGTCGAGCACCGCGAGGTCCTCGACCTGCTTCTCAGGGGCCAGCCGCCCCACGTAACCGATGATACGTTCATGGGGCTCGGCGACGCTGGCCCGCCACCCGGCGTCGTACCGGGTGGGGGAGAACCTGTCGGTGTCGACCCCGCGCCGCCACAGGTTGAGCCTCTGGACGCCGTGGGACCGCAACTGGTCGAGGGCGAAGGAGGACGGGACGAGGGTGAGCGTCGAGGCATCGTGGATGTTCTCGACACGCTGCCAGAGCAGGGACTCGAGCCAGGGGAACCCATAGCGGGCGGCGTACGCCGGGACCTCGGTCTGGTAGACGGAGACGGTCGGGATGCCGAGCTGCTCACATGCCTGCACCGCCCGCCACCCGAGAACGAAGGGTGAGGCGACATGGACGACGTCGGGCCCGAACTCCGCGAGGATCCGGCGCACGCGGGCCACCGTCCCCGCCGCGAGGCGCACGTTCGCGTACCCCGACAAGGGCATCGAGGGAAGGGAATGGACGGGATAGCCCTCCACCGTCGCCGGCGCCTCGTCATCGAGCCAGGACGACGACGGCGCGATCACCAGCACGTCGTCGCCCCGACTGCGCAGGTGCGCGAGCACCTTGAGCAGCGAGTGGGTGACCCCGTTCATGTGGGGCAGGAATGATTCTGCGACAACGGCGATCCTCACGTGGCAAGGGTCGCACCGGAAGGCGGAGGGGCGGACACCGACGGATGGAGGTCCGGTGAACGGCAGGAGAACTCCGTTCCGTCAGTACTCCCTGTAGAGCTCCCCGACCGGGACGTCGTCCTGCAGCCGGTTATCAGGACCCGGCAGCGGGCACGCCCACTCCTCGTCGTAGGCGCAGGACGGGCTGTAGGCGAAGTTGAGGTCGACGACGAGGCTGCCCGGAGCGCGGCCCTCGCCGAGGTGGGCGCCCTTGATCGTGTCCAGCACGTAGCGGCCCCCGCCATAGCTGCCACCCGGTCGGCCGGAGGTGCCGTCGCGCAGGGGCAGGAAAAGCCCTCCGCCGTAGGACGCGAGCTTCCACAGCGCCAGGTGCCCGAGCCCCGGCAGGGCCAGGGTGCCGAGGCGGCGGAACGGTACGACGCCGTCGGTTCCGGTCGCCACGTCCATCACCTCACCCGCGCCGTCGTCGGACAGGATGGCCTCGAAGCGGAACGAGGGATCGTAGGGCGCGATGGCGAGGCCGGGGAAGGTAGGCCTCGCGTCCGCTGGGATGGCGGACGCCGGGTGGCCACGGAACAATTCGTCGCGGCCGGCCTGCCACAGTGCGTGCGCGGCCTCGGGGGACTCGGACACGGCACGCTCACGGACGTCCTCGTAGAGGCCGAAGACGCGACGGCGCCAGTCTGCCGTGGCAAGTGCGGTGGTGAGGGCCGTCATCGCATCAGGTTACCGCCGGTAGCCCGGCACGCGGCAGGGCCGGAAGGGAAGAAGCGGTTGCCTGGGCGTACTGTAGCGGGGTGACCCTCGGCATCTTCTGCATCGTGCTGGCCTCGATCCTGGTGGGGGCCATCGCCCAGCGCATCGCGGGCCTCGGGTTCGCCCTGCTGATAGCGCCGTTCCTCGTGGTCATCCTCGGGCCGCACGCCGGCGTCCTCCTCGTGAACATCTGCGGCGTGGTGTCCTCGGCGATCATCGTGGGCAGGGTGTGGAAGGACATCGACTGGAGTATGTTCCGGTGGATGGTGGTTCCGTCCTTGTTCGGGTCGATCCCCGGTTCGGTGCTCGCGGTGGCGGTTCCGTCCGCCCCCCTGTCGGTCACCGTCGGCGCCGTCGTCCTCATCGCGCTGACCGTCTCCCTGGTGCTCCAGCGCTCCGACGTCGTCGTCCGGGGCAATGCGCCGAAAGTCGTCGCGGGCTTCACCGCGGGCCTGACCAACTCCATGGCCGGCGTCGGTGGCCCGGCCGTCAGTGCCTACGCCGTCCTCTCCCGATGGCCGCAGCGCCCCTTCGCCGCGACCCTGCAGCCGTTCTTCGTCTGCATAGGCATCGTGACGCTGGTGGCCAAGATGCTCCTCGACCCGTCCCAGGCTCCGGTGCTCGCTCCGTGGATGTGGATCACCATCGGGCTGGTGATCGTGGCCGGTATCTTCGCGGGAGAGAAACTCGGGCGCTTCGTGCGGGACGACCAGGCGCGGGTGTTCGTCGTCGTCATCGCGTTCATCGGCGCCGGCGTGGCCGTCATCAAGGGCCTCGTCGACATCCTCGGGTAGGGCCGGCGGCCCTTCACGGGCCGGCCACCCTCCGCGTCGGTCTGCTGGAGGAGCGCCCGCCGGTGGCACCATGGAGGGGATGAAACTCCCCACCACACTCCGCGCCCTTCCGATGCCCCTGTGGCTGCAGGGGGTGTTCGAGCTCGGCCAGGCCGCCGTGATCTCGGCGCTGCTCGTCGTCATCCCGGTCGCCGCCGTATGGTTCACCGGTGGATTCGCGGACCGCACTCCCGAGTCCGCCGCCCGATTGGCAGGACAGGGCTGGCTCGTGATGCACGGGGTGCCGCTCGTCCTGCAGTTCCCCGCCGGGCTGGCCGGGGCCGACGCCGTCGCGGGGCTTCTGCACGTGATTCCCCTCGGCCTGGTCCTGGTGCCGCTGCTGCTGGCCTGGCGCGCCGGGCGTCGGCTCGCCCGCGCCTCCTACACGGACCAGCTGTGGCAGGCATTCCTCGGGGCACTGGCGACCTACGCCATCATCGGTGCGGTGATCGCGTACGTCTCGACGACACCCGAAGCCTCGGCGCCCCTTGTGGCGGCAGCTCTCATCCCGCCGGTGTCGGCGGGTATCGGCCTGGTCACGGGCGCCTACCGCGAAGCAGGCGCGTGGAGTCGCCTCGTCGGTGTCGACTTCGCGGCCTGGGTGGGACGCACGAGCCAGCACTCGCGGTGGGCAGGGTCCTACGCCTGGTCGATACTCCGGTCGGGCTTCCTCGCGGTGATGGTTGCCGCGTCCCTGGCGGCAGCGCTGCTCGCGGTCGCGATCGGGCTGAACTGGACCGGCATCGCCGCCATCTACGAGCGGATCGACGGCGGGATCGCGGGAGCCTCGGTGGTGACCCTGCTGCAGCTCGGGCTCCTCCCCAACCTCGCGGTGTGGACGATGTCCTGGTGC
Source organism: Arthrobacter sp. B1805 (assembly GCF_002929745.1). Classification (GTDB taxonomy): domain Bacteria; phylum Actinomycetota; class Actinomycetes; order Actinomycetales; family Micrococcaceae; genus Arthrobacter_D. The sequence continues at coordinate 74,825 of NZ_PJIQ01000013.1, forward strand.
ACCGGCGCAGGCTTCGCGCTGGGGTCCGGCAGCTCACTCACGCCGCTCGCCAGTACTGTCGGGCCGCTGCCGGCCCTGCCCATCCTGGGCGCGCTACCGGCCGGCACCCTCGACCACGGGTACGCGGCCCTGGCCATTCCCGTGCTCGCGGGGCTCCTTGCCGGGTGGTGGTTCTTCCGGGAAGGCGAGAACCACTTCGACGAGTGGCTGGCGCTGCACAGCGGCCAGCGCTGGCTGACCTCGACGGTCTCGACCCTCGCGCTCGCAGGTCTGATAGGTATCACCGCGGGACTCCTCGGCGCCGTCGCCGCCCTCGTCTCGCGCGCCTCGCTCGGCCTCGGCCGTTTCACCGATCTCGGGCCGGATCCGCTGTCGGTCGGTCTGTGGCTCGCGCTGGAGGTGGCGGTCGGCGCCATTCTCGGCCACGCCGCCGGGCCCCTGCTCGAGCGCGAACCGCGGCGCAGTTGACCGGAGTGGGGGAGGGATCGCCCTGCTCGGACGCCTCAGTTCCCCGTCCGGAATCCCTCGAGCTTCCGTAGCCCTTCCTCACACTCACTCTGGGCCTGGAGGGTCAGGGCGCGAGACATGCAGTCCTCGTAGGTCTGCGTGACGGGCCACAGGAGCACGGATGCGCCGGTGCCTGCCGTCAGGAACAGTGCCGCGGCGAGACCGAGGGATGTCGCGAGCACCACGAACCGCGGAAGCTTCGCGCTGATCGCCTTCACGAGCGCGACGACGCCCGTGCCGAGTGCAACCAGCGAGAGAACGAGTCCGAGGACCTTCCACGGGAGCATGAGGGTACTGGCCAGCACTCCTGCGAGCAGGGCCAGCAGGAAGAGTCGCAGCCACAGGCCGGCCGAAGCGGCCGGCGCCTTCGCGGCGTCGTCCGGACCTTTCCGTCCTGTTCCTGACCTGCGCTGATCGTGTCCCCTGGTGTCCTGCTTCGTCATCGTCTCTCCCTCGGCATGGTTCAACCCTAGGCGAGGCGAGACCCTAAGGTTGAGCCATGCGCATCGTAGTCCTCGTCTCCGGAAGCGGATCGAATCTCCAGGCCGTCATCGACGCCGTAGCCGCCGGCACGCTGCCGGTCACCATCGCCGCCGTGGGTGCCGACAGGCCCGGGACCGGCGGGGTCCGGCGGGCGGCCGAAGCAGGCATCGCGACGTTCGAGGTCGACTTCCGGAAGTACGACGAGCGCGCGGACTGGAACCGCGCCCTGACCGAGGCGGTCGCCGCGCACACCCCGGACTATGTCGTGTCCTCCGGGTTCATGAGGATCGTCGATCAGCATTTCCTCGACCGGTTCCCGAACCGGTATCTGAACACGCATCCTGCCCTGCTGCCGAGCTTTCCCGGGGCGCACGGCGTGCGCGACGCCCTGGCCTATGGCGTGAAGGTGACCGGGTGTACCGTCATGATCGCCGACGCCGGTGTCGACACCGGGCCCATCCTGGCCCAGGCCCCTGTCGCCGTCCTGCCCGGGGACACCGAGGAGACGCTCCACGAGAGGATCAAGGTCGAGGAGCGGAGGCTCCTGATCGAGACGCTGACTGATCTCGCGGCTGCCCGGTCGACGGTCGGGGCCTGACGTGTCCCTCGTCGCCAATGCGGTCTACGTCGGGGGGACGAAGCGCATCAATCCCGAGACACTCGACCAGACGTTCGAGATCATGCGGCAGAGCGGTGGAATGGGCTGGATCGGCCTCTACCGTCCTGAGCGGGCCGAGATTCACGCGGTCGAGGCCGAGTTCGGGCTGCATCCCCTCGCCGTGGAGGACGCAACGAACGGGCACCAGCGCGCAAAGCTCGAGCGTTACGGCGACACTCTTTTCGTGGTGCTGCGGCCCGCCCGCTACCTCGACGCCGAGGAGAAGGTGGAGTTCGGTGAACTCCACATCTTCATCGGAAAGGACTTCGTCGTGACCATCCGGCACGCGGAGTCTCCCGACCTCGGCATCGTGCGGCGCCGGCTCGAGGCGGACCCGGCGTTGCTCTGCACCGGACCCCAGGCCGTCCTGTACGCCTTGCTCGACCAGGTCGTCGACGAGTACGAGCCGGTGGTGCAGGGGCTTGAGAACGACATCGACGAGATCGAGGACGAGCTGTTCAGCGGTGCCCCGGACGTGTCGCGCAGGATCTATGAGTTGCACCGCGAGGTCATCGAGTTCCAGCGTGCTACCCAGCCCCTCCAGATCATGATGGACGCGTTGCTGCGCGGATCCGAGAAATACGAGATGGATGCGGAACTCAGTCGCAACCTGCGCGACGTCCAGGACCACGTGATCCGCGTCGTCGAACGCGTCAACACGTTCCGCGCGCTGCTGCAGAACGCGCTGACCGTCCACTCGACGCTCGTGGCCCAACGGCAGAACGAGGAGATGACCCGACTGACGGAGACCTCCCTGACGCAGGGGGAGGAAGTGAAGCGCATCTCCTCCTGGGCCGCCATCCTCTTCGCGCCGACATTGATCGCCTCGATCTACGGGATGAACTTCGATGTCATGCCGGAGCTGCACTGGAGCTTCGGCTACCCCTTCGCGCTCGTCCTCATGGTCGCCATGGGCACAGGCCTCTACTGGGCCTTCAAGCGCAACGACTGGCTGTAGCGCAGGGCGACGCCTCCCGGCTCGGAAGTTGCCTGGGGCACCGGTAAGGTAGGGGAGGCCCTTGGGCCTTCCCGTTTCTCGAACTTCGTTGGGACCACCATGAACATCTCGCGCACCGCGGCCACCGCCGCCCTCACGCTCCTTGCACTCACAGCCTGTGCAGGCACCCCGGAAGCAACGCCGGCAACCTCCGCCGACACGAAGCCCTCGCCGGCCAGCTCGTCGGCGCCGGCCGTGAACATCCAGGAACCGGCCACCAACGACCTCGTGGGCGAGGCGACGCCGGAGGGAGCGCGTGCGTTCCTCTACTACTACTTCGAGCTGAAGGCCTACGTGCTGCAGACCGGTGACAGCGCGGCCCTGCTCCAGCACACGGACGGCGCCGCTGCGGAGCAGGCCGAGGCCGAACGCCTCCAGGCGTTGTACGACGACGGCGGCTGGGTGCTGGGCGGTCAGCCGAAGGTGGAGAACGTCTACCTCGTCACGCCGGAGGGAGAAGTCTCCGAAGGCGCCGATGTCACGGCCGTGGTTCCCGTCAACCCCGACGCCTACACGGAATTCGCCGAGGACGGCTCCATCAGCGAACAGCGTCCGTTCTCCCCGGCGGGCACCATCTACACGGCGACCATCCGATACTCCGACGGCGCCTGGAAGATCGCTTCCCTCGAGGAGACCCCGGACGCCGAACTGCCCGAGGCATAGTCCGCGTCACACCCGAATCACACTGAACCTGAATCACACTGAAGGGGGTGCTGCGGCCGTTGCCGCGGCACCCCCTTCGTCGTCGTCCGTCGGGTCAGTGGAGTTCGGTGCTCCGTGTCTCGGGAGCGTTGAACGCCATGAACAGGACGGCGAGGAGTACGAGTCCCCCCGTCAGCGCGAAGGTGAGCGGCAGGCCGAGGTAGGGCCACAGCAGGGTCCCGAAGATCAGTGGCACCAGGCCCGCCCCGATGCGCGAGATCGTCGAGGCCCAGCCGAACCCACTTCCCCGCAGCTCGGTCGGGTACAGCTCCGAGACGTAGGTGTAGAGGACGGGGATCGCCACCTGCACCACGAAACCGAAAGCCAGCAACCAGGCGGTCGCGACCGCCGGCAGGTCCAGTGTGAGCGCGAAGGCGACGAGGAGCGCGGCCGAACCGGGCCCGGTGATGGCCAGCAGCCACTTCCGGCCGACGCGTTCGACGAGCAGGGCCGCCGCGATGACGCCGAGGAAACCGACGCCCGTCATGAAGGTCGTCGTGATGAAGGCGACCGACTGGGCGTACCCGGAGGCGATCAGGATGCGCGGCATCCAGGTCAGCGCGCCGTAGTAGACCAGGAGGATCGTGAGGAACAGGCTCCACGCCGTGAGCGTGATGCGCCAGTTGTAGCGCCAGAGCCCCGTGAGCTGTCCCGAGATGCTCCCGAGGGACAGCCGGGGGGTTTCCTCGGGATCCGGGAGGCGCCACTCCCGCTGCTCACCACCGGTCCGCCTGACGAGGTCGTCGATGACTGCTCGCGCTTCCTCGCGCCGCCCGCGCTGGACGAGGTAGAGCGGCGACTCCGGGACTCCGCGGCGCACCCAGAACACGAGGAGCGCGGGCAGCACCATGACGATCATCGCGTAGCGCCAGTCGCCGAACTGGGCGACGACCGCCGTCGTCACGACACCGCAGAGGAACGCGCCGACGGGCCACCACGCGTCCATTGCGGTGAGGACCCGGCCCCGCTGACGCCGGGGGGTGAACTCGCCGACCAGCGCGTAGTCCACGGGGATGCACCCGCCGAGCCCGAAGCCGGCGAGGAAACGGAAGACGCAGAACCAGACGATGTCGGGGGAGAACGCTCCGAGCACGGTGAAGACCGAGAAGACGAGCAGGGTGAGGGTGAACGCCTTCTTGCGACCGATGATGTCCGCGACGGATCCCCAGGCGAAGGCGCCGACAGCCATGCCGATCAGGTTCGACGTCGCGATCCAGGCCGCCTGGCCGGGGGAGAGGCCCCAGTCGCCGATCAGCAGCGGAATAAGGTAGGCGTTGAGGGTGACGTCCCAGGCGTCGAACATGAAGCCGAGACCGCCGATGAGGAAGATCTTCCCCTGGACTCTCCAGCGCCAGGGGAGGTCCTGAACCACCTGGTCGCCGGTGGGAAGCTGCGTATTGATGCTCATGGTGCCTTCGTCGAGGGGCCGAGTACTGCGAGAACTGTACCGCCAGAGGGCCTCGTGGGCTGCCCCGGCTGATGCGTCGTCCCGCGGGCAGGCACCCGCCGCCCTATAGACTTGTGCGCGACCCCAGCGACGTTCTACTGACGGAGATCTGCGTGAGCCTGACCCACCTCGACCGTGTCCCTATCCGCCGAGCACTCATCTCGGTGTTCGACAAGACCGGTCTGGAGGAGTTGGCGCAGGGCCTGCACCGCGCGGGTGTCTCGATCGTCTCCACCGGCTCCACCGCGCAGCGCATCGCTGCAGCCGGCGTCCCGGTCACCGAGGTCTCCGAGGTGACCGGTTTCCAGGAAACCCTCGACGGTCGCGTGAAGACCCTGCACCCGAAGGTGCATGCCGGCATCCTGGCCGATCGCCGACGCCAGGAGCACGTCGACCAGCTCGCCGAGCTCGACATCGAAGCGTTCGACCTCGTCGTCGTGAACCTGTACCCCTTCGTCGAGACGGTGCGCTCGGGCGCGGAGCCCGACGCCGTCGTCGAGCAGATCGACATCGGGGGGCCGGCAATGGTGCGGTCCGCGGCGAAGAACCACCCCTCCGTGGCCATCGTCGTCGACCCCGCCCGCTACGCTGACGTCGTCACGGCTGCCGCCGAGGGCGGGTTCGACCTCAGGGCACGACGTCGCCTGGCCGCGCTCGCCTTCGCGCACACCGCCGCGTATGACACCGCCGTCGCCTCCTGGACGGCGGAGCAGTTCGACACGGACGACGACGCGTTCAGCTGGCCGGGCTATGCCGGCCTCGCGCTGGAACGCTCCGAGGTATTGCGCTACGGCGAGAACCCGCACCAGCAGGCCGCGCTCTACGTCGAGAAGGGCGCCACGCCCGGCATCGCCCAAGCGGACCAGCTGCACGGCAAGGCCATGAGCTACAACAACTTCGTCGACGCCGATGCGGCCCTTCGCGCAGCCTTCGACTTCGACGAGCCCGCCGTCGCGATCATCAAGCATGCGAACCCGTGCGGTGTGGCTATCGGCTCGGCGGACGCGGAGGACCCGATCGCCGAAGCGCACGCCAAGGCCCACGCCTGCGATCCCGTGTCCGCGTTCGGCGGCGTGATCGCCGCGAACCGCGAGGTCACCGAAGGAATGGCCCGGACCGTGAAGGAGATCTTCACGGAAGTCGTCATCGCTCCATCGTTCTCCGCCGAAGCCGTGGAGATCCTGTCCCAGAAGAAGAACATCCGGCTGCTGACCCTGCCCGAGGGTTACGGACGCAATCCGGTGGAGTTCCGCCAGGTGTCCGGGGGCGTGCTGCTGCAGGTCGCGGACACGCTGGACGCCGACGGCGACGATCCCGCCACCTGGACCCTCGCAGCGGGCGAAGCCGCTGACGCCGCGACGCTTGCCGACCTCAGCTTCGCCTGGACGGCGTGCCGGGCGGCCAAATCCAACGCCATCCTGCTGGCTCGCGACGGCGCGTCCGTCGGTGTCGGTATGGGCCAGGTCAACCGGGTCGACTCCTGCCGGCTTGCCGTGGAGCGCGCCAACAGCCTTGGCGACTCGGAGCGGGCGCGCGGATCCGTTGCTGCCTCCGATGCCTTCTTCCCCTTCGCGGACGGACTGCAGATCCTGATCGACGCCGGCGTCCGCGCCGTCGTCCAGCCTGGAGGTTCCGTGCGTGACCAGGAAGTCATCGACGCAGCGAACGCCGCAGGGGTGGCGCTGTACTTCACCGGCGCGCGCCACTTCTTCCACTGATTCTCCGCGGGAGCGCCGACCGGCGCTCCCGCCCCGCCCGTCAACGCCGTCGTTCCGCAGGTGCCGCTGTTAGGCAGAGGACTGAGGACCTCGGTAAGTTAGAGCCGATGGGCAACCCCCACCCGACCGCACAACGCAGAGCACCAGGGAGACGCCAACCCATGGCCAAGATCATTTACACCCACACCGACGAAGCGCCGATGCTGGCTACCTACTCGTTCCTGCCGATCATCGAGGCTTTCGCATCGACGGCGGGTGTCGAGGTGGAGACCAGGGACATCTCGCTCTCCGGGCGCATCATCTCGCTGTTCGACGACTACCTGACCGAGGACCAGCGGATGGCTGACGCGCTGGCCGAGCTCGGTGCTCTGGCGAAGACGCCGGAGGCCAACATCATCAAGCTGCCGAACATCAGCGCCTCGATCCCGCAGCTCAAGGCAGCCATCGCCGAGCTCCAGGAGCAGGGCTATGCGCTCCCGGACTACCCCGACCACCCGTCCACGGACGAGGAGAAGGACGTCCGCGCGCGGTACGACAAGGTCAAGGGCAGTGCAGTGAACCCCGTCCTCCGCGAGGGCAACTCCGATCGGCGCGCGCCTGCGTCCGTCAAGAACTACGCACGCCAGAACCCGCACAGCATGGGAGCCTGGACGCCTGAGTCGAAGACGAACGTCGCGCACATGACCGCCGACGACTTCCGCTCGAACGAGCAGTCCGTCGTCATTCCGGCCGATGGCACGATCAGCATCCAGCACGTCGGACCGGACGGATCCGTCACCGTCCTCAAGGACCCGTTCCCCGTGCTCGAGGGCGAGGTCGTCGACGGGACCGTCATGCGGGCGGCTGCGCTCAACGAGTTCCTCAAGGCGCAGGTAGCCCGGGCGAAGGACGAGGGAGTGCTCTTCTCCGCGCACCTGAAGGCCACGATGATGAAGGTCTCGGATCCCATTATTTTCGGTCACGTCGTCCGCTCCTTCCTGCCCGAGCTGTTCGAGACCTACGGCGAGCAGTTGTCCGCTGCGGGCCTCAGCCCCAACAACGGCCTGGCCTCGATCCTCGGCGGCCTCGACAAGCTGCCCGAGGATGTCCGCGAAGGAGTCCGGCAGGTCATCACAAAGGTCATGGAGGACGGCCCTGAGATCGCGATGGTGGATTCGGACAAGGGCATCACCAACCTGCACGTGCCCAGCGATGTCATCGTCGACGCCTCGATGCCCGCGATGATCCGCTCGTCCGGCCACATGTGGGGCCCGGACGGCAAGGAAGCCGACACCCTCGCCGTCATTCCCGACAGCAGCTACGCCGGCATCTACCAGGTCGTGATCGACGATTGCCGTGCCAACGGCGCCTTCGATCCGACCACCATGGGTACGGTGCCCAACGTAGGCCTGATGGCGCAGGCGGCCGAGGAATACGGCAGCCACGACAAGACCTTCGAGATCCAGTCGGAGGGCAAGGTCCAGATCCTCGACGCCGACGGCGCCGTGCTCACCGAGCACGACGTCGCTCCCGGCGACATCTGGCGCGCCTGCCAGACCAAGGACGCCGCGATCCGGGATTGGGTGAAGCTCGCCGTCACGCGTGCCCGTGCCTCGGCGACGCCGGCCGTCTTCTGGCTGGATGAGGGACGCGCACACGACGCCAACCTGATCTCCAAGGTCAGGGAGTACCTGGGCGAGCACGACACCGACGATGTCACGCTCGAGATCATGACGCCGGTCGACGCGACGGCCTTCACCCTCAAGCGCATCCGGGAAGGAGCCGACACCATCTCGGTGACCGGTAACGTCCTGCGTGACTACCTGACCGACCTCTTCCCGATCCTCGAACTCGGTACGAGTGCCAAGATGCTCTCGGTGGTGCCGCTGATGAACGGCGGTGGCCTCTTCGAGACCGGGGCCGGCGGGTCGGCGCCCAAGCACGTGCAGCAGCTTGTGAAGGAGAACCACCTGCGCTGGGACAGCCTGGGCGAGTTCCTCGCCCTCGCCGTGAGTTTCGAACACCTCGCGACGTCGACCGGCAACGCCCGGGCGCAGGTCCTCGCGGACACACTGGATCGCGCAACCGGCACGTTCCTGCTGGAGAACAAGTCGCCCAGCCGTCGGGTCGGCGAGATCGACAACCGCGGCAGCCACTACTTCCTCGCCCGCTACTGGGCTGAAGAGCTTGCCAAGCAGGAGCAGGACGCCGAACTGGCGGAGAGCTTCTCGCGGGTGGCGGAAGCCCTCACCGGAAACGAGGACACGATCGTGGCGGAACTGCTCGCCGTTCAGGGTTCACCTGTCGACATCGGCGGGTACTACCACCCCGACGTCACCAAGGTCAGCCAAGTGATGCGCCCGTCGTCGAAGCTGTCCGAGGTGCTCGCGATCCTCGCGAAGTAGCAACCACCCACCACGTCAGCCGGTGTCCGCAGTGAGCGGTACATCGGCTGACGTGTTTAAGGTTTCCGTGTACAACGGCGGGATCGCCGGTTCGTGCTTGGCGCGGCCGGACTGCTGATCGCGCGTCGGTCGAAGGTCACTGCCTGAGGACGACTGGGCCGCATAAAAAGGACGGGTGCCCTCCAATAGACCACCCGTCCTTCGACTGCCTGAATCGGGCCGAAGCACGTGGAGGAACGCTCAGGCGTCGTTCGTGTACCGCAGTCCGATCTGGGCCCTCACGCCGTCGAGCAGCCGCATCGTCCTCACGGTGTCGCCGACAGGCATGGTCGGGCTCTCGGTCAAGCCCTCCCGGATACAGCGCGTGACCTCGCGGAGTTCGTACGTGTACCCGCCGCCAACCTGCTCGAACTGCTCCACCCGGGCATCGTCCTGGCCGGTCTTGATGGTCAGCTCCCTCGGATTGTGCAGTGGGCCACCTCCGGTCTTCATCCACCCGTTCGATCCACAGACAGTGGCCTGACCGGGGCAGGATGCCACGAACGACGACGACAGCTGCGCATACGCGCCGCTCGCATAACTGAGAGTCACGGCGTTCTGCAGGTCGACGCCATCGCTGTTGAGTGTTCCGACGGCCGACACCGAGTCGGGGAATCCGAGGGAGCCGAGGGCCCATGTCAGCGGGTACACCGTGAGGTCCATCAGAGCCCCTCCACCGGCCTTCGGGTCCCAGAGCCGGCTCGTGGGGTCGTCAGGCGCGGTGAAGCCCAGGTCGCCCTGGACCCATCGGATGTCACCGAGCTCACCGGAGTAGACGATGTCCCAGGCCCTGTTGATGCTGGGCAGGAACCTCGTCCAGACCGCCTCCATGAGGAACAACCCGCGATCGGCTGCGATGGCAGCGAGTTCCTCGGCCTCTGCAGCGTTGATCGTGAAGGGTTTCTCGCACAGGACGTGCTTGCCGCTCGTGAGCGCGGCCTTCGCCACCTCGTGGTGCTGTCCGTGCGGCGTCGTGATGTACACGACGTCGACCTCGGGATCATCGACCAGCCGCTGGTAGCCCGCCACGTCGCCGTCGTTCCCGTAGCTGGTGGCGAAACCGAAGCGCTGGGCGAATTCAGCAGCACTGTCTGCACTGCGCGAGCTCACCGCGTGCAGCACGGCGTCTTCGAGCAGGGCGATGTCCTGGGTGACCTTTGCGGCGATGCCGCCGGTTGCGACGACGCCCCATTTCAGGGGGCGGCCCGTGGCGACGACGGGGCTGGGAGCTCCTGCTTCAGCGCAGGGGGGAACGGCTATGCGGTTCTGAGGGTTCATCGTCCTATCCTTGCCGCTGGTCGGGTCCACGTCCATCCTGCCGGTCCGCAGGACACATGAGCGACGTGAGTACCCGGGGCACGGTGACCAGCACGCCGGCTCGGTGCGGACCGTCACGGAGGTTTCGGGGGATGACCGTCGCCCTTAACACACAGAAGCGCCCCGGCTGGAGCCGGGGCGCTTCGTGTACTGCTGCCGATGAATCCGGGTGGAACTACTTGGTGAGTGCCGACAGCGTGGGATCGTTCGCGTACGCTTCGGCCGCGTTGTCCTTGGTCACGATCTGTGGCTCGAGGAGGTAGGCGGGAACGGTCTTAACGCCGTTGTCGTAGGAATCGGGATCGTTGATCTCGGGCTCCTCGCCGGCCTGCAGGTTGCCGACCATCTCGATGACGTGCTCAACGAGTGCGCGCGTGTCCTTGTTGATGGTGGAGTACTGCTTGCCTTCCATGATGAGCTTCACGGATTCGACCTCGGAATCCTGACCGGTGACGACGGGCAGGGGCTTGCCCGCACCCTCCACCGACGTCAGGATCGCACGGGCGAGCGTGTCGTTGGGGGAGAGGACGCCGTGCAGCTCGGTGGATCCGTAGCTGCCGGACAGCAGGGTGTCCATGCGGCGCTGGGCGTTCTCGGCCTTCCAGCCCTGGGTGACAGCCTGCTCGAAGGTCTCCTGGCCGGAGGTGACAATCAGGTTGCCGTTGTCGATCTCGGGCTGCAGGACACTCATGGCTCCGTCGAAGAACACCTTCGCGTTGGCGTCGTCCGGCGAGCCGGCGAACAGCTCGATGTTGTACGGGCCCTCGGGCTTGGCAGCCTTCATGCCATCCAGCAGCGCCTGACCCTGCAGCTCGCCGACCTGGAAGTTGTCGTAGGCCACGTAGTAGTCGACGTTCTCGGTGTTGGTCAGGAGGCGGTCGTAGGCGATGACCGGGATGCCGGCCTCCTTGGCCTGGGCCAGCTGGGTGCCGAGCTGCGCGCTGTCGATCGCGCCGATGACGAGGACCTTCACGCCGTTCGTGATCATGGAGCTGACCTGGTTCTGCTGCTCCGAGACGCCGCCGTTGGCGAACTGGACGTTCGGCTCGTAGCCGGCCTCGGTCAGGCCGTCGTTGAAGAGTGTCTCAGCGAGGACCCAGTTCTCCGATGTCTTCTGCGGGAGAGCGACACCGATGGCAGATCCTGCTTCGAAACCGGAGGCTGCGGCGTCGCCGCCCTCTGCGGGGGCCGCTTCTTCGCGACCGCATCCTGTCAGCGCCAGTGCTGAAATCGCAGCGATCGCCGCGACGGACTTTGCGAATTTACGCATTGTGCATTCTCTTTCTTTCGCTCTTGCTTTGGTGGACGGGGTGGAGCGGTGGTGACTGACGGTCGAAGGGTTCCGACTGTCAGACGTCGTGGGAGATGACTTCCTTCGTTCCGACGGCTTGCTCGGTGGGAGCGGGTTGCGGCGCGGAGGATTCGGCTTTCCTGCTGCCGCCCCCTCCACCGAAGTTCCTGGTGAGCAGGCCGATGATCGACGGCTTGCCCTGGCTCTTGTTGTAGACGTCGAAGGCAACGGCGACGAGAAGCACGAGGCCCTTGATGATCTGCGTGTCGTCGGCACCCGCACCGAGCAGCTGGAGTCCATTGTTGAGGACCGCCATGACGAGTCCGCCGATGATCGAGCCGACCACCGTGCCGACGCCGCCGGTGACAGCTGCTCCGCCGATGAAGACCGCAGCGATGGCATCGAGCTCCCATCCGGTTCCGTCGAACGGACCGGATGCCGTGGAACGGCCGACGAAGATCATGCCGGCGAGGGCCGCGAGGATGGACATGTTCATCATGACCAGGAAGTTCACGCGCTTGCTCTGCACGCCGGACAGTTCGGCTGCGTGGCGATTGCCGCCCACCGCGTAGACGTGGCGGCCGAGGATCGTCTTGTTCGAGATGAACGCGTAGATGATTACGAGGAGCCCGAGGATGATGCCGGGGACCGGGAAGGACGTGCCGGGGCGGCCTGTCGCGAACATGTACGTCGCATAGAGGATGACAGCGGAGAGGAGCGCCACCTTGGCCACGGGTACCCACGTGGGAGGCAGCTCGGTGCCGATCTTCTGGGCCTTCCGGCGACCGCGCACCTCGTTGTAGATCACGAAGGCGACCAGCGCGAAACCGATCAGGAGGGTCAGGTTGTTGTAACCGGTGTTCGGTCCGATCTCCGGCAGGTATCCGGCTCCGAGGTACTGGAACCCCTCGGGGACCGGCACCGTGTTCGAATCGCCGACGGCCTGGTTGGCGCCACGGAAGAGCAACATGCCGGCGAGCGTGACGATGAAGGCGGGTATGCCGACATAGGCGACCCAGAAGCCCTGCCAGATTCCGATGATCGCCCCCAGGGCCAGGCCGAGCAGCACGCCGAGGTACCAGGGGATCCCCCAGTCCCGCATGGCGATGGCGACGACGATGCCGACGAATGCTGCGATCGAGCCGACCGAGAGGTCGATGTGACCGGCGATGATCACGAGGACCATGCCGATGGCCAGGATCAGGATGTACGAGTTGCCGTTGAAGAGGTTCATCAGGTTCCCGGACGTCAGCGTCTTGCCGCCCGTGCGCCACTGGAAGAACACGACAAGCGCGACCAGGGCGAAGATCATCCCGAACTGGCGGGTGTTCCCGCCGAAGATTTGTTTGAGGGAATTCATGGTGTCTTTCCTAGGGGAGCTACGGTCAGGCAGATTTCCTGCTGGCGGTCATGAGTTTCATCAGGGATTCCTGGTTCGCTTCCTCGCGTGTCAGTTCTCCCGTAATCGCGCCTTCGAAGATCGTGTAGATCCGGTCCGAGAGGCCGAGCAGTTCGGGCAGCTCCGAGGAGATGACGATGACGCCCTTCCCCTGGTCCGCCAGCTTTTGGATGATGCCGTAGATCTCGTACTTCGCTCCGACGTCGATGCCGCGCGTGGGCTCGTCGAGGATGAGCAGGTCGGGGTCGGTGAACATCCACTTCGCGAGGACGACCTTCTGCTGGTTGCCTCCCGAGAGTTTCGCCACCCCTTCGTTGACGCTCGGCGTCTTGGTGCGCAGGGACTTCCTGTACTCCTCCGCGACGCGGAACTCCTCGTCCTTGTCGACGACGAGCCCGTGCGTGATCCTCCTGAGGTCGGCCGACACCGTGGTGGTCTTGATGTCGTCGAGCAGGTTCAGCCCGAGGGACTTACGGTCCTCGGTGACGTACGCGAGCCCTGCGTTGATCGCCTGCGGCACGGAGCGGAGCGTGACCTCCTTGCCGTTGATGAAGATCTGGCCGGACTTGAAGTTGCCGTAGGACCGGCCGAACACGGAGCGCGCGAGCTCGGTGCGTCCGGCACCCATCAGCCCTGCAAATCCGACGATCTCGCCGCGCCGGACATGGAAGCTCTCGTTCTTGCACACCAGTCGGTCGGACACGGTGGGGTGACCGACCGTCCAGTTGCGCACCTCGAAGAACGTCTCACCGATCGTCGGCGTGTGGTCCGGGAACCTGGACTCGAGCGAGCGGCCCACCATTCCGCGGATGATGCGATCCTCGTCGACCCCGTCCTCCTTGACGTGCAGTGTCTCGATCGACTTGCCGTCGCGGATGATGGTGATCGAGTCGGCGATCTGCTCGATCTCGTTGAGCTTGTGCGAGATCATGATGCAGGAGATGCCCTTGGAGCGCAGGCCAGACATCAGGTCCAGCAGGTGCTGCGAATCCGATTCGTTGAGGGCGGCGGTGGGCTCGTCGAGGATGAGCAGCTTCACCGACTTGTTCAGGGCCTTCGCGATCTCGACGAGCTGCTGCTTGCCGACACCGATGTCCTTGACCCTCGTGGTCGGGTCCTCGCTCAGGCCGACCCTGGCCATCAGCTCGAGGGTCGTACGGTTGACGAAGTCCCAGTCGATGACACCGAAACGGGTGGGCTCGTTGCCGAGGAAGATGTTCTCGGCGATCGAGAGCTCGGGGATGAGTGCGAGCTCCTGATGGATGATGACGATTCCTGCGGCTTCGCTGGAGCGGATGTCCTTGAACTGGACTTCCTCGCCCTGGAAGAAGATTTGACCGGAGTAGTCGCCGTACGGGTAGAGCCCGGAGAGCACCTTCATGAGGGTGGACTTGCCGGCTCCGTTCTCACCGCAAATCGCGTGGATCTCGCCGGCCCGGACCTCGATCGACACGTCGGAGAGGGCCTTGACTCCCGGAAACTCCTTGGTGATGGAGCGCATCTCAAGGATGGTGTGGTTGTTCATGGAGCCTCCCGCGTGACGGCGTTGTCTTGGTGCAGGCTCAACCTCGGCCCGAAAGAATTGAACACGTTAGAGTGCCTTGTCGTCAACTGTTGAACGCAAACTACGTCGAAAACAGAGAAAACGTTGAGGTGGCACCCGGTAGGGCCGGGGACAGGCCGGGCTGGGCGAGGACGACGGCAGCGCCCCCCAGTGCCTCGGCCCGGTCACCGAGCGAGGACATGCAGACGCTTGTCGTCTCACCGATGATCGGCACCGCGTGACGGGCCAGACCACGCCGGATGGGCCCGAGCAGGATCTCGCCCAGGCTCGTCAGGGGTCCGCCGATCACGATCGTCTCCGGATTGATGAGGTTGGCCATGTGGGCCAGTGCCCGGCCGATGGCCACGCCGGCGTCGTCGAGCACGCGCAGTGCGGCTGTGTCTCCCGTCAGGGCCCAGTCGATGATGCGTCGGGTGTCCACCGTCTCGTTACTGCCCCGGCTCAGAAGCTCGATCATCGTGGACGTCGACGCGACGGTCTCCAGGCACCCACGGTTGCCGCACCGGCAGACCAGGCCCTGTTCATTGATGGTCGTATGGCCCAGTTCTCCCGTGACGCCCACGTTCCCGTAGTAGAGCGACCCATTGAGGACGAGGCCGGCACCGATCCCGGAGCCGACCTTCATGAACATGAGGTTGTCGACGCCGCTGTGCGGGCCCCACGTCACCTGCGCAAGGGCGCCGAGGTTGGCGTCGTTGTCGATGAACACGGGCACCTGCAACTGCTCGCCGAAGGTGTCGTGGATGTTGATCCCGACCCATTCCGGCAGGATGGCGCCCTGCACCACCGTCCCCGTGCGGCGATCGATGGGCCCCGGAATCCCGATACCCGCCCCGAGCAGGGCGCTGCGGTTGATCCCGCCGTTCTCCAGTAGCGCATCCAGGAGATCGGACGCGGCCCTGAGTCCCTCGACCGCACTGTGCCCGAGGGGCAGGGCGACGGCTGCTTCCTGGAGGACGCGGTAATTGGGGCTCGCAAGCACGACCCGGAGATGCCGGCGCCCGATGTCGATACCCGCTGCGACCTGGCCGTTGTCGTTGAGGATCACGGACAGGGCCCGGCGTCCGGAACTGGTAGTCGGTGCGGTACTGACGATGCCCGAGCCCGCCATCACCTTGACGATGTTGGACACGGTGGCAGTCGAGAGCCCTGTCTGCCGGGAGAGTTCCGCCTGCGTCTGCGGTCCGCCGCTCATCAGGGCAGCGATCACGCGCTGCTGGTTCTGCTCTCGCAGTGCGGATTGGGAGCCCGGCTTCGGAAGCACGGCGCTCGAGTTCGTCCTCGCCATCGAGGGGGAGTCTGCGGGCATGATCACTAGGGTGCCCCAGGCACCCGTTGTAGTCAAGAAGTTAACGCTTGACGTAGTGCTTCGTCATGCGGGAACAGGCACGTCCGCACGGCGGTCAGATAGACCGCGGGGGTCAGTTGAAGACGATGGTCCTGCGGCCGTCCAGCAGGACGCGGCGCTCCGCGTGCCACTGGACAGCCTGAACGAGGGCGCGCCCCTCGAGTTCGCGCCCGATCGAGGTCAATTGTTCCGCCGTCCGGGCGTGGTCGACGCGGATGACTTCCTGCTCGATGATGGGCCCCTCGTCGAGCGCCCCCGTGACGTAGTGCGCGGTGGCGCCGATGAGCTTGACCCCGCGCGCGTGGGCCTGGTGGTACGGCCGGGCGCCCTTGAAGGATGGCAGGAATGAGTGATGGATGTTGATGGCGCGGCCCAGCAGGTCCTCGCAGAGCTTGTCGCTGAGGATCTGCATGTACCGGGCCAGTACCACCAATTCGATGTCGTGCTGATCCATCAGGGCGCGCAGTGCGTCCTCGGCGTCCTCCTTGGTCTCGGGAGTCACCGGGATGTGGTGGAACTCGACGCCGTAGAAGGCCGCCAGGTCCTCGAGGTCGCGGTGGTTGGAGACGATGACGGGGATGTCGATGGGCAGCGTACCCGAGCGGTGCTGGAAGAGGAGGTCGTTGAGGCAGTGAGCCGCCTTGGACACCATGATCAGGGTTCGCGTGCGTCGAGTGGCCTCCGCGAGCGACCAGTCCATGCCGAACTCCGCCGCGACGGGCTCGAGCGCCGCGCGGAGGTCCTGTTCAGTGGCGTCGGTGGCGATCGCAACCCGCATGAAGAAGGTGCCGGTCTCCGGACTGCCGTACTGCTGGGACTCGGTGATGTTGGCGCCGACGTCCACCAGTGCTCCGGAGACACCGTGGACGATTCCGGGCCTGTCGGGGCAGGACAGCGTCAGCGAGTAGGAGCGGAATGCGTCGGGGTAGGTCACCTAAGCCAGATTACCGGCCGCTCCGGTGTGTGACGCGATATCTCGCAGCCGGCCGACGGCGGCGATCGCCGCGGCCCGGCCCGCCCTCGACGCACCGAGCGTGGACGCGGAAGCTCCGTAGCCGACGAGCAGCAGGCGGGGCTCCCTTACGACGTGGACGCCGTCCATCAGGACGCCGCCGCCCGGCTCGCGGAGGCGCAGGGGCGCGAGATGATCCAGTGCAGCTCTGAATCCCGTGGCCCACAGCACGGCGTCGATCTGCTCCTCAGCGCCGTCGGCGAAGACGGCAGACCTCTCCCGGAGCTCCGCCAGTGGGCCCCGCGAGACCAGGATGCCGGCATCGATCCCTGCCTGGTACTGCGGAGTGAGGGACAGCCCGGTGACCGAGACGACACTGGCCGGCGGGAGCCCGGCGCTCGTCCGGGCATTCACCTCGGCCTCGACCTCCCGCCCCCACTCGGGGTCGAATGGTTTCCGCGTGAAGCTCGGAGGGCGGCGCGTGGACCAGACAGGGTGCGCGCCGGCGTCATGGAGCTGGAGCACGAACTGCACCGCGGACGTCCCGCCGCCCACGACGAGCACGCGCTGGCCCTCGAACTCGGCTCCGGACCGGTAATCGTGGGTGTGCAGCTGGCGTCCCTCGAAGATGTCGCGACCGCGGTAGTAGGGCCAGTAGGGGCGGTCCCACGTGCCGGTAGCACTGATGACGACGTCCGCGGTCCAGCTGCCCCCCGTGGTCGTGACGCTCAGCGGACCGAGGGCTCCGCTCGGACTGCCCGGACTGCCCGGATGATCGTCGTCGCGGCTGCCCGCCGGAGCGCCGTCATCGGGTCCTACGGCGGACTCCTCCGGCTCGACCCGGATCACCGACACGGGCCGGACCACCGGCAGATCGAACTGCCGCTCGTACGAGCCGTAGTACCGGCTGACGACGTCGGACGCGGGTTCCTTGGGATCCGGCGTCCCGAGGGGCAGGCCGGGGAGGTCGTGCAGTGCGTGGGCCGCGTCGAAGGTCAGGGCAGGCCAGCGGTGCAACCACGCACCGCCGGGAGCGGGGTTGGCGTCCAGGACAACGAAGTCGCGCTGGGGCTCGAGACCGCGGCGCTTCAGGTGGTAGGCGCTGCTCAGGCCCGCCTGGCCGCCGCCGATCACGACGACGCCCACCCGGTGTACCTGTTCGCCCCCGGACTGCTCCGTTCCCGACCTGCGCATTTGTCCGACCTTCCCGGACCGGCCCCGCCACTCGGGCTACCGCTCCACGCGTACAGAACGGCCGGGTCCCTCCCCGTATTCCGTGGGTGCTGGTGCCCTCTGGCGCACAGGTGCGCCGGACGTGCGCGGCGGGCCCCTGGTGAGGGTGGACCCCGGTGGCGGCCCGGGCGGCGGTACGGCTAGCATGGGACCGTCGCGACTGGCGTAGGGTGGGCAACCACCAGGAAGCGGCATGGAGTCGGGATCGTCCTCCGGGTGAGCCTTGCTTCCAGTGCAGACCACGGATCGCACGCCTGGGCCGCGGGTCACGTTTCACGAGCGGCCGCGCACGGACACTGATCCGGGCGCCCGCGACTCACGCTGACCTCTTGCGAGACCCAGAGAAGGATCGACCGATGACCACTTCCCCCACGGCTCCGTTCCACGCTGCCGCTGATTCCGTCACCAACGCACCCCTGTCCGAGGTGGACCCGGAGATCGCGGCCGTCCTGCGGAACGAGCTCGCCCGACAGCGCGACACCCTCGAGATGATCGCCTCCGAGAACTTCGCGCCGCGTGCCGTCCTCGAGGCCCAGGGCAGTGTGCTCACGAACAAGTACGCGGAGGGCTACCCCGGTCGCCGCTACTACGGCGGATGCGAGCATGTGGACGTCGCCGAGAACCTCGCGATCGACCGCGTCAAGGCCCTGTTCGGCGCCGAGTTCGCGAACGTCCAGCCCCACTCCGGCGCCCAGGCCAACGCGGCGGCGCTCTCCGCCATGATCAAGCCCGGGGACAAGATCATGGGTCTGTCACTCGCACACGGCGGGCACCTGACCCACGGCATGAAGCTCAACTTCTCCGGCAAGCTTTACGAGGTCGCGGCCTACGGTGTCGAGGAGGACACCCACCGGCTCGACATGGAGCGTGTCCGGGCGCAGGCCCTCGCGGAGAAGCCGCAGGTGATCATCGCCGGCTGGTCCGCCTACCCCCGCCAGCTGGACTTCGCGGCATTCCGCTCCATCGCCGACGAGGTCGGGGCGCTGTTGTGGACCGACATGGCACACTTCGCCGGCCTCGTCGCCGCAGGTGTGCATCCCAGCCCGGTCCCTCACTCCGACGTCGTCACCTCCACGGTGCACAAGACACTCGCAGGACCCCGCTCCGGCGTGATCCTCGCGAAGCAGGAGTGGGCGAAGAAGATCAACTCGAACGTCTTCCCGGGCCAGCAGGGTGGCCCGCTCATGCACGTCATCGCGGGCAAGGCGACAGCGTTCAAGATCGCGGGTTCCGCCGAGTTCAAGGAACGCCAGGAGCGCGTCCTCGAGGGCGCCCGTATCATCGCCGAGCGCCTCACCGCGTCCGACGTCGCCGAGCACGGCGTCTCCGTCCTCACCGGCGGCACCGACGTACACCTGGTCCTGGTGGACCTGCGGAACTCGTCGCTCGACGGCCAGCAGGCCGAGGACGTGCTGCATTCGGTGGGCATCACGGTCAACCGCAACGCGGTTCCCTTCGACCCCCGCCCGCCGATGGTCACCTCCGGTCTCCGGATCGGCACGCCCGCACTCGCGACGCGAGGCTTCGGTGCCGCCGAGTTCACCGAGGTCGGGGAGATCATCGCCGCTGCACTCAAGCCGTCGCCCGACGTCGAGGCCCTTCGCGCCCGCGTCTCCGCGCTCGCCGCGAACTTCCCGCTCTACCCGGGCCAGGAGGAGTGGTAGGTCGGTTCCCGCCCGGCGCCCTCGACTCGGAGGCAGCAGCGTCACCGGACTACGACATCCCCACCGAGGAGTGCTGCTTCACCGGCTGCTGCGATCGCGGCAAGGCATTCCTGCTCGAGCAACTGGAGAAGGACGATTCGCATGAGTACAACAGCCCGCATCCTTGACGGGAAGGCAACCGCTGCCCGGATCAAGACCGAACTCGCCGAACGTGTCACGGCGCTGCGTGGACTCGGTGTGACACCGGGCCTCGGAACGGTCCTCGTCGGGGACGATCCCGGAAGCCGCTCCTATGTCGCGGGCAAGCACCGTGACTGCGCGGAGGTCGGCATCACCTCGGTGCGGCGGGACCTTCCGGACACCATCACGCAGGAAGAGCTCGAGGCCGTCCTCGACGAGCTCAACAACGACGACGCCACGACCGGCTACATCGTGCAGCTTCCCCTGCCGGCGCACATCGACACGAACGCGATCCTCGAGCGGATCGATCCGGCGAAGGACGCCGATGGCTTGCATCCGACCAACCTGGGCAAGCTCGTCCTCAACGTCAACGCGCCGATGGAATCACCGCTGCCCTGCACGCCGCACGGCATCGTGGAGCTCCTGCTCCGGCACGACCTGACACTCATAGGCCTCGACGTGCTCGTGGTCGGGCGCGGGGTCACGGTGGGGCGCCCGCTGGGCCTGCTGCTGACCCGGAAGCAGATCAACGCGACGGTCACGCTGGCACACACCGGAACCGTCGACCTCGCCGAGCACCTCAAGCGCGCCGATGTCGTCGTCGCGGCCGCCGGGATCCCGCACATGATCACCGCGGACCAGCTCAAGCCGGGCGCGATCGTCCTCGACGTCGGCGTGAGCCGCGTCGAGGACCCGGAAACGGGGAAGGCGAGGCTCACGGGCGACGTCGATCCGGCTGCGGCATCCGTGGCCAGCTGGCTCTCACCCAACCCGGGGGGAGTCGGGCCGATGACGCGCGCCATGCTCCTGACCAACGTCGTCGAGGCTGCGGAGCGCACAGCAGCGCGCGCCTGATCCCCCTCGGGAGCTCCCATTGGCTTCTCCCGATGGGAGTTCCCGCCTAGGCTGGGCTGGTGCCTCCACTTCCCGCCGGTCCGCCGGTCATCTCCGCCCAGCAGCTCAGCAAGCACTACGGCGACTTCAAGGCCGTCGACGGAATCTCCTTCGAGGTACCGGCGGGGGAGTCCTTCGGCCTGCTCGGCCCCAACGGAGCCGGCAAGTCCACGACGATGCGCATGATCGGGGGCGTCTCCCAGCGCACGTCGGGCGGACTTACGATCATGGGCCTCGATCCGGAGGACCACGGTCCCGAGGTGCGGGCGCACCTCGGCGTCGTGCCGCAGCAGGACAACCTCGACGAGGAGCTCCGCGTGCGCGACAACCTCCTCGTGTACGGGCGGTACTTCGGCTTACCGATGAGCTACCTGAAGCCGAAGGCGGACGAGCTGCTCGAGTTCGCCCAGCTCACGGACAAGGCTTCGGCGAAGGTCGATTCCCTGTCCGGGGGCATGAAGCGGCGCCTGACCATCGCGCGCTCGCTCATCAACGAGCCGAAGATCCTCCTGCTGGACGAACCGACGACCGGCCTCGATCCCCAGGCACGCCACATCCTGTGGGACCGCTTGTTCCGCCTGAAGGAGTCCGGCGTCACGCTGATCCTCACGACGCACTACATGGACGAGGCCGAGCAGCTCTGCGACCGGCTCGTCGTGGTCGACAAGGGCCGGATCATGGCCGAGGGCTCGCCGGCGCAGCTCATTCGGGAGCACTCCACGCGCGAGGTCCTCGAACTGCGCTTCGGATCCGAACGCAACACGACGGTCGCGGCGGACCTGCAGGGGATCGGGGAGCGGCTCGAGCCGTTGCCGGACCGCGTCCTCATCTATGCACACGACGGCGAGGCGGCGCTGGAACAGGTCACGTCCCGCGGCCTGAAACCGCTCACCTCCCTCGTTCGGCGGTCCTCCCTCGAGGACGTCTTCCTCCGCCTGACCGGGAGGAGTCTCGTTGACTGAGCACGGAGCCGCCCCGTCCGCAGAGGAGTTGGCCGTAGACCGGCCCTACCGCCTGCACGCGCACAAGCCGGAGGTGTCGGCGAGCCGAGCCCGGAAGTTCGGCTCCTGGTACTACGCCGAGCACGTCCTGCGATCCATGAACAGCTACCGCTGGACCTTGCTTGCCTCCAGTGTCGGAACACCGGTGATGTATCTCTTCGCGATGGGGGTCGGGCTGGCCACGCTCGTCGACCGGAACTCCGCCGGTGCGTTCGGCGGAGTCAGCTACCTCGCCTTCATCGCCCCTGCCCTGCTCGCCTCGGCGACGATCATGATCGCAGCGAACGAGTTCACCTACCCGGTGATGGACGGCTTCAAGTGGAGGAGGGTGTACTACGGCCCGCATGCCTCACCGCTGGGCACCGATCAGATCGTCAACGGCCACGTCATCGCGGTCACGGCCCGGCTGACGGCCACCACGATCATCTACTTCGCCATCGTCGCCGCGTTCGGTGCGTCGCCGTCGCCCGCCGGCGTCGCCGCCATCCCCGTGGCCGTGCTCAGCGGCCTCGCCTTCGGCCTGCCGCTGATGGCCTATTCGGCGAGCGTCGAGGAGGACAAGGGACAGTTCGCGCTCGTCATGCGTTTCATCGTGACGCCGCTGTTCCTCTTCTCCGGCACCTTCTTCCCGCTCGACACCCTTCCGGTGTTCCTGCGCTGGATCGGCTGGATCTCCCCGCTGTGGCACGGCACCGAGCTGGGCCGGGCATTGACCTACGGGTACGATCTGCCGGCCTGGCTCGTCGTCGTCCACGTCGTGTACCTCGCGGTCCTCGCCGTCGTCGGCCTGCGCCTCGCACGCTCCGTCTATGCCCGGAGGCTCGGCAAATGACCACCCCGTTGACCACTCAGGACTATGCGCTCGAAGCATCCAGGCGGCCGCTGGCGGCGCTGTACTCGCGTAACGCGCGGGCCGTCATCGCCCGCGGGCTACTCGCGACGCGCAGCAGCAACTGGCTGATCATGGTGTCCGGCTTCTTCGAGCCCGTGCTGTACCTCGTGTCCATGGGGGTCGGACTCGGGGCCCTCGTCGGCGCGGTGGAGGGGCCCAACGGGCAGGAGATCAGCTACGCCGCTTACATAGCCCCCGCGCTGCTCGCGGTCTCCGCCATGAACGGAGCCGTGTACGACAGCACCTGGAACGTGTTCTTCAAGATGAACTTCGCCAAGCTGTACCAGGGCATGCTCTACACCTCGCTCGGACCCCTCGATGTCGCCATCGGCGAGATCTTCCTCGCGCTCCTGCGTGGCGCCATGTATGCCACCGGTTTCACGGCGGTCATGGCCGTCATGGGCCTCATCACGACGCCGGTCGCACTGCTCATGATCCCGGCCTCGGTCGTGATCGCGTTCGGGTTCGCGTCCTTCGGCATGGGGATCACCAGTTTCATGAAGACCTTCCAGCAGATGGAATGGGTCAACTTCGTGATGCTGCCGATGTTCCTCTTCTCGGCGACCTTCTATCCCCTCAGCGTCTACCCGCAGGGGATCCAGTGGTTCATCCAGGCCCTGCCGCTATGGCACGGCGTAGAGCTGCTGCGACAGATCAGCGTCGCAGCGTTCACGCCGGCGACGGTGGTGCACCTGAGCTATTTCCTCGTGATGATCGCCGTCGGCATGCTGCTCACCACCCTGCGACTGCGGAAGCTTTTCCTCCGGTAGCCACCGAATCGCCAGGGCACCGACCACGCGGATGTGGTCACTCGTCGGACGGACGCTAGATCACCAGCGTTGCGTACACGACGTAGTTGTCGTCGAAATCGCCCGTGTCCGGGTTGTATCCGTCGCAGGTGATGAGACGGAGTTCCGATCCGGGAGTGTTCCCGTACACCGTGAGGGTGGGGAACTCGTCCTTCTGGTAGGCCTCGCCACGCTGGAACTCGAAGACCGCGGTCGTGCCGTCCTCGCGCGTGACGTTCATCCGGTCCCCGGCCTTGAGGGCGCGGAGATCGGCGAAGACACCCTTGCCGCCGTCCGTCGCGTTGACATGGCCGAGCATGACGGCGGGACCGCGCTCACCGGGCGTCGGTGACTGGTCGTACCAGCTGGCGGGTGCTCCGGGTCCGTCCGGCGGAACCTCGAGGCTACGATTCTCCCGCAGTCCGAGGGTCAGCAGGTCGGTGCGCACGCCGATGGTGGGGATCTCGAGTGAGACCGGCGCGGAGGCTGGCAGCACGGCCGGCTGTTCTGGCGAGGCAGGCGCAGGAGCCGCAGCGGCCGGCGACGAGGGTGCCGCTGACGGCGCAACCGGTGCGGGTGCCTCGGTGGTCGCGGAGATGCTGGGCGCGGGTTCGGTCGGTGTCGTGGCAGTGTCCGACGATCCGCAGCCGGCAAGCAGGAAAAGGGCGGCCACCGCCGGGGCCGTGAAGCCCCAGCGGTGGCCGTTTTCTTTACTGATCATGGTGGGGATCAGTATTACGCGTTGTGCTCTGCGCGGCGGCGAACGGCGTAGGTTCCGCCGGCTGCTGCGGCGAGGACCAGTCCGCCACCGAGGGCGATCATGCCGGCGGTGTTGGAGGACGACTCGGAGGGAACACCGGTGTCAGCGCCACCGTTGGGCATTGCGCCCATCTGCTGCTCGGTTAGGACACCGCACAGGGCGGGCGAGGTTGCGCCGAGGGGCAGGGAGGGCTCGAGGTCGCTCGGCGCGCTGAAGGCTTC
>NZ_PJIQ01000076.1 GCF_002929745.1 Arthrobacter sp. B1805
CAAACACACAGTGGGAGAAGCAGTTGAGAGAGTGAGATACACAGAGAGAGATGGAGAGTTTCCCAGTTATTAACATGGAGAATCTCAATGGAGAAGAGAGAGCAGCAACCATGGAGAATATCAAAGATGCTTGTGAGAACTGGGGTTTCTTTGAGTTGGTGAATCATGGGATATCCCATGAGCTGATGGACACAGTGGAGAAGTTGACAAAGGAGCATTACAAGAAGTGTATGGAGCAGAGGTTCAAGGAAATGGTGGCAAGGAAGGGTCTGGAGGCTGTTCAGTCCGAAATCAACGATTTGGACTGGGAAAGCACCTTCTTCCTCCGCCATCTTCCAACCTCCAACATGTCTGAAATCCCAGACCTTGAAGAAGATTACAGGAAGGCGATGAAGGAATTCACCGCGCACTTGGAGAAACTGGCTGAGCTGCTTCTAGACTTGCTGTGTGAGAATCTTGGGCTAGAGAAAGGGTACCTGAAGAAGGCCTTTTACGGGTCTCAGGGGCCAAGCTTTGGCACCAAGGTCAG
>NZ_PJIQ01000014.1 GCF_002929745.1 Arthrobacter sp. B1805
GGCCGACGTCCAGACCCGCTTCCAGGCGGCCCGGACCGGCGCGTCCGTCCTCATCACCCCCGGCCTCTGACCCCGGACAGCAACACCTTCAGGCAACGGCACCATGCCCGTCCATTCACGGCAATCCGCGTCATGAGTGGGTGCGGGAACGCCGCGCTGAGTAAGGTTGGAGCCGTGCAGGGACGCGTCCCCGCACGGCTCCGACGAGGACACCGCTCCACAGGGAGCCAGCAGGACCCCGATTGACTTCGGCACGAAGGTGTGCCCGGTACCAGATTTATTCGTCGCCGGCGCCACCCGAGAAGGGTCGGCCGGCGGCACCACCTATGAAGGAGATGGAAACCAGTGACTACTCGTGTTGGAATCAATGGCTTCGGCCGCATCGGCCGCAATTACTTCCGCGCGGCCCTCGAGCAGGGTGCCGACCTCGAGATCGTTGCCGTCAACGACCTGACGAGCCCCGAGGCCCTTGCCCACCTGCTGAAGTACGACTCCGTCACCGGTCGCCTGAAGGCCTCCGTCGAGGTGGACGGCGGTGACCTCGTGGTCGGCGGCAAGCGCGTCAAGGTGCTGGCCGAGCGCGATCCCGCCAACCTCCCTTGGGCCGACCTCGGTGTCGACATCGTCATCGAATCGACCGGTTTCTTCACGAAGGCGGCCGATGCGCAGAAGCACATCGATGCGGGCGCCAAGAAGGTCCTGATCTCCGCACCGGCATCGGACGAGGACATCACCGTGGTCCTGGGCGTCAACGACGGAGACTATGACCCCGAGAACCACCACATCATCTCGAACGCCTCCTGCACCACCAACTGCCTGGGCCCCCTCGCCAAGGTGCTGAACGATGCATTCGGCATCGAGCGCGGCCTGATGACGACGATCCACGCGTACACGGCGGACCAGAACCTGCAGGACGGCCCCCACAAGGACCTCCGCCGCGCCCGCGCAGCAGCGATCAACATGGTTCCCACCTCCACCGGTGCGGCCAAGGCGATCGGCCTCGTCCTGCCGGAACTCAAGGGCAAGCTCGACGGCTACGCCATCCGCGTTCCGGTCCCCACCGGCTCCGCAACCGACCTGACGGTCACCCTCAACCGCGAGGCGACGGTCGACGAGATCAACGCTGCGTACGCGGCGGCGGCAGCGGACGGCTCCCTCAAGGGCTACCTCTCCTACACCGATGCCCCCATCGTCTCGTCGGACATCGTCACCGACCCGTCGTCGTGCATCTTCGACTCCGGCCTGACCAAGGTCCTGGGCAACCAGGTCAAGGTGGTGGGGTGGTACGACAACGAGTGGGGCTACTCCAACCGCCTGGTCGACCTGACCGAAATCGTCGCCGCCAAGCTCTCCTAGGCGGACCGCACGTGGCTTACGCATCACTCGACGATCTCCTCGCCGAAGGGGTACGGGGACGTCGTGTCCTCGTCCGCTCGGACCTCAACGTGCCCCTGGAGGGCGAGGTCCCGGGGCTGAGGGTCACGGACGACGGTCGCGTGCGGGCTTCGCTGCCCGTTCTGCGCAAGCTGAGCGAGGCAGGAGCCGCCGTCATCGTCATGGCGCACCTCGGACGCCCCAAGGGTGCGCCCGAGGAGAAGTACTCTCTGAAGCCGGCGGTCGATGCGCTTCGCGGGCTCGCCGACTTCCCGGTGACCCTCGCGCCGGACACCACGGGGGAGGGAGCCCGCAGCGCTGCGGCGGCACTCGGCGACGGTGAGGTGCTGGTGCTCGAGAACGTGCGCTTCGACGCGCGCGAGACCAGCAAGGACGACGCCGAGCGCAAGGCATTCGCGGCGGAGCTCGCTGCGCTGGCGGGCGACGACGGCGCCTACGTGGACGACGCCTTCGGCGCTGTCCACCGGAAGCACGCCAGCGTGTACGACGTCGCTGCACTGCTGCCGTCCTATCAGGGAGACCTGGTCAGGGCTGAACTCGTGGTGCTCGAGAAGCTGACGAAGGACCCGCAGCGGCCCTTCGTCGTCGTTCTCGGGGGTTCGAAGGTGTCCGACAAACTCGCCGTCATCGAGAACCTGATCGGCACGGCCGATCGGATCCTGGTGGGCGGTGGGATGGTGTTCACGTTCCTCGCGGCCCAGGGTTACGCGGTGGGCGCGAGCCTGCTCGAGAAGGACCAGATCGACACCGTCCGCGGGTATCTCGAGAGGGGGGCACGGGACGGTACCCAGTTCGTGCTGCCGACGGACATCGTCGTGGCCGAGAGGTTCGCCGCCGATGCCGGTCACAGCGTGGTCGCGGCCGACGCCATGGAGTCGGGCACCTACGGTGCCTCCGGCATCGGGCTCGACATCGGGCCGGCGACGGGCGAGGATTTCGCCGCCAACATCGCCGAAGCGAAGACCGTCTTCTGGAACGGCCCGATGGGGGTCTTCGAGTTCGAGGCCTTCGCAAGTGGTACTCGGGCGGTGACCCAGGCACTCGTCGACGCGCAGGCCAACGGTGCGCTCACCGTGGTAGGTGGGGGCGACTCCGCTGCTGCCGTGCGCGGCCTCGGTTTCGCCGACGACCGTTTCGGGCACATCTCGACCGGAGGCGGGGCGAGCCTCGAATATCTCGAGGGCAAGGAGCTGCCGGGCCTGACCGCATTGGCTCGCGACTAGCAGGCGGTCGATGGCCGGGCCCGGTCTCGAGCCGGGCAGGTGCAGCACCGGTAGGACCAGCCGCCCGGCACCGGGCGCAGGAGTGGCGGGATCCCATGGCCCAGGCCGTGCGGATCCCGCCGTCATGGAACGAACAGATGGAGTACGACGATGACCACCTCGACAAATGGCGCTTTCGACCGCCGTCCGCTGATCGCGGGCAACTGGAAGATGAACCTGGACCACATGCAGGGCATCACGTTCCTGCAGAAGCTGGCCTGGACCCTGGATGACGCCGGCCACGACTTCTCACGCGTCGAGGTGTCCGTCTTTCCCCCCTTCACCGATCTGCGGGGCGTCCAGACCCTCGTGAAGGGTGACAACCTGGAACTCGTCTACGGGGGCCAGGACCTCTCTCCGGAGGACTCCGGAGCCTACACCGGAGACATTTCCGGCCAGTTCCTCGCGAAGCTCGACTGCACCTACGTGCTGGTCGGCCACTCGGAGCGCCGCACCATCCACCACGAGTCGGACGAGCTGCTCAACCGCAAGGTGCACGCCGCGTACCGGCACCGACTCGTTCCCGTCCTCTGCGTCGGCGAAGGCCTCGAGGTCCGGCAGGCCGGCTCGCACGTACCGCACACGCTGGAGCAGCTGCGCCAGGGCGTCGCGGGGCTCTCGGCCGAGCAGGCGTCGTCGCTCGTTGTCGCCTACGAACCCGTCTGGGCCATCGGCACGGGAGAAGTGGCTGGTCCCGAGGACGCACAGGAGATGTGCGCGGCGATTCGCGCGGAGCTGGCAGAACTGTTCGACTCCGCGACCGCTTCGACGGCACGCCTGCTGTACGGCGGCTCGGTGAAGGCCGCGAACGCCGCGAGCATCCTGAGGGAGCGGGACGTGGACGGGGTCCTGGTCGGCGGTGCGAGCCTCGATGTGTCCGAGTTTGCTAGTATTGTCAAGTTCGAACAGCATCTGGTAACAGACTAGTTTCGTGCGCCGGCCGCTCCACAGAGCGGCTATCGAGCCTTGAAAGGGCCCCGTGGAAATCATTCGTATCATCCTGCTTGTCCTGCTCGGGATCACCAGCCTGCTGCTGACCCTGCTCATCCTGCTCCACAAGGGCCGTGGTGGCGGCATGTCGGACATGTTCGGTGGCGGCATGACTTCGAGCATGGGCTCTTCGGGCGTAGCCGAGCGCAACCTCAACCGCTTCACAGTGGCCCTCGGTCTCGCGTGGGGCGTCGTCATCGTCGCCCTGGGTCTCCTCCAGCGCTTCGCCGGTGAGTCGTAGGCCTAACTCTCCCGCACAATGACAAAGCCCCCGCTTCCATCGGAAGCGGGGGCTTTGTCGTCGTGCGGTGTACCGCGGGCGGGAACTAGGAGTCCGAGGACTCGTCATGGTGGTCGATCAGGCGTCCGGGCAGCTTCTGGGCGGCGTCCTGGTCGATCAGCCACAGGGTCTTCTTCATGCCGCGGGCGCCGGCGGCAGGCACCTGCACGTGGCCCGCGCCGGCGAGGGCGAGCCCCACGGCCCCTGCCTTGTCACTGCCACTGACGGACAGCCATACTTCCTGCGCGGTATTGATCGCCTCGAGGGTCAGGGAGATACGCTGCGGCGGAGGCTTGGGCGCATCGGGGACGCCCACCGTCGTCACCCCCTTCGTCCGGATGCCCGCCATCTCCGGGAAGAGGGACGCGACGTGCGCGTCCGGTCCGACGCCCAGCAGGAGGACATCGAAGCGGGGAAGGCGAGGATCGGGCTGGACGGTGTCGCCATCCGCCGCGAGCTCCGCCCGGGCCGCCGCTGCCAGCTGCTCTGCGTAGTCGGCAGCAGCCGCGTCCTCGTCCGGGAACTCATCCTTCGAGCCGAACTCGTGCACCTTCACCGGGTCGACGGCGATGCGGTCCAGAAGAGCCGCACGCGCCTGCACGGCGTTGCGGTCCGCGTCCTCCGCACGCAGGAAGCGCTCGTCGCCCCACCAGAAATGCACGTTGGCCCAGTCGACGGCGGTGTGCGCCGGGGACTCGACCACTGCCTGGAGTGCCGCGGTGCCGATCGAGCCGCCCGTGAGGACTACCGTCGCCGTTCCGCGGTCGCTCTGCACGTCGACCAGCCGTGTGATCAGTCGCGCGGCGACCGCCGCCGCGAGGGACGTCTGGGACGGATGGATGCTGACTTTCGGTTCAGCGCTCACGCGTTTTCCACGCTCCTTAGGTTGGTTAGGGCGAGACCCTCCGTGATGACTTCCCCGAAGACCTCGTCCGGATCCAGCCGCCTCAACTCCTCCGCCAGGCAGTCCCGCAGGCTGCGCCGTGGAAGGGAGATGCGCTGGATCGGCTGGTGCGGTTGGTGCAGTTCCGCGACGTCGTGTCCCGGGCGGTGCAGTTCGATGTCCCCACCGCTCCCGGACAGGAGCACGCGCTTGAGGCCTGTTCCCGCGGGTCCGGCCACGATGTTCACCGGGACGTCGAGCGATTTCGCCAGCCAGGCGGCCAGGAGCACGGTGCTGGGCGAGTCGGAGGCGCCTTCGACCGTCACCGCGGTGATCTGCTGATTGCCTTCCGCCTGGTCTAGGACCGCTGCGAGCTGTATCCGCCAGTTGGTCAGGCGCGTCCAGGCCAGGTCGGTGTCCCCGGCCGTGTAGGTGCTGCTGATGTTGAACAGCGCCGCCGTCGGGTCCTCCTCATTGGCAGAATCGGTGATCCTCCGATGGGCGATGCCGCCGATCGAGGTCTGGGATGCGGCTTCGGGCACGCCGTGCGGCCACCACGCGACGATCGGGGCATCCGGCAGGAGGAGGGCTGACACGAGGGACTCGTTCTCGTCCGAGAGCTCGCCGTATCCGCGGAGCACGATTACCTCCGAGGCGCCGGCGTCACCGCCGACCCGGATCTGCCCGTCGAGGCGCGTCGCTTCATCGGCCGATCCTTCAGCGAGGACGATGATCCGGCAGGGGTGTTCCCGGCTCGCCTCGTTGGCTGCGTCGATCGCCTCCTCCTCGTAGCCGGACTTCGTGATGACGACCAGGGTCAGCACGCGTCCCAGTGCGACGACGCCACCGCGTTCGCGCATCGTCATGAGTTCCTTCGACACCTTCGAGGTGGTGGTGTCCGGCAGCTCCACGATCATGGCCTTCTCCAGGTTCGTCCGTCGGCTGCGAGCAGCTCGTCAGCGGATGCAGGGCCCCAGCTACCCGGCACATAGGGCTCGGGCTGTCCGTCGAGCGACTCCCAGTACTTCTCGAACGGGTCGAGGATCTTCCAGGACAGCTCCACTTCCTCCTGTCGCGGGAAGAGCGGCGGCTCGCCGAGCAGGACGTCGAGGATGAGTCGTTCGTAGGCCTCGGGGCTGGACTCGGTGAAGGAGTGGCCGTAGCCGAAGTCCATCGTCACGTCGCGGACCTCGGTCTGGGTGCCGGGCACCTTGGAGCCGAACCGGATGGTCACGCCCTCATCGGGCTGCACCCGGATGACGACGGCATTCTGCCCGAAGTCCTCCTCGTTGTGATCACGGAACAGCAGGTTGGGAGCACGCTTGAACACGACGGCGATCTCCGTGACCCTGCGCCCGAGCCGCTTGCCGGCCCGCAGGTAGAACGGAACACCGGCCCACCGACGCGTGTTGATGTCCAGACGGAGCGCCGCGAAGCTCTCGGTGGTCGAGTCGGACGGTATGCCGTCCTCCTCGAGGAAGCCGTTCACACGCTCACCGCCCTGCCACCCGGCCTCGTACTGGCCCCTGGCGGAGCGTCCCGCGAGGTCCTCAGGCAGGGAGACGGCCGCGAGGACCTTCTCCTTCTCCGACCGGAGGTGGTTGGCGTCGAACGAGATCGGTTCCTCCATCGCCGTCAGGGCGAGCAGCTGGAGCAGGTGGTTCTGGATGACGTCGCGGGCCGCCCCCACGCCGTCGTAGTACCCCGCCCGGCTGCCGATGCCGATGTCCTCGGCCATGGTGATCTGGACGTGGTCGACGTAGTTGGCGTTCCAGAGCGGTTCGAAGAGCTGGTTGGCGAAGCGCAGCGCCAGGATGTTCTGGACCGTCTCCTTGCCCAGGTAGTGGTCGATTCTGAAGACGGCGTCGGGTGGGAAGACCTCCTCGACGATGCTGTTGAGCTCACGGGCGGACTCGAGGTCGTGACCGAAGGGCTTCTCGATGACGACACGGCGCCACTGGCCGGCGTCGGGCTGAGCCAACCCGTGCTCGGACAGCTTCTGGCACACCGACTCGAACGCGTTGGGCGGGATGGAGAGGTAGAACGCGTGGTTGCCCCGCGTGCCCCGGCTCTGGTCCAGCTCCTCGATGCACTCCTTGAGGTTCTTGAATGCCTCGTCGTCGTCGAAATTGCCCTTCACGAATCGGATCCCCGCCGAGAGCTGCTCCCACACCGTGTCGTTGAACGGCGTCCGCGCGTGGCGCGTGACGGAGTCCTTGACCTGTTCGACGAACTCCTCGTCGGTCCAGTCACGCCGGCCGAAACCGACGAGCCCGAAGCTCGGCGGCAGCAGCCCACGATTGGCGAGGTCGTAGATGGCGGGCATGAGCTTCTTGCGGGCGAGATCCCCGGTGACACCGAACAGGACGAGCGACGATGGTCCCGCGATCCGGCTCAGCCGCCTGTCGCGCGAGTCACGCAGGGGGTTCGCGGCTTTCGCCGTGGTGCTTTCTGGCATGCTTACCCGTTCTCGTGCCGGTCCTCGCCGCGCACGGCAAGGGAGGAGATGACGTGATGGAGCTGCGCAACTCCTGCAGCGCGGTGCGTGAGGTGGAGGCGGAGAACGGGGCGTCCGTGGTCCGCGAGCACCTGCGCATCACCGGCGGCCTGGGCGGAGATGAGCTGCCCGAACGTGAAGGGCCGGTCCGGGATGGCGAGGTCGGTGCTGCTTGCCCCAGTCAGCTGGAGGTACACACCGATGGGGGAACCGCCCTTGTGGTACTGCCCGGTGGAGTGCAGGAAGCGCGGTCCCCAGCCGAAGGTCACCGGGCGCCCGGTGGCTGCAGCGAGCGGTGAGCGGATCTCCTCGAGGGACGCCTGATGGTGACGGTCGAGGTAGGCCTGCACGGACAGGTAGCCGTTGGCGGGCAGGGCTGCGAGGAGCGCTTCGAGGGCTTCCGCGACTGTGCTCGACGAACCGAGCAGGCCGGCGTCGCCACGCACTTCCAGTTCGCCGTCGACGAAAGCGGCAGGGACCGGTTCCGGCTGTGCGTCCAGCAGGCCGCGGGCGGCCTTCTTCGCTGCCTCGACGTCGGGCTGGTCGAACGGATTGATCCCCAGCAGGCGTCCCGCGACGGCGACGGCGTACTCCCAGACGAACAGCTGGCTGCCCAGAGTGCCACTGACGGTGACTCGCGTACCCTCGGTGGCCTCGTCGCTGGGCGCCTCGTCGAACGGAGCCAGGATCACGGGCAGGACGTCGTCCGCCACGTCAGCCAGCTCGGGCGCGTCGAGGGTGGCGACGACGGGAAGCAGTCCGGTGCCGAGCTTCCCGGTCGATTCCGCGATGAGCTGCTCCGCCCAGTCCGCGAACCCGGGCAGGCCCGAGCCGGCGTCGGCGAACACGATCTTGTCCCGCAGCGGAGTCGTGCCGCCGAGGACGGCGCCGAGTTGCAGTCCCACGTTGTCGGTCGTGTCGTCACCGAGGAACTCGGCGCTGTCCTCGGCGTCGTTCAGGAGTGCCTCGATGTCCGCGCCCGCGAGGCCGGACGGTACGAGACCGAAGGCCGTCAGGGCCGAGTACCGGCCTCCCACCTCGGGGTTGGCGTTGAACACCTTGCGGTATCCGGCCTTCCGGGAAGCCTCGTCGAGCGGAGAGCCCGGATCGGTGACGATGATGATGCGCGAGGCGGCGTCGATGCCCGCGTCGCTGAATGCCTGTTCGAAGAGGCGGCGCTGCGAATCGGTCTCCACGGTGGAACCCGACTTCGACGACACGACGATGGCAGTGCGCTGGAGGTCCTCCTCGAGGGCCGTCCGGACCTGCTCCGGGTCGGTGGCGTCGAGCACGACGAGCTCGACGCCCGCTTCCTTGGTGATGACCTCCGGCGCGAGCGAGGACCCGCCCATGCCGCACAG
The DNA here is from genome assembly GCF_002929745.1 of Arthrobacter sp. B1805. Lineage (GTDB taxonomy): Bacteria > Actinomycetota > Actinomycetes > Actinomycetales > Micrococcaceae > Arthrobacter_D. Next base: position 8,669 of record NZ_PJIQ01000014.1, read on the forward strand.
CACGATGCGGTCGACGCCTTCGGCCTGGAGATCCGCCCGCAGGCCCGCGATCTCCGGCAGGAGGGCGCGCGAACCTTCGAACAGATCGAGCCAGCCCAGGCGGATCGACGCCTCGGATTCGGCATCGGCGCCCCAGAGGGTGGGGTCCTTCGCCATGAGTCGTGAGGCGAACCGGTCACTCACGAGCGCGGGCACGGCCGCATCGACGGCGGCGAGCGCCGCCCCCGATGCGGTGAGAGCGAATGAGCCCATCGGGATCAGCCCTTCGAAGCGTCGAGTGCGGTCTGGACGGTCTCGAGGAGCTCCGACCAGCTGGTGACGAACTTGTCCAGGCCCTCGGTCTCGAGCTGCTCGACGACCTCGTCGTAGGAGATGCCGATGGCATCGAGCTTGTTGAGGATGTCGTTGGACTCGTCGTACGTGCCGGTGATGGTGTCGCCCTCGACGACGCCGTGGTCCGCCATGGCTTCGAGCGTCTTCTCGGGCATGGTGTTGACGACATCCGGTGCGACGAGACCGGCGACGTACAGGGTGTCCGGCAGGTTGGGGTCCTTGACGCCCGTGGAGGCCCAGAGGGGTCGCTGTGCGTTTGCGCCCGCGGCCTTCAGGACCTGCCAGCGCTCCGAGGAGAACTGCTCCTGGAAGACCTGGTAGGCGAGACGCGCGTTGGCGAGGCCTGCCTTGCCCTTGAGTGCCGTCGCTTCATCGGTCCCGATCGCGTCGAGCCGGGCGTCGATCTCTGCGTCCACGCGGGAGACGAAGAACGAGGCGACGGAGTGGATCCTGGCCAGGTCGTGCCCATTCTCCTTCGCCTGCTCCAGGCCCACCATGAAGGCGTTGATGACGGCGCGGTAGCGCTCGAGGGAGAAGATCAGCGTCACGTTGACGCTGATGCCCGCTGCGAGCGTCGACGAGATGGCCTCGAGACCCTCGACGGTTGCCGGGATCTTGATCAGCACGTTGGTGCGCTGCACCTTGGCGTGCAGGCGCTTGGCTTCGGCCACCGTTCCCGCGGTGTCGCGGGACAGCCGGGGATCGACCTCGATGGAGACACGGCCATCGGCACCGTTGGTGCGCTTGGCCTCCTCGGCGAAGATGTCGCAGGCCTGCGCGACGTCGTGGGTGGTGATGTCGAAGACTGCCTGGTCGACGTCGGCGCCGGCCTCGGCGAGTGCGCCTACCTGCGAGGCGTAGGACTCGCCCTTCTTCAGCGCTGCGGCGAAGATGCTCGGGTTGGTGGTCACGCCGACGACGTTGAGGTCCTCGATGAGGTGCTTGAAGGCGCCCGAGTTGATGCGCTCCCGGGAGAGATCGTCGAGCCAGATGGATACGCCGGCGGCCGAGAGGTCAGCTGTGGGTGTTGTCATGGTGTGCTCCTTGTCCGCTTCCGCGGAAATATGTGCTGGACGGGTCTGACGGATGGGGCTGACTTACTGCTGGTCGCCGGTCTCGGTGGCGCGGTGACCGGACGGCATCGCCGAGGTGCCGTTCGGCGCCAGCGGATCGGCGGCCACGGCCTCGAGCGAGTCCTTGGCTGCAGCGACGACGGCGTCCGCCGTGATGCCGAACTCACGGTAGAGCGTCTTGTAGTCGGCGGAGGCGCCGAAGTGCTCGAGCGAGACGCTACGGCCGGCGTCGCCCACGATGCCGTGCCAGCTCTGCGAGACTCCGGCCTCGACCGAGACACGGGCGCGGACGGTGCGCGGGAGGACACTCTCGCGGTAGGAGACGTCCTGCGCGTTGAACCATTCGAGGCACGGCATCGACACCACGCGCGCGGAGATGCCCTGCGCTTCGAGTGCGTCGCGGGCCTCCACGGCGAGCTGGACCTCCGACCCGGTACCGATCAGGATGACGTCGGGGGAGCCGTTCTTCGCTTCCGCGAGGACATAGCCGCCCTTGGCGACCCCCTCGGCCGACCCGAAGGTGTCTCCCTCGGCCGCGCCCTCGCCCCGCTCGTAGGTGGGGATGTTCTGGCGCGTCAGGACGATGCCCGCCGGGTTCTCGGTGTTCTCGAGGATCGTTCGCCAGGCGATGGCGACCTCGTTCGCATCCCCGGGGCGGACGACGTCGAGCCCCGGGATGGTGCGCAGCGAGGACAGCTGCTCGACGGGCTGGTGGGTGGGGCCGTCCTCGCCGAGGCCGATCGAGTCGTGTGTCCAGACGTAGATCGCCGGGACGCCCATCAGTGCACCGAGACGGACGGCAGGACGCTGGTAGTCGCTGAAGATCAGGAACGTGCCGGAGAACGCCCGCGTGCTGCTGTGCATCACGATGCCGTTGACGATCGCGGCGGCGGCGTGCTCACGGATACCGAAGTGCAGGACACGGCCGTACTCGTTGCCGGACCAGGCCTTCGTCTGCCGGCTCGGGGGGATGAACGACGGCGAGCCCTCGATCGTGGTGTTGTTCGACTCCGCGAGGTCCGCGCTGCCTCCCCAGAGTTCGGGAAGAACGGGTCCGATGGCTGTCAGCACCTTGCCGGACGCCGCGCGGGTGGACATGTCCTTGCCGGACTCGAACGTCGGGAGGCTGGCCTCCCAGCCCTCGGGCAGCGTCCGTGCCTGGATGCGCTCGAGCAGGGCTGCCTCGTCCGCGTGGCCGGCCTTCCAGGAATCGAAGCCCTCCTGCCACGCGCTGTGAGCCTCAGCGCCACGCTGGACGACGCCGCGTGCGTGTTCGAGGACCTGGGGGTCGACGTCGAAGTGCTTTTCGGGGTCGAAGCCGAGGGCTTCCTTGAGGCCCACCAACTCGTCCTTGCCCAGCGCCGAGCCGTGGATCTTGCCCGTGTTCTGCTTGTTCGGGGCAGGGTAGCCGATGATGGTGCGCAGCGAGACGATGCTCGGCCTGGAGGTCTCGTTCTTTGCGGCCACGAGGGCGGAGTACAGCTCGGCGACGTCCTCGACGTACTCGCCGGTCTTGGTCCAGTCGACGCGCTGCGTGTGCCAGCCGTAGGCCTCGTAGCGCTTGAGGACATCCTCCGTGAACGCGATGTCGGTGTCGTCCTCGATGGAGATGTGGTTCTCGTCGTAGAGCACCACGAGGTTGCCGAGCTCCTGGTGGCCCGCGAGGGAGGACGCTTCGGCGGTCACTCCCTCCTGCAGGTCGCCGTCGGAGGCGATGACCCAGATGGTGTGGTCGAAGGGGCTGGTGCCTGCGGGTGCATCGGCGTCGAACATGCCGCGCTGGCGGCGCTGGCCGTATGCGAAGCCGACCGAGGTCGCGAGACCCTGGCCCAACGGGCCCGTGGTGATCTCGACGCCCTTGGTGTGGCGGTACTCCGGGTGGCCCGGAGTGAGCGATCCCCACGTGCGCAGCGCCTTGAGGTCGTCGAGCTCGAGCCCGTAGCCGGACAGGTAGAGCTGGATGTAGAGGGTCAGCGACGTGTGGCCGGGGGAGAGGACGAACCGGTCGCGGCCGGTCCACTCGGGGTCCGACGGATCGTGACGCATCAGCTTCTGGAACAGGAGATAGGCCGCCGGCGCCAGGCTCATCGCCGTTCCCGGGTGCCCGTTGCCCACCTTCTCCACGGCGTCCGCCGCGAGGATACGGGCTGTGTCGACCGCCTTCTGGTCGAGCTCGGTCCAGGTCAGTTCCTGCTCTTGCGTCTGTGGCACGTTTCCGGGCCCCTCTCTGTGCGGAACGGTCGCTGACGGGGAAGTGCCTCCAGGCACGCCGTCAGGCTGGCCGTTCACCGTTGAATCCTGCGAAGTTCGGCGCCGAGCGGAGACAGCACGAACCCGGACGACATATTCCGGGCATGCTTCCACAGCGGGCTTTCGAATCCACACTATCCCTTCCGCCCTTAGTTGCGGCGTGGGTGTCGAAGAATGTCGTGCGTCACTTTTCGTGGTCACGCAGCTGCTTCTCGGGTTATCCCTCCGAGCGGCGGATTGCCGGCGCAGCGTTGACGCTCCACGCGTCCGCGGATGCGCACCGGCATGGACGGTAGCGCGACGGAGGGAGCAGGACATCCCTGCGGCCCCGCTTCGCTCTCACGCGGGTGGCGCCTCGGCAAGGATCGTCAGGACCCCGACCGCGCCAATTTCTACACAGCGTAAAAGGGTATGATGGGGGTGTCTTTAACTCCGGAAGAAACGAAAGTGTTGCCTTGTGAAGACCCAGCAGGCTCCTGCTCCGGCACGTTCCCCGCAGGCCCGTGAGGGTTTCGGCCGCAAAGCGAAGGCCTACCTCGCGCTGACGAAGCCTCGCGTGATCGAGCTTCTCCTGGTCACCACTCTTCCCACCATGATCTTCGCCCAGGGCGGGTTCCCTCCGCTCGGTCTGATCCTCGCCACCATGATCGGCGGAGCCCTCGCAGCCGGTAGCGCAGGAGCCTTCAACTGCTACATCGACCGCGACATCGACAAGCTGATGCACCGCACGGAGAACCGTCCGCTCGTGACGGGAGAGATCACGCCCCGCGAGGCGCTCGTCTTCTCGTGGATCCTGGGTGTCGTCGCGATCGCCGTGCTCTGGTTCGGGGCCAATCCGCTGGCCGGCATGCTCGGTGTCGCAGCGATCTTCCTCTATGTGGTCGTCTACACCCTGGTGCTCAAGCGCCGCACGCCGCAGAACATCGTGTGGGGTGGAGCGGCCGGCTGCATGCCCGTCCTGATCGCGTGGGCCGCCGTGACCGATTCCGTCGAGTGGCCCGCGGTCGTCCTGTTCCTGATCATCTTCCTCTGGACGCCCCCGCACTACTGGCCGCTGTCCATGAAGTACAGCGACGACTACAACGCGGCAAGCGTCCCCATGCTCGGAGCGATCGCCGGTGCCAGGGTCGTGTCCGTGCAGGTCGTCCTCTACGCATGGGCGATGGTCGCCTGTTCGCTCCTGCTGATCCCAGCAGGAGCCGGCTGGGTCTACTCCGTGGCGGCGCTCGTCGGAGGTGCGTGGTTCATCCGCGAGTCGCACCGCTTGTACTCGCTCGCGCAGCAGGGGGAACTGAGCAACAAGGCAGCCATGAAGGTCTTCCACGGCTCCATCAGCTACCTGACCGTGCTCTTCCTCGGTCTCGCCGTCGATCCCTTCGTCGGATCGGCGCTCCTGCCCTGATCCGCCCTGGTCGGACCGGCTGACTGCGCAATGGTGTTCGCTGCAGCGATTCGGCTCGCTCGCCCCTAGGCTGGCACTCATGGATTTCACCGGACTGATCGCGTACCCCGTCACGCCCTTCTCCGCGGACGGGAGCATTTCGCACGATGCCCTCAGCGGTCTCGTCGAAGGACTGGCGACCTCCGGAGTCGACGCCATCACCGTGCTCGGCTCGTCGGGCAGCTTCGCCTACCTCGACCGGGCCGAACGATCCGCAGTGGCGCGGACGGCCATCGAAGCAGTCGGCGGGCGCCTTCCAGTAGCCGTCGGCATCAGCTCGGTGGGTACCCGCGAGGTTCTCGACGCCGCCGTCGACGCCCAGGCGGCAGGGGCCTCCGGGCTGGTCCTGTCACCGGTCTCCTACGTCCCCCTCACCGACGACGAGGTGAAGACGCAGGTGCGTGCTGTCTGCGCAGCGACCGATCTGCCGGTCTGTCTCTACAACAACCCGGGGACCACGCAGTTCGACTATTCGCTCCAGGTGGTCGCCGAGCTGTCGGTCCTTCCGGAGGTCGTCGCGTTCAAGGACACGGCCGCCGATGCCGCGACCTTCAACGCACGGCACGCCGCACTCTCGGCGCTGGTTCCCGGCGTCCTCAGCCACGGGGTCAGCGGAGACCTCCTCATGATGACGGGCGAGATCGCCGCGGACGCGTGGCACAGCGGCCCTGCCGCCCTCCTGCCGGTGCACTACGCCCGCCTCCGGTCAGCGGTCGTCGCCGGCGACCAGCACGAGGTCGACCGCGTGCGCCACGTGCTCGCACCCCTCGTCGACCACGTCGCCGGCCTGCGCAAGATCAGCGGGCTGCACCTGCTGGCGCGGGCCTGCGGGGTCGCGGCCGGCGATCCGCGCCCGCCCCTGCTGCCGAGTCCGGGCTCGGAACTCCGCGAACTGGGCAGGCTCCTCGACGTCCTCGAGTCGGAGTTCGGCGACGACTGACGGGCGCGCACTCTCCCTCGGGACGGTCTGCCCGACGGCGATGCCGTCGTCACGGACCTAGGGCAGCAGCTGCCCGGGGACTCGCGGTGTACCCGTGATCGGTTGAGGCTGCCCATCGGCAGGCGTCCTCCGACCGTATAATTCGAGCATGCCGATCACGCGCCCCCATGGCCTTCCCTGTCAGCCGTTCGCACACGAGCCGTGCGGAGGCCGGCTGTGAGCGGCGGTCTCGTCGCCCTGCTCGACGACGTCGCTGCCCTGGCGCGCATAGCGGCCGCCTCGGTCGACGACGTCGCTGCCGGGGCGGCGAAAGCAGGGGCGAAGGCCGCCGGCGTGGTGATCGACGACGCCGCCGTCACTCCGCAGTACGTGTCAGGCGCCGATCCGTCCCGCGAGTTGCCGATGATCAAGCGGATCTTCTGGGGCTCGCTGCGGAACAAGCTCGTGATCATCCTGCCGGCTCTGCTGCTCATCAGTGCTTTCATCCCCGGTGTCATTCCCTTCATCCTCATGCTGGGCGGGACCTACCTCTGCTACGAGGGCGCAGAGAAGGTGTGGCACAAGCTCCGCGGCCACTCCGCGCACGAGGAGAAGGCTCCGGCCGTGGAACGCGGCCCGGAGGCAGAGGCCAAGGTCACCAAGGGTGCGATCACGACGGACTTCATCCTGTCCTGCGAGATCATGGTGATCTCGATGAACGAGGTCGCGGCGGAGTCCCTGTGGGCCCGCGCGCTCATCCTCGTCGTCGTAGCTCTCGCCATCACCGTGCTCGTGTACGGCGCAGTCGCGCTCATCGTGAAGATGGACGACATCGGCCTGCACCTGACGACCAAGGATTCTGCAGGCTCCCAGCGGTTTGGAGCGCTCCTCGTCAAGGGGATGCCGTCCGTGCTCGCGGCGATCACCCTGGTGGGAACGATCGCCATGCTATGGGTCGGTGGCCACATCATGCTCCAGGGGGCCTATGACCTCGGCTGGCACCTGCCCTACGACGTCGTCCACAGCCTCGAAGCTCCCGTCGCCGGCATCGCCGTCGTCGGCGGTGCCCTGGCCTGGCTGGTGAACACCCTGTGCTCTGCGATCCTCGGCGCCGCCTGGGGCCTCGTGGTGATGGCCGTCGTGCACCCGCTGCTGAAGATGCTGCCGTTCGGGAAGAAGGACGGCCACGAAGAGGGCGACGTGCGCGCCGCAGTGGCCGGCCATCGCTTGACGAAACATGGAAGCGATTCCGCCTAGGACAGGGCGAGCTCCCTTCCGGGGGTCGGAACTCCGGCCCCCGGTGCTCGGAAGGACAACTCCCGAGGCCTGGCGTGCTGAACGGTACTCCGGCGTGGCTGGCCGGGTCCTAGGAGAGGCCGAGTCCTAGGAGACGGTCTGCGGCAGCCTGGTGTCCGCAGCGCTGCCCGGCAAGGGTTTGCGCGTCGTGCCGGAGTACAGGGCATGGACCGCCGCGGCCATGAGCAGGGACGCGCCGAGCATGTGAAGGGCCACCAGCGCGATGGGCAGGTGGAGGAAGTGTTGCGTATAGCCGATGGCACCCTGTACCAGGACGACGGCCGCGAGCATCACGACCGGCTTCCGCAGCGTGCTGTGCGCCTCGGAACGGTAGGCGACCACCACAGCGAGGACCACCGTGGCGACCAGGAGATACACCGGGAGGGCGTGCACGCGGGTCACGAGGTCGGAGTCCAGGCCGTTGCGGGCGGCTCCGTGGTCACCGGCATGCGGCCCGGACCCGGTCACGACGACGCCCAGCAGCACAGCGAGCGACGTCAGCACGGCTGATGTGACGAGCAGCTGCCGCATCAGGGGTGAGCCCACGGGTCCCGTGTCGGCCCGGTACTGCTCGGTGGTGAGCCGCGCGCGGTTCACGAGGACGGTAGCCAGGGAGACGAGGACCATCGAGACGACGAAGTGGAGACCGACGACCCACGGGTTCAGTCCCGTCCAGACCGTGATCCCGCCGATGACGGCCTGGGCGGGGATACCGAGGAAAAGCCCGATGGAGAGCCGGAACAGGTCCTTGCGCTCGCGCCTCATGCCAATCACCGAGACGATCATGGCGACGGCGATGAGGACCAGCACGAAGGTCAGGAGCCGGTTCCCGAATTCGATCACGCCGTGGAACCCCATCTCCGGGGTGGTCACGAGGGAGTCGGGCGTGCAGCGCGGCCACTCGGGGCAGCCGAGACCGGAAGCGGTGAGGCGTACCGCCCCTCCGGTGACCACGATCGCGATCTGCGAGACGAGCGAGGCCAGTGCCAGTCTGCGCACCAACGGCGTCGTCGTTCGGGGAAGGTTGTTCCTGAGGCGGGAGAGCGCGGGAAGGGTCATGGTCAGCTCCATTTGAACCAGCGGATGGCCGCCAGGCTAGCGAGAGCGGCCCAGGCGAGAAGCACGAGGCACGCTATGGGGTCGAGGAAGCCGTCCGCCAAGGCGTGCCGCAGCCCGTCACCCAGAGCGGCGGAGGGAAGCACGGCGACGAAGGGCTCGGCCGCCGCCGGCAGGGCGGCTGCGGGGATGATCACGCCACCCGCAGCAGCCAGCAGGATCCAGACGAGGTTGGTGACGGCGAGGGTCGCCTCGGGACGGAGGGTGCCCGCCACGAGGAGCCCGAGGGCGGTGAACGCGGCGGAACCGATCAGCAGGAGCAGGGCGGCCGGCAGGATGCCCTCCGGCCGCGGCGACCACCCCATGAGGGCCGCGGTGCCACCGATCACTACGAGCTGGACGGCCAGCACGACCGCGACCGCGACCGCCTTGCCCAGGATGAGGCCCGAGCGGCCCAGTGGTGTCGTCGACAGGAAGCGCAGCACACCGTACCGGCGGTCGAAGCCCGTCGCGATGCCCTGGCCGGTGAAAGCGGTGGACATGGTGCAGAGCGCGAGGACGCCCGGCGCGGCAACGTCTATGCGGCTCGATCCGTATGCGTCGAGCAGGGGAGTGAGGACGAGCCCGGTGAGCGCGAGCAGCGGCAGGACGATCGCCAGGACGAGCTGCTCGCCGTTGCGGAGCATCGCCAGCGCCTCGTAGGCGCCGTGTCGCAGGACGCGCGTCGGCAGCGGAGCGGCGCTTCCGCCGATGATTCCCTGCGCTTCGCCGGGCGCAGCGGGGCGTGACGGCACTCCTGCCCTCGTACTCATCGGATGCTCCGTCCGGAGATGTCGAGGAAGACGTCCTCCAGAGACCGCGGCGCCATCGCGATGGCCGTCGGCATGACACCGAGGGAGGCCCACCACGTAGCCAGCTGCGCGACGTCGTCGGCTGTCAGCGCTCCGCGGAGTACGTACTGGCCGGGCTCCGGCTCACGCTGGTGCAGGTGGGGGAGAAGGTCCGCAGGGAGCATGAGTCCCGGTACCGTGTCGAAACGGAGCTCGCGCATTCCGTCGGTGTCCGTGTCGGCCGTCAGTTCGGCGACAGTGCCCTCCGCCACGGTGCGGCCGCTCTCGATGATGTAGACGTAGTCGGCGAGCTTCTGTGCATCGTCGAGCAGATGGGTGGTGAGGATGACGGCGAGGCCGTCGGCGCGCAGTTCGTTGATGAGGTCGAACACGATCGTGCGGGACTGGGGGTCGAGCCCTGCGCTCGGCTCATCCAGGAACACGACCTCCGGCCTTCCCACGAGCGCACACGCGAGGGCCAGGCGCTGCTTCTGCCCGCCCGACAGCCGACGGATGGAGACCGCGCCGAACTCGTCGAGCCCGAGGCGCTCGGCCAGCGCGTCGACGGGCAAGGGGGAGCTGTACATGGACGCGACGTGGCGCAGCAGGGCGAGCGGCCGTACGGAGGGTGGGAGTCCGCCGTCCTGCAGCATCACGCCCACGCGCGCACGCAGGTGCGGGCTCGCCCGGTGGGGATCCTCACCGAGCAGCCTGATCGTGCCGCCGTCGGCGCGCTGAAGACCCTGGGCGCACTCCAGCGTCGTCGTCTTCCCGGCCCCGTTCGCTCCCAGCAGCACCGTCACGGCGCCGTGTGCGGCGCTGAGGCTCACGCCATCGAGCACGCGTACCATCCTGCCGTCGAGGGAACCGACGGGACCGAAGTCCTTGATCAGGCCGTCGATGACGAGGGCGGAGGGAGTTGTCGGCACGGCACTATTCTACGTCAGGTAGTAGGAGGGCGGCGGGGCCGAATGGAAGCCTCACCTAAGTGGTGGGGCGGAATACATTAGGTCATGATTATGTTGTGTATTTTGTCGCCTACGGGAGGAATGGATCGTGACCGCATCAGCCCGCGCTGCCGTGTCGGTGGCAGTTTCCCCTCCCACCGCGTCGGCTCGCACGACCTCGAACCCTGGTGGCACGCCGTCCGAGCGGACAGCCCAGATCGTCTCGCCGGATCCGGACGAGCGGACTCGTGACCGAGTTTTGTCGGCCGTGCTGGAGAGGGGTCCGGTCAGCGCCGCCGAACTCGGCGATTGCCTGGGGTTCACCCCCGCCGCCATGCGCCGTCACCTCGATGCACTGTCCTCCGACGGCCTGATCGAGGTCAAGCGCGTGCGGAGCTCGGCCAGCGGAGCCGGTCGGCCGGCCCGTCGCTACGTGCTCAGCCAACGCGGCCAGACCAAGATGGGCAACGACTACCTCGACATCGCGACTGCCGCCCTGGCGCAGCTCGGGCAAGCGGCCGGACCCGAGGCCATCGAGGAGTTCGCACGGACACGCTTCGCCGGCATGGAGGAGCGCTACCGGCCTATTGTCGAAGCTGCTGGTCCCGACCTCGTGGCGCGTGCCCACGCGCTGGCCGGCGCGCTGACGACCGATGGTTTCGTCGGATCGACCAAGACGGTGGGCCTTCCGCAGGGCGGCGGCAGCCGGACAGTAGGAGTCTCCCGACCCGTGATGCTGAGCGTCCAGTTGTGCCAGGGGCACTGCCCTATCCAGGGACTCGCCTCCGCGTTCCCGGCATTCTGCGAGCAGGAGACCGGCGTCTTCGCCCGCCTGCTCGACGTCGACGTGCGCCGCCTCTCGACCCTGGCCAGCGGCGGTCATGTCTGCACAACCCACATACCCCTGGGACGGACGACGACGGCTCCGGCTCCTGCCGGCCCGGAAGCATCCATGCCGGCCGTCGATCAGGCGGCAGCGGATGCGGCTTCCCCCAGCAACCCCGCAACGTTATCCATCCATCAGCAAGGAAGGCCGTGATGACGGATCAAGTAGACCGCAAGCCAGCTGCATCGGCAGTGCCGGAGTCGGTGATCAATGACATCCTCGAGAAGAACCCCGAGCTCGAGGGCATCGGCACCTACCAGTACGGGTGGGCCGACAAGAACGAGGCTAGCGACAACGCACGACGAGGGCTCAGCGAGGAGGTCGTCCGCGACATCTCGGCCAAGAAGAACGAGCCCGAGTGGATGCTCGACCTCCGCCTCAAGGGTCTCAAGTACTTCGACCGCAAGCCGATGCCCGCCTGGGGCGCCGACCTCTCCGGCATCGACTTCGACAACATCAAGTACTTCGTGCGTTCCACGGAGAAGCAGGCGAACACGTGGGAGGACCTCCCCGAGGACATCCGCAATACCTACGAGAAGCTGGGCATCCCCGAAGCCGAGCGTGCCCGCCTCGTCTCCGGCGTCGCTGCCCAGTACGAGTCCGAGGTGGTCTACCACCAGCTCCGTGAGGACCTCGAGCGCCAGGGAGTCATCTTCCTCGACACCGATACCGCGCTGCGCGAGCACCCGGAGATCTTCAAGGAATACTTCGGCACGATCATTCCCGTGGGCGACAACAAGTTCGCGTCGCTGAACACGGCAGTGTGGTCCGGCGGCTCCTTCGTGTACGTCCCCAAGGGCGTCCACGTCGAGATCCCCCTGCAGGCCTACTTCCGGATCAACACCGAGAACATGGGCCAGTTCGAGCGCACGCTGATCATCGCGGACGAGGACTCCTACGTGCACTACATCGAGGGCTGCACCGCTCCGATCTACACATCGGACTCCCTGCACTCGGCCGTCGTCGAGATCGTGGTGAAGAAGGGCGCACGCGTCCGGTACACCACCATCCAGAACTGGTCGAACAACGTGTACAACCTCGTGACCAAGCGGGCCATCGCGCACGAGGGCGCCACCATGGAGTGGATCGACGGGAACATCGGCTCGAAGGTCACCATGAAGTACCCGGCCGTGTACCTGGTGGGGGAGCACGCGAAGGGCGAGACGCTCTCCATCGCCTTCGCCGGCGAGGGACAGCACCAGGACACCGGATCGAAGATGGTGCACATCGCGCCGAACACGAAGTCCTCGATCATCTCGAAGTCCGTGGCACGCGGTGGCGGGCGGGCCGCCTATCGCGGGCTCGTCCAGGTCCGTGAGGGCGCCAAGCATTCCGCGAACACCGTGCGCTGCGACGCGCTCCTGGTGGACACGATCTCCCGCTCGGACACGTATCCCTACGTGGACATCCGCGAGGACGACGTCACGATGGGGCATGAGGCGACGGTGTCACGCGTCAGCGAGGAGCAGCTGTTCTACCTGATGTCCCGCGGGCTTCCCGAGGACGAGGCCATGGCCATGATCGTGCGTGGGTTCATCGAGCCGATCGCACGGGAACTGCCGATGGAATACGCGCTCGAGCTGAACCGGCTGATCGAACTGCAGATGGAAGGGGCCGTAGGCTAGCAATGGCTGAGACCACCCACACGGAATTTTCACCCAACACCGCCCCTGAGGGCGAGGTCACCGATCTCGGCGACCTCGACGAGAAGGCCCGCCTGGGGGCACCGTCGGGCGCCGCGGCGTCGGCCTCGATCGACGGCTTCACCGAAGAGGGCGAGCGGCTCTCGGCCCAGAACACGGGCAGCGAGCAGTTCGGGCTCAAGAAGCACAGCCACGGCAACGCCACCGTCATCCCAGAGGCATCGCGCGGGGAACGCCGCAGGTCCTTCGACCTCGCGGACTACCCGACGCTGACGGGCCTCGAGGAGGACTGGCGCTTCACGCCGCTCAAGCGCCTGCGCGGGCTGCACACCGATGCCCTCACGGGAGCGTCCCCGGCCGTCGCGGTGACGGGTGCCGGGAAAGTCACGGTCGAGACGGTCGGCCGGGACGACGCCCGCCTGGGCACCGCCGCGACGCCGGAGGACCGCGTGTCCGCAGCGGCATGGAACGCGTTCACCGAAGCCACCGTGATCACCATCCCGAAGGAGACGGCTGCGGACGGCGAGGTCATGGTGAGCGTCACCGGCTCGGCGATGGAGGCAGCAGCCCAGCAGATCCTGATCAACGCCGAGGCCTTCTCGAAAGCCGTCGTGGTCCTGGATCACTCCGGCTCCGCCACGCTTGCACAGAACGTCGAGATCATCGTGGGCGACGGCGCGGAGCTGACCGTCGTCAGCGTCCAGGAATGGAACGACGACGCCGTGCACGTCTCCTCCCAGCAGGCCAAGGTAGGTCGGGACGCCCGCTACAAGCACGTGGTCGTAAGCCTCGGCGGCGATCTCGTGCGTCTCACGCCGTCGTCGATCTTCACCGCCACCGGTGCCGAGGTCGAGATGTACGGACTGTACTTCGCGGATGCGGGCCAGCACCTCGAGCAGCGACTGCTCGTGGATCACGCCGTCCCGAACTGCAAGTCGCGTGTGACCTACAAGGGTGCACTGCAGGGCCAGGACGCGCACACCGTCTGGGTGGGCGACGTCCTGATCCGCAAGGCCGCCGAGGGGACGGATACCTACGAGACGAACCGCAACCTGATCCTCACGGACGGTGCGCGCTCGGATTCGGTACCGAACCTGGAGATCGAGACGGGCCTCATCGAGGGTGCGGGCCATGCCAGCGCCACGGGCCGGTTCGACGACGAGCACCTCTTCTACCTCATGGCGCGTGGTATCCCCGAGAAGGCTGCACGCCGGCTCGTGGTCCGCGGATTCCTCAACGAGGTCATCCAGCAGATCAAGGTGCCGGCCCTCGAGGAGCGGCTCTCCGAGTCGGTCGAACGCGAACTCGCGGCGGGCAACCTCTGATGGCGGATGCACCCCGCGGGGAGCTGATCTGCAGCGTCGACGACATCCAGGTCAAGCAGGCGCTGCGCGTGCTGATCGACGACTACCCCGTCGCTGTCGTGCGTGATTCGGACGGCGAGATCCACGCGCTGGGAGACACGTGCTCGCACGCGGACATCTCGCTGTCCGAGGGCGATGTCGAGGGATGCGCAATCGAATGTTGGGGCCACGGCTCGCAGTTCGACCTCCGTAGCGGGGCTCCCCTGCAGCTCCCTGCCTACGAACCGGTTCCCGTCTTCGCACTCGAGATCCACGACGGCAACGTCTACGTCGACGTCACGACGGTCACCAATGGAGCACCCGCGCCGCAGCTCGGCTAGCTGCCGCCGACCCACGTACTTCCTGCACACTTCCTGCACAGCAGGCGAAGGAGAAAGAACACGATGTCCACACTTGAAATCAAGGACCTGCACGTCAGCATCGACACCGAGCAGGGCAACATCCCCATCCTCAAGGGCGTCACGCTGACGATCAACACCGGCGAGACCCACGCGATCATGGGTCCGAACGGTTCCGGAAAATCGACGCTCGCGTCGACCATCGCCGGCCACCCCCGCTACAAGGTCGACAGCGGGTCCATCACGCTCGACGGGGAGGACGTCCTCTCGATGAGCGTCGACGAGCGCGCCCGCGCCGGGCTCTTCCTCGCGATGCAGTACCCGGTCGAGGTCCCCGGCGTCACGATGACGAACTTCCTGCGCACGGCCAAGACCGCACTCGACGGCGAAGCTCCGAGCCTGCGGCACTGGACCAAGGACGTCAAGACGGCCATGGCGCAGCTCCGTATCGATGCGGACTTCGCCCAGCGCAACGTCAACGAGGGCTTCTCCGGCGGCGAGAAGAAGCGTGTCGAGATCCTCCAGCTCGAGCTCTTCCGCCCCAAGTTCGCGATCCTCGACGAGACCGACTCCGGCCTCGACGTCGACGCCCTCAAGGTCGTCTCCGAAGGAGTCAACCGCGAGCACTCGAAGGGCGAGATGGGCACTCTGCTCATCACCCACTACACGCGGATCCTGCGCTATATCAAGCCCGATTTCGTGCACGTGTTCGTCGCGGGGCGCATCGCCGAGGAGGGCGGCCCGGAACTCGCTGACCGCCTCGAGGAAGAGGGCTACGATCGTTTCACGGCCCAGTCCGCGGTCGAGGCCTAGGACCACCAGGATTACCGGCACGTCCGCGTGCCGAATCGCCCGAAAGGAAAAGTGCGATGAGTGATGTGCAGCAGGCGCAGACCGCGCTGGATGACGTCGAGGAAGCGCTGAGGGACGTGATCGACCCGGAGCTCGGTGTGAACATCGTGGACCTCGGCCTCCTCTACGGACTGAAGTACGCCGACGACGGCGCCCTCCTGATCGACATGACCCTCACCACGGCCGCGTGCCCCCTGACCGACGTGCTCGAGGAGCAGGTCGGCCAGGCGTTGGACGGCGTCGTCGACGAGTGGCGGCTCAACTGGGTGTGGATGCCGCCGTGGGGTCCCGAGCGGATCACCGAGGACGGCCGCGACCAGATGAGGGCTCTCGGCTTCAATATCTGATCGGCAGGACAGTCGTTCCGACCACAGGGCGGTTCCAGCGGTTGCTGGGGCCGCCCTGTGGTCGTTTCTGCTCGGGTCAGCTCGTGCCCGTGTCCTCGTGGTCGAGTGACGGGTCATCGCCGATGTCACCCGCTGATTTGGCGTCGCTCTTCTCACCACGGTCGTCGTGATCACCGAGGCCCCGTGCGGCCAGGGCTTCCCCCGTCCGATGGGCATAGGCGACCGCACCGACGACGAGGGGAGTGACGGCGACACGCGGATTGCGTTCGAGGCCGCGCGCCTTCGCCGCCTCCCGGACGTCGACGAACAGGCCGGCGAGGTAGGGGATGCTCCGCAGCATGATGGACAGTGCGAGCGCGAAGCGTTCGGGGTCCGCGCCCACGGCGCGGAGGGGCGTCACGAGCCGCACGATGCCGTCGAGCAGCGCCTGCGTCGGCGTCGTCAGTGTCACCGCTCGCGCCACGAGCAGGCACGCGGCGACGCCTCCCACCACGACGAATGCCCGCAGCCACCCCTGCGTCATGCCCTGATAGAGCCCGAGAATGCCGAGCACCGGTGCGGCAGGCAGCAGCATCCGCAGGATCCTCAGGGGGGAGAGGCGTGCGCCGGTCAGGAGCGCTCCGAGGGCCATCACCAGCACGGCCGAGGTGGTGGGTGGGGAGCGCCAGGCGACGACGGCCACGGCGCACCCGACGGATACCGCCGCCTTGACGCACAGCGGAGTCCGGTAGAGGAACCCACGGCCCTCCTCGTACAGCCCCAGCGTGCTGCCGAAACCCCTCATGCGCCGGCGGCCGGGGTTCCAGCGAGGGTGCGATAGTGCGCCACGGCGGCGGCGGGAGCGCCGTCGAACACCACCCTGCCGTCGTCGACCACGAGCGTCCGCTGGGCCTCGAGCGCGAAGTCAAGGTTGTGGGTGGTGTAGACGACCTGCTGGTCGAGCCCGGCGAGGAGGGTCCGCACCAGGACATCGTTGCGCAGGTCCAGAAGGGTCGTCGGTTCGTCGGCGACGAGGATACGCGGATCCACGGCGAGGACGACGGCAAGCGCGAGGACCTGGCGTTCGCCGCCCGAGAGATCGTAGATGCTGCGGTCGGCAAGGTGCTCCACGCCGAAACGCCGCAGGACCTCCTCACCACGCCGGCGGCGGTCCGTCGCGGACAGCCTGCGGGTCCGGAGGGACAGTTCGACGTCCTCCCGGCCGGTCGGCATGACGAGCTGGGAGAGGGGGTCCGTGAAGACGAACCCGACGGCGCGTCGCACAGCCCGGCCCCCAGCACGCGTGTCGTGGCCGAAGACCGCCACCGATCCTCGGCTGGGAAGAAGGAGGCCGTTGATGAGGCGCAACAGCGTGGACTTGCCGGACCCGTTGGCTCCGATCACGCTGACGCGTTGCTCGGCCAGCGTCAGCGAGGTCGGATGCAGGAGCGTCCGGGTGCCGTCGTCCGTGCTGACCTGCGCTCCCCTGAGCTCGATCACTGTGCGCCGCGCGCCCTCGCGCCGAGGAGTCGGGGGAACGCCCGATGGACCGACACGGCAACCGCTGCGGCGAGAAGGTCCTTCACGACGTCGCCGGGCAGGTACGCGGCGTCGACGATGATCGCGTCGCGCAGCGGGAGGCCCGCGTTCACCATGAGTCCTGCAATGCCCAGCGGATGAATGGTCAGCAGGCTGGCCGCGAGGCAGGCCAGGAACAGGAGGCCGACGCGGAACCTGCGCGTCCTGCGGAGGACGACGACGGCCAGCAGACCGGCCACGAGGGCCGCGAGGGGGAACGCCACGAGGTATCCG
The DNA here is from genome assembly GCF_002929745.1 of Arthrobacter sp. B1805. Classification (GTDB taxonomy): domain Bacteria; phylum Actinomycetota; class Actinomycetes; order Actinomycetales; family Micrococcaceae; genus Arthrobacter_D. Next base: position 26,035 of record NZ_PJIQ01000014.1, read on the forward strand.
GCCGACGGTCCGGCCAGGACGCCGAAACCTCCGTTGAAGCCGCTGAACACCGGCAGGCCGATCAGCCCGGCGGCGAGGTAGAGCAGGACGGCGGCCGCTCCGCGGGTGGGGCCGAGGACCACCCCGGCGAGCAGGACGCCGAGCGTCTGCAGTGTGATCGGCACACCGAGCGGACCCACCGGTATACCGGGTAGGATTGCAAGGGCGGCGATGAGGGCGGCGAAGACCGCGACCAGGGAGAGATCGGTGGTATCCCACCGCTTGCGCGCCGGGGACCGGCCGGTGTCGGTCGATCCGGCAACGGTTTGCTCCGCTGGCTGCATGGCACACGCTCCTTCAGCAGGCCGGAGTCGCACCGACTGCTCCGGTGCTTTGTCGACTTCCTCCAGCCGCAACTGCTTCTGTACCGAGACTAGCGCCGGTCATCAGGGGATCCCTTGTGGGATTCCTACAACAAACGCCGTCTCCGGCACCATTGAAAGGCCTCACCGTGATTAGCGTATCGAACCTGGAGCTGCGGGCCGGAGCCCGCCTGCTCATGGATGAGGTGTCCTTCCGCGTCGACAAGGGCGACAAGATCGGTCTCGTCGGGCGCAACGGCGCCGGGAAGACGACCCTCACGAAGGTGCTCGCCGGGGAATCGCTGCCCGCCGGAGGTACCGTGACCCGCTCGGGCGAGATCGGGTACCTGCCACAGGATCCCCGCACCCCGAACATGGAGCAGCTCGCTCGCGATCGGATCCTCTCCGCGCGCAACCTCGACGCCGTCGTCGGCGAACTGCGCCAGGCCCACGAGGACATGGCGAGCGAGAAGACGTCGGTGCGCAACAAGGCGATGGCTCGCTACGACCGCATCGAATCCGCATTCCTCGCCGGCGGTGGCTATGCAGCCGAAGCCGAGGCGGCTTCCATCTCGTCCAACCTCGCCTTGCCCGAGCGCATCCTGAACCAGCCCCTGAAGACGCTGTCCGGCGGTCAGCGTCGGCGCGTCGAGCTCGCCCGGATCCTGTTCTCCGGCGCGGAGACCATGCTCCTCGACGAACCGACCAACCACCTCGACGCCGATTCAATCACCTGGCTGAGGGATTTCCTGAAGAACCACCAGGGCGGGTTGATCGTCATCAGTCACGACGTCGAGCTGCTCGAGGCCACCGTCAACAAAGTGTTCCAGCTGGACGCCAATCGGGCGACGATCGACATCTACAACATGGGTTGGAAGCGCTACCAGCTGCAGCGCGAGACCGATGAGCGCGCCCGCAAGCGCGAACGCGCGAATGCCGAGAAGAAGGCGCAGGTCCTCATGGACCAGGCCAACAAGATGCGGGCCAAGGCGTCGAAGGCCGTCGCCGCCCAGAACATGGCCAAGCGCGCCGAGCGGCTGCTGGGCGGACTCGACGCCGTGCGCGCCTCGGACCGGGTGGCAGCGCTCCGCTTCCCGGAGCCGTCCCCGTGTGGCAAGACCCCCATGACCGCGGAGGGGCTCAGCAAGTCCTACGGGTCGCTGGAGATCTTCACTGATGTCGACCTCGCGATCGACCGCGGCTCGAAGGTGGTCATCCTGGGACTCAACGGTGCGGGGAAGACCACCCTGTTGCGGATGCTCGCAGGTGTGGACAAGCCCGATACGGGGAAGGTCATCGCGGGCCACGGACTGAAGGTGGGGTACTACGCGCAGGAGCACGAGACGCTCGACACGCAGCGTACCGTGCTCGAGAACATGAAGTCCTCGGCCCCGGACATGCAGGACGCGGAGGTCCGCGGGATCCTCGGGTCGTTCCTTTTCTCCGGGGACGACGTCGACAAGCCTGCCGGCGTACTGTCCGGCGGCGAGAAGACCCGACTGGCCCTCGCGACCATCGTCGCGTCGTCGGCGAACGTCCTCCTGCTCGACGAACCGACGAACAACCTGGACCCGGCAAGCCGCGCCGAGATCCTCGGTGCGCTCAAGAACTACAGCGGGGCGGTCGTCATGGTCAGCCATGACGAGGGCGCCGTCGACGCCCTCGATCCCGAACGGGTCGTGATGCTGCCGGACGGCGTGGAGGACCTGTGGAACCAGGACTACCTGGAACTCGTCACGCTGGCGTAGACGATGCGACGCCCCGACGGGAGCAAGCAGCCCTACGGTCGCACTGCACATGAGCGACGCGCGGGGCACAGCGGTCCTGCTCCGGGCACGCTAGGGTGATGCCCGTAAACTTGGATCGGCTGCGAACCTCGTGCCTGTCCTTCACGGGCGCCGTCGAGGATTATCCGTTCGGTCCGGAAATCGCCGTCTTCCGGGTGCGGGCGCCGCAACGGGCGGCGATTCCGAATCGCGGGAAGATCTTCGCGCTGGTCCGTCTCGACGTCCATCCGCCCGCGATCTCCCTCAAGTGCGACCCTGCACTCGCCGTGCAGCTGCGGGCGGCCAATCCCGAGATCACCGGCGCCTGGCACCTGAACAAGAAGCACTGGAACTCGGTACGGCTGGACGGAGCGCTGTCACCCGGGACCGTGCTGGACATGATCGAGGATTCCTACGACCTCGTCGTCGCCTCGCTCACTGCTGAGCAGCGGGCTTCGCTCGGCTGGTCGGCGGGTGCTCCGTGAGAGTCTGCAGCTACTAGCGGATTCCCTGCGAATCGAGGATGGCGTCCTCTTCATCCTCCGAGGAAGGGCGGCGCCGCGGTCGAACGGGCTGCCGTAGATCGCTGCCGTCCTGCTCGGAGTCGCTCCTGCGTTGCTGGCGCGCGGCATAGCCCAGCCCCACGAACGCCAGGACCCCGAAGGCGAACCACTGCATCGAGTACGAGAGATGCGGGCCCTCGTCGATCGACGGTTTCGGTGCAGCAACAGGCGTCTGCGCCGCTGCCGGCCGTTCCAGCGCCAGAAGGCCGTACGCGGCGTCCTGCACGGGATAGTCCAGGGTGGCGGCCAGGGCCTGCAGGTCGATCGATGCCACCTGTCCCTCCGGAGCGCCGCGGTTGACGGCGGGTTCCCCGGGCTTCATCCTGGCGGTGACCTCGACCCGCCCGGCCGGCGGTGCCGGAATCTCGTCCGGACGGCCGGCCTCTACGTTTCCGATGGGAAGCCAGCCACGATCGATGATCACGGCGGTGCCGTCCTCGAGCTTCAGGGGAGTGAGCACCTCGTAGCCGGGTTGGCCATTGAGCGGCCGGTTGCGCACAATCACCTGGTTCTCGACGTCGTAGGTCCCCTCGAAGGTGATCGGCGTCCATTCGCGGGAAGCGTCATAGCTGTCGAAACCGTTCTCGCCGGGCGCGTACCGTTCCGGTGCGGCGTCGTAGTTCGCCTCGATGCGCTGGATGTCCTCCACGACCGCCTCACGACGATCCAGCTGCCAGCGTCCGAGACCCACGCATCCGGCGGCGATCACCATGACCATGGCCAGCCAGCCGAACCAGCGGGCGGAGAAGAGGAAGCGGTACACCTAGCGGGTCTCCATCGGTCGGTCGGACGCCAGCGGAAGGGTCTCCTTCCAGAGGCCACGGGCGCGAAGGTACTCCTCGAACCACTCGACGTGGTCGGGACACGAGGCCCAGGCCTTCCTCCGCTCCGGGGTGTGGATACGCGGGTTGTTCCACATTAACTGCCACTCGGCGTCGCTGCGACAGCCCTTGCGCGAGCACACGGGTACGGCGTCGTGCGCCCGCTGCGGCCCGGCGAACAGTCCCAGACCCGCGGGTGGAAACGCCCCCGCCGGCTCCGGGTTCTGTGCTCCGTCAGCCATGTGTGGACGGCCTGTCGTGACCGGCGGCGTGCGAGCCGTGCTGAACCGGCCCGGTGTCGTCGTCGATGATCTCGCCGCTGAGCACGTCGTCGCCGTCCCCGGGATCCGCATCGACGACCTTCGCCTCGATCTCGCGGACGGGCGCCCGGTCGATCAGCGCGTCGCTGTGTCGGATGTTGCTGGTGTCGCTGCCACCATTGGCGACGATCACGGCGAAGTACGGCAGGAACACCGCCCCGGCGATCATCACCCACTGCAGCCATACGTAGGGAACGACGAAGACCAGGACGAAGCAGACGAGACGGATGCTCATCGACACCGTGTACCGGATCATTCGTGTACGCATTTCCTCGCTGTGTGATTCACGAGCGTCGGAGATGCTGTGGACGTCTGTGTTGTGCTTCGTTTGTCTACTCATCACACTCCATAAAGACTCCCTCTATTGTCTCACTCAGGGTCCCGTTCCCGAAGTTGAGGGATGCGCCGCTAGGATCGTCGGGATAGTTTGACGAAAGAGTCGCCGAGCCGGTTCGACGGCGCCGAAGCCCTCGCCGGATCGCCTCCGTCGTCGGGATCGAACCGGACACCGGACCGGACGTCGAACTGGACATCGATCGGTATCTCGAACAACGCGGGCCCCTTCGAGCCCGCAGACAGAGGAGTTTCCCCTTGGCACCTGATGCAGACAGCACGACCACCGCGACTGGACGCAGTGTCCTCGTCACCGGTGGCAACCGAGGGATTGGCCTTGCCATCGCACAGGCATTCGTAGCGAACGGCGACAAGGTTGCCATCACTCATCGAAGTGGCGAGGTTCCGGAGGGGATGCTCGGCGTCAAGGCGGACGTGACGAGTCAGGAGCAGGTCGACGCGGCCTTCACCGAGGTCGAGGCCCAGCACGGACCGGTCGAGGTGCTCGTCGCGAATGCCGGCATCACACGGGACACGCTGCTGCTCCGGATGACGGAGAGCGACTTCACCGACGTCATCGACACGAACCTCACGGGCGCCTTCCGGGCGGTGAAGCGCGCATCACGCGGCATGATCCGGATGCGTCGGGGGCGCGTGATCCTCATCTCGAGCGTCACCGGCCTCTACGGGGCACCAGGGCAGATCAACTACTCCGCATCGAAGGCGGGGCTCGTCGGCGTCGCGCGGTCCCTGACCCGCGAACTAGGGTCCCGCGGCATCACGGCGAACGTCGTCGCTCCAGGATTCATCGACACCGACATGACGGCCGAGCTGCCCGAGGAGACGCGCAAGAGCTATCTCGCCACCATCCCCGCGGGACGCTTCGCTTCGCCGGCCGAGGTAGCCGGCGTCGTAGCCTGGCTCGCAAGTGATTCAGCGGCCTACATCTCCGGCGCCGTCATCCCGGTCGACGGCGGCCTCGGCATGGGTCACTGACGCTCCTGCCGAGCCACCGCACCGATCCACTCCCTATCCCAGACTTCACCAGAAGGAGCACCATGGCCACTCTCGAGGGCACCACAGCTATCGTCACCGGTTCGTCGCGCGGCATCGGAGCCGACGTCGCGCAGCAGCTCGCTGCGCAGGGCGCCGCCGTCGTCGTCAACTACCGGCAGAAGGCCCCGCGCGCCAACAAGGTCGTCGCGGGCATCGAGGCAGCGGGCGGCAAGGCCGTCGCCGTGGGAGCGGACCTCACGACGCCGGAGGGACCGGCCGCGCTGGTCGATGCTGCCGTTACCTCCTTCGGCGGCCTCAACCTGCTGGTCCTCAACGCGTCCGGCGGCATGGAGACGGGAATGGGGGAGGACTACGCGCTGAAACTCAATCGCGATGCCCAGGTCGCCATGCTCACGGCTGCTGTCGAGGTCATGCCCGCCGGCTCGCGCGTCGTCTTCATCACGAGCCATCAGGCCCACTTCATCGAGAAGGTGGAGACGATGGACGCCTACGAGCCCGTGGCGCGCAGCAAGCGCGCCGGTGAGGACGCCCTGCGCGCCCTGATCCCGCAACTCGACGAGAAGGGCATCTCCCTCGTCGTCGTGTCCGGCGACATGATCGAAGGAACGGTCACCGCGACCCTGCTCGACCGGGCGACTCCGGGCGCGATCGAGGCACGCCGCCAGGAGGCCGGACGGCTGTATTCCGTCGCCGAGTTCGCCACCGAGATCGTCAGGATGGTCACCGCCGACGTCCCCACGGGTCACACCGAGTATGTGGGTGGCGCCGAGGACTTCCTCGCCAAGAGCTGAGCCGCGCGCCGCGGCGCGCCCCTGCCACCCCGGCCGGCACGGTCCATGCGCCGGAGGGGTTTGCAGGGGCGTGGGTCCGGCCGTGCACTCTCCCCCCGGGGACCGCGCTCTTGCCGTTCGCAAGGCGGACTCCAAAAACCCTTGGGCCGGGAGCCTGCAGCCGTGCGGGCCTAGAGTCCGGCGAAGTGCCGCACGAGGTCGAGGTCCGGAAGATCCACTGCGGCATCGGCTGCTGCACGTACGGCGGGCTTCGCATTGAAGGCGACGCCGAGACCTGCCGCCCCGAGCATGTCGAGGTCGTTCGCTCCGTCGCCCACGGCGAGTGTCGCGGCGAGGGGCACGCCCGCCCGCTCCGCCTCGGCCCGCAGCATCCGCTCCTTCTCACGGCGGTCGACGACGGCGCCCACCACTCGACCGGTCAGCACCCCATCGACGATCTCCAGGTCATTGGCCTTTGCGAACGACAGCCGCAGGCGCGTGGCGAGTGGCTCGAGGACCTGCGTGAACCCTCCTGACACCACCCCGACACGGTGACCCGCGTCGAGGAAGGCGGCCACGAGCTCTTCCGCGCCATCGCTCAGCTCAATCCTTCCGACCACCGCGTCGATGACGGACGCGGGCAACCCCTCCAATGCTCGTACGCGGTGGTGCAGGGACTGGGCGAAGTCGAGCTCCCCGCGCATCGCCGCCTCCGTCACCGCCGCCACCTCCGACTCGCGCCCGGCGTGTGCCGCGAGCAGTTCGATAACCTCCTGCTTGATCAGCGTGGAGTCGACGTCCATGATCAGCAGCCGCGGACCCGCGCTGTAGAGAGCCTCCGGGACGAGGGCGGCACCGATGCCTGTCCTCGCGGTCCAGTCGGTGAGGCCGGCACGCGTCCTCGCGGGATCGGTGAGCTCGACATCGAGCGTCAGGACGTCGTAGGTGCCCGCGCCGGTGAGCACCTCGGTTCTGACATCGGCCCCGAGGCGTCGAAGCATCGCTGACAGATCGTCGCGGTGTCCGTCGTCGAGGCGGCGCGCGTACGCAACCACCCTGGCGTTGTCGGGCATGTGTTCCGCTCCTGTCCGGGCGCTGTCGGCGCCCCTGATCGTGCTCGAGTTCCTGCTCGCGTGGTTCGTTCTTCGTGTCATCCGTACCCGTACCCTGGTGCCGATCGCAGGACCCGATCGCCTTTCCCCGATGCGCCGGGACAAGCGCGTGAAGGAGCCACGCCGAAGCGAGTAGCGGAACCGGAGTGTGACCAGCGAGCCCGACCGGGCCGGGGGCCGTTGGTTTAGCCACGAAGCCGGTCCTTAGCCTAGTGTCTAGAACCATGAGTGGCGTTCTGGAACTGGCGGGAGTGAGCCTCGTCAGGGGTGGCAAGACACTGCTCGACGACATCGACTGGCAGGTCAGCGAGGGCGAGCGCTGGGTGGTCATGGGTCCCAACGGAGCGGGCAAGACCACGCTTCTGCAACTTGCGGGCGCACGCCTGCATCCCACCCGCGGCGTGGTCGGCATCCTCGACGAGGTCATGGGCGCCGTCGACGTGTTCGAACTCCGCCCCCGCATCGGCCTCGCCTCCGCGGCCCTTGCCTCCCAGGTGCCGGACCACGAGACCGTCCTGAACGTCGTCGTCACCGCGTCCTACGGCGTCACGGGGCGTTGGCGCGAACAGTACGAGCGGCTCGACGAACGCCGCGCTTTCCGGCTCCTCGACGCGTGGGGTATGTCGCGCTTCATGAACCGACCCTTCGGCTCGCTCAGCGAGGGTGAGCGCAAGCGCGTCCAGATCGCGCGGGCGCTCATGGCCGATCCGGAGCTGCTGCTCCTCGACGAGCCGGCGGCCGGCCTCGACCTTGCCGGCCGCGAGGACCTCGTGAAGCGGCTGACCGAACTCGCACGGGACGAGGACGCCCCTGCCATGGTGCTCGTCACGCACCATCTCGAGGAGGTCCCCCCGGGCTTCACGCACGCGCTGCTCCTGCGTGACGGGAAGGTGGTATCGGCCGGTCCGATCCGTGGCGTGCTGACCGAGGAGAACCTCAGCACCGCCTTCGACGTCGCGCTCAGGGTCACCGAGGAGGACGGCCGGTACAGCGCAGTCGCCAGGGCGTGAACACAGGCGCCGGCAGTGGTCCTTTCCCAGCGGACGGCACCCGATGACCGTCGTCGAACTCGATTCCGTCGACGATCCGCGGCTCGCCGACTACCGGAACCTCACGGACGTCCAGCTCCGCCTCGCGAAGGAGCCTGCAGAAGGGCTCTACATCGCTGAGAGCTCGAAGGTCCTGCGCCGGGCGGTCGATGCCGGCCACGCTCCGCGTTCGTTCCTGCTCGCACCCAAGTGGTTGCCGGACCTCGGCGACGTCCTCGCCCGCTTCCCCTCCGTTCCGGCTTTCGTAGCACCCGAACCGACCCTCGAGGCGATCACCGGGTTCCACCTCCACCGGGGTGCCCTGGCCGCGATGCAGCGCCCCGAGCCGCTACCGCTGGCCGAGGTCCTGGCGTCCGCCCGCCGCGTGGCGGTGATCGAGGACATGGTGGACCACACGAACCTCGGCGCGGTCTTCCGGTCGGCGGCTGCTCTCGGGATCGACGCCGTCCTGGTGAGTCCCCGCAGCGCCGACCCGCTGTATCGGCGGGCGGTGCGTGTGAGCATGGGCAGCGTCTTCCAGGTGCCATGGGTGCGGCTGGTGTCGTGGCCGGACGACCTGGCGGCTGTGCGGCGGGCGGGCTTCACGCTGGCTGCACTCGCTCTCACACCCGGGGCCGTGCCCCTCGGCGATTTTCCGGCGCAGCAGCATGAACGCCTGGCCCTCCTGCTGGGAACCGAGGGTGACGGCCTCAGCGAAGGTGCCCTCGCCGCAGCCGATGTCGCACTCACCATCCCCATGCATGGCGGGGTCGATTCGCTGAATGTCGCCGCGGCGGCCGCCGTCGCCTTCTGGGAGTGCCGGTACGACGGCGACGCGGCACCCTCCGCTTTAGCCTCACAGCCCCTCCTGCGCTAGTATTGACAGCTGGCGCTGTCGCCAACCTTTCAATTTCCCGTGCCTGGCAAAATCCAGGCAACCAGAGAAGGTAGTCCCGTGAAGTCTGATATCCACCCCAAGTACCAGTCGGTCGTATTCCGCGACCTGGCCTCCGACAAGGCGTTCCTGACCAAGTCGACGGTCGGTTCGTCCAAGACCATCGAGTGGGAAGACGGCAACACCTACCCCCTCATCGAGGTCGAGATCTCCTCGGAGTCGCACCCGTTCTACACCGGCAAGCAGCGCATCATGGACTCCGCCGGCCGCGTCGAGCGCTTCAACGCCCGCTTTAAGGGCTTCGGCGCGAAGAAGTAGTCAGCTCTGCAGGAGCATCCGGAAATGAGGGCCTGCCTGCCTCATGTCCTCGAGGGAAAGCCACGTCATCACGGCGTGGCTTTCTCCGCTTAAGACGACCAGCCACGGCCAGTCACAACCAGTACCGACACCGCGCCCCCCGAAGGGGCCGGAGCACCCAGGAGACCATTCATGGCAGCAGTATCGGATCCAGGCCGCCTGCACGGGGAGTTCAAGACCCCCGGCGGCAAGCTCACCGCCGTGGACCTCTCGCTCCTTAAGGGACGCCTCGCCGACGTCTCGGTGAACGGGGACTTCTTCCTCGAACCGGACGAGGCACTGCTCGACATCAACGCGGCCCTCGAGGGACTGCCGGCGGATACCGCGCCCGGCGAACTCGCGGCAGCTGTCAGGGCGGGCCTCGATAGCGACGCCGTCCTGTTCGGCTTCTCGCCGGAAGCCATCGCAACGGCGGTGCGTCGTGCCCTGGGACGGGCCACGAGCTTCGCGGACCACCAGTGGGAGATCATCCCGCCGACCCCGCTGTCCACAGCGATGCATGTCGCGATGGACGAGGTCCTCACCCACGAGGTCGGTTCGGGTGTGCGGAACCCCACTGTGCGGTTCTGGGAATGGCAGGCGCCCTCCGTGGTGATCGGCAGCTTCCAGTCGGTGCGCAACGAGGTGGATCCTGGCGGTGCGGAGCGGCACGGGGTGACCGTTGTTCGCCGGATCAGCGGGGGAGGTGCGATGTTCATGGAGCATGGCAACGCGATTACCTACTCCATCTACGTGCCGCAGTCCCTCGTCGACGGCATGAGTTTCGCCGACTCCTACCCCTTCCTCGACGCCTGGGTGATGGAGGCTCTGGAGAAGCTGGGCATCAAGGCCTGGTACCAGCCTCTCAACGACATCGCGACGGAGCTCGGAAAGATCGGTGGAGCGGCGCAGAAACGGCTGGCCAATGGTGGCATGCTGCATCACGTCACGATGAGCTACGACATCGACGCGGACAAGATGCTCGAGGTGCTGCGGATCGGCAAGGAGAAGATGTCAGACAAGGGAACCAGGAGCGCGAAGAAGCGCGTCGACCCGCTGCGTCGCCAGACGGGGAGGACGCGCGAGGAGATCATCGATGTTCTGATGACCACCTTCCGCGAGCGCTACGGTGCCGTGGAGGCAACGCTGTCCGAGGATGAGCTGCGCCACGCCGAGAAGCTCGTCGAGCAGAAGTTCGGCACGGATGCGTGGCTCTACCGCGTGCCCTGAGCCTGGGCCTGGAGGGAGCGCAGCAGCTGGTCCCTCTCCTCGATGACGATCCTCCGGAGCGCGGCCGGCGCCGTCGGATGCGCCGCGAGCCAGTCGTCGGTCCTCACGACGACCGGATGCTCCTCCGGTAGGCCATCGAGGTCCTGGTGCCCCGGATACAGGCCGCGGACGATCCTGCTCGCCATCTCGATGCCGCGCGTGTCCCAGACGCCACGTAGCGCCTCGAAGTACGGTTCCTCGTAGGCTGCGAGCAGCTCGCGCGGACCGAGCGTGAAACCCTCGATCGCCGCACTCAGCAGTTCGTTCGACAGCCGGTCGCCGTGCACGGCTTCGTTCCAGGTCGCCTCCTTGATGCGGGCATCCGGGATCGCTGCGGAAGCGAGGGTGAAGCCCACCCTTCCCGAAGCCGTCGCGTCCGCGGCCCGCTCCGCTTCCAGCTCCCCGGGACGCACGCGCTGCTGGGCGGCGAGACCCTGCAGGAACAGCCACCGCAGCTCGGCGTCGAGGGGCAGCCCGGGGACGGCCTCGTCACCGCTCAGCACCGCCCGGACGACGTCGGCCGCCCGCGGAGCGGTGCGTGCCATGGCTCCGAGAGCGCGCGCCCACGCGAGCTGCAGATCGGAGCCTGCCTCTGCGGAGCGCAGGCCGTCCCACAGGGAAGCACTGACGCGCTCGCGCAGCGCAGGGCGGTGATCCACCGGGGCGAAGCTCTCGACGGCGGTGCGAACATTGGCCAGCAGGACCTGCAGGACGCCCACCCCGGTTTCCGCCGGGGCAGCGAGGAGGACGGCGTCGAGGTATGAGCCCACCGGCAGGCGCGCGTCCCTCGTGCTCGACCAGAGCGCTGTCATGCAGGTGGCGCGGGCCAGGGGATCCTGCACCCGGTGGATCGACGTCAGCAGGGTGGCGAGCGACCGCTCGTCGAAGGAGAGTTTGGCGTAGGTGAGGTCGTCGTCATTGATCAGGAGGAGATCCGGCTGGGCCACTCCCACCAGGGCTGGGACCTCGGTCCGCCCTCCTTCGACGACGACGGCCTCCGCTCCTGTCCGGACCAGCCGGTCCTCGTCGTCGAAGGAGTAGAGCCCGAGCCGGATCCGGTGCGGGCGTGGTTCGTCGAGGCCGCTGACCGGATCGACGGCATCCTGCAGGACAGCGACGCCGGTGAACAGTCCCTCGGCTACCGTGACCTGGGCGGAGAGGGACGGGACGCCGGATGTCTGCAGCCACGAGCGTGACCAGCCTTCGAGATCCTGACCGGTCGCACCTGTCAGCACTTCGAGCAGGTCTGCGAGGGTGGTGTTGCCGTACTCGTGCTTTCTGAAGTACTGCCGTGCGGCCGCGATGAAGGCGTCGCGGCCCACGAACGCCACGAGCTGCTTCAGGACCGAAGCGCCCTTGGCATACGTGATGCCGTCGAAGTTCTGCTTCGCCGCCTCGAGATCGGGCACGTCCGCGACGATAGGGTGCGTCGTCGGAAGCTGGTCCTGCACGTACGCCCAGGATTTCCGGCGATTCGCGAAGCTGACCCAGGAGGTGCTCCACCGCGTCGCCTCCGCTACGGCCAGCGCTCCCATGTAATCGGCGAAGGATTCCTTGAGCCACAGGTCATCCCACCAGGACATCGTCACGAGGTCCCCGAACCACATGTGCGCCATCTCGTGCATGATCGTGTTCGCCCTTGCCTCCCGCTGGGCCTCGGTGGCTGCGGACTGGAACACGTAGTTCTCGGTGAAGGTCACGAGACCGGGATTCTCCATGGCCCCGAGGTTGTACTCCGGCACGAACGCCTGGTCGTACTTGCCGAACGGATAGGGGTAGTCGAACAGGTCGTGGAAGAAGTCGAGGCCGCGCTTGGTCGTGTCGAAGATCTCCGGGGCGTCGAAGGACGAGGCCAGGGAGCGGCGGCAGAACAGCGCAAGGGGCACTTCGAGGCCTTCGCCCGCGGTTCCGGGACGGCCGGTCCACGAGTCGTCCTCCCGGTGGTACGGCCCCGCGAGCACGGTGGTGATGTAGGTCGAGATCCGTCGTGTCGGCTCGAAGGTCCAGAGCGTCGCCGGGGCCCGGGGGCCGTCGACAGTCTCCGTCCGCGCGAGCGCACCATTGGAGGCGACCGTCCAGCCCTGTGGTGCGATCACCGTGAAGGAGAAGGTCGCCTTGAGGTCCGGTTGCTCGAAGGTGGCGAAGACGCGTCGAGCATCCGCCGGCTCGTACTGCGTGTACAGGTAGGTCTCCCCGTCCACGGGGTCGACGAAGCGATGCAGACCTTCTCCGCTCGAGCTGTAGCGGGCTCGGCCGGTCACGGTCACCGTATTGCGCTCGGCGAGATCGTCGAGCAGGATGCGGGCGCCCTCGCGAACGGCCGTCGGTTCGAGCGCGAGTCCGTTGAGTTCCACCGCGGTGACCTCGCCGATGAAGTCGAGAAAGGTGGACGAACCCGGTTCCCGACACGAGAACACCACCGTGGTGGTACTCCGGTAGGTGCCCTCTGCGGGATTCCGCGCGTCCGAGAGGTCGAGTTCCACGGAGTAGCTCTCTGTCGCCAGGAGCGCTGAACGGGCAGCCGCCTCGTCGCGGCGCAGGTTCTCGTTGTCCATCCGGCCATTCAACCACGCACCCTGCGCAGTGTGTTTCGGGCAGGTTAACGGCCAGCGTGCCGGTGTGTGCCTGTGTGTACGAACGCGTGATCCATGGCACTGTTGTCCCATGTCCGAGCTCTTCGCTGACTATGCAGCAGCCGCCCGCAAGACTCCCGCGTTCGACGAGATGTTCGATGTAGGACACCTGCCGCGCACGGAATACGGCCAGGTCGCGGCCGCTCTCGACGAGCTCAACCTGGCGGACGTGACGGCACGCGCAGACTCCATGGCGCGCACCTTCCTCGACCGCGGGGTCACTTTCGACTTCGCGGGGGAGGAGCGTCCTTTCCCGCTCGACATCGTGCCGCGCGTCATCGCGGGCAGCGACTGGGACGTGATCGAGCGCGGAGTGGCCCAGCGGGTCAAGGCGCTCGAAGCGTTCCTCGACGACGTCTACGACAAGATGGCGGTGGTGTCCGACGGCGTCATCCCGCGCCGGCTGATCACGTCCAGCGCCCACTTCCACCGTGAGGTGTCGGGCTTCGCCCCAGCAGGGGGTGTGCGGGTCCACATCTCCGGGATCGACGTCGTCCGTGACCAGCAGGGCATCTTCCGTGTGCTCGAGGACAACGTACGCGTCCCGAGCGGCGTCAGCTACGTGCTCGAGAATCGGCGTGCCATGGCGAAAGGCCTCCCGGAGGCCTTCGGCCAGCAGCACATCCGGCCCGTCGAGGAGTACCCCCGTCGCCTCCTGGCCGCGCTGCGGAAGACCGCGCCCCCAGGGGTCGAGGACCCCACCGTGGTCGTCCTGACCCCCGGAGTCTTCAACTCCGCCTACTTCGAGCACACGCTCCTCGCCGGTCTCATGGGCGTCGAGCTCGTCGAGGGCCGTGACCTGATCTGCCGTGGCAACCGGGTCTACATGCGGACGACGGCAGGAGAGCAGCGCGTCGACGTCATCTACAAGCGCATTGACGACGAGTTCCTGGATCCCCTGCAGTTCCGCGCGGATTCGGTGCTGGGATGCCCCGGTATCGTCAACGCCGCGCGTGCCGGTCTGGTGACGATCGCGAATGCGGTCGGCAACGGTGTCGCGGACGACAAGCTCGTCTACACCTATGTCCCGGACCTCATCCGCTACTACCTCGGCGAGGACCCGATCATCGCCAATGTCGACACCTACCGGCTCGAGGACGCGCCGGCACGTGAGGAGGTGCTCGACCGTCTCGACGAACTCGTCGTCAAACCGGTCGACGGCTCGGGAGGCAAGGGCCTCGTGATCGGCCCGGACGCCTCGAAGGCCGAACTCGAGGTGCTTCGCGCGAAGGTCCTCGAGGATCCGCGAGGCTGGATCGCCCAACCGGTCCTGCAACTCTCCACCGTGCCCACGATGTCCGGCGGGCAGTTCAGCCCCCGCCACGTGGACCTGCGGCCCTTCGCGGTGAACGACGGGGACGAGGTCTGGGTGTTGCCCGGCGGGTTGACCCGGGTGGCCATGAAGGAGGGTTCGTTGATCGTGAACTCCAGCCAGGGCGGTGGATCGAAGGACACCTGGGTGGTCGACGGCGAGGTGCGAGGACCGACGGTTGCCGATACCCCGCAGGAGCGATCCGTCGTCACCGTGCGTGAGCGCACGAGTGTCTGGCCGATCGAGACGAACTGGCAGGACAAGCAGTCGGAGCAGCAACAGCAATGATGCCCGTCGGCTCCCCGCCCGGAGCGGGTGCACCTTCGTCCGCCATACTCGCCACGACCGCCACGGAAGGCAGGCCCCATGCTCAGCCGCATCGCTGAATCACTCTTCTGGATCGGCCGTTACGTCGAGCGCGCCGACGGCACGGCGCGCATCCTCGATGTCCACCTGGAACGCCTCAACCAGATGCCGCTGGCACAGCAGCGGGAGACGTCGAAGCAGCTCCTTGGCGTGATGGGGAGCCGGCCGGAGTCGGACGACATCGACCTCTCGGACCTACTGCAGGCCCTGGCCTACGACAGGTCGAGCGCAACCTCGATCGCCGGAGCCCTCGGCGCGGCCCGCGAGAACGCCCGGCGTGCCCGTGAGACGGTATCCAGCAGTGTGTGGGAGAGCCTGAACACCACCTGGTACGGACTCACCCAGCACCGCAAGGACGTCGTCGGCACCTACCGCTTCTGCCACTGGGTCGTCGAGCGTACCGCCATGGTGCGCGGGCTCTCGGACACCACCATGAGCCACGATGAGTCGTGGCAGTTCCTCGTCCTAGGGCGCAGCCTCGAACGCGCCGACATGACGGCCCGGATGCTCACGACGCACGACGTGCACGCAGCCGGCCTGTCCTGGGTCAACATGCTCCGGTGTGCCGGAGCCTACGAATCGTTCCTGCGCACGCGGCGGGCGTCCTTCGGCGACCAGCAGGCCGCGGAGTTCCTGCTGCTCGACCGTCTGTTCCCGCGTTCCATCGTGTACGCACTCAGCGACGCGGAGAAGTGCCTCACGCAGCTCAACCCCGCGTACCAGCGGGTCGGCTTCATCAACGACGCGAGCCGCATCGTCGGGCAAGCCAGGACGTTCCTGGAATTCCACCAGACGCAGGACCTCATGTCCGAACTGCCCGAGCACATGGAACGTGTCCAGAAAGCCTGTGCCCGGGCCTCGGACGCCGTGTCCCGCACATACTTTTCCCAGGCGGACGAGCTGTCCTGGGTCGGAGAGGTCTCATGACACGCCTACGGATCGAACACCGCACCGGCTACGACTACCTCCGTCGCGTCTCGCTGTCCTACAACGAGGCCCGCATGACACCGCTGACGGATCCGCACCAGGTGGTCCTGGAGTCGACGCTCAAGGTGAACCCGTCCAGTGCCGCCATCTCCAGCTACCGGGACTACTGGGGAACGCGCGTGACGTCCTTCGACGTCCACGTGCCGCACGAGCACCTCGAGCTCACAGCAATTACCACCGTGGAGGTCAGCCGCACGGAGCGCGTCCCGGGGGAGGACGACATCCTGAACTGGCAGGACCTCGCGTCCGATTCGCTGACGAGCGAGTTCTCGGACTGGCTGAGCCAGACGGCGCTCAGCGAACCGGGGGAGGAGGTCCGCGCGCTCGTGGCCGATCTCGCGCAGGAGCGCAATCCCCACGAGGCCGCGCGGGCCGTCTTCAGCTGGCTGCGCACGGAGATGGATTACGTCCAGGGCGCCACCGGCGTCCAGACCAATGCGCAGGACGCCTGGACCGAGCGGAAGGGAGTATGCCAGGACCTCGCGCACGTCGCGATCGGGGCCCTCCGCAGCCTAGGCATCCCTGCGCGGTACATCTCCGGGTACCTGCATCCGCGGCGCAGCGCCGGCATCGGTGAGACGGTTGCCGGGCAGTCCCACGCGTGGGTGGAATGGTACGACGGCGAGTGGCGGGGCTGGGATCCAACCAACAGCGGCCCGGTGAGCGACTTCCACGTCTCCGTCGCACGCGGCCGCGACTACCGGGACGTCTCGCCGCTGAAGGGAATCCTGTCCGGTGGCGGAGGGTCGACGCTCAACGTGACGGTGGCGATCACGCGGGTCGCCTAGCTCCTGCCTGCAGTAACTGATCCGCGTGCATAGACCGCACACCGAAGAGGCCCCCGGCACTGCCGGGGGCCTCTTCGGTGCACTTCTGCCTGCGCGCTATAAGGCCGGATCAGGACGGAGAGCGACGACCTGACCCTTGCTGACGATCGTCAGCCCGGAGTCCGTGACCGCGAAACCACGGCTGCGGTCCAGTTCGAAGTCGACGCCGATCTGCGCACCCGGCGGGATCCGGACGTTCTTGTCGATGATCGCCCTGCGCACCACCGCGCCGGCTCCGACGTTGACCTTGTCCAGGAGCACGGAGCCCGTCACCTCGGCGGACTCGTCGATGAAGACGTCTGTTGCCAGGATGGAGGACTGTACGGCTCCACCGGAGACGACGACACCTGCCGAGACGATCGAGTCGTGTGCCTCGCCGGGCCGGCCCGACGCGCTGCGGACGAACTTGGCCGGCGGCGAGACGCTCTGCCGCGTATAGATGGGCCACTGCAGGTTGTACAGGTTGAACAGCGGCAACGGGGAGATGAGATCCATGTTCGCGTCGTAGTACGAGTCCATGGTGCCGACGTCGCGCCAGTACTGGCGGTCACGGTCTGTAGCACCCGGGATGTCGTTCATGGTGAAGTCGTAGACCGCGGCGTCATTGCGCTCGACGAAGTAGGGGATGATGTCCCCGCCCATGTCGTGCTTCGTGTCCAGGCGCGCGGCGTCGTCCTCGAGCGCCTTCAGCAGTGCATCGGTGGTGAAGACGTAGTTGCCCATGGAGGCGAGGAAGCTGTTGGGATCGTCGGGCAGACCCGGAGTGGTCTTCGGCTTCTCGACGAAGGCGGCGATGCGCCCGGGGTCGTGCTGATCCACCTCGATGACGCCGAACTGGTCCACGAGGTGCATAGGCTGCCGGACGGCTGCAACACTCACGGACGCGCCGCTCTTCACGTGGGCGTTGACCATCTGCTCGAAGTCCATGCGGTAGACATGGTCAGCGCCGATGACCACCACGATGTCCGGCTGGGCATCGTGGATGAGGTTCAGGGACTGGTAGATGGCGTTGGCGCTGCCGAGGAACCAGCTCTTGCCCCGACGTTGCTGCGCGGGCACGGAGGCGATGTACTGGCGGAGCTGCGTGGACATCCGCCAGGTCTCGGAGATGTGCCGGTCGAGGCTGTGGGATTTGTACTGCGTGAGCACCACAATCTGCAGGTACCCCGAATTGACGAGGTTGGAGAGGGCGAAGTCGATGAGCCGATAGCTTCCGGCGAACGGCACGGCCGGCTTGGCCCGGTCCGCGGTCAGTGGCATGAGGCGCTTGCCTTCGCCGCCAGCCAACACCACGGCGAGTACTTTCTTAGGTGCCATTGAGACCTCCCGCTCTTCTTTGAGTGTTCTGCAATCCCGACCGGTGGTTCGTCGAGCGTAGGTCCACACATCCCCGGAACCTTTCCGGTCCACTTCACACTAGAGGACTCCACCGCACTGCACTACGTTGAGATAGTGCGAGTAGACATTGTGACCAAGGAGTTCCCACCCGAGATCTATGGTGGCGCGGGGGTGCACGTCGCCGAACTGAGCAGGGTCCTGGCGCCGCAGGTGGATCTTCGGGTCCACGCATTCGGCGCTCCTCGGCCCGAGGATTACCACGGCGCCTCGGTGCTCTCCTACGGCGTTCCCGAGGGTCTGGGCGGCGCCAATGCGGCGGTGCAGACCCTCGGCACGGACCTCCAGATGCTCGGTGCCATCGGGGGCACCGACCTCGTGCATTCGCACACCTGGTACGCCAACATGGCAGGGCACCTCGCGTCCCTCCTCCACGGCGTCCCGCACGTGGTGAGCGCACACAGCCTGGAGCCGCTACGCCCTTGGAAGGCCGAACAGCTCGGCGGCGGGTATGCGCTGTCGTCGTGGGTGGAGAAGACGTCCTACGAGGCTGCCGCCGCAGTGGTTGCCGTATCGGCGGGCATGCGGACCGACATCCTCCGTAGCTATCCCGATGTCGATCCGGGCAAGGTGCACGTGGTGCACAACGGGATCGACGTAAATCAATGGGCGCGTGACGAGAACGACGACGCGCTTCGGGCCCACGGCATCGACCCCGACCGTCCGAGCGTGGTCTTCGTGGGCCGCAACACGCGGCAGAAGGGTGTTCCGTACCTGCTCCGCGCGGCCGCACACCTGCCGTCCGACGTACAGCTCGTCCTGTGCCTCGGTGCAGCCGACACGCCGGAACTCGCAGCAGAGACCGAGGTGCTGATCTCGGAACTGCGGGAGCGCCGGGGCTCGGTGGTGCTCATCGAGAGGATGCTGCCGCGGCGCGAGGTCGTCCAGATCCTCAGTCACGCGACCGTCTTCGCGTGCCCGTCCATCTACGAACCCCTCGGCATCGTCAACCTCGAGGCGATGGCCTGTGGTGCCGCCGTCGTCGCCTCGGCGACGGGAGGAATCCCCGAAGTCGTCGACGACGGCGTGACCGGCACCCTGGTGTCGCTCGAGCAGGTCCAGGACGGGACGGGCACCCCTCTGGACCCGGAGAAGTTCGTGGCGGACTTCGCTGCCGCGCTGAACGCGCTCGTGGGAGATCCGGGCAAGGCCGCCGCCATGGGAGCAGCCGGGCGCGAGCGCGCCGAGAGGCACTTCGACTGGGGCTCCATCGCCGAGACCACGCTGGGCGTCTATCGCAGCGTCCTCTGACGCGGGCGACGGCGGTCCGGCGAGGTCTAGCTCCTGCGGCGGGGCGTGGCCGCCTTCTTCGCCTTCTTCTCCTTCTTGTCCCTTGCCGCCCGGGCAAGGAGCGTCTTCTCGTCGATCGGAGCGTCACCGCTGGCACGACGTCGGCGCGTGTACTCGGCGGCTTCCGACTGGCGCTGCTGCTCGGCTCCCGTCGCGACGGCGGATCGGAGGTGTTCCTGCCCGTATCCGAAGGCGTCGACGAGGTCGAGGGCGTGCGGTCGGATCTTGACGAGCAACCGGTTGATGTAGCCGTCCAGCGTCCGCGCCCGCTGTGCTGACAGGCGGCCGTTCATCAGGAACCAGGCGAGGTCCTTCTCGATCAGGCACAGGCCGAACAGGTCCCGGAGGCGCGTGAGGACTTCCCGCGTCCCGGGATCGTCGACTTGCTTGAGCCCACGGGTGAACGCCTCCCACTGCAGCAGTTCGGCATGGGCGTGGGCCACCTCGATCAGTTCGTTCTGGTGCTCGTTGAAGAGCGCGGCGGCCTTTTCCTGGGACATACCCTTGGCCCCGCGCAGGACGGCGGCCAGGGCGGCGACGCGTGACTGCACGCGGTCCGACAGCAACTCGTGCTGGGTTCCCTCGTCACGGAGCGCCTTCGCCGACTTCTTCCCGGACCCGGAATCGGCGACCGTCTGAGCGACCCGCCGGAGACCGGAGCGGTGCAGGGTCCTTCCCGCCGCCTGCGACACGGCGTAGCGCGCCAGAACCCCGAAGTCGACGCCCTTGAACTCCTTGGCGTAGTCGGTGAGCAGCCGCTTGGCGACGAGCTGCAGGAGGACGTTGTTGTCGCCCTCGAAGGTGACGTACACATCGAGGTCGGCGCGCAACGAGGCGAAGCGGTTCTCGATGAGGAAGCCCTGACCGCCCGTGGCCTCGCGGCACTCCTGCAGCGTGTCCAGGGCCAACCAGGTGCTCAGCGGCTTGAGGGCGGCAGCGAGCGTCTCGAGGTCCTGGCGGTCCTCGTCGGTGTCGTGCTCGCCCGAGAAGACGTCGTCGAACTTCTCGAGGAGTTCCTCGTGGGCGAAGGATGCGGCGTAGGTCGCGGCGAGGCGCGGCAGGAGCCGGCGCTGGTGCCGCTGGTAGTCCAGCAGCACCTCTTCCTTGAGGTCGGACGACGCGTTGAACTGGCGACGCTGTGTGGAGTAGGTGATGGCAGCGGCGAGCGCGAGTTTGCTCGCGGCGACGGCAGCACCGTCGAGGGACACCCGACCCTGGACCAGGGTGCCGAGCATCGTGAAGAAGCGGCGACCGGGAGAGGCGATGGGCGAGCTGTAGGTGCCGTCCTCGGCCACATCGCCGTAGCGGTTGAGCAGATGGGTGCGGGGGACCCTCACATCGGTGAAGTGCAGGCGTCCGTTGTCGATTCCGTTGAGGCCGCCCTTGATGCCGTCGTCCTCACCACCGACACCGGGCTTGAACGTCCCGTCGTCGTTGCGCAGTTCCACGTAGATGCCGTGGACGCCGTGGTTCACGCCCTTGGTGATGAGCTGCGCGAACACGACGGCTGCCCTGCCGTCGATGGCTCCATTGCCGATGTAGTCCTTCCACGCTGCGCGGAAGGGCGTGTTGATGACCAGCTCGTCCGTGGTGGGGTCGAAGGTCGCGGTCGTGGCGATGCTGGCCACGTCGCTGCCATGGCCCGTCTCAGTCATCGCGAAGCAGCCGGGGATCTCCATGGTCATGATGCCGGGAAGCCAGGCCTCGTGGTGTTTCTCGGTGCCCAGGTGCATGACCGCCGAGCCGAAGAGTCCCCACTGCACGCCGGCCTTGATCTGGAGCGACGGGTCGGCCACCACGAGCTCCTCGAAGCCCGCGACGTTGCCGCCGTGGTCGTCGTCCCCGCCGAAAGCCCGGGGGAAGGCGCGGTGGACGGCCTTCTGCTCGACGAGGTAGTGAAGCTGGTCGAAGCACCGACGGCGGTGATCGTGGTGCGTCAGCCCCTCGATCTTGTGCACTTCCGGGCGTCCGGCGAGTTCGCGGGCGGTGCGGCGGACGTGTGCCCACTTGCCCAGGAGCAGCTCGCCGAGCTCCGCCGTGTCCACGATGGCCCGCTCATCGTCCCGGATGTCGACCGTCGCGGGAATCTGCTGGGGCGTCGAGAGGGTCTGCGTCATGGCGTGACCTTTCCTGGTCGTCGAGCGGGTTCGGGGGAGAGTGAGGCGCTGGGTGGAGCGAGCGATTCGTACCGGCTGATGCCGTCGAAGAGCCAGGCCGTGATGTGCCGTGCCATGAGTTCCTCGCTCGGCTTGTCCGGCCCCTCGGGCGAGGAGAGCCAGTGCTCACCGGCGGCACGCACCATGCCGATCGCCGCCGCGGGCCAGTACTCGGGTGCGGCATCGTCCGGTCCGGCGGGCCGCTCCGGAGAGAGGAGATAGGCCCTCATCGGCCGCGAGATCATGGCGGTGATCGCGG
The DNA here is from genome assembly GCF_002929745.1 of Arthrobacter sp. B1805. Classification (GTDB taxonomy): domain Bacteria; phylum Actinomycetota; class Actinomycetes; order Actinomycetales; family Micrococcaceae; genus Arthrobacter_D. Next base: position 47,831 of record NZ_PJIQ01000014.1, read on the forward strand.
CGAGGAAGTGGGCGAGCGTGTCCTGCCCGCCGTCATCGCCCGGGTTCGTCTCGGTGATGCCGGCCCGGGTCACGAAGGCGTAGACGTTCGGGGAGGTCTGGGCCATCTGCAGGTAGGCCAGCACCATCGAGTACAGCCCCTCGCGGGGCGTCGACGCGGCCTTGGCGGCGTCGAGCACCTTCTGCTGCATCTGCCCGATGACCACCTCGGCCATGGCCCGCTGCAGGCCGGTCTTGTCGCCGAAATAGCGGTAGTAGACGGATTTGGAGGTGTCCGCGGCTGCAGCGATGTCCTCCATCGATGCTCCTGGGCCGAGAGCACTGACTGCGCGCCTTGCTGCCTTGATGAGTTGCCGCCGACGCTCCGACCGGTGCTGCTCCCATCGGCTCGACCGTCCGTCCTGCGCGGGCGCCCGACCATCAGTCGCCTTCGGGGAGGCGCTCTTCAGGGTGGCGGCAAGCTTCATGATACCCAGCGTATCAGGTACGCTAGGTATCGGTAATCCACCCCTCGGACCAGGAGCTACTCCATGGCAGATCAGGCCGGCGCGTCCAACGCGGCCCCGTCACCCCGCACGGCAGTCGTCATCGGCGGCAACCGCATCCCCTTCGCCCGCGCCGGCGGCGCGTACGCCTACTCCTCCAACAAGGACATGCTGATCGCCGCGCTCGACGGCCTCGTCGCGCGCTTCGGTCTTCAGGGCGAGCGCATCGGCGAAGTCGCTGCCGGCGCCGTCCTCAAGCACTCGCGCGACTTCAACCTGACACGCGAAGCGGTCCTGGGATCCGCCCTGTCCGCCGCGACTCCCGCCTACGACCTGCAGCAGGCCTGCGCGACAGGCCTCGAGACCGTGGTGGGGCTGTCGAACAAGATCAGGCTCGGGCAGATCGAGTCCGGCATCGCCGGCGGTGTCGATTCCGCCTCGGATGCGCCGATAGCCGTCAGCGAAGGGCTCCGGCGGGTGTTGCTGGATCTCTCCCGGGCCAGGACCACGCAGCAGAAGATCAAGGCGCTCGGGAAGCTCCGCCCGAAGGACCTCGCACCGAATGCGCCGACGACGGGCGAGCCCCGCACAGGTCTGTCCATGGGCGAGCACCAGGCCCTCACGACGGCGGCGTGGAAGATCAGCCGCGAGGCCCAGGACGAGCTCGCCTACCTCAGCCACCGGAACCTCGCTGCGGCGTACGAGCGAGGCTTCTTCTCCGACCTCATGACGCCCTACCGGGGCCTGACCAGGGATGCCAACCTCCGTGCGGACACCTCGCTGGAGAAGCTGGCGACGCTGAAGCCTGTCTTCGGGAAATCCCTCGACACGACGGCAACGATGACCGCCGGCAACTCGACACCTCTCACCGACGGCGCCGCCGTCGTCCTGCTCGGCAGCGAGGAGTACGCGACCGCCAACAACCTGCCCATGCTCGCGAACATCGTCGACGCGGAAGCCTCGGCGGTCGATTTCGTCCACGGTGAGGAGGGCCTGCTGATGGCGGCCGTGCACGGCATGCCCCGCCTGCTGGCGCGCAACGGCCTGACGTTCGACGATTTCGACTTCTTCGAAATCCACGAGGCGTTCGCCGGGACAGTCCTCAGCGCGCTCGCGGCATGGGAGGACGAGGACTACTGCAAGCGCGTCCTCGGGCTCGACGGCGCACTCGGCAGCATCGACCGCTCCAAGCTCAACGTCAACGGATCGTCCCTGGCTGCAGGCCACCCCTTCGCGGCCACCGGCGGCCGTATCGTCGCCTCTCTCGCCAAGACACTCTCCGAGAAGGGCGGCCGAGGACTCATCTCCATCTGCGCCGCCGGCGGGCAGGGCGTCATCGCGATCCTCGAAGCGAGGAAGTAATGGCCGACAGCTACCTGAACCTCGTCAACACGCCGCTGCCCGCCAAAATCGCGAAGGCTCTCGGCCTTCCACGGCCGTCGGTGCTGCGCCGCTACACGCCGGGCGAAGCACTCGCGGTGAACCCGGTCCTCGTCGCGGGTTCGGGCCCGGGTGCGGATGCGCTCGCCGACGTCCTGCTCGGCTGGGACGTCGAGGTGCGGCGCCACGTCCTGCCGGGGGAGAAGCTGAGCGCTGCCGTCGTCGTGCTCGATCGCGCCGCTTCTCCCGCCGACCTCGCAGCCCCCATGCTCGAACTCGGCCAGGCGGTGAGACTCCTGGTGCCCGGAGGCCGCGTGATGGGCGTCTTCCGGTCGCCGGCCGACACGACCGATCCTGCCGAGGCCGCCGCGCGCCAGGGCGTCGACGGCGCCATCCGGTCGGTGGCCCACGAACTACGGGGTGGAGCCACCGCCAACGGAATCGTTCTGCGCGGCAGCACCACGACGACGGATGCCACAGCCCTCGGAGCGCTCAGGTTCTTCCTGTCGGGAAAGAGTGCCTACGTCGATGGGCAGTTCATCGAGGTGTCGTCCGCTCCCGTTGAGAGCATCAGCGGACTCGCCGCGTCCACCGCAGCGACCGGAGAGGGCGTCGCCGATCAGCCACTCGCCGGCAGGACCGCCGTGGTGACAGGAGCGGCACGCGGTATCGGTGCGAAGATCGCCGAGGTCCTGGCACGGGACGGCGCCCGCGTGGTCGTCGTCGACGTGCCGGCAGCCGGTGAGCAGCTCGCCCAGGTCGCCAACCGCGTGGGCGGAACGGCTCTCCAGGTTGACATCACCACGGCCGATGCCGCGACACGCATCCTCGATCACGTGAGGCAGCGGTACGGCACGCTGGACATCGTGGTGCACAACGCAGGCATCACGAGGGACAAACTGCTCGCCAACATGGACGCGTCCCGGTGGGACTCCGTCATGGCGGTCAACATCGCGTCCCAGTTGAGGATGAACGAGCACTTCCTCGCCTCGCCCGTCTTCTCGGGCACGGGGCGCATCATCAGCCTCGCATCGACGAGCGGCATCGCAGGCAACCGCGGCCAGAGCAACTACGCAGCGTCGAAGGCAGGCGTCATCGGCATGGTCCGCGCGCAGGCCGCCGCTTTCGACGGCGGCGGCCGCACCATCAACGCCGTCGCCCCCGGATTCATCGAGACGGACATGACGGCGAAGATCCCGCCCCTCACGCGCCAGGTGGCACGACGACTGAGCAGCCTCCAGCAGGGCGGCCTTCCGGTCGATGTCGCCGAGACGATAGCGTTCCTCGCCTCGGACTCGGCGGCAGGTATCAACGGGCAGGTCCTGCGCGTGTGCGGGCAGAACCTGGTAGGCGCGTGAACGGGACGGCCGCCGACGACGTGACCCTGCCGGAAGCGCCGGAGCTCCCGACGCTCTATCGCTCGGCGCTGACACTCGCCGTGCAGCGCAGGGCGGGGCGCGGCGACGTCCCGACGCGGCTTCCTGCTGCTCGGCACCGTGTCGACCGTGTCGCGGTCGACCTCGGCGCCCTCACCCGCTTCCAGCAGCTGCTCGGCTCGCCGGTTCGCGATCAGCTGCCGTCGGCCTACATCCACACCATCGCCTTCCCTGTGGCGATGAGCGTCCTCGCCCGGACGGACTTCCCGCTGCCGTTGCTGGGTATGGTGCACCTCAGGAACGAGGTACACCAGGTCAGGCAGGTCGGTTTCCACGAGAAGCTCGACGTCGTCGCCTTCGCCGAGAACCTGCGGGCCCATCCGGCCGGTATGCAGGCGGACCTCGTGACGCAGGTCGACATAGACGGCGAGCAAGTCTGGACAGGCCGCTCCGTCTACCTGGCCCGTGGCGTCCGCATCGGCCCGGCCATGGGGGAGCGGCACGACGAGGACCGACCGCCATTCGTGGCGCCCGCGCCAACGGGCGTCTGGCGGCTCGACAGGGGCGTCGGCCGACGGTACGCGGCGGTATCGGGGGACTGGAATCCCATCCATCTCAGCGGACCGACGGCGAAGGCACTCGGGATGAGAGGCGCCATCGCGCACGGCATGTACCTGGCCGCACGGATGGTGGACCAGGCCGTGCCTGCTCCATCCGGTGCCCTGCAGTGGCGCGTGGATTTCGCGGCACCCGTCCTGCTGCCCGGCACCGTGACGACGTCGTTCACCCGGGTGGCAAGCGGTATCGACAGTGGTGCCGACAGTGGTGCCCGGGTCGACGTCGTCGGCTGGTCCGCGAAGCGGAAGCGGCCCCACTTCACCGGATCGGTCCGCGCGGGATAGTGGCATGGCTTCGATGCCCTGTCCAGAGGCACGCGGATTCTCACAGGAGATTCAGGCGAACTCCCGCATCGCTCTGGGCAGGGCGTTCTTCGGCGGGGCAGACTCCTCTCACCAGCCCACGAAGGCTGGCCCCACTGTATGGAAAGAGGAGTTCCGTGAACTCTCGAGGTCTCAGAGCCGCCATGGCCGCGGCGTCGGCCCTGGTTGCATCAGCGCTGATGGCAGCCGGTCCGGTCCAGGCAGCACCCGTGGCTACGGCCCCTGACACCGCCGCCGTCGGCGCGGTCACCCCTGGCGCCACGGAGTCCTATGCGCAGAACGAGGATCAGGTTGCCCTGGATGCCTATTGGACGGCGGACAGGATGAAGAACGCCAAGCCCGCAAACACGATCAACTCCGGCTGGGCGGCCGAGGGCCGATCGATCATGCCGAAGGCAGGGAAGGAGACGGTCGCGAAGGCACCGAAGGAGCCGGTGGCCCAGCCTGCCGCCACGGCACAGTCTCCGGTATCGCGCATCGGCAAGGTCTTCTTCACCATGGCCGGCCAGAACTACGTGTGCTCGGGTAACTCGGTACAGAGCGGCAACCAGAGCACCGTTGCCACCGCCGGTCACTGCACCCACGATCTCGCCTCGGGGTGGGCCACGAACTTCGTCTTCGTACCCGCCTACAACAACGGTGCGGCGCCCTACGGCAAGTGGTCCGCGCGCTCGCTCCACGCAGCCAGCGAGTGGGTTGCCCGCAACGACATCAACTACGACGGCGCCTTCGCGGTGGTGAACACGCTCAACGGCAGGACGCTTTCCGCGACGGTGGGAGCGTCGAGCATCGGCTTCAACATGGCCCGCAACCTCACCTACAGCGCCTACGGCTACCCTGCAGCCTCGCCGTTCAACGGCGAGCGCCTGTACAGCTGCTTCGGCACGGCATCCGCGGACAGGATCGGCGGCACCCAGTCGCAGGGCATTCCCTGCGACATGACCGGAGGGTCCTCGGGCGGCCCGTGGTTCGTCGGTTCCGGCGCCTCCGGCACGCAGAATTCGGTCAACAGCTTCGGCTACAACGCGCAGAAGAACGTGATGTACGGGCCGTACTTCGGCAGTTCCATTCAGTCGGCGTACTCCACGGCGGCAAGCCGGTAGTCGGAGCCGGTCGTCGGCCGCCGGCCATCCGGGACGGGCAGTCGGGCGGTTCCCTCGCAGGAGCCGCCCGAGTGCTGTCGGCGCTGACCGCGCGCTCCTCGCGCTGTCAGCGGCGGCGCCCTCGAACGGACCACGGGTTCCTGCGCCCCGGCGTGATCCGCAGTCCTAGACTTGACCAATGACCGGCTTCTCCATTGCAGACCGCGCGGCCGAGCTCGACGCCGCAGACTCCCTCGCCCACTACCGCAAGCTCTTCCTGGGGACCGGCGATGATGCCGTGCGATCGTACGTCGACGGCAACTCGCTCGGCCGCCCGCTGGCGGCGACTGTCGAGAACCTCACGGCCTTCGTCGAGGACCAGTGGGGTGGTCGCCTCATCCGTGGGTGGGACGACGGGTGGCTCGACCTCCCGCAGCAGATCGGGGACCAGCTCGGGCGGGTTGCGCTCGGGGCCGCGGCGGGTCAGTGCATCGTGGCGGACTCGACCAGCGTTCTGCTCTACAAGCTCGCGCGCGCAGCCGTAGCGGCGAGGCCCGAGCGCACCGAGATCGTGATCTCCCGCGACGAGTTCCCTACGGACCGATTCATCGTCGAGGGCATTGCGCGGGAGCGCGGTCTGACACTCCGCTGGGTCGAGGTGGCCCGTGACGGCGGTTCTACGCCCGCCGATGTGTCCGCCGTCGTCGGCCCCGACACGGCGCTCGTCCTGCTCAGCCACGTGGCCTACCGGTCCGGGTTCGTCGCCGATGTTCCTGCGATCACGCGGATCGCCCACGACGCCGGCGCCCTCGTACTGTGGGACCTCAGCCACTCCGTCGGGTCCGTTCCCGCGGAGCTGGACGCCTGGGACGTCGACTACGCTGCCGGCTGCAGCTACAAGTACCTGAATGGAGGCCCTGGCGCGCCTGCGTGGGCCTACGTCGCACAGCGGCATCTGGCCACGCTGGACCAGCCGATCCTCGGTTGGCTGGGCAGCGCCGATCCCTTCGCGATGGGCTCCGCCTACCAGCCGGCAGATGGCATCCGCCGGCTGGTCTCCGGCACCCCACCGATCATCGGCATGGTGGCCATGCGCGACATGCTGACGCTGATCGAGGACGTCGGTATGGCGGCAGTGCGCAGCAAGTCCGAAATCCTGACCGCCTTCGCCGTCGAGGCGGTCGACGAGGTGCTGGCGCCCCACGGAGTCGTCCTCGCGTCTCCTCGCGCGGTATCCGAGAGGGGCAGTCACATCACGATCGATCACCCCGCTTTCGTGGGCATGGTGCCTGAACTCTGGAAGGACGGCGTCATCCCCGACTTCCGCAATCCGAACGGGATCCGGCTGGGACTCTCGCCCCTCTCGACGTCGTTCCACGAGGTGGGGCTGGCCATCGAAGCCATACTCGAGCGACTCGTAGCCCTCGAGAGCGACGCGGCAGAACAGTAGGGGCCATCCATGGATGATTGGCTCGGCCAGCTCTGGGAGCGCATCAGCGACGGCTTTGCCAGGGCGTCCCCACCGGAGGTCGGCGTCGTCGGCCTCGTCACCTTGGCGCTGGTGGCCGCGGTGCTGTCCGTGCCGCCCCGATCGTGGCGGATCTTCGGTCTCTTCGTCACCGTGGTGCACGAGCTCGGACATACGGCTGCGGCCCTGCTCACCCTGCAGCGCGTCACCGGGATCACGCTCCGCCTCGACCACTCCGGAACGACCACCAGCAGGGGGCGGCGCGGGTGGCGTTCCGCCTTCACGACGTTCTGGGGCTACCCGGTACCCGCCGTCGTCGGTGCAGCGCTCGTCTGGTGCGCCGCCTACGGCTGGGCATCCGTCGCACTGTCCGTCGGCGCGCTGGTGCTCGTGTCGGCGCTCATCCTGGTCCGCAACGTGCAGGGTGTCCTGATACTGGGCGGCAGCGCCGCCGTGTCGCTGGCGCTCGTGTGGTTCGGCGGCGCGGCATCATCCGGGTACGCCTGCCTCGTTCTCGGAATCGCCCTGCTGGTGGGGTCCTGCCGCGACTGGCTGAAGGTCGTGCGAGTCCATACGGGACGGCGGGATCTTGCATCGTCTGATGCGTACCTTCTCCAGGGATCCACGCGTGTTCCGTCCTTGCTCTGGCTCGGGCTGTTCGCCTTCGTCATCGCGGGTGCGGTGGCCTCGTCCATCAGGCCGCTGGCGCTCATCGCTGCCGGCGCAGGTGCCTCCGGCTGAACTCCGGCGACGCCCGTCGATTTGGTCAGTCGCTGCAATGGCGGGTGTGCCCGGAGCTGTAGGGAGCACCCTGTTGCCGGCACAGGTCGTCGAACAACTCGTTGACCGCCTGCGAGATGCAGTCCCGCTCGTGGTCGGGCAGGTCGATCAGGCCGTGCAGGTAGGCATTGACCTCGTACTCGTCCACGCCGCCACCCATGCTGAAGTAATGGAGCCACACCTCTCCGGTCGGGATGTTGGCGCGCTTCATGGCGTCATAGGTCAGGGCGTACTGTTCCCGGTCGGGATTCGTCTCGCTGGTCTCGCTCACGTCATCCAATCCGTCCGCTCAGCGGCTGCTACGGGTAGTACGAGGCAGCGCTGCAGCCAGCGTAATCAACTCCCCGACTTCCGTCCCCGCGACGGTGTGGGTTGCCAGTTCGTCACGGCTGGCGTAGCCGCGACCCTCCCGGGGCGATCGGGAGCCCCACCTGAGGGCGTCTCGGTCCGTCTCGGCCAGCCGGTGCTTCCGCCGATTCAACAACTCGGGCTTCCTCGTGTTAGAGTCTTTCTCGTTGCTTTCGCCGGTTCAGACCGCGAAAAACCACCCGCGCGGGTGGCGGAATGGCAGACGCGCTAGCTTGAGGTGCTAGTCCTCTTATTGAGGGTGGGGGTTCAAGTCCCCCTCCGCGCACAAAGAAAACCCCGGTTCGCCGGGGTTTTTTTGTGCCCTCGATCCGTGTAGCAGCATGAGCTAAATCACACGTCGTCCAGAGCAATGCGCCCGAGTGGGCCCTCCGTCGCACAGGGAGGACTCCCGACCTGTGTCAGTCGGTGGTGCTACGCACCCAGCCCTGGAGGTGCACGGGTTACCTGGCGCCGTAGTCGGCACGAACCTGGGAATAGTCCCTTCAATATCGGGCACGCGCCGCGGTCTACGGAGCAGCCGGTCCTACGTTTTCCAACGACGTTCCCATAACAGTTCGCACAACGACCTGCTGCGCGGTGTCCGCCACCAGGGGTTCGCGGTACTGTCGGCGATGGGGGATAGAGCAGCAGTGTTCGTGCAGAGCGATCCCTTGCCGCCCTATCCCGTCGCACCGAGGAACCCTACGACCGTGTCCAAGCTGTCAATCGTCATCGCTTCCGCCGCTATCACCGTTCTCCTCACCGCCTGTTCGAGCAGTGCTTCCGATCAGCCCGATGCTGGTTCGGTCGCGGCTGCCCCGACCGGGTCGTCGTCGGTCAGCGCATCCCCGGATCCCTCCCCGACTCTCTCGGCGGCTCCCTCCGCCGATTCTTCCGCTGAACCTTCCCTCGAACCCGGCACTCCGCCGCAGGAAGCATCGCCTGAAGCGGTCCCACCAGCCGTCGAGGCACCTGTCCTCGAGCCTCCTGTCGTCGAGGCAACTCCCACGGCGCCCGAGGCACCTGCTGTCGTCATTGCGACCGATCCCGTCTGGGATGCGGTCCGCGCGACTGTTCGCCAGGGATCCTCGTTCACGATTACCGGCACCGGTTACCAGCCCGGTCAGCAGGTGGTCATCCTCATGGGAATCTCCCAGTCCGACGGGATGGTGATGGATGAGCAGCGTGCCATCACGGACGCGGCGGGCAACTACAGCTTCACCATCTCGGTCGCTCCGGACCTCGCACCGCGCACCTACGCGGTCCTCACGTATGTCGACGACGGCGTCAACGGCGGTCCGCAGTTCGAGGCGTCGAAGCGCTTCGCGTTGATCGACGTCGTCGCAGCCTAGCCAGGGACGCAGCGCCCTTGTCGGTGAGCGGGCCCCCGTGCCCGCCGCGATCGGCGTTGCTGTGGTGCTGCTGCTACCCGTCCACGCTGATGGGCACGCTGCGCTGATGGGCATGCTGCACGGTCCGGTGCGCACTCTCGGTAGGCTGGAGAGCAACTGCTACCCAGGAGGACCACGTGGGCATCTCACCCGAAGATGAAGTTGTCAGGATCTGCCAGGAACTGATCCGCATCGATACCTCGAACTTCGGCGACAACGTGGGCCCGGGGGAGCGGAAAGCTGCCGAGTACACCGCAGGGCTGATCGAGGAAGTGGGGCTGTCCGCACAGCTGTTCGAGGCAGCTCCGGGCCGGAGCTCCGTCGTCGCCCGCATGGAGGGTTCTGATCCTTCCCTCCCGGCACTCGTGGTGCATGGCCACCTCGACGTCGTCCCTGCGCAGAAGCAGGATTGGACGGTCGACCCGTTCGGCGGCGAGGAGAAGGATGGTCTGATCTGGGGCCGCGGGGCCGTGGACATGAAGGACATGGACGCCATGATCCTGTCGGTGCTGCGTTCCATGCAGCGCGACGGCGTCAAACCGAAGCGCGACCTCATCTTCGGATTCTTCGCCGACGAGGAGGCCGGTGGCTCCTACGGCGCCTCCTGGCTCGTCGACAACAGGCCGGAGGTGTTCGAGGGAGCGACCGAGGCCATCTCCGAGGTCGGAGGCTTCTCGGCGACCATCGGGGGGCAGCGGACCTACCTCCTGCAGACGGCGGAGAAGGGCATCTCGTGGCTGCGCCTCGTGGCTCATGGGCGCGCGGGCCATGGCTCGCAGATCAACACCGACAATGCGGTCACTGCGCTCGCGCGTGCGGTGACACGTATCGGGGATTACGCCTGGCCCATCGAACTCACACCGACGACGCGGCAGTTCCTCGACGGCGTCACCGAGCTAACCGGCGTGGAGTTCGACGCGGAGAACCCGGACATCCTCCTCAAGGAGCTCGGTACCGTGGCGCGCTTCGTCGGGGCGACGCTGCAAAACACGGCCAACCCCACTGTCCTCAAGAGCGGCTACAAGCACAACGTCATACCCGGGACCGCGGAAGCGCTCATCGACGTGCGGACGTTGCCCGGCCAGCAGGACCAGGTCCTGGAGATCATCCGGGGCCTCGCCGGCGAGGGCGTCGACGTGACGTACGAACACAAGGACACGTCACTCGAAGTCCCGTTCGCGGGCAATCTGGTGGACTCCATGATCGATGCACTGCACTCGGAGGATCCGGGAGCCAAGGTGCTGCCGTACACACTCTCGGGGGGCACTGACAACAAGTCGCTGAGCCGACTCGGCATCACCGGCTACGGTTTCGCGCCGCTGCAGCTGCCGGACGACCTCGATTTCACCGGCATGTTCCACGGAGTGGACGAGCGGGTGCCCACCGATTCGCTCCGGTTCGGAGCGAGGGTGCTCACCCGCCTGTTGACCAGCTACTGAGCACCTGCTCGAACCCGGGAGGCGGAATGACCACGACGTCGGAGGAAACGACCGGGCAGCTACTGCCCGACGTGATGCTCGAGCGCTTCCGCGGACGGGCAGCGGGCTACGACGCCGCCAACGCCTTCTTCACCGAGGACTTCGAGGAACTCATGCAGGCGGGGTACCTTCGCCTGCTGGTGGAGACGCCACCGGGCGATGCAGGGGGCATGCAGCGTGCAACATGGGCTCAGCGGCGGCTGGCTGCCGCAGCACCGGCAACAGCACTCGGGGTGAACATGCACCTGGTGTGGACCGCCGTAGCGGGTCTGCTCGCCGATCGCGGGGACGCGTCGCTGCACTTCGTCCTCGACGAGGCCGCTCGTGACGAAATCTTTGCGTTCGGTGTCTCCGAGCCGGGCAATGACGCCGTTCTGTTCGATTCGCTGACCCGGGTCGAAAGGCTGCCCGACGGCGGTTACAGCTACACCGGTACCAAGGTCTTCACGAGTCTCTCACCGGTGTGGACCCGTCTCGGGATCTTCGGCAAACTCGAGGGCGTGAACGGCGACGACGACGTCATCCTGCACGCCTTCGTGCCCCGCGGGACTCCTGGCGTCGAGACGCTGGAGGACTGGGATCCGCTCGGTATGCGCGCCACCCGGTCCAACACCACGCGACTGCGCAACGTGCGGGTGACTCCGGACGCAGTGTTCCGGCGACTGCCCGTCGGGCCGAACGCCGACCTGCTGGTGTTCGGGATCTTCGCGGCCTTCGAGACCCTCATCGCCTCCGTCTACCTCGGCATAGCGGACCGGGCCCTCGACCTCGCGGTCCAGGCGGTCGCGCAGCGCCGGAGCCATGTCGCGCAGCGCGTGCTGTCGGACGACCCGGTGCTGAGGAGTCTGCTGGCGGGGGTCGCGATGAAGCGGACGGGCGTGGAGGCGGAGCTACGCGGGGTCGCCGAGGACCTGGACAGCCGGGCCGACGTCGGATCCCAGTGGTTCGCTCGGCTCGTCACCCTCAAGACCCATGCGGTCGAGACGGCAGTCGCGGCGACGTCCGCAGCTCTGCGTGTCGGGGGCGGCTCCGGCTTCGCGGCGTCCTCGGAAGTCGTGCGGTTGCACCGCGACGCACTTGCCGGGCAGTTCCACCCGTCGACCGAGGAGTCAGCGCGCGCGACGGTCGCAACGGCATTGCTCGGACCACCGAGCGTCTGAGGGATACATGTGATCTTCGGGTGCGCGGGGACGGCGTCCCGAACTAGGCGGTGCGTTCGACCCGCAGGACTTTCCGCCTCAGCCAGAACCGCCGGCTGCCGCCCATGTAGATGCAACTGCGCTCGAGTTCCCATTTGCCGTACTCGGCGTGCTCGGTCAGAAGCTTCCGGGCTGCGGGCAACGGCTCGCCGGCGCTGACCGTGAGCACCAGGTACTCGTACTGCCGTGCATAATCGCGCTCCCGGACGGCCGTCGCGTTCAGAAAATGTTCTCGCATATCCCTCCAATTTCGACCACTTTACCGATAACGTCTAGGCCATGAGCATAGATCCGCGTGTCGCGCTCCAGTCACTCGTGACGGCCCTCGAAGAGCACCTTGCGGCCTCTGCGTCCCGGCGGCGTGAGGACGACCCTGCGGTGGAAGCGGCCTACCTCGCGATCGCGGATGCCTTCGAAGCCTACGAGGAAGCCTTGTACGACGCGTTCGGCGAAGTCACGCCGCTCGAGATCTACGAGGAATCGGACGAGGACGACGAGGACGGCGACGAGGACGGCGACTACGCGTCCGACCTCGTGGAGGCCGAAGTCGAGCACTGACGGCTCCCCGAAGCTCCGAGCGACGTGCTTCAGCTCAGTCACCTCGGTCGACGAGACTGAGCCGATCATGCACACGTTCGCTGCCCGGGTCCCGAGCGGACAGGACCCGGCAGGCGGCCAGATAGACCGACGGTCAGTTGACCAGGGCCGAGACCTCGTCGAGAACCTCAGCGATCGGTGCGGCCACGGGTGAGCTGCTGGTCTGCAGGATCTCCTTGAGTTGTTGTGGTGTCCGCGCTCCGACGATTGCCGAGGCAACGCCGGGCCTTGCAAGAAGCCATCGCAGGGCCAGTTCGTGCGGCTGGAGATCCAGGCCCCTCGCGGCCGTGCAGAGCGCCTCCGTGATGCGTTGCGGTTTCCCCGAGAGGTAGGGCTCCACGTAGGGCGCCCACACGTCAGAGGCTCCTCGGGATTCCGAAGGGATCCTGCCGCGGTACTTTCCGGTGAGTACGCCCCGGCCCATCGATCCCCAGGCGAGCACGGCTGCGCCGAAGGCATCTGCCGCTGGGAGGACGTCCCGTTCCGCGGTCCGATTGACCAGGGAGTACTCGACATCATTGACGAGCAGCGGGAACGACGCCGTCGCAGCGGCCCGGGCGAACTCCCAGCCCGAGTAGTTGGAGACGCCCACATAGCGCGCCCGTCCGGTGACGTACGCGGCCTCGAGCGCGCTGATGGTCTCCTGCAGTGGAACAACCGGATCGGGGGAGGGTGCGAGCCAGACGTCGACGTGATCGGTGCCGAGCAGCGTCAGCGAGGCGTCGAGAGAGTCGAGCAGTCCGCGGCGGGAGCCGTCCAGCCGCCCGTTGCCGGCGCGCGTGGTGCCGCCCTGTACCACCAGTACGAGTTCGGAGCGGGCCACGGTGTCGCCGATGAAACCGCCGAGCATCGCCTCGGCCTGGCCCTCGCCGTAGCGCGCTGCGGTCTCGACGAGGGTGCCGCCGGCATCGGTGAACAGGCGCAGCTGTTCACGTGCCGCTTCCTCGTTTACCTCCTGACCCCAGTTCATCGTGCCGAGTCCCAGCGCAGAGACCGTCAGGCCGCTCGCTCCCACGTTTCGCAGTTGCATACCGCCAAGCCTAAAGCCTGTCCTCATCCTCATGGCTTAGGGTCGTAAGCGTGAATTGGATAGAAGCAGTCATCCTGGGGTTCGTACAGGGCCTCACCGAATTCCTACCCATTTCATCAAGCGCCCACCTGCGCATCGTGGGGGAGTTGCTGCCGAACGCGCAGGACCCGGGCGCTGCCTTCACGGCCATCACGCAACTGGGTACGGAGACCGCCGTCGTCGTGTTCTTCTGGCGGGACATCGTGCGGATCGTCAAAGCCTGGTTCGGTGCGCTCCGGGGCAGGGTGCCGCGGAATGATCCGGACGTCCGCATGGGATGGCTCGTCATCATCGGCAGCGTGCCGATCGTCCTGCTAGGGCTCCTGTTCCAGGACCAGATCGAGAGCACCTTCCGGAGCATGTGGATCGTCGCCACCATGCTGATCGTCTTCGGGTTGATCCTCGCTGTCGCGGACCACGTGGGCAAGCAGTCCCGAGACCTCCAGAGCCTGACGTACCGACACGGCATCCTGTACGGACTCGCACAGGCGCTGGCGCTGGTTCCGGGCGTGTCGCGCTCCGGCGGCACGATCACGGCGGGCCTCCTGATGGGGTACACACGCGAGGCGGCCGCCCGGTACTCGTTCCTGCTCGCCATCCCCGCGGTCTTCGGCAGCGGCGTATTCCAGCTCGTCAAGAGCTACGACGAGACCGGACCCTACGCTCTTCCGGAGACCGCGTTGGCGACGGTGGTCGCGTTCGTCGTCGGATTCGCGATCATCGGATGGTTCCTCAAGTTCGTGACCACGCGTGGCTACGGGCTCTTCGTCTGGTACCGCATCCTGCTCGGTCTCGCGCTCTACGTGCTCCTCGGATTCGGCGTCATCAGCGCCTGACGCCGGGCCGTAAGGTAGAAGGTGTGATTGCGTGGAATTCGACTCCTGTCCCAGAACTCGACGGCACCCAGTCGGGCATCAGTTTGTTCGACACGGCCCTCCAGGAGTCGGCCCTCCTCGTCGAGCATCCCGAGCGCAGCCTCTATGTCTGCGGCATCACACCCTACGACGCCACGCACCTCGGTCATGCGTCCACCTACGTCGCTTTCGACCTCCTCAACCGCACCTGGCGCGATGCCGGGTCGAAGGTGTCCTATGTCCAGAACGTGACGGACGTCGATGACCCGCTCCTCGAACGGGCATCGGCCACCGGGGTGGACTGGCGGGATCTCGCGACCGAACAGATCGCGCTGTTCCGCGAGGACATGGAGGCGCTCAACGTCCTGCCTCCGAACCGATACATCGGCGCCGTCGAGGCGATCGACTGGATCGTCCCCGTGGTCGAGCAGCTGGTGGAACGCGGCCTCGCGTACGCCGTTCCGGGCGAGGGAGGCGAGCCCGACGGCGACATCTACTTCTCGCTGGATGCCGCCGCCGCGCTCGCACCCGACGACGACGCCCGCTGGTTCCTGGGGCAGGTGTCGCACCTGGACGGGGACACGATGCTCGCGCTGTCCGCCGAGCGCGGCGGCGACCCGCTCCGGCCGCACAAGCGCACAGCGCTCGATCCCCTGCTGTGGCGTGCCGCGCGTCCGGGTGAGCCGAACTGGCCCGGCGGATCGCTGGGGGCAGGGCGCCCCGGCTGGCACATCGAATGCGCCGTCATCGCCCATCGCTTCCTGCCCGCGCCCTTCACCGTCCAGGGCGGCGGCTCCGACCTTGTCTTCCCGCACCACGAGATGAGTGCTGCCCACGCCTGGGCCGCCGGTGCTCCCCTCGCCGAGCACTACGCACACGCAGGGATGGTGGGGTACGACGGCGAGAAGATGAGCAAGTCCCGGGGCAACCTGGTCCTCGTGTCGAAGCTCCGTCAGGCGGGTGTCGACCCCGCCGCCATCCGGCTCGCCATCCTCGCGCACCACTACCGCTCCGACTGGTCCTGGACGGACGGCGTCCTCGACGAGGCCGTGGCACGGCTGGCGGTCTGGCGCGACGCGGCACGGCATGCAGGTCCGCAGGACGTGACCACTGTGCGGGAGGGCGTCCGCCGGCATATGGCGCAGGACCTCGATGCTCCGTCCGCCCTGAACTTCATCGATGCCTGGGCGGGCTCGCTGCGACGGGATGCGGCCGCTACGGATGGGCGCGGTCTGGCGGACGTCGTCGACGCGCTGCTCGGAGTCAGGCTCTAGCCGCACCGTCCCACCTCCCGGTGCTGCTCCGTTCCACCGGTGCCGGACCAGCACGTCCGCGGCCGCAGTTACTGCTCGCGGCTACTGCTCGCGCCGCCTCTTCTTCAGGTAGCGCTCGAACTCGCGCGCGATCGATTCGCCGCTGGCCTCCGGAAGGTCCACGGTGTCCTTGGCTTCCTCGAGCTGGCGCACGTACGCGGCCACCTCGGGGTCCTCGGTGGCGAGCTCGTCGACTCCGCGCTCCCAGGCCTCGGACTCCTCGGTCAGCAGGTGCGTGTCGACCGTGATCTGCAGGATCTCCTCGAGCTTGTTGAGCAGTGCGAGCTGTGCCTTCGGCGACGGCGACTGACCGACGTAGTGGGGTACCGCGGCCCAGAGCGACATCGTGGGGATGTCCGCCAGCAGGCCCATCTCTGCCAGCACGCCCACGATGCCGATCGGACCCTCGTAGGTCGAGGGCTCCACATCCAGGCTCTCCCGCACGACGTCGTCGTCCGAGGTGACCGTGACGGGGATGGGGCGCGAGTGCGGGACGTCGGCCAGCAGCGCACCCACCAGGACGATGCAGTCGACGGAGAGTTCCTTCGCCAGGGCGACGAGTTCCGCCGTGTACGCACGCCATTTGTAGGAGGGCTCGACGCCGTTGACGAGGATCAGATCGACATTCGAGTCCGGGACGACGGCCTTGCTGATGCGGGTGTTCGGCCACTTGATGCGCCGCTGGCCGGAGGAGTTCCGCTTGATCATCGGGCGGGTGAACTGGAAGTCGTAGAACTCGTCCGCGTCGATGGTGGAGATCCGCTCGCTACCGAAGAACCGGCCCATGTACTTCAGCGCGTCACTGGCCGCCTCGCCGGCATCGTTCCAGCCCTCGAACGCCGCGAGCATGATGGTGATGCGCCGTTCGGGCTCGCCGGCATCCTGGAAAAGGTCCTGTACGCCGGTCGGCTGATTCTCTTCGAAGCTGTCCACGCTCTCACCCTAAACCCCGGCGAGCGGCCATGTCAGGCGGGGTTCGGCCGCTACGCGCAGAGCAGACGGGCGGCACCGGCGCGGCTCTTCCAGGGGGTAGGAGGGCCGGACGGCGGGGGCGGGTCCGGGTTGCCGTCGCGGGGTTGCCGAAGGGTCGCCGTAGACTTGGACCATGGCCAACCACCCCACCGGCAGTGTCCAGACCCTTGCCCGCGCCGAGCTCCACCAGGACCGAGAAGCCGGCCACGCGAACCTCCACGGGTTGCAGGGCGTGCTGTGGGACATGGATGGGACGATCGTCGACACGGAACCCTACTGGATCAGGGCGGAGAAGGAACTCGTCGAGGCGCATGGCGGGACGTGGACCACGGAGCAGGCAACAGCCCTCGTCGGACAGGCGCTCGAATACTCCGCGGGGCAACTGCAGCGGGCCGGCGTCGCGCTCGGCACCCGCGAGATCATCGAGCACCTGACCGAGCGCGTCGCCGCGGACGTGCGGACGGCCGTTCCCTGGCGCCCCGGAGCTCGCGAGCTGCTGGCCGCTCTGCGGGAGGAGGGAATTCCCTGCGCGATGGTCACGATGTCCGAGAGCCTCCTCGCGGGCGCCGTCGCCGCCCGGTTGCCGGAGGGCACTTTCTCCCACCTCGTCACCGGTGACCGCGTGAGCGCGGGAAAGCCGGATCCGGAGGCATACCAGTTGGGCTTCGATCTCCTCGCCGCGGATCACCCGGGCCTGAGCAAGGACTGCGTGGTCGCCGTCGAGGACTCGCTCCCAGGTGTCACGTCGGCCCTCGCTGCGGGCCTGGTCACGCTGGCGGTTCCGCACTTCGTTCCGCTGCCACCCGACGATCGACGCACCGACTGGGACACGCTCGAGGGACGCACGCCCGCCGATCTGGCCGCTCTGCTGCCCGGCAGTGACCGTCAGGCCTCGAGCGGAGTACGCGCTGATTCATGAGTAATACGCAGAAAACCCCGCGACCTGAAGCAAACCCGGGTCTGTCGCTCGGGCGCATCGCCGGCATTCCTGTGGTCCTGGCCTGGTCCTGGTTCGTCATCACGGCGTTCATCGTGGTCGTCTTCGGACCACGCGTGAGCGGGGCCTTCCCCGGCATCGGCGCCGGTGCCTACGCCGTCGCCCTCGGTTATGCGCTGCTCCTCGCCGCATCCGTCCTGATCCACGAACTCGCACACGCGCTCACCGCGAGGGCCTTCGGCTGGCCGACCACGCGGATCGTCCTCAACCTCTGGGGCGGGCACACGCAGTTCGCGAACTTCAACGCTTCGCCCGGACGCTCGCTGCTCGTCGCCCTGGCGGGTCCGGCGGCAAACTTCGCACTGGCCGGGATCGGCTGGGCGATCCTGCAGGCGATGACGCCCGGAACCGTCAGCTACCTCCTCGCGACCATCCTGGTGTGGGCCAATCTGTTGGTCGCAGCCTTCAACGTGCTCCCGGGACTTCCCCTCGACGGCGGTCGGCTGGTCGAGAGTGCGGTGTGGAAGGCCACGGGCAGCCAGGAAAAGGGGACGGTCGCCGCCGGCTGGGCGGGGCGGATCATCGTCATCGTCCTGCTCGGTGTCGTGGTCGGCCTCCCGCTCGTACAGGGTCGTGGACCGGACCTCGCCGTCATCCTCATCGCCGTCGTCATGGGCGCCTTCCTGTGGATGGGCGCCACGGCGGCCATCGAGAACGCGCGCATGCGTCTGCGCCTTCCCGAGATCAGCGCCGGCAGGCTCCAGCAGCGCGCTCTGGGTCTACCGGCCGGCACCACGGTCCTAGCCGCCCGCCGCCTCCTCCGCGAGAACCCGGGCGCCGCCGTCGTCCTGACCGGCGTGTCCGGACAACCGGAGGCCGTCGTCGACGAAGCCGCACTGTTCGCCGTCCCGGAGGAAGCAGCGAACACGACGACGGTCAATGCGACAGCCCGGAGGCTCGCAGCAGGCGCGTACGTCCCCGAATGGGCGGAGGGCCAGGAGCTCGTCCAATTCCTGGCACGGCTCGAGGGTAGCGAGTACGCCGTCATCAACCGTCAAGGCGCAGTCACGGGCCTGCTCCACCAGCGCACCGTCGTACAGGCCATCACGGGCAAGAACACGCCCGGCACCTGAGGCCCCTTTGCCGGGTGGGCTACTGCCCGCGCACCGCCCCGCACACCAGCCACTGATCGATCTCCTCTTCATCGCTCCATCCATGCCGGTTCCACCGGCCCATGCCGAAGGATCACCATGAGCTCAATCCCGACCACGCCCGAAGCACCCTCGAGCCCCCATGGGGCAGCAGCCCGCCGCGGACCGCTCCGCGCAGGCGAGCGGGTTCAGCTCACCGATGAGAAGGGGCGCATGAGTACCATCACCCTGACCCCCGGAGGGGCCTTCCACACGCACAAGGGATTCCTCCAGCACGATCTGCTCATCGGGGCCTCCGAAGGCATTATCCTTGAGAACACGACGGGGCAGCTCTATCAGGCACTCAGGCCGCTGCTGTCCGATTTCGTCCTGTCCATGCCGCGCGGGGCGGCGGTCGTCTACCCCAAGGACGCCGGCCAGATCGTGACGATGGCGGACATCTACCCGGGTGCCCGCGTGGTCGAGGCGGGCGTCGGCTCGGGCGCACTGTCGATCTCGCTCCTGCGGGCCGTCGGTGATGCGGGCTACCTCCATTCCTTCGAGCGCCGGGAGGAGTTCGCCGACATCGCCCGGGGCAACGTCGAGACGATCTTCGGCGGACCCCACCCTGCGTGGCAGATCACCCTGGGCGACTTCCAGCAGCAGGTCGTCGAACACGAGGAGCCGGGGTCCGTGGACCGCGTTGTCCTGGACATGCTGGCTCCCTGGGAATGCCTCGACGCCGTGGCCACCGTCCTTGCCGCCGGTGGTGTGTGGATCAGCTACGTAGCGACCGTCACGCAGCTCTCCCGGACCGCCGAGGCCATCCGGGAGGACGGGCGCTTCACCGAGCCCGAGGCCTGGGAGTCCATGGTGCGCGGCTGGCACCTCGAAGGGCTCGCCGTCCGCCCAGATCACCGCATGGTCGCCCACACCGGGTTCCTGCTGACCACCCGCCGACTGGCCGACGGAGCGACCGGATTCAGTCCTAAGCGCCGCCCCTCGAAGACCGGCTTCAGCGAAGAGGACCTCAACGCATGGACTCCGAGGGCCGTCGGCGAGCGCGATGTCTCCGACAAGCGCCTCCGTCGGGTCGCCCGCGACGCGGCGTCCACCATCCAGCGGGGCTCCCTGCCGCCGGAGGAGGCCCAGGCGCGGCGCGATGCCCTTGCCGACAGCGCTGGGGAGGAGTGAAAGGCACTCGTGGCAGGTGTCGGTGGCCGGGACGAAAGCCGCACGGCGCCCGTTGAACGTCGGCAGTAGCCGCACAGCCGCAATGCAGCACCCTGCTGGCTGGGGTCTGCGCTAAGGTCGAAAGACAGCTGAAGGAAAGAACCAAAGGTGGCGAACCGACATGCCGGACTCCGAAGACAACGCTTCTGCCGCTGACCAGCAGGGGCTCACCCCACCTCCGATCGACAGTTCCGTGGCCCAGCGGCAAGTGAACGTCCTGCGCGACAAGCTGCGTTCTATCGACCGCCAGCTCGCATCGGCGACGCAGAACAACGGCAAGCTCGTCGGAGCCCTCGAGTCGGCGCGCACCGAGATCGTCCGTCTGAAGGCCGCCCTCGAGAAGGAGGGCGCGGCGCCCTTCAGCTTCGCCACCGTGATGCAGGTGAACCCGAGGCGAGCGTCGGAGCCCGGTACCACCACCGAGGCCACGGTGCAGGACACTGCGGACATCCTGCAGTCGGGGCGGAAGCTCCGTGTGACCGTCAGCCCGCTCATCAACGTCCGGCACCTGGCACCCGGACAGGAAGTGCTGCTCAACGAGTCGCTCACGATCGTCGCAGCGCTGGGCTTCGAGCGGGCAGGGGAGATCGTCACCGTCAAGGAACTCCTCGGCACCGACCGCGCGCTCGTCGTGGGCCGCACGGACGACGAGCGGGTCATCAGGCTCAGCGGGCCGCTCCAGACCGAGCGGATCCGCGTGGGGGACGCACTCGCCGTCGACACCAAATCCGGCTACGGCCTCGAGAAGGTCCCGAGGAGCGAGGTCGAGAACCTCGTGCTCGAAGAGGTGCCGGACATCGCCTACGGCGACATCGGCGGGCTCGGTCCCCAGATCGAACAGATCCGCGACGCTGTCGAGCTGCCGTTCCTGCACCCCGACCTGTACCGCGAACACGGCCTCAAGCCGCCCAAGGGGATCCTTCTCTACGGCCCTCCCGGGTGCGGCAAGACCCTGATCGCGAAGGCGGTCGCCAATTCGCTCGCCGCGCGCGCCGCCGAGCGGGCCGGCCTGGAGCAGATCAGGAGCTACTTCCTCAACATCAAGGGGCCCGAGCTGCTGGACAAGTACGTCGGTGAGACGGAGCGCCACATCAGGCTGATCTTTGCGAGGGCCCGCGAGAAGGCATCGGACGGCAGTCCCGTCGTCGTGTTCTTCGACGAGATGGACTCCCTCTTCCGCACGCGTGGAACCGGTGTGTCGTCCGACGTGGAGACGACCATCGTGCCCCAGCTGCTGAGCGAGATCGACGGCGTCGAGAAGCTCGAGAACGTCATCGTGATCGGAGCCTCCAACCGCGAGGACATGATCGACCCCGCGATCCTCCGTCCGGGTCGCCTGGACGTGAAGATCAAGATCCAGAGGCCCGACGCCGAGGGTGCCGCCGAGATCTTCGCGAAGTACATTACGCCGGATCTGCCCCTGCATGCGGACGATCTTGCAGAGAACGGCGACGATCCGGCGACCACGATCGCCGAGATGATCCGCCGGACGGTCGAGCAGATGTACTCCACGGACAAGTCGAACGAGTACCTCGAAGTGACCTACGCCAACGGGGACACCGAGATGCTGTATTTCAAGGACTTCACCTCAGGCGCCGTGATCCAGAACGTGGTCGACCGGGCGAAGAAGTACGCCATCAAGGATCTCCTGCTGGACGGGAGCAAGGGCCTGCGGATCGAGCACCTGATGCGGGCAGTCGTCGACGAATTCCGCGAGCACGAGGACATGCCGAACACGACGAACCCCGACGACTGGGCGCGGATCTCCGGGAAGAAGGGTGAGCGCATCACCTACATCCGGACGATCGTGCAGGGCAAGGCCGGGCAGGAGCCCGGCAAGTCCATCGAGACGACGGCGAACACGGGCCAGTATCTGTGATCGAGACGGGCGGACGACGGACCAGCAGCCCGGGATCCCTTCCCGCCGTCGGCGCGGGAATCTCCGTTCATCGCGTAATGGGCACCGAGACGGAATACGGCATCATCGCTCCTGCCGTTCCCTCGGCCAATCCCACGATGCTGTCCTCACAGGTCGTGAACGCCTACGCCGCCACGCTACGCGAAGGATTGGGCAACCTCGCGGGCACGCGCTGGGACTATACCGACGAGACTCCCTTGACGGACGCTCGCGGTTTCAGGATGGAGCGGGGGAGGGCGCACCCCAGCCAGCTGACGGATGAACCGATCGAACTCAGCGCCGAGCAGATCGCGCTCGAACGCGGCGAACCTGCCGAGGCGGCCGTGCTGATGAACCTCGTCCTGAACAACGGCGCCCGGCTGTACGTGGACCACGCGCACCCGGAGTACTCCTCGCCCGAGGTGACGAATCCGCTCGACGCCGTCCTCTGGGACAGGGCCGGGGACCACGTGGCGATCACCGCGATGGAGCGCATCGGAGCGACTCCCGGGTTCTCGCCCGTGATCCTCTACAAGAACAACACGGACAACAAGAGCGTGTCCTACGGCTCCCACGAGAACTATCTCGTCCCGAGGAGCGTGCCCTTCTCCAAGCTCGCCGAAGCCCTGATCCCCTTCTTCGTCTCACGGCAGGTCATCTGCGGGGCAGGGCGGGTCGGGATCGGTCCGCTCAACCAGGAGGCCGGCTTCCAAATCAGCCAGCGCGCGGACTTCTTCGAGAACGAGATCGGTCTCGAGACCACGGTGCGGCGCCCGATCATCAACACGCGCGACGAACCGCACGCCGTTGCAGAAAAGTACCGCCGGCTCCACGTCATCATCGGCGACGCCAACCTGAACGAGGTGTCCAACTACCTCAAGGTGGGCACAACCTCCCTTGTCCTCGCGCTCGTCGAGCATGGGCTGGCACCGGTTCCTGTCCTGGCGGATCCGGTCGAGGCGCTGCGCACCGTCAGCCACGATCCCACCTTGCAGGCGACGGTGCGGCTGGTGGACGGCCGGAGCATGACGGGGCTGGAACTCCAGGAGATGTACTGCTCCGCAGTCGTCGATGCCCTGCCGGCCGACGCGGACGAGCAGACGCGCGACGTCGTCGACCGCTGGCAGGCGCTCCTGGTCACGCTCCGTCGTGACCCGATGGCGGCGGCCCGGCAGGTCGACTGGATCGCAAAACTGAAGGTGCTCGATGCGTACAGGACACGTGACCGCCTCGACTGGGACGACGCACGGCTGGCCCTCATCGACCTGCAGTACGCAGACCTGCGTCCCGCGAAGGGGATCTACCAGCGCCTGGCGCGCCGCGGCGACGTCGACCTGCTCGTGAGTCCGGCAGAGGTGGCGAGGGCCGCCGTCGAACCACCGCGGGACACGCGCGCCTACTTCCGCGGCCGGTGCATCGCCGAGTACCCGGCGGAAGTCGTGGGCGCCAGCTGGGACTCGCTCATCTTCGAGCTGGCGGGAGAACGCAGGCTCCAGCGCGTGCAGACGCGCGAACCACTCCGCGGTACGGCCGAGCTCACCGAGGAGTTGTTCGACCTAGCAGCAGATGCGGAGGATTTCCTCGCCCGATTGTTGAGCGGCCCCGAACGCCGCGTGGCACGATAGGAACCTGATCACCGAAGTGATCACCAACACGGAAGGGGTGGCCGTCATGGCGACACAGGACCGCATGAACACGAGCGGATCGGCCCAGGAGTCGGAGGAGGAGATCCCCGACCCCGCCCCGGTGGCTCCCGCCGCCCAGGAGTCCGCCCAGACCCAGGGTGTCGATGACCTGCTCGACGAGATCGACGGCGTCCTCGAGTCCAACGCGGAGGAATTCGTGCGCGGATTCGTGCAGAAGGGCGGCCAGTAGCGGATGGTCCTGGACGACGCAGCAGCAGCAGTGCCGAGAGCCGCCTCGAGCTCCTTCGCCGACTACCTGGACGCCCACCATCCCGGGTTGCTGCCGTCGAACCGGACGCTCGGGCCGGTGACCGCGTCCACCGATGCCGCGCACCTCGCACCGCACGCCACAACGATCGTCTCCCTTACGTTCCCCGGTGGCGTCCTCATGGCCGGTGACCGCCGCGCGACCATGGGCAACGTAATCGCAAGCCGTCACATCGAGAAGGTGTTCCCCGCCGACCGTTACTCCGTCCTCGGGATCGCCGGCAGCGCAGGTATCGGGCTGGACCTCACGCGCTTGTTCCAGGTGGAGCTCGAGCACTACGAGAAGATCGAGGCGACGATGATGAGCCTCGATGGCAAGGCCAATCGCCTTGCCGCGATGGTCCGGCAGAACCTGCCCATGGCGATGCAGGGCCTCGCTGTGGTTCCGCTCTTCGCCGGATTCGATGCGGACCGCCATGTGGGGCGGCTCTTCTCCTTCGACGTCACGGGCGGTCGCTACGAGGAGCACGAGCACCATTCGGTCGGGTCCGGCTCCGTCTTCGCCCGAGGGGCGCTCAAGAAGCTCTGGAACCCGCGTCTCGACGAGAGCGCCGCAGTACGTGTGGCGGTCGAGGCACTGTACGACGCCGCTGACGACGATTCCGCCACCGGCGGCCCCGACACCGTCCGCGCGCTGTGGCCCGTGGTCTACGTCGTCGACGGGGCGGGCTCCCGCCGCATCCCGGAGCGCGATCTCGAAGCCACCGCCCACGCCATCATCGAAGCCCGTTCCTCCGCGGGCCGGGAGGCATAGCTCATGACGCAGCAGTTCTACGTATCGCCAGAACAGCTCATGAAGGACCGCGCTGACTTCGCGCGGAAGGGTATCGGCCGTGGCAGGTCCGTCGTGGTGATGAGCTGCCGGGACGGCATCGCCCTCGTCGCGGAAAATCCTTCTCCGTCGCTGCACAAGCTCGGCGAAATCTATGATCGCATCGCCTTCGCAGCGGTGGGGAAATACAACGAGTTCGAGAGCCTTCGGCAGGCGGGCGTGCGCTACGCGGATGTGCGCGGCTACTCCTACGCGCGAGAGGACGTCACAGCCCGCGGCTTGGCGAGCGTCTACGCGCAGAGCCTCGGCGCCGTCTTCACCGCCGAGAGCAAGCCCTTCGAGGTGGAACTCGTCGTCGCCGAGGTGGGCCGCTCCCAGGACACCGACCACCTGTACCGGCTGACGTTCGACGGTTCCATCGCGGACGAATCCGGCTTCGTGGTGATGGGGGGCGCGGCGGACGCCGTCGTCGATGCCCTCACAGGAAGCTGGTCGGCGGACCTGAGCCTCCCGGAAGCCGTCCGGGCTGCCGCCGGCGCTCTGCGGAACGACGGCGCGCCCGCCCATGCGCCGGCCGACGGTGGCAGTGCTGGAACGCCCGTGCTCGATCCTTCCCTCCTGGAGGTCGCGTTCCTGGAGCGTGATCCGGACACCCTGCGCGGGAGCCGTCGCGCATTCCGCCGTATCGGGGGCCCCGAGCTGGAGGTCCTGCTGCACCACGAACAGGACACCTGATGGACCGGCGCATCTTCGGAGTCGAGACCGAATTCGGTATCTCCTACTCGGGGCCCAACTCACGGCCGCTCTCACCCGAGGAAGTCGCTAGGTACCTCTTCCGCAAGGTGGTCAGCTGGGGGAGGTCGTCCAACGTCTTCCTCACCAACGGATCACGCCTGTACCTCGATGTCGGATCCCATCCCGAGTACGCCACCGCGGAGTGCGACGACCTGGCCCAACTCATCGCCCACGACCGCGCGGGCGAGCTCATTTTGGAGGACCTCGTGGCGGAGGCGCAGCGCAAGCTCGGCCAGGAGGGCTACGACGGCAGGATCTACCTGTTCAAGAACAACACCGACTCGGCCGGCAACTCGTACGGCAGCCACGAGAACTACCTGATTCCGCGGAAACTCGAATTCGCACGGCTGGCAGACATCCTCATCCCGTTCCTGGTGACCCGGCAACTGCTCGTCGGTGCAGGCAAAGTCCTCACGACGCAGACAGGCTCGATCTACGCCTTTTCGCAGCGCGCCGACCACCTGTGGGAGGGCATCTCCTCGGCCACCACCCGATCGCGTCCCATCATCAACACGCGTGACGAGCCGCACGCCGATGCCGAGCACTACCGCCGGCTCCACGTCATCGCGGGCGACTCCAACATGTCCGAGACCACCACGCTGCTGAAGGTGGGTTCCGTGGACCTGCTGCTGCGCATGGTCGAAGCAGGGGAGATGATGCGGGACTTCCGCCTCGAGAACCCGATCCGGAGCATCCGCGAGATCTCGCACGACCTCACCGGACGGCAGCTGCTCAAGCTCGCCAACGGCCGCTCGATGACGGCCCTGGAAATGCAGCGGGAGTACCTGACCCGCGTGTCCGCGTTCGTCGACCAGCACGGCGCCCACAATGACCACGTGCCGGCAGTCCTCGACCTGTGGGAGCGGGTCCTTCATGCCGTGGAGACCGGCGACGCCGGGGGCATCGACACGGAGGTGGACTGGGCGATCAAGAAAAAGCTGATCGACAGGTACCTGGCTCGGTCGGGCGAGGATCTCAGCTCGGCCAAGGCAGCGCAGCTGGACCTGACCTACCACGACATCTCACGCTCCCGAGGATTGTTCTTCCTGTTGCAGGCCCGAGGGGAGGCTGCCCGCGTCGTCGACGAGACCGCGGTCAAGGAGGCCGTGGACGTCCCGCCGCAGACGACGCGCGCACGGCTGCGAGGTGAATTCGTCCGCCGGGCGAAGGAAGCGAACCGCGACTACACCGTCGACTGGGTGCACCTGAAACTCAACGACCGTGCACAGCAGACCATCCTGTGCAAGGATCCGTTCACCTCCGTGGACGAGCGTGTGGAGGCACTGCTGCAGCAGCTGTGAGCAGATGCGTCACACGCGGAAGAGCCCACGCGCGCGCCTGTCAGCACCTCCGGAGGAGAAACCGGACGCCGTGAGCCGTTAGGCTTGTCAGGGCCCTTTGTTCTGCGGCCAGCCTGAACTGGACACCAATCTGAAAGTAGTTCTGTGCGAAAAGTACTAGCAATCCTCCTTCCGCTACTGCTGTTGCTGACGGCATGCGGCGGAACGTCGACGGGGAAGTCGGCCGGCGCCGCCGAGGTCCTCGACACCGTCACGGTGAGCGGAGGATCCGACGAGGAAGCGCCGACCGTCGAATTCGAGTCCCCCATCGATACCAGCGCCGCTGCCGCAAGGACCGTCGCCGAGGGCGAAGGTGACGAGATCGAAGAGGGTCAGCAGATCAAGGTGCAGCTCGTCGCACTGAACGCGGAGGACGGCGAAGTCCTCGGCGAGACCTACAGCCAGGGAGCCCCACAGGTGCTGCCCCTGGATGACACCTTCAAGGGTCAGTTCCCCGAGCTGTACGAGGTCCTGATCGGCACGAAGGTCGGAGCACAGGTGGCATTCGCCACGCCAGCTCCCGAGGCGGCGGAGGGAGCACCCGAGAACCCGAAGCAGGTGCTCGTCCTGAAGGTCATCTCGGCCGAGCAGCCGCCGCCCGAGCCCGAGGTCCTCTCTCCCGAGGACGTGAAGAAGCTCGACGACGAGGGCCAGCTGCCCTCGTTCACCTTCGCGGACGACGGTTCGCCCGAGGTCACCATCCCCGAGAACGATCCCTCCGACGACCTCGTCGTCAACGTCATCGAGGAGGGTGACGGTGAGGTCGTCGCCGAAACCGACAGCATCACTGCGAACTACACCGGCTGGACCTACAGCGACGGCGAGAAGTTCGATTCGAGCTTCGACCGAGGTGAGCCCGCGACGTTCCCGCTGAGCGGAGTGATCACCGGCTGGACCAAAGGCCTCGCCGGCCAGAAGGTCGGTTCCAAGGTCATGCTGGTGATCCCTGAGGCGTGGGCCTACCCGGGTGGAGAACCTGCCGGCACCCTCGTCTTCTACGTAGAGATCGTCAGCAAGAAAGCCGCAGAGTAGCCGCTCGACCCACTCCACGGGCCTTCCCGGCACCATCCCCGCGGACACCCCGCGGGTCTCCCACGAAAGGAAACCATGTCCTTCGGACAGCGCAACTTCGACCGGCAGAAGCCGGAGATCGACTTTCCCGCCCATGACGTACCCACCGACCTCGTCATCGAGGACATCATCGAGGGCACCGGCGACGAAGCGAAGCCGGGTAACACCGTGTCCACGCACTACGTCGGTGTCGCTTTCTCGACGGGTGAGGAGTTCGACGCCTCGTGGAACCGCGGTGCCCCGCT
The DNA here is from genome assembly GCF_002929745.1 of Arthrobacter sp. B1805. Classification (GTDB taxonomy): domain Bacteria; phylum Actinomycetota; class Actinomycetes; order Actinomycetales; family Micrococcaceae; genus Arthrobacter_D. The sequence continues at coordinate 75,935 of NZ_PJIQ01000014.1, forward strand.
CGACTTCAAAGTGGGCATCGGGCAGGTCATCCAGGGCTGGGACCAGGGACTCCTCGGGATGAAGGTGGGCGGACGCCGTCGCCTCGAGATCCCGTCCCATCTCGCCTACGGGGCCAGTGGGGCCGGCTCGGCCATCGGACCGAACGAGGCGCTGATCTTCGTGGTGGACCTGCTCGCCGTCCGCTAGTTCGCCGCCCGAGCGAGGTAACCCACCTCGGTCCGGCACGCCAGTCCCAGGAGGGACGCAGGTCGACCACGGTTGACCTGCGTCCCTCCTGCCGGTTCCGCGAAGGTAGGGTTTCTCCCGTGTCCGCAAAACGAACTGAACGACTCCTCACCCTTGTGATCATGCTGCTCTCGAGCCGCCGGGGGTACACGAAGGAGGAATTGTTCGACGAGATCGATCTGTACCGGGAAGCCACGTCCGTCGCAGCGCGCGAGAAGCTGTTCGATCGGGACAAGGCCGCCCTTCGTGAACAGGGGATACCCCTGGAGTCCTTCAGCGAGGACACTCTCTTCGACAACGACAACACGGTGCAGCGCTACCGGATCAACGCGGAGGACTACCGCCTGGGCGGGGTGACCTTCCAGCCCGAGGAGTACGCCGTCCTCAACCTGGCGGCGGGGGTGTGGGACCAGGGCTCGCTCGACTCTGCTGCGTCCCGGGCCCTGAGGAAGCTCAGCTCTCGCAGCACCGACGGCGGCATCGAGCTGACGCCACTGATCCAGCCCCGTATCACGACCGACGCACCCTACTGGGATGTCGTCTGGCATGCCCTCACGTCACACGCGCCCATCCGCTTCCCGTACCGGGCGGCCAGCACCGGACGTGAGGAGGTGCGCACCGTCCATCCCTGGGGAATGGGAGCACGTTTCGGGCACTGGTACGTCGTCGGCTTCGACACCACGCGCAAGGCGGAGAGGTTCTTCCGGCTGTCGCGCATGACGGGCGAGCCCGTCCTCCTCAAGGGAACGTTCGACGTCCCCGCATCCTTCGACATGAACCAGACCCTGTCCTCGCTCGCGCGCCGCGAACCGGACAGGACGGCAGTCGTCGCAGCCCGCCCCGGCTCCTGTCAGGTCCTGCGCGTCCGCAAGGGCACCGAGGTGCTGCAGACGGGAGAGGAATGGGACATCCTGCGCGTGCCCTACGCAGCGTCCAGCCCGATGGCGGCGACGATCGCCGGGCTGGGAACGAATGCTCGGGTGGAGGAGCCCCAGGATCTGGCGGCGGAGGTCCAACGGCTGCTACAGGGAGCGTACGACGCCGCAGTGGTGGCACCGCAGGGGATCGAGATCACCGAGGGCACCCGACCCGCGCCGCGGCGGAAGTCCTCCTCGCAGGACCACCTGTTGCGCCTCCTCGATCTCGTGCCCTACCTCCTGGCGCACCCTGGCGCGGAGCTGGGGGAGACCGCCCGCAGGTTCGAGGTGACCGAGAGCCAGCTCAGCAAGGACCTCGACCTGCTGTTCGTCAGCGGCCCCCGCCACTATCCCGATGCCCTGATGGATGTGAACATCGAGGACGGCCGCATCTACCTGGGCAATGCGCGTGATCTCGCCGAACCCGTGAAATTGAGCATGGACGAGGCCTGCTCCCTCATCGTGGGCCTGCAGGCCCTCCGGGAGCTTCCCGGCATGAGGAACAACGAGGCGATCGTGAGTGCGCAGACCAAGCTGACCGTTGCCGCGGGCGACGCCGCCCGCATCGGCACCTCGGTGGCCACCAAGCTTACGGAGGACGACATCGACCCGACGCTCGAGGTGCTGCAGTCCGCCCTGCAGTCTCACGTGAGGGTCGAGATCGACTACTTCGTGCCGACGCGGGACGAGATAACGCACCGGGTGCTGGAGCCGATCCGGATCTTCCTGCACCAGGACACCTGGTATCTCGAGGCGTGGAGCGTGGACTCCGACGGACTACGGAACTTCCGCCTCGACCGTATCCAGACGGCGACGCTCACCGATCAGCCGGCCAGCGCGACGGTCGACGAGCGGTCCCTCTCCCGGGGCCGCGAGGCGGCGTTGCCCTACCGGTCGGGAGAAGCGGACCAGGCAGTGACGCTGCTCCTCGAGCCGCGCGCCCGGTGGATCGCCGCCCAGTACAACGCCGACGCCGTCCAGGAACTCGGCGACGACCGCCTTGCAGCTCGGCTGAAGGTGGCGTCGAGCTCCTGGATCCCGGGATTGGTGGCGGGGCTCGGAGGGTCCGCAGTCGTCATAGCGCCCGAACAACTGCGCGAGGAGACTCTCCGCTGGCTCGAGGCCGCACGGTCGCATCAGTCACTGGCCTAGACTGGGCGAATGCTCTGGTGGATGTGGATCGTTCTGTGGGTCGCGCTGATCGCGGTCAGCCTGATCTTCCTCGTCGTCGTCGGGTTCCGCGTCTTCCGGCGCGGAATGCGAACTATCGGTGAATTCGGGGAAGCACTGGACCGACTCGAGGTGAACGTCCGGCCCGACGACGGCGCCGGCGCACATCCTGCCGGAGTGCCCGGAATCGCCGTTCCTGCCGTCTTCTCCGCGCCAGGGGACGTGCGGGCGGCGCGGGAGCTGGCCAGGATCCGTCGTGCCGACGACAGGCGGAGCAGGCGGATCGCGAAGCGTGCCGGCCGCGGGCAACCGCAACTCCTGCAGGACATGCCCCACCTGTGACCTAAACTGGAGGGGGATCAACGAGAGGAATTGGGCATGAGGCTCGAAGGCTGGCACATCGTCATCATCATCGTTCTTGCGATCGTTCTGTTCGGTGCGCCGAAACTGCCCGGTCTGGCCCGCAGCGTCGGCCAGTCGCTCCGGATCTTCAAGTCCGAGGTGAAGCAGATGAAGGACGAGAACAACACGTCCGACGCCGGAACGGACCCGGTCGAGGGCCGCGTCGTCAACAATCCGGCTCCCCAGACGTACGCTCCCACCTACCAGGCTCCCGCGCAGACCACCGGGCCCGGGCAGCAGCCTGCCCAGGGACAGCCGCATCAGCACGTCGATCCCAACGGTGCGCGGATCGACGGTGCTGGCCAGGCGGGACCGCCACAGCAGAGCGGTACCCCCTCCACCAACCAGTAGGCCAGGTAGACACAGGTGTCACCCGAGAAGGTCCGCAAGCGCGGCAGGAAGGCCAACCCCGAGGGACACATGGCCCTCAAGGAGCACCTGCGCGAGGCACGGAACCGTCTGTTCAAGTCCGCCATAGCGGTCATCCTCGCCACCGTTGCCGGCTTCTTCGTGTACGAGCCGGTCCTGCGGGCGCTGGCCGCTCCGATCATCGCGATCAACGAGCAGGACGGCCGGACCGCGTCACTGAACTTCGACAGTGCAGCCTCCCCGTTCGATCTGCTCATCCAGGTGTCGGTGTTCCTGGGATTGGTCATCTCGAGTCCGGTCTGGCTCTACCAGTTGTGGGCTTTCATAACCCCTGGCCTGAAAACCAAGGAGCGACGCATCGCGCTGGCGTTCATCGCGGTGGCATTCCCGTTGTTCCTGGCCGGCATCGCCCTCGCGTGGCTGATCCTGCCCAACGCGGTGCGCGTCCTGACGGAATTCACGCCCGAGGACTTCTCCAACTACATCAGCGTCTCCGTGTACTTCACGTTCGTTCTCCGGCTCATGCTGGCGTTCGGGATCGCGTTCCTGCTGCCGGTGGTCCTGGTGGGCCTGAACATGGTGGGACTGGTCTCGGGCCGGCAGATCCTCAAGGCCTGGCGGATCACGGTGTTCCTCGTCTGCCTGTTCGCGGCGATGGCGGCACCGGGCGGCGACGCCCTGAGCATGTTCTACCTCGCGGTGCCCCTCCTGCTGCTGTTCTTCCTCGCGATCGGGCTGTGCCTGCTCAACGACAAACGAAGAGCCCGCCGCAACGCAGCTCGCGAAGCCGCTGTCGAAGCCACCGCAGACACCGCGTCGCCCCTCGACGCCCTCTGAAACGAGGCACGGAGCCACGCGTGACCGCAAGCACCATGCGGCCCGAACGCTCTGCGCGTACACGCCGTGCCCAGCTGCGGGTGAGCGTCTAGGGTGGAATGATGAGCACCCCCGCGGAGAGATACGCAGCTGCAAAGGCCCGCACGGAGCACTCCAGGACACAGCTGTTCCATTTCGAGCAGACCCTGGAGTTCGACCTCGATCCCTTCCAGCGGGAGGCGTGCACGGCGCTCGAGGCCGGTAGGGGAGTACTGGTCGCTGCGCCGACCGGCGCAGGCAAGACTGTGGTCGGGGAATTCGCGGTCTTCCTGGCCCTGCAGCACGGGCTGAAGGCGTTCTACACCACGCCGATCAAGGCGCTCAGCAACCAGAAGTACTCGGAACTCGCCTCCGTGCACGGCAACGACCGCGTGGGACTGCTGACCGGTGACACGAGTATCAACCCGGACGCCGACGTCATCGTGATGACCACCGAGGTACTGCGCAACATGCTGTATGCGAACTCGGACGCCCTCGACAACCTCGGTTACGTGGTGATGGACGAGGTGCACTACCTGGCGGACCGTTTCCGCGGTGCGGTGTGGGAGGAGGTGATCATCCACCTGCCGACCGAGGTCAAGGTGGTATCCCTCAGTGCAACCGTCTCCAATGCCGAGGAGTTCGGTGCGTGGCTGGACACCGTGCGCGGCGACACGGACGTCGTCGTCTCCGAACACCGCCCCGTTCCGCTCTGGCAGCACGTCATGGTCGGCCAGAACCTCATCGACCTGTTCGCCGGCGATGTCGCCTTCGACGAAGCAGCGCCCGCGGGGGCGGAAGCCGGCGCCCGCGACCAGTACGACGTCAACCCGGAGCTGCTCGAGCTCGCCAGCAACGAGATACGCCTGAACCAGCGTGCAGGCTGGGGCACCGCCGGACGCCGCGGCAAGCCGCGCAACGGTCGCGGCGGTCCGCCCCAGACGACGGCGGTGCGGCGCGCGACCCGGCCACAGGTGATCAGCGCGCTCGACCGGTCGGACCTGCTGCCGGCCATCACCTTCATCTTCTCGCGTGCGGGGTGCGAGGCAGCCGTGACGCAGTGCCTCAACGCAGGTCTGTGGCTCACCAGCGAGGACGAACGGGACGAGATCAGCGAGACGATCGACGCCGCCACGATGGACATCCCACGAGACGACCTCGAGATCCTCGGGTTCTGGACCTGGCGGGAGGGCCTCATCCGCGGGTTCACCGCTCACCATGCCGGTATGCTGCCGACCTTCAAGGAGATCGTCGAGCGCCTGTTCGCCGGCGGCCTGGTGAAGGCGGTCTTCGCGACCGAGACACTCGCGCTCGGCGTCAACATGCCCGCCCGCACGGTCGTGCTGGAGAAGCTCGACAAGTTCAACGGTGAAGCGCACGTGAACGTCACCGCGGGAGAGTACACGCAGCTGACCGGCCGAGCAGGTCGGCGCGGCATCGACGTCGAGGGCCACGCCGTCGTCCTCTGGCAGCCCGGAACCGATCCCGGCGCGGTCGCCGGCCTGGCGTCTCGCCGGACCTACCCGCTGAATTCCAGCTTCCGCCCCACGTACAACATGAGTATCAACCTCATGGCACAGTTCGGGCAGGAGCGGTCGCGGGAGATCCTCGAGACATCCTTCGCGCAGTTCCAGGCCGACCGCTCCGTCGTCGGCCTGGCGAAGCAGGTTCGCAGCCGCGAGGAATCGCTCAAGGGCTACGAGAAGTCCATGACGTGCCATCTCGGCGACTTCCGCGAGTACGCGAACCTGCGCCGGGAGCTCTCCGACCTCGAGTCGAGGGCGACTCGGGACAGGTCACGGACGCTGCGGTCGGCGGCCGAGTCCTCCCTGGAGTCCCTGCGGCCCGGCGACGTCATCGACGTGCCGGGCGGCCGGAGTCAGGGGTACGCCGTCGTGCTGGACAGCGATACGTCGCGTGAGCCCCGCCCTACCGTCCTCACACTGGAGACCCAGATCCGCCGTGTCGGTGTGCAGGACCTCGACGGTCCGGTCGAGGTCCTCTCCCGCATCAGGATTCCGAAGCATTTCAGTGCCCGCAGCCCCAAGGACCGCCGTGACCTCACGTCGTCGCTGCGCAACGCGCTCGACGAGCATCGGCCGCCGCGTCGTGGCGCCGATCGTGTAGCCGCCGGCTATTCCGCGTCGGCAGCAGCGGAGGAACGCGCCATCACCGAGCTCCGGCGCCGGCTGAGGGCACACCCGTGCCACGGCTGCAGCGAGCGCGAGCAGCACGCCCGGTGGGCCGAGCGCTGGTGGAAGCTGCGCAGGGAGACCGACAAGCTCGCGGGCCAGATCCGCGGACGGACCAATACCATCGCCAAGACGTTCGATCGCGTCTCGGAAGTCCTCGGCCACTACGGCTACCTCGAGTACACCGACGGCGGCGTGTTCGTCAGTGCATCCGGTCAGAAGCTCCGACGGATCTATGGGGAGAAGGATCTCCTCATAGCGCTGTGCATCGAGGAAGGTGCGTTCAGCGACCTCGACGCGGCGGAACTCGCGGCGCTGACCACTGTCCTGGTCTACCAGGCCAAACGCGAGGAGCGCGGCGTGCGGCCGGTGATGCCGAGCGTTTCGCTGGAGGGTTCCGTCGAGACGATCATCCGGCAGTGGTCGCAGCTCAACGACGTCGAGGAGCAGCACCGACTCCCCGTCACGGGTGAGCCGGAGCTCTCGCTCGTCTGGCCGATGTTCAAGTGGGCTCAGGGCCGGTCCCTGCAGGCGGCACTGAGCGGAACCGAACTGGCAGCCGGAGATTTCGTGCGGTGGTCCAAGCAGGTGATCGACCTGCTGGACCAGCTCGCCAAGGTGCCCGACCTGCCCGAGGGTCTGCACCAGACGTGTGTGCGCGCCATCAAGCTGGTTCGACGTGGCGTGGTGGCATACTCGAACATCAGTGAGTAAAGCCCGTCCCGGGCCCCGCCGATGACAGAAAGCCGCCGAGCATCCCCATGCCCACCCCTGAAGACCCGACTACCGTCCTGTATCGCAACGGGTCCGTCTACAGCCCCGCCGATCCCTTCGCGACTGCAATGCTCATCGACCGAGGTGTGGTGGCATGGGTGGGTTCGGAGCACGCGGCCGCGAACCTCACCGGCCCCGGCGTGCGGACGGTCGACCTCGATGGGGCGCTGATCACTCCGGGGTTCGTCGACGCCCACGCGCATACCACCGAGACGGGCATCGCCCTCGGATCGATCGACCTGACTGCCTGCCGGTCCCTCGGGGAGCTGCTACAGGCCGTAGGGGATGCAGCGGCCTCGGGGGCCTCCACGATCCTCGGGTTCGGCTGGGACGAGTCCCAGTGGCCGGAGAAGCGCGTACCGACTGCCGCCGAGCTCGACCGTGCCGGGGACGGCGCGCTCGTCTACCTCGTTCGCGCCGACATCCACTCGGCTGTCGTGTCCGGTTCGCTGGCAGCGGGGCTGGGTCTGGCCGGCGTGGACGGGTGGTCGGACGGCTTCGTCGTCCGAGCAGCCCACGAAGCCGCGCGAAGGGCCACGCGGAGCCTGACGCCGGACCAGCGCCGCAGTTACCAGCACGCGGCGCTCCTTCATGCGGCATCCCGGGGGTACGTCGCCGTCACGGAGATGGCCGCACCTCATATCGCGCCGCGTGAGGACCTCGAGTCACTGCTCTCCATCGACGGCTCTGCCGGGGATGTTCCCCTTCCCGAGGTCATTCCCTACTGGGCGCAGCTGACCCGGACGCGTGAGGACGTCCGCGGCTTCATGGAGGGCTTCGGAGGTCGACTGGCCGGCCTCGCCGGTGACCTCAACGTCGACGGTTCCATCGGATCGCGCACGGCGGCCCTCCGTGCGCCCTACAGCGACGATCCCCGTTCCACGGGCACGCTCTACCTGAGCGAGGACGACGTCGCCGCGCACCTGCTCGCAACCACGGCGGAGACTGTCCAGGCGGGTTTCCACGTCATAGGGGACGCGGGTCTCGACGTCGTGCTGCGGGGGCTCGAAGCGACGGCTGCGGAGCTCGGGATCGAAGAAGTCCGCAGGGCTCGACACCGTCTGGAGCACGTCGAGCTCGCCGACGACGCGGCGATCGGTGCCCTGGTGCACTATGGCGTCGCAGTCAGCGGCCAGCCCGTGTTCGATGCCCTCTGGGGCCATGACGGCGGCTTGTACGACCAGCGGCTGGGGGAGCGGCGCTCGGGCATGAATCGGTTCGCGTCGCTTCTGTCCGCAGGTGTCCTCGTGGCGCTTGGTTCGGACAGCCCGGTCACCCCGCTCGATCCCTGGGCCTCGGTCCGCGCCTGCTTGCAGCACAGCAACCCCGCCGAGAACATCTCGGCGCGTGCGGCCTTCATCGCCCATACGCGGGCCAGCTGGAGACTCTCCGGTCGCAGCCCGATGATGGGTCAGCTGGCACCGGGGGCGCCCGCGTCCTTCGCCGTCTGGAAGGTCGATGAGCTCATGGTGCAGACGCCGGACAACCGCGTCCAGTCCTGGAGCACCGACCCACGTGCGGGCACGCCGCTGCTCCCCGCCCTCGATACCGAGAACGCCCCGCTGTGTCTCGAGACGGTTCACGACGGGCACCGTCTGTATGTCGCCGAGGGCTTCCTGGCCGCCTAGTCCGACGTCGTTTCCGCGGGTATTCCAGGACGTCCGCCACACCGTCCTGACCTGCGAAAAGAGGCGTTTGCGCAGGTCACAGCGCTGTTGACACCTCCTCCACAGCACGTAAGCTTTTGCCCTACGGGTTAGAGGATCTCCTGCGGGAGGAAACCTGGCCGGTCTCCGAGAGCGCAACGCATCGGCCTTCTTCAATGGCGCGCGTTGCCCGCCTGAACGGAACCGGTACTCAAAAGGGCAGGTCTGCGCGTCAGTAGAAAACGGTGTCGTGAAATGCGGAACCGGTACGAAGACGAGTGGACCTGCCCGAGTGCCGACCGACGCACGACACGCCCCGGCCCATGGAGCAGGACCGTCAAGAATGCCCTGCGGCCGTCGCCTATACTTGCACACTGGCTCCGCATACGGGGTCGGTCCCTGCGCGCGAGGCGCACCCCCGAAGGAAAGGTCCACCTGCGTGCGAGTCGTCACGATCATCCCTACCTACAACGAGATCGAGTCACTCCCGCTGACCCTCGCACGCCTCCGCGCTGCAGTTCCGGCCTCTGACGTCCTGATCGTGGACGACAACAGTCCCGATGGTACGGGCGACCTCGCAGACCGTGCGGCAGCCGACGACAGCCAGGTCCACGTGCTGCACCGCACCGGCAAGGAGGGGCTCGGTGCGGCCTATATCGCCGGGTTCCGTTGGGGTCTCGAACGGGACTATGACGTCCTGGTCGAGATGGACGCCGACGGCTCCCACAAGCCGGAACAACTGCAGCGCCTCCTTGATGCCGTGGACGGCGCAGACCTCGTCATCGGTAGCCGATGGGTCAGTGGCGGCAGTGTCGTCAACTGGCCGGCCCACCGGAAGCTCCTGTCACGCGCGGGCAGCACCTACTCGCGGCTCATGCTCGGACTCCCGGTTCGTGACATCACCGCAGGGTTCCGGGCCTTCCGCCGCTCCACCCTGGAGACCCTCGACCTCGCCGCCGTGGAATCCGTCGGCTACGGCTTCCAGGTGGACATGACCTTCAGGGTTGCCCGCCTGGGCCTCACCATCGTGGAAGTGCCGATCACCTTCGTTGAGCGCGAACTCGGCGCATCCAAGATGAGCGGAAACATCGTGGTGGAGGCCATCGCCAACGTCACGCGTTGGGGCCTCGCTGCACGCTGGCAGAAGCTCACGGAACGACACTGATCTTCTGCCTGCACGAAAGAAGGCACCCGCCGCGGCGGGTGCCCTCTTTCGTGCGGTGTGTTCTCAGGCGGAGCGGCGCTCACCGCGGCGCTCGCGCAAGATCGTGAGGCGATCCTGGAGAATCTGCTCGAGTTCCTCCACCGAGCGGCGCTCGAGGAGCATGTCCCAGTGGGTACGGACGGGCTTGTCGTTCGACGTGTCCGGCTTCTCGCCATCGACGAGGAGTGCTTCCTTACCGGTCTTCGACACCCAGGTCGCCGGGATCTCGGCTTCGGACGAGAAGGTCACGAAGACCCGCTCGCCGTCCTCGCACCGGTACTCGACGCGCTGCCGGGGGGCAGGCTCGACGCCCGACTCCGTTTCCATCGACTGCGCACCGAGGCGCATGCCGCGCAGGCTGCGATCGCTCATGATTTTCTCCTCATCACCTTGGCCGCCCGTAGGCGGGAGGCCGTTGCCGCTGTTCTTCACAGAAGTTCGCCGACGGTGCCGACGGCACCCCCGACCCCTCGATCGCCCGAGGGCGAAGGGGAAGCTGTTCGTATAACACCGAGCGCCGCGAAGATGTTCCTGCAAGCGGACGGTAAACAGCTAACTATACAGGTGTTCCGGCGGCGCCCTCGTTCGCGAAGCGGCTCTGTGCACCGGGTCCTGCTCGCGGCTTCCGGCGAAAGAAGGATGGCCGCCGTCGAGAAGTCGACGGCGGCCATCGTGACCCTTAACGGCGGTCAGGTACGCGATACCATCTCAGGCCCGTCAGAGGGGGAGTCCGGGGTGGTGGTTCCCAGTACATTGCCGATGCCCTTCAGCGCCTCGCCGACCTCGCTCGGAATGATCCACAGCTTGTTCGCCGAACCGTCAGCGAGCTTGGGGAGGGTCTGCAGGTACTGGTAGGCAAGCAGTTTCTGGGTCGGGTTCCCCTTGTGGATCGCGTCGAAAACCTTGTGGATCGCCTGCGCCTCGCCGTCTGCCCGGAGGATCGCTGCCTTCGCATCGCCCTCGGCAGCGAGGATGGCGGCCTGACGCTGCCCCTCCGCCGTCAGGATCTGCGACTGCTTCGTGCCTTCTGCCGTGAGGATGGCGGCGCGCCGGTCGCGCTCGGCCCGCATCTGCTTCTCCATCGAATCCTGGATCGACAGGGGAGGGTCGATGGCCTTCAGCTCCACACGGCCCACCCTGATACCCCAACGGCCTGTCGCTTCGTCGAGGACGCCGCGGAGCTGTCCGTTGATCTGGTCGCGGGAGGTGAGGGCCTCTTCCAGGTTCAGCCCGCCCACCACGTTCCTGAGGGTGGTGGTGGTCAACTGTTCGACCGCCTGGATGTAGTTCGCGATCTCATAAGTGGCAGCACGGGGATCGGTGACCTGGAAGTAGACCACCGTATCGATGGACACCACGAGGTTGTCCTCGGTGATCACAGGTTGGGGCGGGAAGGAAACCACCTGCTCGCGGAGGTCCAGCAGCGGGAGCAGCCTGTCGACGAACGGAATCAGGATGGTCAGTCCCGGGTTCAACGTCCGCTGGTACTTGCCGAGCCGCTCGACGACCCCCGCTCGCGCCTGCGGGATGATTCGGACGGACTTCACGAGTACGACCAGGACGAAGATGATGAGGACGATCAGGACCAGAGTGAGCCCGATCGTCCCGGCGTTGCCGTTCATGGATCCCCTTTGTTGTGGTGGTTGCATCCCGGGAGGCCGGGACCGGAGAAGGCAAGGCTAGACGTTCAGGCCTCGGCGACGGGAGAAGCTGGCGGGTCGAAAGCCGGCTCGACGACGGCGGTTGCACCGTCGATCCGTGCCACGGACAAGCGCGTCCCCGCGGGAAGTGCGGTCCCGGTGGAGGAACGCGCCGTCCAGGTGTCGCCACCGATCTTCACGGTGCCAGAGTGCGCGGTCACCGGCTCGAGAGCGAGGGCCGAAGCGCCGACCAGGCGGTCGATGTTGTTCAGTTGGTCTGCCGGCCCCTTCTTCAGGTGCTGCAGGGCGATTGGCCGGACAAGCAGGATCATGAGCAACGACACGGCAGCGAAGACGACGATCTGGAGGACCAGCCCTGCTCCCGCAAACGTCGCGACCAGGGCAGCAAGGGCCCCGACCGACAGCATGATGAAGAACAGGTCCAGCGTCAGGGTCTCCACTGCGGCCAACCCCAGGAACAGGACGAGCCACAGAACCCAGCCGTTCGCGAGCAACCATTCCATCGAGCATCCCCTCACGTCCCTGCCGCGTCGCGCGGCCGTTGCCTCCATCATGGCAAACGGGTCTGACATAACCTAGGGCGGCAGCTTGCCCGGCGTGCAGTTGTTATCCATCCGTGCCGTCAGCGCCGGCATCCTCGCTCGCCGTGCGCAGGGGTTACCCGCGCGTGAGCACCTGCACGGTGAAGCGGGCTGTGACGTCGAGGGGAGCGGAACTGCCGGTGGCCGTCGTCGTGGCCTCCGTACCCGCCGCGTGGTGCGCCGCCGGTCCCATGACCAGCGCGGAGCGGGCCAGATCCGGCGGAAGCTTCATCACGTTGTCGAGTTCCTCCCGCCCGGTCTCGACCAGGACGCCCCTGAAAGCCGCGAGGACGTCGTCGGCCTTCTGCGCGGGCACGGACAGCAACGGCCCCACCGCCTCTAGCCCGTCGAGGTGGCCCGGACGCGGGGTCACGACGACGACGCACCCCGTGGGTGCGAGCACACGGGCGAACTCCCCGGGATTCCTCGGCGCGAAGACGTTCAGCACCACATCCACCGAGCCGCTCGCGAGGGGAAGGGGCCGCCGGACGTCCCAGACCAGACTCGCTCCTCCCGGAAGGCAGCGTGCAGCTCGCCGCAGGGCGATCTTCGAGATGTCGAGTGCTACGGGAAACAGCCCCGGAACTGCCGTCATCAACCCTGCGAGGTAGTAGCCCGTGCCAGCACCGGCATCCAGGGCGACAGCGGGAGTCGGCGCGTGACGCAGGGCGGCCTGGACGACCGCGGTGCGCAGCGGCGTGTAGTGGCCCGAGCCGAGGAACGCCTCCCGGGCATCGACCATGGCGGCGGTGTCCCCCTCGAACGGCGAGCCCTTCCCCGTCAGCAGATTGAAGTAGCCCTGGCGTGCCGCGTCGAAGCGGTGCCCGTGGTCGCACGCGAGCGTGCGACGGATCAGGTGCAGCGGTTGTCCGCAGACAGGGCAGGTGAGGAGCTGGTCGGGGAGATCGGGCATCGTTCCATCCTAGGGAGACAGCGGTGCCCACCGTTGACGCAGGCCACTATTTCAGGTTCAGTCGAGGGGTGAAACCAGACCAGATCGACCTTCTGACCACCACCGGTACGCCGACCCTGCATCCGGATGGCTCCCGCCTGGTGGTGGCCGCGACCCGTCCCGACTTCCGTGCCGATTCCTATGTCGGGCAGCTATGGGAGGTGACGCTCGAGGGCGCACGACGACGGCTGACGCGCGGCTTCCGCGACACCGCCCCCCGCTATTCGCCCGATGGAGAGCTGCTCCTCTTCCTTCGTGCAGCGCCCGGCGGGAAGCCCCAGCTGTTCGTGGTGCGCGCCACGGGTGGGGAGCCGGTCCAACTGACGGACCAGCCCCTCGGCGTCTCCCGGTTCGACGTGGCACCCGACTCGCGGACGGTCGTCTTCGCTGCACGGGTGCCCGAGCCCGGGCGGTACGGCACGCTCGACGGGGTGGGCGCCGGCCTCGAGGACCCGCGCCTCATCACGCAGTACAAGTACCGGATGAACGGCCTCGGTTACACGACGGACAAGCGCTCACAGCTGTTCACCGTGGACGTTCCGGACCTCGACGCCGAGCCCTGGATCGAGGCCGTCGGCAGGCTGAAGCAGGAGCGCGTGGACGGACCCGGGGCACTCGAGGAGCAAGGCGCGGTGCCGCGCGCCACCCAGGTGACGACAGCCGATGCGGACCACCTCGAGCCCGCCTTCTCCGCAGACGGCATGCGGATCTTCTTCACAGCGGCCCTGGCGCGCGACGCCGACTCGACGCTCGTCTCCGATATCCATTCGATAGCACTCGACGGCGGCGACCAGCGCCAATTGACGAACCTGTCCGGGGGCACCCGCCTCGGGTGCAGCGCCCCGAGTCCCAGCGCCGACGGCTCCTGGCTGTTCTTCCTGGCCACCGACCTGTCACCGTCCGGCGTGGATTTCGTGGCCCGCAGCACGGCCCTGTACGCCGCTCCGATGAACGATCCGCAGGCCCTGCGGCGCCTGAGCGACCCCGGCACCGTCGATCTGGGTGATGTCCAGGACATCGTCCGTGACTCCGGCGACGCCGTCCTCGTCTTCAACCGTTCGCGAGGCATGGGCGAGCTGCTCCGCTTCTCGGCGACGGGGGAGTCGGAGACACTCGTCACCGGCCCCACTGTCGTCACGGGAGCCGCGTCGGCGGGAGGCGCGGTGGTCGTCACCTACACGGATCCTTCGACGACCGGCGACGTCGCCGTCGTCGACCGGGCGGCGCTACGCCCGCTCACGGACTTCTCCGCTGCGCTCCGCGCCCGTACACGCGTCGGGGACATGCAGGAGCGCACCTACACAGCTCCGGATGGTGCCTCCGTGCATGGCTGGGTCGTGTTGCCAGAGGGTGACGGACCGCATCCCGTGCTGCTCGTCATCCACGGAGGTCCCTTCGCCCAGTACGGCTGGGGGTACTTCGACGAAGCCCAGGTGTACGCCGCGGCGGGTTATGCGGTCCTGCTGTGCAATCCGCGCGGCTCCGCGGGGTATGGACCGGACCACGGTCGAAGCATCAAGGAGGCGATGGGCACGGTCGACCTCGACGACGTCCTGGCCTATCTCGACGGCGCGCTCGCCGAGTTCGAGGTCATGGACAACGAACGGCTCGGTGTCATGGGCGGCTCCTACGGTGGATATCTCACGGCATGGACGATCGCGCACGACCATCGGTTCCACGCCGCCATCGTCGAGCGCGGGTACCTCGACCCGCCGTCGTTCGTCGGATCGTCGGACATCGGCTGGTTCTTCTCCGAGCAGTACACCGGAACCGATCCTGCGCACGTCGAGCAGCAGAGTCCGTTCGCGAAGATCGGCAGCGTGAGGACACCGGCATTCGTCATTCATTCCGAGGAAGACCTCCGGTGTCCCATCGAGCAGGCCCAGCGGTACTACACCGCGCTCAAGAAGCAGGGCGTCGAAACGGAGTTGCTGGTGTTCCCGGGCGAGACCCACGAGCTGTCGAGGTCGGGTTCGCCGTGGCATCGCCGGCAGCGATTCGAGCACATCCTGCGCTGGTGGGCCAGGTACTTGCCGACCAGCGCCAACCAGCCGGACCCGGCTACCCGGTAAAAACGGCCCGACGGCGGGGCCTCAGAAGTCGAGGCCCCGCCGCGCGCCGTCGATGGAGGGTCCGGCCCAGCGTCCGGACTCGGCGTTGGAGGTGAGTGACCGAAGGATTGCGCGGTCGAGGTACAGCTGTCCGTTCAGGTGATCCGTCTCGTGCTGGACTATGCGTGCGGGCCAGCCGTCGAAGCGGTGCGTGACCGTGAGTCCGTCCGGCTGGGTGTAGGTGGCCGTGATGCTGTGGTGGCGCTCGACGACGGCCTGGTATCCGGGCACTGAAAGGCAGCCCTCGTAGAACGCGTCCAGACGGTCACCGGCCGCCTCGTACCGGGGATTGATGATCACGGTGAAGGGCAGGGGAGTGCGCGTGCGGGCTGCGGCGATCGCTGCATCCTGGACGCCCTGATCCTCGAGCACGGCGATGCGCAGGGGGATGCCGATCTGCGGCGCGGCGAGCCCGACACCCGGCGCCTCCTGCATGACGCGCCGCATCACCGCCACGAGGCGGCCCAGTGTTTCGTCGTCGAGCTGACCGTCGAAATGCTGCGCGGGTCGGCGAAGAACAGGATCGCCGGCAGTCACGATGGGCGGCACATCGCCGTCCAGGATGGCTTCGACCCTGCTCACGAGGTCGGTGGCGGACAGCCGATCGGGGAACTGGTTGCTTGAAGCATCGGCACTCATGGCTCCAGCAAAGCACAATCGCGGACAGGAACGCGCGAACGCCCCATTGCCGGTTGGAGCGCGACGACGGAGAATCGGACGTGCTGCGGAAGGCCTCGGACACGCCGTCGTCACCTGCACCACCACGCACCGGAGCTGAAGCGCCCGCCCAACTGATGGAGGCACCATGAGCATCGCAACGACGGACGCCGCACAGGGCGTGCAGCACGCAGCGGACAGGCACGACCTCATCCGGGTGCAGGGCGCGCGGGAGAACAACCTGAAGGACGTCTCGATCGACATCCCGAAGCGGAGGCTCTCGGTCTTCACCGGTGTTTCCGGTTCCGGCAAGAGCTCCCTGGTCTTCGATACCATCGCCGCGGAGTCGCAACGCATGATCAACGAGACCTACAGCGCGTTCCTGCAGGGATTCATGCCCACGCTGGCGCGGCCTGATGTGGACGTCCTCGAGGGCCTGACGACGGCGATCATCGTGGACCAGGAACGCATGGGCGCCAATCCGCGCTCCACCGTGGGTACCGCCACGGACGTGAATGCGATGCTCCGCATCGTGTTCTCGCGCCTGGGTCAGCCCTACGTCGGCTCACCGCAGGCTTTCTCGTTCAACGTCGCGTCCATCAGCGGAGCCGGTGCTGTCACCATGGAGCGGGGCGGCACCACGGTGAAGGAGCGCCGCAGCTTCACCATCACCGGCGGGATGTGCCCGCGATGCGAGGGCATGGGATCGGTGACCGATATCGACCTCACGCAGTTGTACGACGACTCCAAGTCGCTCAACGGCGGCGCCCTGACCATTCCCGGTTACAGCATGGACGGCTGGTACGGCCGGATCTTCGGCGGTTGCGGTTTCTTCGATGCCGACAAGCCCATCCGGAACTTCACCAAGCGCGAGTTGCAGGACCTCCTCTACAAGGAACCCACCAAGATCAAGGTGGACGGGATCAACATCACCTACGAGGGTCTTGTCCCCAAGATCCAGAAGTCGATGCTGTCGAAGGACCGAGAGGCGATGCAGCCTCATATCCGCGCGTTCGTCGACCGCGCCATCACCTTCACCACGTGTCCCGAGTGTGACGGCACCAGACTGAGCGCAGCCGCCCGGTCGTCGAAGATCGACGGCATCAGCATCGCCGACGCGTGCGCCCTGCAGATCAGCGACCTCGCAGCCTGGGTCCGGAACCTGCACGAGCCGTCGGTCGCACCGCTGCTGACCGCTCTGGGGGAGACCCTCGACTCGTTCGTCGAGATCGGGCTCGGCTATCTGAGCCTCGATCGCCCGTCCGGTACCCTGTCCGGCGGTGAGTCCCAGCGCACCAAGATGATCAGGCACCTCGGCTCATCGCTCACAGACATCACCTACGTATTCGACGAGCCCACCATCGGGTTGCATCCGCACGACATCCAGCGCATGAACGACCTTCTGCTGAGGCTCCGGGACAAGGGCAACACGGTGCTGGTGGTCGAACACAAGCCCGAGATGATCGCGATCGCCGACCACGTCGTCGACCTC
This sequence comes from Arthrobacter sp. B1805, assembly GCF_002929745.1. Classification (GTDB taxonomy): domain Bacteria; phylum Actinomycetota; class Actinomycetes; order Actinomycetales; family Micrococcaceae; genus Arthrobacter_D. The sequence goes on from NZ_PJIQ01000014.1 coordinate 93,144, forward strand.
GGTCCTGGTGCCGGAACCGAGGGCGGGACCGTCTGCTTCGAGGGCACCGTGGAGGGCCTGCGGAGCAGCGGTACGCTCACCGGCCGGCACCTCGACGACCGCGCGTCCTTCAAGAAGACCCTGCGCCCACGAAACGGCGTCCTGGAGATCAGGGGAGCCACCTCGCACAACGTGCGCGACGTCGACGTCGACATCCCACTCGGGGTCCTGTGCGTGGTCACGGGCGTGGCCGGCTCGGGGAAGAGCTCCCTGATCCATGGATCCGTATCGCGTCGGGATGGCGTCGTCGCGGTGGACCAGACAGCGATCAAGGGATCACGCCGCAGCAATCCGGCGACCTACACCGGGATGCTCGAGCCGATCCGGAAGGCGTTCGCCAAGGCCAACGGCGTCAAGCCGGCCCTGTTCAGCGCCAATTCGGCGGGTGCGTGCCCCACGTGCAACGGGGCCGGTGTCATCTTCTCTGATCTCGCCATGATGGCCGGCGTCGCGACGCCGTGCGAGGTGTGTGGTGGCAAGCGATTTCTCGCCGAGGTGCTCGAGTACAGGCTCGGAGGAAAGGACATCAGCGAGGTCCTCGCGATGCCCGTCACGGAAGCACTGGCATTCTTCCGCGCGGGCGATGAGAAAGTACCCGCAGCCCATGCAATCCTGGGCAGACTCTCCGATGTCGGTCTCGGCTACCTGAGCCTCGGCCAGCCGCTGACGACGCTGTCCGGCGGCGAACGGCAACGCCTGAAGCTGGCGACGTACATGGGGGAGAAGGGAGGCGTCCTCGTGCTGGACGAGCCGACGGCCGGCCTGCATCTCGCCGACGTCGAGAATCTACTCGGGTTGCTGGACCGGTTGGTCGATGCCGGCAAGTCGGTGATCGTCATCGAGCACCACCAAGCCGTCATGGCGCACGCCGACTGGATCATCGACATCGGACCCGGCGCCGGGCATGACGGCGGCCGAATCGTCTTCGAAGGAACGCCGGCTGATCTCGCTGCGACCAGGGCAACGCTGACGGGACGGCACCTGGCGGACTACGTCGGGGTCTGAACGCCTCCTGACGGTGTGCCTTGAGTGGCGGTTTGCCTCGAGGTGGCCGCCCTTTCACTCTCCAATGAGGATCGCCGGTAGCGAACCACGCCGCCTCGAGGTGTTGCCCTGACCCCATAGCGCCTTCGAGCCTGCGTCGACGGACGGGACCCGTGCGCAAGCTGGAACATCGTGTATCTAGAAGATATAGTCGGTCCTATGGTGTGAAATGTGCACACCGAATACACAAGGAGCCCAGATGAACCGATCACCGTTCGTGGACCACCCGCCCGCAAGTACGGCTGGAAAAGTTGCCGCGTCCCTCTTCGTGGTCGTGGCAGCCTTCCTCATGGCACTGGCAGCCGGCGCACCCTGGGGCGCGGCGGCTCAGGGAGGATCGAACCCCGGTGTGCTTCCTGGTGCGCTCCGGGTGGGCAGTGGCGTCCAGGGGGTCGTCTATCTTCTGCTCGCTGGCGTCGCCGGCACGCGGTGGGCCGGCATCACGGTTCGTCGACGCGTGCTGCACGCTGCGGCCGCCCTGATGGTGATCGGAGCCATGATGAACGTCGCATCGCCGTCGTTACTGGAGCGGATGCTCTGGGTGCCGGTAACGGTCGCCCTGGTCATCGCCCTGTGGCGCGCCGCTCGCGACGAGTCATTATCCAGCGGGTCACGCGTGCAGATCGGCCATGCACGCCGCGCTGCCTGAACTCTGACGCAGGAAGGATGGGATAGCTATGCCACGGTCCGACCAGTCGCGAACCGCCATACTGGGCGCCCTCAGCATCATGCCGATGACGGGGTATGCGTTGAGGGAGGAAATCAGGGATACCCTGGGCCACTTCTGGAGCGAAAGCTTCGGTCAGATCTACCCGACCCTGGGTGCGCTCGAGCGGGATGGGCTGGTCGAGCGACGCGAGGTGGACGGGTCGCGCTCGGGACTCTTCAGTATCACCGACGCGGGAATCGCACGACTCCATGAATTGCTCGCTGAGGACCCGCAAATGCCCAAGCCGCGGAACGGACTCATGCTCCGGCTGTTCTTCGGCGCTCAACTCGGGCCTGAAGCATGTATGCAGCTCGTTCTACAGGCTCGCGAGCAAGCCGAACAGGTCATAGCCCAGCTGTCGGCATCACGTTCCGAAATTGCTCACGACCCGAATCTGGCGCACGCTGCTCCCTACATCCTCCTCACGATATCTGCTGGCGAGTCATCAGCCCGCGCAACCATCGCTTGGGCGAACGAGACGCTCGCTCAACTCGCCGACCTCCAGGCGGCGCAGGGTAACTGAACGACGTATTGAACGACGTACGCAGCTCGACGGCGCCGCTCTCGAGGCGTCTCATCCAATCGCCGATAATCTACATTATGTAAAGTAGAACGGTGATTATTGCATCTGATGCATGATCGCCCGTCCTCTGCCCGCAACTCGCCGCCACGTGGTCATCAATCATC
>NZ_PJIQ01000077.1 GCF_002929745.1 Arthrobacter sp. B1805
CTGCCGAAGACGAACTGCTCGACCGTGGCCTGGCCATCATCGGTGAGTGCTTCGATGAGCTGACCTGATCCAACGGCGGGCTCGCCGGCATCCGCAATGGATGTCAGGCGCGCCGCAACCCTGACCCCTCGGGTACAATGCGCGGCATCTTGCCGTGCTACCCGAGGTCGTCATGCAGCCGTTCGCCATCGCCCCTTCGATTCTTTCCGCCAACTTCGCCCGTCTGGGTGAGGAAGTGGACAACGTGCTGGCCGCCGGCGCCGACATCGTCCATTTCGACGTGATGGACAGCCACTACGTACCCAACCTGACCATCGGCCCCATGGTCTGCTCCGCGCTGCGCAAGCATGGCGTCACCGCGCCCATCGACGTACACCTGATGGTCAAGCCGGTGGATCGCATGATCGGCGACTTCCTCGAAGCCGGTGCCAGCTACATCACCTTTCACCCGGAAGCCTCCGAGCACATCGATCGATCGCTGCAGCTGATCAAGGACGGCGGCGCCAAGGCCGGTCTGGTGTTCAAC
>NZ_PJIQ01000078.1 GCF_002929745.1 Arthrobacter sp. B1805
TCCGGGGTCAGAGGCCGGGGGTGATGAGGACGGACGCGCCGGTCCGGGCCGCCTGGAAGCGGGTCTGGACGTCGGCCCAGTTCACGAGGTTCCACCAGGCCTTGACGTAGTCGGGCTTGACGTTGATGTAGTCCAGGTAGAAGGCGTGCTCCCACATGTCGAGCATGAGCAGCGGAACCGTGCCCACGGGCACGTTGCCCTGCTGGTCGTAGAGCTGCTCGATGACGATGTTCTTGCCCAGCGGCTCGTAGGCGAGCACGGCCCAGCCCGAGCCCTGCAGCGACACCGCGGCGGCGGTGAAGTGGGCGCGGAACGCGTCGAAGGACCCGAACGCGTCGTCCAGGGCGGCGGCGAGTTCGCCCTCGGGCTTGTCGCCTCCCTCGGGGGACATGTTCTTCCAGAAGATGCTGTGGTTGATCACGCCGCCGACGTGGAACGCGAGGTCCTTGGAGAGCTTCGGGATGGTGCCGAACTGGCCTGTCGCGCGGGCTTCTGCCAGCTGCGCGAGGGCGTCGTTGGC
>NZ_PJIQ01000079.1 GCF_002929745.1 Arthrobacter sp. B1805
TGACAGCACTAATGTGTGAATAATCAATACCTAACTGACGTGCAGCTTGACGTTGAGATTCAAATCTAAAAGCCTCGAAAGTGTTTAGGTCAATAGCTATTACCCCGCCAGAGAATGGCATGTTGACTTTAACTTCCCGAATTTTTTCTTCAGTAATTTCACTCTCATTTTCAGTAAACAAATAGCCACCAGCTGTTTTATTCCGACCTTTGAGAACATCATTAATTCTCTGATTAGAAATTCCAAGCTGACGTTCAGCTTCTGCTTGCGACTCGAAGCGTAGAACTTTACCAGTTTCTAAATTTACTGCAATTACAGGTTTCTTTGGGGCGTTATGCTTGGCTGTGTGACCTAATTTATCACGATACGCAGTGTTATATTGACTTGTACACCATTCAAGATTAGATACAGTGTTGTTTGCTCTATTACAATCAATATGGTTCACTTCTGGATAATTGTTAGGGTTTGGTAAAAAACAAATCGCCACCAAACGGCTGACCCGTAGACAAATATTCT
>NZ_PJIQ01000015.1 GCF_002929745.1 Arthrobacter sp. B1805
ACACTGGACGACGCCACTCAGCCCTCGGAGGCAACCCCCCGATCAGCCGACTGCAACCAACGTCCTGACCCCGTACAACTAGTCGGTCCCATCGGACCCGTGCTGAGCGCGGGTCCGATGGGGAAACCGGGAACCGCCGATCAGGGCGGCTGCCGATTTCGCTCCAGCGGCCGGGAACTGGTAAAGTTTCTTGCTGTTGCCCCCCTAGCTCAGTGGTAGAGCGCGTTCTTGGTAAGAACGAGGTCACCGGATCGATTCCGGTGGGGGGCTCGTAAATGAGGGGGCCCGTGACGATCATCCGATCGGTGCGGGCAGCCTCATTTAGGGCGGTGTAGCTCAGCTGGTTAGAGCGCACGACTCATAATCGTGAGGTCCCGGGATCGAGTCCCGGCACCGCTACAGGAAAGGCCCCGGAGCTTCGGCTCCGGGGCCTTCTGTGTACCCGGCTCCCTGCGGTCGGCCACTCGGCCGTCCGTCAGTCGCCCTTCACGTTGATGATCTGCCGAAGCGTGTGGCGGATCTCCACCAGGTCCCGGGCATCCTCCATCACGGCGTCGATATCCTTGTAGGCCGCCGGGATCTCGTCCAGGAACGCCGGGGTGTCCCGGAATTCGATGCCCCGCATGGCGGCCCGGAGCTGTTCCTGCGTGAAGGTCCTCCGGGCCGCGTTGCGGGAGTACTCACGCCCTGCCCCGTGCGGTGCCGAGTCCAGTGCTTCCCTGTTTCCCCTGCCCGTCACCACGTACGAGCCGGTGCCCATCGAGCCGGGGATGAGCCCGGGGCGCCCGGGATCCGCGGCGATGGCACCCTTGCGCGAGAGCCAGACGTCCTTGCCGTAGTGCTTCTCCCGCTGCGTGTAGTTGTGGTGGCAGTTGATGCGCTCGCGTTCCTCCACCGGCTTCCCGACCCAGTCGCTGAACTGCCGCACCACGCGATCCATCATCTCCTCGCGGTTGAGCAGAGCGAACCTCTGGGCCCACATCAGTTCGGCGATGTAGCGGTCGAACTCCGGCGTGCCCTCCTCGAGGTAGGCGAGGTCCTGATGGGGAAGGGTGACCGATCTCTGCGCGCAGTAGTCCTGGGCCGCGCGGATGTGCCGCTGGGCGATGCGGTTGCCGATACCCCTGGAGCCCGAGTGGAGGAAGAGCCAGACGTCGTGCTGCTCGTCGAGCGATACCTCGATGAAGTGGTTCCCCGAGCCGAGCGTGCCGAGTTGCAGGCGCCAGTCCCTGACGTAGCTCGCCGGATCGAAGCCGGCCGAGTGCGCGTCCTGCTCGAGCGACTCGATGCGGGGTCTGGCGGACGCGCTCAGCCGCTTGTTGTTGTTGCCCGCGGACAGGGGGACGGACCGCTCGATGGCCACCCACAGCGCGCGGCGCTCGAGGCGGGCGACGTCGTCAGCCGTGTAGTCGGTGCGGACAGCCACCATGCCGCAGCCAATGTCCACGCCGACTGCTGCGGGGATGATCGCGCCGAGGGTCGGCAGGACAGAGCCGACGGCGCACCCCAGGCCGAGGTGGGCGTCGGGCATCGAGGCGAAGTGGGGATACACGAACGGCATCGAGCTCGTCATGCGGTTCTGTGCCAGCGTCGCGTCGTCGATGATGCTGGCGAAGTTGACGTACTTCTCGGTGATCCACTGCATCCGTCGAGGCTACCGACGGGGCAGGTCGGGAAGCACGCGGTGCACCATCCCGCCCTGCCCCTTGCGGACGCGTCAGCGGATCCGTACTGCCTGGAGCACCGCGTCGCTGATGGTCACATCCCGGCCGTCCCCGGTGCGCTCCGTCCTCGGACGCGACTCGCACACCCGAATGTCCCATGCGTCGTCGAGCAGTTCGGCTATCTGCTGCGGCGTGTAGAAGAGCTCGGGCTGCGGCGGCCTGCCGATCCCCGAATGGAGGTCCGAGGGATCGTGCGCGACGATCAGGAGGGTTCCGCCTACTCCGACCAGGGCCGCAAGGGAGCGGAAGATGCGCGACCGATCAGGATCGGGAAGATGCATGAACTGGATGGAGACGAGGTCCAGGCCGTCCGGAAGATCCGGTGCGGACAGCAAATCCACCTGGCGCCATTCGAGGCGGTCCCGGACCGGAGGATCGAGCTCCTCCGCATGGGCCCGGGCGCGTGCGAGCGCCACATCGGAGACATCGATGCCGAGGACGTTCCAGCCGTGGGAAGCGAGCCAGGCAGCATCCGCTCCCTCCCCGCACCCGACGTCGAGGGCCCTGCCGGGAAGCAGATCCGCCACGCCGGCGACGAGCTGTCTGTTCGGCTTGCCGCTCCAGATCCTCGGCCGTTGCCGGTAGCGCTCGTCCCAGAACTCCTGCGTGTACTCAACCTGCACGGCGTGCTCCTTCCCCCGCTGCTTCGTCGACCGCTGCTCGTGCGGCCGTTGAGACGCCGGCGAGCCCGTCCTCCAGCCCGTGCCGCCGGAGCCCGAGCACCCGGGCCGAGACGTCCGCCTCGGACGCCGCGGAGAAGGGACCGCGATGGGCCTCGACGGCCCACGCCGTCTCCTCCTCCACGAGGTTGGCGTTGATCGCCGCGCCCGCCATGGTGCCCTCGGCCGCGGCCACGATCACCTGTGCAGAGAGATTCGAGACGTTGCCCGCAACATACACCCCCGGTACCGCCGTCGCCCCCATGGGGCCAGGCTCGATGAAGTGACCCATCCCCGACGGATGCTGCTGCGTCGTGAGACCGAGCGATCCGGGCAGGTCGTTCCGGGACTCCATCCGCGTCCCGACGGCGAGCGCCTGCAGGTCGAAGGTGTGTCCACTCGCCACCGTCACCCCGGTCAGGATTCCTCCTGTGCTGTCGACGGATGTCACCACGCCCTGCACCACGCGAACGGCGCGGGCGGCGAGCCGGTCCCACTCCTCATCGGTGGGAGTGAGGGAGTCGTTGAGGAACAGCGTGATGTCCTCCGACCACTGCCGGAACAGGAGGGCCTGGTGGACGGACAGGGCACCCGTGCCGAGGACCCCGATGCGCTGCCCGCGAATCTCGTAGCCATGGCAGTAGGGGCAGTGCACGACGCCCGCCCCCCACTGTTCACGGAGGCCCGGGATCTCGGGCAGCCCGTCCGAGAGGCCGGTGGCGAACAGGATGCGTCGTCCGGTGACACTGCGCCCGTCCGTCAGCACGACGTCGAACCCTTCCGAGGTCCGCAGCACGGCTTCGGCTTCGGCGCGCACGATCGTAGCGCCGTAGGACTCCGCCTCCGTCCTGCCGGCGTCGAGCAGTGCGAGCGGATTCATGCCCTCCCGGGTGAGGAAACCGTGGACGCCCCGGGCAGCTGCGTTGCGCGGTTGTCCGGCGTCGATCACGAGGACGGATCGCAGGGCGCGGCTCAGGGTGACGGCGGCGCTGAGGCCTGCCGCACCACCCCCGACGACGACGGCGTCATACCGATCCTGGAGGGGTTGGCTGGTGGTTGACATGCTGGGTCTCCTTCCGTGGTGCTTGTCCTTCAAGCATCCGCACGGCATGTAGAAGTGACAAATATCCTTGCTGATGTGGCAAAATCGGACCATGCCTCCAGACCTCGACTCCGTGCTCGACGCCGTTGGTCCACGTCTTCGTGCGCTCCGCGTTCAGCGCAACCTGACGCTCGGAGAGGTGTCTGCTGCCTCCGGTGTATCGGTGAGCACACTGTCCCGGCTAGAATCCGGCCGGCGCCGGCCGAACCTGGAACTGCTGCTGCCGATCGCGCAGCTCTACGGGGTGCCGCTCGACGACCTCGTCGGTGCTCCGCCCACCGGAGACCCGCGCATCCACCTCCGGCCCATCGAGCACCATGGCATGACGGCGATCCCCCTCACCAGGCGCCCCGGGGGCGTCCAGGCCTTCAAGATGGTGATCGCCGGGGACGCACGCGGTTCGGAACCGGAGTTGCAGGTCCACGAGGGCTACGAATGGATGTACATCCTGAACGGTTCCCTGCGGCTGGTGCTCGCGGAGAACGACTTCGTGCTCGGGCCGGGCGAGGCAGCAGAGTTCGACACACGAACGCCGCACTGGTTCGCCAGTGCGGACGGGAAGCCCGTCGAGATGATCAGCCTCTTCGGGCAGCAGGGCGAGCGGATGCACGTCCGCGCACGGCCGAAGCGATCGTGAGGCAGTCGGGCCGCCCGAAACGGCGACAGACGGCACGCGACGGCCTTATAGGATGAACTGAGCCGAGCGATCAGAGAGCGGCCCGACCGCGGGCCGACGGGGACGGAACGACGATGACGAACGAGCAGCCGGGGTTCACCCCCGACAACCCCTCCGGTGACTTCCCCACCCGGGCGAGCCGCCGCCGCGCCGCAGCGTCGCCGGACCAGCCGCGCTTCGCCGACCGGTTCGCGCCGGATCCCGCGATGAACCCGGTCGCGCCGGAGAAGGGTGTTCCGGGCGAGCCGGGCCACCCCGACGACGCTGACGTCACCGTACGCCGCACTCCCACCGACGCCCCCGGTGGACGGGCGACGGGGCAGGCACACGACGCGTCGGACGCACCTGCCGTACCGGGGACATCAGGCCTGCCGGTGTTCCAGCCGGCGATCCCGGCTGCCCCCTCCGCAGCCCCGGAAGCGCACGGTACCCCGACCGGCGTCGGACCCGGGCCGGACGCCGCCGCAGCGCGGACTGAGCCCTCACCGATCGTCCGGCGTCGCCCGTCGCCTGCCGAGCAGGAGGCAGCGGCACCGTCCGTTGCCCCGGATCTCGCGGTACCGGCCGTGCCGGTGCCCCTTCGCCGCGTGCCGGCTCCCGACCACGCGCCGACGGGGTTGCGCCCGCGCGAGGGACGGGCGTCGTTCCTCGCACCCGATACCGCCGTCGTCCCCGCCGAGAGCGGATGGCGTGGCGTCCTCGCACGGCTGGGGCTGAGCATCCCGCCGTCACGCCGGGAACTCGCTATCAGGGCGGATGTCACCGCGGTCAGCCGGCACTGGCCCGGCCCCCGGACCGTCGCCGTCGTCAATGGCAAGGGCGGAGCGAACAAGACGCCCACCTCGGTCATGCTCGCGGCCGTCTTCGCGCGCAATGGTGGCGGGCCCGTTCTCGCGTGGGACAACAATGACGCCCGCGGCACGCTCGGCTGGCGGACCGAGCAGGGCCCGCACGAGGCCACCGTCCTGGATCTCCTTCCGCAGGCGGACGCGCTCCTGGCGCCGTCCGCGCAGTCGGCCCTGCTGGCGCGGTACGTCCACCACCAGACCGAGGACAAGTTCGACGTCCTGCGCTCCAAGCCGGACGTCCTCGCCTCCCAGCAGAAGGTGACGGCGGACGACTTCGACGCGCTCCACGAAGTCGCGTCCAAGTATTTCCGTCTCACCGTGGTCGACTCGGGGAACGACGAGACCGCCGAGCGCTGGCTGCGGATGATCCACCATACGGACCAGCTCGTGATCGCCACGACGACGCTCGAGGAGCACGCCGAAGCCGGGGCGCTCCTGCTGGAGGCTCTGCGCGCGCGTGGTGGTCGCTACTCCGATCTCGCGCGCAGCGCAGTGGTCATCGTGAGCCAGTCGGACAAGAACGGGACCCAGGCACAGAGCCAGTCGATCGCGGACGGGTTCGGGGAGCTCGCCCGCCGCGCGGTCACCATTCCCTTCGATGCGGCTCTGATTAAGGGTCGGATCCGTTACGGCGCCCTGCGTCCGGCCACGCAGCGAGCATGGCTGTCCGCGGCGGCTGCGGTGGCGGAGGGGCTCTAGACCGCTTGCCGTGCTTCCCGACCTTCAGACAGGATCAGGCATGACCGAGCTGCCGTTTCCCATCCAGCCCATGCTCGCGAAGGCCGTGGACTCCGTGCCCGGTCCCGACACCGTTCCCGGCGGAATGCTCTACGAGCCGAAGTGGGACGGCTTCAGGGCGGTCGTGCGCATCGAGAACGGTACCTGCGAGATCGGCAGCCGGGGTTCGAAGATGCTCACCCGGTACTTCCCGGAACTCGTCGACGCGCTGCTGGAGAACCTGCCCGAGCGCTGCGTCGTCGACGGGGAGATCGTGGTGCGCCGGGGGGAGCCCGGTGCAGAGAGGCTCGACTGGGAGGCCCTGTCCCAGCGCATCCATCCCGCCGACAGCAGGGTTCGCCTGCTCGCCGTTCAGACGCCGTCGTCGTTCGTGGCCTTCGACCTCCTCGCGATCGACGACAATGACCTGACGCGCATACCGTTCGCCGAACGCAGGAAGGCGCTCGAGGGCATCGGCGAGTCCTTCTCCGCTCCCGTTCACCTGTCGCAGGTCACCCGCGACGTCGAGCTCGCACAGCGCTGGCTCGTCGAGTTCGAGGGCGCGGGACTCGACGGCATCGTCGCGAAACCCCTGACCGCGCAGTACGAGCCGAACAAGAGGCTCATGCTCAAGGTCAAGCACCGCCGCACTGCCGACGTCGTGCTGCTCGGTTACCGGGTGCACAAGTCCGGGCAGGGGGTCGGCTCGCTGCTGCTGGGCCTGTACGACGACGACGGCGGGCTGCGCAATGTGGGAGGCATCTCGGCGTTCTCCGACAAGCGGCGGCTCGAACTCGTCGAGGAGCTCGCGCCGGACGTCATGCGGGATGACGCCGGGGAGATCGAACGGGGCGCCACCGACCGCAGCCGCTTCGCGTACTCGAAGGACGTGTCCTTCATCCGATTGGAGCCGCGGCGCGTGGTGGAGGTGCGGTACGACCAGATGGAGGGTGACCGGTTCCGCCACACCGTCCAGTTCGAGCGATGGCGGCCGGACCGGGAGCCGCGATCGTGCACGTTCGGGCAGCTCGACATCCCTGCCGCCTACGATCTCAGCAGGGTGCTGGCGTGACGTCCGCACAGGCCGGACGGAGGAGCCCCCTCTACCTGTGCAGCGGCGTGGGCTGGCACGCAGGGGGACCGGTGCTGTCACTGCACGCAGTGCCGAGCGAGGGCGCTCCCGGACGGCCTGGAACTGCCGCCGCGGCCACCGATGACGACCGCCCGCTCGATCTCGCGCTCCGGCCCGGGACGAGGGTGGCCTACGAGATCGCCGCCGACGGGAGGTTCTGCCTCGGGTACCACCGGGTGCACGGCCGGGACGACCGGACGTGGGTGCAGTGCGCCGACCAGGCGCCCGCCGAGCGGGGCTACCAGTGCGCCCGGTGCTTCGCACAGGACGACGTCCGGTTCATGCACGACATCCACCGGTCCGGCATAGCACCGGCCGGGCTCAAGCGCTACCTCGACCAGCCCCACTGGCTGTACGTCGCGACGTTCGCCGACGGCTCGAGCAAGGTCGGAACGGCCTCGCACCCGAGGAAGCGTGCCCGCCTCGTGGAGCAGGGTGCGGTGGTGGCCCAGTACGTGGCGCATGCCGACGACGGCCGGGTGGTCAGGGTCCTGGAGGACGAGGTCACCCGTTCGGTCGGCCTCCAGCAGGCTGTGAGATCGAGCACGAAGGCATCCTCCCTCTGCTCGCCGCTACCGACCGTACGGCTCGAACGCGTCAACGACGGTTTCGCCCTGGCAGCCAGGGGTCTGCTCGAAAGTGGCCTCGGGGTCGACGGCTTCGAGGTGGTGCACGAGGAGTTCGAACCGCCGTCGTCGTGGTCCGCCGTCCTCGGCCACCAAGGGCTGCAGCCCTATGCCGAGCCGCTCGGGAGCGGGCAGCACGGCTTCACCATCCTCGAGGTGCTCGGTCCGTCGGCCCTCGTCGCCATCGACGGCGCGGACCTGGTGTTGGTCGCCGATCTGTCCGGACTCAAGGGCAGGCGCCTGCGGTTCGGCGACTTCAGTACGCCGGTGCCGGCCGTCCAGGAGGCGCTGTTCTGAGTGGCAGCAGCGGAACCCGCAGTAGAATCGGATCATGCTGAATACGCCTTGGGAGACCGGCTCGGACCTGTACCGCAGGCTGGTGGTGTCCGCTCTGGTGACCACGGCGATCGGCATCCTGATCGCGGTGGCCGGCGCGACGTCGGACCAGCGCGCGGTCGTGCTCGCGGGCATCACGGTCATCGTGGCCGGGATGGTGTGCCATCTCGCCGGCATGGTGGTGCGCTCGCGCGACGTCCGGCGGCGTCTGAAGGACATGTCCTGACCCTCCCTCGCTCCGCCGGCGCCGGCACCCCGTCCCGCACGGCAACCCGTGCCGGCACGCGCACATCCCCAGCTTCTCCGCATCCATGCCCGACGACGCTTCCACCGGAGGTTTCATGACCATCGACCCAGACCTGCAGGGGCGCAGCTACCCCGCCGGAGAGACCTACTCGGTGGGCCGTGAGGCCATCCGGGACTTCGCCAGGGCCATCAAGGCGACACACCCGGCGCACTACGACGTGGCCGCCGCGGCGGCCCTCGGGCATGCCGATCTCGTGGCGCCCCCCACGTTCGCCATCATCGTGGCCCAGCGGGCCGATGCGCAGCTCATCAGCGATCCGAGCGCGGGCATCGACTTCACCCGCGTGGTCCACGCGGACCAGCGGTTCGTCCACCATCGGCCCATCCTCGCGGGGGACCAGCTCGTCGCCGAGCTGCACGTCGACCAGGTGCGGGCCATGGGCGGGGGAGCGATGATCACCACGCGTGCGGAGATCTCGACCGTCGACGGAGAAGCGACGACCACGACGACATCGTCCATCCTCGTCCGAGGGGAGGACCAGTAGCCATGACCGTCTCCCTTGCCTCGCTCGAGGTGGGCCAGCACATCGGCTCCGCCACCGTCGATATCACCCGGACCGACCTCGTGCGGTACGCAGGCGCCTCCGGCGACCTCAACCCGATCCACTGGAACCAGGCCTTCGCCGAGGGGGTCGGCCTGCCCGGCGTGATCGCCCACGGCATGTTCACCATGGGCGCTGCCGTCCAGCTCGTGACCGACTGGATCGGCGACCCGGCCGCCGTCGTCGACTACCAGACGCGGTTTACCAAGCCCGTGGTCGTCACGGATACGACGGCGCAGCCCGGCCAGCCGGGCGCGGTCGTCGAGGTCACCGGCGTCGTCGGCCAGATCGACACCGAACGCTCGACGGCGCGCATCGACCTCACGGTGACCTCCGCCGGGCAGAAGGTCCTCGTCAAGGCCCAGGCCGTGGTGAGGCTGGCGTGAGCGCGCCCGCCACGCAGGTGAATCTCGCCGACCTCACGACCACCCGCGTCGGGGGACCCGCGCGCTCGCTCGTTGAAGCCGCGACGGAACAGGAGATCGTCGAGGCCGTCCGCGCTGCCGATGCTGCGGGTGACCCGCTGCTCATCGTCAGCGGGGGCTCGAACCTGCTCGTCGGGGACGAGGGCTTCGACGGGACGGTCGTCCACATCGTGTCCAAGGGGTTCACGGTCGACGACGACGACGCCACGTGCGGCGGCGTCATGGTCAAGGTGCAGGCCGGCCAGGACTGGGACGAGCTGGTGCGGTACACCGTGCTGCACGCGTTCTCCGGTCTGGAGGCCCTCTCGGGTATCCCCGGTTCCACAGGAGCCACGCCCGTGCAGAACGTCGGGGCCTACGGTTCGGACGTGTCGCAGACCATCGCGACGGTCCGCACGTACGACCGCGAGACCGACAGCATCAAGAGCTTCACCAACTTCGAGCTGAAATTCGGCTACCGGGATTCGCTGCTCAAGCGCAGCACGGTCAACGGCTCGCCCCGCTACGTGGTGCTGAGCGTCGAGTTCCAGCTCGGGCTGGGGCGCATGAGCAAGCCGGTCAAGTATGCCGAACTGGCACGCGCGCTCGGCATCGAGGTGGGTGCCCGCGCCTACGCGAATGACGTGCGGCGGGAAGTGTTGAAGCTACGCGCGGGGAAGGGCATGGTGCTCGACGCGCCTGACCCGGACACCTGGAGCACGGGGTCCTTCTTCACCAACCCGATCGTGCCCCAGGAGGTGGCCGACCGGCTCCCGGAGGACGCTCCGCGGTATGCGACGGGAGCGGCCGGAGACGTGAAGCTCAGCGCCGCCTGGCTGATCGAGCACGCAGGGTTCTCGAAGGGGTTCGGGCTCGGCGACGACGAAGGCCATGCTGTGGCGGAAGGGCGCGCGTCCCTCTCGACGAAGCACACGCTTGCCCTCACCAACAGGGGAGGCGCCTCGGCGTCGGACCTCCTGGCGGTTGCCCGGCTCGTGCGGGACGGCGTCGAACAATCCTTCGGGATCCGGCTCGAACCGGAACCGCTGCTGGTCAACTGCTCGCTCTGACGCGGCGGCAGCGTTACTGGGGGGCGTCCTGGCCTGCCCAGGCTATCGCGTAGAACTGCTCCGAACGCGAGTTGAGCAACTCGGCGTAGAGGTCCGGCATCATCGCCTGCGCTGAATTACTGGAGACACTAGGAGCGAAGGCAGATACGCCAAGCCCAGCCTCACTGTCCTGCAGGGTCAGGCCGGCGGCCTCCAGAATGGTGGGGTACAGGTTCATCTGGTCCACGTTGGGGCGCAGCGTGCTTCCCGGGTTCTCGCCCGGGATCCAGATCCGATTGAAGATGCTTCGGTTGTCGCTGGCGGAGAGCTGCTCGTGGAATGCGCTCCCGGCGCTCATCTGCTTGAGGTGGTCGCCCATGATGACCACGGCAGTGTCGTCGAGGTAACCCTTTTCCTCCATGTAGCTCACGAATCCGGCCACCTGGGCCATCGAGCAGGAAAATACCGAGGTGGCCGCGTCCTTCGTATCTACAGGGCAGTAGTCGAAGACGTGTACCGGCTCATGGGTGTCCAGCGTCAGCACAGAGAGATTGAACGGCTGACCGGTTCTCGCGGCCTCGGCATGCAGCTCGTCGATCTCGTCCTTGGCATGGGCCATGAGGCGTTCGTCGCTCAGGCCCCAGTCGCGGATGCTCTCCTCCGGTTCACCGGCGGCACGCCAGACATTGAGGTCCTTCACGTCGGAGTAGCCGTGGCTCCTCAGGAAGGTGTCCTTAGCAGCGAAGGAGGCGTCGGCGCCGCCCAGGAAGACGTTGGTATAGCCGTGCTCGTCCAGGACGTCACCCAGGCACATGGCCCCTCCGAGGTACGAGTCGATCACACCGCCGAGCTCGTTGAGGGCCGCGTTACCCGAGACGGTGCCCATTCCCTTCAGCGGAACACCGCATTGGGTGGCAGTGATACCGGCCATCGTCCAGCCTCCACCCTCATACTCCTGGAGACCCTCCATGCTCTGCCAGCCGTCCGACGACGTCGTAACCTCCTTCAACGGAGCGAACGCGTCCTTCTCGAAGAGCTGGCCGTCGGCGAGGGTGGCCTCGCCGGACTCGAGATAGATCAGCACCAGATTGCGCTTGTGCTCGTCATTGGTGACGGTCGGCTTTACGTAGTAGTCGCCGAGATCGAGGTCGGAGTTCGCCGCTTTGATGTAGTCAATTACTCCCACCGCACTGGCGAAGGCCGAGCTGCCGGCAACGACGACCGCGGCCACCGCGACACTGCAGACGATGCGCATCGCCCGTGCAGAACGACGCGTACGCATGCGGCGACCGAGGCGGCGCTTCCGGCGCCGCAAGTACTGCACCAAGGCGATCCCGCCGGTGACGAGCAGGGGGACGACACCGATCGCCACAACGCCGATCCAGACAATTGCTCCGCCCCCACCGTCGACTTGCACGGAGATCAGATTCAGGAGCAGCTGGTTCACTGAGATCTTGCCCCAGTAGAAATGGATGCCGAGGGCCGCGATGAGCAGCACGAGCCCCGCCCAGATCAGGACGTAGACGAGGGTGCTGCCCACAACGAAGCCAACCCGTCGGGTCAGCGCACGGATCCGGTCAGACATGGCAACACCTCGCGTTCTCAGGTACCCGTCGGCCGGGCGCCCTTGACATACGGCCCTTCCGGGCCCATAGAAGACTAGCCCCGCTATGCTACCTGTTCAACCTTGGTTCACCTTCAAGCAATCTGTTGTACACCGGGTAGGGGTGGGCAAGGCACCCCCGGTGGGTGCAGCCCGCACTGCTCGGATTCGACTTCCGGTGCGCCGGCTACAGGACGGCGGACCGGCGCGCCTGCTCGGCTGCGGCGCGCGTGAGCACGACGTCGTCCCAGCTGTCCTCCCGTTGGACGAGGCGGCGGGAGCAGAGCCATTGGGCCAGCCGGGACGCGACGCTGATCTGTGCGAGCCGGTCGTGGAAGTCGGGCAGAAGCTGGGGTGCAGCAAGGAAGCCGGGAAGTGCATGCAGCATTTCGCGGGCGCCCATGATGCGTGCGTACGGAGCATCTGTACCGAATTGCCGCTCCAGGCCGATCAGCTGCCGGTCGTCCGCGTCCAGGAGCGCGGCTCCGCCGTCTTCGAGGTAGGCCCGGAGGTGCATCTGCACCCGCTCGTACCGCAGGAGGCTCTCCGGGTGCCGCGTGTGCCCGCTCGCCGCGAAGAAGCGATCGAGGATGGTGTCTGCGTTGAGGTGGTCCATGCGCACATCCTGCCGTCGGCCACCGACTTTTTCCCGGCGCGCGGAAGGGGAGCCGGGCAGACGGATGACGGCAGGAATGACTAGCATCGATGCTGTACGACTGCACGCGCTGGCCCGGCTCCGTGCGGGATCGTCTCGGGCAGGGAGAACGCGCATGGCCGAACAACATCCAGCTCAGCGTCGATCGGCCGGTGCGGCTGTTTCCCTCAGGTCCCTGGCCTTCGACGTCGCGACGTCCGGCTACTCGCTGATGGACCTGGATTTCGTCATCCTCGATGTCAACAGGGCGTTCGCCGAGTCGACGGGCATGGATCGCGAGATGCTGGTCGGACGTCAGGCATTCGAGGTGTTCCACGAGAACCCGCTGCAGTCCGACCACGCTCCTGCACGAACGATGCGCCAAAGCCTCGACCGCGTCATGGCGACCGGACAACCCGACGTCATGCACATCCAGCGCTTCGACATCCCTGATCCGTCCGAGCCGGGCGCATTCCACGAGCGTTACTGGAGCCCGGTGAACCTTCCCGTGATGAACGACGACGGCGACCTGGTCGCTCTCCTCCAGCAGGTGGAGGACGTCACCGATTACCGCGACGACCTGGTCAAGGTGCTCGGCTACCTGCAGGAGGTTCCGGCGGGCACCTCCGCGGAGACCTCCCGGCGCTTCGCCGAATACGCGGCCACCGCCATGGCGCACTCGAGCCTCTACCACTCCGCGCAGCGGGAGGTGGAGCAGTTGCAGGAAGCACTCACGTCCCGCGCCGTCATCGACCAGGCGAAGGGCATCCTGATGGGCCGGCACCGGTGTGGCAGCGATGAGGCCTTCGTACTGCTGCGGAAGATGTCGAACGAAGCGAACGTCAGGCTGCGGGACGTCGCAGCTGCGCTGGTCTACCAGACCGCAGTCCCTCCGCGAGCAGGGACGACGACCCGGGAGGACGCAGTCTAGAGGTTGCCGGTCGCGATCATCAGCATGCGGCGGAGGGGCTCGGCCGCACCCCACAGGAGCTGGTCGCCCACCGTGAAGGCGCTGATGAAGTCCGGCCCCATCTCGAGTTTACGGACGCGCCCGACGGGGATGTCGAGCGACCCCGTGGCCGCGACCGGGGTGAGCCCCGCCAGCGTGTCCGTCTTCGTGTTCGGGATGACACGCACCCATTCGTTGTCCGCGGCGATGATCGCCTCGATCTCGCTGACCGGCAGGTCCTGCGTCAGCTTGAGGGTCAGCGCCTGGGAATGCGACCGCATTGCTCCCACGCGGACGCACAGGCCGTCGAAGGGGATGCGCGTGTCGGTCCCGAGGATCTTGTTGGTCTCCGCACCGGCCTTCCATTCCTCCTTCGACTGGCCGTTGCCCAGGTCGCTGTCGATCCAGGGGATGACCGATCCGGCCAGAGGCACCCCGAACTGCGTTGCTTCCAGGCTCGGATGCCTCTGCTTCGCGAGGATGGCCCGGTCGATGTCCAAGATCGCCGATGCGGGGTCGTCCAGGTTCATCGCGACCGTGCCGTGCAGCGCGCCGAACTGGTTGAGCAGTTCGCGCATGTGGCGGGCACCGCCGCCCGAGGCCGCCTGGTAGGTCATCGAGGTGCCCCATTCGACGAGGCCGTTGCGGAAGAGCCCGCCGAGGCCCATCAGCATGCAGGACACCGTGCAGTTTCCACCGATGAAGTCGCGGACGCCCCTTGCCAGACCCTCGTCGATGGCACCCCGGTTGACGGGATCCAGCACGATGATGCTGTCCTGTTCCATGCGCAGCGTGGAGGCCGCGTCGAGCCAGAGGCCGGACCAGCCGGCGTCGCGCAGTTTCGGATAGACCTCGGCGGTGTAGTCGCCACCCTGTGCCGTCACGATGATCGGCAGCTTCGCGAGGGTCTCGACGTCGTACGCGTCCTGCAACGTACCGGCGCCGTCAGCGAACGACGGCGCGGAACCCCCTGCGGCCGAGGTCGAGAAGAACACGGGGTTGATGCGGGCGAAGTCGCCCTCGTCCTGGAGCCGCTGCATGAGGACAGAGCCGACCATGCCGCGCCAGCCCACGAATCCGACGGACGGCAGGGCTGAGCTTTCGGGTGCTGAAGTCATGCTGTCCAGTTTAGGCGCGCAGCCTCCGTGGTCGCGCTTTGTGACCGAGGTCCGTCGCTCGACCCCGGCAGCTGGTGCGGAGGTCGGAAGGACTGCTGGGAGGGCGTCGGCAGCCCGCGCTCCCTCCGTATCCGGTCCGCCCGCACCTCGATCACCATGTAGCGCGCGAAGAGGGGAAGCTGCCCATCGCCGGTCGTCCTAGTCCTGCCTGATCCAGAGGCTGATGCGGTACCGCGTGCCGCCCGACGACTCCAGCCACCCGGATTCGGGGGTCAGCGCGGCAAGCGTCCAGTCGGGCCCGAGGGCGGGCGCGACGGTGTCCCCCTCCACCGTCGACTCGACGACGGTGACGAGCGCGGCATTGGCGCGGGACATGGCGTCTGCATAGACGCGGCCACCACCGATGACCCAGATCTCCTCGGCGCCGGGGCTGCCCTGCGCGGCCTCGAGGGCCGAGTCGAGCGAGTCCACGAGGACCGCGCCCGGGAGGTCCACCGAGGTGGAACCCGAGATCACGATGTTCGTGCGATCAGGCAGGGGGCGGAACCTCTCCGGGAAGGACTCCCACGTCCGACGGCCCATGATGACGGGATGTCCCGTCGTCGTGGCCCTGAAGTGTGCCATGTCCTCAGGGACGTGCCAGGGGATACCGCCGTCCCTGCCGATCACGCCGTCCTCCGTCTGGGCCCAGATCATGCCGATGACAGGAGCGGATCCGACGGCATCGGAGACGCTGAGGGTGCCGGCCGAGGGCGCTTCGCTCATACCGCCACCGGCGCCTTGATGGTCGGGTGGTGCTGGTAGTCGACCACGTCGAAGTCCTCCAGGGTGTAGTCGAAGATACTCTCGGGCTTCCGTTTCAGTTCGACGCGGGGATAGGGGTACGGCGCACGCGACAATTGCTCCGTGACCTGCTCCACGTGGTTGTCGTACACGTGGACGTCGCCGCCGGTCCAGATGAACTCGCCGGGCTCGAGACCGGTCTGCTGGGCCACCATCAGGGTCAGCAGGGCGTAGGACGCGATGTTGAACGGTACCCCCAGGAACGTGTCGGCTGAACGCTGGTACAGCTGGCAGGACAAGGTGCCGGGGCTCCCGTCGACCCCCGGGCTCACGTAGAACTGGAAGAACACATGGCACGGGGGGAGCGCCATATTGGAGATCTCCGACACGTTCCAGGCCGACACGAGGTGCCGGCGCGAGTCGGGATTGGTCTTCAGGGCTTCGACCACCTGCGCGATCTGGTCGATGTGCCCGCCGTCAGGTGTCGGCCACGAACGCCACTGCACGCCGTACACCGGGCCGAGCTCGCCGTCGTCGTCGGCCCACTCGTTCCAGATCGACACGCCCCGCTCCTGGAGCCAGCGGACGTTCGAGTCGCCGCGGAGGAACCAGAGCAGTTCGAGTGCGACGGACTTGAAGTGCACGCGCTTGGTGGTGATGAGCGGGAAGGACTCGCGGAGATCGAAACGCAACTGCCGGCCGAAGACGCTTCGCGTTCCGGTGCCCGTCCTGTCACTCTTCGCCGCGCCGTTCGCCATCACATCGCGCAGCAGATCCTCATAGGGGGTGGGAATGGGGGTGCTCACCCAGCCAGTCTAGGACGATCTCGCCGCGGGTTGCAGCGCCGGCCCGGTAGACTGCGCCGAGGCCGGGTGGACGGCGACGCCGGTCACCTGCCGTTCACTTTCCACCGGAAGACTCCAGCCGTGACCATTCCCTCGCCCGAGACCACCGCCGCGCCCTACCCCGCACAGTTCGTGGCATCCGGGCTCGCACCGGACCCCCGTACGCTCCTCGACATCCTGCGAGCGACCGCCGCGGCCCACCCCGACGCGTCGGCGCTCGACGACGGAACGGCCGCGCTCAGCTACGCGGAACTCGTCGCCGCGGCCGAAGAGTTCGCGGAGGCGCTGCGCGGCGCCGGCGTAGGCCGCGGTGATGCGGTGGGAGTCCGCATCCCGTCGGGAACCAACGAGCTCTACATCGCGATCCTCGGCGTATTGTCGGCCGGTGCCGCCTACGTCCCGGTGGACGCGGACGACCCCGACGAGCGGGCCCGGGTCGTGTTCGCGGAGTCCCGCGTGGTCGCGGTCGTAGGACAGGGCCTCTCGGTGGCCGCGGGAGCAGGCCGGAGCAGTGGGGCCACCGGCCATCCTACGCCCGACGACGACGCCTGGATCATCTTCACCTCCGGTTCCACGGGCACGCCGAAGGGAGTGGCCGTGACACACCGATCGGCAGCGGCTTTCGTCGACGCCGAGGCCCGGCTCTTCCTCCAGCGTGAGCCCATCGGGCCGGCCGATCGTGTCCTCGCCGGTCTGTCCGTCGCGTTCGACGCCTCCTGCGAGGAGATGTGGTTGGCGTGGCGGAACGGGGCCTGCCTCGTGCCGGCCCCCCGTGCGCTCGTGCGTACCGGCATGGACCTGGGGCCGTGGCTGATAGCACGGGGGATCACCGTCGTTTCCACGGTGCCTACCCTGGCAGCGCTGTGGCCTTCGGATTCCCTCGAGAACGTGAGGTTGCTGATCTTCGGCGGTGAGGCCTGCCCTCCCGAACTCGCGCAGCGCCTCGCGGTCCATGACCGCGAGGTCTGGAACACGTACGGGCCCACCGAGGCCACCGTCGTCGCGTGCGCCGCGCGCCTCGGCGGTCCGGGGCCGGTCCGGATCGGCTTGCCACTGGACGGCTGGGACCTCGCGGTCGTCGACGAGGCCGGCATCCCGGTGGAGGAGGGCGCCACGGGAGAGCTGATCATCGGGGGAGTGGGCCTGGCCCGCTACCTCGACCCGGCCAAGGACGCCGAGAAGTACGCCCCGATGCCCACCCTCGGCTGGGACCGTGCCTACCGCTCCGGGGACCTCGTGCAGCTCGAGTCCGCCGGACTGGTCTTCGCAGGCCGGGCGGACGACCAGGTGAAGCTGGGCGGTCGCCGCATCGAACTCGGCGAGGTGGACGCCGCCCTCCAGTCGTTGCCGGGCATCGCCGGTGCTGCCTCGGCAGTGCAGACGACGCCCTCCGGCAATCAACTGCTCGTGGGCTACCTCGTCCCCGCCAGCGGTGAGCCCGACCTCGCTGAGCTCCGGGACCTCCTCGCGGACCGCCTTCCCGCAGCGCTCGTGCCGCTGCTGACCGTCACCGCGTCGCTTCCCACGAAGACCAGCGGCAAGGTGGACCGCAACGCCCTGCCCTGGCCACTCGCCGACGTCGGCGGACCGGGCGACCCGCAGGACCTCGACCCGCGCGTGCAGTGGATCGCGGACCAGTGGGCTGCCGTCCTGGGCGCCGTCGCGACCGACGAGGACGCCGATTTCTTCCTGCACGGCGGAGGTTCCCTCGCCGCTGCCCGGCTCGTCTCGCTGATTCGGGTGCGCTACCCGGTGATCACCGTCGCGGACATCTACGCGCACCCCCGGCTCGGGGCACTCGCAGCGTTCGCCGCGAGCACGGGCGACGGCGGCGAGCAACCGGCAGCGCCCGTCAGGACGGTCCGGGGCACCGCCCGCAGGTCGCAGGTCTTCCAGACCATCATGGGCATCCCGCTGCAGTTCCTCGCCGGCATGCGCTGGCTGACCTACGCGATGATCGCGAGCAACGTGCTCGCCGGCGTCGGCATCCTCACTGCCGCGCCCACACTGTCCTGGTGGTGGGTCGCGCTGTCCTGGGTCGTCTTCGTCAGCCCGTTCGGCCGCATGGCACTGTCCGTCCTCGCAGCACGCATGCTCCTCGGCCGGGTGGAGCCGGGCGTCTACCCGCGTTCCGGCAAGGTGCACCTGCGTCTCTGGCTGGCCGAGCAGATCTCGGACAGCGTCGGGGCCGTCAGCCTGGCGAGCGCTCCCTGGGTGCCCGTCTACGCGAGGGCGCTCGGCGCGAGGATCGGGCCCGACGTCGCACTCCACTCCGTGCCGCCCGTGACAGGGCTCCTCACCCTCGGTGCCGGCGCATCGGTGGAACCTGAAGTGGACCTGTCCGGGTGGTGGATCGACGGGGACCGTGTCCATATCGGCGCCGTGACGATCGGGGCGGGAGCAGTCGTCGGTGCCCGGAGCACGCTGATGCCCGGGACGCGGATCGGAGCCGGTGCGGAAGTCGCCCCGGGGTCCGCGGTCCAGGGCGTCGTCAAGCCGGGTCATCTCGTCTCCGGATCACCTGCGACACGAGCCGGCAAGGCGAAGCGGGACTGGCCGGAAGCCCCACCCGCGCAGTCCCGGCTACGTGCCCGCCTGGCGTTCGTGGCGTTCGCTGCTGCGTCCGGCGCCCTGTCACTCATCCCGTACGTTGCCGCCGTCGTCGCGTCCCTGCCGGTCCTGGCCGCGCTCCGGGGCGCGCCCTCCCTGTCGGCCGCCGGGCCGTCGCTGCTGGGAGTGGTCGTTCTTGCGGCCGTCCTCTGGCTCGTCACGAACGCGCTCCTCGTACTCGTCACGGTTCGCCTGCTCGGCCTCGGGCTGCGGGAGGGACACTACGCGGCACGCAGCCGGATCGGCTGGCAGATCTGGGCGACCGAACGCGTCCTCGACCTCGCGCGCGACATCCTCTTCCCCCTGTATGCGAGCCTCTTCACGCCCGTCTGGCTGCGACTGCTCGGCGCCCGCGTGGGCAGGAACGTGGAGGCCTCCACCGTCCTGCTGATACCGAAGATGACCACGATCAGCGAGGGTGCCTTCCTCGCGGACGACACCATGGTGGCTTCCTACGAACTCGGCGGCGGGTACCTCCGCATCGCTCCCGCGAAGATCGGCCGGCGCGCGTTCCTCGGCAACTCGGGCATGACGTCGGCGGGACGACGCGTCCCGAAGAACTCGCTCGTCGCGGTTCTCTCCGCGACGCCGGCCAAGGCGAAGGCCGGCAGCTCGTGGCTGGGGAGTCCGCCGTCGCGGTTGCGCCGTCTCGCCGTCACGGGGGACCAGAGCCGTACCTTCCAGCCGCCCCGCCGGCTCAAGGCCGCCCGGGCCTTCTGGGAGCTCTGCCGCGTGGTGCCGATCATCCTGACCGTGATGATCGCTGCGACGTCGCTCGTGGTCTTCGATGCCCTGGCCCTCCGGGGCGGGTACGCGCTGGCCGCAGTACTGAGCGGCATCGTCTTCATGGTGCTCGGCGCCATTGCTGCCGGGAGCGCTGTCGTGGCGAAGTGGCTCCTCGTGGGACGGATCGCTGCGGGGGAACACCCGCTGTGGAGTTCCTTCATCTGGCGCAACGAGGTCGTGGACACCTTCATCGAGAGCGTCAGCGCGCCCTGGTTCGCCCGGGCCGCCAGCGGAACCCCGGCGCTGGTCTGGTGGCTCCGCGCGCTGGGCTCCCGGATCGGGTCAGGAGTCTGGTGCGAGAGTTACTGGCTGCCCGAGGCAGACCTCGTGACGCTCGGCAGCGGTTCGACGGTCAACCGCGGGTGCGTGGTGCAGACCCATCTCTTCCATGACAGGATCATGAGCATGGACACCGTGGAGCTCGCCGCAGGAGCAACCCTGGGCCCGCACAGCGTGATCCTTCCGGCTGCTGACATCGCCACGGGCGCCACCGTGGGACCGGCGTCGCTCGTGATGCGCGGCGAGACCGTCCCCGCTGGAAGCTACTGGATGGGGAATCCCGTCAGTTCCTGGTCCGGTCCGGGGGACGGTGCGTGAGCAGTAGTCCCGAGAGCGCTGCGCCGGACGCGTACACGCCGGACAACGGCAGCACCTCCTATCGCGTAGGGCACTACGACCTCACCCTCGACTACAAGCTGGCCAGCAACCGGCTGTCCGGGCGCGCTGTCCTCACGATGACGGCGCAGCGGGAGCTGCAGGGGCTGGAACTCGACCTGGGCGGCCTCCGCACCACCAAGGTCACGTCCGATACCGTTCGCATCCGGTCCTTCAAGGACCGGGCGGGAAAGCTCGTGGTCGCCTTCCGGGACGCGGTGCCCGACGACGCGGAGTTCCGGCTCGAGATCCGGTACGAGGGAAATCCGGCACCGACCTCCGGCACCTGGGGCGACGTCGGGTGGGAGGAACTGACCGACGGCGTCCTCGTCGCCGGTCAGCCCACCGGAGCGCCGTCCTGGTTCCCGTGCAACGACCACCCGTCGAACAAGGCCTCCTACCGGTTCACGGTGACGACCGATGCCGGTTACCGTGCGATCTGCAACGGGGTCCTCGTCTCCCGCATCGCCAAGTCCAGCCGGACCACCTGGGTGTACGAGCAGGCGGAGCCGATGGCGACCTACCTCGCGACCGTCCAGATCGGCCGGTACGAGCTCGTCGCCCTGAACGATCCCGCCCAGCCCGCCGTGGCCCTCCCCGGCCACGCCGCACAGCGGGACCCGGGGGCCCCCGTTCCGCAGTACGCCGCCGTGCCGCCGTCGCTCGTGCCGGCCGCGAAGACGTCGCTCGCGAGGAACCACGAGATGATGTCGACGTTCGAGGATCGCTTCGGGCCGTACCCCTTCCCCCAGTACGTCGTGGTGGTCGCCGACGATGAACTGGAGATCCCGCTCGAGGCCCAGACGCTCTCCATCATCGGCCGGAACCACCTCCGCCAGGACTGGGACGCACAGCGGTTGATCGCCCACGAACTCGCGCACCAGTGGTTCGGCAACGCGGTCACGGCAGCGCGCTGGCAGGACATCTGGCTCCACGAGGGGTTCGCCTGCTACGCCGAGTGGATCTGGTCCGAGGCCAGCGGATCGACGACGGCGGATGCGCGGGCACGCTCGACCCACGAGCGGCTCAGCGCCGAGCGCCAGGACCTCGCCGTCGGTGATCCGGGCGCTCCTGAGATGTTCGACGACCGTGTCTACAAGCGGGGTGCCCTCGCTCTGCACGTGCTGCGGACCGCGGCGGGCGACGACGCCTTCTTCATGCTGCTGCGTTCCTGGACGGAGGCGCACCGGTTCGCCTCCGTCACCACGCCGGACTTCATCGCGCTCGCGGCCCGATCGCTGGCCGGGGTCGACGTCGAGGTACTGCTGACACGCTGGCTGTTCACGGAGGAGCTGCCGGCCCTGTGAGCATCACCCCCTGCGCTCCGTTCTGAGCGGGGTGACGGCGAGGGCAGCCACGAGGCCTTCCGGCTCGAGGGCGATGCCGTCCACGCCCTGCAGGTCCTGGATCCGTCCGTCCCGCAGGACATCCACCTGACTGGGGTCCCTGTCGGCGAAGCCTGTCCCGAGGGCCTTGAGCAGCGCTTCCTTCCGTGTCCACAAGCGGGTACGCGCGGCGGCTCGCTGCACCTCGGGAAGCCGGCCGACGTCATCCCGCTCCGCCCGAGTGAGCGCTACGTCGTCGAAGCCGTCGAAAGCCGTGCCGGGCACCGACTCGAGATCCACGCCGACACCGACACCGCAGGCACCGGGCACCGGATCGGCACCACGCGTGTCGAGGGCTGCGAGCAGGACGAATCCGGCGGCCCGCGAGAGGCTGAGGGCCAGCGGGACGGGTTCGCCGTTCAGGGAGTAGCCGGGGCGGCCATGGTCCGGCAGCCCCTGCTCCGACCCGCAGGAGAGGCACGTGAAGCACGAGGCGAGGTCGGACACCCGGACGTCCAGCAGATCGGCCGCCAGCAGGCGCTGCGCGTACCGGCCGGCGACGAAGGAGGAACGTGTACCGGTGTCCTGCATCCGCGCTGCCCGGGCGCGCTCCGCCCCGTCGAGGACCGACAGCATCTCAGCGACCGGCGGCAGGGCGGTGCCTTCCGCAGTACGGAGCAGGCGAAGGGCCACACTGTTCGTGGGGATCTGCGGCCGGTTCACCTGATGCCTCGACCGACGTCTGCTGGGGAGGTCATCTCACTATCCTGCCGCGGAAGCGCGGTGCTCGGGTGAGGTCACCCGTTGTGCAGCACGGCCACGTCGCGTGAGCCCTGCGTCAGGGCCTAGTGGCGGACGCCGAACAGCTCGGCGCACACATCCTCGCGCAGCACGAAGGGGCGGGGGCGGTCGCGGTCGGCGGGAGTCCCGTAGACGTAGTAGCCACGGCCCTCGCCGGGGCCGCCGGCCGCGCGGTCGATCGCGTGCAGGAGCTTGGGCGTGAGTGGCCCGGCAGGGCCGATGCTGTGGATCTCCTCGATCTCGTGCGGCGCCAGGCCCCGCACGAGGCTCTTCACATCGGCCATTGCTGCATTCCCGTCGTCGGTACTGGTCCCTGCATGAGGA
The DNA here is from genome assembly GCF_002929745.1 of Arthrobacter sp. B1805. Classification (GTDB taxonomy): domain Bacteria; phylum Actinomycetota; class Actinomycetes; order Actinomycetales; family Micrococcaceae; genus Arthrobacter_D. Next base: position 22,554 of record NZ_PJIQ01000015.1, read on the forward strand.
ACCGACGTTAGGTCCACCGCGTGAACGCCCGATGAACGGAGTCAACACCGGCGATGAAGCTACGTGGGCTGATCATCTCCGTACGACGAGTGGATGCACGCGCGCTGAAGCCGCCGGATCAGTCGTCGTATGCGCGGAACTGCTCCACCGAGACGATGCGCCCCTGGTTCGTGCTGCTGACCTGGCAGATGACTGCCTCGCCGGGCGCCAGATAGGGGTCCTCCACCGGGAGGAGCGCCCGCAGCGCGCTCGTCATGTGCTCACCGAGCACCGAGAACACGAGCGGGAGCACGGGGCGATGCGTGCAGATCGCCACGGGACGGCGTTTGTCGATGACGCGCTCGACGGCGCTCCTCGCGCGCGCCGGCTTGCGCGAGGCGTCGTGCTCGGTGAGCGCGTCCACGAGTTTGAGTTTCGCGCTGCGCTGGTTCACATAGGGCGAGATCGTCTGGACGCACCGCACCCAGGGGCTGCTCACCACGCGCTCCGGGTTCCAGGCCTGAAGCAGGCGGCTCACCGCGATGGCCTGCCTCCGGCCGGTGGCCGCGAGGGGCCGCTCGCCCTCAGCCCTGCTCCACGAGGACCGCGGTTTCGCCTTCGCGTGCCGCACCACGATCAGCGGCCACGTCTGCAGGTCCTTCGCGCGGTGTGCCTCGAGCAGGGCGTCGAGCGGTTCGACGTCGGACGGATTGCTCAACATGTCGCGCGCGCTCTCGGGCGACACCCACAGCACCCGGTCGACCTCCTTGCCGTCCGGGGCCGGTCGGAGCCGCTCTGTCTTCGCGGCCCAGTAGTGCACCACCTTGTCGCCGGATGCGACGGGATAGGTGATCGTGGCAAGCGGGATCCCCAGCTTGACGCTCAGTCCCACCTCCTCGAACGTCTCGCGGACCGCGCACTCGGGTGTCGTCTCACCCGGATCGAGCTTGCCCTTCGGCCAGGACCAGTCCTTGTAGCGGGGGCGATGGATGATCAGGACCTCGAGCCGGCCCTTCTCGATGCGCCAGCACAACGTCCCGGCAGCAGCAACGGTGACGCCCGTACCCTGGGTGGTGCCGGCGGGCGCGTCCTTCGTCGTCGGGACCATCAGCGGCGGGCCACCGCCCGCTGGCGGGCCCTGGAGGCCAGCAGCCAGGACTGGATGTCCTCGAGGGGCACGCCGTCGTCATCCTTGTGGTGGCGTGTCCACTCACCACTCGCGTCGAGGTGCCAGCTGGAGACAGCGGGGTTCATGTAACGGTCCATGAGGTTCATCAGGTAGGAGATGTCCTCGGGCTCGCTGAGCTGCACGAGGGCCTCCACGCGGCGATCGAGGTTGCGGTGCATCATGTCCGCCGACCCGATGAACACGGCAGGCTCGCCCCCGTTCGCGAAGGCGAACACACGCGAGTGCTCCAGGAATCGTCCGAGGACCGATCGGACGGTCACGTTCTCGCTGAGCCCGGGAACCCCCGGTCGCACCGAGCAGATACCGCGGACGATCACGTCCACCTTCACGCCCGCCTGCGACGCACGGTACAGCGAATCGATGATCGCCTCGTCCACCATGGAGTTCACCTTGATGACCACGCGGGCCGCGAGGCCCGCCTGCTTGTTCGCGATCTCCCGTTCGATGCGGTCGATGAGGCCCGAGCGCACGGACCGCGGCGCCACGAGGAGTCGCTTGAACGTCGACTTCGGCGCGTAGCCGGAGAGCTGGTTGAAGAGGCGCGACAGGTCCTGGCCCACCTGCTCGTTGGCCGTGAGCAACCCGAGGTCCTCGTAGTAGCGCGCGGTGCGTGGGTGGTAGTTGCCCGTGCCGATGTGGCAGTAGCGGCGCAGGCCGTCGATCTCCTGCCGCACCACGAGCGACAGCTTGCAGTGGGTCTTGAGGCCCACGATGCCGTACACCACGTGCACGCCTGCCTGCTCGAGCTTGCGCGCCCAGGAGATGTTCGCCTGCTCGTCGAAGCGGGCCTTGATCTCCACCAGCGCCAGGACCTGCTTGCCCGCCTCCGCGGCGTCGATCAGGGCGTCCACGATGGGGGAGTCGCCCGAGGTGCGGTAGAGGGTCTGCTTGATGGCCTGCACCTTGGGATCCGCGGCAGCCTGCTCCAGGAACGCCTGTACCGACGTCGAGAAGGAGTCGTACGGGTGGTGCAGCAGGATGTCCCGCCGGCGCATCGCGGCGAAGACGTTCGCGGCCTTGGAGGTCTCGCTCTCGTTCAGGTAGCGGCTCGTGTGCGGTACGTGCTTCGGGTAGTGCAGGTCGCCCCGGTCGATCCCGGCGATCACGCTGAGGCCGCGCAGGTCCAGCGGGGCAGGCAGGTTGTAGACCTCGTCCGCCTCGACTCCGAGTTCCCGGGACAGGAGCGCACGGATGCTCGGGTTGATATCCGTCGTCACCTCCAGGCGCACGGGCGGGCCGAAGCGGCGGCGCAGCAGTTCCTTCTCGAGCGCCTGCAGGAGGTTCTCGGCGTCGTCCTCCTCGACCTCGAGGTCCTCGTTGCGCGTGACGCGGAACAGGTGGTGCTCGAGCACCTCCATGCCCGGGAAGAGCTGATCCAGGTGGACGGCGATGACCTCCTCGAGCGGGATGAAGCGCGCGATGCGTCCCGCGACGTTGCCCGCCCGGGGCCCGTCGACCGACATGAGGCGCGGCAGCTGGTCGGGCACCTTGACGCGGGCGAAGAGTTCCTTCTCGCTGATCGGGTTGCGGACCACGACGGCGAGGTTCAGGGACAACCCGGAGATGTACGGGAAAGGGTGCGCGGGATCCACGGCGAGCGGCGTGAGGATCGGGAAGACCTTCTCGGCGAAGACCTTGCGGAGCTCCGCCCGCGCGGCGTCGTCGAGTTCCTCCCACGTGGTCAGGTAGATCTGCTCCTGCGCGAGCGCGGGGCGGATCTGCTCCGCGAACACAGCGGCGTGCCGCTGCTGCAGCTGGTAGCCGTCCTGCATGATCTTCTCGAGCTGCTCGATCGGGCTGAGGCCCGCGGCCGACGGAACGGCCAGGCCCGTGGCGATCCGACGCTTGAGCCCGGCGACGCGCACCATGAAGAACTCGTCGAGGTTGGACGCGAAGATGGACAGGAAGTTCACGCGCTCGAGGAGGAAGAGCTCCGGATCCTCGGCCAGTTCCAGCACGCGCGCGTTGAAGTCGAGCCAGCTGATCTCGCGGTCGAGGAAGCGGTCCGGCCGGATGTCGCCGGAGGGCAGGAGGCTGGGAGCGAAGTCGGGGATGTCGATGCGGTCCTGGGTCGCCCGGGCCGGAGCCGTCTCGGACGATCCGTACAGTGACGCACCACGGCGTTTGGTCTCTGAATCCATTGCGTCTCCTGCAGCGTGGGCGGGCATGGTGTGGCGAGTACCGCGGCCGACCGGCCGGGCACGCCTCGAAACAAACCTTACAAGGTGCTTTACGCCGTCGTGCCCGCGTACATGACGTCGACGTCCCAGCGGGTGAAACCGAGCTTCCGGTAGAGCGCCACGGCCGCGGCATTGTCCGCGTCGACGTACAGCATGATGGCCTGCAGCCCCTTGCGGTGGAGGTATTCGATGCCGGCGATGGTGAGGGCCTTCCCGAGGCCCATGCCCTGGGCGTCAGGCGTCACCCCTACCACGTACACCTCGCCCATCCGCGGGTGCGCACCGACCCCCGGGTGGATCTTGGTCCAGTGGAAACCGAGCAGCGCACCGTCCCCCTCGCGCACGGCGAGCAGGAAGCCGTCCGCGTCGAACCAGTCCTCGTCCATGCGGGCTTCGAGGTCCGCCCGTGTGGTGGAGCCCTGCTCGGGGTGGTCGGCGAAAGCCGCTGCATTGGCAGCGAGCCACGCGTCCTCGTCCTCGCCGCGGACGAACGGGCGCAGGACGATGCCCTCGGGAAGGATCAGCGCCGGGACGGCCTGCTCAACGGCGGCACGCGTCAGCCGCATGCGCCAGAGTTCCCGCACGGGCCGGAAACCGAAGCGGGCGGCAAGGTCTGCGGCGGCGGAGTGGTTGCCGTGGGACCAGCCACGGAGTCCGGTGATGTTCTCCGCCAGGACCGCCTCGATGAGGGCCGTCCCCGCGCCTTCACCACGGCAGTCCGGTGCGACGACGAGTTCGAGGACGGCGCCTTCCCCGGTGTCGCCCGTGACACCACCGGTGACGACGGCCACGCCCGCGAGCTCGCTGTCCTGCTGCCCAGCGGTGCGCACGGTGAACACGAGCAACCGGTCACCGGCGTCCTGCGCCCGCAGCGTCACGAGCGTCTGTTCCGACAGCGGGGGATTCCCGTCCGCCTCGGTCGCCGCGGCCGTGAGCCGGCGCACCTCCGTGGAGAGGGGAGCGGGCGGGGCGCCCATGATCCTGTCGACGGACCAGGTGGGAACGTGCTGCGCAGCGGTCATGCGTTCAGCCTAGTCCCGTTGCCGACCATCGTTTTGGTGCCCGCTCCGTTGTGCGGTAGTGTCGTGAACTGCTCGAGGGGGATGCACCAGTGGGGTGCCCGCGATACGTTCGACCCGTATGTCCTCCACCACGGTCCGGTCCATCACGGCCGGCATATGAAAAGCCCCTCCACCCACGGGTGGAGGGGCTTTTTCGTGTCGTCGTCGCGGACGAAGCCGGGCTCAGGCGTCCTGGTTGACGGAGCTGCGGTCTTCAGGGAGGCGGGTCAGCGTGAACCGGTAGCCCACGTTGCGCACGGTTCCGATCAGCTGCTCGTGGTCCGCCCCGAGCTTCGCGCGCAGTCGCCGCACATGGACGTCGACCGTCCGCGTGCCTCCGTAGTAGTCGTAGCCCCACACTTCGTGCAGGAGCTGGTCGCGGGTGAAGACACGCCCCGGATGCTGCGCGAGGTACTTGAGCAGCTCGAACTCCTTGTAGGTCAGGTTCAGGGGCTCACCGCCGACCCTCGCTGTGTAGCTCGCCTCGTCGATGACGACGCCCGACGCATGGATCTCGGTACTCGTCTCCTCGCTGGCCGCCGTCGACCGCGCGATGACGAGGCGGAGCCGCGCCTCCACCTCGGCCGGCCCGGCGGTGTCCAGCACGACGTCGTCCGCCAGCCAGTTCGCGGCGACCGCCGCCATGCCACCCTCGGTGAGGACGAGGACGAGGGGGGCGCTGAGGCCGGTGGCTTTCAGGAGCTGGGTCAGGGAGCGGGCCCCCACGAGGTCCTTGCGGGCATCCACCAGGACCACGTCGCAGGGCTCGGTCTCCAGCAGCGCCGTCGGTTCCGCCGCGAGGATGTGCACCTTGTGGTTGAGCAGTTCGAGGGCCGGCAGGATGTCGACGGACGAGCCGGTGGTGTTCGTGAGCATCAGGATGTGCGGCATGTGTCCTCCACGGGTCGGGAATGCGCATCATCGGGCAGCGGTGCCGTCGTTCCCGAAGGGGAGGCGAAGGCGGTAGAGATTTTGACAAGTATAGCCGCAGGGCTGTGATGCGGCGCACGTGCCCCACTGGTCCGCAGTCCCCGGTTTTCCCAGCGCACGTGGGGGTAGGGCAGTATTGCTGGGGTGAAGAGGACGAGCGTGGCCGCTGCGGCCGGAGCAGCAGCAGTGGCGACAGGGGCGATTGTCGCGTCCTCCTACATCTCGCTGACGGCGGTGGCACTGATCGTCGGCGCCGCCGTCGTCCTGGCTGCCGTCGGATGGCCCTACGTTCTCGGTGTGCCCGCGAGGAAGAGCCAGTCCGCCGCCATCGGGCTGAGCGCCCTGCTCGCCGTCGTGCTGACCGCCACCACACCGGGTCCGTCATTCCTCGCCTGGTTCCCGGCGTCCGTCGCGCTGGGTGTCGGCGCCGTCTTCATGATCCAGCTCATCCGCGGGACCGGTCAGAGCCACCGGCTGGAGTCGACCCTCGGAGCGAGTTCGGGCGTCGTCGCCGTCGCCATGGGGGCGGGGTGGGTCGCCGCCGAGAGGCTGGCTGTCAACGCCACGGATTCCGGCGTGATGCTGGTCACCGGAATCAGCATCCTGGTGGCCATCGCAGGGTGCCTCCTGCCATTCCCCGACCGTCTGGTCGCACCGGCCGTCGTCGTCCTCGCGGCGCTCGCCGGTCCTCTCGGCGCGTTGCTGTTCACCGACGTGCCGGCCCTGTCCGCCGCGGTCGTAGGGCTCGCGTGCGGCACGGTGATCGCAGGGACGCGCCGGCTGCTGGTCGCCCGTGAGGCATCCCTGCCGACCATTGCCGCCTTGGCCTCGGGAGTGACGCCCGTGCTCGCGATCGGCGCCGTCGTCTACTTCCTCGACAAGCTCTTCCTCTCCTGACGCGATTTCCCGACCACGGCGCAGGGAGCCCGCCCGAGCGGTCCCGCCGTGTCCGGGCTGCGCGTTACGATGGAAGCATGTCCATTCTTGCTCTTGAAATCTTCTTCATCTCGCTGCTGGTCGTCGCCGGTCTCGGCATGGCAGGTTTCGCAGCCCTCGTCATCACGCGCCTGTACAAGGGCCAGAAGTAGTCCCAGCAAGCCCCTTGACCCGGAGCGCCCATGTCGATTGAACTGCCCACCGACCTGACACCCGAGCTCGTCCCACTGTCGTGGCTCCTCGGAACCTGGGAGGGGACAGGGATGCTCGGTGAAGGAACGGCCGAGTCGGAGCGCTTCTCGCAGCGCGTCGTGTTCTCGCAGAACGGCCTGCCCTACCTGCAGTACAGCGCCGAGTCCTGGCTCATCGACGAGCAGGGCTCGCAGTTGCGGCCGCTGTCCGTCGAGACGGGCTTCTGGGCGCTCGACCGGAAGCTGAACGACGCCGACGTCGGTCCGGGGCTGAGCCCCGCGGACATCGTTCCGGCGCTGAAGACGGCCGACGAGGTCGAGCAGTTCCGCAACGCGGCCGGTGGCTTCGACATCACCGCTACGATCGTGCACCCGGGCGGAATCGCCGAGCTCTACTACGGGAGCATCAAGGGCCCGCAGATCCAGTTGAGCACGGACCTCGTCATGCGCGGACAGCACTCCAAGGAGTACTCCGCCGCCACCCGCCTGTTCGGACTGGTCGAAGGCAACCTCTACTGGCGCTGGGACGTGGCAGCGGACGGCAATTCCCTCGAGGCGCATGCGTCGGCCATTCTCAAGAAAGCCCCCTGACAGCGCGGACAACCGGATCCGCGGTCGCACCGTGCACCCACGGCGCCGACCAGCAGGAATAGCCCCGCCCGAGAGGCGTTATACCGTCATGATCCCATCAAGCCCTTTCCTGAGCCGACCCGGTGCCGTCGAGGGCGGCGGAGCGGACGCCGGGGTTGCCTCCCACTACGGCGATCCGTTCCGTGAGCAGCGCCTGCTGGCGGACGGGCAGGCCGTCGTCGACCTCTCCCACCGCGGAGTGGTCACGGTGTCCGGCCCCGACCGCCTCAGCTGGCTCAACAGCCTGTCATCCCAGCTGCTGCTCGGCCTCCGGCCCGGGCAGAGCACCGAGACGTTGCTCCTGACGGTTCAGGGGCGGATCGAGTACTCGGCGCACGTCGTGGACGACGGCGCGACCACCTGGCTCGTCACCGAGGGTGGCGAGGCGGCCCCGCTGGCAGCCTGGCTCCAGCGCATGAAGTTCATGCTGCGCGTCGAGGTGGAGGACGTCACGCATGCCTGGGCCGTGGTCGGAGCGACGAGGGCCCTGCCGGAGGTGGCCGACGCCGTCGTCACCTGGGAGGATCCCTGGCCATCGATCGGGGCGGGCGGCTACGCCTACTCCACTATCGACGACGGCGAGCACCCCGGCCGGGAGCGGCCCTGGTTCGAATACCTCGTGCCACGTGAGCGCCGGAAGGAGGTCGTCGCGGCGACGGGTCTCGCCCTCGCCGGGTCACTCGCCGCCGAAGCCCTCCGCGTGGCCGCCTGGCGCCCGCGGCCCGGCTTCGAGACCGATGAAAAGACGATTCCCCACGAGCTCGACCTCATGCGCACGGCCGTCCACCTGGCCAAGGGGTGCTACAAGGGCCAGGAGACGGTTGCGCGCGTGCACAACCTCGGGCATCCGCCGCGCAGGCTCACCTTCCTCCATCTCGACGGCAGCCAGCACACCCTTCCCGCCCCCGGCAGTGCCGTCATCAGTGAGGGCCGCACGGTGGGCCGGGTGACATCCGTGGCGCACCACTACGAGATGGGCCCGATCGCGCTTGCGGTCCTCAAGCGGTCCGCTGATGCGTCAGCGGACCTCATCGTGCAGGACGGCGAGGAGATCTATGCGGCCGGCCAGGAGGTCATCGTGGCGCCGGACGCCGGTCAGGTCGTCGGTCGCGCCACCGGGTTCCTGAGGTCGCCGCGATGAGCGCGGGTGGAGGCGACGAGGCCGGCGGCACCGCCGCGGCGGGCACGGACGACGGCGCTGCCGCAGCGATCGCCCTGGCCCATGCGCTCTTCGATGCCGCGCGGCAGGGTGACGCCACCACGCTGGTGCGGTACCTGGACGCCGGGGTGCCCTTCGCTCTGACGAACACCGCGGGAGACAGCCTGCTGATGCTGGCCGCCTACAACGGGCATCCGGCCGTCGTGCGGGACCTGCTGGCACGGGGCGCTGACGTCGATCAGGCCAACGACCGTAGTCAGACGCCGCTCGCGGGAGCCGTCTTCAAGGGCCACACCGACGTCGTCCGGCTCCTCGTGGCGGCCGGAGCGGATCCCGAGGCGGGGACGCCGTCGGCCCGTGCTGCCGCGGAGATGTTCGGGCGCACCGAGCTCCTCGAGCTGTTCGGCTAGCGGGGGGATACCTCCAGGACGGATGCTCGTGCCGGTCACCATCCGGTGGCGTCCCTGAAGTGCTCCTCGAAGAACGGCCTCAACGTGCCGGCGTAGGTAGCAGTGAGGTGATTGTCATCGAGGTACACGCGAACGTTCCCGATGACGGCAGGGCAGGTTTCCGAGACGCAGATGTAGCCGTTGAGGTCCATGGTCGAGAGGCCCGGAGTGATGGCTGCCATTTGCGCGATGGGCGATACTTCTCCCATGTCGCGTGCGTCGGCCTCTCGTGGGTTGCACGCTTCGGACGACGCCCCGAACTTCTCCACGCACTCCATCATGTTCTGATGGAAGCGGGGGTTGTCGCGGATAGCCACCATGGGGATGCCCTGGGACATCAGGTCGGAGGCACCCCGACTGAACCCACCGGGAAGCAACTCGAAGGGTGCATCGGCGATCGAGTAGGTTCCCGTGGTGAACACCACGTCCGGACGGAGACCGAGGATGTAGTCGGTGGCCTGAGTGTTCCTCCCGTTGCAGTCAGGGGCTACTGTCTCCTCGTGGCCGACGTACTGGCACCCACCCTTCACGATGGCCACTACTGCCCAGTTGTTCTCCTCCGCCATCGGCCTGATGGCAGCGAGCCACTGCTGGACGTGGCTGTTCCCTACCGCGAGGATGGTGCGATCCGGCGCCTCCTGGTCGACGATGACGGAGCAGCCCATCCCCTGCAGCAGTGGGGCGTCCGTGCCGTACCTCCCTAAACAGGGAGCATGGAGGCTGGCGTAGTCGTGGGCGGCAGTGCTTGCGGAGGGGACGAGCGGGACCCCTTCGGGGGCGGTGACCCCGAAGCGCGAATCCAGCACCAGGGCCCCCGGGTTGTTTCTGCTGGCCTCGGCCGCGATCTGTTCCGATTCGATCCTCAGGCTCTGCTGCCAGGCAGTCAGGGGAACTGCGACGAGCCCCAGGCACGCCGCGAGCACGATCACGGCATTCAGGCGCCGTCTGTCGGGCCACGCCAGTGCCCGCAGGGGGCGCTCGACGAAGCGCATCGTGGCGTAGGCCAATACGAGGGACACCGCGATGATGATGAGGCCTCCGAGTACGCCCGGCGTCGGGCGGTCCTGCCACGCCAACGCCAGCACCAACACGGGCCAGTGCCACAGATAGAGGGCGTAGGACAGATTCCCCAGGCGCACCAGCGGCTTCGACGACAGGAACCGGTCCGCTCCGACGGCGCTCCGGCTCTGCCCGGCAACGATCACGAGGGCAGCCGCCATCAGCGGCCACAGGGCTACATATCCCGGGAACTGGCCCTGCACATCAAGCAGGAAACCGCCGCTCAGCATCGCGAGCACGCCGACCCAGCCCGCGACGATGCGGCCGACGCGCGGCAGGCGGACGTACGGCAATGCCAGCGCGAGCAGCGTGCCGATGGCGAATTCCCACAGCCGGGCGCGCGTGTCGAAATACGCGAAAGCCTGGTTCGTGTAGGTCTCCCAGACGGAGAACGCCAGCGAGGCGACGAACAATGCACCGAACACGATCAGGACGACACTGCGGAACTTTAGCTGCAACCGCCGCGACACCAGCACGCTGATAAGGAACAGCAAGGGCCAGAGGATGAACACCTGCCCCTGCACCGATAGCGACCAGAAGTGCTGCAGAGGGCTGGCCTGACTGTGATCAGCCGCGTAGTAGTCCACGGTGTCGGCAGCCAGTATCCAGTTCTGCACGTAGAACAGCGACGCCCATGACTGTCCCATGATGTCCCACCAGCGCGATTGCGGCACCAGCAGGCTGGATGCGACGAGCGTGCCGAGGATGACGACCACGACAGCCGGAAGCAACCGCTTGTACTGGTGCAGCCAGTGGCGGGTGAGGTCCAGCGGGCGCCCGGATTCGACCTTCCGCAGGAACGACAACGTCAGCAGGAATGCCGAGATCAGCAGGAAGACATCGACCCCGCCCGACACCCGGCCGAACCAGATGTGATAGGACACGACCATGAGTACAGCCAGCGCGCGCAGGCCCTGGACCTCCGGACGGTAACCCCCACCCGTGCCGTTGCTCTCCCGTCGGGGAACAGAAGGTCGAATCCTACTCATGCTCGTCTTTCCGGCGTTCACGGCAAACACGGTGTCTGATCCTACCGGCGCACTCCTCAGCCTCATATCCGTCCATCACTCACCGGGAGCCCCCGTGGCGATCCTGGTCGATTCCGGTCGTCCACCTGAGCAGCCAGCGGGAGAAGCGGTCACCGTCCTTCAGGCAGAAGAAGGTGAGGACCAGTGCCAGCAGCACCGTCACGGTCACGGACCCGACCGTTCCGAGTCCGGAGGAGACCTGGGACAGTAGGCTCGCTGCGGCCCACCCCACTCCGCTCACTGCTACCAGCAGGCCAAGAACCGTGGTCGCCGCGGCTGCCGAGAGTACTGCTCCGCTACGGATATCGCCCAGCATCGCACGCGGGGGAACCGTTTCCCGCTGTTCCTCATCGGCGCTGGTCGAAGGTGGTTTCTGTTCGTCCGTCATGTCTGCCCTTCCACGGAGCCGGTCCGCTGCGGGACCGCACCGCAGCCCGGAATTGCCGGTGTGCTCGGCGGGAGGTCGCGTGGAGTCGCCGTCACCGAGCGCTCATCGACAGGGTTGAGGCCCGTACTGACCGGTGTTCACGCCACCACAGCAGGAGGACCAGGGCTGCACCGCCCACGCACGCGAGCAGCGGGACCGCCCAGGCGTCGTCGGGTGCAAGGAGGGCGCCACCGTCCTGCCAGGGCCACAGTGCCCGGAGCGAGCCGAGGATAAGCCCAGTCGCGACCAGGAGGGTTGCTCGCCGGTGCACGCGCAGCAGGTACGAGAGGGCCTGGACCACGGAGACGAGTCCGAGGACGGCACCAGCTATGAAGAGCAACAAGTACCCACCGTCCCGGGTGCTGACCGCCTCGAGCGTCGGCTCATACATGCCGAGGGTCAGGAGGATGAAGGAGCCCGAGAGTCCGGGGAGGGCCAAGGCGCAGACCGCGACCGTTCCGCTGAGGACCACGACCCACCCGGACGGATCCTCGACCTGGAGTGACGGGCGGCCCAGGAGCACGAACACCACAGCTGCAACTGCACATACGGCGACGGGCCCGAGAACCCTCGAGCTCGTGGTCGAGGGACCTGCGTCCCGGGCCATGGTGATGGGCACCAGCAAGCTCGCCGCCACCATTCCGAGGAACAGGGCGCTGGAGAGTGTCGGCTGCGTGTCGACGAAAGTGTGCAGGGGCTTCGAGAGGGCGAACAGGGCCAGGAACATGCCGACGGCAAGGGGCAGGATCAGGGTCCACTCGACACCGGCCAGGCGAGGTCCTGCACCCTGTCGGTCGCGTCGCAGGACGATGCACGCCAAGCCTCGGATGAGGTGATTGGACGAGGCGACCACACGGTCGAACACCCCGAGAACCAGTGCGACAGTACCGCCGGAGACCCCCGGGACAAGCTCCACCAGACCGATCAGGGCCCCGTAGAACGTGGTGCCGAGGGTCGAGCTGAGTGTGGTCGCGGGCTGTGAGGCGGGGCGAGGGGAGAATTTCACCGGTTCCACGCTAACAACCGACGTCGGTTGAACGGCTCGATCGGGGGCACGGTTGCTGTTCCGTAACATGATCGATGGCCGACCGTGACTCGCTGGGAAGTTGCTGACAGTCGGATACCCGCTGCTGCGTCGCTCGGGCAGGGACTGCCTCCGCGCCGGCCCGCTGCACGCTGTCAGGCGTCGAGGATGACCGAGGTCTGTGTCCCGGCGAAGGCGAAACCCGCCCGTCGGGCGGTGCGCTGCGAGGCGGTGTTGTCCGTGCGCACGCGCCATTGGGGGACGAGGCCGGCAGCCATCGCTTCCTCGACGGCGACGGCGGCTATGCGTTGCGCGTATCCCTTGCGTCGTTCGTCCGGCGGCGTGATGACGGCGGTGTGCGCCAGGATGCCCGCCCAGATGTCATACCCCGCGCCCGCAAGCGGCGTCGGCTGCCCGTTGTCCGAGTCGTCGCCCTCGGCCACCAGCACGAAGGCGTGTTCGGCCCCGCCGAGGCCAGCCTCCGCCACGTCGTCGGGCGGGCACCTGCGCTCGAGCGCGTGGACGAGCAGCTGCTCACGGGACACGACGGCGGGCGGTCCGTCGAACTGTGGCAGGTCGTCGCAGAAGTACAGCTGCGCCTCACCGAGACCGCGTCCCCCGTGGCCGCGACTGAGCGTGAGCAGCGCCGAGTGGCTGCGCAGCTCTAGCCCCGACATGCTCCGCCCTGCGTCGATGGCCCACGCAGGTCCCTTGAGCACCTCCTGCCCGAACAGGGTGACGAAGGTCAGCACGGATGCGTCGTCGTCGAGGCTGTACAGGCGGTCGGGGCCGCCGCCGGCAAGTGCGTCGTCATCGAGCCCCAGCAGCCGCGACCAGGCGAGCTGGATGATCGAGACGGTTCCCGGGTCGAGTTCCACGAGCTCAGCCGAAGAGGATCGCAGCTTCGTCGTATCGGTGCTGCGGAACGCGCTTGAGGTTGCCGAGTGCCGCCTCGAAGCCGACGTGGGCGATCTCCGTGCCGTTGAGCGAGACCATGGTGCCCCACAGCTCGTCCTTGACGGAGTCGACCGCGGCCATGCCGAGGCGCGTGGCGAGCACACGGTCGAACGACGTCGGGACTCCGCCGCGCTGGATGTGGCCCAGGATCGTGGCCCGGGTCTCGATGCCCGTTCGTGCCTCGAGCTCCGGGGCCAGCTGGTCCGCGATACCACCGAGACGGGGGCGGCCGAAGGTGTCGAGCCCGCGCTCCGAGTGGGCCTGTTCCATGTGCGAGGGCACGAACCCCTCCGCGACGACGACGAGTGGGGCACGTCCTCGGGCGTTCGCCGTCGAGACCCACTCGGCGATCTGTTCGATGCTGGTCTGCTGTTCCGGGATCAGGATGGCATGCGCGCCGGACGCCATGCCCGCGTGCAGCGCGATCCAGCCGACGTGGCGGCCCATCACCTCGGCGATCATGCAGCGGCTGTGTGACTCGCCCGTGGTGCGGAGCCGGTCGATGGCCTCGGTGGCGATCTGCACGGCCGTGTCGAAGCCGAAGGTGTAGTCCGTGGCGTCGAGGTCGTTGTCGACGGTCTTGGGGACGCCGACGATCTTCAGGCCCAGGTCCGTGAGGCGCTTGGCGGCCGCGAGCGTGCCCTCTCCACCGATCGCGATCATCGCGTCGATGCCGAGTCGGTCGAGGTTCTCCTTGATGGCCTCCGCACCGCCCTTGCCCTCGAAGGGATTGGTCCGCGAGGTTCCGAGGATCGTGCCGCCCTGTTTCGAGATGCCCCTGACCGCATGGCGGGGAAGGTCGATGATGTCGCCTTCGACGACGCCACGCCACCCGTCGCGGAATCCCACGAACTCCTGCTCGTGGGTCTTGATGCCCTTGAGCACCGCGCCGCGGATGACGGCGTTCAGCCCGGGGCAGTCGCCGCCGCTGGTGAGGATTCCGATCTTCATGGGGCGTGGGTTCCTTCGACGAGGGGTGGGTGGTTCATCAGGAGCACACCGTCGGGCCCAACTATGATTCTAGACACACGCGGGACTCCCCACCCGACTGCGTCACACTGCCGGGCGCACCGGGGGGACTCGTCGTTCCCGGGCCGTCCGCCCCGCTACGGACCACGTAGGCTGGCACCATCCGGCGCACGCGGACGCAGCTCCCGCGGATCGCCACCCCGTAGGTCCGAGGAGGACACAGCAGTGCCCCAGGCAGGTTTTGCGCCAGCGGCGCTGCGGATGGTGTCCATCTCCCGACCGGTCCTCTGGATCAATACCCTGGGCACCGGCGTGGTCAGCATGTGGCTCGTCGGTTCTTTGTGGCAGTGGGAGGCGTGTGCGCTCCTGGTCTGGCTCACGCTGCCGTTCAACCTGCTCATCTACGGCGTCAATGACATCTTCGACCAGGACACGGACGCCCTCAATCCGCGGAAGGGCTCGCTCGAGGGCGCAAGGATCAGGGCCTCCGAGGTCCGGGCCATCTGGGTCGCCGTCCTCGTCACGAACCTGCCGTTCCTCGCCTGGTTCGCCCTCACCCTCCCGCCGGTGGCGCTCGGGTGGATTGTGCTCTACGCGGTCGTGTTCGTCTTCTACTCTGCGCCGCCGCTGCGCTTCAAGGCCCGGGCGTACATGGACTCGATCAGCAATGCGGCCTACGCCCTGCCGCTCGTCTTCGTGCCCTACGCGCTGGGCGACGAGCCGGTCTGGGCCGCGGCACTCGGGCTCATGGCCTGGAGCGCCGCGAAGCACACGTACGACGCCGTCCAGGACATCGACGAGGACAGGGCAGTAGGCATCACGACGACGGCGGTCCGGCTCGGGGTGCGCGGCGTCGTCGGCTGGAGCGGGGCCTGGTGGGCACTCTCCACCGCGTGCTTCGCCCTCGTCAGCATCCCGGTCGCCGTGGTGAATGCCCTGATCGCCGGCTGGCTCCTGGTCGGCCTCTACCGGGACCCCCGGCCGGCGACGGGGCACCGGCTGTACCGGTACTCGATCGCGTTCCCCTACGTGGCCGGCACCGTCGCAGGCGTCCAGCTCGTGGTCGGCCTCACGCTGGGCCTGTACCGGTGAGCCGTGTCGTCGTCGTCGGTGGCGGTATCGGTGGCCTGACCGCTGCTGCCCTGCTCGGGCGAGCGGGTCACAGCGTCACCCTGCTGGAGGCGTCCGACGACGTCGGAGGCAAGAGCCGGCGCATCGACGTCGCCGGGCAGCGGATGGACACCGGACCGTCGTTGTTCACCTTCCCGGCCGTCTGGCAGGACTTCCTGCAGAGGCTCGACGACGTCGCTCCCCCTGGTTCCGGTAGTGCGGCGGCTACCGCGGACCTCCGGCTGGAGAGGTTGCCGGAGGTCGGCACCTACTACTACCGCGGGGAGGAGTGCGTGCTGCCGGTGCCCGAGGGACACCCGTGGCACGAGGCATGGACGCGTTTCGCGGCTGAGCACGGCATCCTGGGCGCGGACGTGTCGCGACTGCTCACCACCGGCCCGCTCGAGGCCAAGGCGTATCCTGCGCTGGCGAAACTCGCCGGGCTGTACGGCCGGAGGCTGACGACGCGCAGCTACCTGGACAGCCTGGACTGGCTGCCGGAAGGGCTGCGGGAGGTCATCGCGATCCACACGCTCAATGCGGGCGTGAGTCCCACCAGGACGCCCGCGCTGTACGCAAGCATGCCGGCGATCATGGCGAGCGACGGCGTCTGGATCCCCGACGGCGGCGTCTACGAGCTGGTACTGGCGCTCGAACGGCTTGCCGTCGACGCCGGCGTCGAGATCCGTACGGGTGAACCCGTGCAGCGCATCGCGCGACGCCGGGTCACCACGGCCGGGGGCACCTACCCGGCCGACGCCGTGGTGTGCGGCATCGACGCCAACCGCCTCGGCGCCCTGTTGTCCGGACGCGCTCCACGTGTGCCGGGGAAGCTCACCTGCTCGGCCGTCGGGATCTACGCCGTGCTGGCGCGGCCACTGCCCGAGGGCACGCCGCGCCACGGCGTCGTCATGCCCGACGACCCAGCCGCGTTGTACGCGCGGCTCGAGACCGGCGACGAACCCGAGCAGACGATGGCTTTCGTCAACTACTACCCGGCGAACGGGGTCTACCCGAACTCGTCCCCGACCCTGGCGCTGCTCCTCACCGCGCCGGCCAACGGGAGAACCTATCCCCTCGACGATCCCTTCGTCCGGCGCGAACTCGACCGGACGACGCGCGTGCTGGGACTGCCGGAGCCCGTCGAGGACTACTTCGAGACCTACGAGATCCTGGACCCGGGGTACTTCGGCGAGCGCGGATCCGCCGGCGGGGCGCTGTACGGCGCGGTGCGTCCGGCCTGGTTGAGCGGACCGTTCCACCTTCCGCCCTACTCGGATCCCCTGCGGCCGTGGCTGTGGCGCGTCGGAGCGTCCGTCCACCCGGGCGGAGGGCTGCCGGCCGTGCTCGGCGGGGCGATGATGTCGACGCAGAAGCTACTGGACCGGCTCGGTCCCGCCGCCTGATCGAGAGCCTGCTGGGGCATCGCGCGCGTCACTCGTCCCACCGGAGCCGCCGGCACGGAGTGTCAGGATCGCGGAGCGGCCGGGACGGGGTCGTCGTCCCTGCGTGCCGTGGTGGCCGCGCGCGTGAGCTGCAGGCGACGCCGCCCCACGAGGACGATCAGCGCAGCGGCGAGAACGGCGGGAAACACGAGCCCCGAGAAGATGCAGACGCCCAGCCACAGGAACATCGAGACCAGCAGGCTGTCGAGCAGGCCCGGCCGGAGCGGCACCTCGGTGAGACGCCGGCCGCCGATCCAGGTGACGAGCGCGGACGCGATGAGCCCCGAGATGAGCCAGCCGCCGTAGTTGGAGAGCGGCACTCCGTAGTACGGGCCGCTGTCGGGCCAGATCCAGAAGCCGAGGGACACGGCGCCCGGATCCAGGACGCCGTCGATCACGACCAGCAGCAGGCCGCCGAGAACGATCCTGCGCAGCGTCGTCCCGTGACCCGACACCACGGCCACGGCGCCGATGACCAAGGGTACGTAGGACAGGGGCAGCAGGTACGGCACGAGGCCGAGGATCGTGGGACCCAGGGGATCGCCGTAGTAGAACCGGCCGTACGGCATTCCGGTGGCGACGCCGAGTCCCTCGATCAGGTAGCCGAAGAGCGACACTGCCACGAGGGCCGCGGACCCGCGCACGGCGCCGAGCTGCCGGACCAGCGCGATGAACGCCGGCAGCGCGATCAGCAGGTTGAAGGCGTACGACGCGTAGCTCGCGCCCTCCACGTCGGGAAACCGCACCACAAAGTATCCGGAGATGAACAGGAACGCGCACGACGCGATGAGCAGGCGCGGGACTTTGCGGGGAGCGGTGGTTCTCGACACGGCATCCATCCTTGCAGGTCATGCAGCAGGAAGGGCCATCCGCGCTGACTGCGCGGATGGCCCTTCCTGTGCTCGTCATCCGTCACCGGGACCCGGACACGACCTTCTCCAGGGCGATGGTGCCGTCCGTCGTCGGCAGGAGGAGCCACAGGACCAGGTAGAGGGGAAGACCGATGAACGGGAGGAGGAAGCTGAGGAGCATCGCGATGCGTACATAGCTCACGCGCCACCCGTACTGGTGTGCGATGCCCGAGGCGATGCCGCCGAGGATCCCTCCCGGACCGCGCTTGATGGGGGAGGAGCGAAGGAAACGGTAGAAGGACTGCATGGTGTGCCTTTCGTTGGTGGTCTGTGCTTGTGGGGATGGTCAGTAGGATGCGGTCGTGTCCGAGCCGTGGTCCCTGTCGTGGTCGCTGTCGTCGTCCCGCCCGGCTTCGTTCGCTGATCGGTCCGTACCTCCGCCGTCGGCCGTCGCCCGGGAGCGGAGGGAGAGTATCCCTCCGGCGACCAGGGCGAGCCCGACACCGATCAGCAGGCCGAGTGCCACCACCACCGGATCGATCGACAGCGCGATGAACTGGCTGAGGAGGACGAGCAGGGCGATGGCGAGGATCAAGGCCCCCCAGACGATCGTGGTGACGCGCGGGCGTCGCTTCTGCTCGGTGATCGAAGTGCTCATGGTGTGTCTCCTGCGGGGGTGTCGGTGCCGGGGGCGGTGGTGATCGAGACGTCGCTGAGCGCGCCCCGCACCTCGAGAATCAGGGCTGCGCCGGCAGCATCAGGATTCAGCTCGCCGTTGCTCAGCTGCAGCAGTCCTTCCCGGTCGCTGAACTCGGAGCGGGACTCGCCGAGCGGCGGAGCGTCGCTGATCGCCTCGGCGTTGCCGAGGGCCATGCGCGTCCGGATCTGTACGAAGACGTCCTCCGGAACGATCACCGTCACGCCGCTGGCCAGGGAGTTGACCGGCACCGTGATGTCACTCGCCGGCCGGGGCAGCTCCGTCAGGTCGATCGTCGTGTGTGCCGCCATGATGCTGTAACCGCCCTCCGCTGCCCGCAAGGACGTCGGCGTGGTCCGGTTCTCCTGCGCCACAATCCAGGCCCCTCCCACGATCGTGAAGGACGAGACGAGTGCACCGATGGTCGCGAGCGCCGCCGTCAGACCGACAAGACCGGAGGTTCGACCACGAGCCCCGAGTACCACGACGCCGAGGGCGAGCACGATCGCAGCCGCCGCGAGGGCGACCACTGCCGGATTCAGGAGGTCCAGCACGTCCAGGTAGTCGAGCGTCAGGAGTGTTGCCGCGAGGATGACCGCTCCGCCGACGAGGAGCGCCGTCGCGGATCCGGAGGGCCGCGCGGGGCGGGGGCGGGCGGTTCCCGGGCTGGAACCGGACGGCGGCGATCCCGCTCCGTAGAACCCTGGCGCCGGATACTGCGACCCCGAGCCTGCCCACGTCGAGGAGCCGGTCCACCCGGTGCCGGCGGGGTCGTGGGGCAGGGGGGCGGAGGCGGGCAGGGGCTGAGTCAGCGCTCCCGGATGCTGCGGCAGGGGAATGGTCCTCTGCTCGAGCGTCTCGTCCCGCGCGCGGCCCACGTCTGGATCGCCGTCGTCCCCATCAGGCGCGGTGCCGGGGAGTGCTGATCCGGTGCCGCTCGCTGGGGCGCCGGCGGAGGGTGTGAAGGCCATGCGTTCACCGGGCGTGGGCGGCCCGGGCCGGCTCGCCGGTCCGAAAGGCGCGGGCGGGAAGGCCGCTGGCCCTCCGTGACTGTGGGGTGGGCCGGCAGGGCCTCCGCCGACGTCCTGCGGACCGCCTGGTGCTCCGTGCACGGTGCGGCCGCTGCCGGACCGGTTGATGATCCAGTACACGAACAGGACGACGGCGCCGATCCAGAACAGCGTCCACAGGAGGCCGCCGGCACCGCCCTCGCCGAGGAACGGCAGGTTCGGGCGCCAGAGACCGATCGCCACGAGCGCTGCGGCTCCGGTGAGGCCGGACGTCCAGGATCCGCGGCCGGCCTGCTCGACGTGGATGCGTCCGTCCGGTTCCGGAAGCAGGGCCCAGGCGAGCCCGTACAGCAGCACGCCGATGCCGCCGAAGACCGCGAGGATCACGATGATGCCGCGCACCAGGGCCAGGTCGAGCCCCGTGCGGCGGGCTACGCCGCCCGACACTCCGCCGACCCAGCGATCGGGGGCCCTGGTGATGTCGAGGCCTCGGATCCAACGGAAGAACGACGATGACGCGGGAGGATCCGCAGGAGCGGGTGTGGCCGGATCGTGCTGCCAGGACGGCTCGCCTGGTGTTGGTGCTGATGTCATGCCTCAATCCTTCACTCGACGGTCCGGCGCGGCTATCGGGGCGAACCCTGATTGAACCCTGAGCGCCCCCTGAATCTGCTCCGGGAGGAGCTCCCACCCTGTAGGTGCATGTTTTGATGAGGACATGAGACCCCCGCTGCTGCGCAGATCCGACGGCGTGATAGCCGGTGTCTGCGCCGGACTCGCGGTCCATCTGGGGATCAAGCCCTCCTGGGTCCGCATCGGGATGGCGCTGTTGACCCTCGCCTCGGGAGCAGGAGTGCTCCTGTACGCCTGGCTCTGGATCTTCGTGCCGACCGCCGCGGACAAGGCGGCACAGGCAGGGCGGCAGACCGGGCCGGCAGCCTTCATGCACGACGTCGGGACGCCCGCCCCGTCCGACGGCAGTGCTGCGGCCAGGGACACTGGACAGGCGCCGGCCGCCGGCGCGTCCCTTTCGCCGGAGCCGGGTCCCTTCGATCCGGAAGGGCTGGATGATCGGACGCTGCGCGCGGGTCGACGGGAGATCCTGTTCGGAACGGGGTTGCTGCTCGCGGCGGCGGTGCTCGTGGTGCAACTGCTCGGAGTGCAGGTCAACTGGGGTTTCTTCGTTCCGATCGCCGTCGTGGCCACGGGAGCAGCTCTGGCATGGTCGCAACTCGACGAGGTGCGACGGGTCCGGGTCATGAACAGGGCGGGAGCGGGACGGGCCGGCGGAACACTGCGCCTCCTCGCGGGCATCGTGCTCGTGGTCGCAGGCGTCCTCGTCGCGCTGTCGAGCACCGGCTCGTGGACGTTGACGATGGCCACGGTCGTGGCGGTGCTCGCCGTCCTCGCCGGGGTCGCCCTCGTCCTCGCACCGTGGGGCCTCACGTTGTGGCGTGACCTCGAGGCGGAGCGTGCGGCCCGGGTCCGTGAGACGGAGCGCGCGGAGATCGCTGCGCACCTGCACGACTCCGTGCTGCAGACCCTCGCGCTGATCCAGAACCGGGCGGATTCCGAGACGGATGTGCTGCGGTTGGCGCGGGCGCAGGAGCGCGAATTGCGCCAGTGGCTCTTCGCCGACCCGGCGAAGGACCCCGGCAGCCTCGCTGAGCGGCTGCGCGTCATGGCGGGCGAGATCGAGGACCTCTACGGGCATCCTGTCGCAGTCGTGGCCGTGGGAGACGCCGTCCTGGGCCCGGCGGAGGACGCTCTGGCGCAGGCGGCGAGGGAAGCGATGCTCAACGCCGCCAAACATGCGGGGGTCGCGGTCTCCGTCTATCTCGAGGCCGGTACCGACGCCGTCGAGGTGTTCATCCGGGACAGGGGCGAAGGCTTCGATCCGAACGCGGTGCCGGCAGATCGCCTGGGGATCCGCGAATCCATCCACAGCAGGATGCGCCGGCACGGTGGCTCTTCGGAGCTCCGCAGTGACGAGGCCGGCACCGAGGTGCGCCTCCGTCTGCCCAGGCCTGCCCGGAACGGCGTCTAGGCTGGCGTGACGGACTGCCGCCGCAACGGCGGAGAACTATGGGCGCGACAGGGGCGGACGGTCGCAGGGCGGCCAGGAGAGGGAGACGTGGACAGCCAGAACGAATCGGTGGACGAGGCAGCACCGGTGATCGTCACCGTGGTCATCGTCGACGATCACGCCATCTTCCGCTCCGGCCTCCGTGCGGCGCTGGGCCCGTCGATCCGCGTCCTCGGCGAGGCGGCGACGGTGGAGGAGGCGGAGGCGGTGATCAGCTCTACGGAGCCCGACGTCGTGCTCCTCGACGTGCACCTTCCGGGAGGTCGCGGAGGGGGCGGCGCGGAAGTGATCCACCGGTGCACTACCCGGGGAACGCGGTCCCGGTTCCTCGCCCTGAGCGTCTCCGATTCGGCGGAGGACGTCGTCGCCGTCATCCGTGCAGGGGCCCGCGGCTATGTCACCAAGACGATCTCAGGACCCGAGATCACCGACGCCGTGCAGCGCATCTCCTCAGGCGACGCCGTGTTCTCGCCGCGACTGGCCGGCTTCGTCCTCGATGCCTTCGGAACGGCTTCCGTCGCCGTCGACGACGAGCTCGACCGACTCTCCGCGCGGGAGCTGGAGGTCATGCGGCTGATCGCACGCGGCTACAGCTACAAGGAGACGGCGAAGGAACTCTTCATCTCCGTGAAGACCGTCGAGACACACGTGTCCGCGGTGCTCCGGAAACTCCAGCTGTCCTCGCGCCACGAACTCACGCGCTGGGCCACGGAGCGCAAGCTGCTCTGACCCGGCCGGTACCGCAGCAGCCGCCGGTACCGCAGCCGTCGGTGGACGTCGGTGGACGTCAGTGGGCGGAGCCGAGGAACTCCTGCAGGCGCCCGACGCCCGTGGCGAGGTCCTCGTCGCCGAGCGCGTAGGACAGCCGGAGGTATCCGCTCGGGCCGAAAGCCTCGCCGGGCACGACGGCGACCTCGACCTTCTCGAGGATCAGCGCGGCGAGCTCGGCGGAGGTCGCCGGTGCGACGCCCCCGAAGCTGCGCCCGAGAAGGGCACGCACGTCCGCGTAGGCGTAGAAGGCACCGTGCGGAGTGGGGCACTCGACGCCCTCGATCGCGTTCAGGGCGGAGACCATCGCACGACGGCGGCGGTCGAACGCCACCTTCATCTCGTCGACGGCGGTCAGTGGACCGGAGACCGCCGCGAGCGCTGCCATCTGCGGGACGTTCGAGACGTTCGACGTCGCATGCGACTGCAGGTTCGTCGAGGCCTTGATGAGGTCCTTCGGGCCGATCATCCAGCCCACGCGCCATCCGGTCATCGCGTAGGTCTTCGCGACACCGTTGAGGATGACCACCTTGTCGCCGAGGGAGGGAGCCGCCGTTGCGATCGAGGTGAAGGGAACACCGTCGTAGGTCAGGTGCTCGTAGATCTCGTCCGTGACGACCCAGAGCCCGCGTGCGGCGGCCCATTCCCCGATCTCGCGGACCGCGTCCGCGCCGTAGACGGCTCCGGTGGGGTTGGACGGCGATACGAACAGCAGCACCTTGGTGCGGGCGGTCAGCGCGGCCTCGAGCTGGTCGACAGTGACCAGGTAGCCCTGCTCGGGACCGGCGAAGACCTCCACGGGTACTCCACCGGCGAGCCGGATGGCCTCGGGATACGTGGTCCAGAACGGAGTCGGCACGAGGACTTCGTCGCCTGGATCGAGAAGAGCCGCGAAGGACTCGTACACGGCCTGCTTGCCGCCGTTGGTCACGAGGACCTGCGCGGGATCGACGGCATAACCGGAGTCGCGCAGCGTCTTCTCGGCAATGGCCTGCTTGAGCTCCGGCAGCCCTCCGGCTGGGGAGTAGCGGTGGAACCTCGGCTGGCGCGCGGCTTCGATCGCCGCTTCGACGATGTATCCGGGAGTCGGGAAATCCGGTTCGCCCGCGCCGAAACCGATGACCGGCCGCCCTGCCGCCTTCAGGGCCTTGGCCTTCGCATCGACGGCCAGCGTCGCCGACTCCGCGATGGAGTCGATCCGGCGGGAGATCCGCGGGAGGGCTGCTCGGATGGAGTCATCGGTCGTCGTGTTCATCGGGTCCCGTTCACTGGCGGTGTCGTGTCAGCTTCCAGCTTAGGTGCTGGGCGTGTTCGGGCCGGAATGAGGCGCTGCCCTGCGGCTCGGGCCGGGAGCCGCGCACCGGCCACGCGTGACGCGCGGAAGGTACGGCGACAGGGGAAGTGACGCGTGCCGGGTGACACCCGGGACCGCGGTGACCCAAGGAGCGGCGACCGGACGGACGTCGCGGTATGCCTCGTGGACTCCCGCCCGGCTCCTCGGTTCGACGTTCCGGCGGTGAATGCGTAGACTTGTTCCTCGGTGTTGAAACACCATGATGGTTCGTGCCCTCACCGGCCCGTCCGGAGTGGAAGCTGTACCGGTTCAAAACCAAAGGGTAGTGGCGCAATTGGTAGCGCAGCGGTCTCCAAAACCGCAGGTTGCAGGTTCGAGTCCTGTCTGCCCTGCGCGTGGCCTTCGCGGATGGATGGCGAAGGCACGGCAGAAACAGATCACGAAGCCCCGGCGCAGGCACAGGCCCCGCGCGGCGGTAAACATGATCAGCTGGGGGCGCCACTGGTGGTCCGGCTGGAACACCACACAGATTGATGAGGTTGACGGTGACCGATACGGCTGCGAGCAGCTCCAAGGGAAGCCCCTCCGAGAAGAAGGCTCCTCAGCGCGGGTTCTTCGGGCGCATCATGCTGTTCATCCGCCAGGTCCTCGCGGAGCTCGGGAAGGTCGTCACGCCAACCCGCCGGGAGCTGGTCAGGTTCACCATCACCGTCCTCATCTTCGTGGTCATCATGATGCTCCTCGTGACCGCTCTGGACCTCCTGTTCGGGGCCGGCGCGGTGTGGGTCTTCGGCGAGAACTGACCCCTTCCCGGGGGAATGCACGTTCCGGTGCCGTTGTTGTGGTGTCGGGTTGAGTACAGGCAAGCAAGACAACCCTGAAGAATGTCAGAAAGCAGGCGGCTAGGTGTCCGAGCAAGAACTCGAACGGCAGATCACTTCCGAAGATGGTCTGGAGAACGAGGAGTACGGAACGGAGGCGGATGTGGAAGCCTCCGACCTCGACGTGCCTGCTGACGATTCCGAGTCGTCCGAATACCCCGCCGCAACCGATGTCGCCGCCGAGGACGGACTCCTCGCGGACGATGCGGAGGTGCAGGCCGACGAGGCCGACGCAGATGCCGACGAGATCGTGGCGACGGCGACGGAAGCCGTCGACGAGGCCGCCGGCTCCGAGAGCGACGAGGCCGCCGCAGCGGAAGCCCCCGCGGAGGATCCCGTCGCGGCGTTCAAGGCCAAGCTCCGCCGCCAGGAGGGTGACTGGTACGTCATCCACTCCTACGCAGGCTACGAGAACCGCGTGAAGGCGAACCTCGAGACCCGCATCCAGACCCTGGACATGGAAGATTACATCTTCGAGATCCAGGTCCCGATGGAGGAGGTCGTCGAGATCAAGAACACGACGCGGAAGATCGTCAACCGCGTCCGCATCCCCGGTTACGTCCTGGTCCGCATGGAACTCACCGATGAGTCCTGGGGTGCTGTCCGCCACACGCCCGGCGTCACGGGATTCGTGGGCAATGCCCACAACCCGGTTCCGCTGAGCCTCTCCGAGGTGTTCTCGATGCTCGAGCACACGATCGTGCACACGGACGCGGAGTCGGGCAAGCCCGTTCAGCCGCAGTTCACGCCTGCCACCGTCAACTTCGAGGTGGGCGAGTCGGTCACCGTCAACGAGGGTCCCTTCGAGACCCTGCCTGCGACGATCTCCGAGATCAAGCACGAGTCGCAGCAGCTCGTCGTGCTCGTCTCGATCTTCGAGCGCGAGACCCCGGTCACGCTCTCGTACAACCAGGTCACCAAGATTCAGTAAAGCTTCGACGCCTCCCGGCGTGCTTGGTCGGGAAGCGCCGTCCGGCCATCACGCCATGATGGCCACCACCCCGCAGGACGCTCCTGTCCCGTGGGAACGCAATGCAAGAGAAGGACCCTTTCATGGCCCCCAAGAAAAGAGTCACCGGCCTCATCAAGCTGCAGATCAATGCAGGCGCCGCCAACCCGGCTCCTCCCATCGGTCCCGCGCTCGGTCAGCACGGTGTCAACATCATGGAATTCTGCAAGGCATACAACGCCGCCACGGAATCCCAGCGCGGAAACGTCATCCCCGTGGAGATCACGGTGTACGAGGATCGCTCGTTCACCTTCATCACCAAGACCCCGCCGGCAGCCGAGCTGATCAAGAAGGCAGCCGGTGTCGCCAAGGGATCCGGTACGCCTCACACCGTCAAGGTGGCGAAGCTGACCAACGCCCAGGTCGAGGAGATCGCCACCATGAAGATGGAAGACCTCAACGCCAACGACGTCCAGGCCGCCGCGAAGATCATCGCCGGCACCGCCCGCTCCATGGGCATCACGGTCGAGGGCTAGTACCAGCCTCACCAACGCCCGGTCCGGCATACCCGGACAGGGCACACCACCAATTCACAGCACGACGACGCCGCATCGCGCGGTCGACGTCGTGAGTGGCAGGGCCCAGCGCGGTCCGACGACCACGACTGCATAAGGAGAACAAGCAGATGGCACAGCGCAGCAAAGCATACAAGGGAGCTGCCGCGAAGATCGAGGCGGACAAGCAGTACGCGCCCCTCGAGGCGGTAGTCCTCGCGAAGGAGACCAACCCTTCGACGTTCGACGCCACCGTCGAGGTGTCGCTCCGTCTCGGAGTGGACCCCCGCAAGGCTGACCAGATGGTTCGCGGGACCGTCAACCTTCCCCACGGCACCGGCAAGACCGCCCGTGTCCTGGTCTTCGCAACAGGCGAGAAGGCGGAAGCGGCCATTGCGGCCGGTGCTGACTTCGTCGGTTCCGACGACATGATCGAGAAGGTTTCCGGCGGCTGGACCGACTTCGACGCAGCGGTCGCCACCCCCGACCTGATGGGCAAGGTGGGACGCCTCGGAAAGATCCTCGGCCCCCGCAACCTGATGCCGAACCCCAAGACCGGTACTGTCACGGCAGATGTGGCGAAGGCTGTCACCGACATCAAGGGCGGCAAGATCGACTTCCGCGTCGACAAGCACTCCAACCTCCACTTCATCATCGGCAAGGTCTCCTTCGACGAGCAGAAGCTGGGCGAGAACTACGCTGCAGCGCTCGAGGAGATCCTCCGCCTGAAGCCCTCGGCTTCGAAGGGCCGCTACATCCAGAAGGCTACGGTCTCGACCACCTTCGGTCCCGGCATCTCCGTCGACCCGAACGTCACGAAGGTTTTCGCCGGATAGTTCCCTGCATCGGCATGACCCCTGAAGCCCCGCGGTCTGTGCCGCGGGGCTTCTTCGTCGTCGTGCTGCGGCACAGTGCCTGGCAGCTCCGAGTTCGGGCGCCGATTTGGTAGGGATCGGTGAGTCCCGTAGTCTTTAACTACCAAAGACCGTCGGTCGGTCCACCTCCACTTTCCAGCAGTGCACCCGTGCGCGGCGGGGAAGAAGGAGCAGGATCCGAAAGTTCCCGTGAGGGACGGCCTACGCAGGTGAACGAAGCTCCTCTCCATGGGTTGTTGCCCGTGTCGAGCAAAGCCCCGTGCATCTGCGCGGGGCGTTTTTTATTGGAGCTGGAAAGCCGGCGCATATCCCCGGAAGGAGGGTTATGGCAACGCCAACAAAGGTTTCTGCAGTGGACGAGATCACTACCGATTTCAAGGATTCCACCGCTGCTGTCCTGACCGAATACCGCGGGCTCACTGTTGCTCAGCTCAAGGAACTGCGCCGTGCCCTTGGCGCGGACAACAAGTTCTCCGTCGTCAAGAACACCTTGACCGGCATCGCGGCTAAGGAAGCCGGCATCGACGCGTTCGATGGCCAGCTCTCCGGACCCACCGCGATCGCCTTCATCAAGGGTGACGCCGTTGCTGCGGCCAAGAGCCTCACGGATTTCGCGAAAGCCAACCCGAAGCTCGTCATCAAGACTGGAATCTTCGAGGGCAAGCCCCTCAATGCATCCGAGGTCGTTGCCCTGGCAGCCCTCGAGTCGCGCGAACTCCAGCTCGCCCGGGTGGCCGGTGTCCTCAAGGCGCCGATGTCCGCCCTGGCTCGTACCGTCGATGCATTGCGCATCAAGCTCGAGGAGGAGAGCGGCGCTGCACCTGCAGCCGACGCTGATGCTCCTGCTGCCGAGGAAGGCGCTGCTCCCGCAGAGGCCACCGCGGAGGCTCCCGCCGAGGAAGCCGTAGCACCCGAAGCGAACTAGTTTCCCTTCGATCCACACACTCCGGTGCAGAGCACCACTAAAGGAAGGACGCCTCCCATGGCGAAGCTCACCAACGAAGAGCTCATTGAAGCTTTCAAGGAACTGTCCATCATTGAACTCTCGGACTTCGTAAAGCTGTTCGAGGAGACCTTCGATGTCACCGCTGCTGCTGTTGCAGTTGCAGGCCCCGCCGGTGGCGGAGCCGGCGAAGCCGCCGAAGAGGAGCAGACCGCATTCGACGTCATCCTCGAGGCTGCCGGCGACAAGAAGATCGCAGTGATCAAGGAAGTCCGCGCGCTCACCTCGCTGGGCCTGAAGGAAGCCAAGGACGTTGTCGACAGCGCTCCCAAGGCCGTCCTCGAGGGTGCAACCAAGGAAGCCGCAGAGAAGGCCAAGGAGTCCCTCGAGGCTGCCGGCGCCACCGTTACCCTCAAGTAACACCTTTCTGCCGACGGGGCGGCTCGCGCCGCGTCCGCTGCAGTCCGAAAGAGCCCCGCTTCTCGCGAAGCGGGGCTCTTTCGTCGTCAGGCGTGCAGGAGGACGGGTGGACCTGTCAACGCCACAGCAACAGGGCTTCGCCCTGGCCGCCGCCCCCGCAGAGGCTGACGGCAGCCTTCCCGCTGCCGCGACGCGCGAGTTCCATCGCCGCATGCAGGGCGAGCCGCGCGCCCGAGGCTCCGATCGGGTGACCGAGGGCGATCGCACCGCCGTGTATGTTGCATTTCTCGAGCGGATAGTCGAGGTCCTTCAACGACTGCACGGCCACGGAGCCGAAGGCTTCATTGATCTCGATGAAGTCGAGGTCCGTCGTGGCCCAGCCCGCTCGGGAAAGTGCCTGCCGGATGGCGGCGGACGGCTGGGAGTGCAGGGTGTTGTCGGGGCCGGCGACCTGGCCCGGCCGTCCGACGACGGCCAGCACGGGCAGGCCGGCTTCCTCCGCGTAGGAGCGCGTCGTCACGACGAGCGCAGCGGCACCGTCAGACAGCGGAGATGAATTGCCCGCCGTGATGGCGCCGTCGGGATTGAATGCCGGGCGCAGCTTCGCGAGCGATTCGACCGTCGTCGCGGGCCGTATCCCCTCGTCCGCTGTCAGCACGACGTCGTCGCCCTTGCGCTGCGGAACGGTGACCGGGATGATCTCCTCCACCAGCACGCCGTCATCCGTTGCCGCGGCCGCGCGCTGGTGCGAAGCCGCGGCGACCGTGTCCTGGGCTGTGCGGTCGATCTCGAGGCGGACGTTGCCGCGTTCGGTCGATGCTCCCATCGAGTCGCCGTCGAAGGCGTCGGTGAGCCCGTCGTGTGCCACCGCGTCGAGCGCCTGGACGGACCCGTAGGTCCAGCCCTGGCGTGAGCCGGGCAGCAGGTGCGGCCCCCTGGTCATCGATTCCTGCCCGCCCGCGACGACGACCCGCGCTTCACCGCCGCGGATCAAACGGGCGGCGTCGATCACGGCCGTGAGCCCCGACAAGCAGACCTTGTTCACGGTGACTGCGGGGACGTTCCAGGGGATGCCCGCCCTGACCGCGGACTGCCGTGCGGGGTTCTGGCCGCACCCGGCCTGGACGACGTGGCCCATGATGACGGCGTCCACCACAGCGGGTTCGACACCTGCCCGGTCGAGCGCTCCTGCGATGGCGAGGCCGCCGAGTTCGACGGCCGTGAAGGAGGCAAGCTGCCCGTTGAGGCGCCCGAGGGGTGTGCGGGCGCCTCCGACGATGACGACGTCATCGGGGGTCGGCGTGGGTGTCGCCATGGCGGAACTCTCTTTCATCGTTGAAATGGTGCCGCTACCAGATTAGGCGTTGTCGAGCCCGCGCTCTTGCGATGGGAGAACCGGGATCACCGGTGCGTGCGTGGTCCCGGCCCGTCGGCGCCCTGCGGGTACAGCAGGGGCAGCTGCAGGGTCAGCCAGGGGCTGAAAGCCCACGGTGTTGCGGTGACGGCGCGGACGAGCTCGCCGGCGTCGACCCACTGGAAGTCCATGACTTCTGCGGGCAGGGGATCGACGGCACTGCCCGCGACAGCCGTGTAGACCGGGCAGATCTCATTCTCGACGATGCCCGACGCGTCGACCGCCCGGTACCGGAAGTCCGGCAGGGCAGCCCGGATGTCGCGGACGGAGAATCCGAGTTCCTGGGCGGCCCGCCGGTCCACGGCATCCTCGAAGGACTCGCCCGGAGCGGGATGCCCGCAGAACGAATTGGTCCAGACGCCGGGCCAGGCCTTCTTGCCGAGCGCGCGGCGCGTCACGAGGATGCGCCCCGTGTCGTCGTACACGTGCGCCGAGAAGGCGAGGTGGAGGGGGGTGTCGAGCGTGTGGACCGTCGCTTTGTCGTGGGTGCCGAGCGGTGTGCCGTCCTCGGCGAGCAACACCACGACCTCCGGGAGGGCGGCCGAGCCGCTGCCTCCGACCGCGCCGGGGTGCATGGTTCCTGCTTCGCTCGCCATCGTGACTCTCTTCCGCTGGTGGTCCGTCCGATCGTCCGCCGGTGGTCGGACCATCGGACGGAGTACGGCGGGGCCGGGCGAGGGGCCCGGCTGCGGCCGCGAGCGTTGTCGTCAGCGGCCTCTTATCCGTTGTTTACTTTACCTATGGACATGGACACTCTGCTGATCGAGCCTGCCGGGCTCGAGCAGGTCGAGGGTGCCCTGCTGCGGTTCTTCGAGGAGTCGAAGAACCGGGCCGCGAAGATCGGACCCGGGTACCACTCCCTGTGGGAGACCCTCGAGCGCTGCACGGCGGGCGGTAAGCGCTTCCGTCCCCGCATGGTGATGTCCGCGTACCAGATGCTCGGAGGCCGGGACCTCGGCAACGCCGCCGAAGTGGGCGCCGCCTTCGAACTGCTGCATACGGCGCTGATCGTGCACGACGACGTCATTGACCGCGACTTCATCCGTCGGGGCGTCCCCAACGTCTCCGGTCGCTACCGCGCCATCGCGGAGGCCGCCGGTGCCTCGCCGGACGAGGCCCGGCATGTGGGCTTCTCGGCGGGAGTGGTCGCCGGTGACCTCGCGCTCTCCAACGCGTACCGGCTGCTGGAGCGCGTCGAAGCCGCTCCCGCGACCAAGCGGCGCCTCGGCGAGATCCTCGACGAGGCCGTCTTCGCGGCTGCCGCTGGAGAGTTCCTGGACATCGAGACCTCGCTGGACCCCGCGATGCCGCCGCTCGAAGCCATCGTCCACATGGCCAGGCTCAAGACGTCGGTGTATTCCTTCGAGGGGCCGCTGCAGGCCGGAGCGGTCCTCGCGGGTGCGGAGGAGGAGGTCATCGTGCGGCTGGGTGATTTCGGGCGCGACGCCGGTATCGCCTACCAGATCGCGGACGACCTGCTCGGTGTGTTCGGGAACGAGACGCGCACGGGGAAGACGAACTGGGGGGATCTACGCGAGGGCAAGCGCACGGCGCTCATGTCCTACGTGTCGGCGCGTCCGGAATGGGACAGCATCTCCTCGCTGGTCGGCAGACCTTCGATGTCGGCCGCCGACGCCGACTACGTGCGCGGGATCCTCGTCGACAGCGGCGCCAGGGACTACTCGGCCCACCTCGCCTCCGAATACGCGGCACGTGCGCGTACCCACCTCGACGCCGGCGTCATGCCTCCGGCGCTGCGGGCCGCGCTCGGTCCCGTGGTGACGGCCGTCGTGGACAGGGTGCGCTGAGTGGGCGTCGACGCTTCCCTCGCCCGCTACAACGCGGCAGCGCTCAAGGCTTCGGCGGGTGTCATCCGCTGCTACTCGACGTCCTTCGGCATGGCCTCCCGCATTCTCGATCGCACCACCCGCAGCCATATCGAGGCCGTGTACGCGCTGGTGCGCGTGGCGGACGAGGTCGTCGACGGCGCGGCTGCGGGGGCAGGCATACCTCCGGGCGGCGTCGAGAAGCTCCTCGATGACCTCGAGCGGGAGACGGAGGCTGCGATGGGCGCGGGCTACAGCGCCAACCTGGTGGTCCACGCTTTCGCGGTCACCGCCCGGGAGACGGGCATCGGGGTGGACCTCACGCGGCCGTTCTTCGCCTCGATGCGGGCCGACATCAGCCAGAGCGAGCACACCCAGGAGTCCTTCGACCTGTACGTGTACGGGTCCGCGGAGGTCGTCGGGCTGATGTGCCTGCGGGCGTTCCTCGTCGGACACCGCGTGACCGCCGACGAGGAGGCCGTCCTGGTGGACGGAGCGCGGCACCTGGGTGCGGCCTTCCAGAAGATCAACTTCCTGCGGGACCTGGCGGAGGACTTCTCGACACTCGGGCGCAGCTACTTTCCCGGGATACGCCCCGAAAGCTTCACCGAGGCGGACAAGCTCCGCCTCCTGGACGACATCGACGAGGACCTGCGCATCTCGGCGGCAGCGCTTCCGGGCCTCCCGGCGACGCCGCGCCGCGCTGTCGCCCTCGCCCAGGGCCTGTTCACCGAACTCGCCGTCAGGCTGCGCGCCACCCCGGCGCACGAGCTCCTTCGGGCACGGATCCGGGTCCCCAACCCGGTCAAGGCCCGCATCATGGCGAAAGCCTTCACCGGCCGCGCGGTACCGGCACTCGCCGCGCAGGAGAGGACGGCATGACCATCCACCAGAATGAGCGCGTGCGCGTCGGCGCCGGCAACGTCGTCGTGATCGGTGGCGGCATCGGCGGGTTGGCGACGTCGGCCCTGCTGGCCAGGGAGGGCCACCGCGTCACCCTGCTCGAGAGGCGCGAACAGGTCGGCGGACGCGCCGGTTCGTGGGAGCAGGACGGCTTCCGTTTCGATACAGGCCCGTCCTGGTACCTCATGCCCGAGGTGATCGACCACTTCTTCAAGCTGATGGGAACGAGTGCGGCGGAACAGCTCGACCTGGTCAGGCTCGACCCCGGCTACCGGGTGATCTTCGAGGACGGGTTCGACACCGTGGACGTCCCTGCCGACCGCGAGGCCGTGACGAAGCTTTTCGAGTCGATGGAGGAGGGGGCCGGCGAGCAGCTCGCGAAGTACCTCGATTCCGCCGAGGACGCCTACGAGATCGCGAAGAAGCGTTTTCTCTACTCGACCTTCCAGTCCTTCCTCCCGTTCGTGCGGCCCGACGTCCTCAGGCGCCTTCCCCGGATCGGCTCGCTCCTGCTGCAGCCACTGCAGTCCTTCGTGGAGAAGCGCTTCAAGGACCCGCGGATCCAGCAGATCCTCGGCTATCCGGCCGTGTTCCTCGGCAGCTCGCCGTTCGACGCGCCGAGCATGTACCACCTGATGAGCCACCTCGACCTCGACGACGGCGTCCTCTACCCCAAAGGGGGCTTCACGACCCTCATCGAGGCCATGCGTCGCGTCGCGACCGCTGCCGGAGTGGAGATCCGCACCGGCGCCGACGTCATCTCCATCGATACCGTTCCGCGCGCCCCCGGCAGGTCGCCGCTGGACCGGCGGTCTGCGACGGTGCGAGCGGTCACGTACCGGACGGACAGCACGACGACGTCGATCGACGCCGACGTCGTCGTCTCCGCCGCCGACCTCCACCACACCGAGACCGAGCTGTTGCCGGCTGACCTGCAGAGCTACCCGGAGAAGTACTGGAATACCCGTGTGCCGGGGCCCAGCGCCCTGCTGCTCTACCTCGGCGTCCGGGGCGGCCTGCCGCAGCTCGAACACCACACCCTGCTGTTCACCACTGACTGGCGCGACAACTTCGGCCGCATCTTCGGTGCGGAGACCTCCGTGCCCTCGCCGGCGTCGCTCTACGTCTGCCGCCCCAGCGCAACCGACGACTCCGTAGCGCCGGACGGCCACGAGAACGTCTTCGTCCTGGTTCCCATCCCGGCCGACGTGGGTATCGGCAAAGGGGGACTGGAACGAGGGGGAGACGCGCGGGTGGAGGAACTGGCGGACGCGGTCATCGCACAGATCGCCGAATGGACCGGCGTGCCGGACCTCGCCGAGCGGATCGTCGTCCGGCGCAGCTACGGACCCAAGGACTTCGCGGACGATCTCAACGCCTGGCGCGGCACGTCGCTCGGACCGGCCCACATCCTCAAGCAGAGTGCCTTCTTCCGCGGCTCGAACCGCAGCTCGAGGGTCGAGAACCTCTTCTATGCCGGCAGCTCCACCGTTCCGGGCATCGGCATCCCCATGTGCCTGATCAGCGCGGAACTCATCGTCAAGCGACTGCGCGGGGACACCAGCACCGGCCCGCTGCCGGAACCCGCCCTCCGCTAGCGAGGGAGGGCCGAAGGCCCGGCTTGCCCGGCGGACTTCGTCGGCGAGGGCGAGCCGGGCTTGACGCAATCGGGGGAAAGAGGCTAGTGGACTTTTCGTCGCGCGTACCGTAGTGTAGGTCTTTGCGTCTTCCCTCTAAACCTCAGCCTTCATATAGCGGTGGGCTTTGCTCTGCTCTCGTCGTTTAACCTGGCCCCATGGTTGGGATTCACGCGAGCAGACTTTGGTGAGCACTGAGATCCCCGCAGCATACTGCGGTGGCGGTGCGGAGGCGAAGCGCTGACAAGCCTGACGGTCTGTGGAAGGATCCCTCTTGGTCGCCCCGAGCACCTCTAATAATGCAACCGCTACCAGCCAGGTCGACGCCGACGGCGCCGCACCAAGGCTCTCATTCGCAAAGATTCACGAACCGCTTGACGTTCCCAATCTCCTCGCCCTCCAGACGGACAGCTTCGACTGGCTCGTCGGCAACGAGCGCTGGAAGGCTCGCGTCGAGGAAGCGTTGGAAAAGGGACTGCAGGGTGTAGCCACGACCTCCGGTCTGGCCGACATCTTCGAAGAGATCTCCCCGATCGAGGACTTCCAGGGCACCATGTCCCTGAGCTTCTCCGAGCCGGAATTCGCCGACCCCAAGTACACGATGGCCGAGTGCAAGGATCGCGACGCGACCTACTCCGCACCCCTGTACGTCAAGGCCGAGTTCATGAACAACAACACGGGCGAGATCAAGCAGCAGACCGTGTTCATGGGCGACTTCCCCCTCATGACCGACAAGGGCACCTTCGTCATCAACGGCACCGAGCGTGTCGTCGTGTCGCAGCTGGTCCGCTCGCCGGGTGCCTACTTCGAGCGCACCGCCGACAAGACCAGTGACAAGGACATCTTCAGCGCGAAGATCATCCCGTCGCGTGGTGCATGGTTCGAGCTCGAGATCGACAAGCGCGACCAGGTCGGCGTCCGCCTCGACCGCAAGCGCAAGCAGTCCGTCACGGTGCTCCTTAAGGCCCTCGGTTGGACCGAAGGCCAGATCCTCGAGGAGTTCGGCCAGTACGACTCCATCCGCGCCACCATGGAGAAGGACGCGACGGAGACCCGCGAGGACGCCCTCCTCGACATCTACCGCAAGCTGCGACCGGGCGAGCCCCCCACGGTCGAGGCTGCCCAGACCCTTCTGGACAACCTGTACTTCAACCCCAAGCGCTACGACCTCGCCAAGGTCGGCCGGTACAAGATCAACCGCAAGCTCGGCATCGACAAGGACCTCACGGATCCGGACGCCTCGGTACTGAACATCGACGACATCGTCGCGATGATCAAGTTCCTGGTCGCGCTGCACGCCGGCGAGAAGACCCTCGGTGGCAAGCGTGACGGCGGCGACGTCGAACTGCGCGTCGAGGTCGACGACATCGACCACTTCGGCAACCGTCGTATCCGCGCCGTGGGCGAGCTCATCGAGAACCAAGTCCGCACCGGGCTCTCCCGCATGGAGCGTGTCGTCCGCGAGCGGATGACTACCCAGGACGTCGAGGCGATCACGCCGCAGACCCTGATCAACATCCGCCCCGTCGTGGCCGCGATCAAGGAGTTCTTCGGAACGTCCCAGCTGTCGCAGTTCATGGACCAGAACAACCCGCTCGCCGGACTGACGCACAAGCGTCGCCTGTCCGCGCTGGGCCCGGGTGGTCTGTCCCGTGACCGCGCCGGCATGGAGGTCCGTGACGTCCACCCGTCGCACTACGGCCGCATGTGCCCCATCGAGACCCCTGAAGGCCCGAACATCGGCCTCATCGGTTCGCTCGCCTCGTACGGCCGGATCAATGCCTTCGGCTTCATCGAGACGCCGTACCGCAAGGTCGTCGATGGTGTCGTCACCGACCAGATCGACTACCTGACCGCCGATGACGAGGTCGAGCGCCTCATCGCCCAGGCGAACGCGCCCCTCAACGAGCAGAACACGTTCGTCGAGGACATGGTTCTCGTGCGTACCCGTGGTGGTTCCGGCGAGCCCGTGCTCGTCGCGCCCGACGAGGTCGAGTACATGGACGTCTCCCCGCGCCAGATGGTCTCCGTCGCCACCGCGATGATTCCGTTCCTCGAGCACGACGACGCCAACCGCGCCCTCATGGGTGCGAACATGCAGCGCCAGGCCGTTCCCCTGCTCCGCTCCGAGCGTCCCCTCGTGGGCACCGGTATGGAGAAGAACGCGGCCGTCGACGCCGGCGACGCCGTCACCGCGACGAAGGCCGGTGTGGTCAACGAGGTTTCGGCCGACCTGGTCAGCGTCCTCAACGACGACGGCACCGAGACGAACTACCCGATCATGAAGTTCGCCCGCTCGAACCAGGGCAACGCGTACAACCAGCGCGTCCTGGTCTCCGAGGGCGACCGCGTCGAGTACAACACGATCATCGCCGATGGTCCCTCCACCGATCAGGGCGAGCTCGCGCTGGGCAAGAACATGCTCGTCGCGTTCATGTCCTGGGAGGGCCACAACTTCGAGGACGCGATCATCCTGTCGCAGCGCATCGTCTCCGACGATGTCCTGACGTCGATCCACATCGAGGAGCACGAAGTCGACGCCCGCGACACCAAGCTCGGTGCCGAGGAGATCACGCGTGATATCCCGAACGTCTCCGAAGAGGTACTCGGTGCGCTCGACGAGCGCGGCATCATCCACATCGGTGCCGAGGTCGAGGCCGGCGACATCCTCGTCGGCCGTGTCACCCCCAAGGGTGAGACCGAGCTGACCCCCGAGGAGCGCCTGCTGCGCGCCATCTTCGGCGAGAAGAGCCGCGAAGTCCGCGACACCTCGCTGAAGGTTCCCCACGGTGAGTCGGGAACCGTCATCGGCGTGCGGATCTTCGACCGCGACAACGACGACGAGCTGCCTCCGGGCGTCAACCAGCTCGTCCGCGTGTACGTGGCGCAGAAGCGCAAGATCACAGACGGTGACAAGCTCGCAGGCCGCCACGGCAACAAGGGCGTCATCTCCAAGATCCTGCCGATCGAGGACATGCCGTTCATGGAGGACGGCACCCCCGTCGACATCGTCCTGAACCCGCTCGGTGTTCCCGGACGAATGAACGTCGGCCAGGTCCTCGAGATCCACCTCGGCTGGGCAGCCAAGCAGGGCTGGAAGATCGAGGGCGAGCCCGAGTGGATGAAGAACCTCCCGAACCTTCCCCGGGAGATCTCCACCACGACCGTCGCGACCCCCGTGTTCGACGGCGCGACCGAGGACGAGATCGTCGGTCTGCTCGGCTCCACGAACGTCACGCGTGACGGACAGCGCCTCATCAGCGAGTCCGGCAAGGCGCGACTGTTCGACGGCCGCTCCGGCGAGCCGTTCCCGGACCCGATCTCCGTCGGCTACATGTACATCCTGAAGCTCCACCACCTGGTGGACGACAAGATCCACGCACGTTCCACCGGTCCGTACTCCATGATCACGCAGCAGCCGCTGGGTGGTAAGGCACAGTTCGGCGGACAGCGCTTCGGTGAGATGGAAGTGTGGGCCCTCGAGGCCTACGGTGCGGCCTACACGCTGCAAGAACTCCTCACGATCAAGTCGGACGACATCCACGGACGCGTCAAGGTGTACGAGGCCATCGTCAAGGGCGAGAACATCCCCGAGCCGGGTGTTCCCGAGTCCTTCAAGGTCCTGATCAAGGAAATGCAGTCGCTCTGCCTGAACGTGGAAGTCCTTTCCACCGACGGCACCACGATTGAAATGCGTGACTCGGATGAAGAAGTCTTCCGGGCCGCGGAGGAACTGGGCATCGACCTCTCACGGGCCGAGCCAAGTTCTGTCGAGGAAGTCTAGGTTCCACGCCCCGAACCGGTGTTCGACCGCGGCCAACGAAATTTCTGGCGGCCGCGGACGGCCTTGAAATATTAAAGGCCGCTTTCTCGAACACCGGTCCGGTGCAGGGCTTGGACGCTCGCCGCACCCCATAAGACTTCAAGAATTTAGAGAACAAAGAGAGAACAGGGACCCTATGTCCAGCGAATCCTCCTTCGGCCTCATGCGAATCGGCCTTGCCACCGCGGATGAAATCCGTGGCTGGTCTTACGGCGAGGTCAAGAAGCCGGAAACCATCAACTACCGCACGCTCAAGCCCGAGAAGGACGGCCTCTTCTGCGAGAAGATCTTCGGCCCGTCCCGCGACTGGGAGTGCTACTGCGGCAAGTACAAGCGCGTGCGCTTCAAGGGCATCATCTGTGAGCGCTGCGGTGTCGAGGTAACCCGTGCCAAGGTGCGCCGTGAGCGCATGGGGCACATCGAGCTTGCTGCTCCCGTCACGCACATCTGGTACTTCAAGGGTGTTCCGTCACGCCTCGGCTACCTCCTCGACCTTGCTCCCAAGGACCTCGAGAAGGTCATCTACTTCGCCGCCTACATGATCACGTCGGTCGACGAAGAGAACCGCCACGCCGAACTGCCGAACCTCCAGGCCGAGCACGACCTCGAGAAGAAGCAGATGACGGACCAGCGCGATGCCGACATCGCCGCGATCGCCAAGGACCTCGAGGACGAGCTTGCCCGCCTCGAGGGAGAAGGCGCCAAGGCTGCCGACAAGAAGAAGGCACGCGACTCGGCCGACCGCCAGATGGCAAACGTCCGCAAGCGCGCCGACGCCGACATCGAGCGCCTGGTCCAGGTGTGGGAGCGCTTCAAGACCCTGAAGGTCGCCGACCTCGAGGGTGACGAAGGCCTCTACCGCGAGCTGCGCGACCGCTACGGACTGTACTTCGAGGGCTCCATGGGTGCCGAGGCGATCAAGAAGCGCCTCGAGAACTTCGACATGCCGGCGGAAGCGGAGATGCTGCGCGACATCATCCAGAACGGCAAGGGACAGCGGAAGACGCGCGCCCTGAAGCGCCTCAAGGTGGTCAACGCGTTCCTGACGACGACCAACAGCCCCCTGGGCATGGTCCTCGACGCCGTGCCGGTGATCCCGCCGGAACTGCGTCCGATGGTCCAGCTCGACGGTGGCCGTTTCGCGACGTCCGACCTCAACGACCTGTACCGCCGCGTTATCAACCGCAACAACCGCCTGAAGCGCCTGCTCGACCTCGGAGCTCCCGAGATCATCGTCAACAACGAGAAGCGCATGCTCCAGGAAGCTGTCGACTCCCTGTTCGACAACGGTCGACGCGGCCGTCCGGTCACCGGACCGGGCAACCGTCCCCTGAAATCGCTCTCGGACATGCTCAAGGGCAAGCAGGGTCGTTTCCGCCAGAACCTCCTCGGCAAGCGCGTCGACTACTCGGGCCGTTCGGTCATCGTCGTCGGCCCGCAGCTGAAGCTGCACCAGTGTGGTCTGCCCAAGCAGATGGCCCTGGAGCTCTTCAAGCCGTTCGTGATGAAGCGCCTGGTGGATCTCAACCACGCGCAGAACATCAAGAGCGCCAAGCGCATGGTCGAGCGTTACCGCCCCCAGGTGTGGGACGTGCTCGAGGAGATCATCACCGAGCACCCCGTGCTGCTGAACCGTGCACCTACCCTGCACCGCCTCGGTATCCAGGCCTTCGAGCCGCAGCTCGTGGAGGGCAAGGCTCTCCAGCTGCACCCGCTGGTCTGTGGCGCGTTCAACGCCGACTTCGACGGCGACCAGATGGCAGTGCACCTGCCGCTGAGCCCCGAGGCCCAGGCCGAGGCACGCATCCTGATGCTGTCCTCGAACAACATCCTGAAGCCGTCCGACGGCCGTCCGGTCACCCTGCCTTCGCAGGACATGATCATCGGTCTGCACCACCTCACCACCAAGCGTGAGGGAAGTGCCGGCGAAGGCCGCGTCTTCACCAGCGTCGCCGAGGCGATCATGGCGTTCGACATGGGCTCCCTCCACCTCAACTCGGTGGTCCGGATCCGCGTCGACAACTTCGTCCCGAGTGCGGACATCGCGGCTCCCGAGGGTTGGGAGCCGGGTACCCCCGCGCTGATCGAGACCTCGCTCGGACAGGTCCTGTTCAACGAGACGCTTCCCCAGGACTACCCCTGGGTGGAGAAGGTCGCGGACAAGGGCCAGCTCTCGACGATCGTCAACGATCTGGCGGAGCGGTACCCGAAGGTCGTCACGGCGGCGACGCTGGACAACCTGAAGGACGCCGGTTTCTACTGGGCGACCCGCTCGGGCGTCACCGTCGCCATCTCGGACATCTCCGCGCCGATCAACAAGGCCGGCATCATGGAGGGCTACGAGACCCAGGCAGCCAAGGTCCAGTCTCAGTTCGACAAGGGCCTCATCGCCGATGAGGAGCGCCGCCAGGAGCTCATCGACATCTGGAACAAGGCGACCAACGAGGTTGCCGCGTCCATGCGTGCAGCAATGCCGAAGGACAACACCATCAACCGCATGGTGTCCTCCGGTGCTCGTGGTAACTGGCTGCAGGTCCGCCAGATCGCCGGTATCCGTGGCCTCGTGGCCAACCCCAAGGGCGAGATCATCCCGCGTCCGATCAAGTCCTCGTACCGCGAGGGCCTGTCGGTCCTGGAGTACTTCATCGCGACGCACGGTGCCCGTAAGGGCCTCGCCGACACCGCACTGCGTACGGCCAACTCGGGTTACCTGACGCGTCGTCTGGTCGATGTCTCGCAGGACGTCATCGTCCGCGAGGACGACTGCGGCACGGAGCGTGGCCTGAAGGTGACGATCGCCGTACCGAACGCCGATGGCGAGCTGGTGCTGCACGAGGAGGTCGAGAACTCGGCGTACGCACGTACGCTGGCCACCGACGTCGTCGACTCCAAGGGTGAGGTGCTCGCTGCCGCGGGCGCCGACGTCGGAGACGTTCTCATCGGGGAGCTGTTCGAGGCGGGCATCGCCGAGATCAAGGTCCGCTCGGTCCTCACCTGCGAGTCCAGCGTCGGCACCTGTGCCCTCTGCTACGGCCGCTCGCTGGCGACCGGCAAGACCGTGGACATCGGAGAGGCCGTCGGCATCATCGCCGCACAGTCCATCGGTGAGCCCGGTACCCAGCTGACGATGCGTACCTTCCACACCGGTGGTGTCGCATCGGCGGAGGACATCACCCAGGGTCTGCCCCGTATCCAGGAGCTCTTCGAGGCGCGTACCCCCAAGGGTGTCGCCCCGATCTCCGAGGTCGCAGGGCGCGTCACCATCGAGGATGCCGAGAAGCAGCTTCGCCTGGTGGTCACTCCGGATGACGGCTCCGAGGAGATCGCGTACCCGGTCCTGCGCCGTGCACGCCTCCTGGTCGCCGACGGCGACCACGTCGAGGTCGGGCAGCAGCTCGTCTTCGGTGCGGTCGACCCGAAGCAGATCCTGCGCATCCTCGGCCCTCGCAAGGCACAGGAATTCCTGGTGGACGAGGTCCAGCGCGTGTACCGCAGCCAGGGTGTGGGCATCCACGACAAGCACGTCGAGGTCATCGTCCGCCAGATGCTGCGTCGCGTCACCGTGATCGAGTCCGGCGAGTCGGACCTGCTCCCCGGTGAGCTGGCAGAGCGTCGCCGCTTCGAGGACGAGAACCGCCGCGTGGTATCCGAGGGCAAGAAGCCGGCCTCAGGCCGTCCCGAGCTCATGGGTATCACCAAGGCGTCGCTCGCCACCGAGTCGTGGCTGTCGGCCGCTTCCTTCCAGGAGACCACGCGTGTCCTCACGCAGGCAGCCATGGAAGGCAAGAGCGACCCGCTGCTCGGCCTCAAGGAGAACGTCATCATCGGTAAGCTCATCCCGGCCGGTACCGGCCTGGACCGCTACACGAAGGTCACGGTCGAGCCCACGGAGGAAGCGAAGGCAAACCTGTTCACCGGTCCGAGCGCATTCAGCGACTTCGACTACGCCGGTGTCGAGGGCGGCCTGAGCCCCGAGTTCCACGCGATCCCGCTGGACGACTACGACATGGGCAACAGCGACTTCCGCTGATGCCGCGGTTCCGCCGGCCGACGTCGGCGGAACGGTCTGTCACGAGAAAGGCCCTGGACCTGATGGTCCGGGGCCTTTCCCGTCCGCCGATGTGGCGTTCGCAGGTGCGTGGATCACCGAGAACCAGGGGTCGCGGGTCAGCCGGTCGAACTCTGGTAGACTTGATACCAATTGTTTGTGTGGCAGAGGATCGGCGTTGCGAAACGTATCTCCGTGTTGTACGTAAGTTGTACAACGAATGCCACATTTTCGCACGCCTACAGTCGTTTTGCGGCAGCTCTATGGTTGGTGTTGCGCCAAACGACTGATCATCCCAACCTCTGGGTGGTGCGGCCCTGCGAAGCTGCCCTTACCGCAGAGTAGGGCGACACAGAACTCATCCGAGACATTACGGAGAACACGAAAGTGCCTACGATTAACCAGCTGGTCCGCAAG
The DNA here is from genome assembly GCF_002929745.1 of Arthrobacter sp. B1805. GTDB lineage: Bacteria > Actinomycetota > Actinomycetes > Actinomycetales > Micrococcaceae > Arthrobacter_D. The sequence continues at coordinate 64,673 of NZ_PJIQ01000015.1, forward strand.
GGCCGGTCACCTAAGGTCTCCAAGACCAAGGCGCCCGCACTCAAGGGCAGCCCCATGAAGCGCGGCGTTTGCACCCGCGTCTACACCACCACCCCGAAGAAGCCGAACTCGGCTCTGCGCAAGGTCGCTCGTGTGCGCCTCAACGGCGGCATCGAAGTCACCGCCTACATTCCCGGTGTCGGTCACAACCTTCAGGAACACTCCATCGTGCTCGTGCGCGGCGGACGCGTGAAGGACCTCCCCGGTGTTCGTTACAAGATCATCCGTGGCGCGCTGGACACCCAGGGCGTGAAGAACCGCAAGCAGGCACGCAGCCGCTACGGAGCAAAGATGGAGAAGAAGTAATATGCCTCGTAAGGGCCCGGCCCCGAAACGGCCGCTCGTACTAGATCCCGTCTACGGTTCGCCCCTGGTCACGCAGCTGATCAACAAGGTGCTGGTCGACGGCAAGAAGTCCACCGCCGAGCGCATCGTCTACGGTGCCCTCGAAGGCGCACGCGCCAAGTCCGGCGGCGACCCGGTCGCAGCCCTCAAGAAGGCCATGGACAACGTCAAGCCGACCCTCGAGGTCCGCTCACGCCGTGTCGGTGGAGCTACCTACCAGGTCCCCGTCGAGGTGAAGCCCGGTCGTTCGACCGCCCTGGCCCTTCGCTGGCTGGTCGGTTACTCCAAGGCTCGTCGCGAGAAGACGATGACCGAGCGCCTGCAGAACGAGATCCTCGACGCATCGAACGGTCTCGGTGCCGCCGTCAAGCGTCGCGAGGACACGCACAAGATGGCCGAGTCGAACAAGGCCTTCGCACACTACCGCTGGTAGCAGAGCTGCCGATCCGGCCGTGACCCCATCCGGGCCGGCCGGGCCGGCGGTCCAGCAGAACTCCATTCTCGTCATAAGGGAGACACCGTGGCACAGGACGTGCTTACCGACCTCAACAAGGTCCGCAACATCGGCATCATGGCCCACATCGATGCCGGCAAGACCACTACTACCGAGCGCATCCTGTTCTACACGGGTGTCAACCACAAGATCGGCGAGACGCACGACGGCGCCTCCACCACCGACTGGATGGAACAGGAGAAGGAGCGCGGCATCACCATCACGTCTGCCGCTGTCACCTGCTTCTGGGAGAACAACCAGATCAACATCATCGACACCCCCGGGCACGTCGACTTCACCGTCGAGGTAGAGCGCTCGCTGCGCGTCCTCGACGGCGCTGTCGCGGTGTTCGACGGCAAGGAGGGCGTCGAGCCCCAGTCGGAGACCGTCTGGCGTCAGGCCGACAAGTACGAAGTCCCCCGCATCTGCTTCGTCAACAAGATGGACAAGCTGGGCGCGGACTTCTACTTCACCGTCGACACCATCATCAGCCGCCTGGGCGCCAAGCCCCTCGTGCTGCAGCTCCCGATCGGCGCCGAGAACGACTTCATCGGTGTCGTCGACCTGCTGCACATGCGTGCACTGGTCTGGCCCGGCGATGCCAAGGGTGACGTGACCATGGGCGCGAAGTACGAGGTCCAGGAGATCCCCGCGGACCTCCAGGCGAAGGCCGAGGAGTACCGTGCGACTCTCGTCGAGACCGTCGCCGAGTCCTCGGACGAGCTCATGAACAAGTACCTCGAGGGTGAAGAGATCAGCATCGAGGAGCTGAAGGCCGGCATCCGCAAGATGACGATCAACTCCGAGCTGTACCCGATCCTCTGCGGCTCCGCGTTCAAGAACCGCGGTGTGCAGCCGATGCTCGACGCCGTCATCGACTACCTGCCGTCGCCGCTCGACGTCCCCCCGATGATCGGTCACGATCCCCGGGACGAGGAGATCGAGCTCACGCGCAAGCCCAGCACCGAGGAGCCCTTCTCGGCCCTCGCGTTCAAGGTCGCGACGCACCCCTTCTTCGGTCAGCTGACCTTCATCCGCGTGTACTCCGGCCAGATCTCCGCCGGCACGCAGGTGACGAACTCCACGAAGACCAAGAAGGAGCGCATCGGCAAGCTCTTCCAGATGCACGCCAACAAGGAGATTCCCGTCGAGGAAGCCCTTGCCGGCCACATCTACGCGGCGATCGGCCTGAAGGACACCACCACCGGTGACACCCTGTCCGACTCCGCGAACCAGATCGTCCTCGAGTCCATGAGCTTCCCGGAGCCCGTTATCTCGGTGGCCATCGAGCCGAAGACCAAGGGTGACCAGGAGAAGCTCTCCACGGCCATCCAGAAGCTCTCGGCCGAGGATCCCACCTTCCAGGTGTCCCTCAACGAGGACACGGGACAGACGATCATCGCCGGCATGGGCGAGCTCCACCTGGACATCCTGGTGGACCGCATGCGCCGCGAGTTCAAGGTCGAGGCCAACGTGGGCAAGCCGCAGGTCGCTTACCGCGAGACGATCAAGCGCGCTGTCGCCAAGCACGACTACACCCACAAGAAGCAGACGGGTGGCTCGGGCCAGTTCGCGAAGATCCAGATCGCGATCGAACCCCTGGACACGGCCGACGGTGAGCTGTACTCGTTCGACAACAAGGTCACCGGTGGCCGCGTGCCGCGCGAGTACATCCCGAGTGTCGACGCCGGCATCCAGGACGCACTCAACGACGGTGTCCTCGCGGGCTACCCCGTGGTGGGCATCAAGGCTACGCTGCTCGACGGCGCCTACCACGACGTCGACTCCTCCGAAATGGCCTTCAAGATCGCCGGCCGCATGGCGTTCAAGGAAGCTGCCCGGATGGCGCAGCCGGTCCTGCTCGAGCCGCTGATGGATGTCGAGGTACGCACGCCCGAGGAGTACATGGGCGAAGTCATCGGCGACCTCAACTCGCGCCGTGGCCAGATGCAGTCGATGGAGGATGCGAGCGGCGTGAAGGTCATCCGCGCCCACGTGCCCCTCTCGGGCATGTTCGGCTACATCGGTGACCTGCGGTCGAAGACCCAGGGTCGCGCCGTGTACTCGATGCAGTTCGACAGCTACTCGGAGGTCCCGAAGGCAGTAGCCGACGAAATCATCCAGAAGACTCGCGGCGAGTAGTACCCCTCCCGGAAGCGGGAAATCCGGGGAGCAGGGCCGGTCTGTCGAAGGGCAGGCCGGCCCCACACCCCACTACTGGGCCAGTCGGACCGGTAGAGCAGAGCAATTTCATCAAAACCAAAAGCCCCCAGTAGACTTGCATGAGTTTCAGCTGCGAAAAGCGCGGCTGGGAAGCAAATCTTCTCAAACGTTCTAGGAGGAACCCGTGGCGAAGGCAAAGTTCGAGCGGACTAAGCCGCACGTTAACATCGGCACCATCGGTCACGTTGACCATGGAAAGACCACGTTGACGGCTGCCATTTCCAAGGTGCTGTACGACAAGTACCCCACCCTCAACGAGCAGCGTGACTTCGCGTCGATCGACTCGGCTCCCGAGGAGAAGCAGCGCGGCATCACCATCAACATCTCGCACGTCGAGTACCAGACCGAGAAGCGCCACTACGCACACGTAGACGCCCCCGGTCACGCTGACTACATCAAGAACATGATCACCGGTGCGGCCCAGATGGATGGCGCCATCCTCGTTGTCGCAGCCACCGACGGTCCCATGGCCCAGACCCGCGAGCACGTTCTGCTCGCCCGCCAGGTCGGCGTTCCCTACCTGCTGGTCGCGCTGAACAAGTCCGACATGGTCGACGACGAGGAGCTCCTGGACCTCGTCGAGATGGAGGTCCGCGAACTGCTCAGCTCGCAGGGCTTCGACGGCGACGACGCTCCTGTCGTCCGCGTCTCCGGCCTCAAGGCTCTCGAAGGCGACCCCGAGTGGGTCAAGTCCGTCGAGGAGCTCATGGAAGCTGTCGACAACAACGTGCCTGACCCCGTGCGCGACAAGGACAAGCCGTTCCTCATGCCTGTCGAGGACGTCTTCACGATCACCGGTCGCGGAACCGTCGTCACGGGCCGCGCCGAGCGTGGAACCCTGGCCATCAACTCCGAGGTCGAGATCGTCGGCATCCGTCCGGTGCAGAAGACCACGGTTACCGGTATCGAGATGTTCCACAAGCAGCTCGACGAGGCTTGGGCTGGCGAGAACTGTGGTCTGCTCCTCCGCGGTATCAAGCGCGAAGACGTAGAGCGTGGACAGGTCATCGTGAAGCCGGGTTCGATCACCCCGCACACCGACTTCGAGGCCAACGTCTACATCCTGGCCAAGGACGAGGGCGGGCGTCACAACCCGTTCTACTCGAACTACCGCCCGCAGTTCTACTTCCGCACCACGGACGTAACCGGTGTCATCACCCTCCCCGAGGGCACCGAGATGGTTATGCCCGGCGACAACACTGAGATGACCGTTGAGCTCATCCAGCCCATCGCAATGGAAGAGGGCCTCGGCTTCGCAATCCGCGAAGGCGGCCGCACCGTTGGTTCGGGACGTGTCACCAAGATCCTGAAGTAGATTCAGCATCATCCGGCCGGTCCTGACCGGTAGGAATCGAAGAACCCCCGTCGTATCCACGGCGGGGGTTCTTCGTTTAAAGCGGGTGTCCGCACCACCTAGACTTGCCGAAATGCCCAGGGAGGCGCACACGGGGGAGTGACAGCATGGGGTTCGTCGGTTTGCTGCTGGTACTTGGTGCCGGTGGCCTGCTGGGCTGGGTGGTCAGAGGGCGCAACCTTCGTGGCCGTTTCCGATTGTGGCCCATCGAGGTCCCTTCACCGGCCGAGGTGTATGAGGAGGGCTTCCGGGCTGGACTGGCGGAAGCCGCTAGGGCGCACGAGGCACAGCCAGACACGATGATCGGCCCGCCGGACGACCGAGCACAGCAATCCTCCCGCCGTCCGGAGGCGCCCGTTGGTGCCGACCCGCACGTCCCTGGCGCGACGACGTCCGAGGCCGTCGGCACCGGCCGGTTCGGCCATCCGGTCCTGCGCCGGGCAGACCACCTGCCGGCAGTACCCGTGGTCGAGCCGCCGACGCAGGAGGAGATCGCTGCCACCAAGGCTGCGCGCGACCTCCGGAACATCAACATCGCGTTGTACTCGGCAAGCCTCCTGCTGGTCGCAGCCGGTGGCCTGTTCATCGGCGCCGCGGTGCCCGGCTCCGCCCGCGCGGTGACGATCATCGTGGTCGTCGCCCTCTTCTATGCCGGTGGGCTGGTGCTCCATTCGCGGTTACCGAGGCTCCGGCCGGCCGCCGTTGCCTTTGCAGGCACAGGCCTCGCGCTCCTGCCGGTGGCGGGACTGTTGTTCGGGTTCCTGAGCGGACAGGGGAGCATCGCCTGGTTCGCTACGGCCATCGTCGGAACCGCAGCGTACCTGTTTGCCGCGGTACGGCTGCGGAGCAGGGTCGTCGCCTACTTCACCCTGCCGTTCTTCCTCTCCATCGCGCTGTCGTCGGTGTCCCTCATCGGGGGCGCGCTGGTGTGGTACTTCACGTGCTCCATCGGTGTGGCCGCCGTTCTCGCCGCCCTCGTGCGCCTGGCCCCCAGGTGGTTGCCCGGAGTCATCGCGCAAGCGCTCGTGGACACGCACCGTTTGCTGACGCCGATCGCGCTCGTCGCCTCGCTGCTCCTCGGAGGGCTGCTCACCGAGGTCGACAGATCCCTGCTGTGGCTCGTCGGGACGATGTACTACGCGGCGCTTCTGGCCTTCCTGGACCTTGCGCGGGTTCAGCACTTCTACGCCCTGAGGATCGTCGGAAGTGTCGCCGTGCTACTCACTGCATCGGCCGGGGGATTGTCGCCGTGGTGGTCGCTGGCCGTGCTCGGAGGCGTGCTCGGCCTCCAGGTCGCAGGCCTCCTCACCGCTCGTGACACGATCAGCCGCCTCCTCGGCGGGATCGTCCAGCCCACCACCGCGGTCGCGTCGGTTGCATCGGTTGCATCGGTCGCATCGGTTGCGCAGGGCCGCGAACGGGCTGCGGCGCACTATCGTCTGGATCTGCTCGTGACCTTCGGAGCGATGACGTTCGTGGCGGCGCTCGTCACCCTCGGCAGGTCCTGGTTCCGGATGTTGGTCACCGTCGACGGGCCGGACCCGGTCGTGCCGGTGCTGTTGGTCCTGCTACTGGGCATGGTGACCGCACTGCGCAACCGGGGGGCCTTCGAGCTGCTGGTCGCCCCGGGGGTCCTCCTGGGCGCGATGACGCCGTGGACCACCCCCTGGCGTCTCGAGATCGTGCTGGTCCTGGCCGCCTGCTACTTCGGGACCCGCGCCTGGGGCGCCAGGAACCCGCAACGGGAGCGCTTCGTGCTCGCTGCTCGTGGCGCCATCGTCCCGCTGATGCCGATCGCCGTGCTCGTGCACATGCCGGAGCCCGCGCTGTCGGACATGTTGACGGACGATGTGGCAGGCCTCGCGCTCGTGGCAGCCCTCGCCGGTAATCAACTCGTGGAGGTACTCCTGAACCGCGCGCAGGGACGCGTGCAGGACCGCATGGAGGAACGCATGCAGGAAGCCGGGCACCGGAACCTGCCCCCGGTAGGCGCCCTCGCAGTCGCAGTGATCTGCTCGGCGAGCGTGCTGTCTCTGCTCGCCGCCGGTGTCCTCGCGGTCGAAGCCCGAGCAGCGGCGATCGCAGCGGCAGGTCTCTGGATCGTCGTCGGCGTCGGTGCTGCGACGTCCCTGGTGCTGCATCCCGCGTTACGCGCTTCTGTTCAGGATGCAGCCAGCGCGTCCACCCGGAAGGGGAGGCGAACGGTGCAGCACGGCCAATCCCTCCCCGGCGCCGGAAGACAGCAGCGGGCCCCGATCGCGGTACGGGCCCACCTGATCGACGCGATCGCCCCGCTGTCGATCACGGTAGCCGCGCTGGCCGGTCCTGCGGCGGGCTTCGGCGCCTTCTCCTATGAGCTGCTGCTCGCCCTTACCGTCGCCTACTGCGCGGTCATGGCACGACGATCACGCGGACTCCGCAGCAGGGGCGCCTACCTGTTGGCGGCACAACTCGCCTTCACAGCGCTGACGGCGGTCGCCTCCGCGGATCTCGAGCTGTCGGTGCATGGAGTATTCACGGTAGTAGCTGCCAGCGTGGCCCTGCAGGAGGCGGTACGAGCGCTGGTGCGCTACCGGCTGCGGGACATCGGGTTGCAAGCCTCGTCGACGTGGCTGAGTCTCGCACTGCTCGTGGCACTGCCGGTGGTCTACGCGGTCGCCGCCGAGTCCGGGCCGAGGCTCGGCGTGGTCACCGTCCACCTCCTCCTGCTCGGTGCGGTAGCCACCCTCGTGTTCGTGCTCCAGCGGAAGGACCAGGCGTCCTACCTGACTCTGTACGCGGGTGCAGCGCTCCTTGCGGTCCTGTCCGGCGTCGTGCCGACGACGCGGGCAGGCTGGTTGCCCTCACCGCCGCTCACGGAGCCGGCAGCAGCGGTGCTCGCGGCGGTGTGCGTCGTAGGTCTCGTGCTGCTGCGCATCCGATCCGCCGACGCTCGCCTGCAGTTGCCCAGCTGGGTAGGGGCAGCATTGTTCGGTCTGGAGGGACTGGCGCTCGGCCTCGATGACGGCGTCGGATGGGACAGGGTCTTCGTGACCGCCGTGCTGGCAGGTGCCATGTTCGCACTGTCGCGCCGCGAAGCGGTCCCCTGGCTCGAGGCCGGGGGAGCGGTGGCGGTCATCGTCTCCGCCACGGCACTCGTGGAAGAACTCACGCGTCGTGCCGATGGCACATTCGCGGCCGGTACGACCCAACTGCTCCTGGGCGCAGTGGCGGCCGCCGCGATTCTGTACGGCGGCCGCATCGTCCTGCCCGGCGGGCACGGCGACCACCTTCGGTACCGGATCCTCGGCACGGCAGCACTGGGCTGGACCGGCGTCGCCGCCATGGTCGCGATGGTGCCGGACGAATCCGCCGTTGCCGCGTCCGCGATCCTCGTCGCCGCGGCACTCCTGGGAGCATGGGAGGTGCCGGTCGGTGCGCGGCTCCTCTACGGTGAAGCAGCCTTCCTCGTGCCGGTTGCAGCAGCGCAGCGGGTCGCCTGGCTCTTCACGGGCGGATTGGACCTCTTCTGGGCAGCACAGTGGTGGGTTATCGCCCTGGCTCTCCTGAGTGCATACTCCTTCACGCGCGGGACCGAGCGCAGGGGGCCGATCTGGCTCGGGGCAGCGGCGGTCCTGCTCTCCGGGACGGGACTGTTGACTGTCGTCGACGGCACCACGGGAGCCCAGGTCTGGTCCCTGTGCGGCCACGTGGCCCTCCTCCTTGCAGGGGTCGCCCTCTCACGCCGGATGTTCAGCCTCTGGGGAGCGGTAGGCATCGCGCTGGCGCTGCTCTGGTTCCTGCGGGGGTTCACCTTCCTGCTCCTGACGGTTGCGGCGCTCCTCCTTCTCGCCTTCGCGGTGTGGAAGCTCAACAGCCAGACACGAGGCAGCGCGCAGGAGCCTGCCTCGGGAGGAGATGCCCCGACTGGCCCCGGGGTCGCGGCCTCGACCCGGGAACCGTCGAACCCGGAGGGAGCGGCGCAGCCATTTGCGCCTCGACCCCTGGACCGACCGACCCTGCCGGTCCACCGGTCGGGCGGTGCATCATCGCAGCCCGAGCCACCGGCGGACCATCCGCTCGTCCCGCCGTCGTAGGACCCGAGGGGCGCCATCACTGAAGTCTTGGGAGAAGAACGGGCTCAGGGGCAGCGGCTTCACCCGGGCGTCGCGCAGATCACCCGACGCTAGGGCAGCCCGGTTCGCAATCGTCCGCGCGATCTGCGACACTAGATAAGTTGTTCAAGTGCTAACGCGCGCGGTTTGAGACCTCATCCCGGTCAGGATAATGCCTGATGCAGGGATCGAGTCCACCGGAGCGTGCGGCCCAAATATAATCCACCCCGTTCGGCCCGCTCGAAATCAGCGGACCGTGTGTGTCCAGAGAGTGCGACACGCCCGAGCGCGGGGGTGGGAGCCCTAGCAGGGTGAGGAACCCGGATTCATCCGGATTCAGTCTGCGGGGGAGCGTCGTACAACGGGCGCAGGAAATGTACGTACGTACCGGAACTGCCCAGGCAGTTATGTAGAGAGAGAGTCGAGACGCCATGGCGGGACAAAAAATCCGCATCCGGCTGAAGTCATATGACCACGAGGTCATTGATGTTTCAGCACGGAAGATCGTTGAGACGGTGACGCGCGCAGGCGCAACGGTCGTGGGCCCTGTGCCCCTTCCCACGGAGAAGAACGTGTTCGTTGTTATCCGGTCCCCGCACAAGTACAAGGACAGCCGTGAGCACTTTGAAATGCGTACTCACAAGCGTCTGATCGACATCATTGATCCCACGCCCAAGGCCGTCGATTCGCTGATGCGTCTCGATCTGCCTGCGGACGTGAACATCGAAATCAAGCTGTAAGGGAGAGCGGATACACATGTCTACTTCACTTACGCGCCAGGTCAAGGGCCTGCTGGGCATCAAGCTCGGCATGACCCAGGTCTGGGATGAGAACAACATCCTCGTCCCCGTCACCGTCGTCCAGGCGGACTCGAACGTCATCACCCAGCTCCTCAGCGAGGGCAACGACGGCTACAGCGCCGTCCAGATCGGCTTCGGCCAGATCGACCCCCGCAAGGTCACCAAGCCGCTCGCAGGCCACTTCGAGAAGGCAGGCGTCACGCCCCGCCGTCACGTCGTCGAACTGCGTACGTCCGACGCCGACTCCTACTCGCTCGGCCAGGAACTCTCCGTCGAGATGTTCGAGGCCGGCCAGACGGTCGACGTCATCGGCACCACCAAGGGCAAGGGCTTCGCCGGTGTCATGAAGCGCCACGGTTTCCACGGTGTTGGAGCCTCGCATGGTGCTCACAAGAACCACCGCAAGCCCGGTTCCATCGGTGGAGCATCCACCCCCAGCCGCGTCTTCCGTGGAATGAAAATGGCAGGCCGCATGGGCGCCGTTCGTCAGACCACGCTGAACCTCAAGGTTCACGCTGTCGACGCAGAGAAGTCGCTGCTGCTGATCAAGGGTGCCGTCCCCGGCGCCCGCGGCCAGGTCGTCCTCGTACGCACCGCCGTGAAGGGAGCATAGCCACATGGCTGCCAACACTGTAAAGGTCGATCTCCCCGCGGAGATCTTCGACGCACAGACCAACGTGCCGCTGCTGCACCAGGTCGTCGTCGCCCAGCTTGCCGCTGCCCGCCAGGGTACGCACAAGACCAAGACCCGCGCCGAGGTCAGTGGCGCCGGCCGCAAGCCGTTCAAGCAGAAGGGAACCGGCCGTGCCCGCCAGGGTTCGATCCGTGCACCTCACATGACCGGTGGCGGTATCGTCCACGGACCCACCCCCCGCGACTACAGCCAGCGCACCCCCAAGAAGATGATCGCTGCCGCCCTGCGCGGAGCGCTCTCGGACCGGGCACGCAACGGCCGTATCCACGTCCTCGAGTCCCTGGTCACCGGTGACAAGCCGTCGACCAAGGGTGCCATCGAGACCCTGCGCGCGATTTCCGAGCGGCCCCGCCTGCTTGTCGTCATCGAGCGTGCCAACGACGTCGCAGCACTGTCCGTGCGCAACGTTCCCGAGGTACACGTCCTCTACGTAGACCAGCTCAACACGTACGACGTGCTGGTTTCCGACGACGTGATCTTCACCAAGGCCGCCTACGACCAGTTCGTCGGTGCGTCTGATGTCATCACCGAGGAGGATGCCAAGTGAGCGGCACCATCGCAAAGGATCCGCGCGACGTCGTCATTGCACCCGTCGTCTCGGAGAAGAGCTACGGCCTGATCGACGAAGGCAAGTACACCTTCCTGGTCGACCCTCGCTCGAACAAGGAAGAAATCAAGCTGGCGGTCGAGAAGATCTTCTCCGTGAAGGTCGAATCGATCAACACCATCAACCGGGTTGGCAAGCGCAAGCGCACCAAGTTCGGCTGGGGCCAGCGCAAGGGCACCAAGCGTGCCATCGTGTCCCTCAAAGAGGGCTCGATCGACATCTTCGGCGGTCCGCTCTCCTAGAGCGGAGACCACTTTAACGAGGAATTGAGTTATGGGAATCCGTAAATACAAGCCGACAACCCCGGGCCGTCGTGGCTCGAGCGTTGCCGACTTTGCTGAAATCACACGGTCTACGCCGGAAAAGTCGTTGGTCCGTCCCCTTCCGAAGAAGGGTGGACGTAACAACACCGGAAAGATCACGACCCGCCACAAGGGCGGTGGACACAAGCGTCAGTACCGTCTGATCGACTTCCGCCGCCACGACAAGGACGGCGTCGACGCCCGCGTTGCCGAGATCGAGTACGATCCCAACCGCACCGCGCGCATCGCCCTCCTGCACTACGTCGACGGCACCAAGCGCTACATCATCGCGCCGAACAAGCTCAAGCAGGGCGACTTCGTCGAGGCCGGTGCGGGAGCGGACATCAAGCCCGGCAACAACCTGCCGCTGCGCAACATCCCCGTCGGTACCGTCATCCACGCCGTCGAGCTCCGCCCAGGCGGCGGCGCGAAGATGGCACGCTCCGCCGGTGCCTCGGTACAGCTCGTTGCCAAGGAAGGCCGCTTCGCCCAGCTGCGACTGCCCTCCGGTGAAATCCGCAACGTCGACGTCCGCTGCCGCGCGACGATCGGCGAGGTCGGCAACGCCGAGCAGTCGAACATCAACTGGGGCAAGGCCGGCCGTAACCGCTGGAAGGGTATCCGCCCGACCGTCCGCGGTGTCGCCATGAACCCGGTCGACCACCCGCACGGTGGTGGCGAGGGCAAGACCTCCGGTGGACGCCACCCGGTCAACCCGAACGGTAAGGCCGAAGGCCGCACCCGTCGCCCCAACAAAGAGAGCGACTCACTCATCGTGCGTCGCCGTCGTTCCGGCAAGAACAAGCGATAGGAGCCTGGAGACATGCCACGCAGCCTGAAGAAAGGCCCCTTCGTCGATCAGCACCTTTACGTAAAGGTCGCTCGCGAGAACGAATCGGGCACGAAGAACGTCATCAAGACGTGGTCCCGCCGCTCCATGATCGTCCCCGACATGCTCGGGCACACGATCGCGGTGCACGACGGACGCAAGCACATCCCGGTGTTTGTCACCGAGTCGATGGTCGGGCACAAGCTCGGCGAATTCGCTCCCACGCGGACTTTCCGCGGCCATGTTAAGGACGACCGCAAGGGCAAGCGCCGCTAGGCGCTGCTCTTACGGCTAAGACGAGAGAAGGAAAGCAATGGAAGCCAAGGCTATTGCGCGTCATATCCGCGTAACGCCTATGAAGGCCCGGCGCGTCGTCAACCTTGTTCGTGGTAAGCAGGCGAATGAGGCTCTGGCTATTCTGAAGTTTGCCCCACAGGTTGCTTCGGAGCCGGTTTTCAAGGTGGTCCAGTCGGCAGTCGCCAACGCCCGCGTTCTCGCGGACCGCGACGGCGTTGCCTTCGACGAGGACAACCTCATCATCAGCGAAGCATTTGTTGATGAAGGCCCCACGATGAAGCGGTTCCGTCCGCGAGCCCAGGGCCGCGCGTTCCGCATCAACAAGCGGACCAGCCACATCACGGTTGTCGTCGCTACCCCTGAGAAAGTGGAGGTCCGCTAAGTGGGACAGAAAGTAAACCCGCACGGGTTCCGACTCGGCATCACCACCGACCACAGGTCACACTGGTTCGCCGACAGCAACAAGCCGGGCCAGCGCTACCGTGACTTCGTCCGCGAAGACATCAAGATCCGCCAGCTCATGTCGACCGGCATGGACCGGGCCGGCATCGCGAAGGTCGAGATCGAGCGCACCCGCGACCGTGTCCGCGTGGACATCCACACGGCACGTCCCGGCATCGTCATCGGCCGCCGCGGAGCAGAGGCAGACCGCATCCGCGGCGAGCTCGAGAAGCTCACCGGCAAGCAGGTCCAGCTGAACATCCTCGAGGTCAAGAACCCCGAGATCGAAGCACAGCTTGTGGCGCAGGGCATCGCCGAGCAGCTTTCCTCCCGCGTGGCCTTCCGCCGCGCGATGAAGAAGGCCATGCAGTCCGCACAGCGTGCCGGCGCCAAGGGCATCCGTGTCCAGTGCTCCGGTCGCCTGGGTGGCGCCGAAATGAGCCGTTCGGAGTTCTACCGCGAGGGACGCGTTCCCCTGCACACGCTCCGCGCCAACATCGACTACGGCTTCTTCGAAGCGAAGACCACCTTCGGCCGCATCGGCGTGAAGGTCTGGATCTACAAGGGTGACGTCACGGCGAAGGAACTCGCAGCGCAGGCTGCGGCAGCCCCCTCCCGTGGCCGCGGTGGAGACCGTCCGGGCCGTGGCCCTGCCGGCGCCGACCGTGGTGGCGACCGCGGCGGAGACCGTCGTCGTCGTGCTCCCGAGCGCTCCGAGGGCCAGGGTGCGTCAGCTCCCGCCGAGACCGCCGCAGCACCCGCTGCGACTGAAGGAGGACAGGCTTAAATGCTTATCCCACGCCGCGTCAAGTTCCGTAAGCAGCACCACCCGGGTCGTTCCGGCGCTGCAACCGGCGGTACCGAGGTCAGCTTTGGCGAGTGGGGTATCCAGGCTCTGAGCCCGGCATACGTCACCAACCGCCAGATCGAGTCCGCTCGTATCGCCATGACCCGCCACATCAAGCGTGGCGGCAAGGTCTGGATCAACATCTATCCGGACCGTCCGTTGACCAAGAAGCCTGCCGAGACCCGCATGGGTTCCGGTAAGGGTTCGCCCGAGTGGTGGGTGGCCAACGTCAAGCCCGGACGTGTTCTCTTCGAACTGTCCGGTGTAACCGAAGAGGTAGCCCGCGAAGCCCTGCGCCTCGCGATCCACAAGCTGCCGTTGAAGGCACGCATCGTGCGTCGTGAGGGTGGTGAATAGTTATGGCTCTGGGTTCAAAGGAACTGGCAACAGACCAGCTGGACGGCTTCGATAAGGACCGCCTGGTGGAAGAACTGCGCAAGGCCAAGGAGGAGCTGTTCAACCTCCGTTTCCAGTCGGCCACCGGCCAGCTCGAAAGCCACGGTCGCCTTCGTTCGGTGAAGCGCGACATCGCACGCATCTACACGGTGTTGCGTGAGCGTGAACTGGGTATCCGCCCCGAGGTCGTCGCTCCCGTCGAGGAAGCGAAGCCCGAGAAGGCGGAGAAGCCCAAGAAAGCCAAGAAGGCCTCCAAGGACGAACCGTCCGTGGACACCGAGGCTTCTGAGGAGGACGCCAAATGAGTGAGCAGCAGAGCGAAACGACCGTAGGAACCGAGAAGGCCGTCCACGACGCCAACTCGCGCGGCTACCGCAAGGTACGCCGTGGCTACGTCGTCTCCGACAAGATGGAGAAGACCATCGTGGTCGAGGTCGAGGACCGCGTGAAGCACGGCCTGTACGGCAAGGTGCTTCGCCGCAGTTCCAAGGTCAAGGCGCACGACGAGCAGAACACCGCCGGCATCGGCGACATGGTCCTGATCAGCGAAACCCGCCCGCTGTCCGCTACCAAGCGGTGGCGCCTGGTGGAGATCATCGAGAAGGCCAAGTAGCACCAAAGCAGTACCCGGGCCGGTTCGGCCGGTTCCACTGAAGAAGCCCCGGACGCGATTTCGCGTCCGGGGCTTCTTCGCGATACTATAAGAATCTTGTCTGTCTGGTGGGCTGGCGCATGCCCTCAGGAAGTTTGCTTCCAGGGTCGCCCTCACGGGGTTTCCTGCACACCGGGCACATAGGCAAAAGCCCGATAATCTTGTTCATCACAATCCACTGTGCAGAGATCCACGCACAGCTGCGCGCCCAGGCGTGCGGGTGGTGAGTACCAGTATTACGGGGCCCACCCATATCCGTTCCGCAAGGCTCGATGAGAGAACCAGCGCGACGACAGGAGTAATCAGTGATTCAGCAGGAGTCGCGGCTAAAGGTCGCCGACAACACGGGGGCCAAGGAAATCTTGACCATCCGCGTTCTCGGAGGATCCGGGCGCCGCTACGCAGGCATCGGCGACGTCATCGTCGCCACCGTGAAGGACGCGATCCCGGGCGGCAACGTCAAGAAGGGTGACGTCGTCAAGGCGGTCATCGTCCGCACCAAGAAGGAACGCCGCCGTGCGGATGGTTCCTACATCAAGTTTGATGAGAACGCAGCAGTGATTCTGAAGAACGACGGCGACCCCCGCGGTACCCGCATCTTCGGCCCTGTCGGTCGCGAGCTCCGCGACAAGCGTTTCATGAAGATCATCTCGCTGGCGCCGGAGGTGCTGTAGTCCATGGCACAGAAGACAAAGCTCAAGATCAAGAAGGGTGACCTCGTCCAGGTCATCACCGGAGCCAAGCAGGAACGCGGCGGAGACCGCGGCAAGCAGGGCAAGGTACTGAAGGTGTTCCCCGAGACCAACCGCGTCCTCGTGGAAGGCATCAACCGGATCACGAAGCACACCAAGGTCGGGCAGTCGCAGCGCGGCACCAAGACCGGTGGCATCGAGGTCCTCGAGGCCCCCGTGCACATCAGCAACGTCGCGGTCGTCGATCCCGAGACCAAGAAGCCGACCCGCGTCGGATACCGCACCGAGACCGTCGAACGCGACGGCCGCGAGCGCGTTGTCCGCATCCGCGTGGCCAAGTCATCAGGGAAGGATCTGTAATGACTGTCGAAACCACAGAAACCAAGGTTCTTCCCCGCCTCAAGGCGCGCTACGCGTCCGAGATCAAGGCGACCCTGCAGGAAGAGTTCAACTACGCCAACGTCAACCAGGTCCCCCGTCTGGTGAAGGTTGTCGTCAACATGGGTGTCGGTGACGCCGCCAAGGACTCCAAGCTGATCGACGGAGCCGTCAAGGACCTCACCGCGATCACGGGCCAGAAGCCCCAGGTTACGAAGGCCCGCAAGTCCATCGCACAGTTCAAGCTCCGCGAAGGAATGCCCATCGGTGCACACGCAACCCTGCGTGGCGACCGCATGTGGGAATTCACGGACCGCCTGATCTCCCTCGCACTGCCCCGTATCCGCGACTTCCGCGGCCTCAACGGCAAGCAGTTCGACGGCAACGGCAACTACACCTTCGGCCTCACGG
Source organism: Arthrobacter sp. B1805 (assembly GCF_002929745.1). Taxonomy (GTDB): domain Bacteria; phylum Actinomycetota; class Actinomycetes; order Actinomycetales; family Micrococcaceae; genus Arthrobacter_D. The sequence goes on from NZ_PJIQ01000015.1 coordinate 80,567, forward strand.
AGCAGTCCATGTTCCACGAGATCGACCAGGACAGGATCGACCGAGTGCGTGGCATGGACATCACCGTCGTCACAACTGCCAAGACCGACGCCGAGGGCCGTGCGCTCCTCAAGGCACTTGGCTTCCCCTTCAAATCCGAAGATTAATCTAACTACGTTGCAGGTCCGCTCCAGTCGGCACTCCGTGTGCCGCCCGGACTCCGGAAACCGTTTCGAGGAAGGGCAAGAGCCCACATGACAATGACTGACCCAGTCGCAGACATGCTCACGCGTCTGCGCAATGCAAACTCGGCGTACCACGACTCCGTGTCGATGCCGTACAGCAAGTTGAAGGCCCGCGTCGCGGACATCCTGAAGGCCGAGGGCTACATCGCCGGCTGGAAGGAAGAGGAAGCGGAGGTCGGCAAGAAGCTGACCATCGACCTCAAGTTCGGACCGGACCGCCAGCGCTCGATCGCCGGCATCCGCCGTATCTCCAAGCCCGGGCTGCGCGTGTACGCGAAGTCCACGAACCTGCCCCACGTGCTTGGCGGCCTCGGCATCGCCATCCTGTCCACGTCCTCCGGTCTGCTCACGGACCGCCAGGCATCCAAGAAGGGTGTAGGTGGGGAAGTCCTCGCCTACGTCTGGTAACGGGAAAGGGAAAGAAACATGTCACGTATTGGACGTCTCCCCATCACCGTTCCTGCCGGTGTCGAGATCAATGTCAACGGCAACGAGGTCTCCGTCAAGGGCGCGAAGGGCGAGCTGAGCCACACTGTGCCCAGCCCCATCGAGGTTTCCCTGAACGAGGGGACCCTCACGGTCACGCGCCCGAACGACGAGCGCGAGTCGCGTTCGCTGCACGGTCTCACCCGCACGCTCATCTCCAACATGATCGTCGGAGTCACCGAGGGCTACAAGAAGAACCTTGAGATCGTGGGCACGGGTTACCGTGTGCAGGCCAAGGGCACCGACCTGGAATTCGCTCTGGGTTACAGCCACCCGGTCGCCGTCAAGGCTCCCGAGGGCATCACCCTGACCGTCGACAGCCCCACCAAGCTCTCGGTCGCAGGCATCAACAAGCAGCAGGTCGGCGAGGTCGCTGCAACCATCCGCAAGCTGCGCAAGCCTGACCCCTACAAGGGCAAGGGCATCCGCTACGCAGGCGAGATCATCCGCCGCAAGGTCGGAAAGGCTGGTAAGTAACCATGGGACTGAGCATCAACAAGAAGCGCAGCTCGAAGAGCAAGTCCGCCTCGCGTGGACGCCGCCACCTCCGTGTACGCAAGCGCGTCTCGGGCACGGCTGTTCGTCCCCGCCTGGTCGTCAACCGCTCGGCCCGCCACGTATTCGTGCAGGTCGTCGACGACACCAAGGGCGTGACCGTCGCATCAGCCTCCACCCTCGAAGCGGATCTCCGTGCATTCGATGGTGACAAGACCGCCAAGGCGAAACGCGTTGGCGAACTGGTTGCAGAGCGTGCCAAGGCTGTCGGTGTCGAAGCAGTCGTCTTCGACCGCGGCGGCAACAAGTACCACGGTCGCGTTGCAGCAATCGCAGACGGCGCACGTGAAGGTGGGCTGGCACTGTGACCGAGGAAAACAAGGCAAAGGAAGCCCCATTGAATACGGCTACAGAGCAGCCCGCAGCCGAAGCTCCGGCTGCAGGCGCAACTGAAACCGCGTCGGCTGACGCGAACCGTGGCCGCGGCAACGCCCGCGGTGGCGAGCAGCGCGGCGGTAACTCCCGCGGCGGCGAGCGTGGCGGCCGTGGTGGCCGCGACGGGCGCGACGGTGGGCGGAACGACGACAAGGACAAGTTCATTGAGCGCGTCGTCACCATCAACCGTGTCGCCAAGGTCGTCAAGGGTGGCCGTCGCTTCAGCTTCACCGCCCTCGTGGTGGTAGGCGACGGCAACGGTATGGTCGGCGTCGGCTACGGAAAGGCGAAGGAAGTTCCCTCCGCCATCCAGAAGGCCGTGGAGGAAGCCAAGAAGACGATGTTCCGCGTTCCGCGCATCGGCGGCACCGTCCCGCACCTGGTGCAGGGCGAGGCAGCAGCCGGAGTCGTCCTTCTCCGTCCCGCGTCCCCGGGTACCGGTGTTATCGCCGGTGGTCCGGTGCGCGCTGTCCTGGAGTGCGTCGGTATCCACGACGTCCTCTCCAAGTCGCTCGGTTCCGCGAACGCCATCAACATCGTTCACGCAACCGTTGACGCGCTGAAGCGCCTCGAAGAGCCCCAGGCAGTCGCGGCCCGCCGCGGCCTGCCCCTCGACGAGGTCGCATCCCACCAGATGCTGCGCGCGATCGCAGCTCAGAAGGCAGGTGCGTGATGACCGCGATCACTCCGAAGCGAGTACTGGTGAGCTCGGCGAAGCTCGAGATCACCCAGATCAAGTCCGCTATTGGCGGCAAGCAGAACCAGCGCGACACGCTGCGGTCACTCGGCCTCAAGCGGATCGGCCACACCGTGGTTCGTGAAGCCGATGCCGTCACCGTTGGCATGATCAACACGGTTCCGCACCTCTTGAAGGTTGAGGAGGCCAACTAATGGCAGAGAAGAACACCGCGGCTCCGGCCGCGACCGAAGCGAACGCAGAGCGTGTGCACACCCTGAAGGTCCACCACCTGCGACCCGCACCGGGTGCCAAGACGGCGAAGACCCGTGTTGGCCGTGGTGAGGGTTCGAAGGGTAAGACCGCAGGCCGTGGCACCAAGGGAACTGCAGCCCGCTACCAGGTGAAGGCAGGATTTGCCGGCGGCCAGCTGCCGCTGCACATGCGCCTCCCCAAGCTGCGTGGCTTCAAGAACCCGTTCCGCGTCGAGTTCCAGGTCGTGAACCTGGACAAGCTCTCCGAGCTGTACCCCGATGGCGGCGACGTCACGGTGGACAGCCTGGTGGCGAACGGTGCCGTCCGCAAGAACCAGCCCGTCAAGGTGCTGGGAACCGGCGAGATCACCGTGGCCGTCAACGTGTCGGCTGACGCCTTCTCGGCATCCGCTGCAGAGAAGATCGTCGCGGCCGGCGGAACCGTCACCGAGCTGTAGGTCGTCGGTCGACCCTTTCCCGGCTGGTCCGGGGGAGGGGTCGGCTGTGATCGAGAGCATCGAGGAACTAGACTTCTGGTGGGCAGGGCTGGATCAGCCCACCAGGAGTCTTTTTTCGGCTCAGCCGCCCCATCACCTGCCGGTGCCGTCGCACCGGTGACCAACCGTTAGACTCGGTTGTTGTGTACGGTCCGCAAAGGACCAACAGACCTTCAGGAGGACGCTTGCTTAGCGCTATTGGCCGGGCTTTCCGGACGCCAGACTTGCGGCGCAAGCTGTTGTTCACGCTGGGAATCATCACCATCTTCCGCCTGGGTGCGTTCATCCCCGCTCCGGGCGTCGACTACGGCAACGTCCAGCAGTGCCTCGCCCTGGGTAACACCGAGGGCGGCCTGTACCAGTTCGTGAACCTCTTCAGCGGCGGTGCCCTTCTCCAGGTCTCCATCTTCGCACTCGGCATCATGCCGTACATCACGGCGAGCATCATCACGCAGCTCCTCCGGGTGGTCATTCCCCGCTTCCAGGAACTGCACCAGGAAGGCGCGCAGGGTCAGTCCAAACTGACCCAGTACACGCGCTACCTGACGATCGCGCTCGGCCTGCTGAACGCGACCACACTCGTGTCCCTCGCCCGCTCGGGAGCGCTGCTGGGCAACTGCCCGGTTCCGCTGATCCCGGACGACAGCCTCATCACCATCATGCTGTTGATCATCACCCTCACGGCCGGCACCGGCCTCATCATGTGGATGGGTGAGCTCATCACCGAGCGCGGTGTCGGCAACGGCATGTCGCTGCTCATCTTCACCGCCATTGCAGCAGGCTTCCCTACCTCTCTGGGCGAGATCCTCCGCACGCAGGGCGCCACCGTGTTCGCCTTCGTCCTCGCGATGGGTGTCGTCGTCGTCGCCCTCGTGATCTTCGTGGAGCAGTCCCAGCGGCGCATCCCCGTGCAGTACGCCAAGCGCATGGTGGGCCGTCGGACGCTCGGGGGCAGCAGCACCTACATCCCGATCAAGGTCAACATGGCCGGCGTCATCCCCGTGATCTTCGCGTCCTCGATGCTGTACCTCCCGAGCCTCATCGCGCAGTTCAACACGCCGCAGGACGGAACCGCCCCGGCCGCGTGGGTCAACTGGATCACCACCTACCTGACGAGTGGGGACCACCCCCTCTACATGGCGATGTACTTCCTGCTGATCGTCTTCTTCACCTACTTCTATGTCGCCATCACGTTCAATCCGGACGAGGTGTCCGAGAACATGAAGAAGTACGGCGGATTCATCCCCGGCATCCGTGCCGGACGCCCCACCGCCGAGTACCTCCAGTACGTGCTCTCCCGGATCACCCTGCCAGGTGCCATCTACCTGGGCCTGGTGGCGCTGATCCCGCTCATCGCGCTGGTCGCCATCGGTGCGAACCAGAACTTCCCGTTCGGTGGCACCTCGATCCTCATCATGGTCGGAGTGGGGCTGGAGACCGTAAAGCAGATCGACGCACAGCTTCAGCAGCGTCACTACGAAGGGTTGTTGCGTTGACGAGAATGCTGATCATCGGTCCACCAGGTTCAGGCAAGGGCACCCAGGCTGCGCGGATCTCCGAGCGGCTCGGCGTCGTGGCCATCTCGACGGGCGACATCTTCCGGGACAACGTGAAGCGGGAGACACCGCTGGGCCTCGAGGCCAAGAAGTATATGGACGCGGGTGATTTCGTCCCGGACAGCGTGACCAACAGCATGGTCCGGGATCGGCTGGCGGCCGACGACGTGCAGGAGGGTTTCCTGCTCGACGGCTACCCGCGCACTGCTGCCCAGGTCGCAGAGCTCGACGACATCCTCCGTGAGAACGAGTTGGAGCTCGACGTCGTGCTGCAGCTCACGGCCGACGACGAGGAACTCGTCAAGCGGCTTCTCGGTCGCGCGAAGCTCGACGGACGCTCGGACGACAACGAGCAGGTCATCCGCCACCGCCTCGGCCTGTACCACGACCAGACCGAAGCAGTCGTGTCGCGCTACGACGAGCGTGGCATCGTCACGAAGGTCGACGGCCTCGGGACCATCGACGAGGTCACCGAGCGCGTCATGGCAGCCCTCAAAGTCGCAAGCTAGGAATTCCGCATGTTCCGTCAGCCCAAGGTCGAGTACAAGACGACCAGTCAGATGCTCGTGATGCGTGAAGCAGGGCTGGTGCTGTCGGACGCGCTCGACCGTACGGTCGCGGCAGCCACGGTCGGAGTCACCACCGCGCACCTCAACGAGGTGTTCGAGGGTGTCCTCCGGGAGGCGGGCGCCACCTCGAACTTCCTCGGATACCACGGGTTCCCGGCGAGTATCTGCACGTCGGTGAACCACGAGGTCGTCCATGGGATCCCGGGTGGATACACCCTCCAGGACGGGGACATCATCTCGATCGACGGCGGCGCCGTCGTGCGGGGCTGGCATTCCGACTCCGCTCGCACCGTGATCGTCGGAACCCCGCGTCCCGAGGACGTCCGGCTGTCGAGCGTGACCGAGGAAGCGATGTGGCGGGGAATCGCCGCTCTGGCCTCCGCGCGGTTCGTCGGGGACATCGGAGCGGCGATCGACGACTACGTGTCATCGGTTCCGGGGCCGCCCCTGGGAATCCTCGAGGACTACGTAGGGCACGGCATCGGGACGGCGATGCACCAGGCGCCGGACGTCCTCAACTACCGCAGCTCCAACCGTGGGCCGAAGGTCCGGCCGGGCCTGTGCCTCGCGATCGAGCCGATGCTGGTGCAGGGAAGCCTCGAGACGGCCGTGCTCGACGACGAATGGACGGTCGTCACCACGGACGGCAAGCGCGCGTCCCAGTGGGAACACAGTGTGGCAGTGCACGACGGCGGAATCTGGGTTCTGTCTGCCCAGGATGGGGGAGCCTCCCGGCTCGAGCCCCTCGGCGTCACTCCCGCGCCGCTGGCCGGCTGACGAGCCGATTTAACTATCGGGCGCCATTAGCGTAGAGTCGTCTGTTGGTTGTCTCTGCTTTTCGTGCCCATTTGGGCCCCGGAGACCTCCCGCGCGAGAGTTTCGGCTCCCTGCGGGTTCGACAATCAAAACCCTAAACCCGTCTGCCATGCAAATGGCGGGCATAGACGTTAGCGGAGGATATGGCCAAGAAAGACGGTGTCATTGAGATTGAAGGCACTGTGAACGAGGCGCTGCCCAACGCGATGTTCCGCGTTGAGTTGGCCAACGGTCACATTGTTCTCGCCCACATCTCGGGAAAGATGCGCCAGCACTACATTCGAATCCTTCCTGAGGACCGGGTCGTAGTGGAACTCAGCCCGTACGACCTCACCCGGGGCCGTATTGTCTACCGCTACAAATAAGAATCAACTCGAAGGAAAACCATGAAGGTCAACCCGAGCGTGAAGCGGATCTGCGAGAAGTGCCAGGTGGTTCGCCGCAAAGGCAACGTTCTCGTCATCTGCGAGAACCCGCGCCACAAGCAGCGCCAGGGCTAAGAGCCTCTCCCGAGGCTCTTCCCACGCGTAGAAGTACATTCAACGGCAGAACAGCGTTCCCTCGAGGAACGTACACCCCCGGCTCGGAGGCCGGGGACCGGGCCACACGGTCCGGGGACGTTCTGCTCCATACCTCCGGTAACACCAAAGGAGAACCGCCACCATGGCACGTCTCGCTGGCGTAGACATCCCCCGCGAAAAGCGGGTAGTCATCGCGCTTACCTATATCTACGGCGTGGGCAAGACCCGTGCAGAGAAGACGATCGTCGACACGGGGATCTCCCCGCACACGCGCGTCAAGGATCTCAGTGACGCAGAGCTGGTCCAGCTCCGCGACTACATCGAAGGCAACTTCAAGGTCGAGGGCGACCTCCGCCGCGAGGTCGCAGCCGACATCCGCCGCAAGGTCGAGATCGGCAGCTACGAAGGCATTCGGCACCGCCGCGGCCTTCCCGTACGTGGACAGCGTACGAAGACCAACGCTCGTACCCGCAAGGGCCCGAAGCGCACGGTCGCAGGCAAGAAGAAGGTCGGACGCTAGATCCCCACTGGCTCCCTCACGTGACTCGCTTGCGCTCGTCACGCCAGGGGACCCTCGCCAGCGGAGGCCCCTGTCATCAGGAGTTCCGGCACTACCGATCAGCCGATCACTGCTTTACCCAATACCTTCGTAGGAGAAGTAATGCCCCCCAAGACTCGTGGAGCGGTTCGTAAGCCGCGTCGCAAGGACAAGAAGAACATCGCGCTCGGTCAGGCGCACATCAAGAGCACCTTCAACAACACCATCGTGTCCATCACGGACCCCAGCGGAGCAGTCATCTCCTGGGCTTCCGCCGGTGAGGTTGGCTTCAAGGGCTCACGCAAGTCCACCCCGTTCGCTGCGCAGATGGCTGCAGAAGCCGCTGCGAAGCGTGCCCAGGAGCACGGCGTCCGCAAGGTCGACGTCTTCGTGAAGGGTCCGGGATCGGGTCGCGAAACGGCAATCCGCTCGCTGCAGGCCACGGGCCTCGAGGTCGGCTCCATCTCGGATGTCACCCCGAGCGCGCACAACGGCTGCCGCCCGCCGAAGCGCCGCCGCGTCTAATCAGCTTCGCGGTCACCGTGCCGCCTTGCCGGAGCTCATGTTCCGGCAAGGCGGTTCGGTGCCGTTTCCAGGAGCTTTTGAGCCGGCTCACCAGCAGTCCCGCCCATTTAGAAGCGTCATATAGCGGATGCTTCCTGAAAGGAAATGTAAGTGCTTATTGCACAGCGCCCCACCCTGACTGAAGAAGTAGTCGCCGACAATCGCTCACGGTTCGTCATCGAACCGCTCGAGCCCGGTTTCGGCTACACCCTCGGCAACTCGCTCCGCCGTACGCTGCTGTCCTCGATCCCCGGTGCTGCCGTCACGAGCATCCGCATCGACGGCGTGCTGCACGAATTCACCACGGTTCCCGGGGTGAAGGAGGATGTCACCGAGATCATCCTCAACATCAAGAACCTCGCCGTCTCCTCGGAGCACGACGAGCCCGTCGTCGCCTACCTGCGCAAGCAGGGCCCCGGCGTCGTCACGGCTGCGGACATCGCGCCTCCCGCAGGCGTCGAGTTCCACAACCCAGACCTCCACATCGCGACCCTCAACTCGAAGGGCAAGTTCGAACTCGAACTGACCATCGAGCGTGGACGCGGTTACGTATCGGCCTCGCAGAACAAGTCCGGCGATTCCGAGATCGGCCGCATCCCGGTCGACTCGATCTACTCGCCGGTCCTGAAGGTCACCTTCCGCGTGGAAGCCACGCGCGTCGAGCAGCGCACCGACTTCGACAAGCTGATCGTCGACGTCGAGACGAAGGACGCCATCGCCCCGCGCGACGCCGTCGCCTCTGCCGGCACCACCCTGGTGGAGCTGTTCGGCCTCGCCCGCGAGCTGAACACCGCTGCCGAGGGCATCGAGATCGGCCCGTCGCCGACGGACGCAGCTCTTGCTGCCGACATGGCGCTGCCGATCGAGGACCTGGAACTCACGGTCCGCTCGTACAACTGTCTCAAGCGCGAGGGCATCCACTCCGTGGGTGAACTCGTCGCACGCTCCGAAGCCGACCTCATGGACATCCGCAACTTCGGTGCGAAGTCCATCGATGAGGTCAAGGCCAAGCTCGTCGAGCTGGGTCTGAACCTGAAGGATTCCCCTCCAGGCTTCGACCTCGCCGCCCGCGCTGCCGCTATCGAAGAGGACGACGCCGCCTACGGCGACGAAGAGCTCTAACACGTAATCCGGCCGTCCCGTTGCTGGGAAGCGACGGGACGGCTACCTAATGAGGAGAAACAATCATGCCCACACCCACCAAGGGCCCACGTCTCGGAGGCGGTCCGGCGCACGAACGCCTGATGCTCGCCAACTTGGCCGCCTCACTGTTCGAGCACAAGCGCATCACCACCACGGTGACCAAGGCCAAGCGCCTTCGCCCCTACGCGGAGCGCCTCATCACGTTCGCGAAGAAGGGCGACCTCGCGTCGCGTCGCCGCGTCCTCGGAGTCATCAGCAGCAAGAGCATCGTCCACGAACTGTTCACGGACATCGCTCCCGCTGTCGCCAACCGCGAGGGTGGCTACACCCGCATCACCAAGATCGGCAACCGCAAGGGCGACAACGCTCCCATGGCGGTCATCGAACTGGTCCTGGAGCCCATGTCGGCCAAGCAGTCCGTCGTTGCCGAGGCCGAGCAGGCCAAGGCCCCGGCCGCTGCAGCAGCTCCTGTCGCCGAGTCCGTCGATTCGCCCGAGTCAGCTGACTCGGTCGATTCGGTCGATTCCGCAGAGTCGGCCGAGTCTGCAGCATCTGCCGAAGAGGTCGCAGCAGAGGACACGACGGTGGATGCCGAAGCCGGTACCGCTGACGAGGTCGTCGTCGTCGAAGGCGACGTCGCCGACGAGAAGAAGTAATTCTTCCCACCCGTCGCACGCCATGACAACGCCTGAGCCCGCCGCCCCCACTGGGGACGGCGGGCTTTTGCGTGTCCGTCTCGACATCGCCTACGACGGCGCCCCGTTCTCGGGCTGGGCCCTGCAGCCTGGCCGGACGACGGTCCAGGGCGTGCTCGAGGAAGCCCTCCACACCCTCCTTCGCCGACCTGCGCGACTCACCGTCGGAGGGCGGACCGATGCGGGTGTCCACGCCCGGGGACAGGTCGCGCACGTCGACCTGACGCACGCCGAGTGGGCCGGCATGCCCAGGGGGCGTGAAGCCCAGCCGGCGGACGCCTTCCTGCGACGGTTGACCGGCACCATCAACCGCGCCCTGGTGGACGAGACCTCGGGCCGCGGACGATCCGTCCGGAACTCGGTCCCTCCCGTCGTCGTGCGTGCCGCCGTGCCGGCGCCCGGTGGATTCGACGCGCGCTTCTCGGCGCTGTGGCGCCGCTACAGCTACGCGATCGCGGATACTGCCACGGGACAGGACCCGCTCGGTCGGCACACCACGCTCTGGTACCCCGCGCCCCTCGATGTCGCACTGCTGAACGAGGGTGCGGGGCACCTGCTCGGGATGCAGGACTTCAAGGCCTTCTGCAAGCCCCGCGAGGGTGCCACGACGATCCGCGAGCTGCAACGCTACGAGTTCGCCCGCGGGCACGACGGCGTCATCACAGCGACCGTCCAGGCCGACGCCTTCTGCCACAACATGGTCCGCGCGCTCGTCGGCTCGACCCTCCGTGTCGGATCGGGCGAGATGGCCCCCGGCTGGCTCGCGGAAAGACTGGCCGCTCGCGTCAAGGATGCGCAGTCCATCCTGGCCGCACCCCACCCGCTCGTCCTGGAGGAGATCGCGTATCCGGGGGACGCAGAAGTGGCTGCGCGGGCGGAGCTCACCCGTGCCAGGCGGAACGTCTCCCATCTCGCCGCGCACCAGGGGCTCCCCGGCGGGGCCGACGACGTCTAGGCCAGCAGCACGAAGCTCGCGAAGGCAGCAAGGAGCATGCCGGGTCCGAACGGGAAAGTCGATCCACGAGACCCCCGGCGCAGGAGAAGGACGCCGACGCCGGCCAGGCCTCCCAGGAGGAAGCCTCCGAGGAGCGTCCCCATCCACGCTCCGGCTCCTGCCCAACCGCCGAAGACTCCGAGGATGGCGGCCAGCTTGACGTCGCCCATGCCCATCCCGGCGGGGGAGAGGAGCGCCAGCAGGAAGTACACGGCGAAGAGCGCCGCGCCGCCCGCCACCGCGCCGAGAAGGCCGATCCAGTGGCCGCTCGCAGCTCCCGCGAGGAGCACCAGGGGCAGTGTCACCGCCGCGAAGCGGACGAGGATGACGTTGGGCAGCAGTTTCGACTGTCCGTCGACCGCTCCGAGCAGGACGCCGAACGCGGCGAGGGTTCCCACCAGCGGGACGTTCCACCACTGCTCCGTCACCACGCTTCCTGCGCCCGCCAGGAGTGCCGCACACAGGGCCAGGGGCAGGCGCCAGGCGGGTGGCAGCGCAGAGCGTGGATTCCTGGCGGCCAGAGGAGTCACCGCATAGGTGGTCGCCGCAGCCACGACGGCCATGAGGAGGGCAAGGACCACCTAGATGTACCCGGCCATGAGGTTGGTGGCGTTTCCGGTCTTGTGAAAGGGGAGAACCTCCGGGCTTAGTGGAGATGTCTGA
>NZ_PJIQ01000080.1 GCF_002929745.1 Arthrobacter sp. B1805
ATTTCATCCAAGCTTTTCCCTCTCCTAGTGTTTTATTCTCTCTAATTTTCGTTCCGATGGCGCCAAAGGCAGAGAAGAAGCCAGCAGAGAAGAAGCCAGCGTCGGAGAAGCCGACGGAGGAGAAGAAGTCTACGGTGGCGGAGAAGGCTCCAGCGGAGAAGAAGCCAAAGGCCGGGAAGAAGCTTCCCAAGGAAGGCGCTGCTGCCGGTGACAAGAAGAAGAAGCGGTCGAAGAAGAACGTTGAGACCTACAAGATCTACATCTTCAAGGTCTTGAAGCAGGTTCATCCCGATATCGGGATCTCTAGCAAGGCCATGGGTATTATGAACAGCTTCATCAACGATATCTTTGAGAAGCTTGCTCAGGAATCCTCGCGGCTCGCTCGCTACAACAAGAAGCCCACGATTACTTCGCGGGAGATCCAGACTGCCGTGCGATTGGTGCTTCCTGGAGAGTTGGCCAAGCACGCGGTCTCCGAGGGAACCAAGGCTGTGACGAAATTTAC
>NZ_PJIQ01000081.1 GCF_002929745.1 Arthrobacter sp. B1805
TGATCCTCGGTGCCGGTGTCGCCGGGCTGCAGGCCATTGCCACGGCCAAGCGCCTGGGTGCAGTGGTCGAGGCTTCGGACGTGCGTCCGGCGGTGAAGGAGCAGATCGAATCGCTCGGCGCCAAGTTCGTCGACGTGCCGCTGGAGACCGACGAGGAGCGCGAATGCGCCGAAGGCGTCGGCGGCTATGCGCGGCCGATGCCGGCCTCGTGGATGGCGCGTCAGGCGCAGGCGGTGCACGAGCGTGCGCTGCAGTCGGACATCGTCATCACCACCGCGCTGATCCCGGGCCGCAAGGCGCCGACGCTGCTGCAGGAAGCCACTGTCGAGCAGATGAAGCCCGGCTCGGTGATCGTCGACCTGGCAGCCGGCCACGGCGGCAACTGCCCGCTGACCGAGATCGACCAGGTGGTGGTGCGCCACGGTGTGACCATCGTCGGACACGCCAACCTGGCGACGCTGGTAGCGGCCGACGCCTCGGCGCTGTACGCCCGCAACCTGCTG
>NZ_PJIQ01000082.1 GCF_002929745.1 Arthrobacter sp. B1805
TAACCAAATTGGATCTGTCACTGAGAGTATTGAGGCCGTGAAGATGTCCAAGCATGCTGGGTGGGGTGTGATGGCCAGCCACCGCAGTGGAGAAACCGAAGATACTTTCATTGCTGACCTTTCTGTTGGTCTATCCACGGGTCAAATCAAGACCGGAGCTCCATGCAGGTCCGAGCGTCTTGCCAAATACAATCAGCTCTTGCGTATTGAAGAAGAGCTTGGTGCTGAAGCAGTGTATGCTGGAGCAAAGTTCCGTGCACCTGTTGAGCCCTACTAAGGTGTAGAGTTTTCAGTCAAACAAACTACTGGTTTTTGATAGAAGGCTTTGTTTTCAGTCCA
>NZ_PJIQ01000083.1 GCF_002929745.1 Arthrobacter sp. B1805
CGGTCGATCAGCACATTGTTGAGGCGCGAGGTCAGCCCTTCCGGCTCCTCGCTCCAGCGCACCGCCTTGGCCGGCGAGCAGACGCCACAGAGATTGGGTGATTCACCGGTAAGGTACGAAGACAGATGGCAACGACCCTCGGCCATGATGCACAGGCTGCCAAAGGCGAACACTTCGATCGGCACCGGGCTGCTCGCCGCGACCTGCTTGACCTGCTTGAGCGAAAGCACCCGCGGCAGCACCGCGCGGCTGATGCCGTAGCGCTGCTGATAGAAGCCCAGCGCGGCGGCATTGGTAGCCGACCCCTGCACCGACAGATGCAGATTGAGTTTGGGATGGCGCTTGCTGGCATAGCCGAGCACGCCGGGGTCGGCCGCGATCAGCGCATCCACGCCCATGTCGGCGGCCTGATCCACGGCGCGCTGCCAGCGATTCCAGCCGTCCGGCTGGGCATAGGTGTTGACGGCGATATACAGCTGCCGGCCCTTCTCGCGGATCAG
>NZ_PJIQ01000016.1 GCF_002929745.1 Arthrobacter sp. B1805
CCCGCCGGGGGCCGCAACAGGGCCGGGCCCGGGTCTTGGGGGTTTGGGGGCTTTTGGGCGGGGGGGCGGGGGGGGGGCCCCCCCCCCCCCCCCCCCCCCCCGCCGAGGCGCCTTTTTTAGTCCAGTCAAGGGATTCTTTGATGCGACGCTAACCAGCGACACGCTGGAGGATTGACGGCCGTCGCTCTGTAAAGCATGCTTGACCTGTCAAGCATGCTTTACATGAAGGGTTGGAGTGCAGAACAGTATCCGGGATCTTCGCGCTGAGACGGGCATGTCGCAGCGGGAGCTGGCCGAGGCCCTTGAGGTCTCGAGGCAGACCGTCAACTCGATAGAGACGGGCCGCTACGATCCATCCCTCCCCTTAGCTATCGCCATTGGCCGTTTCTTCCATCGTCCTGTAGAGGAGATATTTCATGCAGACTGACACACGCTTTCCACGCAACGTGGTGGCCCTAGGAATCCTGGGCGTGATCCTCGCGCTGGTGACCGGTGCCGCCGTCCTGCTCCGTGAACACGCCCCCGGGAACATGATGCCCGGGTTCCTCGTCGGACTCGGGATCGGTGTCGCCGGAGCCCTGGCCATGGCATGGAGGGTACTTCGCCGACCCGAGCGCGCCACGACGTTCGAACGCGCCTGGACGCGGACCGGCGACGAACGTGAGGACACCCTCCTGACCCGCGCATTAGCCGTTGTCGGGCTGGGATCCCTTCCCCTGGTCGGAATCGCCACGCTAGCCATCGGGTTTGGAGCCGAGGCACCCATGGTCATGACATTGCTCATGGGCGCGTTGTTCGTCATCGGGGTCGCTTCGTTCGCGGTCCTCAACCACCGCAACTGAGCACATCGGGTTCTCCCCCTACAGGCGCGAAGGGCTGGTGGCCTCGCTATCCGTAGTTTGGTGGCTACACCCGGTTCAACGGCGGCCGGAATAGACGCCGAAGCTGAGCGCGAAGCAGCTGGCGCAGATGAAACCTGGAGGGTTTAGACCTTCCAGATGCACCGGGAGAGTCCTACTCATGGGTTCCAGCAGGTGACTGTGGAAGTCTTTGATCGAGGACCAGAGGTTCCTTCCCGCTACCAACTGTCCGCTACGGCCCCCGACGGGGAAAGCTGCTCGAACAACTCTGGGAATGACCTGGAGGTTGTTCTAGGCACAGCTCACTCGTACCAACTCGACAAGTAGCGACCCATGTGAAAGGTGCCCTCCAATGCTTGCAGTCGACTTAGCCAACTGGGGTGATGAGCTGGGGCCCGTTGTTGCGTACTGATCCGACGTCTTTCCCGACGATTCGCGGGACAAGGTTGGGTTCGGGGATGGTGTCGATGAAGTGCTGGACCCGGTCCGCTCGGTCATAGTCGGGTCCAGCCACTGATCCTGCAGGTCCTCCGGAATGATGGCCGGCATCCGATCATGAATGTGCCCGAGGGCGTCGTGCGCGGCCCGGGTGAGGATCGTCGCCGTCATGAGCCACTTGTCGTCGGCGTCCTCGGCTTTTGTGGGGTCGGGCCAGAATTTGTACAGGCCGGCGAAGCCCAGCAGGCGGTCCTCGTCCTCCCCGTGGACGTAGTGCGGGGTCTTCGTCCCGTCCTCGTTCTTCTGCCACTCGAAGCAGCCGTCAGCTGGTATCAGGGCGCGTCGTTTGGCGGCCGCCGTGCGGAGAGACGGCTTCTCCGCGACCGTCTCGCTGCGGGCATTGATCATCCTGGCACCGGCGGCCTTCGGGTCCTTGGACTAGACGGGGACGAGTTCCCAGCGCGCTATTTCGAGGCGGCGCACCAGTGTCCCCTCGCGCAGCTGCTCGGACACGAACGGGATCCCCTACATTGGAGCCACGTTCCACGACGGTTTCAGCTCGTCCTGGAACGTCTCGTCGACGCTGAACGCATCCCCGGATAGCTGCCTTGTTCCCGGCGATTATGAAGCGTCCACACATGTGCTTCATCCTCGCTTGTCCGCGGGCCAGAGGAACGTCCTGGGCGCATCCATACACTTGGGGCATGGCTGGCGATAGTCCCTGGATAGATCTCGTGGCACTAGTTGTGTCTACAGCAGCCGAGCGACACTCGGGTTTCGTCGCGAATCGGCAACAGGTTCGTATCGATCGGGTTTCAGTCCCGGCGTGAATGCTCATTCGTCAGGATCGGCCCATGGCGCTATGCCAAGCTGAACCAGACCCGTGTCAGCTCCCACCAGCAGTCGGCGTCGTTAGGTCGCACAGATTCCAGTCAACGAACCGCGCACACACGCGCCCAGTGGAAAGGGGCCCGGCATGAGCGAGCAGGACCCCCTGCGGAAGAACCGGTTGGGGCTGCGCACCATGCTGCTGGTGTCCGGGGGTGTGCTCGTCGCCAGTAGCGTCTTCCTCCTGCCGAACGTCGGCCTGGTGCAGGGCACTGCACCGACGACCGCCCTCCCGGATCCACCCATGACGTCCGCGACTCCGGGGCGCACTGCCGCTCCGTCGGCGGACGCTTCACCGAACGGCAAGGAAACCGGCACCGGTTCCAGCAGCGCGGCACAGCCGCTTCTTCCGGTCTACTGGCTCGGGGGCGTCGACGGCCAGGACAGGTTGTTCCGCGAGTTCCTTCGCGCACCTACCGGGTCCGTGGGCGATCCGATCGCCGACGCGGTACGGCTCATGGCCTCGAGCGAGCCCCTCGACCCCGACTACCACTCGCCGTGGCGAGCCGCGTCGAGCGTCAGCTCCTCCATCAGCACGAAGAACGTCATCACCCTCGACATCTCCTCCGACGCCTTCGATGCGAGCCTCACGCCGGACGAAGCCCGCCTCGCCCTGCAGCAACTCGTCCACACCGCGACTGCTGCCGCCGCGAGTGCAGCCCTCATCGCCGGTGGGGAGTCGAGTTCCGTCGTCGTCCTCGTCGACGGAGCCGCAGGCTACCGGGCTTTCGACGCCATCGATCTCGACGGCGAACTGACCCGGGACGCCTCCACGCTCGCCCCGGTCTGGATCATCGATCCGCAGGAAGGCGTGGGCTCCGACGGCAGCCTCACCATCCATGGCCTGGGGCCCGCCTCGGAGGAGTCGCTGAACTGGCGTGTGGATCGCCTGGCCGACTCGACGTACAAGGCTGGAACAGGTGGAACCGATCTCTTCCGCGATGGCAGGGTCGACATCGTGCCCGAAGAAGGAGCACCCGGCGCCTACTCCTTCTCCGTGACACTCCCGCCCGGACGGTACGAGATCTCCGTGGCGGTTCCAACTGACGGCGAAGCGGCCGACACGAAGAACGTCCTCGTCCGGTAGATAGGGCGTCCGTCGCGCCTGTCGGGCTACCAGCGCCCGAGAAGGTGATTCAGGAGCACGAGGGCCGCCGGTCCCGCCGAGGAGGACCGGAGCACGTGCGGGCCCAGCCGGGCCGGCAGCGCTCCGACCGCACCCAGCTTGGCGAGTTCGGCGTCGCTGATGCCGCCCTCGGGTCCCACCACCACAGCCGTCGACGACGGCGCGTCCAGGGCTCCGCTCGCCTCCAGCGCGGCAAACCGTTGGGCCAGGGTCTCCCCGGCATCCTCGTGCAGGATGACCATCTGGTCCACGGCCTTCGACCACGCGGCGAGCCGTGTCGTATCCATGACGCCATTCACCTCGGGGACGAACGAACGCCGGGACTGTTTCGCGGCGGCACCGACGAGGGAGACCCACTTCTGCCGGCCCTTGTCCGCCTTGTCCCCGCGCCAGCGGACGATACTGCGCTCTGCGTGCCACGGAACCACGGCGTCGACGCCCAGCTCGGTGGCGGACTCGACGGCCTGCTCGTCCCGACCGCCCTTCGCAAGGGCCTGAACCAGCACGAGCCGGTGCCGCGGCGCCGGGTCCTGCCCGACCGTCTCGACCTCGAGCTCGACACTCCCCGTGCCGACCGCCGTGATGACGCCGCCGATACGGTAGCCCGAACCGTCCGAGACGTCGATGCGCTCTCCGGGAGCGAGCCTACGGACGACGGCGGCGTGACGCCCCTCGTCACCGCCGAGAAGGAACGCGCTGCCGGGTGCAGCACCACGCACGGCCTCGACCGGCCCGAAGAAGAGGGGACGCGTCACGGTCAGCGGTTCCCCAGGCGCTCCCGCAGCCGGGCGAACACTCCGGAGCCGCTGCTGTCGAGCTGGCCGTCCGTGTACTCCTCGTTGCGCAGTTCCGCCAGTTTGCGCAGGAGTTCCTCCTGCTGGTGGTCCAGGTTCCGTGGCGTCTCGACGTTCAGGTGGACACGCAGGTCTCCCCTGCCCTGGTTCCTCAGGTGCGTGACGCCCAACCCGCGCAGCGTCAGGATCTCGCCGGACTGGGTGCCCGGCTTGATCATCAGTTCCTGATCGCCGTCGAAGGTGTCGAGGTGCACGCTGGTGCCGAGAGCAGCCGCCGTCATCGGAATGCTCAGAGTCACGTGCAGGTCGTCGCCGTCGCGCAGGTAGGTCGAATCCGTGTTGACGCGGATCTCCACGTAGAGATCACCCTGCGGGCCACCCGCGATGCCGGCCTCGCCCTGGCCCGCCAGCTGGATCCGGGTGCCTGTGCTGACACCGGCGGGCACCTTGATCGTCAGCGTGCGGCGAGCACGGACGCGTCCTTCACCGCTGCACTCGTGGCAGGGGTTGGGGATGACGGTGCCGTAGCCCTGGCACGTGCCGCAGGGCGCGCTCGTCATGACCTGGCCGAGGATCGAGCGCACGGCGCGCTGCACCTGACCGGAGCCGCCGCAGATGTCACAGGTGCGAGGCGAGGTTCCCGGTTGGCAGCAGCTGCCGTCACACGTGGGGCACACCTCGGCGGTGTCCACCTCGATCTTCTTGTTGGTACCGAAGACCGCGTCCCGCAGGTCGATCCTCACGTTGATGAGCGCGTCCTGGCCGCGGCGTGTGCGCGAGGGCGCGCCCGCCTGCTGTCCGCCGCCGCCGAAGAACGTCTCGAAGATGTCCTGGAAGGCGAATCCCGACCCCGAGTACCCCGAACCGTAGCCGTTGTCGGTCCCGTTCTCGTTGCCCGTCGTGTCGTATACCCGCCGCTTCTGCGGATCCGACAACACCTCGTAGGCACGCGTGACGAGCTTGAACTCCTCGGCTGCGTTCTCACCCGGGTTCACGTCCGGGTGAAGTTTCCGGGCAAGCTTGCGGTATGCCTTCTTGATCTCCTCCCCGGTAGCGCCCTGTTCCACACCGAGGACCTCATAGTGGTTACTCACTCGTGCACTTCACTTCCTGTCGAAATCTACTGTCGTCTGCGAAATCTGCTGTCGTCCGGCCGCCGGACCCTGCGGGCGGAGACGCCTGGGCGGCCTTCGAGCGCCGTGGACTACTCCTCGAGGACCCTCGAGAGATAACGGGCGACCGCACGCACGGCGGCCATCGTCGTCGGATAGTCCATGCGCGTGGGGCCGAGGATGCCGAGCTTCGCGCCCGCATCCGGGCCGTAGCCCGTCGCGACCACGGACGCTTCGGACAGTCCGCCGTAGGGGTTCTCGCTGCCGATCCTCACCGAGATACCGCGAGCGTCGTACTCCATCTCGGACAGGAGCCGCAGCATGACGACCTGCTCCTCGAGGGCCTCGAGGATAGGCCCGATGCTCAGTGGGAAATCACCCGTGGATCTCGCCAGGTTCGCTGTCCCTGCCAGCAGGATCCGGTCGTCGCGTCCGAGCCCGGCGAGCTGCTCCAGCGCCTTCACGATCGTACCCCCGTGCGTCCTGAGAGGCGGCGGCAGCTGCGAGGTGACGATACCGAGCTCCCCGGGGAGCGCCGTGAGTTTCACGCCGGACACTGCCGAGAGGATCCGCTGCTTGAGCTCCGCGAGCTCGGCCTCGTGGATTTCCGAAGGAGTGCGGACGATCCGCTGCTGCACGGTGCCATTGGTCGCGATCAGGACCACGAGGACCTGCTGCGGTGCGAGCAGCACGCATTCGATATGGCGGACGGACGCCCCACCCACACGGGGGAACTGCACGACTGCCACCTGGTTGGTCAGCTGCGCAAGCAGGCGCACGGTCCGGTCCATGACGTCGTCGAGGTCCTCTGCACCCTCGAGCAGTGTCTGGATGGCCTTCTTCTCGGGCGCCGACAGCGGCTTGACCTCGGAGATACGGTCCACGAACAGCCTGTACCCCTTGTCCGTCGGGATACGGCCGGAGCTCGTGTGGGGGGCCGCGATCAGACCCTCCTCCTCGAGGACCGCCATGTCGTTCCGGATGGTCGCGGAGGAGACTCCGAGCTGGTGGCGGTCGACCAGCGCCTTCGAACCGACGGGCTCCCGCGAATGGACGTAGTCCTCGACGATGGCCCGGAGCACCTCCAAGCGTCGCGGTTCACTCACTCCTGTGTCACCTCCGGTCTGTCCTGTCTTTCACGAGCATGCGTGGCGGGCGGTTCCGAGCGATTAGCACTCGACACACCCAAGTGCCAAGTCTAGTACGTCCGGGGCGATTGTTAGCATTGGGAAACCCGGGTGCGGCAGACCGCCGAGGCCCCTGGTGGAAGGACGGCTCGGGGATGGAACACGGCTGGGGAGCACAGGACATCTCGGCACCGAAGCGGGTCGATCTGCCCGATGTGCCGGTCGAGAAGGACATGGTCCTCGAGGACGTGCAGAGCGGTTTCGTCGGCGCTGTCGTCCGCGTCGAGAAGTCCGGCGGACTGCACGTCATGGTGCTGGAGGACCGGCGCGGAAAGCAGCGGACCTTCAGGCTCGGTCATGGGTTCCTCCTCGACGGCCAGCCCGTCCACGTCGTGGCACCCATCCTTCGCACCGCGACGACTCCCAGCCGTACGGCGTCGGGCTCCGTCCGGGTCGAGGGAGTGCGGGCAAGGACGGCGAGGGCCAGCAGGATCTGGGTCGAAGGGCAGCACGATGCCGAGCTCGTCGAGAAGGTGTGGGGCGACGACCTGAGGCTGGAGGGAATCGTCGTCGAACCGCTTCACGGCATCGACGACCTCGCGGGTGCCATCCGCGCTTTCGATCCGGGACCGCAGCGACGACTCGGCGTGCTCGTCGACCACCTGCTGCCGGGAACCAAGGAGGCGCGCATCGTGCGGCAGGCCATGACCGTGCCGGGAGCGCATCACCACGTTCTGATCGTCGGGCATCCCTACGTCGACGTCTGGCAGGCCGTGAAGCCGGCTGCACTCGGGCTCGGGGCATGGCCGGTCGTGCCACGCCACCAGGACTGGAAGACAGGCATCCTCGCCGGACTCGGCTGGCCACACCAGGACAAAGCGGCTATCGCCCACGGCTGGAAGCGGATTCTCGCCGGCGTCACCACGTACGCCGATCTCGAACCCTCACTCCTGGGGCGGGTCGAGGAGGTCATCGATTTCCTGACCGCACCCGCGGGCCCACGATGAGCCGGCTAACACAGGCAACCACGTATCCTTAAAACACAGTCCGCGGGAAGTTCTCGCCACTCAGCAAAGGAATCACGTTGTCCAATACCGCTGACCACCAGCACAACGGACGGGCCGAAGCCCAACCGGCGTTCGAAGGCACGCCGGCGAATGCGCTACCGCTGACGGCATCCGAGGACCGCCAGTTCGCAACATTGGCACACTTCGGCGGGATTCTGGGGTTCATCCCCTCCCTGCTGATCTTCCTCATCTTCAAGGACAGGGGCCCCTTCACTGCGCAGGAATCCAAGGAGGCGTTGAATTTCACGCTTCCTCCGACGCTCCTCGCCCTGGTCGCCTGGCTCCTCTCGCTCGTGCCAGAGATCGGCGGATTCTTCGCCGTGGTGAACGCCCTGATCTGGGTCACAATCACGATCTTCTCGGTGAACGCCGGCATCCAGGTCAATCGCGGGAAGCCGTACCGTTACGCCTTCAACCTCCGCTTCCTCCGCTAGCACGCGACGGCCGGGCCGCGCCCGCCCTCGTCGGAAGGGCCGAGGTCGCGTCCAACCCGACGTGCCGGCGGCGCCTCGCTCAGTCCGGTAGCAGTCTTCGCACGACGGCGTCCGCGAGCAGTCGGCCCCTGAAGGTCAGGACCAGGCGACCTGCGAAGGCCGCTGCGGGCTCGACGAGCCCCTCGGCGATGAGCCCCGCGACGGCTCGCCTGCCCGCCGGTGTCAACCTGCCCGTGTCCAGCCCCTCACGCAGACGCACGCGCAGCATGACGTCCTCGACGTATCGGTCCTCCTCCGACAGCACCTCGCGTCCAGCGGCCGGCGAGTGGCCCTGCTCCAGCGCCCCCGCGTACGGGCTCGGGTGCTTGACGTTCCACCAGCGGGTGCCGCCTACGTGCGAATGCGCACCGGGCCCGGCTCCCCACCAGTCGCCACCGCGCCAGTACGCCAGGTTGTGCCGGCACGCGTCGGCGGGCGTCCGCGCCCAGTTGCTCACCTCGTACCACTGCAGCCCACCGACCGTCAGCATCTCCTCCGCGAGGGCGTACTTGTCGGCGTGGTCGTCGTCGTCGATGGGCGGTACCTGACCACGCCGGATGCGCGTCGCGAGCTTCGTGCCCTCCTCGATGATCAGGGCGTAGGCGGAGATGTGGTCCGGGTCGTAGGAGAGCGCGGTGGCCAGCGACACGCGCCAGTCCTCCAGCGACTCCCCCGGCGTGCCGTAGATCAGATCCAGGCTGACCTTCAGGCCCGCCTCGCGCGCCCAGCGGACGGCCTGCGGCACGCGCTCCGGCGAGTGGGTGCGGTCGAGGACTGCGAGGACGTGCGGCACGGCCGACTGCATGCCGAACGACACGCGCGTGAAGCCAGCGTCCTTCAGCACGCGCAGCGATTCCGGCGTCACCGAATCCGGGTTCGCCTCCGTCGTCACTTCGGCGTCCGGGGTAAGACCCCATTGTTCGGCAGCTGCACGAAGGATCTGCGCGAGGTCCTCCGCCGGCAGCAGGGTGGGAGTACCGCCTCCGAAGAACACAGTGGACAAAGGCCTCGCAGGCACTCCCGAGGCGTTCAGCGCCCGGGCGCCGAGTGCGAGTTCCGACAGCACGGAGCCGGCATACGCGTCCTGCGACGCTCCCCCTCCGAGTTCGGTGGCGGTATAGGTGTTGAAGTCGCAATAGCCGCACCTGACGGAACAGAACGGGATGTGGACGTACAGGCCGAAATCGCGCTCCGTCGCTCCTTCGGCTGCCGCGGAAGGCAGCACACCGTCCTCGGGCGCTGGGAGGCCGAGCGGGAGCGCGCTAGGCATGCGGGCGCTCCCCCACGGTCGAAAGCAGTGTCACTTCTTGGCTTTGTCCTTCGACTCGTCCGATGACAGCGCGGCGATGAAGGCCTCCTGGGGTACCTCGACCCGCCCGACCATCTTCATGCGCTTCTTGCCTTCCTTCTGCTTCTCGAGCAGTTTCCGCTTACGGGTGATGTCGCCGCCGTAGCACTTGGCGAGAACGTCCTTGCGGATGGCACGGATGCTTTCGCGGGCGATGATCCGTGCCCCGATGGCGGCCTGGATCGGGACCTCGAACTGCTGGCGCGGGATCAGCTCGCGCAGCTTCCCGGTCATCATGACTCCGTAGGCGTACGCCTTGTCGCGGTGCGTGATGGCGCTGAAGGCGTCGACCTGTTCACCCTGTAGCAGGATGTCCACCTTGACGAGGTCGGAGACCTGGTCGCCGTCGGCCTTCCAGTCGAGGGAGCCGTAACCCCTCGTCTTGGACTTCAGCAGGTCGAAGAAGTCGAAGACGATCTCGGCCAGTGGCAGCCTGTACCGGATCTCGACGCGGTCCTCGGACAGATAGTCCATGCCGCCCAGTACGCCGCGGCGCTGCTGGCAGAGCTCCATGATGGCTCCTACGAACTCCGAGGGAGCGAGGATGGTGGCTGACACCATCGGCTCGCGGACTTCGGCGATCTTGCCCACCGGGTACTCGCTGGGATTCGTCACCTTCATGACGCGCTTGTCCTCGAGGGTCACCTCGTACTCGACGTTGGGTGCGGTCGAGATGAGGTCGAGGTTGTACTCACGTTCCAGCCGCTCGCGCGTGATCTCGAGGTGCAGCAGGCCGAGGAAGCCGACGCGGAAGCCGAAGCCCAGCGCCGCAGATGTCTCCGGCTCGTAGACCAGGGCGGCGTCGTTCAGGGTGAACTTCGCCAGCGCGTCGCGGAGCACCGGGTAGTCCGTGCCGTCGAGCGGATAGAGCCCGGAGAACACCATGGGCTTGGGGTCCTCGTAGCCGCCCAGCGATTCGGCAGCAGGCTTCTGGAGGTTGGTCACGGTGTCGCCGACCTTGGACTGGCGAACGTCCTTCACCCCCGTGATGAGGTACCCCACCTCGCCGACACCCAGCCCTTTCGAAGGCTTCGGCTCCGGCGAACTGACGCCGATCTCGAGCAGCTCATGGCTCGCCCTGGTGGACATCATCTGGATGCGCTCCCGCGGGCTGAGCTTTCCGTCGACCACGCGTACGTACGTCACGACGCCACGGTAGGTGTCGTACACGGAGTCGAAGATCATGGCACGGGCAGGAGCATTCGGATCTCCGGTCGGAGCGGGGAGATCGCGCACGATCTTGTCCATGAGCGCTTCGACCCCCACGCCCGTCTTGCCGGACACCATGAGGACGTCCTCGGGCTCGCCGCCGATGAGGCTCGCCAGCTCCGCCGCGTACTTCTCGGGCTGAGCGGCAGGGAGGTCGATTTTGTTCAGCACCGGGATGATCGTGAGATTGTTCTCCATCGCCAGGTAGAGGTTCGCCAGTGTCTGCGCCTCGATGCCCTGCGCCGCATCCACCAGCAGGATGGCGCCCTCGCATGCCGCGAGCGACCGCGAGACCTCGTACGTGAAGTCGACGTGGCCGGGGGTATCGATCATGTTCAGGGCATAGGCGGTGCCATCGACCTCCCAGGGCAGGCGGACGGCCTGCGACTTGATGGTGATGCCGCGCTCACGCTCGATGTCCATGCGGTCGAGGTACTGCGCCTTCATGTCCCGCTGCTCAACGGCTCCGGTGAGCTGGAGCATGCGGTCGGCCAACGTGGATTTACCGTGATCGATGTGCGCGATGATGCAGAAGTTCCTGATGATCGCCGGATCGGTGGCGGCAGGCACCGGCGCGGTGCGGGCCATGGGTGACACGTAGGTTCCTCACTTTTTCGGGACAGGGTCCGGCATGCAGGTACCGGCCGAGCCGTCCTGTGCGGGTAGGGCCTGCGCTGGGCGCCGGCCTTCCCACTAGTGTCCCACGGCGCCGCACGGCTCCGGCAATCGCGCCGACCCCTTCGGTGCAGGACCCGGAGACGTGGTGGTCGCTAGGATCGCTGCATGGCGATCACCCTCCGCTCCCTCCTGTCGCTTGCAGGTCGCATCGCAAGCGCTGTCAACAGCACCCCGGCCACGCGCGGCACCGCGGCTCCTCCGCGGGCCCGCGACCGGAGGCGGCACCGATCGAACGTTCCGGCGTCCCCCACGGCTCGACGAGCGGCCGATCGACGGGGTCAAGCCACGCTCAGCTATTCGCCATCCAGTGACGGCAAGCCGGATCCCGGGGAGATCGTATGGACCTGGGTGCCCTATGAGGACGACCCGGCGCAGGGCAAGGACCGCCCTGTGCTCCTGATCGGGCGCGAGGGGAGCGAACTCCTGGGATTGATGCTTACCAGCCGCGATCGGAACAACGCACGCGACCACGATGCGCGCTATGTGGATATCGGGACGGGCGGCTGGGACCGACAGGGACGCCCGAGCGAGGTCAAGGTGGACCGCCTCCTGCGCATCGATCCGGGCCAGGTGCGGCGGGAGGGCGCGGTCCTTCCTCGCCAGCGCTTCGAACAGGTGGTTGCTGCCGTCCCCGACGCCCTGCTGGGGTAGCAACATTCCGGTCCTGCTCGGTGGCAACGCGGTGCACCTGGGGCATGACTCATCGGCTGTGGGGAGCGGCCACGCAGGCGCCGCTGCTCGGGCGTTACGCGTATTTCTGGTAACCTTTATAGCTGTGTGTCCGCGCAGGTCTCCGGGCACTTTGGCCAATCGTCACACGGTATCCCCACGCCGCTCAGTCATTGGTTGGCCGAAATACCCTCACGACCAGTCCGCAATACAAAGAAAGTTCTCATACGTGGCAAATATCAAGTCCCAGAAAAAGCGCATCCTCACCAACGAAAAGGCGAGGCAGCGCAACAACTCGGTCAAGTCCGAGCTGAAGACCGCCATCCGCGCCGTCACCACGGCCGTCGAAGGCGCTGACAAGGACGCTGCCGCAACGGCTCTGCAGGCAGCCAGCCGCAAGCTCGACAAGGCTGTCAGCAAGGGTGTGCTGCACAAGAACAACGCAGCGAACCGCAAGTCCGCCATCTCCAAGAAGGTCAACGCGCTCTAAGCTGCGAATCCTTCGCTGGAGGGCCGGTTCCTTTCGGAGCCGGCCCTCCAGCGTTTAACCGCCCTGCCCTGTCCGATACCTGCACTGAATCCTCTCGACGGGGATCGCGGTTGAGGCGGCCGGTACTTCCGGTTAGTCGACCAGCCCTTCCCGGCAGTGCTCAGCCGTTCCGGGCAGCCGACCAGCCGTTCCGGGTAATACTCAGCCATCTCCGAGCGCGATGACCGTCACGGCACGCTCGACGGCGTAGACGGGGTCGCGCGACTCGCCCTTCACCTGGGCATCCGCCTCCGCGAGTGCCCGTACACAGTGCGCGAGTGCTGCTGAACTGAAGCGCTGTGCCTCTTTTCGCGCCTGGTCGACCTGCCACGGAGCCATCCCAAGCTCTTTGGCCAGCTGGATCGACGACCCGCGAACGCCGTGCACCTTGGCGACGGCTCGTACCTTCATGGCGAGTGCGGCGACGATCGGAACCGGATCGGCGCCCGTCGCGAGCGCGTGGCGCAGCATCGACAGAGCTTGAGCCGTACGCCCGGCGAGAGCGGCATCCGCAACCTTGAAGCCGGTTGCTTCGACACGGCCTCCGTAGTACTTCTCCACCGTCTCGGCCGTGACGTCGCCCGCGGTGTCCGCCATCAGCTGCTGGCATGCGGCTGCGAGTTCGGGCAACTGCGAACCGACCGCGGCGACGAGCGCGCGTACGGCGTCAGGGTCGATGCGACGGCGTGCCAGGCGGAACTCCGTGGCGACGAACTCCGCTTTCTCGCCATCCTTCTTCAGGGGCTGGCAATCGACGATCGTGGCCTGCGCGGCTTTGATGGCGTCCAGCAGCTTCTTGCCGCGGTTGCCTCCCGAGTGACGCAGCACCAGGACGACGTCGGGGGCAGGATCGGCCAGGTAGGCGAGGGTATCGACCAGAAAGGCATCGTTCATCTGAGCCAGCCCGGACACTTCGATCACCGTCCAGTCGCCGAAGAGTGACGGACTGGCATGCATCATGAGGGTTCCGCCCTCATAGGACACGGCGTCCAGCCTCACGAGCTCCGCTGCGGGCTGCGCGGTGCGCACCTGGTTGCGGATCGATTCCGCCGCTTTCGATGCCACGTAGTCCTCGGGTCCGGAGAGCAGCACCACGCCGGCGGGCCGTACGTCACGCCATGTCGCCTGCTGGCTCGAGCCGCTGGTGCGACCGGCGGGTGATCTTGTTGCCACGTGGCGTCGTTCCTTCCGTCAGATCCATTCCTACTGTTTCACGGTGGGACCGCACCGCAAAGCTGCGCGGCCGTCGCGAGATTGTTCTCAGCGCAGTTCGCGAACCTCCATCGTGCTGCCGACGACCTCTACGGTGAATGAGCCGAGCTCGTCCGTCCGGGCTGTTGCGATTCCGGATCGTGCGAGTGTCTCGAGGATCGCAGGGTGCGGATGGCCGTAGTCGTTGTCCTCACCGACCGAGATGAGCGCGAGGCCGGGGTCCACGGCCTCGATCAGCGAGCTGCCCCCATTTCTGGCGCCGTGATGGGCCACCTTGAGTATGTCGACTCCCCTGTCGCTGAGACCCGCCGCGGAGGACAGGAGGACGTCGGCGGCGTCCTCCTCGAGATCCCCCGTCAGCAGGAGTGTGACAGGGCGGTCCGGGGTCGGCACCACGACCTCGAGCACCGCGCTGGCGTTGTTCTCCTCGGACGTGACTGCGCCCGGACGGGGCCACAGCAGCTCGACAGTGATCGGTGGGAGATCGATCACTGTGGTGCTGCTCAGCTTCTCTGCCTCCACTCCTGCGCTAGCAGCTGCAGCGGTCACCTCCGACGGCAGCCTTTCCTCGCCGGAGGAGTAGTAGATGGCAGACACCGCACGATCACGTATGGCGCCTCCGACGCCGCCGTAATGATCGTCGTGCAGGTGCGTGATGACCAGCGCATCGATCACCTCGACCTGCAGCCTGTCCAGGCATCGGTCCATCGCTCCGGGCTCCGGTCCCGTATCGACGACCATCGCGTGGCCGGGCGTCGTCCTGACCACGATCCCGTCCCCCTGGCCGACGTCGCACAGTGCCATCACCCAGTCGCCTCGCGCGGGCGGATCGATGCGTCCGAGCAGAAGGAGTCCGGCCGGAATACAGGCGACGAGGAGAAGCGAGACGGCGAACAGCATCCCACGACCCCGGCGGGCAGGCTCGGGCACACGGTTGTACCCGGCGGGATGGACGTGCGGTTCCGACCGGCCGGTGCGCGCCGGTGGACGAACCGTCCGTCCTGGCCCGCCCGAGACGCGGAGAGCGCCTCCTGACGCGGCCCCGTGGCCGGGTAACGAGGCCCGCCCGGCGAGGGGTGCGGGTCCGGAGATGGCTTGCCCGCGTCGCCGGTGTCGATGCTGCCGCAGGAACGCACCCGGTGCGCCGACGACCCGGAGGCGCTGGGTCAGCGGGACCTTCGCGCGTCCGGCGACCGCTGAGTGCTGGGCGAGGAGCAGCAGCAGCGCCAGAGACGCCAGTGATACCAGTGCTGCGACGATGACCCCCGGTGGTCCCGCGATCCAGGGCACGGTGGCGCCAGGTGCGGCTGCGAGGGTTTCAGCGACGCCGGCCACCCAACGGGTGCCCCACTGAGCGGCGCTGATGAGGGGTGGAGCCAGTACGGGAGCTGCCACCAGCGCGAGGACAGCCACCATTCCCAGCAGGGTTATGGCAGGTACGACGGGCGACGCGAGGACATTGGCGGGCAGGGAGTATGCGGGTAGCGCGGGCTGGATGAGGACGATGATCGGCGTGCAGAAGAGTTGCGCAGTCAGCGGTATTGCGAGTATCTGGGCAATGCTCCGCGGCAACGCCGATCCGAGTGCAGCCGCCACCGTCGGTCCCGCGGTGACGAGACCCAGGGTCGCGGCGACCGACAGCATGAATGCGAAGGAAATCGAGAGCCATGGATCCACCGCGAGCAGGACGATGATCGAGAGCAGCAGCAGGGTCAGTGACACCTTGCCCCGACCGGACAGCACAGCCGCTACCCCGATCGTGCCCATCACCGCTGCGCGGAGGACGCTGGGCTCAGGCCGAACCAGCATCACGAACCCTGCAAGGGCGACGACCGCACCCGTGCAGGCTGGAATCCGTGGCACGCGGACGGCGCGCAGTCCGAGGAACGCAAAGGCTACGACGTAGGAGCAGTTGGCTCCGCTGACGGCCGTCAGGTGGGTCAGGCCGGTGGTCTGCATGGCTTGCTCCAGTTCGCTGTCCAGGCCTATCCGGTCGCCCAGCGCCATGCCGGGGAGCAGACCGCCGTCCCGACTGTCCTGGACGGCCTGATGTCGAAAACGGTCCCGCAGGTCACCGGTGTATCCGAGCCAGCCTCCTGCGGCTGCGATCGTCGGACGACTGGAGGGAAGGAGCACGGCAGCGGCCTTGCCGACCCGGTCCGGGGCCTTGACGGTGCCTATGACGCGCACGGTGTCTCCTGTCCCCACGCCGGCCCAGTCCGAAGAGGCTATGACGACGACCGGCGTCCTTGCAGCGAAGCTGTCGCCGTGCAGCACCCCTCCTATGACATCGCCGTCGACGAGATAACGGTCCCGGCCATCGAATGCTCCCGGTTCCAACAAGGACGGCTCGCCCGTGACACTGAGGACGGCGGTGAAAGAGGTGCCACTCCGGACGGCTTGATCCAGCGGTCCGGCTTCAGACCGTGCGAGGCTCCCGCCGGCGGAGAGCAGGACCAGGGTCACGGCCGCTACCGGTGCCAGGGCGAGGGCCGCCAACGGCACCCTCGGGCGCCCTGCCGCGGAAGGGATGGACACCAGACACGAGAGCACCAGACCAGCAGCGACAGCAAGAAGACCTGCGGCAGACACGGCTGTCGCCTCCACGTGAACGGCGATGGCGGCTGCTGTCCATGCTGCTGCCGCGGACGGGAGCAGTCGTAGGTCCCCCTTCCATCGAGCAGGAGGTGGCTGACAACC
The DNA here is from genome assembly GCF_002929745.1 of Arthrobacter sp. B1805. Lineage (GTDB taxonomy): Bacteria > Actinomycetota > Actinomycetes > Actinomycetales > Micrococcaceae > Arthrobacter_D. Next base: position 16,231 of record NZ_PJIQ01000016.1, read on the forward strand.
CTGCTTCCGGCGCGCATCGGCGCTCTCGTTCCGCCGCCGGTGCTGCGCGGCGAACAATGAGAACGACCCCGCGCTGATCCTGCTCACCCCGCCACGATGAGCGGAAGTATCCCGTCCAACAGGGCAGGACCGATCCCCGGAACCGCGTCGATGTCGGCTGCCTGCACAAACGGTCCGTGCTCATCCCGCCAGTCAATGATGCGCTGCCCGAGAACGGGTCCGACTCGGGGCAGTGATTCGATTTCGGCCAGTGACGCGGAGTTGATGTCGATTGCTCCCCCTGGACGCGAGGTCGCTCCGCTCACCGCGGCGGCCCCGTCCGGTTCGGCCGACCGCCCGCCTGATGGCGATGCCGGTGCTTCCTGCGAGGGACCACCCGCTCGCGGCTCCTCCCCCACGGCGAGGAGATGAACATGCTGCCCGTCCGCAGGGATTCCGGCGAGATTGATGCCTTCGAGATCCGCCTCCGGCAGGGCTCCGCCGGCCCTGTCGATAACCTCGAACAACCGTGTGCCCGCTGCGACGGTGACGACGCCCGGTGTGGCTACGGCCCCCGTGACATAGACGACGACAATCGCGGACGACGAGCTACTCGCCGTGGCGCCCGGCCGCATTCCGGAGGACGGTTCTGGAGGCATTCCTGAAGCTGTCGCTGTCGCGTCGGAACCAGCCGCGGAAGCCACGGAGGATGAATCGGACTCGCCCGAAGGCTCGGCATCGAGCTGCACCGACACGGCGGCGGCCGAGGGCTCGGAGCTGCGGACGAGGAACATCGCCGCCCCTATCGCCAGGGCGACCCCGAGGAATACAAGGGCAGCCGAGCGTGCGACGCGCCATCGCACACCGGGACGTGCGGGCCATTCCTCGCCCTCGACATGCCCCGCCGTGGGTTCAGGAGTGACTACCTCGTGCTGCGGCAGCGGGGGCTCCTCCTGCACGTCCACGTGCCGGACGCCAGGAGCGTGCTCCTGGCGCGTCCAGCCGTCGGCAGTTACTCCCAGCGGTCGCCGCAGCGACCCGGACTCCCGCGGCGACAGCGACTCGGACGTCCGTGGTGTCGGTGACCCCGACGCCTCTGCTGCCAGCGACAATCGCGCCCCGGCATCTCCGGCGACAGGCCAACGGTGCTTTCCCATACCCAGACGCTAGGAGCACGGGATCCGGCACCGACGGCATGCCCCTGCTATGTGGACATCTGCCCAGCCCTCTACCTCGAGGCGCTCCCGGCTCGGGTGAGGATCAGCCTGCGCTCACCGTGACCGCCAGCACGCCAAGGCCTGCGTGCGCGGCGAGGACCGAAGGACATGGCGCCGTCGTCACGCCCTCCGCACCCACGGCACCAGCCAGACGCCCGGCAAGGCCGCTTGCGTCGGCCGGATTCCCGAAGTGGTGGACCGTCAACAGCACGGTTCCGGTACGGCCGGCGACATCCCCCTCCACCAGTTCCTGGAGCCGCTGCATACCGCGCTCGGCGGACCGCATCCGTTCCAGGGGCACGAGCTTCCCGCCCTGCACGTGGAGGATCACCCGAACGGACAGGAGGGTCCCCAGCCAGCCGGCGGCTGCCGTGATCCTTCCCCCGCGGCGCAGCTGATCCAGGCTCGGCACGTAGAAGTACAGGGCCGAGGCACGCGCGGACATGGCGGCTGCAGCCGCCGCCTCCTGCAGGCCTGCTCCGGCTGCTGCCGTTGCCAGAGCGGCCAGTGCTGCCCTACCCTGCGCCATCCCCGCTGTCCGCGTGTCGATGACTTCCACGGGGATACCGACCCTCGACGCCGCCAACCTCGCCGCCTCCACCGTGCCGGACAGCAACCCGGACAGGTGTACCGACACGACGCCGTCGTAGCCTTCCTCTTCAAGGCGCTCGTAGACCCGCTCGAACTGGCCGGGCGACGGGCGCGAGGTGCGGACGTCCGCGCCGGCGGCAAGTGCCACCATCAGCGGCGCCGTGACGTCGTCGTGCTCGCCCGTCAGGATGTCGTGCCCGACGAGCACCGGCATGGGGACCACCCGCACCCCCTCGGCCAGTCCACCCGGTCGGCTCCACTCGGGAGCGAACCCGGCAGCGGAGTCGGTGACGACCGCGGTGCGGACGGACTTCCCGTGCGATGCCGGCGGCCGGCTCATCAGGCCGGGACGATGTTGACCAGTTTGGGTGCCCGCACGATCACGGTTCGGATGCCGCGACCGTCCAGCACGCGCTGGACCTGCTCGCTGGCCAGCGCGAGCTCGCGGAGGGCGTCCTCGCCGATGTCCGGTGACACCGTCAACCGGTCCCGCACCTTGCCCTGCACCTGGACGACGGCGACGACGGAGTCCTGCGTGAGGAGGGCCGGGTCGATCGTCGGCCAGCCTGCCGTGGCGACCGTGGCCTCGTGGCCGAGTCGGTTCCACAGGTCCTCGGCCGTGTACGGCGCGAAGAGGCTGAGGATGACGGCGACGGCCTCGGTGGCCTCACGGACGGCGGGATCAGCGCCTCCCGGCCCGGAGTCGATCGCCTTCCGCGTGGCGTTGACGAGTTCCATCAGCTTGGCGATGACGACGTTGAACTTGTTGGCTTCCATGAGCTCGGCGGCGTCGGCGACGGTCCGGTGCGTGATCGAACGCAGCGCGCGGTCCCCCGAGGAGGGATCGACGCCCGGCTCGCTGGTCACGTCCGCGCCGAGCCGCCAGGCACGCGCCAGGAACTTCGCGGAGCCCGACGGCGAGACGTCGGCCCAGTCGACGTCGTCCTCGGGAGGAGACGCGAAGACCATGGTGAGGCGGACGGCGTCGACGCCGAAGCGGTCGAGCTGCTCGCCGAGGTCCACGCCGTTGCCGAGGGACTTGCTCATGGCCTTGCCGCCGTTCAGCACCTGCCCCTGGTTCAGCAGCGCGCTGAAGGGCTCGGTGAACCCGACCATCCCGAGGTCGAACAGGACCTTCGTGAAGAACCGGCTGTACAGCAGGTGCAGGATGGCGTGCTCCACGCCACCGACGTACTGGCCGACGGGCAGCCAGCGGTTGACGGCCTCGGTGTCGAAGGGCGCGGAGTCGAGGTGCGGGTTGACGAAGCGCAGGTAGTACCAGGACGAGTCGACGAAGGTGTCCATGGTGTCCGTGTCCCGCTTGGCGGCACCACCGCACGACGGGCAGCCCACATTGACCCACTCCTCGACGGCGGCCAGCGGTGAGGTGCCCTTGGGCGCAAGGGCCTCCCCGCGCAGGCCTTCGGGGAGCGTGACCGGCAGCTGGTCGTCCGGCACCGGCACCTCGCCGCACGAGGGGCAGTGGATGATCGGGATGGGGGTTCCCCAGAAGCGCTGGCGCGAGAGCAGCCAGTCGCGCAGGCGGTAGTTGATGGTGTGCTCGCCGGTGCCCTGTTCCTCGATCAGCTCGACGGCGCGCCGGATGGCCGTGGCCTTGTCCAGCCCGCTCAACTCGCCCGAGTTCACGAGGGTACCTTCGCCGGTCGTGGCGATGCCGGTCTCAGCGGCGTCGTCCGCGCCGGTATCGACGACGGTGCGCACCGGCAGGTCGAACGCGCGCGCGAAGTCGAGGTCACGCTGGTCATGGGCGGGCACGGCCATGATGGCACCGGTGCCGTAGTCCGCCAGGACGTAGTCCGCGGCCCAGACGGGCAGCTTCTCGCCCGTCAACGGATTGACGGCGTAGCGACCGGTGAACACCCCGGTCTTCTCACGCTCCGTCGCCTGCCTCTCGATCTCCGAGAGGCCCTTGACCTGCTCGCGGTACTGGTCCAGCTCGGCGCGCCGGTCGGGAGTCACCAGGTCGAGAGCCAGGTCGGCGTCGGCCGCGACGACGAAGAAGGTGGCCCCGTACAGGGTGTCGGGACGCGTGGTGAAGACGGTGACGTCGGTGTCCGGCTGGTCGCCGTCGGCCTCGATCCGGAAGCGGACGTGCGCTCCCTCGGAACGGCCGATCCAGTTGCGCTGCATCGCGAGGACACGCTCGGGCCAGTGTCCCTTGAGCTGCTCCATGTCATCGAGCAGCCGATCCGCGTAGTCGGTGATCTTGAAGTACCACTGATTCAGGTTCTTCTTCGTGACCATCGTGCCGCAGCGGTCACAGGCCCCGTTGATGACCTGCTCGTTCGCCAGTACGGTCTGGTCCTTGGGGCACCAGTTCACCGGCGAGTTCCGGCGGTAGGCCAGTCCCTTCTGGAAGAACCGGACGAAGAGCCACTGGGTCCAGCGGTAGTACTCGGGATCGGACGTGTGCAGCCGCCTGCTCCAGTCGGCACTGATGGCGTAGCGCCTGAACGAGTTCGCCTGCGTGTCGATGTTGGCGTAGGTCCACTCGGCCGGGTGGGCGTTGCGCTTGATCGCCGCGTTCTCGGCGGGCAGGCCGAACGAGTCCCAGCCGATCGGATGCAGGACGTCGAAGCCCTTCTGGCGGTAGAAACGCGCGGCGACGTCTCCCATGGCGAATGCCTCGGCGTGGCCCATGTGGAGGTCGCCCGAGGGGTAGGGGAACATGTCGAGCACGTAGCGCCGCTCCCGCTTGCCGTCGTCGGCCGGAGCGAACGCCTGGAGCTGATCCCACACCGCGGGCCACTTCGCCTCGATGGTGGCGAAATCGTAGGTGTTCTCGTCCGGCTGAGCGCCCTCGGGGTTGATGCTCACTGTATGTTGACCTGTCCTGTCGGTGGAACGTCGTCCTGCTGTGCTGCCTGCAAGCTGTGATGCCGCTATTCGCCCTCGGGGGCACCCTTCGTGTGTCCGGGGCCGGACACACAAAAGCCCCTCACAGGGAGGGGCCGCCGCACGGTGGATACCGTGCGGCTAGGTAAGGAGGAGGGCGCGGAGCATGGGTCCACTTTAGCAGTGTGCTCTGCGGGCCGCCCGTCCCTGCCCAGCGCGGTCAGGGCGCACCGGGTTCCTGGGAACCGCGTGCGCCCTGACCGAGCTCGTCCCTACTAGCGGACGTCCTCGTCCACCCAGTCGAAGGTCTTCGTGACGGCCTTCTTCCAGAGGCGGAGCTGGCGCTCGCGCTCGGCGTCGTCCATGGACGGATTCCAGCGCTTGTCCTCCGCCCAGTTGGTCGCGAGTTCGTCCGTGTCCTTCCAGAAGCCGACGGCGAGGCCCGCGGCGTAGGCCGCGCCGAGCGCCGTGGTCTCCGTGACCTTCGGTCGGATGACCGGGATTCCGAGGATGTCGGCCTGAAACTGCATCAGGGCGTCATTGGCGACCATGCCGCCGTCGACCCTGAGGTCCTCCATGTTGACACCGGAGTCCGCGTTGGCAGCGTCGAGGACCTCGCGGGTCTGGAAGGCGGTGGCCTCCAGTGCCGCTCGGGCGATGTGTCCCTTGTTCACGAACCGCGTGAGGCCGACGATGGCACCCCGGGCATCCGAGCGCCAGTACGGCGCGAAGAGACCGGAGAACGCAGGCACGATGTAGACGCCGCCGTTGTCCTCGACCGTCGTGGCGAGCTGCTCGACCTCCGGAGCGCTCTTGATGATCCCGAGGTTGTCCCGGAGCCACTGCACGAGTGATCCGGTGACGGCGATCGAACCTTCGAGCGCGTAGACCGGCTTGGCGTCCCCGAGCCGGTAGCAGACCGTCGTCAGCAGGCCGTTCTTCGAGTGGACGATCTCTTCGCCGGTGTTCACGATCATGAAGTTGCCGGTGCCGTAGGTGTTCTTCGCACCGCCCTTGTCGAACGCGGCCTGTCCGAACGTCGCAGCCTGCTGGTCGCCGAGGATGCCGGCGACAGGCGTCTCGCGCAGGAGCTGCGAGGTGTGGACGGTGCCGTACACCTCCGACGAGGAGCGGATCTCCGGCAACATCGACACAGGGACCCCGAAGTCGGCGAGGATACCCTCGTCCCACGACAGCGTCTCGAGATCCATGAACAGTGTGCGGGAAGCGTTGGTGACATCGGTGATGTGCACGCCACCGTCGGTGCCACCCGTGAGGTTCCAGGTGACCCACGAATCTGTGTTGCCGAAGAGGAGATCGCCGGCTTCGGCCTTCTCGCGGGCTCCCTCGACGTTGTCGAGGATCCACTTGATCTTCGTACCCGAGAAGTAGGTTGCCAGCGGCAGGCCGACCTTCGCCTTGTACCGTTCGACGCCGCCGTCCTGCGCAAGCTCATCCACGATGTTCTGCGTCCGCGTGTCCTGCCACACGATCGCGTTGTAGACGGCCTTGCCGGTCGTCTTGTCCCAGACGACGGCGGTCTCGCGCTGGTTGGTGATACCGACGGCGGCGATGTCGTGGCGAGTGAGATTCGCCTTCGAGAGTGCCGTGCCGATGACCTCGCGCGTGTTGTCCCAGATCTCGGCCGGGTCATGCTCCACCCAGCCGGCCTTCGGGAAGATCTGCTCGTGCTCCTTCTGACCGGACGACACGATGTCGCCCTTGTGGTCGAACACGATGGCCCTGCTGGAGGTGGTGCCCTGGTCGATGGCGATGACGTACTGCTGCGACATGTCTTACTCCTTCATTGGATGACGACGTGAAAAAGTGGCGCGGCTGCGGGCCGCTCGAGGTGGTTGCCTAGGCCGCCGGCGGGAAAGAGATGAACTGGATGACTATGCCTGCCAGGATGCCGCCGATGATCGGTCCGACGATCGGTACCCACGCATAGCCCCAGTCGCTGCTGCCCTTGCCCTTGATAGGCAGCAGGGCGTGGGCGATGCGGGGGCCGAGGTCGCGGTTCGGGTTGATGGCATAACCGGTGGGACCACCGAGCGAGGCACCGATACCGACGACGAGAAGCGCGACGGCGAGGGGGCCGAGGCCGGACGGCGTGCTCCCGAAGGACAGGATCACGAAGACGAGCACGAACGTACCGATGATCTCGGTGACGAGGTTCCAGCCATAGGAACGAATCGCGGGACCGGTGGAGAAGACGCCCAGCTTGTTGGCGGGATCCGGCTCCTCGTCGAAATGCTGCTTGTAGGAGAGCCAGCACAGGACGGCTCCGAGGATCGAACCGATCATCTGGGCGGCAAGGTAGGCCAGTGCGTTGACGAAGTTCTTGTCGACACCCGACGCGAACTGGTCGGTGTCCCCGTTGACCCAGAGACCGACGGTGACCGCGAAGTTCAGGTGGGCGCCCGAGAGGGCTGCCACGTAGACGCCGGCGAAGACCGCGAGGCCCCAGCCGAAGTTGACCATGAGAAAGCCGCCATTATTACCCTTGGTCTTGGCGAGCGCGACATTCGCGACCACACCCGTTCCGAGCAACAGCAGCAGCATTGTGCCGAACATCTCGGCGACGAATACTTCCAGAGACATCTTTGACTCCTCTATCTATTCACTTATCGCGGGTGCCGCCGCCTCGACGGCACCCGTTGGTTCCCCCCGGCAACCACTGCCGTTGGCACTGCACCGCTGGAACAGCGGTTCGACCCGTTGCGGCGGGTGCCGCTACGCGGTCAGGCTCTTGACCTGCACCCTGTGAGCATCGGCGAGGACCTTCTCGGCCAACTCGATCTCCGCTGCGGAATCCGCTGCGCTCCAGCCCAGGAGCGGAGCAAGGGTCTCGGCAAGCTCTGCGAGCAGTTCCTCGGTGACGAGTCCCCGGAATGCAAGTGATGTACGGCGGATCAGGACGTCGGTCAGGTGACCGATCTGCTCGTGCTCGACCATGTAGGCGAGCTCTCGCGTGCTCAGCTCCTTGGTCGAATTCAACAGCCTGTCCGGGCCTTCGGCAAGGTATTCGAGGACGTCTTTCGCGCGTGTCCCGTAGCGTGTCAGCAGGACAGCCACACGGGCCTCGTCGAAGCCGGGGCGGACAGCCTGCTCGATCCAGGCGCGCTCGGCGGCGGCGTCCTTCGGGAAGTCCTTGCCACCGCCGATGGCTACTCCCGCGGTCGACGTCCTGCGCGGAACTCCCAGGGCTGCCAGGGTGTCATTGGCGAGGTGCTCGGACAGGGCGCGGAAGGTCGTCCACTTGCCGCCGACCAGGCTCAGGGTTGTGACCGGACGACCGCCGACTGTTTCCTCCCGCTTCTCGATGCGGTAGTCACGCGAGACGAACCCGGGCTGCGTGTCGTCGTGCCGCGGAAGGGGCCGGACGCCCGAGAAGCTGTAGACGATGTCGTCCTGGGAGACCTTGATATCCGGGAAGACGTGTCCGATCAGCTCGAAGAAGTACTCGATCTCCTCGTCGGTGCACACCGCCTGCTCGTCGATGTCGACGTCGATGTCGGTGGTGCCGACGAGGACGCGGTCCCCCATGGGATAGATCAGGACGATGCGGCCGTCGACGTGCTCGAAGAAGATCTCCGTGCCGTTGCACGCCTCGAGCAACTCCCGGTGGTCGAGCACGATGTGCGAACCCTTGGTGCCGCCCATGAAGCGGGTCTCGGATCCGAGGACGGCGTTGGTGCCGTCGGTCCAGGCTCCGGTCGCATTGACGACGACGTCGGCCTGGAACGTGAATGTCTCGCCCGAGAGCTCATCGCGCAGGACGACGCCGTCGTCGCTGTTGCCGATGGCGCTGACGTAGTTGGCCGCGCGGACGGCCGGATTGGCGACGTGGCCGTCGCGCAGCACATCGAGCGTGAGGCGTTCGGGGTTGTGCACGGAGGCGTCGAAGTAGGTGGCCGCATACTTGATGTCCTTGCGGAGGTGCGGCATCGCCGCGAGCGCCTTCTTGCGGCCCACAAAGGAGTGGCGGGGCACGTTGCCGCCGTCGCGCGAGAAGAAGTCGTACATGGTGAGTCCGGCCTTGATGAGCACGGCACCGCGCTCGACCTGCTTGCCCTGACGGTGCGTGAGGAAGCGCATGGGAGCGGAGAGGATGCCCGAGAACGTCGTGTAGATCGGGATCGTCGTCTGGAGGGGCTTCACGTAGTGCGGAGCGATCTTCATGAGGGCGTTGCGCTCGATGACGGACTCGCGGACGAGGCGGAACTCGCCGTTCTCGAGGTAGCGGATGCCGCCGTGAATCATGTGGGACGACGCCCCCGACGCTCCCTGGCAGTAGTCGCCGCGCTCGACGAGTGCTACGTCGACACCCTGCAGCGCGAGGTCTCGGAAGGTCCCGACCCCGTTGATACCTCCACCGATGATGAGGACGGACGCCCGGGGCTTGTCCCTGAGCTCCTGCACCGCGGTGCGGGTCGACGTTGTTGTGCCTTCACCGGTGGTCCGGTCGGCTGGAATGCTCAAGGTACTACTCCGTAACTTCAATGTTTTTGGAATGGTTACTGCACCTCAATTCTTGGAGCGCTGGGAATAGCAGTCAACCGGATTGCACAAACGTGCATCCGAGGACCAGACTTGCGGAATGACGACGACGAGCGGGGCCGGCGACCGGGATCCCGGTCCCTCTGCCCCGGCCCAGGGCAATCGTTCGCGGGACGCCCTGCGGGCAGCCCAGATGTACTACCTGCAGGACCTGACCATGAATGCGATCGCCCGCGAACTGCGGACGTCGCGATCCACTGTGTCCCGTCTCCTCTCGATGGCCCGGGAGACGGGTCTGGTGCAGATCCAGGTGAACAACCCGTCGGAGCGTGCTCCGGCGCTCGAGCAGCAGATCCGGCGCCGCTTCGGGGTCGAGGCCCACGTGGTGCCCGTTGCGGACGGCATCAGCGACTCCGAGGTGCTGGACCGCGTCGCGATCCAGGCCGCACGGACCATCGGGCCGCTCGTCGACTCCAACGCGATCATCGGCGTCGCGTGGGGATCGACCCTCAGCGCGGTGAGCCATCACCTCACCCGCAAGCAGACCCACGACAGCACGGTCGTCCAACTCAACGGCGCCGGCAACACCCAGACCACCGGTATCACCTATGCGAGCGAGATCCTCCGCCGGTTCGGGCAGGCTTATGGGGCGCGCGTCGAGCAGTTCCCTGTGCCGGCTTTCTTCGACCATGCCGCGACCAAGACGGCGATGTGGGAGGAACGCAGTGTCCGGAGGATCCTCGACCTGCAGCGTCGCATGACCATGGCGATCTTCGGCGTCGGCTCGATCGGGGCCGGTATCCCCAGTCACGTGTACAGCGGTGGATACCTTGACAGCGAGGATCTCGAGACGCTGGCGCGCGACGAGGTGGTGGGCGACGTCGCCACCATGTTCTTCCGCGCCGACGGCTCCCACCGGGACATCCTGCTGAACGAGCGCAGCACCGGACCGGATCTCCAGGAACTGAGCAAGGTGCGGAGGCGCATCTGCGTCGTCTCCGGCGAATCGAAGATCAACGGCCTGCGTGGCGCACTCGCCGCGGGACTCGCGACAGACCTCATCCTGGATGAGGGGTCGGCTCGCCGTCTGGTTCATTCGTCGGCCTGACCACGGCGTCGAATGAACCAGACGGGCACCCCTCCCCCGCTGCCGGGCGTCAGCCGGCAGGTGCGATCTGCGCGTAGAGGGCGGCGGGGTCATGAGCGAGGGAGGCCTTGACCATCGAACTCCACTCGTCGACGACGACTTCGATCGCACCCGCGGCGAGGCCGTCGAAGGAGGCGCGAGGCACGACCGCGGGATCGATCATCGGGCCGTCGTAACCGGTCATGATGTCGGTGTCCGCCGCCCCGAGGTGAACACCCTGCACGAGGGTGCCCTGCGCCGCGAGGTCGAGGCGCACGCCATTCGTCATATTCCACTCGGCCGCCTTCGCGGCTGCGTACGCCCCGTTACCGGGGAAGGAGAACCACGACAGTGCCGACAGGACATTGACGACAGCGCCGCCTCCTGCCGCCGCGAGCGTCGGAGCGAATTCCCGGATCATGTCCAGGGTGCCCCAGAAGTGGGTGTCCATCTCGCGGCGAATGACGTCGAGGTCTCCCGTGACGAGAGGTGTCGCGGTGGAGATGCCGGCATTGTTGATCAGCAGCGTGACGTCGGTGGCCGTCCTCGCAGCAGCCACCACCGAGGCGTGGTCGGTGATGTCGAGCGAAAGTACCTCGACGCGGTCGAGGGCAGCGAGCTCACGCGCCTCTGCAGAGTCGGTGCGCCGTGCCGTGGCGTAGACCTTGCGGGCGCCGCGGGCGAGGAGCTCGTCGACGAAACGGCGGCCGATGCCGCGGTTGGCTCCTGTCACGAGGGCGACCTGATCGGTGATGTCCATGGGGCGTTCTCCATTCTCGCGGTCGGGCCTTGTGCCCGACCTCTTCGGCTACGCTAGGACCTCACGTTGACGTCAAGGGCAAGTCTGCCCGTGAGGACGAGGAGCTCTCATGCGCATCGGGGACATCGCCGAGCAGACCGGAGTCAGCACCCGGGCACTTCGGTACTACGAGGAGCAGGGCCTGCTGTCCGCCGAGCGCACGGCACGAGGCCAGCGCGTGTACGAGGAGCCGGCGATCGAACGGGTCCAACTGATCCAGCAGCTTTTCGCGGCGGGACTCGCCAGCCGCACGATCGTCGAGCTGCTCCCGTGCGTCGACACCGGTGAGGCGAGCGAAGAGGCGCTCGCCCTGCTCCGACGGGAGCGCGATCGCATCACCGAGAGCATGGCCGAGCTCGAGAAGGCGCGGGCCCAGCTTGATCGGGTCATCGAGATTTCGCTCCACCCCACCCCCGAGCATTGCCCCGCGCTCCGCACCGAGACGGCACTGCGGCCGGCCTGAGTCCAGCAGGCAGGCACCACAGCTTCGATTCTGGTTCCCTCGTGGGATTCCTGCGGGGGAACAGGTGACCGTCGTGGTCCGCTTCTGAATCGTCGCCGGTCCTTTCGTCGCCGCTGCCCTCGGCACCCTCTACGCAGAACGGGTAGTCCTTCTCTCACCGACGGATGCGCTCGAGCGCGCCGGCCCCGATGTCGGGGCGCCCCCGCGAAGGGACCGTGGCGGCCCGGTCTGCGGTCCTCGGTAGAGTTCCCTCATGAGCTCCTCCGTTCCCCGCACCGCGCTCGCTGACGGCACCTCGATCGACGTCGTCGGGTACGGGGTCTACAAGGTTCCCCCCGCGGATACCGCCCGTCTCTGCTCGACGGCGCTCGAGGCCGGGTACCGGCTGCTCGACACCGCGGCCCTGTATGGCAACGAGGGCGGTGTCGGCGCCGCTGCCCGAGCCTACCTCGAGGCGGGCGACCGGTCCGACCTCTCCGTCACCTCGAAGGTATGGAACGACGACCACGGCTACGACGCCACTCTCCGCGCCTTCGACGCGAGCATGGACCGGCTCGGGCTCGACCAGCTCGACTTCTACCTCATCCACTGGCCCTGCGCCTCCAGGGACCTGTACGCCGAGACGTGGCGGGCGCTCGTTCGGCTTCGCGACGAGGGCCGCGTCCGTTCCATCGGCGTCTCCAACTTCCAGCAGCCACACCTCGAGCGCCTGCTCGCCGAGACCGGCGTCGCACCGGTCCTCAACCAGGTCGAACTGCACCCCTACCTGCAGCAGCACGAGCTCCGCTGCTTCCATGAGGAGCACGGCATCGCCACGCAGGCGTGGAGCCCGCTCGGACGAGGCAACGTCCTCCTCGACCCGGACATCGGCCGTATCGCAGCGGACCTTGGCCGCACACCCGCGCAGGTTGTTCTCCGGTGGCATCTCCAGCACGGCATCCTGACTATCCCCAAGGCCAGCTCCCCCGAACGGATCGCGTCGAACCTCGACGTGTTCGGGTTCACGCTGGACGACGCACAGCTCGGGGTCCTCGACGCGCTGGACCGCGACCAGCGATTCGGCTCGCACCCGGACAGGGTGGGCTGATGCGGCAGGCTGTTCTACGGAACCTGCACTGGGAGGGTACGCTCCAGCGGGTCTGGGACTTCCCGGCGGTGGCCGGACCCGACGGCGGTAAGGCGACGACGATCACCATGGTGCACGGCTTCCGGGGTGACCATCACGGCCTGCTGCGCCTGGTCGAGGAACTACCCCGTCACAGGGTGATCCTCCCCGATCTTCCGGGCTTCGGCCAGGGGCAGGAACTGCCCGGCACGCACGATGTGTCAACCTACGCCCGATTCATCTCGGACTGCCTGCGGAAGCTCGCGCCGGAGCCGCGCGTGCTGCTCGGTCATTCCTTCGGCTCGATCGTGGCGGCCGAGGCCGCTGCGCTCGCCCCGGACCTCGCGTCCGTCCTCGTGCTCGTCAATCCCATCAGCGCGCCCGCGCTCGAGGGGCCGAGCCGCACAGCTTCCCGTGTCGCGGAGGGGTACTACGTCGCGGCCGATCGCCTCCCCGAAGCCGCGGGCCGCGCACTCCTCGCGCATCCGCTGATCGTGCGCGCCATGAGCGTCTTCATGGCCAAGACGAAGGACCGAACATTGCGCCGATGGATCCACGGCCAGCATGACGCGTACTTCAGTTCCTTCGCCAGCCGACGCGTGGTGCTCGAGGCGTTCCGCGCTTCGATCTCCGGCACGGTCAGGGACCGTGCGCAGGAACTCACGATGCCCGTGCTCCTCATCGCGGCGGAGAAGGATGACATCGGCTCCGTCGCGAGCCAGCGCGAGCTCGCGGCCCTGGTGCCCGACTCCGTCCTCGAGGTCCTGCCCGGTGTGGGGCACCTCGTCCACTACGAGAAGCCGCGCGAGGCGGCACGCCTCATCGAGACCTTCCTGGAGACCACGCCCGCATGAAGATCCTGTTCGACGCCCGCTTCACACGTACCGACCATCACGACGGCATCAGCCGATACGGAGCGAGCCTGATCGCCGCGCTCGCCGAGACGGACGACGTCGTGATGCTGATCAGCGATCCCCGTCAGCTCGCACTCCTGCCCGAGGTGCCCTCGGTGCTGATCAACAGCCCGCTCTCCCCCGCGGAAGTATTCGTGGCGCGGCGCATCAACCGGATGAAGCCCGACGTCGTCGTGTCCCCCATGCAGACCATGGGATCAGCGGGGCGCCACTACCCGCTGATCCTCACGCTCCACGACCTCATCTACTACCAAAATCCGACACCGCCGTCGTTCCTCCCGCTGCCGGTCCGCCTCCTCTGGAGGCTCTACCACCTCGCCTACTGGCCGCAGCGACTGCTGCTCAACCGGGCGGACGTCGTCGCCACCATCTCCGACACCACGGCCGCTCTGATCCGGAAGCACCGGCTCACGCATCGTCCGGTCATGCTCGTGGGCAACGCACCCCAGCCGACCGAGCGCCGCCGCGATCCGGAGGCGCCGAGGTCGTCGTCCCTGCTCTACATGGGCTCGTTCATGCCGTACAAGAACGTCGAGACACTCGTCCGCGCGATGGCCCTGCTCCCCGGGCACACGCTCCACCTGCTGAGCCGCATCGCGCCGGACCGCCAGGCAGAACTCACGGCGTTCGCACCCGAGGACGGGCGGATGGCCTTCCACGGCGGTGTCTCTGACGCCGAGTACCAGGACCTCCTCGCCGACTGCACGGCTCTCGTCACGCTGTCCAGGGCCGAGGGCTACGGGCTGCCCATCATCGAGGCGATGGCCACGGGTACGCCGGTCGTCGCCAGCGACATCCCGATCTTCCGCGAGGTCGGCGGGGAGGCAGCCCTGTTCGTGGACCCGGACGACCCCGCCGCCGTGGCGGCGGCTGTCCTCGCGCTGGAGGATCCGACCCGGTGGGCCGAGGCGTCCGCCGCAGGGCTCGAACGGGCATCCACCTATTCGTGGGCTACGTCCGCCGGACAGCTCCGGCTGGCATGCGAGCGCGCGATCGCGGAGCACGGGCGGCGACGCCGTCGCCGTGCCGGCGGTCAGGGGAGGGCCTGAATGGCGGATCTCCAGTGCCCCGCGACGGCGGTGCTGCTCGACGAAGCCGCGGACCCTCCGCCGTGGCTGAAGGACCTGAGGATCGCCGGGCGGTTCAGGGCCCGAGACAGCCGATCGGTCGTGTCGCTCGTCGACGAGACGGCCGATCTGTACCGCGGGGAGACGTTCGTGGTCGCCGCGCCCTCACCCGCGGTCGAGGAGGCGTTGCGCTACCGCGGCATCGACGCCTCGGCGCCGCTTGTCATCGAGATCGATTCGGACGGCTGGCGTCGCCCCGCTCCGGGCGCGGGCAGGCGCTGAGCCGAGACAGCTACAGGACGTCCAGCGCATCGAGCCTGATGTGGACAGGCTCTCCCGTGCGCTTGGCGGACAGTGCGGCCCGGCGAGCCCTCAGCTGCCGCGTGATGCCCGCGGCGGCGCGGTAGGGGAAGAACAGGAGCACGCGGTGGCTGCCGTGCCCAGCCAGGGCGTCCGTGGATGCCGGACCGGTCCGGTCGCTCGGGCGCCTGGCATCCGCACCTGCACGCACTGCGAGCAGGGCTTCCCGTCGTATGTCGGGGGGCACGGGCGCCGGCCCGACGACGCGGGCCGCACCCTCGAGGTCGACCCCTTCGAGGAAGTGCTTGAGCGTTTCGCGGCTACCGGTCAGCACCGCGTACCTCACGGCCGGTGGAAGGCCGAGCTCGTGTCGCTCGGCGAGTTCGCGCGAAGCGGCTCCGGCCGGATCCCAGCGGACGAGGTGCCCCACCGCGACGTCGTCGTCACCCGTAATCACCACGGTGCCGCCCTCCGACGACGGCCTCGCGAGGATAGCGGCGGAGAACCAGCGACGCAGTGCGTCCTCTCCCGCGCGCAGCGACTCGCGGCTCAGGAGCGCGTTGCCATCGAGCAGGATCACCGCGGCGTACCCTCCTGGCGCGACGGGCTCGGCGCCCGGGGTCGCCACGACGACGGCGGGCGCATCCTTCACGGTGTCGACGATGTGCTCACCTGCCGAGGAGACCACCGGTACACCGGGAAACGCCCTGCCCAGTTCCTCCGCGGTCCGGATGGCGCCTGCGACGGTTGCACGAACCCTCGTACCTCCGCACTCCGCGCATGACCAGTGGTTGTCCGGGCGTGCGCACCACCGGCACGTCAGGGGGGCGTTCCGGACCGCCTGCGCCAACGGTCCCGCGCACACGGAGCAGCGCGCCGGATGGCGGCACCGGTTGCAGGCCAGAGCGGGAGAGAAGCCGGTGCGCGCAACCTGCAGCAGGACCGGTCCGCGCTTCAGGCCGGCCTGCGCCGCCGCCCAGGCGGCATGCGGTATCCGCGCCTGTGCGGCGAGCGGGTCCCGTTCCATCTGATAGGCATCAGCGGCGTGCACGACGCGGGCCGTGGCCCGGCGCACTTCCGTGCGGTCGGCCTGGATGGCGTGCGCCCACCCCGTGTCGACGAGCCGCTGGGCTTCGGTGCTGCGGGCGAACGACGAGAGCAGCATCGCCGCCCCCTCCTGCTCCGCTCGGAGCAGCGCCACGTCGCGGACGTGCTGGTACGGTGCGCGCTGTTCCAGGTGCTGGTCGTCGCCGTCGTCCCAGACGCAGATGAGTCCGAGATCGCGCACCGGCGCATACGCCGCGGACCGGGTACCGACGGCGACCGTCGCCTCGCCGTGCAGGATCCGCAGGAAGTTACGGTAGCGCGGCGTCGCTCCGTCCTCCGCCGTCAGCCGTGCCACCGCCGGAGCACCGAGTCTTCCGATGAGCGCCGCCTCGACGCGCGCGAGGTCGCGCTGGTCCGGGACGACGACGACGGAGCCGCGCCCGGACGCGGACGCTTCCGCCACGGCATCCGCGATCTCCTCCGTCCACGCCATGCTGCCGAACCCTCCGAGGCTCGTGAGGACCGCCCGCGGAGACTCCCCCGCCCGGAGATGCTGGAGGTAGGCGGGGCCGTTCGGGTAGCGGCGGAAGCTGCCCGACGGGGACGGCGCCCCAGCTACGGCGGCACTCTCCCTGGGAAGGACCCGACCCGCGGCAGGCCCGGGTGGCAACTGGTCGGAGGCCGGCGAGGGAGCGGCTGTCGCTGCAACGGACCGCACGACGAATTCGGCCTCGACCCGAGCCATCCGCGGAGGCACGGCCGAGCGCAGCACATCGCTCACCGTTCCGACCGACCGTTCGGCGACAGCAGCCGCAAGGGCGAGGATCTCGGGGGCCAGCACCTGCTGGGGCGAGACGATCTTTCCCAACGGCAGGAGCGTCGCCGTCGTACTGGCGTCCGCTACCCGCTGGGTCAGGAACCCGGAGTGCTCACGACCGGCGAAGCGCACCTTGACCCGGACGCCGGGCTGCGCCTCCGCGTCCATGTCCGCGGGCACCGCATAGTCGAAGAACCGGTCGAGGTGCGGCAACTGGGCGTCCAGGATGACGCGGGCGACCGGCAGGGACGCCGCCCGCTCCGGATCGGCCTGCGGCAGCTTCGCGGCGCCGAAACCGTGCAACAGGGAGAGCTGCCCGCTCGAGCCGGTCGTGTCGTGCTTCGTCTCCGTCATGATGCTGCAGCCTCCGGGATGCGGGAACCGTTCCTCCCGCCTCAGACGTTGAAGTAGCTCCGAAGCTTGTCCACGCGGTCGGTGCGCTCCCAGGTGAAGCTTTCCTCCTCGCGACCGAAGTGGCCGTGCGCGGCCGTACGCTGGTAGATCGGCCGTTTGAGGTCGAGCGCGTTGATGATGCCGAGGGGCCGGAGGTCGAAGATCTCACGGACGGCCGTGCCGATGGCTTGCGGATCGACGGTCTCGGTGCCGAAGGTCTCGACGTAGATCCCGACGGGCTGCGCCATCCCGATGGCGTATGCGATCTGGATCTCCGCACGGCGCGCCAGTCCGGCTGCGACGACGTTCTTCGCGACCCAGCGCATGGCATAAGCGGCAGAGCGGTCCACCTTCGACGGATCCTTGCCGCTGAAGGCTCCACCGCCGTGGCGCGCCATTCCGCCGTACGTATCGACGATGATCTTGCGGCCGGTCAGGCCCGCATCCCCAACGGGGCCACCGATCACGAAGGCGCCGCCCGGGTTCAGGATGTGCCGGACACCCGAGGTGTCGAGCTCCGACTCCGCCAGCACCGGGGTGATGACGTGCGCCACGAGATCCGCACGGAGTTCTTCCAGCGATACCTCGGCGGAGTGCTGGGACGAGATGACGACGGAATCGATGGACACCGGACGGTCGCCGTCGTACCCGATGGTGACCTGGGTCTTCCCGTCAGGACGTAGGTACGGGAGGGTGCCGTCCTTGCGGACCGAGGTCAGGCGCTCCGAGAGTCGGTGCGAGAGCCAGATGGGAGTAGGCATGAACACCGAGGTCTCGTCGGACGCATAGCCGAACATGATGCCCTGGTCGCCGGCGCCCTGCGCATCGTACGGGTCCACGCCCGTACCCTCGCGGGTCTCCAGGGACGTGAACACCCCCGATGCGATCTCCGCACTCTGCTGACCGATGGACACGGAGACGCCACAGCGTGCTCCGTCGAACCCGTTGGCCGAGGAGTCGTAACCGATGCCGAGGATCGTCTTGCGGACGATGTCCGGGATCTCGACATACGCCTCCGTGGTGACCTCACCGGCGACGTGCACAAGTCCGGTGGTCACGAGCGTCTCGACCGCCACACGGGACTCGGGGTCCTGCTCGAGGAGCCCGTCGAGGATGGCATCGCTGATCTGGTCGCAGATCTTGTCCGGGTGCCCCTCGGTCACGGATTCCGAGGTGAAGAGGCGCAAGGGGGAATCGGTGCTGGGAGAATTCACGTGCTCACTCTACTTGGTCGGAAGGACAGTCCGGCGGGAGCTCCCGGACGGAGGCGCCCGACGACGTCGTGCGACGCGGCGTGACACCGCGTGACCGGCAGGGACCCCGAACCTGTTCCGGACCGGTTCTCAGCGGACCAGCAGCTTCGCCGCGTGATCGATCACGGCGTCCGCGACGGCTCGCTTGGATCCCCGGACGAGTGCGGATTCGAAGCCGTCGGCGCCGAGGAGGGTGACCTCGTTCGCGTCCTCGCCGAACACGCGGTCAGAACCGACGACATTGAGCACCAGGAGATCGCAGCCCTTGCGTGCCAGCTTCGCGCGGGCATGCGTGAGGGGGTTCGCCGTCGCGTCCCCCGTCTCGGCCGCGAACCCCACGATGACCAGTGGCTCGGCTCTCCCTTCGCGGGAGAGCACTGCTTCGCGGAGCACATCCGGGTTGCGGACCAGGGTGATCACGGGATCGTTGCCGTCGTCGTCCTTCTTGATCTTGGTGGCGACCACCTCGGCCGGACGGAAATCGGCGACCGCGGCCGCCATCACGAGCACGTCCGTGGTGGGAAGCTCCCCGAGTACGGCGTCGCGCAGCTGGAGCGCCGATTCGACCCGGACGACGTCGCAGCCGACCGGTGGCGCCACCTCTGCATGCGCGAGGACGAGGGTCACGTGCGCGCCCTCGGCCAGCGCCGCTTCCGCGAGGGCCATACCCTGCTTGCCCGAGGACCGGTTGCCGAGGAAGCGCACGGGATCGAGCGCTTCGCGGGTGCCTCCGGCGGAGATCGTGACGCGCTTCCCCTGGAGGCTGCCGGGACCGCCACGGCGTGCGGCGACGGCCATCGCAGCAGCGAAGATGTCCTCCGGTTCCGGCAGCCTGCCCGGACCGGAGTCCGCACCGGTGAGCCGGCCGGACGCCGGCTCGATGATCGTGACGCCGCGCTCGCGGAGGGTCTCGACATTGGCCCGGGTGGCAGCATGCTGCCACATCTCGGTGTGCATGGCGGGCGCCATCACGACGGGGCCATGAGCCATGAGGAGCGTACCGGTCAGGAGGTCGTTCGCCAGCCCCGCAGCTGCGCGGGCCATGACGTCGGCCGTGGCGGGGGCGACGACGATGAGATCGGCCTCATGGCCCAACCGCACGTGGTTCACCTTGTCGACGTCGTCCCAGACGCTGTTGCTCACGGGGTTGCCCGAGAGAGCCTCCCAGGTGGCCGTCCCGACGAAGCGCGTGGCCGCGTCCGTCGGGATGACCGTGACGTCATGTCCGGACTCCTTGAAAAGACGGAGGAGGGATGCTGCCTTGTAGGCTGCGATCCCTCCTCCGACCCCGAGTACTATGCGCACGGGTTGCCTGTTGCCCGCTGTGCTATTCGGACTGTTCCATGGGCGATGACACGAGCATGCCCTCGTTGATCTCGCGCAGTGCGATGGAGAGCGGCTTTTCGTTCAGCTTCGTGTCGACGAGCGGACCGACGTACTCGAAAAGGCCCTCGTGGAGCTGCGAGTAGTACGCGTTGATCTGGCGGGCGCGCTTGGCACCGTAGATCACGAGGGCGTACTTCGAGTCCGAGGCCTCCAGCAGAGAGTCGATCGGCGGGTTGATGATGCCTTCGGGCTGAGTTGACACAGATTCTCCAAATATTAGGCGGAACGGCTGCTACAGGGCTTGTCAGCGCTGCAGCGGGCGCAGTCCCATCAGTGATACGAGCTCGTCTGCCGCATGCTCCACGGTGTCGTTGACGACGGTGTGGTTGAATTCCGGCTCGGCGGCAAGTTCCAGTTTAGCGGTTTCCAGCCGTTGCTGCTGTTCCTCCGGTGTTTCGGTACCGCGGCCCACGAGCCGGCGCACCATTTCCTCCCAGCTGGGAGGAGCAAGGAAGACGAAGTTCGCCTCGGGCATGGTCTCCTTGACCTGCCGCGCGCCCTGCAGATCGATTTCCAACAGGACGGTCCGCCCCTCGTCCATCGCGGCCTGGACGGTACTGCGCAGCGTGCCGTAGCGATTGCGGCCGTGGACCACGGCCCACTCCAGCAGCTGGCCCTCGGCGATGAGCTGGTCGAACTCGTCCGAGGACACGAAGAAGTAGTGCACCCCGTGCACCTCGCCAGGGCGCGGCGGGCGGGTGGTCGCCGAGACGGAGAGCCACACGTCCGGGTAGTTGTCCCGGATATAGGTCGAGACGGTGCCCTTGCCGACCGCCGTCGGGCCTGCGAGGACTGTCAGCCGGGGCTGTGACACAAAGAATTCCTTACTTGCTGGCCGGGCCAGAATGATGTTGTTCCAGGTACGCGACGAGTGCCTTGCGCTGGTGGATGCCGAGACCGCGTACGCGACGCGTCGCGGCGATGCCCACCTCCGCCATGATGGCTGCCGCACGGACGTCCCCCACGCCGGGCAGTGCCTTGAGGAGGTCCAGGACCTTGAGCCGGCCCACGGCGTCGTCCCCCTCGGGGTTCTCGATGACCTCCGCAACCGAAAGCTTACCGGTCTTCAGCCTGGACTTGATGTCCGCCCGCACCGTCCGCGCCGCCGTCGCCTTCTCGCGGGCCTGGGTTCGTTCGACATCCGTCAATGGCTTCAGACTCACTGGTGCTCCCTGCGCTGGATCGCGCCACGGATGGCGACGACCGCTCGTCGTATGAATGGGTCAAGGATCTCGGCACGGTCCCTGCGGGTGGGTGATCGGCTGGATCCGAACCTACCGGGCGCAGGGCTGCAAAATCAATGCACCCACAGCGTCATGCCAGCTCGTCCCGCGACCGCTCGGCGGCGACGCGCAGGGCGACGGGTTCGGGCCCTGCCGCAAGCACGGCGCGGCTCGACGTCGGCAGCACGAACGGCAGTGCCTCGCCGAAGGCCGACCTCAGCTCAGCCGCGCCCGCTCCCTGTGCCCCCACGCCCGGAGCCAGGATGGGCCCGTTGAGGGAGGGCAGATCGAGGCCCAGCCGCTGGGCGGCGTCACCGATGGTCGCTCCGACGACGAGCCCGACATGCCCCGGTTCCTCGCCCGCGTTCTCGGCGGCGGCGGCACGGGCGATCGACCGCGCAACGGACTCGGCGCCGCCGACGTGCTGCACCGACCGGCCTTCGGGGTTCGAGGTCAGTGCGAGGACGAACACGCCTCGTCCCGTCGCGGCAGCGAGGTCGATGGCAGGCCGAAGTGACTCGAAGCCCAGGTACGGATTCAGGGTGACTGCGTCGGCCGCGAGGGGGCTGCCCTCCCCCAGCCACGCGTCCGCGTAGGCCTGCATCGTGGAACCGATGTCGCCCCGCTTGGCATCCGCGATCGTCAGGACCCCGGCATCGGCCGCACGCGCGAGCAACGCTTCGAGGGCCGCCAGTCCACGGGCACCGTGCCGCTCGTACAGCGCCACCTGCGGCTTGACGGCCGCTGCGACGGGGCCGACGGCGTCGAGCACCGCGAGCGAGAAGTGCTCGAGCCCGGCGGCCGAGTCCTGGAGCCCCCATGCGCTGAGCAGGTTGGGATGCGGGTCGATGCCGACGCACAGGCTGCCTTTCGACGCGCGTGCCGCGGCGAGCCGCTCCCCGAATGATGCACGGGGAGCGGAGCCGGCTTCAGGAGGCATCGCGGGCTTCCGTGGACGCACGCAGGTTCGCGGCGTGTTCCTGGAGGCTCGTCACGGACCACTCGTAGGAGCGCATGGCCTCGATGGCCTGGACCGCTGCGCCCACCTCGGGGATGGTCGTGATGACGGGCAGCCCGTAGGACGTCGCTGCCGCCCGGATCTCGTACCCGTCCCCGCGGGCCTGTCCGCCCGAGGGGGTGTTGATGATCATGTCGATACCGCCCTCGGTGATGAGGTCGACGACGGTGCCCTCGCCTGCCGCGCCGGCTCCTTCGGCTACCTTGCGCACGGTCGTGGCATGGATGCCGTTGCGACGGAGCACATCGGCGGTTCCCCCGGTGGAGACGATCTCGAAGCCCAGGTCCACGAGGCGCTTCACCGGCATGATGATGGATCGCTTGTCGCGGTTCGCCACCGAGACGAAGACCTTGCCCTCGATGGGCAGGGCGGCGTTCGCCGCGGCCTGGCTCTTCGCGAATGCCGTATCGAAGTACTTGTCGATACCCATCACCTCGCCGGTGGACCGCATCTCGGGGCCGAGCAGCGAGTCGACCACAGTGCCCTCCGGCGTGCGGAAGCGGCTGAACGGCAGGACTGCCTCCTTGACGGAGACCGGTGCATCCAGCGGAAGGGATCCGCCGTCGCCCCGCGCCGGCAGCAGACCGCGCTCGCCCCGGAGCTCCGCGATGGTGACGCCGGTTCCTATGAGCGCCGCACCCTTGGCGAGCTGCACACCCGTGGCCTTCGAGACGAAGGGCACCGTGCGTGAGGCCCTGGGGTTCGCCTCGAGGACGTACAGGACGTCGGAGGCGAGGGCGAACTGGATGTTGATGAGTCCGCGCACGCCCACGCCCTCGGCGATGGCGAGGGTCGCCTCGCGGACGCGCTGCAGGACGTCGGCTCCGAGGGTGATGGGGGGCAGCACGCACGCGGAGTCACCCGAGTGGATACCGGCCTCCTCGATGTGCTCCATGATGCCGCCGAGATACATCTCCGTGCCGTCGTACAGCGCGTCGACATCGATCTCGATGGCATCCTCGAGGAATCGGTCGATCAACACGGGGTGGGCCTCGGTGATCTCCGTCGCGTTCGCGATGTACCGCGAGAGGTTCGCCTCGTCGTACACGATCTCCATGCCGCGTCCGCCGAGCACGTACGACGGACGGACGAGCACGGGATAGCCGATCTCGTCCGCGATCCTCTTCGCATCCTCGAAGGACACCGCAGTGCCGTTCTTCGGTGCGATGAGCCCGCCGGCCTCCAGTACCCGGCTGAAAGCGCCGCGGTGCTCCGCGAGGTCGATGGCCTCGGGCGAGGTGCCGAGGATCGGGATCCCGGCGTCTGCCAGCTCCTGGGCCAGCTTGAGCGGCGTCTGCCCGCCGAGCTGCACGAACACGCCGAGGACGCCGCCGGTGCGCTGCTCCGCCGCGATGACCTCCAGGACGTCCTCGAGCGTCAACGGCTCGAAGTACAGGCGAGTCGAGATGTCGTAGTCGGTGGAGACCGTCTCGGGGTTGCAGTTGATCATGACGGTCTCGTAACCGGCCTCGCGCAGTGCCATGGTGGCGTGGACGCACGAGTAGTCGAACTCGATCCCCTGGCCGATCCGGTTGGGACCGGAACCGAGGATGATGATCGACGGCTTCTCGTGCTGCTCCACCTCGTCCTCCTCGTCGTAGGACGAGTAGTGGTACGGCGTGTAGGCGGCGAACTCGGCGGCACAGGTGTCCACCGTCTTGTACACCGGCCGGATGCCGAGGGCGTGCCGCACCCCGCGCACGACGGCATCGGGAGTGGAGGTGAGAGAACCGATCTGCTCGTCCGAGAACCCGTGGCGCTTGGCGAGCCGCAGCACGTCCTCCGTCAGGTTCGGCGCCGAGCGCACCTCCTCCGCAATCTCGTTCAGCAGGACGAGCTGATCGAGGAACCATGGGTCGATGCCGGTCGCCTCGTACATGCGCTCCACGCTGGCCCCGCCGAGCAGGGCGCGCTGGACCTGCGAGAGCCGCTCGGTGGTGGGGCGCTTCGCGGCCTCGACCAGGGCGTCGACCTCGTCCGCACCCACGGGCGCGAACGACAGCTGGGAGCCCTTCTGCTCGAGCGAACGCAGCGCCTTCTGCAGGGCCTCGGTGAAGTTGCGGCCCATCGCCATGGCCTCACCCACGGACTTCATGGTGGTGGTGAGGGTCGGGTCCGCCGCGGGGAACTTCTCGAACGCGAACCGCGGCACCTTGACGACCACGTAGTCGAGCGTCGGCTCGAACGAGGCCGGCGTCTTCAGCGTGATGTCGTTCGGGATCTCGTCCAGCGTGTAGCCGAGGGAGAGCTTCGTGGCGATCTTCGCGATCGCGAAGCCGGTGGCCTTCGACGCGAGCGCCGAGGACCGCGAGACACGCGGGTTCATCTCGATGACGACGACGCGGCCCGTGCCCGGCTCGACGGCGAACTGGATGTTGCAGCCGCCGGTATCGACGCCGACCTCGCGGATGACGGCGATGGAGATGTCGCGCAGGCGCTGGTACTCGCGGTCGGTGAGCGTGAGGGCGGGCGCCACCGTGATGGAGTCCCCGGTGTGCACGCCCACGGGATCGAAGTTCTCGATGGAGCAGACGACCACGACGTTGTCGTTCTTGTCGCGCATCATCTCGAGCTCGTACTCCTTCCACCCGAGGATGCTCTCCTCGAGGAGGACCTCGCTCGTGGGGCTGTACTGCAGACCCTGCCCGACGATGCGGCGCAGGTCCTGCTCGGTGTACGCGAGACCGGAACCGAGACCGCCCATCGTGAAGGACGGACGGACCACCATGGGGTAGCCGAGGTCCTCCGCGGCCACGAGGGCCTCGTCGATGGTGTGGATGATGGCGGAGCGGGCTGATTCGGCGCCGCACCGCTCGACGACGCCCTTGAACTTCTCGCGGTCCTCGCCGAGCTCGATCGCGGCGATGTTCGCGCCGATGAGCTCGACTCCGAACTTGTCCAGCACGCCGTTCTTGTCGAGGGCGATCGCGGTGTTCAGCGCCGTCTGCCCGCCGAGGGTCGGCAGCAGCGCATCCGGGCGCTCCTTCTCGATGATCTTGGCGACGACGTCGGGCGTGATCGGCTCGACGTAGGTCGCATCGGCGAACTCGGGATCGGTCATGATCGTCGCCGGGTTGGAGTTCACGAGGATGACCCGCAGGCCCTCCTCGCGCAGGACGCGCAGCGCCTGGGTACCCGAGTAGTCGAATTCGGCGGCCTGTCCGATGACGATCGGCCCGGAGCCGATGACCAGGACGCTTGTGAGGTCGGTTCTGCGGGGCATCAGTTCTCTTCCTGCGTTGTGCTGCTCAGTTGGGTCGTGCCGTGGCGGGGCTGCGTGCCCGTCACCTTGGATCCGTGCGTGCCCAGTTCCGCCGCGGCTGCATCCGCCAGCGCTTCGGACTCCGAGCCGGCGTCGAGCGCGGAGGCTGCGACGGCGTTGCCCGCTCCCGGGTTCTGCTTCTCGGCCAGCATCAGGTCGATGAAGCGGTCGAAGAGGTACGCGGAGTCGTGGGGGCCAGCAGCGGCCTCGGGGTGGTACTGGACGGAGAATGCGGGGAGGTCAAGGCACGCCAGCCCCTCGACGACGTCGTCGTTGAGGCTCACATGGCTGACCTCGACGCGGCCGTAGCTGCCGGCCGGAGCCTCGACGGGGCCGTCCAGCGGCGCGTCGACGGCGAACCCGTGGTTCTGGGACGTGATCTCGACCTTGCCGGTGCGTCGGTCCAGGACGGGCTGGTTGATGCCGCGGTGCCCGTAGCGGAGCTTGTAGGTGCCGAAGCCGAGAGCGCGTCCCAGGATCTGGTTCCCGAAGCAGATGCCGAAGAACGGCATCCTCTCGTCGAGCACGCGGCGCAGCAGCTCCACCTGGGCATCGGCGGTCGCCGGGTCGCCCGGTCCGTTGGACATGAACACGCCGTCGGGCCGTACCGCGGCGACGTCGTCGAACGTCGCCCCGGCGGGCAGGACGACGGTCCGCACGCCGCGCTGGGCGAAGTGCTTCGGGGTCATGGCCTTGATGCCGAGGTCCAGGGCTGCGATGGTGGCCACGGTGTCACCGGTCCAGCCGTGGTCCGCGGGCTCGACGACGTATGCCTCGTCGATGCTGACCTCCTCGGCGAGGCGGGAGCCGGCCATGGACGGCTGCGCCACGACCTTCTCGACCAGCTGGTCGGCGGACAGGGACGCGTCCGCCCCGGAGAAGATACCGGCACGCATCGCTCCGCGCTCCCTGAGGTGGCGGGTGACCGCGCGCGTGTCGACGCCCTCGATGCCGACGACGCCCTGCTCGCGCAGCTGGTCGTCGAGGCTCTGCTCGGATCGCCAGTTCGACGGTCGGCGCGCGGCGTCGCGGATGATGTAGCCAGCGACCCAGATGCGCCGGGACTCGGCATCGTCCGCGTTGACCCCGGTGTTCCCGATGTGCGGTGCCGTCTGGACCACCAGCTGCCGGGCGTAGGAGGGATCGGTGATGGTCTCCTGGTACCCGGTCATGCCGGTGGCGAAGACCGCCTCGCCGAGCGCGGTGCCCTCGGCGCCGTAGGAGCGGCCGCGGAAGGTCCGGCCGTCCTCGAGCACGAGCACCGCGGGTGCCTTCGGATGGACGGGGGCCTTGGGTGAAGCGCTCACGGGTGTTCCCTACCTTCGGGTGTGGGTGGAGTTCGGTGATGTGTCGTGTCGTTCGGCTGGTGCGAGGCGTCGGCCGGCACGAGCGCCGCCACGGCGGCGACGAGTTGCGCCTTGTGCGCTGCGTGACGTGTGCGGAACCCAGTGTCGACGCGCTCGGTGCCGAGAAGCCAGGTGATTACGACGAGGCCTTCCTTCTCGACGAACTTGCCCGTCATCCCGCCGGCCAGCTGGACCGACACGAGGTCCGAGCGGGGGATGTAGACGTCGCGTTCACCGGTGCGGCGGAACACGATGCCGCCGGCGTGCACGACGGCGACGGCGTTGCCGCGAAGGCCGAGCCCGTGCACCGCGATGCGATCGAGCCAGTCCCCCGCCGTCGTCGTCGCGACGTACTGGCCCTCGGCCTCGTAGAGGACGGCGCCGGGGTCGGCAGGCGGAGCGACCGGCTCCGGGACATGACCCTGCCGTCGCAACCGGTTGCGCCAGCCGAGCGCCATGAGGGCGATGATCACGACGATGATGCCCAGGGTCAGGGCGACCCAGCCTAGATAGTCCATGCGGGCACATCCTGCGTCGGCGCGGCTCCCGCGGCAGCCGGACGGGGCGTGGCGAGGCGACCGTCGAGCACGGTCGCGTGCCCGGCGTAGAAGGTGGCCCGGACACTGCCCGGCAGCTCCAGCCCGCGGAACGGGCTGTTGCGGCCTTTGGTCGCCATCGTGGAGGGGTCGACGGTCCAGCGTGCAGCCGGATCGACGAGGATCAGGTTCGCGGGTTCGCCTGCCGCGAGAGGACGGCCCTGGTGTTCGAGCCGCCCGATCCGGGCCGGGGTCACGGAGGTGACGCGGGCGAAGCCCTCCCAGTCCAGCATGCCGGTCTCCACCATGGTGTGCTGCACGACGGACAGTGCGGTCTCGAGGCCCGTCATGCCCATCGCGGCCTGCGCCCACTCGCACTCCTTGTGCTCGCTCGGGTGGGGCGCGTGGTCGGTACCGACGACGTCGATCGTGCCGTCGGCCAGCGCCTCGCGCAGGGCGTGGACGTCCTCGGAGGTGCGTAGCGGCGGGTTCACCTTGTACACCGGGTCGTAGCTGCGGACGAGCTCGTCGGTCAGGAGCAGGTGGTGCGGCGTGACCTCGGCCGTGACGTCGATGCCGCGAGCCTTGGCCCAGCGGATGATCTCGACCGATCCGGCCGTGGAGACATGGCAGACGTGCAACCGCGACCCGACGTGCTGGGCGAGCAGGACGTCGCGCGCGATGATGCTCTCCTCGGCGACCGCCGGCCACCCGGTGAGCCCTAGCACCGCGGAGACCTCGCCCTCGTTCATCTGGGCACCCTCGGTGAGCCGCGGCTCCTGGGCATGCTGGGCGATGACGCCGTCGAACGCCTTGACGTATTCGAGGGCGCGGCGCATGAGGACCGGATCATGGACGCAGATGCCGTCGTCGGAGAAGACGCGCACGGCGGCCCTGGATTCCGCCATGGCACCGAGTTCGGCGAGGCGCTCCCCACCGAGGCCCACCGTCACCGCCCCCACGGGCCGGACCTCGACCCAGCCCGAGGCCAGGCCGAGGCGGTACACCTGCTCCACCACTCCTGCGGTGTCCGCGACGGGCGAGCTGTTGGCCATGGCGTGCACCGCGGTGAAGCCCCCGAGAGCCGCAGCCCGGGACCCGGTCTCGACCGTCTCGGCGTCCTCTCGGCCCGGCTCGCGAAGATGGGTGTGGAGGTCCACCATCCCTGGGAGAGCGACGAGCCCTTCGGCGTCCACTGCAGTCACCCCCGCGGACGCCCCGGCGTCCTCACCGAGGGCGACGATTCGTCCGCCCCGTACGAGGATGTCCTGGCTCGGGCCGCCGAGGATCGAGGCGCCCCGGATGAGGTATTCGGTGGTCGTGCTGGCGTCGGTGGTCACGGGTGCGTGCCTTCCCGGGTGGTGTCTGGCGTGGTTCGGGTGCCGTTGCCGGCGGGGACGTCGGTGGCGTCGTCCTTGGCGTCGGCCTGCTCGTCGTCCTGCTCGTCGTCCTGCTCGTCATGGTGGTCGCCGGAGAGCAGGAGGTAGAGCGCCGCCATGCGCACGGATACGCCGTTACGGACCTGCGCGAGGACGGTGGAGCGCGGGGAGTCCGCCGCTGCGGACGAGATTTCCAGCCCGCGGTTCATCGGCCCGGGGTGCATGATCACCGTGTCGTCCAGGCCCATCGTGTCGAGCAGTGCGAGGCGCCCGTCGTCGAAGCCCCAGCGTCGCGAGTACTCCCGCGTCGACGGGAAGAACGCTGCGTTCATGCGCTCGGCCTGAAGCCGAAGCATCATCACGGCGTCGGGCCGCTGCGCGAGTGCCTCGTCGAGGTTGTAGTACACGGTGCAGGGCCAGGATCCGACTCCCACCGGGAGCAGCGTGGGCGGGCCCGCGAGCAGCACCTCCGCACCGAGGGTGGTCAGGAGCCAGACGTTGGAGCGTGCGACCCGGGAATGCAGGACGTCGCCGACGATCAGGACCTTCATGCCGGCCAGCGTGGTGCCGGCGGAGGGGTTCCCGCCCAGCCGCGCCCAGTGGCGCCGGAGCGTGAAGGCGTCCAGCAGCGCCTGCGTGGGGTGCTCGTGCGTGCCGTCACCGGCATTGACCACGGCGGCGTCGATCCAGCCCGATGCGGCCAGACGCGCCGGTGCGCCGGACGCGGGGTGGCGGATGACGACGGCGTCCGCGCTCATCGCCTCGAGGGTCTGCGCTGTGTCCTTCAGGGATTCACCCTTCGACACCGAGGAACCCTTGACGGCGAAGTTGATGACGTCCGCGGACAGTCGCTTCGCCGCTGCCTCGAACGAGATGCGCGTGCGGGTGGAATCCTCGAAGAACAGGTTGACGACGGTGCGTCCGCGCAGGGCCGGCAGTTTCTTGATCTCCCGTTGGCCCACCGCGGCCATCTCCTCGGCGACGTCCAGCAGTCGCAGCGCGTTCCGGGCCGAGAGGTCCTGCGTGCTGAGGAGGTGCTTCACGGACGGTCCTCGATGACGACCTCGTTGACCGCGGAACCGCCGATCAGGTCGATCTCCGCGAGGTGGACGCGCACGCGTTCGCGGGACGACGTCGGCAGGTTCTTGCCGACGTGGTCGGCACGGATCGGCAACTCACGATGGCCCCGGTCCACGAGGACGGCCAGGCGGACGATGCGTGGTCGACCCAGGTCCGCCAGCGCGTCGAGCGCCGCCCGGATGGTGCGCCCCGAGTAGAGGACGTCGTCGACGAGCACCACCACCTTGTCGTCGATGCCCGACGGCGGCAGCTGCGTCGCGAGCGGCGAACGGGTCGGATTGCGCCGGAGGTCGTCACGGTACATCGTGACGTCGAGCTGGCCGGTGATGAGATCGGGATCGACGCTTTCGTCGACGGCAGCGATCTTCTGGGCGAGCCGCTGCGCGAGGGGGAAGCCCCTGCGGGGAATGCCGAGGAGGACGAGGTCACGGGACCCCTTGTTCGCCTCGAGGATCTCGTGGGCGATGCGCGTGAGTGCGCGGTCGATATCTGCTTCTGCGAGAACAACGCGCTTGTGGATGCCGGAATCCGGGGCAGGCACAGTCATAACACGCTTCCTCCTTCCCCGCCTCACTGGACGGAATTTAAAGGCTGGTTGCAGCGTCAAAACTATCACAGCGCCGCTTGCCCCTAGGGTTGCACCATGGCTATGAACAACCAGGGAGCGGGGCCGGGCGGCTCCCAGTGGAACAGTGCACAGGGCTTCGGACACCATCCGGCGAACGACTTCCAGCCGCAGCAGCACCAGGGCTGGTGGGGACACACGACAGCACGGGAGCACCACCCGACGCCCGCCCGCACCAGCGGTCATCCGTTCCAGCCCGTCTGGAACCAGCCGCCTCCGCGGCGCCGGGGCGTGCTCAACGTCATACTGGTCATCGTCGCGGCGCTGGTCGTCGCGGGCGTCCTCCTGCTGCTCTCCCTGTCACTGGGGCCGTCCGCCTTCCTGCTCTGCGGAATCCTCGCCCTCGTACCCCTCGGCATCTGCCTGCTCGGCCTGCGCTGGATCGACCGGTGGGACCCGGAGCCCCGCGGCGCCCTGCTCTTCGCGTTCCTCTGGGGTGCGGGGGCCTCGGTCGTCGTCACCCTGCTGCTCGGGACCTACGTGGTGGAACTGCTCGGCAGCGCCCTGACCACGACGTCGCCCGACGTGATCGGACCGGTGCTCCAGGCGCCGCTGGTCGAGGAGTTCGCCAAGGGTCTCGGCGTGCTGATCCTCGTCTACACGCGACGGAGCCACTTCGACGGTCCCGTCGACGGCATCGTCTACGCCGGGACGGTGGCGGCAGGGTTCGCCTTCACCGAGAACATCCTGTACTTCGGATCGGCCGTCGTCGAATCCGGCAACGCCGGCGCCCTCGTCAGCGTCTTCATCCTCCGGGGCCTGTTCTCCCCGTTCGCCCACGTCATGTTCACGTCGCTCCTCGGGTTCGTACTGGGCTACGCGCTGAGCCGCGGGGGCGGGAATGCCCGCATCCTCGTGGCCTTCGTCCTCGGACTCGTCCCCGCGATCGCCGGGCACATGCTGTGGAACGGCGGAACGCTCGTGCTGTTCCACAACTTCTTCCTCTTCTACCTCGTGGTCCAGGTGCCGCTCTTCATCGCCGCCGTGATCGCCGTCGTCCTCCTTCGCCGCTCGGAGCGCCGGCTCACCGAGGCGCGGCTGGGCGACTACGCCCACGCAGGGTGGTTCACGCCGGAGGAGGTCCGCATGCTGGCCACCCGTCCGGGCCGCTCACAGGCGCTCGCCTGGGCGCAGTCCGTCGGCGCCAAGCAGGACATGCACGCCTTCATTCGCACGGGCGCGCGCATCGCCTACACGAGGCAGCGCATGCTGGGCGGGCGGCGCGACGCCGACTATGCCGCGGAGGAGCGGACGCTGCTGGAGGAAGCGACGCAGCGACGGGCACGGATCTTCCAGCTGGCCTCGTCCGCGCGCTGAGGACCGGGGCGAGCCGGTCCCACTGGGGCCCGTCGCACGTTCCGGCGCAGGACAGTCGCGCGTTCCGACGCGGGCTCGTCGCGCGTTCCGGCGCAGGACCGTCGCCCGTTCCAACGCGGGCTCGTCGCGCCTTCCGACGCCATGGACTTAGCGCGGGGCGGAAACAGGAACTCCAACACCGCCCGAGAACGCAAGAGGCTCCCGGAGTCCGTCCTGTCGACGGACCACGGGAGCCTGTGAGGTTCTGGCGGGTGGCGCTCCTGTACGAGTGCTGGTTCCCGGAGGAGAGAAGCCCTAGGCGAGCAGCGTCGGCTTGAGCTGCTGGAGCCTGCCCAGGAGTCCGTTGACGAACTTCGGCGACTCGTCCGTGGAGAGCATCTTCGCCAGTTCCACTGCTTCGCTGACCGCGACTCCGTCGGGAACGTCGTCGTTGTACAGGAGTTCCCAACCGCCGATGCGCAGGATCATCAGGTCGACGGCGGGCATGCGGTCGAGCGTCCAGCCCTGCGAGTACGTGCTCAGGAACTCGTCGATCTGCTGTTGGTGCGACAGTACGCCCTCCACGATGTCCACCGTGTAGTCGGCGATGACCATGTCGGTCTTCTCCCGGCGCGCTCGGATGACCTCGAGGGCAGGCACGTCACGCTGCTCCGACTCGAAGAGGATGTCCAGGGCCCGACGGCGGGCCTTGCTGCGTGCGCTCACTCGTTGACGCGTCCCAGGTATTCGCCCGTCCGGGTATCGACCTTGACCTTCGTGCCGGTGCCGAGGAACAGGGGAACCTGGATCTCGTGCCCGGTCTCCACCGTGGCGGGCTTCGTGCCGCCCGTGGAGCGGTCGCCCTGCAGGCCGGGTTCGGTGTAGGTGATCTCCAGCGTCACCGAAGCGGGGAGCTCGACGTAGAGGGGCGAACCCTCGTGCATCGCGATGGTCGCCATCTGGCTCTCGAGCATGAAGTTGGCGGCGTTGCCGACCGTCTTGCCGGGCACCGTGAGCTGGTCGTAGTCAGTGGTGTCCATGAAGACGAAGTCCTCGCCGTCCTTGTACAGGTACTGGTAGTCGCGACGGTCGACCGTGGCCGTCTCGATCTTCAGGCCCGCGTTGAAGGTCTTGTCGACCACCTTGCCCGAGAGGATGTTGCGAAGCTTGGTGCGGACGAATGCTCCACCCTTGCCAGGCTTGACGTGCTGAAATTCGAGGACGTTCCAGAGGTTGCCTTCGAGCTTCAGCACAGTGCCGTTCTTGATGTCGTTCGTGGTCGCCACAGATTCACTTTCGTCGGTTTCGCGGATGGATTGGCCGGCCGGGGCACAGCGGGCGCGCGGAGGCGCACTAAAGTCCGTCAACCAGTCTACCCTGCGCGGTACGGATGCCGTGGCTGATCACGACTCAGCAGGATCATCGACGGCAGCTCAGGAGGCGATCTCCTGGTAGGCGGCGAACAGGAGCGAGGTGTCCGGGACCTCGAGCATGCCCGGCCGGCCTATCCCGTCGAGCACGACGAAACGCAGGAGATCGCCCCTCGACTTCTTGTCGCGGCGCATGCCGTCGAGCAGCGCTGCCCAGCGATCACGCCGATAGGTCACGGGAAGGCCGAGTGACTCGAGGATGTTCCTGTGGCGGTCGGCCTCACCGTCGCTGAGGCGCCCGACCATGCGGGAGAGCTCGGCTGCGAACACCAGACCGACCGAGACAGCCGCGCCATGGCGCCAGGAGTACCGCTCCGCGAGCTCGATGGCGTGCGCGAGCGTGTGGCCGTAGTTGAGGTACTCGCGGCGGCCGGACTCACGCAGGTCCTCCGAGACGACGTCCGCCTTCACCCGGACGGCGCGCTCCACGAGGTCCCGCAGCACGGACGACGACGCATCGGTGGCTGCCGCTGTGTCCTGCTCGATGAGGTCGAGGATCGCCGGGTCGGCGATGAAACCGCATTTCACGACCTCGGCGAGTCCGGTCACCAATTCGTTCTTCGGCAGCGTGCCGAGTGCGTCGAGGTCGGCGAGGACGGCCGCCGGTGGATGGAAGGCCCCGACCAGGTTCTTGCCCTCGGCGGTGTTGATGCCAGTTTTTCCACCCACCGCGGCGTCGACCATGCCGAGCAGGCTCGTGGGCAGGTGGACGACCCGTACCCCACGGAGCCACGTTGCTGCGACGAATCCTCCGAGGTCCGTCACGGCCCCGCCTCCGACGGTGACGACGGCATCCGACCGCGTGAAGTCGTTCTGGCCGAGGACCTGCCAGCAGAAGGCGGCCACCTGGATGTGCTTGCCCTCCTCCGCGTCCGGGATCTCGGCGGTGACGGCGGTGAACCCGGCGTCCGCCAGCTCGTCGCGCACGGTGTCACCAGTGGCCCTCAGCGCCCGCGGGTGGATGACCAGGACGCGGCGCACGCGCTCCCCGAGGATGGCCGGGAGCCTGCCGAGGAGGCCCTGCCCGACGACGACGTCGTAGGTGTTCTCGGTGGTGGTCCCGGTGACCGGGATGATGGTCGCTTCGTCAGTCGCTTCGTCAGTCATGGTGGTTCGTCCCGCTTTCGTCGTTCAGGTCGGTCGGTGGAGCGTCCGCGGTGCTCCTGGAGTGCCTGCCGTCGCCGGCGAGGGCGAGGAGGACGGCTTCGCACGCCTCGCGTACGGAGAGACCGCGGGTGTCGACGACGATGGATGCCAGCGCGGCGTACAGCGGGCGTCGCTCGTCGTACAGCTCCTGCCAGCGCTCCTCGGCTCCTCCGTCGAGCAGGGGCCGACCGGTGTCGCCGCTGATGCGCGGCCGAATGGTGTCGATATCGATGTCGAGGAACACCACGGTTGCTCGTTCGAGCAGTTTCCGGGTACCCGGGTGCAGCACGGCCCCGCCACCGAGCGAGACGACGACGTCGTCCTCCGCCAGCGCCTCACGGATCACCTCTGCCTCGAGCTTCCGAAAGGCCTCCTCACCCTGCTGGGCGAAGATCGTGCTGATGGCACCGTGCCGCTCGACGATCACGCGGTCGGAGTCGATGAGGCGGGTGCCCGTGCGGTGCGCGAGCGTCCGGCCGACCGCGGACTTCCCGACCGCCATCGGACCGACAAGGACCACGGGACCGTTCCGATCCATCAGGTTCCGACGGAGTCCAGGAACTCCGGGATGCTCTCGAGGTAGCTCCTCATGTTTCGGGCGGTCTCCGCGAGGGAGTCCCCACCGAACTTCTCGGTGACGGCTTCGGCCAGCACCAGGGCGGTCATGGCTTCCGCAACCACGCCCGCTGCCGGAACCGCGCAGACGTCGGACCGCTGGTGGTGTGCGCGTGCTGCTGCGCCCGTGCTCACGTCCACGGTGCGCAGCGCGCGGGGAACAGTTGCGATGGGTTTCATGGCCGCTCGGACGCGCAGGGCGTCGCCGATGCTCATGCCGCCCTCGATTCCGCCGGCCCGGTTGCTGGCGCGCACGATCTTGCCGTCGTCGTTCCGCAGGATCTCGTCGTGCGCTGCGGTGCCGCGGCGAGCCGCCGTCGCGAAGCCGTCACCGACCTCCACGCCCTTGATGGCCTGGATCCCCATGAGGGCCGCGGCGAGCCGGGAATCGAGCCGGCGGTCCCAGTGCACGTAGCTGCCGAGTCCCGGCGGCAGTCCGTAGGCGATGACCTCGACGACGCCGCCGAGGGTCTCGCCTTCCTTGTGGGCGGCGTCGACCTCGGCCACCATCGCATCCGACGTGTCCCGGTGGAAGCAGCGCAGGGGGTCGGTGTCGAGCGCTATGACGTCGCTCGGTCGCGGCAACGGCGCGTCCTCCGGAACGGACACGGAGGCGATGGACACCGTGTGACTGACGAGGCGGATCCCGAGGCCTTCGAGGAACTTCGCTGCGACCGTTCCGAGGGCCACGCGGGTGGCCGTCTCCCGGGCACTCGCGCGTTCCAGGACAGGTCGAGCCTCACCGAAACCGTACTTCTGCATCCCGGTGAAGTCCGCGTGGCCGGGACGCGGACGCGTGAGTGGTGCGTTGCGTGCCGAGGCTGCGAGTTCCGCGGCGTCGTCCGCCCCCAGCGGATCGGCGGACATGATCTTGTCCCACTTGGGCCACTCGGTATTGGCGACCTCGATGGCCACGGGGCCGCCCTGGGTGAGCCCGTGGCGGACGCCGCCGATGATGCGCACCTGGTCCTGCTCGAACTTCATGCGGGCTCCGCGTCCGTAGCCGAGCCGACGGCGCGCCAGCCCTTCCTGGATGTCGGCACTCGTGACACCCACTCCGGCGGGCATGCCCTCGATGATCCCGACCACGGCCGGACCGTGGGATTCTCCTGCCGTCAACCAACGCAACATGGTTTCCATACTGCCATGCGGCACCGCAGGCTTCAGCGCCGGGGCACACCCACTGCGTCACACATCACGTTTAACACGCCGGCACGGTCCTGGGGCGTATCCGGGAAGAACAGTCGGACCTGTTCCACCGCCTGGTGGAGCAGCATGTCGAGCCCCGGCACGATGGTTCCTCCCGCACTGCTGAACGCCGCGGCGATGGCGCTCGGCCACGGATCGTACGCGACGTCGAGGAGCGTTCCCTGCGTCCGGAACCCTGAGTCGACGAGCTCGCCGGCCAGAGGGTCCGCCGCGCGCGGCGGCAGCGTCGAGATCACCACGTCGGCGGACTGCACCGCCGCACCGGCGCTGCGCCATTCGACCAGGTCGACGTCCAGGCCCAGCTCCGCACCGATCCGGCCGAGGCCTGCAGATGCTTCGGGACGACGAACCACAACGCGTGCGGAGGACGCTCCGAGGCGGGCGAGCCCCGCGATGGCTGCAGCGGCAGTTCCACCACCACCGAGCACCACCGCGCGTTCCGCTGTGTCCACCCCGGCGCCGATCAGCGCGTTGGCGACGCCGACGACGTCGGTGTTGTGACCGGTGAGGACGCAGCCGCCGCCGTCGTCCTCCACGACCACGGTATTGACGACGCCGAGCACCTGCGAAAGGTGATCGGAGTGGTCGACGAGACGCGCCATGGCCGACTTCAGGGGCATGGTCACCGACAGGCCCCGCCAGTGCGGTGACGACCGGACATCACGGACGAAGGCGTCCAGGGACTCCTCGTCGACCTCGATCGCGCTGTAGGAGCAGTCGACGTCCAGCAGCCGGTATGCGGCCGCGTGCAGCAACGGCGATTTCGAATGGCCGATCGGTGAGCCGATCACGGCGGCCCGGAACACCCGGGCCGCCGTGGGATCCGGCGAGGGCACCTACTCGCACCGTCCGGGATTGTCCGCGCACCATGCGTCGTACTCGGCCACGTAGCGCAGGTGCTCCGCGTAGGTCTCGGAGAACTTGGTCTCGGCGGTGTCGAGGTTGACGGTCACCCAGAAGTAGAACGGCACGTCCGCCGGATTGACCGTCGCGTCGATCGCCTCGTCGCTGGGGGAACCGATGGGACCCTTGGGCAGGCCGGGATTGGCGAAGGTGTTGTACGGATTCGAGGTATCCGCCTTTTCCGCCTCGCTCAGCTGATACGTCCGCTTGCCGAGCCCATAGGCCACGGTGGCGTCCGACTGCAGGAGACCGTTGGTCTCGGTGTTCCCCGGTGTGAGCCTGTTGTTGATCGCGCCGGCGACCGAGGCGTAATCTCCCTCGCCTGCTTCGGCCTGCACGATGCTCGCGATCGTCAGGATCTCGTACTGTCGGTTCGGATCGGTGACACCGTCCTCCAGCAGCCGGTCGGTCGTTGCCTTCACCATCTCGGAGATGATGTCCGTGGCGGTCGCCTCTACATCGAACCGGTACTCCCCCGGGTGCAGGTAGCCCTCGAGCGAGAGAGCCTGCGGCGGGAGGCCGAACTGCGTCGGCGCTGCGGCCAGCGCATCGAACTCGGCCCGAGGTATGCCGGTCGATCTGCTGAGGATGTCGAAGACCTCACCCTGCCGGAGGTCGCGGGCGACGGCGGCGTAGGAAACCAGCGAGGGATCCTCT
This sequence comes from Arthrobacter sp. B1805, assembly GCF_002929745.1. Classification (GTDB taxonomy): domain Bacteria; phylum Actinomycetota; class Actinomycetes; order Actinomycetales; family Micrococcaceae; genus Arthrobacter_D. The sequence goes on from NZ_PJIQ01000016.1 coordinate 53,772, forward strand.
CCCAGGAGGGACTCGGCCGCCTGTGCGGCGGACATCTGGAGGCGCATCTCGTACTCGCCCGGCTGGACCTCACGGCCCTCGGAGATGGCGGCCAGCGCCGTGACGAACGTACCGGAGTCCGCGACGATGTCCGCGTCCTCGAGCCCGCTGCCGATGGCGAGGGGACCTGCGCCCTCCGGCACCGTGAAAACGGTCTCGTCCCCTCCCGGCCCCGCGTAGTCGGTGACGTCGTTCAGGCCCAGGAGGTCGCGCAGCATGAGCGCCACGCCGAACACCGTTCCGGCGAACAGGAGGAGGACGACCAGCATGACGACGGTACGGCGGAGACGCCTTCGTCGCTTGGCCTTCGACGGCTGCCGACGCCGGCGGCGACGAGGAACGTCCTGCGCCACGAAGAACTCCTCGACGGGCTCGGGATGGTCATAGCCCTCATCCTCGTAGTGAGCGTCGACGGCACGCTGCTCTTCGGAGTCATGGGGGTCTGCGGAATGACGGACGCGGTTGCTCACGACTCCGCTCCCCTTCTGCTCGACGAACTGTCCTTGATAACTGGCTCCTCTGTAGGGGTCAGCAGCGGGCCTTGATCACCCTCTGCCTCGCGCACAGGAACCGGATCCCCCACGTCCCGTCCACGTGAACGTTGCATGTCGATGGCGTGCTGGAGTATTTCAACGGCAGCCACCTGATCCACTACCTTACGATGGTCCCGGCTACTCAGACCAGCGGAATGCAGGGAACGGTGAGCCGACACCGTACTCAGCCGCTCGTCGACAAGCCGTAGGGACAACGTCAGGCCCTGGCGATGAAGTTCCCCGGCGATCAGTCCGGCATAGCTTCTCGCCATCTCTGCCGAGGCTCCTTCCCTCCCGCTGAGCTGCTTGGGCAGCCCCACGATGATCTGCACCGCGCCGCGCTCGACCGCTTCCCGGATCAGGATCCTGATATCGCTGTTCTTCTTCGCGTCACGCTTGAGCGTCCGGATCGGCGTGGCAAGCAGGCCGTCCCGGTCGCTGCCGGCAAGCCCCACCCTTACCTGTCCGACGTCGACACCGAGCTTCGGTCCGAGGGGGTACGGTGTACCGCCCGGCGTGCCGGGCGTCGCCGTGTCATCGCCCGACATGGCAGTCGTCAGCGTTCCGCTACCGCGGTGCGGATGGCGGACAGGGCTTCGGGGATGCGCGTGGCATCCGAACCGCCGCCCTGCGCGACGTCGTCCTTGCCCCCGCCGCCGCCGCCGAGGATCTTCGCTGCGGTGCGCACGAGCGCCCCGGCCTTCACTCCGGCGGCCCGGGCGGCCTCATTGGTGGCCACCAGCACGAGCGGGCGGTTCTGCGAGACACCGGCCGCTGCGACGACGGCCGCCTCCGACCCGAGGCGTCCCCGCAGATCCAGTACCAGCGTCCGCAGGTCGTCCGCACCGTCGATCTCCCCGGCGTCGTGGGCGATGAGACGGACGCCGTCGACATCCACCGCCGTGTCCACGAGGGACCCAGCGGCCACGGCGAGCTGTTCCTTGCGCAGCCGGTCGAGCTCCTTCTCTGCCGCCTTGAGCTTGTTGAGCGTCGCGGAGAGGCGCTCGGGCAACTGCGCCGAGGGCACTTTCAGCATGTCCGAGAGCTCGGACACGAGGGCGCGCTCGGCCGCGAGGTGCCGGAAGGCGTCGAGGCCCACGAGGGCCTCCACGCGCCTGTTGCCGGAGCCGACCGACTGCTCGCCGAGGAGCGTCAGGCTGCCGATGAGCGAGGTCGACGCGACGTGCGTGCCGCCGCACAGCTCGCGGGAGAAGTCCGCGTTCATCTCGACCACACGGACCGTGTCCCCGTACGCCTCGCCGAAGAGCGCTGTCGCACCGAGGGCCTTCGCGTCGGCGAGGGACATGATCTTCGTCTCGACCTCGTAGTTGTTGCGGATCGCGATGTTGGAGACTTCCTCGATCTCCGAGCGCGCCGCGGCGCTGATGCCCCCGCCCCACGAGAAATCGAAGCGCAGGTAGCCTGCCTTATTGAACGATCCGCGCTGGAGCGCCTCCGGACCGAGGATCTCGTGCAGTGCCGCGTGGATGATGTGCGTCCCCGAGTGTGCCTGCTCCCCTGCGTGGCGGCGCTGGCGGTCGACGGCGGCGGTGACCGTCACGCCCTGACCCACCTCGCCCTCGCGGACGACGGCGCGGTGCACGCTGAGACCCTTGACCGGACGCTGGACGTCCAGGACCTCGACGACGAATCCGTCCCCGGTGATCAGGCCGACGTCGGCAGCCTGGCCGCCGGCTTCGGCGTAGAACGGCGTCTGGTCCAGGACCAGTTCGATCTCGTCGCCCTGAAGGGCGCTGGTGATCGACTGCCCCTTGTCGAGGACGGCGAGGATCGTCGCCTCCGAGGTGAGCTCGTCGTACCCGGTGAACACGGTCTGGCCGCGTCCGAGCAGCTCGTTGAACACGGACAGGTCGGCGTGGCCGGCCTTCTTGCCGCGGGCATCGGCCTGCGCACGCTGGCGCTGCTCGAGCATGAGGGAACGGAAGCCGTCGGCGTCCACTGCGAGACCGGCCTCCTCCGCCATCTCGAGGGTCAGGTCGATGGGGAATCCGTAGGTGTCGTGCAGCGTGAAGGCATCCTGGCCGGACAACGGGCGCTGCTCGGCGAGGGACTCGCGGACCGCTTCCTCGAGCCGGGCGGTACCCGAGGCGATCGTGCGAAGGAACGCCTTCTCCTCGGCGTACGCGATGCGGCTGATGCGTTCGAAGTCCGTCTCGACCTCCGGGTACACGCCCTTCATGGCGTCCCGCGATGCGGGCAGGAGGTCGGGGAGGCAGGCCTTCTCGACGCCGAGGAGCCGCATGGCGCGTACGGCACGACGGATGAGGCGTCGCAGCACGTAGCCACGGCCCTCGTTCGACGGGGTCACGCCGTCGGCGATCAGCATGAGCGAGGAACGGATGTGGTCCGCGACGACGCGCATGCGGACGTCGTCCGTGTGGTGCGGGTCCTCGGGGGACTCCGCGCTCGTGTAGGTCCTGCCGCTCAGCGCGGCGGCCCTGTCGAGCACCGGGCGGACCTGGTCCGTCTCGTACATGTTCTCGACGCCCTGCAGGATCATGGCGAGGCGCTCGAGGCCGAGGCCCGTGTCGATGTTCTTCTTGGGCAGTTCGCCGAGGATCTCGAAGTCGTCCTTGCCCGTACCCTCACCGCGCTGGTACTGCATGAAGACGAGGTTCCAGATCTCCACGTAGCGGCTGTCGTCCGCCTCGGGCCCGCCGTCGACGCCGTACTCGGGCCCGCGGTCGTAGAAGATCTCCGAGCAGGGACCGGCCGGTCCCGGCTGTCCGGTCGACCAGTAGTTGTCCTTCTTGCCCATCTTCTGGATGCGATCGGCAGGGACACCGATGCTGTCGCGCCAGATCTGGAGCGCTTCCTCGTCCTCGTGGTAGACGGTGATCCACAGCTTCTCGGCCGGCAACCCGAAGCCGCCGTCGGCGACATCGCTCGTCAGGAGCGTCCAGGCGAGGCGGATCGCGTCGGCCTTGAAATAGTCGCCGAACGAGAAGTTGCCGCACATCTGGAAGAACGTGCCATGGCGTGCGGTCTTGCCCACTTCCTCGATGTCACCCGTCCGAATGCACTTCTGCACGCTCGTGGCCCGGCTGTAGGGTGCGACTTCCCGTGCCGTGAGGTAAGGGATGAAGGGAACCATGCCCGCCACCGTGAACAGGAGCGAGGGATCGGACGATATCAGCGACGCCGAAGGCACGACGGTGTGCCCGTTCTTCTCGAAGTAGCTCAGCCACCGGCTGGCGATCTCATGGGACTTCATGGGGCAATCCTTCGTGGGAGGTCGGGACGCGGGAGCCGGATCCGGGAAGGATCCGCACCGGATCCTCGGGTGGGACTCGGCACCAGGCGTCGACGGGGTGGTGCGTGCGGAACAGGGCACCGCCGTCAGCACCGGTCGTCACGTCCGGCAGGTCGGCTGGATGCGACGTGGCCTGCCGTAGGACACGGACACGCTCATCCGTCGCCGGCAGGTACGACGGCGGTGCGCGCCGTGGGAACGACTAGCGGCGTGCGCGTCGGGTGGCGGGAACCGCCTCGACGACAGCCTCAGCGCCCGTCGTCGGAGCCTCGACCCCGAGTGCGGCGCGGAGGTCGCCCTCGCGTTCGGCCATGGCAGACCGCAGTGCGTCGGCGAAGTCGCTGATGCTGTCACTGATCTGCCCGACGGCGCGATTCAGGCCCTCGGGTCCGAGGTTCGATTTCGCCTGCGACACCTTGCGCACGGCGACGACGCCGATCGTGATGCCGGCGGCCAGCCAGAAGGCTCTTCTGATCATCGTTATCTCCGGTTCTAGGGGCTAGCGGCTGCGGCGTCGGCGTGCTGGTGACCTCCGGCCCGCAAGGGCCGAGCGGACTCCGTAGGAGAAGGCCGACACCTTGATGAGCGGAGATCCGATCGTGGCGGCCACCAGCGAGGACAGCGCGGAGATGTTGGCCGAGGCATCGGAGACGTTCGAGGTGATGCCGTCGACCGTCTTCAGCTGCTGGTGCGTGGTGGTCACGGTACTCGTGACCTCCTCGATCAGGGGGGTCGTCTCGTCGGTGACGGTGCGGATCGCCTTCCGCAGCTCGTCGAACACGCGGCCGAGCTTCCAGATCGGTACGGCCAGCAGCAACACCAGGACGGCGAACACGCCAGCAGCTATCAGGCCCGCAATATCTCCACCTGACATGGGCGGTCTCCTTTACGCAGGGATGTGCCGCCTCGGAAAGCGGCACGGGGATTCTTGCTCTTTGTACCTTACAGAACGAAGAGCCCGCGGCGGGTGCCGCGGGCTCTTCCTCCACGCTTGTCGCTCGGGCCGCCGGAATTTCCCGGCGGTCAGGGTGACTAGCGTGCGTAGTACTCGACGACGAGCTGCTCTTCGCAGGTCACGGGGACCTCAGCGCGCTTCGGGCGACGCACGAGGCGCGCCTGGAGCTTGTCGAGCTGCACGTCCAGGTAGCCGGGAACGGCGGGGAGGACGTCGCGGTGCGCACCTGCGGCAGCAACCTGCAGCGGGACCATGGTCTCGCTGCGGCTGTGGACGTGGATGAGCTGGCCTTCGGCCACGCGGAACGACGGGCGGTCCACGCGGGAGCCGTCCACCATGATGTGGCGGTGCACGACGAGCTGGCGGGCCTGGGCGATCGTACGGGCGAAGCCGGCACGCAGCACGAGTGCGTCGAGGCGCATCTCGAGCAGTTCGATCAGGTTCTCACCGGTCAGGCCCGAGGTGCGTCGGGCCTCTTCGAAGACACGGGTCATCTGTGCTTCGCGGATCCCGTACTGGGCGCGCAGGCGCTGCTTTTCACGCAGGCGTACGGCGTAGTCGCTGTCCTGCTTGCGACGCGCGCGGCCGTGCTGGCCCGGCGCGTACGGCCGACGTTCGAGGTACTTCTCTGCCTTGGGGGTCAGAGCGATGCCGAGGGCACGCGAGATGCGAACCTTCCGGCGGGCACGTGTGTTGTTAGCCACGTCTACCTTTCGATGATTTTTGCGGCGAAGAAACGGACCTGCGCCACGGGGGCGTCCGCACTTCCTGGTGTCGCTGGCCTCCTCTTGCGGAGAGCCGGGATTGGCCGCTTCCCGGTACTACAGTTCGCCCCGACCCTGGCCACCACCCCGCACAGCACGGCAGACATGCCGGGATGGGTGGGGAGGCAAGCTGGTACACGACGACTTGCCAGTCAGCGTCCAATGCTAGCAGTCGGCCGGACCGACAACCGAATCGCGGGGTGGATCCCACTACCGACCGCCACGTACCCTCGGTGGCAACCGGGCTGCCGGTGCTCCCGGCGTCAGGGCCCTTGCCGATGCTTCCGGTGCCGCGCCGTGCTGCCGGTACGTCCCGCTGCGGCGCCGTGCGTCCTCTACCTGCCCCGGATGATGCGGCGCAGGCGGGACAGGCGGGACGCGATGTCCCGTTCCACTCCGCGATCCGTCGGCTCGTAGTAGTTCCGCCCCACGAGGTCGTCCGGTGCGTACTGCTGTACCGCGATCCCATGCGGCTCGTCGTGCGAGTAGACATATCCCTTGCCGTGCCCGAGCTGGGACGCACCGGGATAGTGGGCATCCCTCAGATGGGCCGGGATCCCCTGTCCCCGGCCCGCCCGCACGTCCGCGATCGCGGCGTTGATGCCGTTGTAGGCCGCATTCGACTTCGGCGCCGTCGCGATATGGACGACTGCTTCCGCGAGGATGATGCGCGCCTCCGGCATGCCCACGAGCTGCACCGCCTGCGCCGCGGCGACGGCGGTCTGGAGTGCGGTCGGATCTGCCATGCCGACGTCCTCGGAAGCGGAGATCATCAGCCGCCGCGCGATGAAACGCGGATCCTCGCCCGCCTCAAGCATCCGCGCGACGTAGTGCAGCGCGGCATCGACGTCCGAGCCGCGGAGCGACTTGATGAAGGCACTCGCGACGTCGTAGTGCTGGTCACCCGCGCGGTCGTACCGCAACGCGGCGACATCCACCGCCTTCTCGGCGTGCTCGAGGGTGACGACGACGGGCGGCCTACCCGGACGTTCCTCGTTCCGGCCGCCCCCCACTGCGCCATCGCCATCCTCATCGTCGTAGCCGTTCTCATCGTGGTCCTCGTCGCCACTGCCACCGTCCGCGGGATCATGCCGCACGGCCTGGGAATCCTCTGCCGACCGCGCGACGCCGGCAGCCGCTTCCAGCGCCGTCAGTCCCCGCCGCGCATCGCCCGCCGCAAGTCGGACGAGGTGTTCCAGCGCCTCCTCGGACACAGCCACCGTGCCCGCCAACCCGCGTTCGTCGTCGACAGCGCGCTGCAGGAGGCCCCTGATGTCCGCCTCGTCCAGTGGCCGGAGTGTCTGCAGGAGTGACCGGGAGAGAAGCGGCGACACCACCGAGAACGAGGGGTTCTCGGTGGTGGCCGCGATGAGCACCACCCAGCCGTTCTCCACGCCGGGCAGCAGGGCATCCTGCTGTGCCTTGTTGAAGCGGTGGATCTCGTCGAGGAACAGCACCGTGGTCTGGCGGTACAGATCGCGAGAGGTCAGGGCGTCGTCCATGACCCGCCGCACGTCCTTGACGCCCGCGGTGATGGCCGACAGCTCGACGAACTTGCGGCCCTGCCCACGGGCGATCACGTGCGCGAGGGTCGTCTTGCCGGTTCCGGGAGGACCCCAGAGGATCACGGACGACGGCGCGGCGTGCGCACCCGGATCGTGCTCGCCGGCGAGCGTCCGCAGGGGCGATCCCCGGCCGAGGAGGTGCTGCTGCCCGACCACCTCGTCCAGGCTGCGCGGCCGCATACGCACAGCCAGCGGACTGCGCGGGCGGACGGACCCAGGCGCCCGGACGCCGCCGTCCGGCAGGTCATCCGGCGCGTCCTCGTCCGCCCCGACGCTGAATAGATCATTCACACCGTCAACGTTACTGTGGGCCACTGACGCCTCCGGCCCTTCCGGGCCGCCCGCTTCCAGCGCCGATGCCCCCAGATGCACGAGAAGGACTCCCATGCCCTCGACAAGGTCCGTTCTCGTCGAAGCACAGCGCCTCGACGGGTGGCTGGCGCGGTTCGCCGACCGCAACGGCTCCTACACCGTGCACCCGGCGGCAAACCGGACCGATGGCTCCCTGACCGTGGTGGCCGAGAATGGCTGCCGAGCGCTCCTGGCTCCCCCCTTGCCTCAGCCCAGGCCGCCCGCGACGAGCGGAGCGGAAGCCGCTGCAGCGGACCTCGTCGCGGGGCTCACGTCGGCGATCGACGTCACTGCCGCCGTCGGGCTCCTGCTGATCCGACGCGGCGGCTATTCCGTCGGCGTCGCACGAGCAGGGCAGATCCTGTCCTCGAAGACCGGCACACGCTACGTCCAGGGGAAAACCGCCGCCGGAGGCTGGTCGCAGCAGCGCTTCGCGCGTCGACGCGCCAACCAGGCCGATGCCCTGGTCGAGGAGACAGCGGCGAGGGCCGCCGCGCTCTACGACGTCGACAGGCCGTCCTGCCTGCAGCTCGGGGGCGACAGGGCGCTGGCGTCGGCCGCGCTCGGCGAGCGGATCCTCGCGCCCTACGCGGCGCTCCCGCAGGTTCCTTTCCTGACGGTTCCCGACCCGCGATTCGCCGTCCTGAAGGAGGCAGCGCGCACCGCTCTGTCCGTGCGGATCACGGTCACCGACGCACCAGAGGACTGAGGGCGACAGGAGCGCCGGAACCTCAGGCTCCGGCGCCGCGGGTCCCGGCGGTGCGGAGGGCCGCGATGGCGGCAGCGGCGTCGTCCGCGCCGTACACGGACGACCCCGCCACGAAGACCGTCGCGCCCGCGTCCGCCGCGCGCAGGATGGTCTCCTCGGTGATGCCACCGTCGACCTGGATCACCAGGGGCAGGTTCGCATCACGGACAGCGTCAGCGGCCCGGCGGATTTTCGGCAGGGTCAGGTCGAGGAACGCCTGACCGCCGAATCCGGGCTCGACGGTCATCACCAGCAGCATGTCGAGCTCGCCGAGCAGATCGAGGTAGGGCTCCACGGGCGTCGCCGGCCGCAGCGCCATCGCGGCCTTCGAGCCGGCGTCGCGCAACTCCCGGGCGAGCTTCACCGGAGCCGACGACGCCTCCGCGTGGAACGTCACCGACGCGGCACCGGCCTCTGCGTACTGGGGCGCCCAGCGATCGGCGTCCTCGATCATCAGGTGCACGTCGAGCGGGATCGGACTGACCTGCTGGATGCGCCTGACGACCGGAAGCCCGAGGGTCAGGTTCGGCACGAAGTGGTTGTCCATCACATCCACGTGCACGGCGTCGGCCGACGCGATGCGCTGCAGTTCCGCCTCTAGATTCACGAAATCCGCCGAGAGGATGCTGGGGTTGATGCACAGGTGTGTCATGGCCGTTTCCTTTCCAGGCTGTGCTCGTTCCGGGGGTGGGTCAACCTCGCCTCGCACGGCCTCACGGCGTCTTCCTGATCAATGCGAGGTACATGGCATCCGTGCCGTGGACGTGCGGCCAGAGCTGGGCACTCGTGCCATGGCCGGCGCCGAGCGCTCCACCGATACTCACAGCGTCCAGCGCGGCTCCTGCATCGAGCCGCTCGAATCCCGACCGCTTCCGCAGGCAGTCGTCGACGACGGCTTCCGTCTCGGCGTGGTGGGGCGAGCAGGTCACATAGGCGACGACACCCCCCGGGGCGACGGCGTCCAGCGCGGACGCCAGGAGTTCCCGCTGCAGCGGTGCCAGCGACACGAGGTCGGCGGGCTGGCGACGCCAGCGGGACTCGGGGCGGCGCCGAAGAGCACCGAGCCCGGTGCATGGCGCGTCGACGAGCACGCGGTCATAGCGGTCCGGCTGCTCCCGTCCGAGATCGCGTCCATCACCCACACGTACGGTCCAGGAGTCCTCCGGCAGGGGGCGTAGCGCCTGCCGGACGAGTTGTGCGCGGTGCGGCACCGGCTCGTTCGCCGTCAGGTGCACACCCGTGTCCTGACCGATGGCCGCGAGCAGAGCGGTCTTACCGCCGGGGCCTGCGCACAGATCGAGCCACCGCTCCGTGGTGCCCGTCCGTGCGTCACCGAGGTCGAGAGCGGCCAGGGCGCGCGCAACGAGCTGCGATCCCGAGTCCTGCACCCTGATGGTGCCCGTCGAGACGCCGGGCAGCCGGCTCACATCACCTCCGGAGTAGTAGGCGGAGCCTGGTGCGAGGCGGCCTGGCTCGGCTCCTTCCTCGAGGACTCCCTCGAGCGAAGCGAGCCCCGGCAGCGCCACGAGGTGCACGACGGGCGCGGAATTGTCCGCCGCCAGCAGTGCATCGATCTCGGCGACGTCACGGCCATGGGCCACGAGCGACTGACGCATCGCTCGGACGATCCATTCGGGATGGCTGTAGGTCAGGGCGGCGATCGCGGTGGCGTCCGTCAGTCCGGCGACGAGCTCGCTGACCCAGCCGTCCAGGTCGCGGGCTGTTACTTTCCGAAGCACGGCATTGACCAGCGACGACGGTCCGGCGCCGATTACGGCGCGCACCAGCCCGACGGTCTGGTCCAGCGCGGCATGAGCCGGAACGCGCATCGCCAGGAGTTGATGGACGCCGATGCGCAGGGCGTCGAGCACGGCGGGGTCGAGCTGATCGAGCGGCCGGTCGACGCAACGGGCGAGAACCGCGTCGTAGGTCCCCTGGCCCCGCAGCGCGCCGTAGGTCAGCTCCGTCGCGAACCCCGCATCCCTCCGGTCCAACCTGTGCTTGCGGATGCTCGCCGGGAGCACCAGGTTCGCGTAGGCGTCCTCTGCTGCGACGGCGCGCAGAACCTCGAACGCCACCAGTCGCGCGGGATCGGCGCGGCGCGTGCGTTGGGACGGCGCGGCCTGGGAGAACTGGCGGTCACCACCCCTGTTGCGCTCGCGCCCCTGCTCGTTGCGACGGCGGTTGCCGCCCTGACCCTTGCCCCCGACACCCCGCGCACCTTGCCCATCGGACCCGCCCGAACCGCCTCGGCCTCCGGGCCCTCCGGCTCCCCTGCTGTTGCTCCCGGCTTCACTCACTCGAACACCAGCTCTCCGCGCGTCGCCGCGCCTCGCGCCCAGTCGAGGGCGTCCATCATCTTCTTGCCCGCGGGCTGAAGGGTCCCCAGCACGACAGGACCGGTACCCGTGCCGACACGCACCTCGCGAGCGACGACCTCGAGCGCACCCGGCCGGAGCGTGTCCGCTCCGGCGCCGTGCGTGGCTGCTCCGCCCGCCTCGTCCTCTGCCTGCCTCACCGGCGTGACGGGACCGAGTTTCACCCGCTGTCCGTCGAGGGTGGTCCAAGCGCCGGGTTCGGGGGTGACTGCATTGACCCGGCGGCGGACTGCGACGGCAGGCTGCGACCAGTCGACGCGGGCGTCGTCGATGGTCAGTTTCGGTGCAAGGGTCGGTTCACCCGCCTGCGGGGTCGCGGTCACCCGCCCCGCCTCGATGCCGGACAGCGTCTGCACGAGCAGGACGGCGCCACTGTGGGACAAGCGCTCGAGGACTTCCCCGCTCGTTGCATCGGGTCCCAGCGATTCGGTCATGACGCCGAAGACAGGGCCGGTGTCGAGGCCCTCCTCGAGGCGGAACGTCGTGGCACCCGTGACGTCGTCGCCGGCGAGGACCGCGTGCTGCACCGGGGCCGCACCCCGCCACGCGGGGAGCACGGAGAAGTGCAAATTGATCCAGCCGTGCCTGGGAACGGCGAGTCCGGCCGCCGGCACGATGCCTCCATAGGCGACGATCGCCGCGGCGTCGAGGTCGAGGCTGCCGAGGTGCGCCAGGAGTTCAGGCGAGAACCGGTTCGCCTTGAGGACCGGCAGCCCGAGTTCCTCCGCAGCCACTGCCACCGGGCTCGGCGTCAGCACCTTCCTGCGGCCCACCGGCGCGTCGACGCGCGTCAGCACCGCGACCACGTCGAAGCCCGCGCCGACGAGCGCCTTCAACGAGGGGACGGCGACCTCGGGCGTCCCGGCGAAGAGGATCCTCATCGCGTCCGGCCGGACACACCGGTGGTGTCGGTACTGCCGGCGGGTCCGCCACCGGAGATGAAGCTCGAGCCGAGCGATCGGGAGCGCTGCGCAGCGGTGCGGGACGTGACGCGGTTGTAGTCGGCGCTCCGGATGGCCTTCAGGGCACTCCTGCGGTCCTCACCCTCGAGACGGTCGATGTACAGGGTGCCGCGCAGGTGGTCCGTCTCGTGCTGAAGGGCGCGCGCCAGCATTCCCGTTCCCTCGACCACGATCTCCCTGCCGGAAGCATCCCGACCGGTGACGCGTGCCCAGTCGGTTCTGTCCACGTAGCTGCCGAGCCCCGGCACGGAGAGGCACCCCTCGACATCGGTCTCCCCTTGCGAGTCCCCGCCCGTCTCCAGCACCGGGTTGATGACGTGCCCCTCCATGCCGTCGACGCGGTAGGTGAACACCTGCAGCCCGACGCCTACCTGGGGGGCGGCGAGACCGGCGCCCTGCACGTCGATCATGGTCTCGGTCATGTCGCCGACAAGCCGGGCCAGGTCCGGCCCAAAGTCGGTGACCTCGGCTGCCGGTGTGCGGAGGATCGGGTCGCCGATCATGCGGATACTCAGGACGGCCATCGGTGCTCTGTTCCTCGCTTCGGTCGCGGCGCTCGCATCATTCATGTGCGGTTCGGACGGGGTTCCCGCGACGGGACTCCTGCCGCGCGGCTCCCGACAATCCTAGTGCCGGTCCGGCCGGCACCGAAGCGGGCAGGACCGGCCTGCCAGGATGACGCCGCGGGCAGTCAGGCGAGAGTAGCCGGAACGGAGGGTGCGGGCGACGCCGTCGGCTCCGCCCTGCCGGGTGGCGGCCCGATCGGGAGGAGAGCGCGGCCCGCTTCCTCGGCCTCCAGGCCGGCCTCCCACGCGCGGCGCAGAGCACAGAAGCGCAGCCAGTGGTTACGTAGCACGGCCGGGTTCGCCCGCATGGCGCGCACCTCCGTCTGGCCAACGGCCACACCGAGCAGCAGAGGCTCGTCACCGTGGGCCCAGGGGCGCCATTCACCCTTCTCAGGGTCGACGACGGATTCTTCGGCTTTCATTCCGGCAACCAGCTGCATGACCACCTTGTCGTCCAGGGCCTTGACGAAGCCGTCCCTGTCGGTGTTCTTGGTCTTGTAGTCGATGAGGCAGGTTCGTCCGCCGATGGTGGCGACGAGGTCGAGGGTGCCGGCATAGCCGAGCTGCGTGTTCCAGATGGTGAGCTCCGGCTCCACGGGACGCACGTCGTACAGCTTCCACCACTCATCGAACCGTTGGGCGAAGCCGCCCTCGCCGTTCTCCTCGAGGGCGAGGCGCGCGGCGTCGAGCTCTTCCTGACGGCCGAGGGCCCTCAGTGCGACCTGCTCGCAGTAGTGATGCACCCGGGTACCCCTCGACGCGGCTTCGTCCCGATACCGTTCGGCCGCCGCCGCCGCATCCTTCACTGCTGTGCGCAGTTCCGACGGATTTCCCAGGGCCCCCGGCAGGCGCGGATCCCTCGACAGCGCACTGGCAGCCATGTGGCCGAACCAGCCTCCGAGGGAGGTGGGCAGCTGGGAGATGACGGTGGTGATGGACGGCACGGATGGCTGCTCCGAGGTCGATCGGGCGTACATCCTTCCGTGAGGTGTTGAATGTGCGAGGAGCGGGGCGGTCATGGCTCAAGTCTCTCAGGTGCCTCTGACAGCGCACGCGGCCGAACGAGAGGCCCCCTCCGAGGCACGGCGTCGCGCCGATTGGACGAACCCCCAAACGTCCTATAGAGTTTTTTCTCGTTGGAAAACGAAGAAACAGCGCGAAATGTACGGCATCGGGCTGGTTTCCACTTCATTTTTCTTCTGCGGACGTAGCTCAGCTGGCTAGAGCACCACCTTGCCAAGGTGGATGTCGCGGGTTCGAATCCCGTCGTCCGCTCGCAAGTCACTGTATGGCCGGATCAGTCCGGTGACCGGAGAGATCCGGTCACGGTGGGGTGGCCGAGAGGCGAGGCAGCGGCCTGCAAAGCCGTATACGCGGGTTCGAATCCCGTCCCCACCTCGCTACGGTACGAGCAGCACGGCAATGGGCGATTGGCGCAGCGGTAGCGCGCTTCCCTGACACGGAAGAGGTCACTGGTTCGATCCCAGTATCGCCCACCATGGCGCCCCCTCGGGGGCGCTTTTTTGCGGACGTAGCTCAGCTGGCTAGAGCACCACCTTGCCAAGGTGGATGTCGCGGGTTCGAATCCCGTCGTCCGCTCTCAGGCCCATCCGGCCATCACCCGGCCCTCGCGAGGACCGGGTTCTTCTGTCTCAGCCTCCGGCGAACAGGTCTCCTGCACACACCGCTCCCACACCTTCGTGACCTATGATTACCGGAGCGGAAACGGGACTGCGTTTCCACGACCGAAAGGAGGTGTCCGTGGGTTTATTGGATGGGCTCAAGGGCAAGGCCGGCACCCTCGCGGGCAAGGCGACCGAACTCATTGGCGATAATTCCGACAAGGTGAAGAACGGCATCGGGAAGGCTGGCGATTTCGTCGACAGCCGCACCCAGGGCAAGTATTCGAGCCACATCAGCGGAGTGCAGACGAAAGCTTCGCGGATGGTCGACAACATCGACAAGAAGGACGGAAAGGGCGACGTCGGCCCTACCTCCCCGCCGGCCGTGTAATCCCCAGCCTGGCAATAAGGAAGCGCCGGTCCCGCCGAGAGGCGGCACCGGCGCTTCTTGCGTTGGGGCGACACGTGGCCGTTCCGCCCCTACTTCGTAGCGGGGCCGGTCACGAACAGCCGCTACCTCTACTCGAGGGCGAGGCTTCGGTCAGGCCTGGGCCGCGACGTCGCTCCCCTGCCGCGCGAGCGCCGTCAGCCGCGACACCGCCCTGTAGTACTTCTTCATGTAGCCGCCGCCCATCATCTCCTCGGTGAAGAGGTGATCGAAGGTGGCGCCACTGGCCATGATGGGCACATCGCGGTCGTACAGGCGATCGGCGAGCACCACGAAACGCAGTGCGACTGCCTGTTCCGTGATCGTCCGCACGTTGTGCCAGGCGACGGCGTCGATGCCGTCCAGCAGTTGCCGGTAGCGGCTCGGATGCACATCGGCGAGGTGGCCCAGCAGGTCCGAGAAATCGTCCTCCGCCAGCACTCCACCCGAATACGAGGCGATGCGCTGGCGCAACGCGGCATCATCGATTGCGTCCGGCGCCTGAGGAAGGCCTCGATGGCGGTAGTCCTCGCCATCGATCCGGGCCACCTCGAACTGGTCGGCGAGAACCTGGATCTCCCGCTGGAAATCCTCGGCCGCGAAGCGTCCGTCGCCGAGCGACCCGGGCAGGGTGTTCGACGTCGCGGCGAGCTTGACACCGGCGTCGGCGAGCTCGCGCATGAGGCGGGACATCAGCACCGTGTCCCCCGGGTCGTCGAGCTCGAACTCGTCGATGCAGACGAGGCTGTAGCCGCTCAGGGCGTCGACGGTCTTGCGGAAACTGAGGGCTCCCACCAGGTTCGTGTACTCGACGAACGTCCCGAAGGCTTTCCTACCGGTCGACGCATGCCATAGCGAGGCGAGGAGGTGGGTCTTGCCGACGCCGAACCCGCCGTCGAGGTAGATGCCTGCCCGTGACGGGGCCTTCTTGCCGCCGAAGAGCTTGCGGAAGCCCGAGGGCTTCGGCTCATTGACGGAGGAAGCGAAGTCACGGAGCTTCGCGACCGCAGCGGACTGCGAAGGCTGCTGCGGATCCGGGCGATAGGTGTCGAAGGAGACCTCACCGAAGCGCGGCGACGGATAGAACCCGCCGAGCAATTCATCGACGGAGACCTTGGGGGCCCGCTCTGTCAGGTGTTCGATGGCTGGCAAGGATCTGAACCGCTTTCTCTCTCCGGCTGAAGTGCGGCGACGGCCCGACGGGCGGCCGCTAGGCAAGACTACGGCAACGGCAGTGCTGCCCCGAGCGCCGATCGCGCGCCCCGTCCGAGCTTGACCGGTTGCCCGGCCGGTTGCAGGAACGGCCATCCTGCAACCGGCCACCGAGCGAAGCCGGAAGGAAATGGAGTGCGTCGTGGTTACGCTAGACAAGAAGACAGGCGCCCTCGCACGGGGCGCACACAGCTACGCGAAAGGCCTCCATGACCCTGGCTCCAGACACTCAGGACAAGTTCGCCCAGTACGCCCACCCGGAACGCCTCGTCTCCACGCAGTGGCTCGCCGACAACCTCGGCCGCGAGGGCCTCGTCGTCGTCGAGTCCGACGAGGACGTGCTGCTCTACGAGACGGGCCACGTTCCGGGCGCCGTCAAGATCGACTGGCACACCGACCTGAACGACGAGGTGACCCGGGACTACATCGACGGTGAGGGTTTCGCCCGCCTGCTGTCCGCCAAGGGGATCTCACGCGACACCACGGTTGTCATCTACGGCGACAAGAGCAACTGGTGGGCAGCGTACGCCCTCTGGGTGTTCACGCTGTTCGGCCATGAGGACGTGCGTCTCCTCGACGGCGGCCGGGACAAGTGGGTGGCCGAGGGCCGGCCGATGACGACGGACAGGCCCGAGGTGGCCACCGCAGAGTATCCCGTCGTCGAGCGCGACGACGCGCCCATCCGCGCGTTCCTCGGCGACGTCCTGCAGCACCTGGGAAAGCCCCTGATCGACGTCCGCTCGGGTGACGAGTACACGGGCGCCCGCACCACCATGCCCGCCTACCCTGAGGAGGGTGCGCTGCGTGGGGGCCACATCCCGACAGCCAAATCCGTTCCCTGGGCTCGTGCGGCTGCGGAGGACGGCACCTTCCGTACGCGCGCCGAGCTCGACGCCATCTACCGCGAAGAGGCCGGTCTGCAGGACGGCGACGACGTCGTCGCGTACTGTCGCATCGGGGAGCGGTCGAGCCACACCTGGTTCGTGCTCAAGCATCTGCTCGGCTTCGAGAATGTGCGGAACTACGACGGCTCCTGGACGGAGTGGGGCAACGCGGTACGCGTACCGATCGTGCGGGGCAGCGAGCCCGGCGAGGTGCCGGCACGCTCGGCGCAGGCGGCCCGATGAGTACGGAAGCGATTCCGGCGAAGCTCGCCGAGATCATCGACGACTTCCAGGACCTGACCGAGCCGGACCGGCTGCAGTTGCTGCTGGACTTCTCCCGTGAACTCCCCGACCTCCCGGAGCGGTACGGCAACCATCCGGAACTGCTCGAGCAGGTGGTGGAGTGCCAGAGCCCGCTGTTCCTGACCATGGAGATCGGCGAGGAGCCCGAGCGGCCGGTCCACCTGTTCTTCTCCGCTCCGCCGGAAGCGCCGACGACGCGCGGGTTCGCCGGCGTCCTGCTGGAGGGGCTCGACGGCCTGCCCGCGGAGGAGGTCCTCGCCGTGCCGGACGACGTCCCCGACAGGCTCGGCCTCACGCGGGCCATCACCCCCCTGCGCATGCGCGGAATGTCCGCCATGCTCGGGCGCATCAAACGGAAGATCAGGGAAGCGCAGTAGCCTCGGGCTCGGGCGCCTTCCCGCCGGGAAGGGTACGCCCGTTCAGGTGGCCGTCGAGCCAGCGCTCGACGACGCTCTCCCATCGCTCCGGATTCACGTTCCATTCCTTCGTGTGCCGTGCCCGGTGGAACCGCTCGAGAGTGACGAAAGCGGGGTTCCGTGCGGCGAGCTCTGCGGAAGGCCCGATGGGGACGAACTCGTC
Source organism: Arthrobacter sp. B1805 (assembly GCF_002929745.1). Classification (GTDB taxonomy): domain Bacteria; phylum Actinomycetota; class Actinomycetes; order Actinomycetales; family Micrococcaceae; genus Arthrobacter_D. The sequence goes on from NZ_PJIQ01000016.1 coordinate 70,934, forward strand.
GTCCTCGCTGTGCAGGACGAGCGTCGGCAGGGTCAGTTGCTCGGCACGGGCGATCCAGTCCATGCTCTTCAGGTCCAGTGGTGCTGCCAGCCCGGTGATCCTGCGCGCCCGCTGGCTTGCCAGCAGGTATTGTCCGAGCCGGCCGACCGGGGCAGGAATGCGGTTCAGCTCCGCGTGGTGGGCGAGCACCTCGATCCAGTTGATGACCGGACCGTCGAGGACCAACGCGCTTATGCGGCGCCTGTGGCGGGAGAGGTCCGCCGTCTGCAGGACGATCGCACCTCCCATGGACCAGCCGAAGAGGACGACGTCGCGGGCGCCATGAGCGACGGCGAAATCGATCGCCGCATCGACGTCGTGCCACTCCGTCATCCCCAGCCCGTACCGTCCGTCCGGCGCAGAGGGGGCTTCGCCGTCGTTCCGGTAGGACAGGACGAGACTTGTCAGACCGAGGCGGCGGGCCGGCGTGAGCGCACGCAGCGCCTCGGCCCTCGTTGCGCCACGACCGTGCACCATGATCGCCCATGTGCGCGCGGGCTTCTCGGCACGAACGAGCCACGCCGGCGCCGATCCCCCCTCGACGGGGATGAGCACGTCCTCCTCCGCGAAGCCCATGGCGGACGGCGACGGATAGACCGCTCCACCCCACCAGCCCCTCGTGGCCGCCGCCAGATTGCCCGCATACACTTTCTCGACGGCGCGTTCCACGGTCCCCTCGCGCGGAACGTAGGAGCGGATCGCCCCGATCCGGGCGTGCCCGGTTCCTTGGTCGAAGTGCAGGCTGTAGGTTCCCTCGACGATCGTGTCGTCGTTCGCGGGAAGGATGACCGTCTGGTGGCCCGCCGAGCCCACCACCGCCAGGATGTCCAGGTTTTCGTCCCGACCTCGCGCCGGGGTCACCACCTGGCGCGCGAAGTACACGGCGAGGCCGGACACGGCCCCTGCTGCGGAGGACGCCAGAGCAGCACCGGCCCCTACCCCGAAGGCCGTCCACTTCAGCCAGGGTGCGGTGTTCCGCTGCGCTGCGGCCGTCGACGTCGTTGATGCCATAGCTCCATTTCTACCCTGCCCCGGTACCGCCGTCGATTCACGGCGCGTCCGTCCGTCATCGGGAGGCGACCCGGCAGGATCGCGCAGCACGGCGCAGTACAGTGGCGCCATGACGCAAACGATCCTCGTGCTGACAGAGGAAGCCCTGACCCTCCCGGATCTCCGCAATCTCCGGACCCTCCAGGGAGAAGAGCCCGCGGAAGTAGTCGTCCTGATTCCCGAGGACCGCAACGAGTCCGTCCTGGGCGAGTTCTTCCGCCACCTGAGCCTCCTCGAGGTGGGCGAGGCATTCCGCTCGCTCTCCTCGGACGACCGCCGCGACGACGAGGCTGCAGCCCGCGGCGCTCTCGAGCAGTCACTGCAGCTGCTCCGTGATGAAGGTTTCACCGCGCGGGGGCGGACGACGACGGGAAACCCTGTCGACGCGCTCGTGCAGGAGGCCTCGGGTAGCGGGGCCGCGCAGGCCGTAGTCATCACGAGGCCCCACGCCATGGCGGATACGTTCCACACGGACTGGGCCAACAGGGCCCAGGACAAGCTCGGTATCGCGGTGCTGCACCTCTACTCCGGATCGGGATTTATTGGCGACTCGTAGGCGTTGTGCAAGGTATGACTACCGAGCGTGATACCTACCGACCAGAGATCGACAAGTCCGACGACGAGTGGCGGCAGGAACTGACACCGCAGGAGTTCCAGGTCCTGCGCAAAGCCGGCACCGAGCGCCCCTACACAGGCGAGTACTACGACGCGAAGACCGCGGGCACCTATGCCTGCCGTGCCTGCGGCGCCGAGCTCTTCACCAGCAACGAGAAGTTCGACTCGCACTGCGGTTGGCCCTCCTTCTGGGCGCCGTTGGCCGAAGACAAGGTCCGGTACCTGCATGATCGGTCCCTCGGCATGGAGCGCATCGAGGTCCGGTGCGCTCGGTGCGATTCCCACCTCGGCCACCTCTTCAAGGGCGAGGGCTTCGACACGCCGACCGACCAGAGGTTCTGCATCAACTCGATCTCGATGAAGCTGGTGCCCGCCGAGTAGCGGCCGCCACACCCCGCATGTCCGCGAAGGCCGGCCGCAAGGCCGGCCTTCGTGCTGTCTGCACCGAGTGCCGGGATGGTTTCGGCGCCCGGTGTGCCATGGGGTCGCCGAAGCGCGGCGACGCTGTAGGCTCCAGATGTCGGCCGTCGTGATCAGCACCTGAGCGTCTTCGCCGACACACCATCGCGGAGCTGCGTCACTGCCACGGGCGTGCCCGTGACGGTGCATCGCGCTCCGCGTGTCGTCCTTGGGGGGAAGGGTTTCGGCATGGAGCGCCGCACGTTCATCAGTACATTCGTCGCGAGCACTTTGGGCCTCGGTCTTGCCGCCTGCACCCGACCTCCCCGCACCTCCGCTGAGGTTCCACGAGTGGCACCACCGACGGGCGCGCCGGTTACGACCTCCCCGGCTCCCGTGCCGTCTCCTGCGGCATCAACGCCTGTGCCGGCCCGATCGCCCGTTCCCCCTTCTGTGACGAGAGTGCCGCTACCACCCGGTGCGATCACAGCATTACCCAGCTCCGAGCAGGTTCTGGCGTGGACGGTCGACGACGGCTCCGACAGCGAGGTGGTGCGCCTCTACATCGAGTTCGCCCGCAGGAGCGGCACCAGGCTGACATTCTTTCTCAACGGGTCCTACCCGGGGTGGTCGGAGCACGCCGAGGACCTCAGACCACTGGTGGCTTCCGGTCAGGTTCAGCTGGGGAACCACACCTGGTCGCACGCCGCCCTTACGGGCCTGAGCGACGCGGACATAGTGGCCGAGCTGCAACGCAACCATGAATTCATCTCCTCCACGTTCGGCGTCGATCCCCGCCCGTACTACCGGCCCCCGTACGGGTACAGGGACCAACGAACCGATGCCGCCGCGGCCTCGATCGGCTACACCTCTCCCGTCATGTGGTACGGGTCCCTGGCCGACTCGAGCCTCCGCAGCGACCAGGAGATCATCGATCACGCCCATCAATGGTTCCGTCCCGCGCACATCGTGATCGGTCACCTCAACTACGTGCCGGTGACGCGCGTCTTTTCGGAACTGCAGCAGATCATCGCAGATCGAGGGCTGACAACCGTCACGCTGAACGACATCTTCGACACCTGAGCCGACGGCAGCACCGGTTCCTGCAGCATTCCCGCGTTCCCGAGGCGCCCACAGGGCAAATCTTGAGGGTGAACACGGGTGGTATTGAAAGTGCAGTACACATACTGGATGCACGCCTGAAAGATGTGCCGTGGTTCGTCCACGGGGCTCAGCCGGCCACACCGACGAGCCTCGTGCACGAACGTGGGATCTCCTTCATGGTTCAAGCAGCCGGGCCGTGAGGGGGAACTGACCGCGAGGCTCGAATCAGGGAAGAATCAACTCATCGGACCGGTCAAGAAGCTGGCCGGTTGTCCTGTCGCGTCGAAAGATCCTCCAGCGACCAGCGCCTCTTCCACGTCTCCGGGAACCGCGGCAACCATGCCGGCAGTCGAAGCCCTTACCGCGGTGACCATCGAGCACTTTGTGAACTGCCCTACCGGTATCGTCGAGCACTACTTCGAGTCCCCGGCCCTGCACTGGTCCGATAAGCTGTATCGCATCCACGGTTACGAGCGCGGCGAGATCTACCCACCCTGGACCTTGGTCTCTCCCACTTCGAACCGACCGATCAGGACGCCGCCAGGTCACTCTGGGAGAACCTGTTGAGCCAGGGCGGACCGTTGTCGGCCTACCTGTCCCTGCGCGACGTGCATGGCAAGGTCCGCAAGGTGCTGGTTTCCCAGGACATCGTCGACCGCAGTCATCAGCTCAACGAGGAATCACAGCCGCACCTTCGCGCCCAGGCCCTGCGGGACCTTTTCCCGATGACCTGAGAAGTCCCACCCGATCCTTCGGCCGGTCAGACCGGCGCTGGCCCGAATACCTTGAACGAAGGCGGACCCGGTGGAGGTTCCGCCCGCATGATCGATGCGGACGCTCATGGGGATGGCGGTTCTGGTGGGGTTCCTTCCCGTGGTGGGGCCCTCCGCTGGAAGGCGTTGCTGATCCACTTCTGGGCGTCGATGACGGACCTGACGTGCTGGGTGGGGTAAGGAGGATGGTGCTGCTTGTAGTGGTGTAGAACCCAGCCAAGACTGGGCACTCAAGCCTTCGACCGGCGGAGAACCGACGCCCGCCCCTTGTGGGTCAGCATCGCTGTCGGCAGCTCGAACAGCAGGTTGATCGAGGCATGCTCCTTCGTGGAGTACAGCCAGGCGAGCCCGAGCGGCGTCCCGGCGCCGACCAGAATCAACAGCGGCAGTGCGAACCAGTCATGGGCGAGCCCGGCTGCATCGACGAGCGCCAGCGTGATCATGATCGGCCCGAGGTGCGCGACATAGAAGACGATGGAGTGGCGCCCGATGAATTCGAGGGCGACCGTAACTCGATTGAAGCCGAGCCGGGGAAAGGACCAGCACGCAATGGCCAATCCCCCGATCACGCCCCAGGCGTACTCCGCCCTGTAGAGCACGTCCTGGCCGACGACGCTGAGGACACCGACGGCGACGGCCGAGGCCGCTGCGCCGAGCAGCACCCACGGCCTGTCGAGCATTCGCTCGAGTTGCCTGAAGTGCTGCGCACACCAGGCCCCGAAGAAGAAGAACGCCGCGAGGAACGTCATGGCCCCGCTCCGACTTCCGTCCGGCAGCAGGAAAGACGCCGAGAGCCCGGCGGCGGATACCGCAAGGGGCGGAATGCGCCGCAGCGGAAAGGCGATGCCATAGAAGACGAGGATGAACCAGAGGTACCAGAGGTAGGTTGGCGACTGGTAGAAGATCCCGGCCACCGCGGCCGGCGAGAGGTCACCGCTCGCGGCCAGGATGATCAGCGACCACAGGACGTACGGCCACGCCACCCGCGAGGCCTTGCCCGCGATGTACTCGGGTGCCGCCTTGACCAGGGAGCGTGGAAGCAGGATTCCGGAGAGAAACATCAGGACGGGCATGCGGAAGGGCTCGAGGAAGAGATTGAACTGATCCATCCCCGGTGTCGGTCCGACCGCGAGGCGCAGGGCCTCCCCGGCGTGCAACACCACGACAAGCAGAATGGCGGCGCCGCGCAGGCTGTCCAGCCACCCGGTCCGGGTGCTCGTGGTAGCGCTGATCGCAGCCTCCCTCGTAGACATCGCCTGTGCCGGCCTGTTCTCTGGGACTTCGTCGGCGGTACCTCCGCGGATTGCCGACAGTCTCCTTCCTGACCATGTGGCCGTGGAACAGGAGTTTCCTCGCGCCTTCGGCGCAGAGCAGCAGTACACTCTCGCAGCGCTGCTTACAGCCCTCGGCCACTGGAACTGTTCAGCCGTGAGTACCCGTCCCGCTCGAAATCCTCCTGCGGGCGGTAGTCACCGGGGTCCGTGCGGTCCGATTGGTGAATGATCCGACGTGCGCAGGCGGACGACATCACATGGCTGTCAGACATCGAGCGAGCCTCTGATGCTGCGTTGAAGCATGGTCAAACGGTCAGCAGCGCGCGAGTCATGTAGGAGCTGTGCGGATCTTCCTTGTAGGAGCCAAAGGGTGGGCACGGATCGAAGCCGTACCTGGCATAGAGTGCTCGGGCGGGCGCAAAGAACTCCATGCTTCCGGTCTCCAGGGAAATACGAGTGACATCACGTGCTTGGGCATCCGCGAGCACGTGATTGAGCAACTCGGAGGCGATTCCGCGCCCCCGCAACTCGGGCTCCGTCCGCATGCTCTTGAGCTCCTCATGCCCTGGCTCCAGCACCGCCAGTGCACACGTGCCCGCTATCCGCCGTTCGTGCCAGGCGACCCACAGCTTCACGCCGGGCTGCCGCAGTGCACCCATGTCCAGCGCGTGCTGGCTCTCTTTCGGCGACTGCGGTGCCATGTCCGCCAGATGAGCACGCAGGAAGAGCTCGAGGGCCGGATCCTCGAAGTCGGCAGGTTGGATAGAGCACCTCATGGGCGTGAGAATAGCAGCCCCGCTGTGCACCTCGTGCACTTCGCTCCTCGGTTCCCGCCCTCCTCGGGCGAGGCCTCCGGGGGTCTTGGCCCTGCCTGCCGTGCCGGCGATTCTCAGTCGTACCCGATGACCGGGAGCTGAGGGGTGGAGACGAGGATTGCTGCCACGAATCCGAGGAGGTGCCGCTCCGGCACAGGCACCTCCCGCAAGGGCGCTGCTCCGTTTCCCGTCATACGCCGCTTCTCACTCGGTTCTCGCCGTCCGGTGCTCGGCGGCGAATCTGCTCGGCGTGGTGCCCGTGACACGGGAGAAGTCGCGGGAGAAGTGCGCCTGGTCGGCATAGCCCAGCATCGCGGCTGTCCCGGCCAAAGTTGTCCCCGTGGTGCGCAGTCGTTCCGCGGCTTCTTGGAGGCGACGCCGCTGGATGAGCCACTTCGGGGTCAACCCGAGTCGGCGTCGGATCAGGCGCTGCAGGGCACGCTCTGACATCTCGGTCTCGGCGCACAACTGTGCGACCGTCAGCAGGTCGGGGCGTTCCTCAACGAGAGCTACCACGCGGTCGACCAGCTCTCCCTCCACGTCGACGGGCAGCAGCGGTGACAGGGCATCACCAAATGCTTCCATTACTGTTCGGTGGTTGCCCGGCAGGCGAGGACCATCATGCATCGCTGCCCGGACACGATCGGTCAAGTCCGTCCCTGACTTACCGAGGACGTCGGACACGTTGACATGCTGGTCGGTGAAGCGAGCCATGGAGCCCTGACTGATCAGTGAGCCGGCGGCCGGCGTGCACATGACCCCGGCAGCCCACCCGTTCCCGGCCAGCACGGTCTGCGACAGACCGGTCGTGACGCCGTAGAAGCGGGCGTAGTCCGGAGCGATGACCAGCAATGCCACGGGGTATTGCAGGACCCGCTGCACGGACTGCTCACCGGCAGGAACAGACCACACAGGGATCCAGAACCGGCGCACGAGGCCCGCCAGGTCGAGTGGCGCCGCATACCGGTACATCACGTGTGAGGCGTCGCCGGGCACCTTGAGGTGAGCTCGCTCGACGTCGTTCAGAGCACGCGGTGCTGCGTCGGGTTTCATCAAGACTCAGGATGCCGCATCTGGCACCCTCGAGCACATGAATTCGACAACGATCGCCTATCAGACCGCCCTTCGCCCTCTCTCCGACCTGCTCGACGCGGTGCCAGCTGAGGCGTGGATCAACCCTTCACCCTGCACCGGCTGGACCGCGCGGGACGTCGTCGCGCACATGATCGACACCCAGCGGAGCCTGCTCACCGACCACGGCAACGACCCAGGGCCCGCCCCCGACCTGACCGATCCTGCCGACGGGTTCCGTGAGCACGCCGGACGAGTGATCAGCTTGATGAGCAGCGACGAGGTGGTCGATGCCACCTACGACGGGTTCTTCGGACCCACCACCGTGGGAGCGACCCTGGAACAGTTCTATGTGTGGGACATGCTCGTTCACCGCTGGGACATCGCGCGAGCCATCGGCGGGAACGCGACCCTGTCCCCCGAGGAGTTGGACCGCATCGAAGCCGGCGCTGACAGCTTCGGGGGCGCCCTGCACATGGAGGGCATCTGCGGACCAGCCCTACCCGTCCCCGCCGTTGCCGACCGGCAAACCCAGCTCCTCGCTCGGCTCGGCCGAGATGCCCTATCAGCAGGTATCAGCGACATGGCGTGAAAGACCGAAGCTCTGTGGGAGGCGCAGTGGCTGGCAGCTCCCAACTGCCTGATCCCGGGATGACGGGAGGGCTCCTGTCGTGCGAACCTGTCCCGCTCCTGCTGGCAGCAGAACGGGCGGTGGAACCTGAGCCCACCGCCCGTTCCTGCGGACACCTCACTACTGCCTGTCGTGCTCCTGGGGCTTGCCGTTGCCTGGTCGCACCGTGATGTCGGCCGTAGCGGTGGTTTCGATGCCCGCGTGGTTGATCGCGGTGGCGCTGAGCACGAAGTCACCCTTGAGGCCTTCGATCGGGAGTTCGTAGCGGCCGTCGACGCCGGGAATCTCCTGTCCGTCGAAGCTGACGGTGAGCGAGCGAATACCCGAGTCGGCGTCTTCTGCCTGGACGTCGACCGTGAGGCCGCGCTTGGCACCTACTTTCGTGTCCCTGAGCCCGTTCACGACCGGTGCTGTCTCGTCCGGTGCCGGGGCATTGACGTAGGCAATGCTCGGAGCGGGAGGTGTCTTCATCCCCTCGCCGAGGAAGAAGCTCGTGTGAGGGGGCTGGTTGTAGGCGGTGTTCTGCCAGGCGACGCCGAGGCGATACACGGGATCATGCATCAGGGTGCGGATGCGGTGCTCGGTGACATCGGTGGTGGTGACGATCTTCAGCGACGAGTGGTCAGCGCTGCGGTAGAGGAGTTCCTCGCGCCAGTCACCGAATAGGTCAGCCTGCAGTGCAGGGTTCCCCTTCGTGCCGTTACCGGTGAGGGTGCCGTCGAGTGTGAGCAAGCGCTCTTCCGTCTTCGACTTCCAGTTCCACTTCGAGATGGTCGGCGTCGCGCCGGTGGCGAGCTCGGCCGGGTCGGTGTAGTCGTGGTCGGTGATCTCACGCAGCAGATCCCCGTCCCACCAGGTGAGGAAGTTCGCCGCAGGGATGCTCGTACCGAGGTCGGTGCCATCTGCTGCGCGGAGAGATCCGACCTTCGAGTAGAACTTGTACGTGCCTCCGATCGCCCAAGCCTCATTGCCTTCATGGGTCGGGTCGATGTCGCCCGCCGCGCCTCGACCGGTGTCACGGGCACCGGGAATCGACCAGAGGATGTCACCCGTCGCCGCGTCGCGCATCGTCGCCGCACGCTGTCCGCTGCTCGGCATGCTCTCGTGCACCGAGTAGACCTCGAGCCCGTCACGGGAGGGAATGTGGTCGGTGACATGCATCGCGTCGCCGTGGCCGAGGCCGGTCGTGTAGAGCGGGGTGCCGTCACTATCGATCGTCATCGACCCGAAGACGATCTCGTCGGCGCCGTCCGCGTCGATGTCCGCGATCGAGAGGTTGTGGTTGCCCTGCCCGGCGAACTGGCTGCCGGCCGTGGTCGAGTCGAACAGCCAGTGTTCTTCGATCTTGCCGTCGACGAAGTCGAACGCCGCGATGTAGGTCTTCGTGTAGTACCCGCGGCTGAAGATCATGCTGGGGTTCTCGCCGTCGAGGTAAGCAGTGCCGGCAAGGAAACGATCCATCCGGTTACCGCTGGTATCACCCCATGATGCGAGCTCTCCGCGCTCCGGTACGTAGTCGATGCTGTCCAGTGCCGCACCCGTGGTGCCCTCGAAAACGGTCAGGTACTCGGGTCCGGTCAGGATCCGGCCGCTCGTGGTGCGGTGATCCGCCGCCGCGTCGCCGATGACCGTTCCGGCACCATCGATCGTGGCGTCCGCGGTCTTCATCGCAACTTCGGCTTTGCCGTCACCGTCGTAGTCGAACACTTGGAACTGCGTGTAGTGCGCTCCCGCGCGGATGTTGCGGCCGAGGTCAATCTGCCACAGCCGGGTACCGTCGAGTTCGTAGGCGTCCAGGTAGACGTTCCCGGTATAGCCGGAACGCGAGTTGTCCTTCGCGTTCGTCGGATTCCACTTGAGGACGATCTCGTACTCACCATCACCGTCGAGGTCACCGACCGACGCATCGTTGGCCTCGTACTCGTAGGCCTCGCCCGCCGGAGTCGTTCCACCTGCTGGTCTCTGAAGCGGGATGTCCAGGGACTGATCCCCCCACGGCGTGAACTCGTCGGTCACCGAGACTTCGCGTTCGTCGATGAGCGCGGTGACGCGGTATACCGAAGCGCCGGTCCCCTCCGCGTCGAGCAGATTCGTACTGCCGGTGATCGGGTTTCCAGTGATGCGAACACCGTCGCGGTAGACGTGGAAGCCGATCGAATCTGCGTCGAGGCCCAGCATGCGCCAACCGACATAGATACCCCCGTCGGTCATCACCGCGACCGGAGCCCGGTCTAGGTATTCCACCTGCCGGATCGGCGCGCTGTCGGGTGCCGCGGATGCCGGCATACTCGCGAGCGTTGCCGCAGCGACGGCTGCCGCTGCCGCCACTCCCAGTGCTCGTCGTGACCCTCGTGACTGGACGAACGAAACCATAACCATCTCCCTTGATGTCCTGGTGCAGAAGCAGAAGTAGCCGTCGAAACGGGAAACCGCTTTCCTTGACGATTTCATCGTGCTTTCCGCCCGATCCGTTGTCAAGAGCAACAGAAATGATCGGGGAGCGAGGATTGACAAGTATCAGTAGTCACGTCACGTCCCCCCAGGATTCGCGCGATCTCGCCGCTGCAATAGCCACCGGCGCTCGGGCGCCTCCCGTCCTGACGCCCCAGCGCCCCGACCGACGGGTGAGCTGTGAAGCCACTCTGGTCCTGCCGACGAGGAGAGCACTAGCGAGCATAAGCTTTGCTTTATTAAACAGGCGTTCACTGTAAGGCACGCTGCACCTGTTGCTAGGCTCGCGGCAACAACGGAACGTCGTTCTAACCCAGGGAAAGCAGGAGCCATGACCGTCACTCCCCTCGCACCAGTCCATGACACGCCCCAGGACAGCGCCGCCTGGCACGCCCTGAAGGCGGCGGTGCAGGAGCTGCGCCTCCTGCAGGTCAAGGACGGCTCCATTCCCGACCCTGAGCATCACGCGTCCGCCGCCCAGCAGACAGCCATGATCACGTCGGCGATACGGGAGCTCGCCCCCCTCTTTCCGCACGACGCCGAGTACCTCGACCGCACCGTCACCGCTTTCGGGGCCTGGCGTGCAGGAGGGTTCGCCGTCCCCGACTTCCTCGAACCCCTGGTGGCCTTCCAGCCGCAGCTCGATCGGATCGACGGCCTGCAGCACCTGGTGGTCTTCCCCATGTACACGCAGAACGGCAGCACCAACCGGCTCGTCGAAGCCGTGCTCATCGAGGTTCTCTGGCCGGAATTCATAGCGGAGCTGGAGGCCGGCGACTACTCCAACGCGCTGTTCGTGCCCATCCGCTTCCTCGACTTCACCGAGGGTTACAACACGAACTCCGCCGTCCTCTTCCCGGAGACGGTCGCCGTCAGCCGGACGCCGACCTTCACCTGGGGCGCGATCTTCGCCGACCGTGAAGCAGCCCGCTTCCGCCGGGTGGTCACAGCGGCAGCGGAGATCACACGGCTCGACCTGCCCGAGGACGCGCTGGAACTTCTCGATGACCAGCAGCTCGCGGAAGAGACCTTCGTGATGTGGGACCTCATCCACGATCGCACCCATATGCGCGGAGACCTCCCCTTCGACCCGTTCATGATCAAGCAGCGCATGCCGTTCTTCCTGTACTCGCTGGAGGAACTGCGCTGCGACCTCACGGCCTTCCGCGAGTCCGTGCGGATCGAGAACGACGACGACGCGTCCCCCGAGGCCCGCAGGCACGCGAAGCTCGTGCAGTACGCCGTCATCTTCGACCGCATCTTCCGCTTCAGCATCACCGGGAACCGCGTGCGGAACTACGACGGGCTCGGGGGGCAGCTCCTGTTCGCCTGGATGCACCAGCACCGTGTCCTCCACTGGACCGACACGAAGCTCGCCATCGACTGGGACGAGGCAGCGGCAGTCGTCGTCGCCCTCGGGGAGCAGATCGAGCAGCTGTACTGGCGGTCGATCGACAGGCCGAAGATCGCCCACTGGCTCGCGGCCTACGAACTCGTCGCCGCCACCGTCACCCCGCACCCGGCCTCCGTGTGGGCGAAGGGCCCTGACGCCCTCGAGCTGATGGGTCCCCCGCGCGCCCTCACGGACGCCGTCCTCGACGACGAATTCCCGCTCTCGATGTTCTTCGAAGCCCTGGAGCGCAAGATGAAGCCGGTCATCGAGTCGACGGCCGGCATCACGGCGGACGCGGCGTGAGCACTGACGGCAGCCGCACCGCCGTCGTCGCCGGCGCGACCAGCGCGTCCGGCGTAGCCCTCACGCGACGACTGCTCGCCGACGGGTTCACCGTCGTCGCCGTCGGTTCCGATGCGGGACGCCTGGCGACGGCGTTCCCCGCACACGACGGCGTAGTCCGCCGCGTGTGCGACCTGACGAGTGAGGACGCAGTGCGCGCGCTCGCCGACGAGATCCGGGTGGATCATCAGGGTGCCGATGCGCTCTTCCACCTCGTCGGCGGCTGGCATGGTGGCAAGGGGATCACCACGCAGTCGACGGCTGACTACGCCATCCTCCACCGGTCGGTGTTCCTGACGCTGTTCAACACCAGTCGTGCGTTCTACGACCAGCTGGCGGAGCGCGCCGGACGGCTTGCGGCGATCTCCGCGACGGCGGTCGCGACCCCGACCGCGGGAAGCGCGTCCTATGCCGCGGTGAAAGCGTCGGTCGACGCCTGGCTCCGGGCCGTTGCCGACGGTTTCGCCAAGGACGGTACCTCGGCTGCCGCGACCGCCGTCGTCGTCAAGGCGCTTCTGGACGACGAGATGAGGAAACAGCGGCCCGACCGGGCCTTTCCCGGCTTCACGCACGTGGACGACCTCGCGGCGATCCTCGCGTCCCTTCCGGATTCGCCGGCCGCAGAGGTCAACGGAGCTCGCATCGATGCTGTTCGGGGATAATGGAACCGTGACCGACACCTTGATTCCGGCAGCAGCGCCCGCGCCCCTGCACGATCGCACCCAGCGCAGCTTCGCATCCGACAACTACTCGGGCGTGCACCCCGAAGTGCTCATGGCCCTGGCTGCCGCGAACGAGGGACATCAGGTCGCCTACGGCGAGGACCAGTACACCGCGCGGCTGCAGGAGGTGATGGAGCAGCACTTCGGTGAGGGCATCTCGATCTACCCGGTGTTCAACGGCACCGGCGCCAATGTGCTCTCGCTGCAGTCCATCCTGCCCCGCTGGGGCGCCGTCATTTGCCCCCGGACCGCCCACATCAACGTGGACGAGAACGCGGCACCCGAGAGGGTCGGCGGCATGAAGTTGCTGCCCGTGGCGACACCGGACGGCAAACTGACGCCGGAATTGATCGACAAGGAGGCGTGGGGTTGGGGCGACCAGCACCGCGCCCAGCCCCTGGCGGTCTCGATCACCCAGACCACGGAGCTCGGCACTCTCTACTCGGTCGCAGAGATCAAGGCCATCGCCGACCATTGCCACGCCCGAGGCATGCGCGTGCACATGGACGGCGCGCGACTTGCGAATGCCGCAGCAGCGCTGGGACAACCCCTGAGGGCCTTCACCCGGGATGCCGGAGTGGACATCCTGTCCTTCGGCGGTACCAAGAACGGCCTCATGTTCGGCGAATGCGTCGTCGTCCTGAACCAGGAGGCATCCACGGGACTGGACTACCTGCGCAAGTTGAACATGCAGCTCGCCTCCAAGATGCGCTTCGTCTCGGCGCAGCTCATCGCCCTGCTCGAGGGGGACCTGTGGATTCGCTCGGCGTCGCACGCGAATGCGATGGCTGCGCGACTGACGGAGGGCGTCCGGGGCATCAAGGGAGTGACCCTCACCCAGGAGACGACGGCGAACGCAGTCTTCGCGATCCTGCCGCCGGGCGCAGCGGACCGCATCCGGGAGAGCTTCAGGTTCTACGACTGGGACCAGTCGACGGGCGAGGTGCGCTGGATGTGCTCGTTCGACACGACGGAGGAGGACGTCGACGCGTTCATCGAGGCGATCCGCACGGAGGCCGCGGCCGGGCCGGATACTACGCGTGAATCTGCTCCCGAGTAGCAGCGACCGTATTGTCGCGACGGCGCGTCGCAACCCGACGCGCGCGCTCCAGGCGTAACCTGCTGGGGTGAGTGCAATCGGCGGCGTATCGCAGCTTCCTGCCGAATTCCTCGACGCCCTCTCCGGCCTGAGGAAGGCAGCGCGTCGCAGTGAGATCCGGCTCGAGGAGATCCCGGCCCCCGCGCGGCTCGCGCCCTTCGCGGTCGCCCTCGGCGCGGAGGTCTTCGAGACCACACCCGTCACGCCTCCGCCGCTCCACGGACCGGCACGCAACCTCATCCTTCCGCCCGAGCCGGAGGAACTCGCTACAGGCCGCTTCATCCTCCTCTACGATCCTGCCGGATCCGAGGTCTGGAACGGCAGGTTCCGCATCGTGACCTACATCCGCGCGCAGCTCGAACCGGACATGGGCAACGACGCCCTCCTCGGTTCGGTCGCCTGGACCTGGCTCGTGGAGGCACTCGAGAACCACGGCGCGCGCCACCACAGTACGGGCGGCACGACGACGAGGATCCTGTCGGAGAGCTACGGCACCCTCGAGGACCGTGCCGACACGATCGACATCGAACTCAGGGCGTCCTGGACGCCCGACACCGCCGACGTCCGACGACACCTGGAAGCCTGGTCGGAGATGGTGTGCACCTTCGCCGGACTACCGCCCCTTCCGGCCGGCGTGGCGCACCTGCCCCACCGCCGGTCCTGACGGGCCGGAGGCGAGCCGCTCTCCCCTCGTCGCTTCCCGGACGCACGTTCTCGCGGGGATAGACTGAAAACACCATGAGTTCCCACACGTCCGAGCAGACGGACAGTACAGACGCGTCCGTGCCCGCCGTCATCGACGGCGGCGCCCCCGAAGCCCTTCCCCTGCTGACCGAGCCGCGCGACGGCGTCCCGCTCGTCATCGACACCCCGGCCGGCCTCGAACGTGCCGCGGCGGCACTCGCCGCAGGAACGGGACCCGCCGGCGTCGACGCGGAGAGGGCCTCGGGGTTCCGGTACGGGCAACGGGCCTTCCTCGTGCAGATCCGTCGAGAAGGAGCCGGAACCTGGCTCATCGATCCCGAACCGTTCGACGACCTGCGCGTGATCGACGATGCCCTCGACGGCGTCGAATGGATCCTTCACGCCGCCAGCCAGGACCTCCCCTGCCTCTCCGAACTCGGCATGTGGCCGGACAAACTGTTCGACACGGAACTCGCCGCCCGGCTCGCAGGCCTCCCGCGCGTAGGGCTCGCGGCGGTCATCGAATCCCAGCTCGGCTTCACCCTGGCCAAGGAGCACTCGGCCGCGGACTGGTCCAAGCGGCCCCTGCCCGAACCCTGGCTCCGCTATGCGGCGCTCGACGTCGAGGTCCTGGCCGAGCTCAGGGACAAGCTGTCGGACCTCCTGCAGCAGGACGGCAAGCTGGACATCGCCCTGGAGGAGTTCGAGCACATCCGCCGGACTCCTCTTGCGGAGCCCCGGATCGATCCGTGGCGGCGCACGTCCGGGCTGCACCAACTGCGCGACCGCCGGCAGCTGGCAGCCGTCCGGCAGATGTGGCTGGAGCGGGAGGACCTCGCGCAGCGCCGCGACGTCGCACCCGGTCGCCTCATTCCGGATTCTGCGATCATCGCCGCCGCGAAGGCCATGCCGAGTACCGTTCCCCAACTGCTGGCCACCAAGGGATTCCATGGGCGAGCCGCACAGAAGGAAGCGCCCCGCTGGCTCAAGTGCATCAGTGAGGCGCGGAAGCTGACGGACCTCCCGCCACTGCACGTGCCGACGAACGCCCCTCCTCCGCCGCGTATCTGGGCCGAGAAGGATCCTGAGGCCGCCGCGAGACTGCAGACGGCGCGGCCTCGCGTCGCACAGCGCGCGGAGAAGCTCGGCATGCCGATCGAGAACCTGCTGACTCCCGACTACCTCCGCAGGATCTCCTGGCGCCCACCCGCGGAGATCTCCCTCGAATCGGTATCGGCTGCACTCGCGGAACTCGGCGCCAGGCCCTGGCAGATCGAACAGGTCGCCGCGATCATCACGGTCGCTTTCCTCGACCCCGATCCGCTGCCCAGCAAGGGGCAGCAGCTCAGCGGGGACACCGACCAGGGGCAGTGACGCCCTGGTGATACCGGATCACGTGGCGTGTGGGAGACCGATCTGCCCGCTGACGTGCACCATCTCCTCACGCGACACTACTTTGATGCGCTCGCGTACCACCTGCTGACCGTTCACGACCGACACGGCGTTCTCACCGAGGATCCTCTCGTGCGCGTCCAGGGCCAGCCACCCCTCCCAGGTGGTGTACTCCACCCCGCGGGCTCTAAGGAGGACCTCCAGGTCCTCGTCACGGGACGGTCGGCCCTCCGTCGCCGGGAGATCGGCGAGGACGCAACCGATGGTCTCGAGCGCATCGCCCTTCGTGTGCCCGATGAGGCCCACGGGGCCGCGCTTGATCCACCCCGTGGTGTACAGCCCTGGTATCGGCGCGCCATCCGCGTCCAGTACCCGGCCTGCCACGTTGGGGATGGTTCCCCGTGCATGGTCGAACTCGAGATCGTGCAGCGGCGAGCCGAAGTAGCCAACAGCACGATAGACGGCCTGCACCGGATAGTCGACGAACTCCCCGGTGCCTGCGCCGTGACCCGTTCCGTCGAGTTCGGTGCGCTCGAATCTCATGCCGGCGACCTTGCCGGGTGTCTGCGGTGAGTCGTAGATCTCCACGGGCGAGTGCAGGAAGTGCAGGTGCAGCCGGCGTGAGGCTCCCGTCGGCTCGTCCT
>NZ_PJIQ01000017.1 GCF_002929745.1 Arthrobacter sp. B1805
TCAGACATCTCCACTAAGCCCGGAGGTTCTCCCCTTTCACAAGACCGGAAACGCCACCAACCTCATGGCCGGGTACAACTAGTCGGGTCCTACCACTGCTCGGACTGGACGCTGGAGCGTCCTGCTCCGGCTCCTGCACCCTTGGCACGGGGCTTCCGATTGGCGTCGCCCGTGAAGCGGGTGTCGCCGTCGCGCTTGGGGAAGTCCTTCTTGAAGGGCTTCTTGAACTCTCCTGCGCCGCGGTTGCCCGCAGGCTTGCGCCCCTTGTCGAGCTCGAGGTGGATGAGCTCTCCGCCGATGCGCGTCTTGGAGAGTGCGCGCAGCTGATCGGTCGAGAGGTCCGCCGGCAGTTCCACCAGGCTGTGATCGGCGCGGATGTCGATGCCGCCGATCTGCGAGGAGGACAGGCCGCCCTCGTTGGCGATGGCGCCGACGATCGAGCCCGGCATCACGCGCTGGCGACGGCCGACCGCGATGCGGTAGGTGGCGTTGCCCTCGGTGAGCGTGCGCGTCGGGCCACGCGACCCGAAGGCATCCTTGCGTCCCTCGGCACGCTCGCGCTGCCCGGCAGGAGCGACCGGGATGTCCTGCACGAGGATCGGCTGGCCACCCTGCGCCATGACGGCGAGTGCAGCAGCGACCTCGTTGGCCGGCACGTTGTGCTCACGCTCGTAGGTGGCGATGAGGTCGCGGAACAGTGCGACATCCTTGCCGGCCAGCGTCTGCGTGATCTTGTCCGCGAACTTGCTGAGGCGCAGCTCGTTGATCTTCTCCGTGGAGGGCAGCTGCATCTGCTCGACCGGCTGGCGCGTGGCCTTCTCGATCGAACGCAGCAGGTACTTCTCACGGGGAGTGATGAAGAGGATCGCGTCACCCGAACGGCCCGCGCGGCCGGTGCGGCCGATCCGGTGCACATAGGACTCGGTGTCATTCGGGATGTCGTAGTTCACGACGAGCGAGATGCGCTCCACGTCGAGGCCACGGGCTGCGACGTCCGTCGCCACGAGGATGTCGATCTTGCCGTCGCGCAGTGCCTCGACCGTGCGCTCACGCTGCTGCTGCGGGATGTCTCCGTTGATGGCTGCGGCCGAGAAGCCCCGTGAACGCAACTTGTCCGCCAGGTCTTCGGTAGCAGCCTTGGTGCGGACGAAGGCGATGATGCCGTCGTAGTCCTCCACCTCGAGGATGCGGGTCATCGCGTCCAGCTTGTGCGGGCCCATGACCTGCAGGTATCGCTGGCGGGTGTTGGTACCCGTCGTCGTCTTGCCCTTGACCGAGATCTCGGCCGGATCGTTCAGGTACTTCTTGGCGATGCGGCGGATGGCCGGAGGCATGGTCGCAGAGAACAGTGCAACCTGCTTCTCCGCGGGAGTCGAGGCGAGGATCTTCTCGACGTCCTCCGCGAAGCCCATGCGCAGCATCTCGTCGGCCTCGTCGAGCACGACGTACTCGAGGTTCGAGAGGTCGAGCGACCCCTTCTCGATGTGGTCGATCACGCGGCCGGGGGTACCCACGACGACCTGCGCGCCACGGCGGAGTCCGTTGAGCTGCGGTCCGTAGGGTGATCCGCCGTAGACGGGAAGGACGGTGAAGCCCTCCATGTGCTTGGCGTAGGAGGTGAAGGCGTCGGCGACCTGGAGCGCGAGCTCGCGGGTCGGTGCGAGCACCAGGACCTGGGTGTTCTTGCTGGGCCCACCGTTGACATCGGCCAGCTCGGCCATCTTGGACAGCGCGGGAACGGCGAACGCGGCGGTCTTGCCGGTTCCGGTCTGCGCCAGTCCGACGACGTCGCGGCCTTCCAGCAGCACGGGGATCGTCGCTGCCTGGATGGGAGAGGGCTTTTCGTAGCCGAGGTCGGTCAGCGCCGCGAGGATGCGGCCGTCGAGGTTGAGCTCGGTGAAGCGGATGTCCACGCCGTCGTCGTCGGACTGCGCTGCGGGGGCCGCGGCTACTGCTCCGGTGAGGGTGGAGTCGATGTTCTGCTCGGACAGGTTTTCAGGCACGGGAAATAATCCTCCAGGTAGGTGCCGGACGGCCCTGACAGGATGGAGCCCGCAGTGCCGAATGAACGTAGAAATCCGGCACTTTTTCAATCCCGAGGCCGAACTCCTCGCCACACGGGTTCACTGCGACAGCAGTGATGTGTGACTTTTCTTCTAGCCGGCGCTCCCTGATGAATCTGCTCGCGAGTCTGTGCTCCGAGCCCCAACACAACCTATCCGGCCCTGAAGGGCGGAAATAAAGGGAATACCGGTGTGGGGGATATATCCAGTCTACGTCATGCGCGGGCGGTCGCGCTCCAGGGAAGGCGTTGCAGGAGGTGACGTTCGGCACGTCAGGCCGGCGCTACCACCTTCAGTGCCTGGAGTGCTGACTTACGCACCTGCGGCGTGAGCGCGATCTGCCCCGACGCTCCGGCGTCGAGCAGGGCCTGCGCCTGCCCTTCATCGAGGCCTGCGTAGACCTGGGCAGCGGTGATCCCATGCTCCGGGGCGCTCACCACGCGGATGGTGTCACCTGCGCAGATACTGCCCCTCGTGACGACGCTCAGGTAGGTGCCCACGCGGTTGGCCTCGGCGAAGCGCCTCACCCACGAGCGCTCGCCCAGGTAGCGCGCGAAGTTCACGCACGGCGTGCGGGGCATGGTGACCTCGAGCACCACCTGATCACCCACGGCCCAGCGTTCGCCGATGACGGCGTGGGAGGCGTCGATCCCACCGACCCGGAGGTTCTCACCGAACAGGCCCGGCGTCACGTCACGGCCCAGCTGCTGCGTCCAGAAGTCCGCATCCTCCTGGGAGTACGCGTAGAGGGCCTTCGTGGGTCCACCGTGATGCTTCCTGCTGGCCTGGATGTCGCCGGTCAGCCCGAGCGCATGCACGTTCACTGCTCCCGCGACCGCACGCTTGTCGATTGCAGTGACACCGGTGGAGTCCTTGGTGGGCAGCAGTTCGTGCACGCGACAGACAGCGAGGAGGGTTCCAGTGGTCATGGCGACCATCCTATGCGTCGGCCTCCGCCTCCTTCCGGGTCAGGGCTGGAAGCGGTACCCCATGCCGCTCTCGGTGACGAAGTACCGGGGCGCGCCCGGGTCGCGTTCGAGTTTCTTGCGCAGCTGCGCCATGTACACGCGAAGATACTGGACGTCTTTCGCGTAGGCCGGGCCCCAGACGTCGAGCAGCAGCTGCTGCTGCGACACGAGCCGGCCCGGATGAGCGATCAGCCTGTCCACGATCTTCCATTCCGTCGGTGTCAGCCGGACATCCTGCCCGTTCCTGACGGCGCGCCGCGCGCCGGCGTCGAGCGTGAAATCCGGTGTCTCGATGACGGGGGCCTCCGCCTCGACGGCAGCACGTCGGCTGGCCGCGCGGAGGCGCGCCAACAGTTCGTCCAGTCCGAAGGGTTTCGTGACGTAGTCGTCGGCACCGGCGTCGAGGGCGTCGACCTTGTCCTGGGAACCGTGCCGGGCGGACAGCACGATGATGTGTACCTGCGACCAGCCGCGGATCCGCCGGATCACCTCGACGCCGTCGAGGTCCGGGAGACCGAGGTCCAACACGATGATGTCCGGGTGGTGCTCGGAGGCGGCGGCGAGGGCCGTCTCGCCGTCGACCGCAGTCACGCACTCGTAGCCGTAGGCGCGCAGGTTGATCTCAAGGGCGCGGAGGAGCTGCGGTTCGTCGTCCACGACCAGCACACGGATCACAGCTCCACGGCTCCCGTCGAGATCGGCAGCCGGATGACGAGTGTGAGTCCGCCGCCCGGCGTCTGTTCGGCGTCGAGCACGCCGCCCATCACCTCGGTGAAACCCTTCGCCACGGCGAGCCCCAGCCCGACGCCGGCACCCGACGGTGCGTCGTCCAGGCGCTGGAACGGGCGGAACATGACGGCGACGTCGTCCCGGGACACCCCGTGTCCGTGGTCGACGACCCTCAGCTCCGACGCCGGGAAGCCGTCGATGAGCGCCTTGCCCGTGCCACCCACGGATGCGGTGATCTCGACGGGAGAGTCCGGGGCGTACTTCACCGCGTTCTCGACGATGTTCGCGAGGACGCGCTCCAGCAGTCCGGGGTCGGCCTCGATGGCGGGCAGGTTCGGCGGGATGGACACCTGCACGCGGTCCTCCGCTACGTTCGCCAGGGCGGGCGTGACGACGTCTGCCCACGTGAGGGGGCGTAGGTGCGGATTGACGGCGTCCCCCGTGATGCGGGACATGTCGAGGAGGTTGTTGACGAGCGCGTCCAGCCGGTCGGAGTAGCTCTCGATGGTCTCGAGCAACTCGCCCTCGTCCTCCTTCGAGAAGGTCACGTCGGAGCGCCGCAGGCTGCTGACGGCGAGCTTGATCCCGGCGAGGGGGGTGCGGAGGTCGTGCGAGACCGAGCGCAGGATGGCCGTGCGCATGACGTTGCCCTCGATGAGCCTCCTGTTGGTGCGCGTGCTCGCGATCAGCTCCTGCCGCTGCAGCAATGACCGCAACTGACCGGCGAAGGCGGTGAGCAGTCCGCGCTCGCGTGCCGAGAGCTGGCGCCCGTAGAGGGCGAGGGAGACGTCTCCGTCCACCTGCTCGACGGCTGTCGCGCCGTCCAGGGTGAAACGGTCCGTGTCACGTCCGGGGTTCGGTTCCGTGACCGTCCGCCCGGAGTGCCCGCCTGCCTCCCGAGACCTTCGTGACTCCCGTGACTCCCGTGACTCCGCGATTCCGGGGTCGCGCGGACGCACCGCGAGCGAGCGGCGTTCCAGCCGGTGCCCGCCGGGCGACGTACCGGCATCCGGTTCGGCGTCGGTGCCGGACCCTGCTGGCCCGAACAGCGCGACGGCGTCGACGTCGAACTGGGCCTGGACGTGCTGCAGGAAACCCTGCAGCGTGTCCTCCTCGGCGAGCACGCCGCGCGCGAGTTCGCCGAGCAGTGCAGCTTCCTGCTGGGCCATGGCCGCTTCCCGGGAGCGTCGGGCGGACAGCCCGACGACGAGCGATACAACCACCGCCACCGTGATGAAGATCAGGACCGTCACGACGTTCTCGGCGTCGGAGATCGCGAGGGACCCGAATGGCTCCGTAGACGTGTAGTTCAGGATGATGCTGCTCCACAGCGCGGCCAGCAGAGCGGGCCACAGGCCACCGATCAGCGCCACGGCGATGACGCCCGCGATCTGGAAGAGCACGTCGATGGCGAGCAGCGAGGTGCCGACCGTGAACACGGCCGCCTCGAGCAGCGGCGGCAGCACCAGGGCGACGGCGCACCCGGCCGCGACCCGCACACGGCTGACAGGAGCCGCGAGGGTTCGCCGAGCTGCCGGCGACATCAGCGCGTCCGGTTCGCGGCGGTGTCTTCGTCGGCCGTTCCTGGCGTCCCCCGGAGGTCGTTCCCAGCCGGCAGGGGCCGCAGCGCGCGCGACAGGAGAACCCAGAAGACGGTGATGGCGAGCGCACAGAAGACGCCGGCACTGGAGGCCATGAGCCATCCGGTGGCGAGTTGTGAGTTGAGGTCCTCGGCGCCGAGGAGCAC
Organism: Arthrobacter sp. B1805; assembly: GCF_002929745.1. Classification (GTDB taxonomy): domain Bacteria; phylum Actinomycetota; class Actinomycetes; order Actinomycetales; family Micrococcaceae; genus Arthrobacter_D. Next base: position 5,508 of record NZ_PJIQ01000017.1, read on the forward strand.
GCCGATGGTCTTCGGCGAATAGATGAATACCGCAAGGGTGACGACGAAGAGCACACCGGCTGTCCTCCGGTAGCCCCGCAGCTCGGCGGGAAGCCGCACCGCCTGACCGGCGAGGACCGCCAGCACGACAACGATCCACACCCAGTGGTGCGACCACGAGATCGGCGAGATCAGCAGCATGAGCAGGGCCGTCATGGCGATCGGGATGAAGCGGTCCCCCCGCCGTGCGGCGGCACGAATGATGAACACCGTCACGGCGACGAGCAGGAGCGAGAGGAGCAGCCAGGGCCCGGTGGAGGGGAAGCCGGGACCCATGAAGTGCAGGATGGCCCCGCGGATCGAGAGGTTGTCCACATAGCCTTCGCCGCCGATGCGGCCCGTGTCGCGCAGCATCTGCAGCCAGTAGGTTGCCGATTCGGCGGGAAGGAGGATGAATCCGACGGCGATGGTCCCGAAGAAACCGCCAGCCATGGTGAACAGGTGCTTCCACTCCCCCCGGACGAGGAAGTACAGACCGAAGACCAGCGGCGTCAGCTTGATACCGGCGGCGATACCGGTGAGCAGGCCGGTCGGCATGCGGCGGTGCGGTCCGGACAGGAGGTCGGCGGCGATCATGGCGAACAGCAGGATGTTGACCTGCGAGAAGGCCATGGTCTCGCGCCAGGGTCCGAGCAGGCACACCAGACCGGTGCCCGCGATGGCGAGCGGCAAGGCCCTGGGGTGCCTGAGGACGTCCCCGATCCTGTGGAATCCGCCGAGATAGCGCGTGATGAACAAGGACGTGATAGCGGCGATCAGCACCGACAGTCCGACGAAGAGGATGGCGCCCGTCTCGGCGCTGACGAGGGTCAGGACGGTGAAGGCCAGGGCGGCGAACGGCGGGTAGGTGAAGAGGAGCGAGCCCTTACCCTCGCCGAAGGCCCGGCTGTAGAGCGAGCCGTCGCCGTCGACCACCGACTGTCCCCCCATGCGGTACACCCGGAAGTCGAGCCCGATGAAGTCGGCCCAAGCGAACGCCCAGGCCATGAGTCCCGCTGCCACGAGAGCCGAGGCGACGAGGCCCAGCGCCCGGACCCGTGCCGGGGTGATGCGCTGGCTCATGCTTTCCTTCCGGAGGATTGGTGGTACCGACCTGGTACCCGGGAACGGCTCAACCAGTGTAGGCACGGCCCAGGTGAGGTCCTCGCGTGCCGATATGGTGGAAATCACCCCGTTCCCTGCGAAAGGCCGATGCACCGATGTCCTCCCCCAGCGGCACCACCCCGTCCGCTCCCGTCACAGCCATCACCAACGCGCACGTCGTCCCGATCGACGGGGAGCCCTTCGACGGCACCGTCGTCGTCGAGGACGGCCGCATCACGGCGCTCGGTGCCGACGTTCCCGTGCCCGACGGCGCGTCGGTCATCGACGCGGGCGGCAAGTGGCTGCTGCCCGGCTTCGTGGACGCCCACGTGCACCTCGGCACGCACGAGGAGGGCGAGGGCACGGCTGGTGACGACACCAACGAGATGACCGATCCCAACACGGCCGGTGTCCGGGCGATCGATGCGATCAATCCCTACGACCCCGGGTTCGACGACGCCCTCGCGGGTGGTGTCACGACCGTGAACGTGAACCCCGGATCCGGGAACCCCATCGGCGGGCTCGCCGTCGCCATCCACACGCACGGGCGCTACCTCGAGGAGATGGTGCTCCGCTCCCCCAGCGGGCTGAAGTCAGCACTCGGCGAGAACCCGAAGCGCGTCTACGGCGGAAAGGGCAAGACGCCGTCCACTCGTCTGGGCACCGCACTCGTGATCCGCGAGGCATTCATGAAGGCCCAGAACTACCTGGGCAAGGCCGAGGAGAACGCGCGGGACCCGCACCTCGAGGCACTCGCCATGGTGCTGCGCCGCGAGATCCCCTGGCGCCAGCACGCACACCGCGCCGACGACATCGCGACCGCCATCCGCATCGCCGACGAGTTCGGTTACGACCTCGTGCTCGATCACGGCACCGAGGCGCACCTGCTCGGCGACGTCCTGGCAGAGCGCGGGATTCCTGTCCTGATCGGGCCCCTCTTCACGACCAAGTCGAAGGTCGAGCTCCGCGGACGGTCCATCGCGAACCCGGGCAAGCTCGCGAGGGCCGGCGTCGAGATCTCGATCATCACCGACCACCCCGTCATCCCGATCAACTTCCTGGTCCACCAGGCCACCCTGGCGATCAAGGAGGGCCTCGACCGGGAGACGGCCCTGCGTTCAATCACCCTCAATCCGGCGAAGGTCCTCGGACTCGCGGACCGGCTCGGCTCCCTCGCCGTCGGCAAGGATGCGGACCTGGTGCTGTGGAGCGGTGACCCGCTCGATGTCATGCAGCGCGCCCTGCAGGTATGGATCGGCGGTACCGAGGTCTACTCCTACGACACCGAGACCCGCAGCGGCACTGTCGCTCCGCGGGGCTAGGAGCGCCCCGGTGCGTTCCCCCCAGAGCGCCCTACCGCCGCGGCCGTTTACACTGCGTGCCGCGCTCGTCCTGTGGCTCGTCATCGCGGTGCTGCTGCTCGTCGCGGCCGGCACGTTCCTCACGTCGGCGGCCGTGCAGGACCTCGACCGCGCCGGGTTCATCGGGCTCGGCGCGCTCTTCGGGGCGCTCGCCGTCCTCCAACTCGCCCTCCTGCTCCCGCTGCGTCGGGGCAGGAGGAGCGCCCGCGAGTTGCTGAGCACCGTCGGGATCATCGTCGGTGTGCCGATCATCGTGCGCGGGACCCCGGGGCTGTCCCTCATCGCGGGGGCGATGCTGGTCGCGGTGCTGCTGATGTGGCTGCCGCAGAGCAGCGACTTCTTCCAGCTGACCCAACCGAAGGCGAAGAAGCGCTTCCGGCTGCCGAAGCCCCGCTAGCGTTCCGCCGGGGGCGCGGGCGTTGCTCGCGCCCGGCGGGTCGCGGTCGTTCGCCCCGGGCCGGACCGCCGTCGTCCCCACGCAGCCGCGTCGCCGTCGTCCCCACGCAGCCGCGTCGCCGTCGACCCCACGCAGCCGCGTCGCCGTCGTCCCCACGCAGCCGGTCGCCGTCGTTCCCGGTCCTTGGCGCCGGCGTGCGTTGGCGGGCATCACGCCGCCGAGACGCCAGGTCGGGCGGGAACCGCGGGAACGACGGCGGGACGCCCTCCGCAACCGGTTGCTGGTGCGGCGTTATGCACGGCTTTCGTCCGCGAAGGGCGTGTTGCGCCAGGACACGCCGCGCCGAACGCCCGTCCCAGCCGGAAACGCGTGCGCGAAGCCGCTTCGCCGACCTGCTGGACGCGCGAAAGGCCCCTCCGGACGGAGGGGCCTTTCGCATGAGGGACAGGGACTAGCGCAGCGCCGAGATTGCCTGCTCGAGGTCGCCGATCAGGTCCTCAAGGTCCTCGATGCCCACCGACAGCCTGATGAGGTTCTCGGGGACGGCGAGTTCGGTGCCCTTGACCGAGGCATGCGTCATGTCCGACGGATAGTTCATGAGCGACTCGATGCCGCCCAGGGACTCCGCCAGCAGGAAGACGTGCGTCGACTCGGCGACCTTCTTGGCAGCGTCCGCCCCGCCCTTGAACGTCACGGAGATCATGCCGCCAAAGTCCTTCATCTGCGCCGCCGCGAGTTCGTGGCCAGGGTGGTCGGCCAGGCCCGGGTAGTACACGCGCTCGACCTCGTCCTGATCCTGCAGCCATCGCGCGATGGCCATGGCGTTCGAGGAGTGCCGATCCATCCGGACGCCCAGGGTCTTGAGCCCACGCGTGGTGAGCCAGGCCTCCATCGGTGCCGACACGGCACCGACCGCGAACTGGATGAACCCGATCTTCTCCGCGAGCTCGTCGTCGTTCACGACGACGGCCCCGCCGCTGGCGTCCGAGTGGCCGCCGATGTACTTGGTCGTCGAGTGCACGACGACGTCCGCACCGAACGTGAGCGGCTGCTGCAGGTAGGGCGAGGCGAAGGTGTTGTCGACGACGAGCAGGGCGCCGGCGTCGTGCGCCAGCTGGGCGGTCGCCGCGATGTCGGTGATCTTCATCATCGGGTTCGACGGCGTCTCGACCCACACCATCCTGGTGTTGTTCCCGGCGATGGCCGCCCGGACCGCCGCGGTGTCAGCCATGTCGACAGCCGAATTGGTGATGCCCCACTGGGACAGCACACGGTCGATCAGGCGGTAGGTGCCACCGTACGCGTCGTTGCCGAGGACGATGTGGTCCCCCGGACGCAGCGCGGCCCGGATGAGTGCGTCCTCCGCGGCGAGACCGGACGAGAAGCTGAAGGCGTGCTTGCCACCCTCGAGCGCGGCGATCTGCACCTGCAGGGAATCGCGCGTGGGGTTGGTGCCGCGCCCGTATTCGTAACCGTTGCGCAGCTTGCCGATGCCGTCCTGCGCGAACGTGGTGGTCTGGTACAGGGGCGGGATCACCGCACCCGTGGTGGGGTCGGGGGTCTGGCCTGCGTGGACGGCTCGGGTGTTGAAACCCTGGGCGTTCGAGTGCGTCACGATGCTCCTGGAATTCGCGGTGGTGATCTTACTTGCTCACATATGTCAGCAAGTCGTGGCGCGTAAGAATTCCCACGGGTGACCCGACGAACGTCACCATCAGCGTGTCGCTGTCCTGGAGCCGCTCGCGTGCCGTGCCGATGGACTCGAGCGACCCGATGAGCGGCAGCTTCTCGTCCATGTGCTGGGAGATCTGGTCCGTCATCTTCGCCTCACCGTGGAAGATCTTCGCGGTCAGGAAGCGCTCGTCGACCGATCCCAGAACCTCACCCATCTTGACCGGAGGCTCCTGCGACAGCACCGGGATGCTCGAGACGCCGTACTCGTTCATGATCGAGATGACATCGCGCACGGTCTCGGTGGGATGCGTGTGCACCAGCTCCGGGATGGATCCACTCTTGGCGCGCAGCACCTCGCCGACGCTGGCGTCATCGCCGCTGTCCATGAAGCCGTAGGACTTCATCCAGTCGTCGTTGAAGATCTTGCCGAGGTAGCCGCGCCCGCCGTCGGGCAGGAGGACCACGACGACGTCGTCCGCCGTCAGGTCCTTCGCGACGCGCAGGGCGGCGACGACGGCCATGCCGCAGGAGCCGCCGACGAGGAGCCCTTCCTCGCGGGCGAGGCGCCGGGTCATCTCGAAGCTCTCGGCGTCGGTGACGGCGTGGATCTCGTCCGGGATCGAGGGGTCGTAGGAGTCGGGCCACATGTCCTCGCCGACGCCCTCCACGAAGTAGGGGCGCCCGGTGCCGCCGGAGTAGATGGAGCCGTCCGGGTCTGCGCCGATGATGCGCACGGGCCCGCCCTCGCGGTCCGCGGACACCTCCTTCAGGTACCGACCCGTACCCGTGATGGTGCCGCCCGTGCCGACGCCGGTGACGAAGTGGGTGAGCTTGCCGTCGGTGTCGTTCCAGATCTCGGGGCCGGTGGTCTCGTAGTGGCTCAACGGCCCGTTCTGGTTGGAGAACTGGTCCGGCTTGTAGGCGCCCGGGATCTCGCGGACCAGGCGGTCGGAGACGCCGTAGTAGGACTGCGGGCTGTCGGGTGCGACCGCCGTCGGGGTGACGACGACCTCGGCGCCGTACGCCTTCAGGACGTTGCGCTTGTCTTCGCCGACCTTGTCGGGCACGACGAAGACGCACTTGTAGCCGCGCTGCTGCGCGACGAGGGCGAGCCCGACGCCGGTGTTGCCGGAGGTCGGCTCGACGATCGTGCCGCCGGGCTTGATCTTCCCCTCGGCCTCCGCGGCGTCGAGGATCTTCGCCGCGATACGGTCCTTCACCGACCCGCCCGGGTTGAGGTATTCGACCTTGGCGAGGACGGTGGCTGCGATGCCGTCGGTGACGGAGTTGAGCTTGACCAGCGGGGTGTTGCCGATCAGGTCAACGATGGAATTGGCATACTTCATGACTACAAAGTTACCGGCTGGTGCTTGCGCAGCCGTGCCGCCGTTACGTCGCGGGACGTGGAAGGCCCCCGGGGGACCGCTCGGAACGAGCACGTGGAGGCGAGGGCGGCGCCGGACGGTGGTCTTCGCGTCGACAGGTTCCAGATCGCGCGGTGAGCCCGGATCTGGGTGGAACGGGAACGACGGCGTCGCTCGGCGCGGCAATCGCGCAGGCCGTCAGCCGCTCGTCCCGCTGGCACGCCGATCCGCCCGGGATCACCAGGGGCAGCTGGTGCAGCGTGGCACCATGGATGCATGACCATCGCTCCCGCCGTCGTGCCCTCGGGCGCCGAGGCCACGGAGTGGATTCCGGACGGACCGTACACCTTGGCCGGCACCGTCCGCACGCTGCAGTGCGGGCCGCACGACCCGTCCTTCATCGTTCACGGCCCCGACCACTGGCTCGCCTTCCGGACCGTCGACGGCCCCGTCACGCTGGCCCTGAGGCAACGCGGCTCGTTGAACGACAGCCGTGTCCAGGCCACGGCGTGGGGACCGGGCGCGGCGCGGGCGCTCGAGTCCGTTCCGCGACTGCTCGGTGGCGACGACGACTGGAGTACGTTCGACAGCTCGGAGTTCCGTGCGACCCTGCCCGAGGTCGCCCGCAAGGGGAGGTACCTCAACCCCGGCCTGCGCCTGCCCTCGAGCGGCCGCATGCTCGACACCGTAGCCCGCGCGGTCCTCGAACAGAAGGTCACCGGCATCGAGGCCAAGCGCGCCTGGCGCTACCTGCTGACCCGGTACGGCGACCCGGCTCCCGGGGCGGGCACCTACGCTCCGTCAGGGCTCCGCCTTCCCCCGACCGCGGAGCAGTGGCGCCGCGTGCCCTCTTGGGACTGGCACAAGGCCGGGGTCGATTCCCACCGCTCGGCGACCATCCTCAAGGCAGCCCTCGTCGCCAGCGGCCTGGAACGCCTCGCGTCCCTGCCGGGAGGCGACGACGTCCGCGCCGGTTTGCGATCCGTTCCGGGCATCGGCGTCTGGACCGTCGCGGAAGTCGTCCAGCGGACCCACGGGTGCCCCGACTCGATCTCGATCGGCGACTACCACCTCGCTGCCTATATCGGGGCCGCACTCACGGGTCGGCGCACCGACGACGCCGGGATGATCGAACTGCTCAGGCCGTGGAAGGGGCAGCGCCAGCGCGTGGTGCGGTCCCTGTATGCGAGCGGTTTCCGCAAGCCGACCTTCGGCCCCCGCCTGTCCCCGGAGGACCATCGCCGGCGCTGACAGGAGCCGATATGACGCAACGAAGCGGCGCACGGAGGCGCCGCCGCTAGGGTTGGAGCATGAGCCACACCGTAGACGTCACAGCAGTGTTCACCCCCCTCGAGGGCGAGTTCTTCCGCGTGAAGCTCGCACTCGACATCGCCATCGAACAGGTGGTGCAGGAGCCGGGATGCATCCGGTACGAGATCACGGACGCGCAGGAGGACCGCATCGTGCTGACGGAGCAGTGGGAGTCCACCGAGCTCCTGGACGCGCACCTGCGCGGGCCCGCGGTACAGGATCTCGGCGAATCGCTGAGCGCGCTCCTGGCCAAGCCGGCCGAGGTCGTCCGCTCAGACCAGGCCGCCTGAACCCCGGCGGCATTCCCACCACGACGAAGCCCCGCACTCGAGGAGTGCGGGGCTTCTGCGCGCTGAAGGATCTATTGCGGGAAGGAGCGTTACTGCGCGTCGGCAGCCGGGCTGCCGCCCTCGGCCTGCTGCTGGGCGATCTGCTCGTGCACGGCTTTCATGTCCAGGCCCTTGACGGCCTCGACCAGTTCGGTGAACTGCGTGGCGTTCAGGGCGCCGGGCTGGGAGAACACGAGCACCTTCTCGCGGAATGCCATGAGGGTGGGAATGGAGGTGATGCCTGCGGCAGCGGCGAGGGACTGCTCGGCCTCGGTATCCACCTTCGCGAAGGTGACGTCATCGTGCTGCTGCGACACGGCGTCGTACACCGGGGCGAACTGCTTGCAGGGTCCGCACCAGTCGGCCCAGAAATCAACGAACACGATGTCGTTGCCCTCGATGGTTTCCGGGAAGCTAGCCTCAGTGATATTGATTGTCGACATCCCTTAACGCTAGCGATCCCGGCTTGCCCTGTCAGGCCTGTTCGCTACCGATGAAGCGCCCCAACCGCTCTACACAGCCGGAGGTACGAGTGACCGACCCGTATGACCTGACCCGATTCGTCGAGGCCCAGAACTCCGAGGGCACCTATGAGCAGGCCCTTGCCGAGTTGCAGCGGGGCCGCAAGACGGGGCACTGGATGTGGTTCGTCTTTCCCCAGATCGCCGGACTGGGCAGCAGCCCGACCTCGGTGAAGTACGCCATCACGTCGCTCGACGAGGCGCGGGCGTACCTGTCGCACACCGTCCTCGGACCCCGACTCATGGAGAGTGTCCATGCCCTCCTCAACCTGCAGGGCGGGGATCCTGTCGCGGTGCTCGGCGGGATCGACGCCCGCAAGCTCCAGTCCTCCATGACGCTCTTCAACCGGGCCAGCCCACAAGAGCCGTGGTTCACGGCAGTGCTGGATCGCTACTACGACGGCGCGGAGGACGAGGCGACGACGTCGCTCCTCGCGGGCTGACGCCGCCGCTTTCCCGTTCCTGCCGGCGGGTCTCTGCGGAGTGCATGAGCGACCGACAGGGTGTGGGCGAGGATCGTCAAGGAGCCGTGGTTGCGGGACAGCTGGCTGGACGCCGCGGGTACTGCTAGGTGGTGAGGTTGAGTTTCTCGATGATCGGCAGGGCGGCTGCGAGTGTCGCCCTCTCGTCGTCGTCGAGATGCTCGAGCAGGGCCGCCACGCGCTCGTTGCGGCGCAGGCTCGCCTCCTCCCAGGCGGCGCGGCCCTTGTCCGTCAGCTGTACCAGGACGGCGCGCGAGTCCGTGGGGTCCGGCTGCCGGCTGACAAGGCCCGCTTGTTCGAGCTTGATGATCTGCTCCGTTGCCGACGGAACCCGTATGCCGAGGTTGGCGGCAACGCGGCTCACGCGCAGGGGCTCGTCGGCAGCCATGCTCAGTGTGCTCATCTGCATGGTGGTCAGTTCGCCGTCGCCGTCCATGGATCGGCTGAGATAGACAGCGTGACGCAACGTGGTGCGGAAGGACTGCGCCAGTGCAAGCAGCTGCCGGCCGGTCGGGGAATCGGTCATAGTTAGGTAGCCTAACATTCAGGGCCGAGCACGACAAGGTGCGCGGAGGCAGTGGTAGCGCTAGCGTGGCAAGAACCGACGTCAGGGGACATTGTGCAGGACCCAGCACCATTGGCCACGCAGGCAGAGCTCATCGACGACCACCTGGACCGCATTCTCACCGAGGTCGACGACGCCATCGCCCTCCTGACCGGGACCTGGTCGACACACCGCACCCTGCTGGATCGGGCCAGTGGTACGGCGGGCATCTTCACAGGCACGACCACCTTCACCCCCGCTGACGGCGGCCTCCGGTGGGACGAGGCGGGCACCGTATTTTGGCCGCATTTCCGCGGTCCGGCCTCCCGCTCCTACTCGATCGAGGGAGATGGATCGGCGATAGCGGTCCACTTCGAGGACGGGCGGCTACTCTGCCGGCTCGACCTGAGCCACGGTAGGGCACGCGATGACCACGCCTGCGCGCCGGATACCTACCGCGTGGAGTTCGCCGTCACCTCCCCGGACACCATCGAGTACTCCTGGGACGTCACGGGCCCGGCGAAGGACCTCCTGCTGACGACGACCCTCACTCGCGTGACCCAGTGAAAGCTGAAGCCGGGGCCACGTCAGCGAGCGGCGGGACCCGGCGCGGGTTCCGGTGCCGTCGCCCGAGGGCCGGCAGGGCCCGACAACGACACCCGCGAACGCTGAGGGAACACGGAGCGGCCTGCCCGCCGACCGAAGTCAGCGGCGGAGCAGGCCGCCTTCGGCTGCGTCCGACAGGACGCAGACCGCGCCAGGAGCCTAGGGAGTGTGGGACGGCAGTCCCTGGCGAAGCGGCGTGGAGGACGGGCCGTCAGCCCCGGCCGGTTCGGAGGCCTGTGCGGGGAGCGGATCGCCACCCGCCTGGTCGTCGTGCGCGGGGCGACCCTCCTCCAGCCGGGCAAGCCCCAGCCGACCGCGGGTTGCGACGAGGATGACCAGGGCGATCACGGCCATGGCAAGGAGCTCGTGGATCTCGTGCACTCCGCCGAGGGCGCTGACCTTGAGGCCGGAGGCAGCATTGACCGCGGTGTGCGCAGCGACGACGGCGAGCAGTCCGCCACCGGCGATGTTGAAGACGAACCCGAGGACGATCGCTATCGCCATGACGAGGATGACGTAGATGGGGAACGAGATGGCCGACTGCGCGGTGGCCATCGACCAGAGAGGCGCGTGCCACACGGCCCAGATGATGCCCAGCATGACGTTGGCGGCCACGGGCGGCAGTGCCGCCTGCAACCGCGGCAGGGCGAAACCGCGCCATCCGAGCTCTTCATTACCTCCGCCGACCAGGGCGATGAGGACGATCATGCCGGGCAGGGCGGCGATTCCGGTCCCGAGCCCCTGGGTGTCCAGGGCCCCGCCGGCAAGCAGCGCGATGCCACCGGAGGCAACCAGTGCCACGAAGATCAACGCACCGATGATGAAGGGACGCCCTCCGCCCTGTCTTCTGGGGAGGTAGCGGCCGAACAGCGCGCGGAGGCCTGCGCGACCATCGAGCCGGGCAGTGACGACGGTGGCGGCAACCGCCGGACCGAAGCTGCCGAGGATGACGAGGGCCATGGTCGACGAAGCTCCCGGCGCAATCAGTGGGCCGGCCCACCAGACGAGCCAGGAGAACGCGAAGGCGATGATGAAGAACGCCGCGAGTCCTCGCGACGGAAGCAGGCGGGCGTCGGCGGTTGGAAGTGCGGTGGCAGAGGACGCATGAGGAGTCATGGGCCCATGCTCCCATACGGCGTATGAGAATCCTACGTCGTATGACTTAGAGGGTCTGGCCGACGTCATGAAGGAGGTCGGCGAGGCATCAGGCCGCCGTTCTGGCGTTACGGATCGCGAGTCGCGCGAATGCTTCGACGAGTTCTGGTGGATGGACGACGTCGATGTCGGTGTCGAAGCGGTTGAGGACGACCGCTCGTGGGGCGGGGGCCACTGATTCGGAAGTGGACCGCGAACGGCAGTCCACTTCGACCATATGCTCGCTTCCATGGAAATCCTCACGTACCGCGCATTCATCACGCCCGACGCGAATCCACGGTCGGGCAATCCGGCGGGGGTGGTCATCGGCGCGGAGGCACTGTCCCGGGCGGACATGCTCACCGTCGCGAGGGACCTGGGCTTCAGCGAGACCGCGTTCCTCACCGAGACCACGCCCGGGTCGACGCGCGTCCGCTATTTCAGCCCTCGGGACGAAATCGCTTTCTGCGGTCACGCGACCATCGCTTCCGGAGTCGCACTCGCTCGGCGAGGAGCCGGACCTGTCGTCGCTTTCGATACCAACGCGGGAGAGGTGCTCGTGGAGGTCTCGTCGGACCGGGCGACCCTCACTGCGGTCGACACGGAGGTCGATCCGTTGAGCGACGCACTGCTGGACGAGCTGCTCGCCGCTCTTCGCCTGTCGCGCGACGACCTCGACCCCGCCCTGCCACCGGCGTTCGTGCGCGGCGGGAATCCGCACCCGATCGTCTTCGTGCGGGAAGGCGTGCTCGCTTCTCTCGATCACGACGGCGAAGCGGTTCTGCACCTTCAGGACCGTGAGGGCTGGGACGGAACGATCCCCGTCGTCCACCGCCTGTCACCCGGCAGGTTCGCTTCCCGCAATCCGTTCCCTCGCGGTGGCATCCGGGAAGACCCCGCCACTGGCTCCGCTGCGGCAGGTCTCGGTGCCTATCTTCGTGCAGGTGATCACCTTGCCCTGCCCGCGGTGGTCGAGGTCGAGCAGGGCGCGGAGGTCGGGCGTCCCTCGTTGATCACCGTCGAAATCCCACTCGAAGGCCGTATCCGTGTGACAGGCGCGGCCTCGGAGCTGTAGCGAACCCTGGGGGCGGCGTCGAGGGAAGTGCCAGAGGTGGGCGGATTATCGCCCTCGTCGTACCGGACGGGCTGACCGAATCCGAGCGTACGCCGGGTGGTACCGGCGGCTACCCTGACGAGAGCAGCCCTGGGTGTCACACCATCCCTCTGGAGGTCCTTCGGTGACAAGTACCCTGCTTCGCTCGGCGACGCCTCCGACGGATGCGGTGAAGGCGTCGTCGTTCCGTCCCGACATCCAGGGTCTGCGCGGCCTCGCAGTCATCTCGGTGCTGCTGTACCACCTCGACGTACCCTTCGTGCCGGGCGGGTTCGTGGGAGTCGACGTCTTCTTCGTCATCTCCGGGTTCCTGATCACCGGGCTCCTGCTCAAGCAACTCGCCACGGCAGGGCGGATATCCCTCGTCGAGTTCTATGCCCGCAGAGCCAGGCGGCTGCTTCCTGCGGCGACCCTCGTCCTCGTGGCCACGGCAGCGCTGACCGCAGTGTTCCTGCCGATCACGCGGTGGGCGTCGATCGGCTGGGACATCATCGCTTCGGCTCTGTACGTCCAGAACTGGCGCCTTGCCGGCGACTCCGTCGACTACCTCGACGGCGACGTGGGCCCGGGCCCGCTGCAGCACTTCTGGTCCCTCGGCGTGGAGGAGCAGTTCTATCTGGTCTGGCCCCTGCTGCTCATCGCCGCCGGCTGGCTCGCGACGAGGCGGAAGCGTCGTTCCGGACCGATCGCCGCGGCAGACCCGAGCCGGCTGCTGCTCATCGGGCTCGGCCTGGTGCTGCTGCCATCGCTGGCGTGGTCGGTCTACTTCACCGGAACAGAGCCGGAGCCCGCCTACTTCTCCTCGACGACACGGTTCTGGCAGCTCGCACTCGGCGCGATTCTCGCCGTGATCCCCGCGCGCCTTGAGAGGTTACCGAGCCGCGCCGCAGCGATCATGGGCTGGACCGGGATGGCCGGCATCATCGGCTCGGTCGTCCTGATCGACGGATCGCTCCCCTATCCGGGTGCAGCTGCCCTGGTTCCCACGATCTCGTCCGCCCTCGTGATCGCGTCGTGCACCGGGCGAGCACCACTCGGGCCCGCACACGTCCTCGACACCCGGCCCATGACCTTCGTCGGAGACATCTCCTACTCCCTATACCTCTGGCACTGGCCACTCATCGTCCTGGCGACGGCGGTCCTCGGGACACTGCACGGCACGGCGGTCATCCTCGTCGCCGGACTGTCGGTCGGCGTCGCCTTTCTCACCTACCGCTATGTGGAGAGGCCGGTCAACCGATGGAGGGCCCTCACCGTCGCTCCCGTGCGCGCGCTCTGTGCCGGCGCCGTTCTCGTGCTGGCCGGAGCAATCACGGGCGGGATGCTCGTGAACACGGTCCGTGTGGAGGTGGACCGGGCCGAGGACGGCATGCGCCAGGCGGGCGATGTCCGGAACGGCGCCATGACCCTCCCAGGCGACCCCCGCTCGTCCGGGGTCCGGCCCCAGGAGACCGCTGAATACATCACACCGATGCCTATCGTGGCGGGCGAGGACTTCCCGACCTGCGACTCAACCAGGATCAGTCAGACCCACATCACGTCCTGCCAGTACGGCGATACGGCATCCGAGCGCCACGTCGTGCTGGTGGGGGACTCCCACGCGAAACAGTGGATCCCGGCACTCGACGGCATAGCCCGGGACAAGGGGTGGAAGCTCACGGCCTACATCCATGACGCCTGCCCCTTCGCAACCGGGGAACTCGAGCGGAAAGGGCGGCTCTACACCACCTGCATGGAGTGGAACGCCCGCATGCAGGACCTACTGGGACGTGACGACCGTCTCGCGCTCGTCATCACCAGCAGCTATACGGAGAGCGCCGGCATCGCGGACGCATCGGACGACGTCGCTTCCATGTCGGAAGCGTTCCAGCGATCGTGGAGCAGCTTCACCCGCCGTGGCATCCCTGTCGCCGTCATCAGGGACACTCCCGCACCCGCCATCAACGTCCCGGACTGCGTTGCCCTGAACCTCGGGGATCTGACCGAATGCTCCGTGCCACGCAGCGAAGCAGCCGATGACAAGGGGCTGGCGCAACTGATGGCCGCAGCATCCCTTCCCGGTACCACCGCCATCGACCTCAACGACTCCATCTGCCCCGCCACGAGGTGCCCGGCCGTCATCGGCGACGTCCTCATCTACCGGGACACGGACCACCTGACGGCGTCGTACGTCCGGTCGCTCACTCCCCGCCTTGCGGAACCGCTCGAGGGGCTGGTCGACGCCGGGTAGCTCCCCCAGGACCGAGGGATTAAACACGAGAGGCCGGTACTTCCTCTATTCCTAGCGGAAGTACCGGCCTCTCCTTGCTGTGGCAGATGAGGGATTCGAACCCCCGTAGGCGTTGCCAGCTGATTTACAGTCAGCCCCCTTTGGCCGCTCGGGTAATCTGCCGAACGTCTTCACAGGAAGACCGCCCGCAGCAAGCGCGGGCAAGACAACTTTACAGACAAACAGCCGCTGTGACGAATCCGCGCTGGCGCTAGAGGCCCGCGGCGATCCTGCGCTCGATCTGCGCGTAGAAACCGTCCGCCTGCTCGGGCGTGACGAGACGCATCAGGACCGCCTGGTCGAGGTCGTCACGGACCCCGGCGAGCCGCACCTCCGACGGCGTCGCCCCTGGCGCAACGGCGACCGGCGATGCGACCGTCACCGACGACGCCGGGTCCGGCCCGAGCGTGATGTCCTTCGCTTCGTGGTCCGCATCCGCAGCGACGGCTCGCGGCGGCACGGCCAGCGCCGGCGCCGCCGTGACACCCGTCAGGGATGCCGCGGCGGCTGCCGCGAGGAAGGACCCCGCTACCGCCGTGCGGAGACGGACCTGGTAGCGCCGGTGTCGTGGGTCAGGCATGAAATTCTCTCCTCGAGGGGCGACTGGTACTCCTACCGTTCCATCGGACCGTGTACGCGTCCCCGGAGTGGCCTGACCGCTCCCTGTGAAGCGCCCGGCCCAGCCGTCCGGGGGTTGCGGATAGTCTTTAACGCAAGAACCCAACCACCCCGAGGAGGCATCGTGGCGAGTGAATCCACGTTCGACGTCGTAAGCAAAGTGGACAAGCAGGAGGTCGCCAACGCGCTGAACCAGGCGCAGAAGGAGATCGCCCAGCGGTACGACTTCAAGGGGGTCGGCGCGGAGGTGGACTTCAGCGGCGAGAAGATCCTCATGAAGGCGAACTCGGAGGAGCGCGTCCTGGCCGTGCTCGACGTCCTGCAGTCCAAGATGATCAAGCGCGGCATCTCCCTGAAATCCCTCGACACGGGCGAGCCCTACCCGTCCGGCAAGGAGTTCCGCCTCGAGACGACCATCAAGGAGGGCATCGCGCAGGATCTTGCGAAGAAGATCAACAAGCTGATCCGTGATGAGGCCCCCAAGGGCGTGAAGTCGCAGATCCAGGGCGATGAACTGCGCGTCAGCTCGAAATCACGCGATGACCTGCAGGCCACCATGGCGCTCCTCAAGAACTTCGATGAGGCCGACCTCCAGTTCGTGAACATGCGCTGACAGTGCCTTCTCTGTAGACAGCTTTGACGACGACGGCGGCCCCACCTGCGAAAGGTGGGGCCGCCGTCGTCGTCGTGGGCATTTCTCAGGTGAGCGGGCGTCCCGCCATGCCCTCGAGGCGCGCGATGCGCTGGTCCATGGGCGGGTGGGTCGCGAAGAGCTTGCCCACGCCTGCCCCCTTGAACGGATTGGCGATCATGAGGTGTGAGGTGTTCACCAGTCGCTGATCCTGCGGGAGCGGAGCGCGCTGCGTCCCTCGCTCGAGCTTGCGGAGCGCCGAGGCGAGGGCCAGCGGGTCGTCCGTCAGGATCGCACCGTCCTCATCGGCGTCGTACTCGCGCGTACGGCCGATGGCCGTCTGGATGAGCCCCGCGGCCAGGGGTGCGAGGAAGGCGAGCAGCAGGGCCGCGATCGGGTTGCCGCCCTGATTCCGGTTGCCGCCCATCATGCCCGCGAACGCGAACATCTGGGCGACGGACGTGATGACGCCGGCGACTGCGGCAGCGATGGATCCGGTGAGGATGTCCCGGTTGTAGACGTGCATGAGCTCGTGCCCGAGGACTCCGCGCAGCTCCCGCTCGTCGAGCAGCTGCAGGATGCCCTGCGTGCAGCACACCGCGGAGTTCTCCGGGTTGCGGCCGGTCGCGAAGGCGTTCGGGGCCATGGTCGGCGAGACGTAGAGCCTCGGCATGGGCTTGTTCGCCCGCGTGCTGAGCTCGCGCACGATCCGGTACATGGCCGGCGCCTGCTGCTCCGTGACCTCGACGGCACCCATGCTGCGGATCGCGATCTTGTCGCTGTTCCAGTAGCTGTAGGCGATCGAGCCGACGCCGAGCAGGGCGAACAGCCAGATGAACATGGAACTGCCGGTGGCTCCAGCGATGACTGCGCCGAAGACGAGGAAGATCCCCATGAGGGCGCCGAACAACAACGCCGTCTTGGCACCGTTGAAATGGTTGTGCACTGCAACTCCTTGTACTGGGTGGGCCGGGCGGCCCCTTCAGTAGAACGGGGAATCCCAGCGGCCTGTTCCACTCATCGTACGGGGGTGCGCTGCGCGGCCGGCGGAGAGGACCGTGACGGTCACGGTCACGGTCACGGTCACGGTCACGGTCACGGTCACGGTCACGGTCACGGTTCCGGCCGGCGGGAGTCGTACTGGAGGAAGCGCGGCTGCCACCGCGCGACCGCGAGCACGAGCGCGGCACACGCGACACCTCCGACGACGGCGGTCCAGCCCTCCCCCAGCCACGATGCCTGACCTCCGGCGACCATGTCGCCGGCACGGGGACCACCGGCGACGACGACGATGAATACACCCTGGAGACGGCCACGCATGGCGTCCGGCGTCGCGGACTGGAGAATCGTGTTCCGGAACACGCTGCTGATGGAATCCGCGATACCCGCGAGGACGAGGCAGACCGATGCCGGCACTACCCATGCGGACAGTTCCCCCTCGCCCGGGGTCGGCAGGGATGACGAGCCGGCCATGACGACCACGAGTCCGAAACCGGCCACCGAAGCGCCCCACCCCACGATGGACCAGACGACGGCCTGGCCGTGCTTGTGGATGCGCCCGAGTGGCCCGGAGAACAGGCCCGCCAGCACCGAACCGAAGGCGGCCGATGCGAGCAGGATGCCGACCGTGAGTTCTCCCCCGCCGATGAGCACGGCCCCGACCGCGGGGAGCAGCGCCCGCGGCTGGGACGTGATCATGGCGATGAGGTCCAGGATGAACGTCATGCGGATGTTCGGCCGCGTGCCCAGGAAGCGGAAGCCCTCGAGAACCGTCGCGAGCCCGGCCCTGCGGGTGGGACCTTCCGGAGGCATCGGCGGGAGGCGGAAGACCGCCCAGACGGCGAAGGTGAACGTGACGACGTCGACGGTGTACGTCCAGGCGTAACCGACCTGCGCGACGAGCAACCCGGCGAGCAGCGGGCCGAGCGTGAACGCGAGGCCGAAGGTGATCATGCTCAGCGCGTTGGCGGCAGGCAGCAGCTCGGGCCGGACGAGGCGCGGGATGATCGAGCTCCGCGTGGGCTGGTTGATCCCGGCGGCACCGGACTGGATCGCGATCAGGATGTAGAGGAGCCACACGCTGTCCACGCCGGCCCAGGCCTGGATGGCGATGGCCATGGTGGTGCCCCACAGCGCGAAGCCCGAGTACAGCGCGACCTTCCGGCGATCCTGGGCGTCGGCGATCGCTCCGCCATACAAGCCCGCGACGACCAGGGGTACGAGGGCGAAGAGGCTGAGCAGGCCGACGCTGAAGGTGGACTGCGTGAGCGAGTAGACCTGCAGGCTCACCGCGACGATGGTGAGCTGCGTGCCGATCGCCGAGAGCGCGGTGCCGATGTACAGCCTACGGAACGCCGGACTCTCCCTCAGCGGTGTGATGTCGGCGAGGAGTCTTGGCACGGGGAAAGTCTAGCCGGGTGATGATTCGCTCCGGCAACGGTTGGCGAGGTGGAAAAGGAACCGACGGTCGTCGTCGTGCACCCGGACATGACTCGATCTACCGGGTCCGCTCCCCGTAGCGCTACTCCCCGTCGGACCGGGTGGCTGCGGACGGGAGACCGTTGGGTGGGGCCGGAGCTGTCATGGACGCCGGTACCGCGTGGCGGTCACGTCCTGCATGAGGTCTCCGAACATTTCGGTCATGGAGATGGCCACACCCGCATGCTGCGCGATCAGGTCGGCTCCGTCGCCGAGTGTCGCTCGGACGGCGTTCAGCGCCGGTGTGGCTCGGCTCGCGGCGGCAGCGCGCAGAAGCTCCAGGCGCTCCGAACCGGAGGTATGGCCGAGCTCGAACAACGTCCAGTGGAAGAGGTGCATCAGGGCAGTATCACGGTCGAAGCCGTCATGGGCAGGCATGCATTCCGACTCCTCCACGGTGAGGTCGAACTCCCGGTGGAGCGACAGGCCGAAGTCCGTGAAGAGGAGTCTGCCGTCCCGGACGAGGATGTTCCCCGGGTGCACGTCGGAGGGGAGGAGCATCGCCGTCGAACTTGCTGAGGTCCGCCTGGCACTTCGCATCGATGACTCTCCATCCGAGCAGGAGCGGAAAGAAGTCCGCTGCTCCCGTTCGGACCCACTCGGACGTCGTCCGATGCGCGGCCAGTTCTCGGCCGACCGCGTGGGTGGGGCTTCCGATCCCATAGTGGGAGATGAAAGGAAGCGGGAGCCGACTGGTCGTGGCTGTCGGATCCGCTTCCTCGACAGCCGTCAGGGGAAGCTGTTTCACGAAGGCAGCCGCTCCGCCGACGCGCGCCGTCAGGGTCGTTCCGCCGATTCCGACGCCTACGCGTTCGGCGGTGTCGACAAGCATCCGTACGCCGGCGTCGTCCAGTCCGTCGAGCACGGCAGTGATGGCTCGGGCGTCGTCGAGGCGGACCGTCATCGCTCCACCCTAAGCGTGCGGCGCTCGGATCGCCGCCCGAGGTCTCAACCGGAGGCGGCGTCCCGCTCCCCCGCCTCGATGGCGCGGTCGATCTCCTGCAGCACGCGCGTGTCGGCGATCGGACGGAAGTGACCCATCGTGTCGAGCTGGACGTTCCGCGCGCCCTCGACGTAGCTGCCGCCGGGGATGTGGGGATCGAAGCGGCCGTAGATCGAGGTGATGTGGCCGTTGAGCTCGAGATTGGCGCGCAGGGTCCGCAGCGTCCTGTTGTGCGGGGAGAACGCCCGGATACTGGGCAACAGGAAGAAGTTCGCGTAGATCGAGCCGGAGAACGGCGTGTTCACGGCCACCAGCCGCGTGATCCGCCTGGTGACGCTGGACATCGTCATGAGGAACTTCCCGATCAGGCCGCCTTTGCTGTGCGCGACGACGACCACGTCGGTGAGGTCGTTCTCCTCGAGGTACCCGGCGGCGAGCTGGGCCATGGCCTCCACGGTGCCGCGGTTGTAGCCCAGCTTCTGCACCACATGGACGGGATGGCCCGCACGGTGGAGGTGGTCGGCGATGGGCCGCATGAACTGCCAGGTCTCGTAGATGCCGGGGATCAGCAGGACCGGAGCCTTGCCGGCGGGACTTCCGGGAGGCGGAGTCAGGTAGTGCGCAGGATCGTCGCGGAAGACGAACCCGTGCACCTGCCAGAAGCCGACATAGGCGTAGTCCAGCAGCCAGGCCCAGCCGCGCTTGATGAGGATCACCCTCCCCACGGTACCCACCGCACCGGCACCGTGGTGTGCGAGTTGGGTGCGCCTATTATGACTAATTCAGATTTACTGGTTTGATGGAGCCATGACGCAGACAGCCAGGACGCCGGAGGCCCGCGAGGCCCAGTGGTCCGCTGCGCTGCATGCCCATCATCGCCGCGTGACACGCCAACGCCTCGCCGTCCTCGCCGCCGTCGAGCGGTTTCCGCACGCGACGGCCGACGACGCCGCGACCGCCGTTCGCGCGGAACTGCCCCACATCACGGTCCAGTCCGTCTACGTGATCCTCGCCGACCTCACCGACATCGGCCTGCTGCGGCGCATCGAGACGCCGCACTCCCCCGCCCGCTACGAGACCCGCGTGGGCGACAACCACCACCACGCCGTCTGCACCGGATGCGGCCGGATCGAGGACGTCGACTGCGCGGTGGGACACGCGCCCTGCCTGACTCCGGAGTGGTCCCCCGGCGCCTCGCGCATGACCATCCAGATCGCAGAGGTCCTCTACCAGGGCCTCTGCGACGACTGCCGCACGGCAGCCCCCTGAGCCACCACTGATCCCCCAACCCCTAGGAATAGGAGCACTATGTCCGCGAACTTCAGCACCACGCAGTCCGGCGCCCCCGTCATCGACGACAGCAACTCGTCCGTCCTCGGCCGCGACGGCGCCATCCCGCTGACCGACCACTACCTCGTCGAGAAGCTGGCCCAGTTCAACCGCGAGCGCGTCCCCGAGCGCGTGGTCCACGCCAAGGGCGGCGGTGCGTTCGGTGTCTTCGAGACCACCGAGGACGTCAGCATGTACACCCGCGCCGCGCTGTTCCAGAAGGGCGCGACGACGGAGACCCTCCTGCGTTTCTCGTCCGTCGCGGGCGAGCAGGGTTCGCCCGACACGTGGCGCGACCCGCGTGGCTTCGCCCTGAAGTTCTACACCTCCGAGGGCAACTACGACCTCGTGGGCAACAACACCCCTGTGTTCTTCATCCGCGACGGCATCAAGTTCCCGGACTTCATCCACTCGCAGAAGCGCCTCCCCGGCACGAACCTGCGCGACGCCGACATGCAGTGGGACTTCTGGACGCTCAGCCCCGAGTCCGCACACCAGGTGACGTGGCTCATGGGCGACCGCGGCCTGCCGAATTCGTGGCGCACCATGAACGGCTACGGCTCGCACACCTACATGTGGATCAACGAGTCCAACGAGAAGTTCTGGGTCAAGTACCACTTCAAGTCCAACCAGGGCCACGAGGTCCTGACGGTCGACGAGGCCGAGGCGCTCGCCGGCTCGGACGCGGACCACCACCTGCGCGACCTGTCGGAGAACATCGCCCGGGGCAACCACCCGAGCTGGGACCTCAAGGTCCAGATCATGCCGTACGACGACGCGAAGACGTACCGGTTCAACCCGTTCGACCTCACGAAGGTGTGGCCGCAGGGCGACTACCCCCTGATCCCGGTCGGCAAGCTCACGCTGAACCGCAACCCGGAGAACTACTTCGCGCAGATCGAGCAGGCGACGTTCGCGCCGTCGAACTTTGTGCCCGGCATCGCCGCCAGCCCTGACCGGATGCTGCAGGCCCGGATCTTCTCCTATGCCGATGCGCACCGCTACCGCGTGGGCACCAACCACGCCCAGCTGCCCGTGAACATGCCGAAGAACGAGGTGCGCAACTACTCGAAGGACGGCGCGGCACGCTACTACTTCAACTCCTCCTCGACCCCCGTCTATGCTCCGAACTCCGTGGGCGGTCCTGCGGCAGACCCTGCACAGTACGGAGCGCACGGCGGCTGGGAGAACGACGGCGACCTCGTCTACGCGGCGCACTCCCTGCATGCCGAGGATGACGACTTCGGTCAGGCCGGGACGCTCTACCGCGAGGTGTTCGACGACGCGCAGCGTGCCCGCTTCCTCGAGACCATCACCGGTGCGGTCGGCGGCGTGAAGAGCGACGAGATCCGCGCCCGGGCCGTCCAGTACTGGGCCAACGTCGACGCCGAGCTGGGGGCGAAGCTCGCCGCGAACCTCGGTTCCGGCGTCGAGCCCGCCACCGAGTCGGAAGCAGCTCTCTACTAGGCGACCACCAGCTCCCTGCACGAACGAAAGGGCGGACCCGCAAGGGTCCGCCCTTTCCGTGTCCCGGCCCCCTTGTGAGCCGCACCATCGCCCAATGTTTCGCCGGAAGTCCTGCGCGTCTTGATCGCCCGACCGATCTGCGATTACATCGCCATACTCCAACGGGTTCGCTCCCCGGGACTGAAAGACCATCCAGAGCGGCTGAGAGACCTGGCTCGTTGAAGCCGCAGCAACCACCCCGCCGGGGCCGGTGCTACTGCCAGGACCGATGGAGATAGCCTTATCCCCCCGTTGGTGACGACCGACCTCTCGTCGGTCCGAACCCTCCTGCGTGCGCGGATAGGGAAGCCTCGATCACGACTGAGAGGACCGGCATGACTTCCCGCACCGTTTCCAGCCACAACGAAGCCCGACTCCGCCCCGTCCTGACGCGACGGTCACTGCGCATGACGGCGATGCTGGGCATCGCAGCCCTCGCGCTCACTGCCTGCGGGTCGACGGCGGACACCGCTGCTCGGCAGGACGCTGCCTCGGGAGAGCCCGTCGAGGGAGGAACCCTCGTGTACGCGGAGGTGACGCCGATCAACAACTGGCAGACCCAGGCCGCACGCTTCTACGAGAAATCGAACGTCCTCAACAGCGTGCTGGACCGCCTGACCTACTTCGATCCCGAGCAGGGCGAACTGGTGCCCTGGATCGCTTCCGAGTTCTCCGCCAACCCGGAGGCGACCGAGTTCACGTTCACCATCCGCCCGGGCGTGACGTTCAGCGACGGCACGCCGCTGGACGCCGAGGCGGTCAAGCTGAACCTCGACGCGCTGGGTCTCGGCATCGAAGCCGCACAGATTCAGCCGAACGTGGACTTCGCCGGGTACGCGTCGGCCGAGGTGATCGGTGAGGACCAGGTGAAGGTCACGCTGTCCTCCCCCAACGCGAACTTTCTCCGGGCCACCTCGTCCGTCACCGCGGGCCTGGTGTCGCCGGCAACACTGGAGCTGGATGCGGCGGGACAGTCGGCGATCAGCAGAATCTCCGGCTCCGGTCCCTTCGTCTTCGAGTCCGAGAAGCCGGACGAGGAAGTCGTGCTCGCCAAGCGCGCGGAGTATGCCTGGGCACCGGAGACCGCCGCCAACCAGGGGGATGCGTACCTCGACAAGGTCGTCGTCAAATACCTGCCCGAGGTAGCCCACCGCGCCGGCGCCGTGCAATCCGGGCAGGTGGACCTGGTGCGGGGCCTCCAGCCCCTGGACGAGAAGACGCTCGCGGGGAGCGGGAACCAGGTGCTCCCGGCCGAGGGCGTGGACCTCACGGCGAACATGGCTGCGGTCCGGATCGGCAGCGGGAAACTCGCCGATGAGGAGGTGCGCCGAGCCCTGCAGATCGGCATCGACCGGCAGAGCATCAAGGACACCGTCCTGTCCGACAGCTACGAGCTCGCCGCCTCGGTTCTGAACCACAAGGCCCCGGGTTTCACCGACCTGTCCGACGAGCTCGAGTACCAGCCGGAGGAAGCCCGGAAGCTGCTCGACGCCGCCGGCTGGAAGGTCGGAGCGGACGGCATCCGGGCGAAGGGCGGCGTGAAACTGGAGGTCACCGTCACGAGCTCCAACAACTCCGTGGTGATCAAGCCCGCCTTCGAACTCATCGAGCAGCAGTGGCGCGAGATCGGGGTCAAGCTCAACAACCGCGCCGGTGACAACACCTTCCTCGCCACGGCCATGCCCGATCCGAACGTGGAGTTCTTCGGAACCCGCCAGTTCATCTACGGGGGCCTCGGCCCGATCTTCGAGCCCGCCAACAACACCATGACGCACACCAGCGATCCGGAGCTCAATGCGATCTTCGCCGCTGAGCGCGCTGCCGCTCCGGGTCCGGAGCGGGACGCCCTGCTGGCCGAGGAACAGCAGGCACTGGTCCTGGACAAGGCCTACTCGCTCGTGCTGTGGGACGAGGTCCAGGTATACGGTGCGCACAGCGGAACGCACGTCGAGTTCACCTCCGGCACGGCACCTGTGTTCCAGGGCGCCTGGAAGACGGGCGGCTAGCGCTGGTGGCACGCTACCTCGCGCAACGGATCGGGCAGGCACTGCTGGTGGTGTGGCTCGCCTACACCTTCGTCTTCCTCGCCGTGCAGCTCCTGCCCAGCGACCCCGTGACGATCTTCCTGACCGTCGACTCGGCGGTCGACCAGGCCGCGATCGACACGATGAAGAGCCAGTACGGCTACGACCAGCCCCTGCCGGTGCAGTACGTGCACCAGCTGCTGGGACTCTTCTCGGGCGACTTCGGCTACTCGCTGGCGTCGGGCGAATCAGTGAGTGACAGGATCAGTGGTGTCGCCGGATCGACGATGGTGCTGGCAGGCTCCGCCTTCGTCTCCGCAGTACTCATCGCGGTCCTGCTGGTCGCCGCCGCCACCCTCACCCGATCGGGCGCCGCCCGTCGGTTCCTCGTCAACCTGCCTCCCCTGTTCTCCGCGGTACCGGTGTTCTGGCTCGGGTTGGTCCTGCTGGAACTGCTCTCCATCCGCTGGGGTGTGATGTCGCTGTTTCCGGACGGCTCCTTCCTGTCGCTGGCCGTTCCCGTCCTGGTCCTCGCCGTCGTCGTCTCGGCCCCGATGGCCCAGGTACTGCTCAAGAGCATGGCCCATGTCTACGAGCAACCGTTCATCGACGTCCTGAGGGCCAAGGGCGCCTCGCGGTCATGGATCTTCTTCCGCCACGCGCTCAAGAACGCGGCAGGGCCGGCCCTGACGATCACCGGTATCACGGTGGGGACACTCCTCGCCGGGTCCGTCATCACGGAGACCGTGTTCGCCCGCTCCGGTCTCGGCTCGGTGGTCCTCCAGGCCGTCACGACCCAGGACGTCCCCCTGGTCCAGGGGCTCGTGCTCCTGACCGCGACGGTTTTCGTGGTCGTCAACCTGGTGGTCGACCTGCTGTATCCCCTGCTCGATCCGCGCATCCTCAAGAGCAACCGCCAGGGGTCCGCACGGGCCCTCGCCGCCTGACGACCCAGACACGATCGAGGTATCTCCATGCCCGTCACCAGGAATTCCCAGCTCCCGGTCCTTCCGGCCGCAGCAGCACCGGCGACGCCGGTCGGTCCCGACGCGTCGTACGCGGCGATCGACGACGTCGGCCTCGCGCACCCAGCCGCACGGCGCCGTCGCAGGGTGCTCCGCAATCCTTCCCTGTGGGTCCTGGCCCTGCCCCTGACCGTGATCGCAGCCTGGGCGCTCGTCCCCGACTGGTTCACCACGTACTCGCCCCTCGACGGCACCCCGAGCGAGAACTTCCAGGCGCCGAATGCCACCCACCTCTTCGGTACGGATCATCTCGGCCGCGACGTCTTCGCCCGCGTGGTGCACGGAACGCGGCAGACACTCCTGACCGCAGGGCTCGCCGTCCTGATCGGGCTGGTCGTGGGCTCGGTGGTCGGGCTGGTGGCGGCGACCGCAGGACGTGCGGCGGACGCCGTCTCCATGCGACTCGTCGACGTGCTGCTCGCCGTACCCGGCTTCCTGATCTCCCTCGTGATCGTCACGGCTTTCGCTCCCGGGCCCGTGTCCCTCGGGGTCGGTGTCGGCATCGCCTCGGTGGCGTCGTTCGCACGCGTCGTCCGATCGGAGGTCCTGCGTGTCCGGAACCTCGACTTCGTCGAGGCGTCCTTCCTTAATGGCGGCACCTACTGGTCGGTGGTGCTCCGCCATATCCTCCCGAACGCCAGTGGACCGGTCCTGGCGCTGCTCGCCGTCGACCTCGGGGCGGCCATCCTCGCGATCTCCGGACTGGGCTTCCTCGGATTCGGCGCCCCACCACCCACTCCGGAGTGGGGACTGCTGATCGCGGAAGGACGCCAGTACCTCGGCAGCGCGTGGTGGCTGACGTCGTTGCCGGGCGTGGTCATCGTGGCGACCGTCATCCTGCTGGCTGCCCTCGGGCGGCAGCTGTTGAAAACCTTCCGGATCTAGCCAGGAGCACACCGTGAACACCCGAGAAGCACCCACCCGCCCCCGTACGGAAACGGCCCCTGACCGGGTACCGCACGTTCCGGACGAATTGCTGCTCGACGTGCGCGGGCTGAGGATCGAGTACGGCCAGGGCGACGCAGCCAGGACCGCGGTCGACGGCGTGGATCTAGCCCTCCGCCGCGGCGAGATCGTCGCGCTCGTCGGCGAATCAGGATCGGGCAAGTCGACCCTCGCGAAGTCGATCATCGGCCTGCTCCCGGCGGCGGCTCGACGGACCGCCGGCTCGATCGTCCTGGGCGACACCAACCTGACCGACGCCCGGGAGAAGGACCTCGAGAAGATCCGGGGCGTCCGGATAGGGCTGGTGCCCCAGGACCCCGGCGCCTCCCTCGATCCGGTCCGGACCATCGGCTCACAACTGGCAGAGGTCTTCCGGCTGCACCGCGATGGCCCGCGCCGCTCCCGCCGATCGGTCCGGGCCGACGTCATCCGGCTGCTCGACCTCGTCGGGATCGACCGTCCCGAGGAACGGCTGAAGCAGTACCCCCACGAATTGTCGGGCGGCCTCAAGCAGCGTGTCCTCATCGCGATCGCCTTCAGCCTGCAGCCCGAACTGCTGATCGCCGACGAGCCGACCTCCGCCCTGGACGTCACCGTCCAGGCAAGGGTTCTGGACGTCTTCGAACGCCTCGCCAGGGAGTTCGGCACGGCCGTGGTCTTCGTGACCCACGATCTCGCGGTCGCCACGGACCACGCCGTGCGGATCGTCGTCATGCGTCGGGGACGTATCGTCGAGGACCGCCCCGTCGCCGACATCCTCGCCGAGCCCGAGGACGAGTACACCGCGAGGCTGCTCGAGGAGGCCTCGCCGCACCCCCGTGCCGAGGCCCGATTGGTCTCCGTGGCAGGACCCGGCGCGACACCCGCTATCGAGGTACGGGGGCTCACCCGGGACTTCGACAGGGCCGGTGAGCACCACCGGGCGGTCGACGGCGTGTCCTTCGGCATCGCCCAGGGCACGACCTTCTCCCTCGTGGGGGAGTCGGGGTCGGGCAAGTCGACGACCGCGCGCATGATCCTCCGGCTCCTGGACCCCACGGCGGGGCAGGTACTCATTCAGGGGGAAGATGTCACCTCGGTCTCCGGCGACCAGAAGAGGGAGCTGTGGCGGAGCCTGCAACTGGTCTACCAGAATCCCGACTCGGCCCTCGACCCCCGGCTGCCGGTCAGGAAGATCGTCGGTGAGCCGCTCCTGAACTACCGGATCGGCACCCGCGTGGAGCGGGACGGACGCGTGGCCGACCTCCTCGAGCAGGTGGGCCTCGCTCCCGGCCTCGCCGGCAAACGCCCCCTCGAACTCTCGGGCGGGCAGCGCCAACGCGTGGCGATAGCGCGGGCGCTCGCGCTGGGCGCACGAACGCTGGTGCTCGACGAGGCGCTCTCAGCCCTCGACGTGCTCACCCAGGCGCAGATCCTCCGCCTCCTCGAGGATCTGCAGCAGGACCTCGGACTGACCTACCTCTTCATCTCGCACGATCTGCACGTCGTGGAACGGATCTCGACGACGGTCGGCGTCATGCGCCGGGGCCAACTCGTCGAGACGGGCCCGACGGCTGACGTCTTCGGCAACCCTGCCAGCGAGTACACCCGCCTGCTCCTCGACTCCAACCCCGGCCACCGACTGCGCGCACTGACCGATTCCCGCAGCACAGCTGCCCTCTCCTCCTCCCGCTAAGGACACCTCCATGACCGCTACGGCAAACACACCGCCCCGCCAGGCGACCGGCAGCACCGACCCCGACGACCCACGAACGGTCCCGGTGACCGGCGAGGCCCGGTATGCGGAACTGGCTGCCCGCTTCCGGCCCGTCTTCGACCGTATCTCCGAGGGGACGCTGGACCGCGAGGCGAACCGTATCCTGCCCTTCGACCAGGTGGAGTGGCTGAGGAAAGCAGGATTCACGACCCTTCGCGTGCCGGCACGCTTCGGCGGCGACCCGGTGAGCCATGAGCACCTCTTCCGGCTGCTGATCGAACTGGCCGAGGCGGACTCCAACGTCTCCCACCTGCTCCGGTCCCACTTCTCCTTCGTCGAGACCGTCGCCCTGCAGCCCGCCGAATTCCAGGAGCGATGGTTCCCACGCATCGCCGCGGGGCAGATCTTCGGCAACGCGGCCACGGAGCGTGGTGGAAACGCGCTGGGTACAACCCGGACGCGGCTCCGCCAGGAGGACGGGCAGTGGTTCCTGACCGGTGAGAAGTACTACACCACCGGCAGCATCTTCGCTGACTGGGTGGTCGTGATGGCGAGCACGGAAGGCGTGGACGGTCGCCAGTACGCCCTCGTGAAAGCCGACGATCCGCGGGTCACCATCGTCGACGACTGGGACGGATTCGGCCAGTCGCTGACCGGCACGGGGACCGCGCTCTTCGACAGGGTGCCCGTGCACGCCGGGGACATCCTCCAGAGGAAGGTGACGAGCACGCTCGAACCTGCGTTCTTCCAGCTCTTCCTGCTGGCTGTCCTGGCGGGGATCGGGCGCGCCGCGCTCCGTGACACCCGCAACCTCGTCGGCGCTCGGACCCGGACCTTCAACACGGGCTCCGGCGGGTTGTTCCGCGACGACCCCCAGATCCAGGAACACGTGGGACTCCTCGCCTCGAAGGTCTACGCGGCAGAAGCGATCGTGACCGCTGCTGCACGGGATCTCGATGCCGCCGTCGATCCCCTCCTGGC
Organism: Arthrobacter sp. B1805; assembly: GCF_002929745.1. Taxonomy (GTDB): domain Bacteria; phylum Actinomycetota; class Actinomycetes; order Actinomycetales; family Micrococcaceae; genus Arthrobacter_D. The sequence goes on from NZ_PJIQ01000017.1 coordinate 33,912, forward strand.
CCTGTCTTCCGAGGATTCGTTCCTCCGCGCCGAACTCGCCGTCCAGCAGGCCCACGTCGCCGTGCCCCCGCTGGTGCTCGCGGCCACCGGGGAGCTCTTCGACGTGACCGGAGCCTCGGCCGTCAGCAGGGGTAAGGCGCTGGACCGCCACTGGCGCAACGCCAGGACCGTCGCGACGCACAATCCCGCCCTCTTCAAGGCTCGCTCCGTCGGTGACTACTTCATCAACGGGACGATCCCGATCGGCCTCAACAGCATCGGTGAAGCCACAGTCCCGCAGTCGTCCACAACCGGAGGTACCCCCTGATGTCAGTCTTCTCCGAGCGGCCCCGGCTGCTCCTCAGCGCATTCGCGATGAACACCACCAGCCACATCCTCGGCGGGCAGTGGCGTCATCCCGAGGCACAGCAGCACCGCTCCAACGAGCTCGGCCTGTGGACGGACCTCGCCCGGCGCCTCGAGGACGCGAAGTTCGATGCCCTGTTCCTCGCCGACGTCGTCGGCCTGTACGGGAACCACGGCGGTGGCTGGGACTCCCACGTGGAGCGGGGCATGCAGTTCCCGGCTGCTGATCCGCTGATCCTCCAGTCCGCGCTGGCGGCCTCGACCGAGCACCTCGGGTTGGCGCTGACCAGTTCCGTCGTCCAGTCCCATCCGTTCCAGTTCGCGCGACAGCTGTCCACCCTGGATCACCTGAGCAACGGGCGCGTGGCATGGAACATCGTCACGAGCGTCCTGGAGAACTCGTTCCGCAACTTCGGCAACGACGGGCTCCTCGAGCACGACAGCCGCTACGACTGGGCCGACGAGTACCTCGAGGTCTGCTACAAGCTGTGGGAGGGCTCGTGGGACGACGGCGCACTCCTCCAGGACAAGCGCACGGGTCGCCACGCGGACCCGACGAAGGTCCACAAGATCAACCACAGCGGTGCCCGGTACGCCGTCGAGGGCCCGCACCTCGTGGCCCCGTCGCCGCAGCGCACCCCGCTCCTCTTCCAGGCCGGCTCCTCGGGCCGCGGGCAGCACTTCGCAGCAGCGAACGCCGAAGCGGCCTTCCTCTTCGCTCCGAACGTCGGCTACGCGGAGAAGGTGACCTCCGCTGTGCGCGCCACCGCGCGCCAGCTGGGACGCCGCGACCAGGACATCAAGTTCTTCGCGGGACTGTCCTTCGTCGTCGGGTCCACCGAGGCCGAAGTGAAGGCGAAGCAGGCCGACTTCGACGAATACCTGGACCTCGACATGATCGTGGCGCACATCGGCGGCGGCATCGGCGTCGACCTCGGCGGCCTGCCGCTCGACACCACGCTCGGCGATCTACGCACGGACGGCGCCCGGGGAGTCCTGGAGTCGGTCTTCGCCTCGGTCCCGGGCGGCAACCCCACCATCGCCGACCTGGCGAGGTACCGCGCCTACAACCAGCAGATCGCGGGAACCCCGGAACAGATCGTCGACCAGCTCGAGACGTGGCAGGATGCCGGGATCGACGGGATCAACATCATCAACCAGATCCTGCCCGGCTCCTACGACGACTTCATCGACGGCGTCCTGCCCGAACTGCGCAGGCGCGGGCTGGCCCAGACCGAATACCGACCCGGTACCCTGCGGGAGAAGCTGTTCGGAGAGGGGCCCCAACTGCCCCCGCGCCACCCCGCGGCCGGCTACCGCGGTGCCTTCTCGGAGGTAGCGGTCCCCTGATCGCCGTCCTGTGGCGGACCGGTTCGAACTCGTTTCGCGCCGGTTCGCCACGCCGGCCTGCGCTCTCCTAGGCTGGACGGATGCTGCCACTGCCCTGCGCCGAACTGCACCTGCACATCGAAGGGACGCTGGAGCCGCACCTCATCTTCGAGCTCGCCGGGCGCAACGGGATCTCGCTGCCCTACGCGGACGCGGCCGACCTCGCGGCCCGGTACGCGTTCTCCGACCTGCAGTCGTTCCTCGACCTGTACTACGCGGGGATGACCGTACTACGGACCGAGCAGGACTTCGAGGACATGACGCGGGCGTACCTGCGGCGCGCCTCGGCGGCGGGGGTCCGTCACGCCGAGATCATGATGGATCCGCAGGCGCACCTCGCCCGCGGCGTCGCGCTCGAGACCTGCGTCAACGGCGTGGCCGCGGCGCTCGCGACCAGTGAGGCGGAGTTCGGCATCAGCACGGCGCTCATCGCCGCGTTCCTTCGCGACCGCCCCGCCGCGGAGGCCCTCGGGGTGCTGCGGGAACTGATCGCCATAGACGCTCCGATCATCGGGATCGGGCTCGATTCGGCGGAGGTCGGCTACCCGCCGTCGCTCTTCACCGAGGTGTACGATCTCGCCCGGAACGCTGGACTGAAGTGCGTCGCTCACGCCGGGGAGGAGGGGCCGCCCGCCTACATCCGGGAAGCGCTCGACATCCTGCGCGTCGACCGGATCGACCACGGTATCCGGTGCCTGGAGGACGACGCGCTCGTCGAGCGGCTGGTCGCAGACCGCGTCCCGCTGACGGTGTGCCCGCTCTCGAACGTGCGGCTCCGCGCCGTCGACACCCTTGCCGATCATCCCCTGCCGCAGATGCTAGCCCGCGGTCTGAACGTGTCCGTCAACTCGGATGATCCCGCCTACTTCGGGGGCTACCTAGACGACAACGTCCAGGCCCTCGAAGCGGTGTTCGGTCTCGGTCCCGATGCCCTCGCGATGCTTGCCGCGAACTCCTTCCGTTCCGCCTTCCTGCAGGATGATCGACGGACGGCACTCCTGGCCGAGGTCGACTCCTGGCTGGTTGCCGTCCGGCAGTCCGGCGTCAGCTGACCCTTCCTGGTCGGGCCGTCCCCCTGCCCCTGCGGTGTGGTTTCCTTCACATCCCCGGTACATCGTGGCTGGGATCATGCGGGCCGGTGATACTTTGCGGCCATGAGGATTGCAGCCGCCCGGCCGGACATCGAGGAAACCGTCGAGACCGAGGAAGCCGTTCCGATCGTGAAGCACTCGGCGCTGGAGGACATCCTCGGCATCATCACGGGCACCTTCACGGTCTCCCTCGGACTGTTCCTGCTGAAGGCCAGCGGTGCCGTCACCGGAGGAACGGCCGGCCTCGCCCTGCTCCTGAGCTACGTGGGCGATCTCCCCTTCAGCGTCCTGTTCTTCGCCGTCAACGTGCCGTTCTTCGCGCTGGCCGTCTGGAAGAAGGGCTGGGATTTCACGCTGCGGACGATGGCCGCCGTCGCCCTCGTCTCGGGCTTGTCCTACCTCCACCCGCTGGCCCTGGGCAAACTGACGCTCGATCCGCTCTACGCGGCCCTCGGCGGGAACCTGCTGGCCGGCGTCGGGCTGCTGATCCTCTTCCGGCACAAGGCGAGCCTCGGCGGGTTCAACATCCTCGCGCTCATCCTGCAGGAACGCCTCAACTGGCGCGCAGGCTACGTGCAGATGGCTCTCGATACGGCGATCGTCCTCGCCGCCTTCGCCGTCGTCGAGCCGGCCGCAGTCCTGTTGTCCGCAGCAGGGGCTGTCCTGCTGAACCTGGTGCTGGCCCTCAACCATCGGCCTGGGCGCTACCTCGGCGCCTAGCTGCCCTTCCGAAGCGACCCCGGCGAATCTAGACTCGTCCAAGGATCGGGGGACTCATGGAGGGTACCGGAGCACGCTTCGCCGTTGTGCCTGAGCAGCACGGTCTTGTCCTTGTGCAATGGGCGCCGGCCATCGTCCTGAGGGATTCGGACGGTGCCTCGCTGACGGCCGAGGTCCAACTCCACCGTCCCGGACACCGCGTCCACCTGCTGATGTTCCTCAACGGCATGACGTCCCTCAGCCAGGACGCCCTGGCGTACTTCGCGAAGCGCGCACCGTTGTCCGCTGTCGCCCTGGTGGGCCCATCGATCCTTGACCAGCCGTTAATCGAGCTGTACGTCGAGGTCTACCACCCGCCGTACCCGGTGGAGTACTTCGAGCGGGAGGGCCCGGCGCGGGACTGGCTTCTTCGCCAGCCGACCCTCGGTGCTCCGGGTCCGGGCGCCCGGTGACCGCGAGCCCCATTCCGCGCCTGCTGCGGAGTGACCGCAGCAGGCGCGGGAAGTTACACCAGGACGGTCTCGCGCTCCTTGTCCTCGCGCAACAGCTTCGCGCCTTCGACGTCGACATCGGGCAGGATGCGCTCGAGCCAGGCCGGCAGCCACCACGCGCGCTCCCCCAGCAGGTACATCGCGGCCGGCACCAGCGTCATACGGACCACGAAGGCATCCAGCAGGACACCGAAGGCGAGCCCGAACCCGATCGGACGCACCATCGCGAGGTGCGAGAACACGAACCCGGCGAACACGGACACCATGATGATCGCCGCCGCGGTGACCACCCGGGCGCCATGGCTGAAGCCGATGCGGACGGCAGCCTTCGGATCGTCGCCGTGGACGTACGCCTCGCGCATGCCCGAGACGAGGAACATCTGGTAATCCATGGCGAGCCCGAAGAGCACCCCGATCAGGATGATCGGCAGGAAGCTCAGGATGGGCCCGGGATTGGTGACACCGAAGAAGCCTCCCATCCAGCCCCACTGGTAGATGGCGACCGTCGCGCCGAAGCTCGCGAGCAGTGACAGCAGGAACCCGGCGGTCGCGATGACGGGAACCAGGATCGAGCGGAAGACCAGCAGCAGCAGGATCAGCGACAGCCCGACGACGATCCCGAGGTAGACCGGCAGGGCCTCCATCAGCTTCGCGGACACGTCGATGTTCGCAGCGGTCTGTCCGGTCACGGAGATCGCGACGCCGGTCTGGTCCTCGAACCCGGTCGTCGCTTCGCGGAGGTCGCGGACGAGCTTCTCGGTGGTCACGCTGGCCGGGCCCTCCTCCGGGATCACCTGGAAGATCGCGGTTCGTCCGTCCTCGCTGACTGCGGCGGGGACGGATGCTGCGACGTCGGGCACCTCGCGCAGGAGGTCGTTGACGTCCAGCCTGAGCGCCGTGAGCTCGGCCTCGTCGGCCGTCTCAGGCATCGACCCGACCACGATCAGTGGCCCGTTCGTGCCGGCCCCGAACTTCTCGCCGATGGTGCTGTACGCCTGGAACGCCGTCGAGTCGGCAGGCTCGGTACCACCGTCCGGCAGCCCGACGCGCAACTGTGCAGCAGGGATGGCGATGACACCGAGGACGACGATGCCGGCGAGGACCGTCAGGATCGGTTTCCGGGTGGCGATGCCGCCCCAGCCCGCGCCTCTCGCGGCCTGTTCGTCCGACGCTGAGGAGCCGGAGCCCGCGACGTCGACCGCCGTGCCGTCGTGGTCCTGCGCCTTCGCCCAGCGGCGCTTCGAGATGATGCGCCGCCCGAACACCGCGAGCAGGGCGGGAGTGAGGGTCAGGGCGACGATGACCGAGACGGCGACCGTACCTGCCGCGGAGAGACCCATGACCGTCAGGAACGGCAGCCCCGGGACTGCGAGTGCCGCAAGGGCCACGATCACCGTGATTCCGGCGAACAGCACAGCGTTTCCCGCCGTTCCCGTGGCCTTGGCGATGGACTCCTGCAGGTCCATGCCGTGCAGCAGCTGCGTGCGGTGGCGATTGACGATGAACAGCGAGTAGTCGATCCCTACAGCGAGACCGAGCATCAGGGCGAGGACCGGCGAGATGCTGTTCATCTCGATGATGCCCGAGAGGGCGAAGGTGATCCCGACCCCGACTCCTACGCCCACTACGGCCATGAGCAGCGGCAGACCGGCGGCTATCAGCGTGCCCAGCATCAGGATCAGGACGACGGCGGCGACGGCCAGACCGATGGCCTCCGTGGCACCGACGATGCCGGACACGTCCTCGACGATCTCCTTGCTGTAGTCGACGCCCACTCCGGCTGATCCAGCCTCGGCGGCAGCCTCCTGGACCGCTGCGCGCAGTTCGGGGGACACTCCGTTGATCTGCTGCTCGAACTGCACACTGGCGACGGCGGCCGTGCCGTCCTCGGAGAGGAGCTCCACTCCCGAGGTGGCCTCGAGCTGCCGCTGGGCTAGCTCGAGCTCTGTCCTCCCGGACTCGAGCTGCTCCCGCCCGGACTCGAGTTCGGTCCGGCTGGCATCGAGTTGCGCCTGCCCCTGGGCGAGCTGCTGCTCGGTGGCCGCAGCCTGGTCCGGCGGCAACTGTCCGCGCGCCTGCTCGAACTGCGACCGCTGCTCGTCGAGCTGGGCCTGGCCCTGCGCGAGCTGCTCCTCACCGGCCACGAGCTGCTGCTCGCTGGCCTGGAGCTCGGCACGTCCTGAGTCGAGCTCCTGCGCGCCGGATGCGACCTGGTCTGCGACGTCGAAAGGATCGACGACGCCGCGGACGCCGTCGAGCTCCGCGATGTCCGCGAGCGCCGACTGCACGCCCTCGCGCTGCTCCCCGGAGAACGGTGCGCCGTCGTCCGTGGTGAACACCACCGTTCCCGTGCCGCCGACAGCTTCCGGCAGTTCCTCCCGGAGGCGGTCCGAGATGCGCTGCGATTCAGTACCGGGGATGGTGAAGTTGTTGGTCAGGGTGCCGGAGAAGGCGACGGCTGCGCCTCCGACGGCGAGCATGATCGCGAGCCATGCGGAGATGACCCACCACCGCCTCCGAAACGCGAACGAGCCGAGCCGGTAGAGCAAGAAAGCCATGGGAAAGTCCTAGCGGGAGTGGTAGTGAGGGAATCAGGAGGAGGACCGGGGACGGCCCATCGAACCGACGCCCGGATCGGCGAAGCCGTCCCGCAGCATCGTCAGGACCGCGAGGATGCGGGCCTCCAGGTCGGCGCCGGAGTCGTCGCCGGAGGTGGGGGTGTCGGATGCCCAGTCGCGCATCGCAGCCTTGGTGCAGGAGAGGACGCAGCCGACGAGCGAGTTCAGGTACAGATCCGATGCCCCGGAGCCGAGGCGACTGCGGAGCGCTTCCACGATGCGCACTTCGGCGCGCTCCCAGGAGTGCAGCTGGGCGCGCAGCAGTTCCGGATTCACTGCGGCCATCCGGAAGAGTTCGCCGTGCTGCGACAGCCCCTCCATCCGGGTGGTCTCGATGAAGGCGGAGATGATCGAGTCGAACAACGGCTCGTCCTGCGGGAGCTTGCCGAACACCTCGATCGCCAGGTCGAGAAACCCGTCGACCCGCACCGTCAGCGCGTCTTCCGCGCTGTGGAAGTAGTTGAAGAACGTGCGGCGCGATACGCCGGCGCGTTCGGCGATCTGATCGACCGTGAAGGCGCCCGGGCCGACGGATCGTGCAAGGTCGAAGGCGGCGTCCGCGATGGCACGGCGCGTATCGATCTTGTTCTGCTCGCGGCGACCCATCGGCTCCACGTTGTCGGTTGTACTCAGCACGGTCCAAGCCTAGAGCGAAACTTGCACGCTGTGCAACAAAGGGGTCATGGACGCCTTCGAGCAACACCTGGTCACCGCTCCTCCCCTGGAAGTTGACCGAGGGCCACCGCGGGCAGCGGAGGCAGCACCCCCCCGGGCGCGAACGGGAAGGCTGCCGGTTGTCGCGAGCTGTTCGGCGACGGCGAGGAGCTTGGCGTTGATCTGCGAGGAGACCTGCTCCAGCATGATGAACGCCTGCCCGGAGGTGATGCCGTAGCGCTCCGACCCCTTCCGGGCTATGGCACCACCGCTGTTCACCCGCGGCTGTACTATCGATGCATGGAATCGCACCACCACCACGCTCGGCCCGACGAGGCGAATCGACGGCCTCTGGCCGGCGCACTCGCGATCACGCTCGGTGTCTTCGTCCTCCAGATCGTGGGGTCGCTGTGGACGGGCAGCCTGGCGCTGCTCTTCGACTCGGTGCATGTGCTGACCGACGCCGCCGGCCTCGCCGTGGCACTAGGTGCAGCGACCCTGGCCGGTCGTCCCGCCACCGCCCGGCGTTCCTGGGGATTCCGCCGCGCAGAAGTCATCGCGGCGCTCCTGCAGGCGGCATTCCTCCTCGCCGTCGGGGCGTACGTGCTCGTCGAGGGAGTGCGGCGCCTGATCACGCCCGAGGAGGTGGCTGCGCCCGAACTGATCGTCTTCGGGGCGATCGGTCTCGCGGGCAACCTCGCCGCACTCTGGCTCCTCGCACGGCACCGGACGGCGAGTTTCAACCTCCGCGCAGCCTTCCTCGAAGTGCTCAACGACGCACTGGGATCCGTGGCCGTCATCACCGCTGCCGTGATCATCACGCTGACCGGGTGGATGCGGGCCGACGCCGTCGTCGCCCTGCTCATCGGCGCCCTCATCATCCCGCGGACGCTGATGCTGCTGCGAGAGACCATCGATGTACTCCTGGAGTCCACCCCCATCGGGATCGATCTCGAGGAGGTACGCGCCCACATCGCCCGGCTGCCACAGGTCCGGGATGTCCACGATCTGCACATCAGCCAGATTGCAACCGGACTGCCGGTGCTCACGGCGCACATCGTCGTCGATGACGAGTGCTACCGGGACGGATCGGCCCACGCCGTCCTCGACCAGCTCCAGGAATGCGTCGGCCAGCACTTCGAGGTCGGCATCGATCACTGCACCTTCCAGATCGAGCCGCTGGGGCACGTACCCCACGAGACGGAGCTGACTCACTGATGCTCGAGACCCTGACCTCGACCTCCGTCCTCGAACGCGTGGGCACGGCGCTCTCCGACCCGACGCGCGTCCGCATCCTGGTGGCGCTCCGGGACGCGCCGGCGTACCCGAGCGACCTGGCGCTGCTTCTGGGCGTCAGCCGCCAGAGCCTGTCCAACCACCTCTCATGCCTGCGCGGCTGCGGACTCGTGGTGTCCGTGCCCGAGGGCCGGCGCTCCCGGTACGAACTCGTCGACCCGAAGCTCGGTCACGCGCTCACGGACCTGCTCGGGATCGTCCTCGCCGTCGATCCGGAGCACCACGACCACGCTTGATCCTTGCTCCCCGCACGACGAAGGGCCCGGGAGGCGCTGTGCCTGCCGGGCCCCCTCGTGGTCCGGCTATCCCATCAGCCGGGACCGGATGAGGAACCGCTTCCCTTCGGGCGCCTCGACGGAGAACCCGCTCCCCCGCCCTGGAACGACGTCGATGGTCAGGTGGGTGTGCCGCCAGTATTCGAACTGCTCGCGCGACATCCAGAACTCGATCAGGCGGGGACCGTCGTCGTTCGTTGCCGTTGCCGCGTCCTCGCGACCCTGGGCGCCGGCCGTGATGTCCAGGACGCCGAGCAGCACGTCCGCCTCGGCCGTGATGAACTCACCCGCCGGATAGCACATCGGCGACGACCCGTCGCAGCACCCCCCGGACTGGTGGAACATCAGGGGCCCATGGATGAGCCACAGCGTGTCCAGGAGCTCCACCGCGCCCGTCGTGAGTGCCACGCGGGACGTCGTCTCCCCCGGGATCGTCACCGAGGCCTCGACCGTCATGGCATCTCCTAGAAGAATCCGAGCTTGGATTCCGAGTAGCTGACCAGGAGGTTCTTGGTCTGCTGGTAGTGGTCGAGCATCATGGCGTGGTTCTCGCGGCCGATGCCGGAGGACTTGTACCCACCGAACGCCGCTCCCGCGGGATAGGCGTGGTAGTTGTTCACCCAGACGCGGCCCGCCTGGATCTCGCGTCCGGCGCGGTAGGCGACGTTGCCGTTCCTCGACCAGACACCAGCCCCGAGCCCATAGAGGGTGTCGTTCGCGATCTCCATGGCTTCGGCGTAGTCGTCGAACCGGGTCACCGATACGACCGGACCGAAGATCTCCTCCTGGAAGACCCGCATGTTGTTGGTGCCCTCGAACACCGTGGGCTTCACGTAGTAGCCCTCGGCGAGGTCGCCGTCGAGCATGTTGCGCTCGCCGCCGATCAGGACCTTGGCGCCCTCCTGCGTGCCGATGTCCATGTAGGACAGGATCTTCTCGAGCTGGTCGTTGGACGCCTGCGCGCCGACCTGCGTGTCGGTGTCCAGCGGATTGCCCTGCACCATCTTGTCCACGCGCGCGATCGCATCCGCCATGAACGAGTCGTAGATGGAGCCCTGCACGAGGGCGCGTGACGGGCACGTGCACACCTCGCCCTGGTTGAGCGCGAACAACGCGAAACCCTCGAGCGCCTTGTCGTAGAACGCGTCGTTGCTGTCGGCGACATCCGAGAAGAAGATGTTCGGGCTCTTGCCGCCGAGCTCGAGGGTGACGGGGATCAGGTTCTGGCTCGCGTACTGGCTGATCAGGCGGCCCGTGGTCGTCTCGCCGGTGAACGCGATCTTGCGGATGCGCTTGCTGGACGCGAGCGGCTTGCCTGCCTCCACACCGAAACCGTTGACGACGTTCACGACGCCCGCGGGCAGGATGTCGCTGATCAGCTCCATGAGCACGAGGATCGACGACGGCGTCTGCTCCGCCGGCTTCAGCACGACGGCGTTGCCCGCGGCGATGGCCGGGGCGAGCTTCCAGGTGGCCATGAGGATCGGGAAGTTCCACGGGATGATCTGCCCCACGACGCCGAGGGGCTCGTGGTAGTGGTAGGCCGTCATGTCCTCGTCGAGTTGGGAGAGGTGGCCTTCCTGGGCGCGGATGGCACTGGCGAAGTAGCGGAAGTGGTCGATCGCGAGGGGCATGTCCGCAGCGAGCGTCTCCCGGACGGGCTTGCCGTTGTCCCACGTCTCCGCGACCGCGAGCATCTCGAGGTTCTCCTCCATGCGGTCCGCGATGCGGTTCAGCACTGAGGCCCTCTCGGCAACGGACGTCCTGCCCCAGGCGGGGGCGGCCTTGTGGGCGGCGTCGAGGGCGAGTTCGATGTCCTCGGCCGTGCCCCGGGCAACCTCGCAGAAGGGCTTCCCTGTCACCGGCGAGATGTTCTCGAAATACTGCCCCTTGATCGGCGGAGCCCACTCGCCGCCGATCCAGTTCTCGTATCGCGGCTTGAAACTGATCTTCGATCCATCCTGGCCGGGCTGGGCGTAAACGGTCATCGTCGAACTCCTTGCACTCCTCGGGACCGGGACGTCGTCGTCCCTGGTCCACAGCGTAGGAGGCCGGGGGTTGCACCGACGTTGCACGGCAGCAGCAGCACCGGGCCGGGCCTGCTCAGGTCACGGTCACGGCGACGTGTACCGATGGAGGCCCTGAGGGACGCCGATCAGGATGCCCTACGCTCAGCCCTGCTCGCGAGGGAGAACCGCCGGTTCTCCGGGCGACGGCGCCCCCTCCTGCTGGGATCCCGATTCCGGTGCTGGTGCCGATCCGGGGGCCGCCGGACCGTCAGCCCCTGGATCGGCATCCCCGGGCTCGTCCGGGTCCTCCCAGTCGTCCGGGTCGTCCGGGCCGTTCAGATCCTCCGGGTCGCCGCAGGGTGTGTTCGCTGCGTCGACGTCGTTGGCCGGTGCAGCATTCGCTGGGTCGACGTCATTGCCCGGTGCGAAATCCGCGGCCGGCACCGTGGAAGGGCGCCCAGCGGCGCCGTTCGACGCCGCTCCGGGCCCGGTGTCGGTCGGCAACGCGCTCGGCGCGGGCGGCGGCACCGACACGACCTGCTGCTGCGGAGCTTCGGCGGGCACACCCGGCACTGCGGGCGCATGTTCTCCGTCTTCGGGTGATGGCGGGGCCGGAGTCAGGGCTGCCGGATCGCCGGGCCCAGGCGTCGTCGAAGCGGTCGCGTCAGTATCGGTCTCCGCCTCCGCAGCCGCATCCGCAGCCGTGCCCGAAGCCGTACCCGAAGCCGTGCCCGAAGCCGTGTCCGCAGCCGTGTCCCCAGCTGTCGCGTCGGTGCCGCAGGAGGACTCCGGGCCCGGAGTCATCGGAGCTTCCGGTGAAGGTGACGTAGCGGTCGGCGGGGCCGGCGGCTCACCGGGCGCATGAGGTGGCGCCTGGGTCGGCGGAAGTGGCGCTTCCGGCGAAGGCGGCGGAGCATGCGTCACGTCGGGCGTCGTCGACGGCGTATCGGCCGGCGGGGGCGGCCGAGTAGTACCGGGCACAAGAGGCGGCGGAGCCGGCGCTTCCGGCGGAACTGCACCCGGCGCAGGTGGCTGAGGAGCCTCCGCCACTCCCGGCGTCGTCGACGGCGGTGGCGTGACACCCGGCGTCCCAGCGGGCGCGGGTGGCGACGGAACGGGAGCAGTCGCGATCCCGTCGCCGCTGGGCTTCTCGGGGACGTCCAGCTCGTCGGGCAGGTCCGACACCCGCGGAGGCACGTCGGGCTCCTCGGCCTGCGCCGACGCAGCGGACCGGGTCGAGGACTGCGCCCACGCTGGAACGTCTCCCCCACTCGAGGCACCAGGGGTGTAGTCCCTCAGTTCGCCCGTTCGCTCGCCGTGCTCCGCAGTTATCAGCTTCCACCGCAGGGGGTCGACGTGCTCGCCGTCCAGGATCGTCTCGAAATGCAGGTGGCAGCCGGTCGACGAACCGCTCGTTCCCACCTCGGCGATCGGGTCCCCGCCATCGACGGACTCGCCCACGCCGACGGAGATGCGCTGCAGGTGGTTGTAACTCGTGATCAGACCGTTGCCGTGATCCACCTCGACGCGGTTCCCACCGCCCCACAGATGCCATCCGACGGCACGGACAGTGCCGGCGTCGGCCGCGAAGACCGGCGTACCGCACGGTGCGGCATAGTCCTGGCCCGTGTGGAACTCACCGGCCTCGCCGGTGATGGGGCTGGTCCGTAGCCCGAAGGACGACGTGGGAGTGAGGGCGTCGAAGGGTGCGAACAAGGTACCCGCCGGAGGCCGCCGGGTCGTGCTGGCCGCAGCAGCAGAGATCGCGGCGCCATCCTTGCCTGTTTCCCGGGCGGACGCGCGGCGCCCAGGAGCCGTCGCGTCAAGCGCGTCGAGGGCACCCGATGGCACCAGGAGCGACGGGCCCACGGTGCCGGTGGGCACGAGCGCGTCTCCCCGCGCAGACAACGAACCGGCGCCATCGGCGTGACCGGAGGAGACGGACTCAGGATTCCAACACTGCGGTGCGACTCCGTGGAAACCGATCAGGCACACCACCATCGCGAGGCTCGCGTTCATCCTCAGGCGCGAAGGCCCGAGGATGCGCCCCTGCACCTTCGGCCCGCCTAGGTGGAGTCCAGCCTGCGCCACGAGAAGTCCCCTTGAAGAGTGCTGCATCCGGTGGGTCGGATCGTCGGGCAGCAGTGCCCTCAGGACGTTCGACCGTCGTGAACAACGGTAGACCGATCACTATGCCACCGCGACGGTTTATTGCATTTTGCTAACGGGCGTGAGGAGCACGCGAACCCGGCGATGACGGCGTCGAGAGTTCCCCCTCGAGCCATTCGGCATGAGCGACGACGGCAGCACGGCGTGGCGAGCGCGGGGGCAGGACCCGGAGAGCGAGCTGCCACGCCTCGGTGTCGTACTCGGCTTCGGCGAGCGCAAGGTACTGCAGCACGGTGTCGGCGGCGCCGTCGTTCAGGACGGCGTCCCGAAGGAGAGCTGAAACCTCCACCCGAAGCCGTGCGATAGCCGGCGCCTGCGACCGGGGGAGGACGGGCCCCCGATAGATACCCAGCGCCATGCGGTGCGCTCCTCGGTGGAGGTAGTTGAGGACCTGGACGGCATCCACGACGAGCTCCGCCGGGAGCCGGTACGGGCGCGACTGGGGCACGATCGTGTCACCGTGCCCCACCAGCACCCTGCGAAGCCTGAGCATCTCGGCCCTGATGGTCGTCACCGATGCGTCGCCCGAGTACGCCATGCCCGCGAGCTGGTCCGCCGTCAGGCCCTCCGGATGCAGCGCCAGCAGTGTGAGCAGTTCCGCATGGCGCAGGCTCAGCTCCAGGGACGAGCCCCCGGCGTGAACGATGCCGTGGTCGGTGCCGAGGATCTGGAGACTGTTCCGGTACAGGCTGGCCCGCGTGCGGGGGGATCGCGTGCGCCCCGCTGCAGGCAGGCGGCTCCGGAGCCGGTGGATACTCAGTTGCGCTTCCGCTGCGGCCACCGCTGCTTGGACGAGGGACAGTGTGTGGGTCGCGACCGCGTCCGCGGTACCGGTGATGTCAATGACGCCCAGGACGGTTCCCGAGTCGGGGTCGTGAAGCGGCACCGCGGTGCAGCTCCACGGATGGACCTGTGGACTGAAGTGTTCGGCTCCCGCGATCTGCACGCTGCGCTGCAGCGCCAGCGCGGTGCCCGGTGCGCTCGTTCCGACGGAAGCTTCGGACCAGTCGGCCCCTGCCACGAACAGCATGCCTTCCGCCCGCCCGCGCAGGTCACGGTCGCCATCGACCCACAGAAGCCGGCCGTTCTCATCGCCGACCGCGACCAGCATCCCGGACTCGAGGCTCGGCTGCACGAGCAGCCGATCGATGACAGGCATGACAGCCGCGAGCGGATGCGCCTGGCGGTAGGACTCCAACTCTTCCTCGGAGCAGAACAACCGCGCCCGCGCCGACGACGGATCGGGCAAGAACGCGAGCGAGCGGAGCCAGGAATCATGGACGACGCCGCGCAACTTCCCGTCGACACTGGCACCCTGACCCAGGGCCTCATGAGCGGCAACGGCCTTCCGCTGCACCACGTCGGAGGACAGCTCGGCTAGGGGAATCGAACGGGACGGCAACATCGGCACTCCGCTTCGTGACCTGCCCCACCAGAAGCGTGGGACAGGTCACAGTGTAGCGGGACTACTCACCTCGGGAAATTGCCACCATGTCCTCACGGGGAACCAGTTTGACGCGCTCACGGACCAGTTCCGCGTTGCCCGAGGTGTTGACGAAGTTCGATCCGAGCTTCATCTCATGGGCGTCCAGCTTCAGCCACCCTTCCCAGGTCGTGTAGCGGACGCCGCGCTCTTCGAGGAGGTTGATGATGGCGTCCTCGGAAGGGTCCTCCGCCGGCGGCAGGTTCAGTCGGTCCTCGAGCAGGAACCCGATGGTCTCGAGCGCATCGCCCTTGGTGTGCCCGATGAGGCCCACCGGCCCGCGCTTGATCCACCCCGTGGCGTAGATACCCGGTACCGGGCTCCCGTCCTCGTCGATGACGCGGCCTCCCTCGTTCGGGATGACACCGCGCTTGTCGTCGAAACCCACCTCGGGCAGTTCGGACCCGAAGTAGCCGATGGCCCGGTACACGGCCTGGACGGGGTAGTCGATGAACTCGCCGGTTCCCCGGACATTGCCGTCACCCGTCAGCTCGGTGCGCTCGAACTTCATGCCGGCGACCTTGCCGGGTGTCTCCGGTGAGTCGTAGATCTCCACGGGCGAGTGCAGGAAGTGCAGGTGCAGCCGGCGTGAGGCTCCCGTCGGCTCGTCCT
>NZ_PJIQ01000018.1 GCF_002929745.1 Arthrobacter sp. B1805
CCGCCGGCGCGGTCCTCATGAGTGTCTCCACGATCGTGGTGGCCCTGAACGCGCAGCTGCTGCGTCGGATCGACCTCGACCCGGATCGGATCAGCACCACGGTCTAGCACCCCGCCGGTTCCATCGCTACCTAACCCACCGCCGCCGATCCCACCGGTGTCCCCGCCCGCACTCAGCATCCGTGAAAAGCGGCGGGCACCGGGGGGAAGGCCGTAGCGATAGGGCTTACCCCGGGGCACCACCAGTGCCTGCAGACTGTTGGGCAGGTAGCGGGCAGAACAGGCCGCACTGGCATACACCGACCAGCTTCCGGACACAAAGGGCATACGAGCGGGGCTCCGGCAGGAACCCGCCGCTTGGCCACATTGGGTGCCGGGCCCCTACTGTTGTTGTGAACGTCAAACCTGATCCCGGCTCTGAGGGCGTACCCCACCCGGGTATTATTTTGAGTTGAAGGATTGCTGAAGAATGAGGGGAGGGACGAACACACAGTGAAAGATCTGCTGCTCACCGTTCCTCGATCCCAGCGATCCGCCGCAACCGGAACCCTCGTGTCCTTGACGTGGACCCTCCGGCTTCTGGCTCTTTTGGTCGGCATACTGGCGATGCATCTATGGATCAGCCCGACCACCGGTGAGCCAGCAGGCCACACGGCTTCCACCCACACTGCTCCGACTCACACCGTGGCTTCCGCACCCACCGCTTCGGAAGCCACCGGAACCTTGATGACGGCCGAACCGCCCGTCCCAGTAACAGCCTCAGCAGCAGGTCTAGCAGCGGTGATGGTCACCTCCTCCTTCGACGGCCATGGCTCTGCCGACGGCTCCCTGTGTGAGCTGACCTGCCCGAACGGGCACTCCATGATGGACGCCATGTGCATGATCGCGCTGCTGATCATTGGCCTCGCGGGTTTCCTGGGGCTTCGCTCCGCGCTCCTACGCGGCACCCTGATCCGTCGCGCCCCCCCATCACTGGCCTTCATGTTCCCTTTCAGGGCACAAACAGTTTCCTTGGTTCAGCTCTCGATCAGTCGCACATAAACACGGGGAGGCCCCTTCCCGCCTCATACGCTTGTGCACTTGCCGGCACTATAATGACCGGCCCCCCGCCTCAACACCACTCAGGTACCGCCTCTCCATCGGTACAGCCTCCCGCTCGATGCGAACTTTGCGCACGGACGGTATGAGTGGCGCCAGAGGATGCACAAAGGCAGCCGACGTCGTGGGAACACCGACCGATCATTTTCCTGAACCCGTGTATTCACATACCGAAGGACTGTTCTCATGAAGCACCGTTTCGCATCACTTACCGCCCTGTCCGCCGCCGCTCTCATCACCCTGTCCGCCTGTGGTTCGTCCTCGGGCGGCGGTATGGAAGGCATGGACATGGGCGAAGAAAGCTCCGCCGCAGCGGAGGCCACCCCGAGCGCCTCGGCGGGGGCCACGACTGAAGCCACCTCCAGCGCATCTTCCGAGGACATGGGTGAGCACAATGACGCGGACGTGATGTTCGCGCAGATGATGCTTCCCCACCACCGGCAGGCCGTTGGGATGAGCAACATGCTCCTCGACAAGGAGGGCATCGACCCTGCGGTGACCGACCTCGCGACCCGCATCGCTGCCGCCCAGGAACCCGAGATCGAGCAGCTCACCACCTGGCTGGAAGCCTGGGGCCAGCCCGAGGAGCCCGAGAGCGGCACGGAAGGCCACGACATGGGTTCCATGGGCGACGGGGGCGACATGGGGTCGATGGAGGGCATGATGAGCGACGAGGACATGGCGGCGCTTGGCACTGCTGAAAGCGCTGAAGCCGAAACCCTGTTCCTGGAGTCGATGACCGCCCACCACCGCGGGGCCGTGCAGATGGCCCAGCAGGAAATCGAGGACGGCATGTTCCCCGAGGCGATTCAGATGGCCGAGACCATCGTGGAAACCCAGCAGGCCGAAATCGAGGAAATGACGGCCCTGCTCGAGCAGCACTGACATCACACCCCTCATTACAAAGGCACGGCAACCCAGCTGATTTACCAACTGCTTGCTGATACCTCGACCGCCGGACCCTGAACCGGGGATCGCTGCCACCACCATGGCGGCGGGTCCCGGCAGGCCGGCTGGTGACATCCCCGAGCTGCTTCATTCCGGTGGCCCTTTTCGGGCCCAAGTTTCCTGACCTAAACCCACCCCTAGCGGGACACCAACCGCACCCTTGCGCGTCTCACTGGCATTCCTGCCCGTCGCGTGTTGCCCACGCCCTACGCATTTCCCTGGAACACCCCGGACAGCTCGGTGTACCCAAAAAACACCGAGTACACCGAGCACTGACGGCAGCACCAGCAGGGACGCACCTATGATCGGATATATCACCCCATGCCTTCCCCCACTCCTTCCCCCACTCCTTCCCCCACTCATTCCTCCGCTGCTTTCCTTGCTGCGGGTCGTGTGCCCCGTACCTGGCGCCGGTGCACCCTGGCCGGGGTCTCCCTCGCCCTGACGTTGGGGACTGTGGCGTGCACGTCGTCTACCGACTCAACAGCTGAAACGGCAGCCGGCTCGGCGGCCGGTGATGACGGTGCAGGGTCGGCCATATCAGCACAGCCGTATCCCTCCCATGTTCATGGGTTGGCGGTGGATCCTGACACTCAATCGGTGCTGATCGCCTCCCACGAGGGCCTTTTCACGGTCAACGGTGAGTCCGCCGAACCCATGGGGCAGACCATTGACCTGATGGGCTTCACCGTCGGTAGCGACGGAACCTACTTCGCTTCCGGCCACCCAGGTCCCGGCGTCGACCTGCCTAACCCTGTCGGACTGATCAGCTCCACCGATGGGCTCACCTGGTCGCAGGTCGCTCGCGGTGGCGAGTCTGACTTCCACACCCTGACCACCACCTACCAGGGAATCATCGGGTTCGACGGCATCCTGCGGGTTAGCAAGGACGGGAGCTCCTGGACCGACGCGACCACCCAGATCAGTCCCTACACCCTCGCTGGGAACCCTGCCACGAAGCTCGCGGTCGCAACCACCGAAGACGGCATTTACCGGTCCGAGGACGCAGGGAGGACATGGACGAAGGAACCCGATGCCCCCGTCATCCTGATAGCCGCCGTCACCGACGACTCGGACATCATCGGCATCCTTCCCACCGGTGACGTCCTAACCAGCACAGATGCCGGTATCACCTGGGAGCAGGTCGGAAAGGTCTCTGCCCAGCCCTCAGCGATCACCACGAAACGGACGGCCAGCGGCACCGAAGTCTGGGTAACGACAGAGAACGGATTGGAGAAGTCGGTCGACAACGGCATGACCTTCACCACCGTCATCGACGCCGACGGCGCCTGACACAATGGCAACGGACAAGCGCAAGGCAGCCCGCGCACACGCAGCGGAACAACGCCTTCAAGCGGCGAGGGCCGCCGAAGCCGAACGACAGCACCACCGGCAACAACACCGCAGAGCCATCATGCTCGGCGTCATCCTCCTTACTCTCGCCACCATGACTGCCCTGACAACCTTCATCCTTGTCACCTGACATCCTCGGGCCGCATCATGTGAACAACCAAAGCTCCGGCTCAGGCCATTACAGGAGTCCTTGTCCCAGAAGACGACGGCTCGTTCCCCAGGTTGATTGGCCTCCTGCACACAGGGACACGGCACAAGCTTCCCCACGCTCCGCTGCTTGTCGCGCACCCAGGTGAACAGCAGGAACCAGAGGCCCGCCTGCACACAACCCCTGCGTCACCGACACGGGGTAACTCACCTCCAGCAAGCAGTGGATGTGCACAGTCTCCCTGGGTGCTTGGAGCGGAGAGTGACGCTACGCAGCCAGCCCGTATAGTGCTGTTTCCGATGGTTTCTCGTCTGCACAAGTATCAGAACCGATTTATACGAGCATCGGAACATATGTCGTTTGGTGCTCGTTACATATATATATAGAAAACCAGTAGTTGAGCCACCACGACACCGCGATAGAAGGACCACCATGGGCGACGGAGTAACCACGAGGACACGGCACGGCCGCGGCAACGCCACAGGATCGCCAGGACACGAGTTCGAGACCAGGTTTAGTGACATGGTCACCGTGCTTAACGACAACCTGGGCCCAGCCCTGACACAGCTCATCGCAGGCAAAGACCGTCAGACCGTCACGCGGTGGATGGCTTCCAAACAACTACCGAAGTCCCTCGATGTGGAACGGCGCATCAGGGCGGCCTACCAGATCTTCATGTTCCTCGCCCATGATCCTCAGGCCCCACAGTCACCACACACCGTGCGGGCGTGGTTCATGGGAATGAACGGACAGCTTGATGACATGTCGCCTGCTGAAGCGATCGCTGAGAACCGGACCCGTGAAGCAATGGCCGCAGCCCGTGCGTACCGGGCAGGAGGGTAAGGCATGGAGCTGGGCGACTCGCTCGCACCCAGGACGGTCGAGATTCCCGACAGGGTATGGCGAGTCGCCCTCATCCCCTCTGGACAGCGTTTTTCCGAGATAGCCCCAGACGATGCACTCCTTCCTGATGCCGGCAATCGCTTCGATGTGCCCGGCGGAGGAGTTTTGTACTGCGCCACCAGCCCGCGCGGCTCCTACTTGGAAACCCTCGCCGGCAAGAGAGTGTCCCCCAAAATGGCGGCCCTCGTGCGAGATGATCCCAATGGTTTCATGCCGCCCAACAGCATCCCAGCGTCCTGGCGGGACGAACGCCGCCTCTTCACGGTCGGCACCACGAACCCCGCATCCTTCATCGACCTTGAGAATCTCGAAACCCGCCGGCACATCCTCGGTCAAATCGGTGAGCAGCTCGAACCTTTGGGAGTAGAAACACTCGACGTGCCCGATATGCGCGGCATGAACCGTCTCCTCACCCGCGAGATAGCACGCTGGGCGTACTCCTCGCTCGACGACGAAGGGCTCTACAACTACTCAGGCATCTGATACGTCTCCAAACTCGACAGCGAGGAATGCTGGGCCATCTTCGCTGGCACCGAAACCTTCATTCACGAACAGACCACGATCGAGAAGACCGATCCCCACCTGATCGATGTTGCACGCCTGTTCAGCCTGACCATCCATTGATCAGCCGCCGCTGGGATATTCCCGGGGAACGTCCCTCGCCCTAGTTGTACTGACCGGGGACGTTGGTCAATCTTGAGAACGGTGGTCGGTTTTCACAGGCTGAATGCGGGCGGTGGTGGTTGTAGTAGTGCAGCCAGTCGCCCAGCTGTTCGCGTCGTTGAGCCTCGGACGTGTAGCAGCGGGCGTACGCCCAACCATCGGCAAGGGTTCGGTGAAATCGCTCGATCTTGCCGTTGGTCTGCGGCCGGTAGGGGCGAGTGCGTTTGTGCTTGATGCTGAGTGCCGCGCAGGTGTCTCGCCATAGGTGTGAGCGGTAGGCACCGCCGTTGTCGGATAGGACTCGCGCTACGGTGACGCCGCGCTGGTCGAACCACTCGACAGCTCGGACCAGGACGGCGCTGGCGGTAACGGCGGTCTCGTCGTCGTGAATCTCGGCGTAGGCGACGCGTGAATAGTCGTCGATCACCGTGTGAACGTGGGCCGTGCCCATCAGCGGGTTGCCGTGTTTGTTGCGCTGCTTGTCCGGTGTTGCCGTGCGGTTCTTCTCGCCCTGACTCCGTCCGACGAAGCGCCACCAGCCGCCGTCAGGGATGTTGCCGAGCTTTTTCACATCGACATAAAGCATGGATCCGGGGTGGTCATGCTCGTAGCGGCGGATGGGTTTCCCGGTGGCTCGGTCAACGTGTGACAGGCGGTTTAGGCGGACCGGGGCGAGAATGCGATGAACTGTCGAGGGCGCGAGGTCCAGGCGGTAGGCGAGTTGCACGGGACCCTCGCACAATCGAAGACGCAGACTGATGCAGCGCCGGGTGGTCTTCTCACCGGTCTTGTTCGGCGAGCAGTGAGGCCGAGAGGAGCGGTCCTGCATCGACTCGTTTGCACGGTAGCGGTCGGCCCAACGTTTGACGGTGAGCCAAGAAACCTGGAAGCGGGCGGCAACCTCGCTGACAAACCAGTTCTCGTCTACGACGAGTTGGGCGACTTTCAGCCGGTGGCGCGGGGTGAGGGCAGCGTTGGTGTGGGACATGAGCTCGACTTGGGCGTTGCGCCGCGGACCCGTGCAAAAACGTCGTCGTGGACGTATCCCGCAACGGCACCCAGCGGTACTGCTCGCCTCAGTGCGGAAGCAGGGATGCCGTCAGGCGCCATAGGGCCCGACTGCAACGATCCTGAACCTGCTCACGGCCCCTTCAACTAACGTGCCCGGTCAGTACACCTAGTGGGGGGAGCGGCCCGGGTCGGGGGCAGCGTTGGGACAGAAGCTCTTATGAGAGATATTTCTTCCGGTCTCGAGCATGTGCCCTATGGCTGGTAGTCGTATTTGTGGTCCGACGCGTACGACCGGAACGTGTCGTCAGTGGATAAACCTTTGATTCCCAGGGTGTTACCCATGAGGGCGCTGAGGTCTTGAAGGGAGTTGTGTAGCGCCAACCCTGATGCCCGTACTTCAGGGTTTGTTAGGTCCTTGGCGAGTTTGCTGAGTGCTACCGCGTAGGAGAGAGACGTGGCCAGCGATGCTGCGGCCGTCGATTCGCGGAAGTAGTATGACTCGCTGGTTTGTGTGAGGTCTACCCGGGTTTGGATGATGCCGTCGGTGATGCTGTCGAGGACGCGGCTGGTCGTCTCGGGTGTGAACTCAGACAGGTGTTGGAGGTACATTGCATCCCGGAGGACGGTGAGGCGAAGTGCGAGGGCCCGACGGCGGGCGAGGGCAGGGTATAGCTGCAGAAACCATGACACTGCGGCCGTGAGCAGGGCAAAACCTATCAAAGCTTCGACAGGTGATAGCGCCCTAATCCAGGGGTCGGTTGCGATGACGTCTCCGAAGCCGAGGGTCGACAGTGTGACAGTTGAGACATAGAGCGCTTCGATGAAGTCGGGGTATCGGGAGGGAGTGATTCCGTCGGAGTACGTGAAACCCTGCGGAACGTGGGGGTAGTACACCAGTGCCCACCCGAGGACCTGCAGTGCCGCCCACAGCACAATCACTGCCACGATACCGAGGGGCCCGGCCAGGGATACTGCCTTCAGCCCTAGCGGCTTGAAGATTTTCCAGGTGCTGTTCATAGCGGCTTTGGTCAACCCTCCTTGGCCGCTGGGATGGAGCAGGGTGTGGAAGACGTCTCTGAGCCCGACTCCGATGATGATGAATCCCAGTGCGGTGAAAATCCACGTCATATCAAACTCCTTCCATCGGACCTGATGAGGTCCCCACGAACGGGCTTGTTCCTGACCTCACGTGGGGGAGTCAGGCCGAAGCTCGGTCATGATGGCGCACTATCGCCCACTGCATGGCGATGATGACGATGGCGACCACTGCGGTGATGACCAACGTGATCGGGTCCGACTGTGCTTTGAGAAGCAGGAAGGGAATCAGGACCGCAGCGTCGAGCACGATCGCGACACCCGGAACCCAGGGCTTGGCGCCCGTCTCGTTCCTAAGGTGCCGGATGATGCCCCAATGGATGGCAATATCCATAAGGAGGTAGAGGATCGCGCCGAGCGAAGCGATCTGCGAGAGGTCGAAGAAGGCGGCCATAATGATCGCCAGCCCGGCTGTGATGAACAGGGACTGGTGCGTTCCATGGCCTGGCAGTCCTGGGGCTTGACCCATATCGCGGAGCATGTCGTAGAGCTTGGAAACAGAGAACAGGCTCGCGACCAGTCCAGAGAGTGTTGCAATGACGGCGATGATGACGGTGAGCATCACGCCCGATGATCCGAAGGCGGGCTCGGCTGCTTCGGCGAGAGCGTAATCCCTGGCCTCCACGATCTGCGGGACGGTGAGACTTCCGGTGACGGCTACCGTGATCAGGAGATAGAGCACCGTGCATAGGCCGATGGAGATCATGATGGAGCGGCCGATGTTGCGCTCAGGACGGCGGAGGTCAGCACCCTGGTTCGTGATCGTGGTGAAGCCCTTGTAGGCGAGGATGCAGAGAGTGACCCCGGCCAGGAAACCGAGGAGACCAGATTCGGGTGGAGTCCGCTGGGCCGTCGAGAACAACCGGCCCAACGAGGAAACACCAGCGGCAAGGATCCCACCAACAGCAAGAACGGCTATGCCGATGATTTTCAGGGCCGCGGTGATGGTCGCTGAACGTTCCACCCACTGGTTACCGACCAGATTCACCAGCGCTGCGGCAGCTATGGCAAGCACGGCCAGAATGGGCACCCATAGTGCCGAGGACTGCATCCCGAAAGCTCTGAGAAGGTAGGTGCCGAAGGTTCGCCCGAGCAGGCTTTCGGCCATGATCATCGACACGTACATGAACAGGGAGAAGGAACCCGCGACGACGCCGGGACCATACGCGGCTTTGAGGAGCATCGCGATACCGCCGGACGACGGGTTCGCCGCCGAGTAGCGCGTATAAGAGTACGAGCTGAAGGCGACCACAACCGCGCCAGCTAGAAACGCCCATGGAACCCAGCCACCGGCCAGTTCGGCGACCTGTCCGACCAAGGCGAATATCCCGGCTCCGATCATCACTCCCGTACCGAGGGCCACAGATCCAACCAATGACAGCTTCTGATCTTCTTTCGACGTCTCTTCTTTTTTCACGCCAGTCTTTCTTGTAGGTTCTGTCACCGTGTCAGTCCCGGGCCACACCTGGTGGGGCCCGGGACTGCATCAGGCGCCTGCAGATTCTCTGAGGATCAACAGGTGGGCTAATGGATGCCTCTCAGTGCGCTCTGGCAAGTAGGAGTGCCAGGAACGTGAGGACTAGCCGAGGACGGAGAGCAACTCCTCGCAGGCCTTCTCGCATCGACGGCACGCTTCGGCGCAGATCCGGCAGTGATCATGCATCTCGGCGTGCTGTTCACACTCATCTGCGCAGGCTTTGCACGCGGCACGGCAGGCCTCCACGATGCTTCGCGTGATATTCGCGTCATACCCGGTGTGGCGGGACAGGACGTTACCCGTGGTCGCGCAGATATCAGCGCAGTCCAGGTTGGTTCGGATGCACTTGGTGAGCTCTGCGACCATGTCCTCACTGAGGCAGGCATCGGCACAGGCGGTGCAGGTCTGGGCACACTCGAAGCAGGCTCGGATGCACTCTGCGAGTTTGGCCCGGTCCACTGCCCCCAGATCCTTGGGGTATGTATCGAGCATGGATGTCACGTGGTGTGTCATGAGGTTGTCTCCTTGTTCAGGGTGTGGCAACAAGAGTGCTCAAGGCACAAGAGTCGGCCACAAGGGCTGCGCTTACTTCTTCTGTCCGGGCGCGCAGATAACCGGACATGGGCGACGTGAAGCCGCGGTAAGGTCTGTGTTCCTGTTGCGAGGTGCCCGGTCGGGCGGGCTTATGTCCGACTGATCGATAGGGCAGTCAGCGACGGGGTGAGGTGGTCGCGTTTCTCCTGCCAGGCATGGGACACCCAGGGAGGCAATGAGCCGGCATGCGTCGAAAAGGATGTGACATCCAGGGCGGAGCCGACTCCCTGCTCACTCAGTGCCGCCCCTTTCGCAGGCATAACCCCCTGCGGCGTACTGACCTGTTGCTCACAACAGGGATGCACTGATCTCAGGTTCTCAAGCGTGTCACCTGCAACAGTCCCGCTGGCAGGCCCTGGAGTCTCCCGGACAGGGAGGCCCGTGACGTCTGCGGACATACGCATACCGGCCTGTGAACTGTAATGACTCATCTGCAGGCACATAGCTGCGGCTGCTGACGTCGTAAAGGACACCAGCAGCGACAAGGTCAGCACAAGCTGCACCACCGTGCGTACGGTGATGCCAATGGTGGATCGTTGTGACCCTGAGATTACTGACCCCTTCCAGTCCTGCCGTCCTACACAAATCACCCTAACGAAGAAATAAGCCGACTGACTAGCGCGCCCACAGGCCGTCGATGTCCCTGGAGGGTAACCGTGCTGCTGCCACGACCCTATCGATTAGCCCCTACACGCGCATAGTGCAGGCCTTGGGGGAACGACTGGCGCTGGTGCGTCGTTTGTCCAGCCGTGGTTATGACCAACGAAGCTGATGATTCCTGTGTCCAGCAGGGGTGGGAAGAACTGCCCCTGCCGGAGCCTTGAGGAGGTTGAAAGCTTCCTCCTAGGTGCACCGGTTCTGGGCGATGATGCCTACCGCGATGTCGATGCTGGTCCGGGGCTTCATCGCCGATCGTAGGTCATCTGATTCATCGCGATGCCGGGCGACGCGCATGGACATTCCCAGGGCCCGTTCGGCCTGCCGCACGAACACGTCGATCATGTGCTGTCGTTCCGGGGTGAAGTAGCCGGTGGGGGAAGCGTAGAACACCAGTGCTGCGGTTCCCTCACCTCCGAGTATCAAGGGTGCCGCGAGCATGGACGCATATCCCAGGGGTGCTGTGAGGTTGACGTACTCCTGCCATCGCTGGTCCGTTGTCCCGTCGTCAACCACGATGACCTCGCCTGCGGTCATAGCCCTGAGCGCGGGGCTTTCACCTATCCGGTACTGGACTTCGTTCAAGGCACCTGCCCACTTATCCCTGGCACACTCCTGAACGCGGCCTGGGCCCTCCACTCCATCTCCTTTTGCGCGCAAACCAGTCCGGGCGGAGGAACCTACATCAGAGGAGTGCTATCTGGCTGTGAGCCCCTGTACTTATTTAGCGACGGGACCGTCCTGCGGGGGTTATGCTGGCGAAGATCGCCACCCTCCAACGGTCGGAGACCTTCACATGCCGGACCCGCGGTTCCCGAGAAGGTTGTTCGATTCCGGTGAGGACCCGGATGCGCGTTTTTCGCTTGCGAACGAACGGACCTTCCTGGCGTGGATCCGCACCGCCCTGGCACTGGTGGCCGGCGGAGTGGCCCTTGAAGTGCTCGGACTCGCCCTTCACTCTGGACTCCGCCTGGCGGCGTCCTTTTTGCTCATCGGGGCAGGCATCCTCGCCTCTGTTCAGGCATGGGCTGGCTGGTTCGCGACGGAGAGGGCGCTGCGGCACGAGCAACCCCTTCCCCGTTCCTTGTCGGGTGCAATCGTGGCTGGCCTTGTGTGCGTCTCTGGGCTCTGCATCCTGCTGAGCCTTGTCCTTGCATGAGTGAGAGCCACCCGCTGTACGATGCGGGTCTGCAACCTGAACGGACAGCACTGGCCTGGCGCCGAACCGCGCTGTCCGTGGGATTGGGGGCCCTCGTGGCGGCCCGGTTGCTTCCAGTACTGCTCGGACACCCGGTGTGGGCGGCCATCGGCATCGCCGGTGTGATGGGATCGGCAGCAGTGTGGTGGACATCCCACTGCCGATACACCGCGTTTTACCGCCACCAGAGACCACACCCGTCGAGCGTACAAGGGGCATGGCCCGTGGCTGTCCTGGCCTCCAGCACGTTCCTGATCGGTATCGGCGCGTTGGCACTCAGTGTCGCCCTCCTGATCTGACCCGACCGATTACCGGCCTGGCTAGGAGCCTCAGTTCCAGCGCTCGTGTGGGGACTGCGTTCGGGCGGTCGGTGCTCGGGTGGCCAATGCTCGGGTGGTCAATGCTCGTGCGAGGGCGTGGTCTAATAACACTGGTTTCCACACCCCCACCAGAAGCTCTGCACAGGCCCCCCGTCCCGAGCACTGGAGTACCTGAGCGATGCTGGAAGCCAGATGAGTTCGTCCGATTCCAGGCAGGAGGCGGTTCCCATGCATGCCGAACCTCCAGGTACAGGGGCCAGGGGCTAGACCCACGCCTTTTCCGGTTCAGTCCTTGGCCGCATTGCCTGCCCCCCACGCGGGGCGCAAGCCCATCGAGGCCGGTGGCTCAGCGGCGCGTCCAGCGCAAGCCAGCCAGGTTGATGGCGAAACCGCTTCCACCTGTAGGCTCGGCCAGTTACCCCTGTTCGCTCGAAAGGTCTCTCCCATGAAGCTCATCCGTCGTGCTCTCGCCGTTACCGCCACGCTCGCCCTCCTCGCGGCAGGCATATCGCCTGCCACAGCCATCACCCGAGGAGAGCCGGACGGTGACGCTCACCCTAATGTCGCCTTGATCTTCACCTACAGCTCGTCAGGGTCCCTGCAGCGCTGTTCTGCGACATTGATTAGCCCCACTACTCTCCTCACGGCAGCTCACTGCGTCTCCGGGACCGTAGGGGAATCCTTCGTGACTTTTGAGTCCGTGATCGGGGATGCTCCTCCTGTGGCGATCCCCCGCGCGTCCAACCCCACTGTCGGCTACACGGACCAGGACCTTGCCGCAGCAGGCGCCCTGTCCGGCACGTCGACCGCACACCCCGACTACTCGGATACGGCGCCCGTCACCGCTCGGGCGGACGTCGCCGTGATCGTGCTGGATGCCCCCGCGGTCGGCATCGCCCCCGCCGAGCTCGCGCCGGTAGGATACCTCGACCAGTACCAGGCACCCTTGCTGAGCAAGACGACCTTCGAGGTTGTCGGATATGGCGCAGAGGTCCGCAAGCCCGACGCCGGAGCGCAGAAGCCCGAGCCCATGAACTTCCCCCTGCTCCGCCGGGCCACAACATCTCCCGGACAAAAGCTCGGCACGCAGACTCTGCAGCTGCAGGGCAACCCGAACGACCCGCGCGGCGGTGGAGGCACCTGCTTCGGGGACTCCGGCGGACCGGTCTTCCTGAACGGATACCTTGTGGCCGTGAGCTCCTACGGATTCAACACGATCTGCCGGTACATCGATGGCTACCAGCGCACGGACATCGCCGTCGTTCAGGACTGGTTCGCCCCGGCTGCCAGCTGAACCACCGCAGCGGGTGACGGATCAACACCGGGGCTCACAAGTGCAAGCGCCGCGCGGCTGGACAGAGAGGTCATGACTCCGGTTGCTGCGCGGCGCGGCTGATGATCGTGGCGAAGATAGGGCGAAGGGCTTCGATGTCTGCGGGTAGCTGGAGTGTTTGGAGGCGTTCCTGCGCGGCGGCGAGCAGTGCCCGGCCTTGCTTGGTGATGCTGACGGCTACCTGATTGTGAGTCAGGCCGCGCTGACGGGTAACCCACTGGTTCTTCTCGAGCGTGGTCAGGACTGTGCCGATGGTTTGAGAGCGGACGACGACGAGGCGGGCGAGTTCGGACTGCAGCATCGGGCTTCGCTCATTGAGGTACTCGAGGATGTAGAAACCCAGCTGGGGCAGCCCGAAGACTTTGAGGTAGGCGGCTGATTCCCGTTGAACGGCCCTAGCGGCGACTGACAATAGCTGCAGGGAGGACCAGTAATCCGGTTTCATCGCGTGACGCCCCCGCCTGTCCGGGCCGATCCCCTGGGTCGCTGGTTCATCAGGCTGAAGGGACGGAACCGTGTTCCGCCAATGATCATGAGGATGAATCCGAGAACACCGATTAGCGGGATCTTCACGACTACCGCAAAAATCACCGCCGTGAATGCGACCAGCACAACGAAAAAGCCCACCACCACACCGGCCCTGCGTCCCGTAGTGAGCTTTGCCAACCCTGGAGCCTCCGCAGCCAGCTGGTGTTGGAGCTCGACCCACTTGCGGTGTTCCTCCGCCGATAGAGCCACCGCGCTCTCCCTCCTGATCTGAAGTTCTGGCCTTCACTTCTCCGCCGTGAAACTCTTCACGTTCCTGAGGGGCATTAGGTGCCCCATGTGGGGTGCGGAAGGGGTACCGCCCTGATAGGCGATACCCTTCCGTCATACCTTCGGTCATGCGTTTCGCTGGCCTCCCACTCGCGACTGTTAAGGCATGCAGGGGAGAGAGTCAGGCCGCGGTGCGGGATGGTTAGATGCGGTGTGCGCCGTCGTTGGGCCAACTGGTGGTTTGCCCTGACGGGGTTTGCCCTGACGGGGTTTGCCCTGATTTGGCTTGGCGGACTTTGTCCTGGAGTTGCTGATCGGCCGACGGGGCGGCGCTGGCCTGGGCGGCGATCTTGGGGGCTTCCTGCTCGGCCTTGTTGAGGTAGCCCTCCCAGCGGCGGGACATGGGCCCGATGAGCCCGCCACCGACGCCGACGACGATGACACCGACGATTGCAGCCAGGACGGCGATGAGGATCGGAGTGGTGACCGTGGTCGCGATCTCAACCTGGTTCAGGGCGGCGATGATGCCGATACCGAGAATGAAGACACTTGCGATGTTCGCGAGGATCTTGCCGTAGGACAGGCCGCCGAGGGCGTTCTGAATCAGTGACTTCACTGCGGCGGCGATGGCTGCTGCGATGACGACGATGACGATCGCGACGATGATCTTCGGTAGGAACGCGATGATCCCGGCGAGCAGGTCACTGACCGGGTTGGGCCCGAAGACGCCGAACGCGAACTGCAGGACGAACAGGACCAGGAAGTAGTAGACAATCTTCGACACGATGTCGCTGGCGTCGAGCTTGGACTGCGAGAGGGCTTTCTTCACCCCGCCGCGCTCGACGGCACGGTCGAAGCCGACTTTCTCAAGCAGCTTGTCCAGTGCCCTGGAGATAACCTTCGCGACAATCAGGCCGACGATGAGGATGACGAGGAACAGGGCGAGTTTCGGTACGAACTCGACCACGGTCGCAAGACCGCTTCTGAGTGTTTCTTCCATCGGTACTCCTGGATGTGAGTGAGGGGAAGCCGGTTATAAGGGCGCCCCCAGCACCACCAGCAGTTGCAAGTTGCACCGTAAAACACTTGCACCGAAGAACGCAAGGGTACTTATTATAAGTTTACTTAGGTACTGTCGTGGTGGGGGCGTTCCCCTCGGGAAGGTACTGGCTCACCTGCCCGGGGGATGAACGCTAGCTGTAGACCACACTCGCAATCCCTGATGAGAAGGACATGACATGGCAGACAACATCTCCGGGGCCAGCACCCCGAAACAGCGACGCCACGACGTCGTCGCTGCTGAGAAGGAAGCCTTCGGCGGCATCAAGTTCGGTTCGGCCTTCTTCGGCTGGCTGACAGCCATCGGGCTCACCGTGATCCTCGGCGCCTTGGCAACCGCGATCGGCGTCGGGGTAGGGGCTGCGAACACCGACGGAGCGCAGGATGCTGCGAACCAGGCCACCCAGAACGCAGACACACTCGGCATAGCCAGCGGGATCGTGCTCGCGATCGTCCTGTTCCTGTCCTACTACTGCGGCGGCTACGTCGCCGGCCGCATGGCACGCTTCGACGGCGTCAAGCAGGGCATCGCCGTGTGGCTGTGGGGCATCATCATCGCGATTGTCGTCGCGATCCTCGGAGCTCTTGCCGGCAGCCAGTTCAACCTCCTGTCCAACATCGGCGGAGCCCCCCGCATCCCCGTCGACGGCAGCCTTCTCACCGCCTCCGGCCTCATCGGCCTGGCCATCGCCGTCCTCGTACCGCTGATCGGAGCGATCCTCGGCGGCAAGGCCGGCATGCACTTCCACCGCAAGGTCGACCAGATCGGCATCGACCATCAGACAGGACTCACCGGCCCCTAGCGACGGGCCCTAGCAACTGGGCTTTAACACGGGTCAAAAACTTTAGCCAGTGTTAATAGCTTCCAGCGCTCTTCCCGCAAGCAAGGCGGCGGACGGGCTGATACTCACTACCAGGAACCGGGCACTACACCCGGTCCCCGATATAGAAGGAGCACCATATGATCACGCAGAACAACATCGACACTCTCCTCTCCGGCCGTAGCCACGTCCTGGACTCCCACGGCGCGAAGATCGGTTCGGTCGGCCAGGTATACCTCGACGACCAGACCGGCGACCCTAGCTGGGTCACCGTCAAGACCGGCCTCTTCGGCACCCACGAGTCCTTCGCACCCCTGCAGGGCGCGAACGTCACCGGGAACGACGTGACGATCGGATACACCAAGGACCAGGTCAAGGACGCACCCCGCATCGAATCCGACGGGAACCTCAGCCCCGAAGAGGAAGACCGCCTGTACCGCCACTACGGTATCGCCGGCCACACCGGAACAACCGACTACACCGACACCACTACAACCGGAACCACAGCCGGCACCACGGATTACGACCGTACCGGGACGGTCGGCCATGACACGTCCGGCCCGACCACCGACGATGCAATGACCCGCTCCGAGGAGGAGCTCCACGTCGGCACCGAACGCCGCCA
Organism: Arthrobacter sp. B1805; assembly: GCF_002929745.1. Lineage (GTDB taxonomy): Bacteria > Actinomycetota > Actinomycetes > Actinomycetales > Micrococcaceae > Arthrobacter_D. The sequence continues at coordinate 16,059 of NZ_PJIQ01000018.1, forward strand.
GGTCGGCAAGGCCCGCCTGCGCAAGTACGTCGTAACCGAGAACGTCACCACAACAGTTCCCGTATCCCGCGAAGAGGTACGTATCGAGCGCGAACCCATCACCGGCACCAACGTCGGAGACGCCCTCGATGGGCCTGCCATCAGTGAGGAGGAGCACGAAGTCATCCTGCACGCCGAGCGCCCCGTCGTCGAAAAGGAAGCCGTTCCCGTCGAACGCGTCCGCCTCGACAAGGAAACAGTCACCGAGCAGCAGACCGTCACCGATGACGTCCGCAAGGAAAAGATCGAACTCCTCGACGCTGACGGCGACACCACGGACGGCACCGACCGCGCCGGACGCCACCTCCAATAAACCCAACTCACAGACCGCACGACACGAAAGGGGCGCCACAATTGTGGCGCCCCTCAAGTGTGCCCATCGCGAGGGGAGCCATACGCCTGCACTGTTCCGGCTGATCATCACCCCGTCGAACGGGTTCGGTGCGTTTGATCGCTAGACTACGTTGCTGTGTCCAGCGAGGGTTCGTAGTTGGCCGAACGCTTCGAAAATGGGCGACATGAAGCGCGCCGGTCCCTACTCTTGATCGGTAGGGGAATCAGGTTCGTTCGTTCGCTTGCAGAACATGAGTGATGACGGTGGTGGAGGTTCAGTTGTGCTGAATGAGTATGTGCAGCAGTGGAGCGCGATTCAGACAGTGCGAGCAGCCGGTCTACATCACGAGGACGTCTTCATGACGTACTTCGGCCTCACCGGCGACGCGGACGAGTTCGAGGTTCAGGGGTATCTGTGCGGCCTGGTGATGCTCCCAGCGGCGCAGCGGGACTTGCTCGCCCAAGCGATCAATGAGCTGCTGGACAGCACAGGGTCCACGGCGGACGGCGCCCATTACAGCAATGAGGACGCTGCGTCCCTCTCCGGGTACGGGGACTACCTCCGCTCCCTCAGCCTCTCCCCCGACGCATACGACTTCACCGTCCCACCGGCCGGAGATCACAGCACCTACGCCACCAGCTTCACCGGGGCTGCCTCCTCGGCAGACACCGATTCCGGCAGCGCGTTCGACACAGACGCGGCCCTGAGCCCGAACGGAGCGGATCTGGACGAGGTTGAGTTCCGGCGCCTGCACGCGTTGCACGAATCTGGGTTGCTCGAAACCGAAGGAATGACTGAACGATGCTTCCGCCAGAGGTGCCGGGATGAGTAACCGCGGGTAGCGTTTGCTGTGAAGCAGCCAGCTTGTCTTTGACCCCCTTCGGAACGGGGCCGGCTGCTTCCCACTTTTCACCTCTCACCGCTTCCTTCCTCCCTGTCGCCTAGCCGCACATCGCACATCGCACATCGCACATGCGAGTCTCTGGGGGACAGCGCAGCGTCCAAGGTCTGGTCAGCTCGTAAGCGAAAAGGCCTCCCCTCAAGTGCTACTTGTGACGCTTGTTCTCGAGCATACTTTTCATGCGCAGCCGGGACCGGTGTGCCTATGGTTGTTCTACACGATGAGCCAGAATCGAGAGCGAACAGGTGGTGGGTACCTGTGGATCAGGGGAACCCTGATGAACCGGACTACGTTGGCCTCGCCAATGCAATCCAGCGAGCTGGTATCACCCTTAGTGCGTTGTGGTTGTACTACTTCAGCCTCGGCGGGGCCGCTGAAGAACTCGAAGTCGACGCATACCTGCACGGCCTCATGCCGTTGCAGCCTGTGGACCGTGACCTGCTCGCCTTAGCTGTTAATGAGATGTACGCGGACCTCTGACGGGGCCGGGCAGTGCCCGTCCCCCAGGTGGAAGCGCAACTCACGACCAGTTGGAACATTGCTCTTGACCAATCGTCGTGGAGCCCCGACTCTGAGAACAGCCACGCCTTCCCGGTTCCCCCGGACCGTGCGGCGAGAACGCTGGCTAGTGAGCGTCCATGATGCTCACAAGGCTCTCTGCTTCCTGAGACCTAGCAGGGAGCCTTTCTCGCGAAGCGCATGACGCCCCTCAAGCAACCCAGCCGCAAGTGAAGCCAGGGTACGAATCCGCCTAGTGCCATCGTGGCCGATCGGGACCCAATGCCTCGGCGAGGGTGCTGCGACCTCCAGGCGTTCGATGACATCAACGGCGGGCGCGTCATCGAGTTCCTCGGCGTCGTGGGGCACGTGACGAAAGGCGTCGCGCTGCTCCTCGTCGGCGGGTTGTTCGTCGTGGCGGGCCTGGACCACGATCCGCAGGAATCGACAGGACTCGACGGCAGCCTGAAGGCCCTCCAGTACCACCCCGCCGATGTCCACGTGCTCACCTCGAATCGCCTTAAGCGCACGATTTGCTATGGGATCTTTCGCCATCATTCGATCCGTTTTCGGCCGCCTGTGAGCTTCTGGCCCGGCGTCTTCCTCGCGGCTGAAGGATTCATAAACATTCACCAGCGGTACGAGATCGAGACCTTACCGGGCGAAGCTGATGTCCTCTCCCTGAAGGGTGGCACGGAACCCGTCACTGTGAACGGTGACGTCTTCGAGCACGAGGCCCTCGGGCAAACCCTCGATATCATGTTCAATGGTGACGAGCCCGCGTATGACCGCGGCGGTGGCGCCGGAAAGCAGCTCGGGTCCGCCGAAATCGATGGACTGAGGCTCGACAACGAGCCTCCCGGCCTCGACCGTGACCGTACCCGTTGCGACGACGTCCAGCTCACGGCCGAGGACTTCGACCGTTCGAATCACGGTGGCCTGACCGTCCTCGGCGGCCCTGACCACCGTTCCTGTACCAAGTTCCTGAGCCACGACGTCGAATGGCACGGTCGCGTCCACGGTGAGCCACGCAGCGTTAAGCCCGTCCGGCGTCGTCATCACGCCCTGCCCCGCGGCCTGAACATCGCGCAATGTCGAACCCTCTGTCATCACTGTCCCGGCCTTCAACACAAGGTCAGAGAACCAAAGTTCGTCATTCGGCAGGTTCTGTGGAAGCTCAGCGTCCCGCGTCTGCCCGGAACCCCCCGGCGCCGGGGTCCCAGTCACTACCTTCTCCCTGTCGGCCGGATTGCTGGCCAGCCACCATAGGGTCCCAACTGCGACTACGAGGACGAGTATCATCGCGGTAGCGCCGACTACCCAGTCCTTCACACGTGTGCGGTTCATGACAACAGTCTGACCGCTCGCGTCTGAGTACTGGACCGTCACTCGAGTCGGATGCCCTGCCTACTTCTCGGGTTGCCCACTTGAAGTCGGGGTCCTGCCGCTGCTTCTGCAGGGTCACTTCATACTTGTTGCCGCGCTGAGCTGAGAGCAGTTATAAAGCTCGTGCCTAGGCATCTGTTCCATGGGGATGTTGCGGTTCCGATGCAGGAGCTGAGTTTTTTGAGGCCGTCCCTGATGCGAGTTTTCGCCGTGGGTATCGGTATGCCGAGCCGGTGGGCGACGTCGGCATAGGTAAGGCCGCAGTAGTAGGCAAGGTGAATGGCCTCGCGTTGAGCCGGCGACAGCGTCTTCAAGCACGCCCTGATGGAGGCGGTGTCCTCGTTGTTAATCACTGCTTCAATAACTTGGTCGTAGTTGACATTCTGGTAACGCAATCCCCAGTGCAGGTCCCGGACGTGCCGGGATTCCTCGGAGCGGACCTTATCGACTGCCTTACGTGAGCGAGGGTCATCAACCAGGACATGGGATTGCCTCTGGACGGATGATAGAGAGCCGCATCTGTGCGCAGCAGCGCCAGGAACACGTCCTGGGTAACCTCGGCGCTGAGCTCGGTGTCCACCAGTACTCGCCGTACCAGTCCATACACTCGTGCGCGGGTGGACCGGTCCGGCATCGACTGGCGGTTGGATCCACGGCTGCCCGAGGACCAGCAGACAGGGGAGCGAGCCTACGCACGCAACGACATCGACCGCGGACACCTCGGGCGCCGAGCGTCCGCTGTGTGGGGCGACACCCGCACCGAGGCACAGCAGGCCAACGAGGACACCTTCCACTACACCAACGCTGCCCCGCAGGCCGCGAAGTTCAACCAGGGCCTGGAGCTCTGGCTTGGCTTGGAGTCGTACCTGCTCGAGAACGCCGCAGACAACGGGCGGCGCCTGATCGTGTTCACGGGTCCGATTTTCAGCGACGTCGACCCCGTGTACCGGGGCGTGGAGAACCCGCTGCGGTATTTCGAGATCGCCGTCTTCCTGCAGGAAGGCGCATTGGCGGCGACCGGGTACGTCGTTGACCAGACCCCGAAGCTCGCTGAACTGGACGACGTGCCAAAGCCCGGCACTGTCGGGGATGACGCACCACCGCTGGGCCCGTTCCGGACCTTCCAGGTACCGATCCGCGACATCGCCGCGCTCACCGGGCTCAAGCTCGATCAGCTGATTGGGATTGATCGGATGCCGATCACCGCGGCCCTGTCCAGCGCGCGCGTGACCTCGGCCTGGCGGGAGCTCTCCAGCCCGGAATGCCTCGACCTCGACTTCGACCTCAGCAGCAGATCACGACGTCGGAAGGCGCCCTCATCGTCGATGTTCTTACGGTTCAGTAGAGGATTCCCTTGTGGACTGCTAAATAGGCAAAGAGGACGTCTCGTCCTGCGGACTTGGTCAAGCCTCGGTATTGATCACGCAGAACAGGTTGCCATCTGGGTCTGCAAGTACCACGAAGTCCGCACCCTCGGGATACTCCCACTCGACACGTGTGGCGCCAAGTAACTCAAGACGGTTCACTTCAGCAAGCTGCTCAGCTTCGCTCGCTGCCCAAGGATCAAGATGGGTGCGGTCCGTCTCGTCGAGATGCAACCGTGGTCCGCAGCCATCGCGCGGCTGTAGGAAATCAGGGTTGCCCCCGCGTTGATAGCCCAAGGCGTGACTCCAGAACTCCCCCGCTCGACCGGCGTTAGAGACGTTGAGGACGATCGCTCCTATGCGCACCATGACACGACGATGCTCAATGAAGCACCCACGGATGCATTTTTCGTTCAACCGTTCACGAGTCAGGATGGTCCACCGGACAAGCGGGGTTGATGGGAAGGGATTTCCGCATCATCACACCGCGAACCCTCTAAGCGGTTTCAGGCGGTGAAAGCGTCCACGAGGAGCAGTGCGTCCTCTGTTACCTCTCGTCGCCACGCGTGATGCGCTTTGCGGATCCGAGTGACGACCAGACCGTGCAGCGCGATCCAGAGCAGCTCCGCCTGCACCGTCTCGTTTCTGCCGCCTGCAGGCAGTCCGCGGAGCCGGTCTTCGAGCCGCCCTTGCAAGCGGTCCACGCCGGCGTCTATCGTCGTCGGGTTCTCGAGGAGGTCGCGCCCTTCGAAGAGCAGCTGATACGCCCCCGGGTTGGCGACGGCCCACGTCGCGTACGCGATGGCCATCGCGCGTAGCGCTTCCAAGCGGTCTGTGGGTGGCGCGCCGGCTGACCCATGCTCGTCGACGGCGGCCTCGAGGTCGGCAAGGCTCTCACCCGCGACGGCCAGGAGTAATGCCTGCTGCGATGGGAAGTAGCGGTAGACAGCCGTGGCCGAGACGCCACATGCGCGTGCGGTTTCGCGAAGGGATGGTGGAGTGACCGCCGAGCTGGCGGCCTGTGCGGTCAGCCCGCCTGGCCCAATCGCGGGTGCAAGATCAACGCTGACCCATGCTGAGATGCCTCTATGCAGAGGTAGAAGCACTTGACTCTGGTGGGGCCCCAAAAAGACGGATGGATGAACAGACTTAGTTCACCCATCCGTCTTTTCAAGTTCGTCGTCTAATTCGACGATGGCGGCTCAATTTACTTCGACGAAAGTTAGATCGAATAGCCCGATGATGAAAGGAGTGATAACAATCAACGCGAGAATCCCGGCGGTTACCCAAAGTGTCACCACTCGCCACCTCGAAGCCCTTACCCTGGTTGCCATTGCAGCAGCTGCTGGCAGCAGCGGTAGCCCCGGCAGGAGGGGATAAGACAAAAATACGAGCAGCATAGATCCGAAAAACATTAGATCAATGCGACTAAAGAGATGCTGTGGATTGTCGTCAGCAGTTGATTCTATTGGCTCACTCATTCCATCATTGTTTCATCCCTACCCGCCAACCTGGTAAGCACTGTAGTTGCCGAACCGGTCGCAGACCCAGTGGAGGCCAACAGTGAACGACACGGGGCTACCTTGATAGGCGGCGCTCACATCGAACCGGTAGTGGGCGTCCACCGACGACGATGCCCCGGGCTGAGTGCACTCGTGCTGGGTGATGCTGAAGCCCGCCGCCCAGCTACCTTCAGAGTGGCATACATGGTACCCAGGGCTGCCAGCGGAGGCGATCCAGGCATGGGTTCCATTGAAGAATGTTCTGCCCACGTGCTTCTCGACAATCGATCCACCCCAGTAGGTGTGAGTCCAGTTGTGCGTGTTGATCTGCTGGGCGGCGGCCGCACTCACGAGTTCCTGCGTCTCAGCAGCGTCCAGACCGAGCGATGCCGCTTCGCGCTTGGCCTCGGGCACTGACACCAGCTTGGGATCCGACACTTCGACGGTGACAGTTGCGTTGCACATTTTGTCAGCCTCGCGGGCCGCTTCCTGCTCGCTGATTCCCGGCTCTTCGCAGTTGAGGGTGTAGCCCGGGACCGCCGGCTGGTTCGCGGATAGGCGTCGAGGTCTTCCAGGATGGAAGTTCTCACGCTCACCATCCGCCGGAAGACCTCGACTTGCACCACCCTACGTTCGTGACCCCTGACCTGACCGCGTTCTGCCGTCTCGACGAGCTCGGCCTTCAAGCCGTCGGGCAGCTGCTCGAGGCTGATCGGGCGGTGCTGGAGTGCCGCGTCGTCGAGGACGACCCGTGGTGTCGGAAGTGCGGCGCGGAGGGCGTGCCGCGTGACACGGTGACGCGGCCGCTGGCGCATGAGCCGTTCGGGCATCGGCCGACGACGCTGCTGGTCCGGGTGCGCCGCTACCGGTGCACGCACTGCCGCCGGACCTGGCGGCAGGACACGTCGAAGGCGGCGGCGCCGAGGGAGAAGATCTCCCGCGGCGGGATCGGGTGGGCACTCACGGCGATCGTGGTCGACCACCTCACCGTCTCCCGCGCCGCAGCAGGGCTCGGGGTGTCGTGGCATACCGCGAACACCGCGATCATCGCCGAAGGCAAGCGTCGCCTGATCGACGACCCGGCGAGGTTCGACGGGGTCACCACGATCGGTGTCGATGAGCACGTCTGGCGTCACACACGGTTTGGCGAGAAGTACGTGACCGTGATCATCGACCTCACCCCCGCGAGGAACAAGACGGGCCCGGCCAGGCTGCTGGACATGGTCGAGGGCCGCTCGAAGCAGGTGTTCAAGGAGTGGCTCGCCGCCCGGCCTGCGGAGTGGTCGAGCCGGATCGAGGTGGTCGCGATGGACGGGTTCTCCGGGTTCAAGACCGCCGCGGCCGAAGAGCTCCCCGACGCGGTCCCGGTGATGGACCCGTTCCACGTCGTCCGCCTGGCCGGCGACGCGCTCGACCGGACCCGGCAGCGCGTCCAGCAAGACACACTCGGGCACCGCGGTCACGCCGGCGACCCGCTCTACGGGGTCCGCCGCACCCTCCACACCGGCGCGAGCTTCCTCACCAAGAAACAGACCGCGCGGCTCGACGCGGTGTTCGCCGCCGAGGAGCACGTCGAGGTCGAAGCGACCTGGGGCATCTACCAGCGCATCGTCGCCGCCTACCGCGAACCCGACAAGAACAAGGCGAAGGAGATGATGCGGGCGGTGATCGACTCTGTCAGCAACGGCGTCCCCGCGCTGCTCAAAGAGATCCGTCGCCTCGGCCGCACGCTGAAGCAGCGCGCCGCGGACATCCTCGCGTTCTTCGACCGCCCCGGAACGAGCAACGGCCCAACGGAGGCCATCAACGGCCGGCTCGAGCACCTTCGCGGTTCCGCCCTCGGCTTCCGGAACCTCACGCACTACGTCGCCAGATCGCTCCTCGAAGCCGGCGGATTCAGACCGCTCCTACACTCTCATTCGCGATGAGCCTGATTCCCTTCTTCGAGGCGATGGCGAGTACCTGCTGCGTGCAATCCTGCGATTCAAAATCGGAGGTCAGCTGCGTTGCACGCAGGTCCTCGACCGGAGCGGCCGTCGCGGCTGGTGCCGCCGTCAGTGCCAACATTGAGCACGCTGCAGCGGCTGCAAGCTTGGTTTTTTGAAAACGCATTTCGACTCTCCTTCATTGGAAGGCGAAAGCAGGGCGATCCCCTCATCGCATCTAGCGCCCCTAGGCAACCAATTACAAATCAGGTGGTCAATAGTCTTGCGTGGCTCATATCGAAAGGGGTTGTGCTTATTGAAAAAGCTGCTACCACTCACAGTTCGGTGCCGCAGTCGCCTCCTAACTACACGGTCGCGGTGCCATTTCAGATCCTCCGGCAACTACCGCTGTCATCAGCTTCAAATTCATCCGCCCAACCTATGGCAAGACCTGCGGCACGCAGCGGAGCCCGTGGTGCAAGTCAGGCGGTTCACCGACATTGGGCACCAAGCTTTCGGAGCACCGGTGGCCCGGTAAAGGATCCCTCAGCGGAATTCAGGCAAGTGTCGTTTCGAGCCTCAGCGCCGGCGCAGCTTGCCTGGTTCCGGTACGGGTAGCTCGATGATCGTGCCGTAGTTCTGCTCCCACCCGTAGTCCACGCTCTTCACCTTCAACGCCTCCGGGCTTGACTCGACAATCTGCACGTTGATTGGCTCACTACGGTCCGCGGTAGACAACACCCACGTGTCGGCCAAATAGCTCAGGCCGATGCTTTCTAGAACCTGAGACGCGTTGTATTCATCGACAGCGTCCCCGAGCTCGTACCCGAACACGGTCACTGGGACGAACAATTCGCCGTCCGGCACAAGATATCCGAGCAGCTCCCCGTCGTCTTCCCGGTAGTACGCCACCCACGATGCAGGAATCATCCCTTGATCCTAGAGGGCTCACACCCAGCGCCGGGTGATCGATCGTCTATCGAGACGGACTAGATGAGTCCGTCAGGGACCAATGGACAACGTCGCATTGGCCGGTCTCGTTGCTTCCCGAAGCGAGAACGCTCCCGTCGGTGCACACCGCAAGAGTGTGCAGGGAGCCAGCGGAGACCTGGACAACATCGCGCCAAGCACTGACGTTGCACTGGCCTCTCGAATTGTCGCCGGCAGCAAGCACACGCCCCTCGGCCGTCACACCGACTGTGTGGTGGCTGCCCGCCGCGATCGAGACCATGTCTCTCCAACGAGCGAGGTCATTGATCCCTGCTGTGCGGTCACCCACACCGAGGACCCTTCCGTGCTCAGTCAAGGCAACCGTATGGAGATAGCCCGCGGCGACAGCTCGAATACCTGTCCACCCGCTGACGTCACACTGGCCGCGGCGGTTGTTGCCGACGGCCAGGACAGTCCCATCCCTCCTGAGTCCGATCGAGTGCCAGTCGCCCGCGGCAACCCCGAGAAGGTTGGTCCAGGACTCGATGTCGCATGCTCCCTCATTTCGGCGGCCCGCGGCTCGCGCAGTGCCATTCGCCAGGACTGCGAGTGTTCGCCGCCACCCTGCGGCGACAGCGGTAACCTCTGTCCAAGAGTCGACGCTGCACTGACCGTCGCCATTCCACCCGGTCGCAAGGAGTGTGCCGTCCGCGGTGAGTGCGACGGTATGGGAACGTCCCGTGTTCGGTGCCGTGTGGACATTCCCGGCCGCGACTGCGACAACGCGTTCCCATGCCTGCACTTGGCACTCCTCTGCGCGCGAGTCACCGGCGGACACCACGGTCCCATCGGTGCGGACGCCGATCGAATGACGTCGACCGGCAGCAATGGCCCCGGGTTTGGCGTTGCTACTCCGTGTAGGCGACATGCACCTCATCATCGCCGCGGGACTGGCCGTCCGGCAGCCAATCCCCCTACGGTCAGCTGCGGTCGGCTCGACCGGCTAGTCAGTTACGGCGGTTCGTGCCTCCACTGTCCTGTAGGCATAACCATCTTGATCTACGGACTCCCACTCGAAGTAGACGGCGCTACCTGGAGTTAGTGTTCGATAGCCGGCGACTGAGACGCAGCTGAAGTGGGTCCAGCTCCCTCCGGGTGTGGCTGGAGAGTCAATGACCCCCCAGCCTTCCTCGTCATCCCAGAACCGAGCAACCCCCCGTGTAGTCATTGAGTCAGTTTAGGACTGGCGATAAGCCGCATCACTGAAGCTTAGATCAGCCAGAGAAGTGCGGTGAGGTTCCCTGAGCGGGCAGCCTTAGGGTTCAGTTCGAAGCCAAGACAGCGAAGAGGTATGGATATAAGTTCCGCGCCAGATCTTGATCAAGATAGTTTCGTCGCCTTACTCATAGACCGTGCGCGCGCGAAGAAGCTCAATCCTCAGTCGGACCGCATGCATGGTTATGGACCTGGCACATTCCACGCCGTGACAGTCAGCGATGAGCCCCTGGTGCGCATCGACGTCCTGGATCCATGGTCGCTTTACCTTGTCTACCAAGGGCCAGATGGGGTTGCGGGTAGCATGCCATTCGACAGCGGAGAAGTATCAGAAGAGTCCGTGGAGGAGATCGTGGACCTGGCCCTTGTTGCTATTCAAGAGCGACCCCGTCTTAGGCGCTACCTCGGCGTCGGGCGTCGGTATCTAAGCTTCGGGCGACCCAAAGCGGCTCTGCGACTCGACATCATTGGGGATGCGTGGAACGCTGACGAGGTTATGTGACGCGGAAGTGCCCGCTGCAAGATCCCCACCGGGCGTTGGCCTTGCAGTAGAGGCATGCCCGACTAGGTAGCGGATGAACTCCATGTCGCGAGGAACTCATCGAGTTGCAGCCGTGCCAGGTCTTGTTCAATGCGAGTGACGAGTACTGCTGTGTCATCAGGTGCCCCGCCGTCGATGCGCATGGCTTCCTCGCCGGATGATTTGTACTTCACAACAACTTGGTTCAATGAGGCGCCGACGGGATGCCCCCAGAGAGAGGCGGCCACGGTGGCCGTGATCCACTTGAGCCCGCGCTGCTGTTTCGGATCAGCGACCGGGTACACCAGCACATCGAGATGATCAGCGGCGGCACTCTCCACAGTCATTGAAACTCCCCATTCGACTGGCTCGGAACCTCGGTCTATGTGTAAGCAAGCTTTCAGACCATCAGGCAACCAACATGCCACACAGGTTGCCGTAGACGGATCCACCTGCGCGCACTAGCAGGGATATTACCGCCGGGGAGGGCTGAGGGTTAGAAACAGTCAACACTTCCTGGCGATGCCCAGTTCTTGCACCGGCGATCAAGTGAATAGGGTCGCCATATCTGTTAGACCGAATTGTTGGGCGACAGCGACCGCGCTTTGGGATCCGAGGTGTGGATCTGCGCCGGCTAGGAGCAGAGCGCTGACTATGCCCGCATCGCAGCGGAACGTCGCCGCAGCGAGTGCGGTCTGACCCATGTCATTGACCCGGCTGGTGTCCGCGCTTGCACTGAGGAGCGCCGATACCGTGTCCGCGCGTCGATGGTACGCCGCGAGGATGAGCAGTGTGTCGCCTCGAGAGTTCGTCAGGTTCACCGGTATACCCGAACTCACAAGACTCATGAGCTCACCGGTGTGTCCTTCCCTTGCGAGTTCGAAAACCGAATCCAGGAACTGCAGTTCGGCGTCGGTGAAGTCGGGCTTCGCCGTAGTTTCGTTCATCTTGCCCGCGCCCTCTCTCCCAAATCCATACCCCTTAACCTCCGCCTGTACGCCGCGAATCGCCCCGCGAGGCGGTGCCTGCGTGACGAAGCTATCAATGAGCTTATCGATGAGGACCATGATGTGGCCCCACGGCAGTTATGCAGCAGCCTGCTGCACAATCGGCTGGTTCGCCTAGGCTGCAGCGAAAGCCCGCATATGTTGCAGGTTCCTCTATGAGAGCCCAGTCATGTCGGGAAACGCGACTCGCAGATCGTCCGCGAGTCTCCCGACCACTCCTGAGCGCCAGCCCTGACGCTGCAGCTGGGTGAGTCAACACCCAGTGAAGTACACGCCGTCCTTGAGTGGATCCTCAAGGGAACAAGAAGTCTGACTTACTCCGCGGAAGAAGTTCCTTCATTCTTCCCAGTATCATGAGCCCGCATTCCATCCTTCACGCCCAGTCGGACGATCAGGTATAGGACGAAACCGATGACCGCCGGCACCACGACCCACATGATGAAGAGGATGACGAAAAAGCCGAACCCATCTAAACGCACAACTACCCCCGTGATTGATCATCTAGTCGCTCGAGCGTAATGCCGAAGGCTTCGTTCGCGCAGGAGACCGCAGCTGAGCGAAGACACCCTCCGCAGCATGACCCGGTAACCGATCGTCTAGTGAGGCTTTCTCCTGTGTGGCAGGGTACGTATTCCGGCAACGCCCGTGATCGTCAGTGGAACCAGCCCGAACACAAACAGCGCCCATGAGGTATGCCTCGTTACTACCTCTGATCCGTCTGCCATCGCGAACGTGCATGTACGTCCAAGAGGAAAGAGGCGACCCTCCCCGTAGGCCGGCCACATCGATTCTTGGGACAGAGCGCCAAGGTGTTCCTCTGGGACATTCTCTTCGAGGCACACTGCAGCCATGCTTTCTGGTTCCAGTTCCAACTGTCCATGGTCCACGTGCGCCACGAACAAGTAGAAGAGCACCGAAGCGGATACGGCCAGGATCATGTCGCCTACCCATCGGCCTAGATCTCTGTGGCCCCGATGGTGTGCACCGCCGTATCTGTTCCCCATGATTCGACTCTACGGTCGAGCGCCCCGTTGAACCTTGGATCCGCGCGAAGCGTCCTCAATCCAGTCGCCGACGACGCCCGGCCATAAGAGGATCTCTCAGCAGTCTTTGCTGGTTGCCCGGTGTTGGAGTGTGGAGACTACTTTCTGGACGGCGGCGCGGTGGAGGGCTTCGGGTCGGCAGAGTATGTCGACGTGCCTGGCAAGCGGCAGGTCGTGGAGCGGTTTCAGGACGATCCCACTGCCGGATAGTGGAGGTGCGGTGTGGCGAGGCATCAGTGCGATGGTCGAACCGGCGCAGACGGTCGCGGCCGCGATGAAGAACTCGTTGATGCGGTGCCTGATGTTGAGGGGTTTACCGGCGTGCACGGCGATGGCTTGCAGGGCTGATTCGAGCGGGAATCCGTTTTGGACGGATATCCATTCCTCATCGAGAAGGTCAGCGACACCGACGCTCGAGGCGCTAGCGAGCCGGTGCCTTTCCGACATACCGACGTCCAGGGGCTCACGCACCAGCGGTAGGGCGGTAATATTGTCCGGCCACGGGCTGCTGTGCTCGAGGCGGTGCGCGATGACCAGATCGTAATCGGCGGCCAGGGCGGGAAAAGCGTCCTGACCTACGTCCCGGTCGTGGAGCACCAGCCGCGGGTCTCCTTCCCTGGAGAGGGCGCGCAGGAGAGGTCCGAACCAGGTCAGACCAGCACTGGTGAACGCCGAGACGCTCACCGTGGCTGTCGGGTCCTGCACGTAGCGGCTGACGGCCTGCTCCGCGGAGCTCATTGCGACGCTGATGTCCACCGCAGCTGACGCCAAGGCCTGACCGGCACCGGTCAACGCGAGGTTCCGGCCCCGCCGCTCTGTGAGGGGAACCTCGACCGTGCGTTGCAAGGCCGAGAGCTGCTGAGACACAGCGGACGCCGACACGTGCTGGGATCGCGCCACCGCAGCGAGGCTGCCCCGTTCACCCAACTCGCGGAGCAACCGTAACTGGTGAAGATCCATAAGCAGATCCTAAACCACCAGTTCATTAAGTGCCCTCTCGTCTTACCAGTAAATGACCCGCAGACTCGAGAAGTGCCTTCCCTTTCCTCGTCCCGGACACCGGGGTCCTCTTCCGTCGGAGACCGAGGCGCCCTCGGCGAGATTGTGGCTACCCGCAGGGTGGATCTGCTCCTGCTTCTGGTCGCGCTCGTGTGGGGCAGCAGCTACTTGGCGGCGAAGACCCTTACCGACACCGTCGGTGTCGCGGTCATCCTTTCCTTGCGGTTCTTGATCACTACGGTGGCCTTGGTGGTGATCTGGTTGATGTGGAACCGTCGCCGGGCCACACGCCGCGAAACACTGGTCGGGGTTGTCCTGGGTCTCACTCAGGCCGCCGTGCTCATTTTGGAGACCCATGGGATCGCCGGTACCAGTGCCACGAACGCGGGTCTGATCATCAGTCTCGTCATCGTGTTCACCCCCGTCACCGAGAGCATCACCTTCCGGGTCCCGCTGCCTCGTATGGTGTTCATCGCCGGGATTGTCGCGGTCGTCGGAGTGTGCCTCCTCGTGTCCGGGGACGGATTCGTGGCCCCTACCGTCGGGGACATGCTCGTCCTCGCCGCCGCACTGGTGCGCGCCGTCCACGTCACCGCGGTCTCAGCGCTCACCCGAGGCCGCGAATACAGCGCGCTTACGCTGACCCTGATCCAAAGCGCGGTCTGCGCGGTCATCTATACCCTCGCCGACTACCAAGGCGTACTCCACGCCGTACAGCACTTCGACACGGGAGAATGGGTCGGTGTCCTCTACCTCGGGCTCGCGTGCAGCGTGTTCGCTTTCCTCGTACAGACCTGGGCCATCCAACAAACTTCAGCGTCCAGGGCCAGCCTCCTCATGGGCACCGAACCCGTCTGGGCGGTCCTTATAGGACTGAGCATCGGCCAGGAAGCACTCCACCTCCTCGGCATCATCGGAGCCGGCCTCATTATCACCGGCACCTACCTCGGACTACGAGCCGAAACCCGCCACCGAACACCACCACCCACCCCAGTAACTACAACCCCGACCCCTTCACGCTAAGGAATGCCTCACGCTCACCCCACATCAGCGAAACGGACGGGTTTCGGCATTCGAGTGCTGACAGTCGACGGCCGAGCTGGCAGATACGTGAGGTGCAGGTGTCAATGATGCGCCGACCTGAGTTCAGGGCATAGGTGAGAACCGAGTGTCAGGTAGCGTGAAGCCACATTGCAGCAGACCCACGCTGGAGGGAACACCAAGTGACGGAAAGCAACCAGTCCGAGTCCGGCAACGTAGCGGTGTCAGGTGAAGAGCGAGCCGCAACAAGCAGCAATTCTCCCACTGACTCATCCAGCGGTATCGGTGCTGCGGACCTGATGCTCGGGGCCGCTGCTGGTGCTGTCGGCGTTTGGGTAATGGACCGGGTCGGCTGGTTCATGTACAGCAACGAAGATCCTGCGGCCCTGCAACAGGAATACCACGCACGCCCAGGAAGCGTCGATGTGGCACACGCCGCCGTGCAGAAAGTCGCCATGCTCATGGGTCATACACGACCGCCGGAGCAACCGAACGCGGCAGGAATCGCTGTGCACTACGCCTTGGGTGTCCTACCCGGAGCTCTCTACGGCGTTCTACGCAATCGCGTTCCGGCACTGCGGGCAGGAGGCGGAGCGGCTTACGGGCTGGCACTATTCGCAGTCATGGATGAAACCGTCGCACCTTTGCTCGGCATCGCATCAGGACCAACCAGCTATCCCTGGCAGGCACATGCCCGCGGCCTGATCGCCCATCTCGTGCTCGGGGTCACCACCGAAACACTCCTGAGGGTAGTCAACAACAGAACTTTGTGACCCGTTCTTACGAGCAGAACGATGACGAACACCCGCCGCATGCCCGATGCTACGTTCGCCTGAAGCCCGTATCCTGCGGATATCCACGGGAACGAACCCGTGACTGACTACCTCACGATCCGCTACAGCTTCATGGAATCCGCAGCCCTCATGGCGTTTGCCCACAACGACCAGGACGGGTAATCCTTGCCATGGAGGTCCTGCCCCTACATGGCAAGGCAGGACCCTGGGCAACATGAAGAACACGTACTCGTCGGAATGACGCCTACCGGCCCGCCGGTAACTCTGTATCACTCTTCTGAAAGGACTCGCATGGCCGATCTCACAGCTCTCGCTCTTGTCTGCACCCTCACCGCCTCCCCCGCGCCCTCCAGCAGTGAGCTGATGGCTCAGCACATCCTCGACCAACTCAAGGGACAAGGCGCCGACACGTCCCTGGTCCGGGTTGTGGACCACGATGTCAAACGCGGTGTCCTCACGGACATGGGTGATGGGGACGAATGGCCAGCTATCCGAGAGCAAATCCTGGCCGCGGACATCCTCGTGCTATCGACCCCGATCTGGATGGGACACCCCTGCAGTGTCGCGCAGCAGGTCATGGAACGCCTCGACGCGGAACTGTCCGAGACCGACGACCAGGGACGGCCGATCATGTACGGGAAGGTTGCTACCGTCGCCGTCGTCGGCAATGAGGACGGAGCTCACAAGACAATTGCGGACATGATGCAAGGACTCAACGACGTCGGTTTCACCCTCCCCGCACAAGGAGGCACCTACTGGGTGGGAGAAGCCATGCAAACGGTGGACTTCATCGACCTCGACAAGGTCCCAGACCCTGTCGCGTCGACCAACGCAGGCCTCGCCCGGAACGCAGCACACCTCGCCCGTACACTCCGTGCCTCCCAATACCCCGCCGAATGACACCACTCGGGGTGAAGGCTGGTCACGAAGGTTCCCGTCATACGTCGTCGGCGGCGCCCATTCTCAGGTAGCGGTACACCGCTACCTGAGCATGGTCCGCACAGCGGGCTGATCCCGCTCGAGTTGAGCGAAAGCAGGCATGACAGTGAGCCTGGCTCGACTCATCGATCCAGTCGTGCTGATGCTGCGGGAGTGCACGCCACGGTGCTCGAGATCATCGATGGGTGCCGACGAATTGCGCGTATGGTGGCACATCTTGTCCGTGGCGGCACTTGGTGCTGCGCCAGTGCTCGAAGTCGCGGAGGGTGAGCCATCGGGCAGCCTTGAGCACTTGATTGCCCGATCTCGTGCGGCGCATGATTCCGTCATGAGGAGTCAGCACGTGAGCCGAATTATCACCGCGTCGCCAGAAGTCGTGTACGAGTACGCATCGGATGTCGGGAACCTCCCGCAGTGGGCGGCCGGGCTCGCTCGGACCGAGGTAGTCCGGGATGGTGACCGGCTCATCGTGGAATCCCCCATGGGCCGGGTGGAGGTCCGATTCGTCGAACGAAACCGCTTTGGCGTACTCGACCATGATGTGACGCTACCGTCCGGGACCGTGGTGACGAATCCTGTCCGGGTTCTGCCGCATCCCGATGGAGCCGAGATCATCTTCACAGTTCGCCAGATCGAGCTCGACGACGATGAGTTCGCTCGGGACATCGACTTGGTCGCGGCCGACCTCGAGCGACTCGAGCGTCAGATCAGTCAGCGGATCTGACATCGGGCGACGACCAGCCGGACGACGAAGAAGTGCAGGCCTGCTACTCCACGTTCCTGAATCACGTCGCGCGAGCATGGGTGTCCCAACAGGACCCACGCACCGGCTGATCAGCGCGATCGAACCCTCACCTCGCGCGGAAGTGTGCCCTGACTGCGTCATCAACGGAACGTAGGGAACGAGAATAGGGGCACACGCCTACCGGCATCGACCCCTTACTTTGAGTGGGGTCGGCAGAATGAGTCGCATCAGTGCTCCTGCCGGGAGGTTTCGAGGGCTGCGTGCGTGCGTTCCAGCCGCTCCAGCCACCACCGGGTCCGCTCCGGCGATGCGGCGAACTGACGAAGCTTCCGGTCAGACACGTCGACGTCGTGCACGGGAAGTTCTCCGTTTTGTGGAACGAGGGAAGATTCGCTCACGTCCCCCGCCATGAGCGACACCGTTGCGAGCCCGCACGCATAGGGCAGGTCCGGGAGGGCGGCTGCGAGGGCGACACCGGCGCGGATTCCGACTGAGGTGTCCAAGGCCGAGCTGACGACGGCGGGAAGACCGGCCCGCTCGATCAGGTCGAGCGCCCTCCGGACGCCCCCGAGGGGCGGTGCCTTGATGACGAGGAGGTCGGCGGCGTCCTCCCTCGCCACGAGGAGCGGATCGTCCTGGCGCCGCACGCTCTCGTCCGCGGCAACCAGCACCCTGTTGCCCCGGCGCCGCAACTCGGACCGCACGGTACGGAGCCCAGGGATGTCCGCAACCGGCTGCTCCACGTACTGCAGGTCGAACTGCTCGAGTGCCTCGAGGGCCTCGAGGGCGCCGGCGACGCTCCATCCACCGTTGGCATCGACCTTGATGCCCGCGTCGGGCAGGAGCGCGCGGACCTCGGAGACGCGGGCGACGTCGTCCGCCAGCACCTGGCCGCGCTCGGCGACCTTCACCTTGACGGCGTGGACCACGCCGAAGCGGGACAGCACCCCTTCAACCTCCCCCGGTCCTACGGCGGGGACAGTCGCGTTCACGGGCACCGAGTCACGCAGCGGAGCCGGGAAACCCTGCCAGGCCGCTTCGACCGCACTCGCGAGCCATGCGGAGGCCTCGGCGTCGTCGTACTCCAGGAACGGGCAGAACTCTCCCCATCCGGCAGGGCCGCGGACGAGGAGGGCTTCGCGTTCGAGCACTCCGCGGAACCTGACGCGCATCGGGATCGACACCACGTGCGCCGAGGCAGCGAGCTCCTCGAGCGAAGGCCGGGGCGGTGGGGCGGGCTGGGGTGTCGGACTCGGATGCACGACCTCAGGTTACGGGAGCAGGGGGTGCATCCCCGGCCCGGACGGTGGCGGAATCCCCAGGAACGTGTGGAACGATTGGAGGGATGACGTCGCAGCGAATCTCTCCCCGATCGCGGCGGGCAGCCCGCTCGCCGTTGCTGTTCGTGCTCGCAGCCGTGGCCTGTGCGTCCGCGCTCGGCTGGACCTACTGGGCCTTCGTGCGAACCACCACCGGCCAGTTCGCGGACGAGTCCGCATGGCGGGAGGCGGGCGTCGCAGCGCCGGATACTCAGCTCCCCTTCCTCCGGTTCCTCGACACCCTGCCCATGATCTCGATCGTCGTCGCCGCTGTCGCGATCCTGTTCGTGGCTTTCTGGCGGCGGCGGTACGCGGCGGCGGCGATCGCCGTCACCGTCATCGGCACCTCGAACCTGACGACGCAGGTGCTGAAGAACCTCGTCTTCGACCGGCCGGACCGCGGGGTTGCGACCCTGGCATTCAATTCATTACCGTCCGGGCATACGACGCTCGCGGCCTCGGCTGCCGCTGCCGTGTTCATCATCGCGACGCCGCGGTGGCGACCCTTCGCAGCGGCGGCGGGCGGGGCCTACTCAGTGCTCGCGGGCGCGGCGACATTCATCAACCTCTGGCACCGCCCGGCGGACGTCGTCGCAGCGCTTCTGGTGGTCGGGACGTGGACACTCGTCGGCGGTCTGGTCATCATGCGCACGGGCGACCACTGGAACAGGTGGGCCGGGTTCGGGGCGTATTGGGCATCCTCCCGGATCTGGCTGGTGCTGTGCTGGATCCTGGGACTCGGCGGCCTCGTGCTGTGCGCCGCCCTGTACGCCTATGTCCAGGCGATCGGCCCGGCCCCGGAACCGGGGACCGCGAGCGTGCCGCTGTTCTTCTGGTCGGGACTCGCGTGGATCGTCGGCACGGGTTTCACCCTGGTGGCGGCCGCGGGTTGGCTCTTCTCCGCCCAGGCCCGCGTGACCCCGCGCCAGGAGCAGCGGCCGTAACATCCCCGCGCCGCTCCCGCACGTCCTTTCGACCCGCGCTCCGCCCGTTGAAGAGCCGACCGTGCGGGTGAAACGCTGGCCGGACCAGCGATGAAAGAGGCGATTGATGAAAGCCATGGTGTACCGCGGGCCCTACAAGATCCGGGTCGAGGAAAAACCGATGCCGAAGATCGAGCACCCGAACGATGCGATCATCCGCGTCACGACAGCGGCTATCTGCGGCTCCGACCTCCACCTCTACCACGGGCTCATGCCGGACACCCGGATCGGCCACACCTTCGGCCACGAGTTCATCGGTGTTGTCGAGGAGGTGGGCCCTTCCGTCCAGAACCTCCAGCGTGGGGACCGCGTGATGGTGCCCTTCAACGTCTACTGCGGATCCTGCTACTACTGCGCCCGCGGCCTGTACTCGAACTGCCACAACGTCAACCCGAACGCGACGGCGGTGGGCGGCATCTACGGCTACTCGCACACGACGGGCGGGTACGACGGCGGACAGGCGGAGTTCGTCCGTGTGCCCTTCGCCGACGTCGGACCCACGATCATCCCTGACTGGATGGACAGTGAGGACGCAGTCCTCCTGACGGATGCGCTCGCCACGGGATACTTCGGGGCACAGCTCGGTGACATCGTCGAGGGTGACACCGTGGTGGTCTTCGGCGCCGGACCTGTCGGCCTGTACGCGGCGAAGTCCGCCTGGCTCATGGGAGCCGGGCGAGTGATCGTCATCGACCACCTCGAGTACCGGCTCGAGAAGGCGCGGACCTTCGCCCATGCCGAGACCTTCAACTTCGCGGAGTACGACGACATCATCGTCGAGATGAAGAAGACCACCGACTACCTCGGCGCCGATGTCGTGATCGACGCAGTGGGAGCCGAGTCCGACGGCAACTTCATCCAGCAGGTCACGGGCACCAAGCTCAAGCTGCAGGGAGGGTCTGCAATCGCCCTCAACTGGGCCATCGACTCCGTACGCAAGGGCGGCACGGTGGCGGTCGTCGGCGCCTACGGCCCGATCTTCAGCGCGGTGAAATTCGGTGACGCGCTCAACAAGGGGCTCACCCTACGCATGAACCAGACTCCGGTGAAGCGCCAGTGGCCCCGCCTGTTCGAGCACATCCAGAACGGCTACCTGAAGCCCAACGACATCGTGACGCACCGCATCCCGCTCGAGGACATCGCGGAGGGTTACCACATGTTCTCCGCGAAGCTCGACAACTGCATCAAGACCCTCGTCATCGCGAACCCCAGCTAGGAGACCTCCATGCCGTCGACGCCATACATAGCGAACAAGCCGAAGGACATCCCGACACCGGAAGCACTCCGGGCGAGGATCCCCGGCTGGGGCGTGGACCTCGACCCGAAGGACCGCCCGTCCTACCCCCGTGAGGTGTTCGACCCCGCCGGGACGGGGGCCCACTGGGACTACCCGGACGAGCAGCAGGGGCGGGAAGGCCGCGAACGGTCGATCGAGCACGGGCAGCTGACCCCGGTGTTCGGCACGAGCGCTCCGCTGAAAGGGGTCTCCGGGAGCATCCGGCGCTACGCCTACCGCTACGGAGAGGGCCGCGCCGCGCACTGGCTCATCCTCCTCCTCGGCGACCGCGTGGATGCCTGGGGTGCCCACGCAAAATCCTTCGCGACCCTTCGTCCGGACAACCCGATCACCGAGACGGGAGTGCTGGCCGAGGGACGCCGGCACGGCATCGCGTCGCGGGTCGGGAAGCGGCGCGTCGACGTGAACCACCAGTGGCTCGACCCGATCGTCGTCGGTGGTCCGTGGGTGGCGGCGACGGCGGGAGCCGTCCTCGTGGCGAGGGCGATCGTCCGGCGCGCCCGGCACTGAGGTCGGTGCGGAGCGGGCTGTCACGAGGGGCCCGCCGCACGCCGTCGGCTGATCGCGCCGAACCGATGCCCTGTTACCGGCGCGGCGCTGCCGGTTCCGCCGACCCGGGGGCCGCCCGCGGAATCCAGTACCAGAGGACTCCCGCGCCGAGGAACCCGAGGACGGCGGTCGCCCAGATCCCCGCCGAGAGCGTGGCCACGGCTGTCACGAGGGAGAGGAGTGCCGGCCCGCCCATGGTGCCCATGTCCGTGAGCAGCCGCCAGACCCCGAGGAACTGGGGGCGTCCGGGTGACGGTGACAGGTCCGCGCCGAGGGTCATGACGATGCCCGATCCGATGCCGTTTCCGAAGCCGATGAGCAGGGCGACGAGGAGCAGGCCTATGGAGTCCCCTGTGAGGGGAAGGAGCGTGAGCGCCGAGCCCATGATGATCATGCACGGCACCGCGATCCACCGGCGCCCCTTCGTGTCCATGATCTTGCCCGACGGGTAGAAGATCAGCATGTCAATGGCGCCCGAGAGCCCGTAGATCAGGGCGGTGGTCGAGGCGTCCAGCCCGATGTTCTCGGCCCAGAGCGGCAGCACTGCCTGCCGTGTGGCCCGTACCGCGGCTATCAGCAGCACCCCGATACCCACGGTTACGAACACCCGGACGTGGCTGCGCAGGACCGATCGCACCGTCGGCGCGGGCGGCGCGGGCGGCGCGAGCGCGGCTTCGATCGGTGACTGCACGGAGGGGGTGACCCTGCCGCGGGACGGGAGTTCGGCAACCCGCCAGCTGAGGGCTGCCGCTGCCAGGCTCGCGACTCCCCCCACCCAGTAGGCGCCGTCCAGCCCCAGCGGCCTCATGGCGAGGGCCGCGGCGAAGGGCCCCACGAAGACGCCGATACGGGTGACGCCGCCCAGCGTGGACAGTGCGCGAGCACGGAAGTGGGGCGGCACCGCCTCCGTGAGGTAGCTCTGGCGCGCGAGGCCGAAGACCGCACCGGCCATGCCCACCATGAACACGGCAGCGGCGAACACCGGCAGGGTGGGCGCTGCGAGCGCAAGGAACATCGCCGCTGCGCACCAGAGCGCGGCTCCCACGAGCGCTGTCCGCTCCCCGAATCGCGTGGCGATCAGGGTGGCCGGGACGTTGGTGACGAGCGATCCGATGCCCGACAGTGTGATGACCAGGGCCGCGGTCGCCAGGTCCGCCCCGAGGTCGCGCGCCGTCAGGGCGATCACCGGCAGGATGGCGCCCGTGGACACCCCGTACAGCAGCGACGGGCCGTAGGCGCCCACGGCGATCGCGCGGAGGTCGAAGGTTTCCTTGGGCACCCGACAACCCTAGCCCGCAGCGCATAGGGCCGGAGGGCCGCGACGCATCCCACGCGCGGTGACCTCTGTGTTTGTCACCGGGCTTGATCGGATGACGACGCCCGGCAGCAGTCAACCCCTAGTCCCCGCCTGCGTCCCCGTCCCCGCTCCCGCTCCCGCCGCCGAAGCCTGGCAGGTGCGCCGGCGAGCCGCCGTTTCATCCCCGGCATCACCAGTCAATACGGCCACCTCAGCTTCGCCGGACACGAATCCGGAGCCCTGCTCCTCGGCCTACGGTGCGGACAACTGGCTGCACTTCCTCCTCGGCGTCCGCATGATCGCCCTGGCATTGCTGCTCACGCGCGACCACAAGCGGCACACCTCCAGGCGCGCATAACAAGGCCGGAAGGGCTTACACGCCCGTCAGTGGTGCGGCCCCGATCATCTCGGGGCCGCACTGCTGTTCTAAGCAGCTAGCAGCATCCGCTGCACCAGGACCTACCCCCTCCCGGGTCGGTTCACGATGCCTATTTGGCGAGGAAGGTGATCAGGGCCTGGTTCCATTCGTCGGGGTGGCTGACGTTGCATCCGTGGGGTGCGCCCTTGATGACGTGCAGGTCGCTGCCTGGCAGGGCTGCGTGGGTGCGCTGGCCCGAGCCTTCGAACGGAACGGTTGTGTCGCCGTCTCCATGCAGGATCAGGGAGGGGACGGTGACCTTGAGCAGGTCCTCCCGGAAATCGGTGGAGCCAAAGGCTTCCATGCACGCCAGGGCTGCCTTTTTGTCGGCCTGCTTGCACAGGGTCAGTGCTTCCCGGCGCTGGGTCTCGGTGACCTTCAGCTCCCCGTTGACGGAGAAGAATTCCTGGGTGAAGCCGTCGTAGAACGAGTCTTCGTCCTTGGTGAGGTCAGCGGTCATCTCGGCGGCCGCTTCCTTGGTGAGCGGGCCGTCCGGGTTGTCCTTGGTCTGCATCATGTAGGGCGGGACCGCGGAGGCGAACACGACACTGCGGAGCCTCTCAGTGCCGTATTTGCTGGAGTAGCGCGCTACTTCTCCCCCGCCCATGGAAAACCCGACGAGGGTGACGTCGGTCAGGTCGAGCTGCTCGAGCAGGGCATGCAGGTCCTCGGTGAGAGTGTCGTAGGTGTATCCCTTCGCGGGCTTATCGCTGCGCCCGAAACCGCGCCGATCATAGGTGATGACACGGTAGCCGGCCGCTTGCAGTGCCGGGACCTGTGCCGTAAATGCCTCACCGGATAAGGGCCAACCATGAATGAGGACCACAGGACGGCCGGTGCCTCCCGTGTCGTCGACGTGCAGGTTCGTGTCCTTGAACAGCCCGTGGTGGGCGATGATCTCCGTCATTACGTGACCTCCAGATTGTCGGCAGCAGTACGGCATGGCTGCGGGAGGAACTGATCATCCCGCCTCACCGTCATATCAACCCTAACCATTCGTCAGCATGCTGTCTTTCGGAAAGGTGACCCGGGTGGATTCAAAGGGCTTGTGCCCAGGGCCGGGCATCCCAAGCTGGTGGACCGCCCGCGACGAATGAACCACAAGCACAACAAGATTCAACCCTGCCGTAATTGAGCCGGAATCTAAGCTGTTGGACATTGATCTGTCAGAACCGTCCGGTCGGGCGCAATTTGGGAGATGTTGGAGGTTTTTCGTGGGTTCGACACAACGACGTAGGACCGGTCTCGTCCTGTCGGTCATGGTGTGTGCCCTAGTGAGTGCGGGGTGTGGAACGGTTGATGAGAACCCGTTGAATGTGAACGGAGACCGATCCTCGTCAGCGCCCATGACTGAATCCGCTGCTGGGTCTGAGGAAGGTGCCCTCGTGGATGAGAACCCGTCCGAGGGAGCGCCGGCGAGGGACGCTTGGGGCGATGATCCGTTGGGGATCACCAAGGACGGGGCGACGTTGTGCGGGGTGCAGCCGGAGAAAAGCTTTCAGCAGTACACGCTGTTGTTGCACAACCCGACGTTGGAAACCTTCACGTTCACCTACGTTGAACTCGGTTCCCCTGAGGGTTTGAGCGTCGTGTCGGCCGAGGTAACGCCCGCCAACAAGGAAGGCCATGGCAACCATGGTGCCGCTCCTGGACCAGCTCATGCCGAGCATGAGGCGGTACCGTCCCCTGCGGAGACAGAGGCCGAGCCCAGCACTTTCGAGGTGGAACCGGTGCCGGTCGAAGGGTTTGTCTTTGAACCTGGCGCGCATATCGACATCGTCGTGAAGGTCGCCCTGGAGGAAGCAGCGGACCGGGGCACTGCGGAGAATGTGGCGGTGGGTTTCAGTTCCCCGGCCCGTGAGTACTCCGTCGCACACCCGCTGAACATCACCGTGGACCGGACCTCCTGCTCCTAGTTAGTCCCGGCGGACTCCCGCCGCTGAAGGGATCCGCTCGAGCATCGAGCTCGGCTTTCTTTCGTGCACGGCTTGTTGCCCGCTTCGTTGCCAGGCCTTGACCTGGCTGTGTGGCTTCCGGTCAGCGGTGTGACTTCCGGGGGAGGGCGTACGCGGTGAGGGCGAAAATGAGTGCGAGTCCTTCGGCGACGGCGGTGATCGTCTTGGCGGTGTACCAGACAGGCTCGTACATGGACGGTATCGGCCCGATGGTAGGGATCTGGATGTATCGGTAGGCGAGGACCGCTGCCAGGGATGCCAGCGCCACCAGCGCGGCAAGAAGGTAAGACCGTGGTGTGCCTCTAACCAGTACGTAGAGTGCGGCCAGGACATCTACGGTGCCCTGGATACGGAAGAGGTTGCCGCCTCCTATCCCGTCCGGTGCTGCCTGCTGGAACCCTGCAGCTAACTGGAAGTGGATGACGGCACTGACGATCAGCGCGACCGCGATGAGGATCCGCAGGACCAGCATCGCCGGGCGCCTATCTGCGGTTCTCGCTTGGCTGCGTCCTGACACATCAATAGATGAGCGGTGGTGGCCAACTACTGGATTAGTGCCGTGGCCGCCGGTATTCGGGGGTCCTTCGCGGGGTGTCATCCGATGACCAGCGTGCTGGACATTTCGGGGTGATAGGTGCAGATGACCTCGTACTCCCCGGCCTCTTCAGGGGCCATGAAGGTCACCGTCTCACCGGGGCCCACCTCCACGTCGAACTCCCCACCCCCCTCAGCGGTGACCGTGTGAGGAGCGTCGTCCTCGTTGATGACCGTCACCTCGGCGCCCGGAGCGATGCTGTCGGGCATCTGGTATTCGAAGTCAGCGATCGTAATCATCGCTTCCTCGGCGGGCGCGGCGTCAGCGGATTCCGCCATACCAGCACCAGCTGACGCCTCTGCAGTGGGAGCTGCGGACGAGGCCGCGGTCGGGGCTGTAGTCGGGGCGGCGGCCGCGGAACTGGCGGTATCAGCCGCTGGTGTCTCAGCTGTGGAGGAGCAGGCGGCCGATCCCATGACAACAGCAGCAGCAAGTACGAGTGCGGGTAGAGCATGCTTGGTGGTTTTCATCATTTCCTCCGAGAGAGTTCGTGGATTGGTGGCTTCGGTGAGGGCATCGGCCAAGCTTGCCGACGATTAGGGAGGCACCGGAACCGGCGGCTTGTCGAGGTAAGCCACCGATGCCACAACCCCGACATATGAGATTCGTCACACCGGCAGGCGGGGATTGGTCTGGGAGCCCCTGTTTCGACATTCTGTGCCGAAATCATGGAGGAGTGGCAGCCCGTCCGACGCCAGATGGGGCTTTGTGGGGCAATAACCGGGTGTAAGAGACCGCAATCCCTCCACCTGCAACCGGGAGGGAAATAAAGAAGCGCCGACGACCATCGGGGATGGAAGTCCCAGGAATAATCGTCGGCGCTCGAACCCGGCGAACCGGGTCAATCATCACTCGCACGTGAAGATGAGAAGGACCGTACAGGCCGCACCTGTTAATTACCCGCACAAACCTACTCACTGGTAACCGTGCGGAATCGCGGTATCTCATGCCTTGGAGCTCAGTTCTTTGAAGACCGTCCCGCACCATCACTCCGCGCGTTTTTTGGGTTTTCCCGTGGATGGTCGAGAGGTGCTCTTGCCGGCTATGAAGTGCTCGGATCGAGTTGCTCGGTACGAACTGGTCGATGCCTGAGACCGTCTGAGGAGGAGGTCGCGAGTCCCCTGACACGAGGTTCTCTTCGTGCCACCGGTAGCACGGCATTTCATACGTAGGCTTTCTATTATGGGCCGCGCGTGCTTATGGTGAGCAGGCAGGAACAAGGCACAACGACGCGCCAGGACGTTCTGGTAGGAATCGGTTTTCTGGGGGAGCCATCCGAGCGGCGCAGTGCTCCGAATCACAGTTAGTGCGTGTCCGGATCCGGACTCGTTCTCGTCGCACAGTGAAGGATATAGATCCCATGAACAAGAAGATGCGCCTCCTCGCAGTACCCGCCCTCGCCATCAGCGCCGTTGCTATGGCAGGCTCCCCCGCTATGGCAGGCCATGACGGTACC
>NZ_PJIQ01000019.1 GCF_002929745.1 Arthrobacter sp. B1805
ACGGGCGAGCACCTACCTTTCTGCTCGCCACCGGGTACGAGCAGGTCCGCTCCGTGACAGCCGCGATCGCCGGTGACACGGAGGCCGCGTCCAGGCTCCAGCTGGAACTGCCCGAGACAGGGGTCTGCAGCACCGACCTCGGCGGTTCCTGCGACACCCCCGCCGTGACCTCAACTGACTCCCTCGGTGCTGCGTCAACCTGCGGAACTAGCACACCGGACAGCAGTAACACCTGCGGTACCAGTGACGCCGGTGACGTCGTCGAAGCCAGTGATCAGGTTGAGGCCAGTGGTGCTGATGCCGGAGGCTGCTGCTCCGCCCCGCAGCTGGTCTCCGTCGGCATTCCCGTCGGTTTTCCCACCGGCACAGCTCACGGCCGATCCGGCGACCCGGACTACTGACCACCGCCTTCTTCGGTGGGTCGGCGTACGCACGTGAGGTAGAACCCGGTAGGCGGACCCGTCTGCCGGTCAGCGCACCAGGAAGGACCGGATCATGAGCACGTCACCGACCGCCGATGCCCCCACGGGCACGCAAGAGCACGTCTTGCACCGCATCTCCGAGGAACTCGCCGTCACCTTCGACGGGGTGTTCGGACCCGACATGGTCGAACGCTACGTTTTCGAGTCCTACGCGGCCCTTGCCCGAACAGCGAAGATCAAGACCTACCTGCCGATCATCACCCGCCGCTTCGCCCGTGACCGGCTCAACGCCCTCGCCCACGCGCAGGGCAAGCGCCCCAGCGGTGTCCCAGAAGTCCTCTTCGTCTGCGTCCAGAACGCAGGTCGCTCCCAGATGGCTGCAGCTCTCCTCAAGGACCTCACCCGGGGCGCCGTGAACGTCCGCTCAGCGGGCTCGATGCCGGCTGAGCACCTCGACGAGAACGTCGTCACCGCCATGAACGAGATCGGGCTCAGCCTCGGTGAGGAGTTCCCCAAGCCACTCACCGACGATGTCGTCAGGGCAGCCGACGTCGTCATCACCATGGGCTGCGGGGACACCTGCCCCATCTACCCGGGTAAGAAGTACGAGGACTGGCAGATCTCTGATCCCGCAACGATGACCATCGACGGAGTCCGGGAGGTCCGCGACGCCCTACGGGCCCGCGTAGAAGGTCTCGTCTCACAACTCGTCGGCTAAATCCCCGCTGTTCTACGCCAATTTTTGCTGCGAAAACAACGCCACTTACCGCTGCGATTCACAGGTTTTCTGTATCTGACTCGAACGGTCGAGGGTGTCCCAGTGGAGGACCGGCTTGCGGGCAGGATTACGCGATGACGTCGGCAGCATGGCGACGCACGAAACCGAGTCCCTTCCCTCCGTCCGGGAAGGGACTCGTGCCGTGGTCGTGTCTCGTTACTCTCACTTGTATGGATGCTTTGTATCAACCGAGCGGGACGGGCTTCGACGCTCTGGACGAACTCGACCAGGTCGACTGGAGTCAGCTGAAGCACGCCTACGGTAGGGGCCACGTTCGGCTAGGCAGCGACGATGACGAGTCGTCTGCCATCACAGGGGATGTACCGCAATCATTGGCCGCGCTTCGAACCGATCCGTTTTTGGCACTCAGCGACGGGCTTTACTCGAACATTTGTCATCAAGGCACGGTGTACGAAGCAACAGCCCATGCAGTGCCGTTCATCGTAGCTGTCGCTGCCGGCGACATCCCGGACGAAACTCGCGTCCTGCTGCTAGCGCTTCTCGGCGATATTTCGGTCGGAGGGAGCTACGTTGCTCCCCACGGATCACACGCGGGTGCCCTCGGAGACCAGGTTGATGCCCTCGTCACTGAATCGATTGCCTCTTCGATGGCCTACCTCTCCACAATCCAGACGCCCGGCCTTGTGGAGCTGCTCCAAGCCATACAGTTGCTTCTTATTCATCCGTCCGACGCTAACCGCGATGCAGTCGGGTCTGCTATCGACGTTGCAATCGCGCCACCGATCACACCCTAGGCAGACGCCCGTAGGCCGACCGTCTTACGGGCAGTGGGCGTGCAGTCCGCTGCCGACGACGTATGGGTGACTCGGCGCAGACCCAACCCGTCAAGGGTGGATCGAGGCTAAGTCAGTGCCGCTGGGAGCGCCCGTGCCAGGTCGGAATATCACTGAAGGGACGCGACGCCTCGACTCGGGTCACTTTCGCACCCGATGCCGAGTGTCGTCACTCGGGATGCTGGCTGTGGTCTTCGACGTCTGGTTTCGCCCGCAGGACGTCGGCGATCTCTTCCTCCGGACGCGGCGCGACGGTTTCGCTAACCTCGAGCTCTGGGACGGTCGGCTTATCCGGGCTGGGAACGTGCTCCTGAGAAAAGTGCTCGTTGTGGGGAGGCACGGGGATTCCTTCGGTCGGCAACATCCACAGCGTATACCGATTTAGCTGCCGCCGAGCCACGCCTCCTCTGCTGCGCACAGGGCGGGCTCGGCGCAACCAGGCTCGTTCGACACGCCAAATAGCGGTCCCCCGGCGAAACTGTGCAGGCAAACATTGGGAGCTCGGGCAGGCGACTTCGAGAATCGACAAGCACGACGGCGGCGTCAATTCGCGGAAGGGGCGTAAAGCTCGGACGGTGAAAACGGACGTCGAGGTACCTTATCTGCAACACTGATCCGATGAAGATCGGATACGCGCGCGTCTCAACCGCCGGCCAGGACGTCACTGCTCAACGAGACGGTCTGATGGCTCTTGGAGTCGAAGCCGAGAACATCCACGTCGATCATGGCTTCACCGGCACGAACCGAACCAGACCGGGACTGCGGGAAGCGTTGGCTTCCTGCCGCAGGGGCGACACCCTGGTGGTAACGAAACTCGACCGGCTAGCGCGCTCAGTGATCGATGCTCGCGACATCGCCGATGAGCTCACCCGCAAAGGAGTAGCCCTGAGCCTCGGTGGCAGCATCTATGACCCGACAGATCCTGTCGGCCGTCTCCTGTTCAACGTCCTGGGCATCGTGGCCGAGTTCGAGTCTGACCTGATCCGCGCGCGCACGAAGGAGGGTATGGCTGTCGCAAAAGCCAAGGGTCGACTTCGCGGTAAGCAACCCGAGCTCTCGGAGCATCAGCGCAAGCACTTACTCGGTCTCGTCGACGGCGGCGAGTACACCAGGGGTGAGATTGCCGAACTCATGGGCGTCTCTCGAACAACTGTCTATCGAGAAATTCAACGGCGCGCTCGAACTATGGCGCCGTGACCGCTGGGGCACGTCTCGAGAACCTAGTGTCTTCTGCAACAGACGCGTCCAAGCGTCTCGCGACGCTCCTCTGCCCCGCGGTACGAAGCAGGTTCTCGCACGTGCATGCTCAAGGAGCATCAGCGGCATCCGCGGTCGGGGCGAGGGAGGTGGCCGCCTCCAGCAGCAGGAACACACCCCGGAAAGGCAGCGCGGCGTCCTTACGCGATGGAAACACTGCGTCAACAATGACGGGCTAGGTTGTATTGCCAATGGTCGAAGAAAGGAACCAGGCCCTTGACAATTTCGGAATCCCTCCCTCGCCCGGTCGTCGGGTTGACGTCCTACCTCGACCCCGCCGTGACCGAGGGGTGCGGCACGGTGGAGGCGGCGTTTCTGCCCCAGAACTACCTCGCGCCCGTGCTCGCCGCCGGCGCGATCCCGGTGCTGCTGCCCCCACAGGGAACCCATGGCGGTGTGGTGGAACAACTGCTCGCGCGACTCGACGGCGTGATCGTCGTCGGCGGCTGGGACATAGACCCTGCCCGCTACGGCGCGGGCGCGCACGCCGAGACGGACGGCCCGCACTGGTTACGTGACGCCTGGGACCACGCAGTGGTGCGCGAGGCCGTCCGGATCGACCTGCCGCTGCTCGGCATCTGCCGGGGGGAGCAGATGCTGAACGTGGCGCTCGGAGGAACACTGCACCAGCACCTGCCCGACCTCGGGGGGAACGGCGTCTACCAGCTCGGGAACCACCGCTTCAACCGGGTCCCCGTGGAACTCCGTCCCGCGTCCCAGGTCGCGCAGGTGATGGGGGCCACGCGCCTCGATGCGGTGCCCGTCTCCCATCATCAGGCGGTCGATGAGCTCGGGGCGGGCCTGCACGCCGCGGCATGGAGCGCGGACGGGATCGTCGAGGCGATCGAACTCCCTCGCAACCGCTTCTGTATCGGTGTCCAATGGCACCCGGA
Source organism: Arthrobacter sp. B1805 (assembly GCF_002929745.1). Lineage (GTDB taxonomy): Bacteria > Actinomycetota > Actinomycetes > Actinomycetales > Micrococcaceae > Arthrobacter_D. The sequence goes on from NZ_PJIQ01000019.1 coordinate 4,145, forward strand.
GCAGGATCCGACGGAGACCTCCCTGTTCGACGCCTTCGTGCGCGCGGCCCGGGAACAGCAGCTGGCACGGGCGCTGCAGGGCCCTGTCCCGAGCAGGTTCGAGGACGCGGGTCTCGAGGCGAGGTAGGAAGATCCGGCTCGGATCCGCTGTTCGGGCGTCGTTCACCGTGCGTTCACCGGCGCCCGGACGGCTGTTCAGGTGCCCTCGGCAGGGTGGTGTGGCGAACGCCGTTCTCCCCGGAAGAGGTACCCCCATGACTGAAACCACGCGCCGCCTGCTGCCCATGCTCGGCCACACGAAGGGCAAGCGCAGTGCCGTCACCTGTGCGCTCAAGTGTGACAATGCGTGCTCCGACGCCGTCTGCAACACAAGCAGCAACAACTACTTCCGCGACATCGTCTCGAGTGAGTTCTCCCGGCGCAGCGCACTCGGTGTGGGGGCCGCGGGTGCACTGACGCTGCTCGTCGGCACGCAGGTCGGAGCCGGCACCGCCCAGGCAGCACCGCCCCCCGGCAAGGGCTACCTGAAGAGCAACCTGCCCTTCGATGCCATCGCGCCTGTCGATGCCACGGTCGATGCCATGACCGTCCCCCAGGGCTACGCCTGGAACCCGGTCATCCGCTGGGGCGATCCGCTCTTCCGGAACTCACCGGCCTTCGACCCCAACAACCAGACGGCTGCTGCGCAGTCGCTGCAGTTCGGTTACAACTGCGACTACACGGACATCATCGAGATCGAGGGCAGCAAGGGCCGCCGCGCCGTCCTGTTCGCGAACCACGAGTACACGAACGAGACCATCATGGTTCCGCCGACCTTGGCAGCCGCCGAGGTGCGCGGCATCGGCAAGGCCGCGCACGGGCTGTCCGTCGTCGAACTCGAGCGCAAGAACAAGAACAAGCCGTGGTCCTACGTGCAGGGAGCTCCGCTGAACCGTCGCTACCTCACCACGACCCCCTACGAGGTGACGGGGCCCGCTGCCGGCTCGGACCTCCTGAAGACCAAGGACGATCCCGCGGGCCGTACCATCCTCGGAACCCTGGGCAACTGCGCGGGCGGGACGACGCCCTGGGGCACCATCCTCTCCGGCGAGGAGAACTTCAACGGCTACTTCGTCGCCACCGGCACAAGTGACGGCGACCGCCGCTACGGCATCACCAACCGGCCGACCGCCCGTGGCTGGGAGATCGACGAGCCACGCTGGGACACCCGCAACGCCGGGTACGAGAACGAGAAGCACCGCTTCGGCTACATCGTGGAGGTCGACCCCTTCGATCCCACCTCGACGCCGAAGAAGCACTCCGCGCTCGGACGCTTCAAGCACGAGGGCGCCAACGTGACGATCGCATCCGACGGCCGCGTCGTCGCGTACATGGGCGACGACGAGCGCTTCGACTACCTCTACAAGTTCGTGTCCAGGAACAAGGTCCAGCCCGGCACGAGCGCCGCCGCGCGCAAGGCCAACATGACCCTGCTGAGCGAGGGTTCGCTCTACGTCGCACGGTTCCAGGGCAACTCCGTGGCCGAGATCAACGGCAGCGGCACCCTTCCCTCCGATGGTGCCTTCGACGGCGTCGGCGAGTGGCTACCGCTGCTGATCGACAACAAGTCCGTGGTCCCGGGGATGACGGCGGATCAGGTGGCCGTCTTCACGCGCCTCGCCGCCGACACGGTGGCACCGACGAAGATGGACCGCTGTGAGGACGTCGAGCCGAACCCGGCCACGGGCAAGGTCTATGTCGCCTGCACCAACAACACCAACCGTGGCGTCGGTTCCAATGCCGCGGCGGACGAGGCGAACCCGCGGTCCCAGAACCGCGACGGCCACGTCGTCGAGCTGACGGAGGCCGGCGGCAACGCGACCGGCACGCGGTTCACCTGGAACCTGCTCCTCGTCTGCGGCGACCCCGCCCGCAACCAGGCAACGTACTTCGGTGGCTACCCGAAGGACAAGGTCTCACCGATCTCCTGCCCGGACAACGTCGCCTTCGACTCCCAGGGCAACCTGTGGATCTCGACGGACGGCCAGCCGAGCACTGTCGGTTTCAACGACGGCCTGTTCAAGGTGGGCCTCGAAGGAGCCGAGCGGGGGCGTGTCCAGCAGTTCCTCGCGGTGCCGCGCGATGCGGAGACCTGCGGGCCCGTCATCCATGACCAGGACGGCACCGTCTTCGTCGCCGTCCAGCACCCGGGCGAGGACGGCTCCTGGGCGGCGCAGGTCTCCTCCTTCCCCGACTACGTGCCGGCCGGCGCCACTCCGGCGCCCGGGCAGGCCGCTCTGCCACGGCCCTCGGTGGTACAGGTGTACCGGGCCTGACGGACGGGTCCGCGCCCTACCGCAGCGATGATCGGACGCACCCCCTTCGGATGGAGGGGGTGCGTTCGTGTCCGGGGTGTGAGGATGGGACAGTGACTGAAACAGCTGCAGCCGATCCAGCTCCCCTCGACTCCGCCTCATCGGCCGCGCGCGCGGTCCAGGCCCTGGTGGCGGGCGGCATCACGGACGTCGTCATCGCTCCCGGTTCCCGCAGCGCGCCGCTCGCGTACGCGCTCGCGGAGGCCGAGGCGGCAGGCCGCGTTCGGTTGCATGTGCGGATCGACGAGCGTGCGGGAGCCTTCACGGCGCTGGGCCTCGCACTCGGTGCCGATCGCCCGGTCGCCGTGGTGACCACGTCGGGGACTGCGGTCGGAGAACTCCTGCCGGCCGTGATGGAGGCGAACCACGCCGCGGTGCCGCTCGTCGTGGTATCGGCCGACCGTCCGAGCGAATTGCGCGGTACCGGGGCCAACCAGACCACAGTGCAGCCGGACCTGTTCGGTGTGCATGTCCGCGCAGGCTTCGACGTCGCAGCGGGGGAGGATCCGTCCGGGCCCGTCGAGGAAGCCCTCCGAGCCGCCACGGGACGAGCCGCCACGGGACGTGCCGTCGCAGGCGTCAGCCCCCAGCCGCCGGGCCCGGTCCACCTCAATCTGGCCTTCCGCGATCCCCTCGTGCCCGCCGACGGAAGCATCGGGTCTGCAGCGTCGCGCAGCAGGCCCGTGCAGGAGCCGGCCGCCGAGAGGGAGGGCGCCGGGCCGCGTACGGCGGCGGAGGAACGTTCGCCCGGCAGCACCACCGTCGTCGTGGCGGGACACGGCGCGGGTGAGCTCGCAGCCGTCTTCGCCGCCCACCTCGACCTGCCGCTGTTCGCCGAACCGTCGTCGAACGCTCGCTTCGGCAGCAGCGCGATCGCACCGTACCGGCTACTGCTCGAGCACATCGCCCCCGTGATCACCCGCGTGGTGATCTTCGGGCGGCCCACGCTGTCCCGTCCCGTGACGGCACTGCTCGCACGATCCGACGTCGAGCACGCGCTGTACCTGCCGGAGCCCGTGGCCTGGTTCGAGGAAGGCCGTCGACGCGAGCGCGTCATCGACAACCTGCCCGACCTGCTCGCGTTCGCCGGCCGCGGCGCGCCCGGCTGGCTGCGGTCCTGGCGGGAGGCCGGCGCCGCGGCTGAAGCTGCCATCCAGTCGCTCCTCGCCGACGAGGAGCGCATCACGGGCCTCCATGTGGCGGACGCGGTGTGGGAGCACACGGACGGCAATCTCGTGCTGGGGTCGTCGAATCCGATCCGGGATGTGGACCTCGTCGCGGCGACGGACTGGCACCCGCTGGAGGTCTTCGCGAACCGAGGCCTGGCGGGAATCGACGGCACCATCTCGACGGCGACGGGGGTGGCCCTCGCGGCCGGCATCCCGACGCGCGTCCTGCTGGGCGACCTGACGTTCCTGCACGATGTCGGCGGGCTGCTGCTGGGTAGCGGCGAGCCGCAGCCGGACCTGCAGATCGTGGTGCTCAACGACGGCGGCGGCGGGATCTTCGGCCTGCTGGAGCACGGCGCGGAGACCACGACGGCCCGGTACGGCGCCGCGGTGGAGCGCCTGTTCGGGACACCGCACACCGTGGACCTCGCGGCTGTCGCGGCGGCGTACGGGCTGCACTACGAGCGGGCGACGACGCTCTCGGACCTGGATACGGCGATGGAGCGCCCCATCAGGGGCCGCTCCATCCTCGAGGTCCGGGCGGACCGCAGTACGCTCCGGGACCTCCATGCGCGCATCCGGCAGGTCGTCGCGGACGTGACGGTCCTCTAGAGCCCCGTCAGAGCACCTTCGAGAGGAACAGCTTCGTCCGCTCGTGCTGCGGGTTCCCGAGGACGTCCTCGGGCTTTCCCTGCTCCACGACGACGCCGCCGTCCATGAAGACCACGCGATCGCCGACCTCCCGGGCGAAGCCCATCTCGTGCGTGACCACCATCATGGTCATGCCCTCCTTGGCCAACTGCTTCATGACTTCGAGCACGTCACCGACGAGTTCGGGATCGAGCGCGCTGGTGGGCTCGTCGAACAGCATCATGTCGGGATCCATGGACAGCGCACGGGCGATCGCGACACGCTGCTGCTGGCCGCCGGAGAGCTGCGCCGGGAAGGCATCGGCCTTCTCGGCGAGGCCCACCTTGGCGAGGTTCCGCCGTGCGATCTCCGTGGCCTCCGCCTTGCCGCGCTTCTTGGCCCGCTGCTGTGCGAGGGTCAGGTTCTTCAGCACGGTGAGATGCGGGAAGAGGTTGAACTGCTGGAACACCATGCCGATGCGCGTGCGGACGTCGTCGAGATCCGTCTCGCTGTCGGTGATGTCGACGCCCTCGACCATGACGGTGCCCGTGGTGGGCTCCTCGAGGCGGTTCACGCACCGCAGCAGCGTGGACTTGCCGGAGCCCGACGGGCCGATCACGCAGACCACCTCGCCCTGGTCCACGTGGAAGTCGATGCCCTTGAGAACCTCATTGCTGCCGAAGCTCTTGCACAGTGCGCGGACCTCGATGGCGGGGACGGCCGCTGCTGGTGCCGCGGCACCCGATGCGGGATGCGACATCCGGATCACCGGCCTCTCTTGTTGTGTCGTTCGAGCTTCGCGACCAGCTGGGTCAGCGGAAGCGTGATCACCAGGTACATCAGCGCCGCCACGACGAGCGGCGTCGAGTTCGCCTGGCTGGTGAGCGCATCGCGCGCGAACGTCGTCAGCTCGCGGTCGGCGATCGCCATGCCCGCGATGAACAGGAGCGACGTGTCCTTGATGAGGATCACGAGCTCGTTCGTGAGCGGAGGCGTGATGATGCGGAAGGCCTGGGGCAGGACGACCGTCAGCATGGTCCACGCGGGATTCATGCCGAGCGATCGTGCCGCCTCGACCTGGCCTTTCGGCACCGCCTCGATGCCGGCGCGGATCGTCTCGGCGATGTAGGCGGCGGAGACGACGATGAGGCCGATCAGGCCGGCTCCCGCATTGCCGCCCGGCGGGCGCCACTGGAAGGCGATGGGCACGGCGTAGGCGAATCCGAAGATCACCAGCAGTGCGGGAAGGCCACGGAACAGTTCGATGTAACCGGTCGCCAGCCAGCGGTAGGGGAGGACGGGCGAGAGCTTCATCAGTGCCAGCACGAGACCGAGCACCATGCCGCCGACGAAGGCGATGGCGGTGTAGACGACGGTGTTCTTCGCCGCGATCGTGACGATCTCGGGGAAGGTCTGCGCCGCGACGTCCAGGTTGAAGAAGTTGGTCTGGATCCTGCCCCAGTCGGCGGCGAGGATGATCAGGAGGACTATGGCGGCGAACACCGCGTAGAGGACGCCCTGGATCAGGCGTCTGCGTGTCGATCGTTTCACGCGGAGGATTACCTTCCTTCGGGAGGTGGCACCCGCGCGGCCCCGGAGATTCCTTCCGAGGCCGCGCGGATCGGGTGGGGCTACTCCGCGAAGTAGGAGTCGTAGATTTCCTGGTACGTGCCGTTGTCGCGCAGGGCGGCGAGCTGCTCGTTCACGGCGGCGACCAGCGCTTCGCTGCCGTCCTTCGCCATGATGAACCCGTACTGCTCGTCCGTCTTGAACTCCTCGGCGATCGTGAAGGCGCCGTCCTCCGTGTGGCCGATATTGACCGGGAGATCCTGCAGGAGGGCGTCGACGTTCCCGGCCTGGATGGCGGCATACATCTCGGCGTCGGAGGGGAACTGGACCAGCTCGGCCTCGGGTGCGTTCTCCTGGGCGTAGGTCTCCCCGGTGGTGCCCTGCTGGACGCCGACCTGCTTGCCTGCGAGGTCGTCGATCGAGGCGATGTCCGAGTCGGTCGGTACCAAAAGGGACTGCAGCGAGTCGTAGTACGGGTCGGAGAACGCAAGGTTCGCCTGGCGCTCCTCCGTGATGGTGACCGCGCTGGCGCCGATGTCGCACTGGCCGGCCGCAAGGACGGCCCCACTCTGGAGGCCGTTGAAGTCGACGTCCTGGACGGCCAGCTCGAGGTCCATGCCCGAGGCGATCTCCCTCATGAGGTCCATGTCGAAGCCGGTGTACTCACCGTTCTCCTCGAACTCGAAGGGCGGGTAGGGGATGTCGGAGCAGACGGTCAACGCCCCCTCCGACACGAGGTTCAGGCCGTTGTCCTCGGCGGAACCGGCGTCGTCGGAACCTCCGCCGCACGCGCTGAGCGCGAGGGCGCCGGCGGCCACGGCGGCCAGCATTGCAGTTTTCTTGGAGAGCATGGGGTACCTCACTTGGGCGGGCGGTGTTGAGCAGGAAAGGGTCCTGCTGATTCTAGCTAGGAAAGAGAGATGTGCATCACAGGCTACAGCTATTGCCTATTGGTAACCAAGGGGGTGGGTCGATGAGGTAGACCGAGGGCCTCGAGCATGGGGCGGAACTTGGTCCAGGTCTCGGCCAGCTCGGCTTCCGGCTGGGACCCCGCCACGATGCCGCACCCCGCATACAACCGCACTCGCGTCGGTGTCTCGACGACGGCGCCGCGGAGGGCGATTCCCCACTCGCCGTTGCCGGCTGCGTCGATCCATCCGACGGGCCCCGCGTAGGGTCCGCGCTGGAGATGCTCGAGTTCACGGATGAGGGCGCCTGCGACCGTTGTCGGCGTACCGCAGACGGCCGCGGTGGGGTGGAGGGCCTGGACCAGGGCCAACGACGTCGGAACCCGGCCGTCGTCGTCCGGCGCCAGCTGTGCGGTGACGTCCGAGGCGAGATGCCACACGTTCGGCAGCTGGAGGACGAAGGGCTCACTGTGCGAGGTCATCGAGCTCGTGAACGGCTGCAGGGTCTCGGTGAGCGAGTCGATGGCAATCCGGTGCTCATGGAGCTGCTTGTCCGAACCTGCGAGGACCCGGTTCGGGTAATCGGGATCACCCTCGGGCGCACCGGCCCTGTCCAGCGTGCCCGCGAGGACGCGCGCCTGGGCTGTGTTGTCCTCCACCTTGATGAGCATCTCCGGCGTGGAACCGATCAGGCCGTCGACGGCGTAGGTCCAGCAGTCCTCGTAGCGCACGGCGAGCTCGCGCAGCACCTGCGCGGTGGCGACGGGCGTCTCCAGGTGCGCGACGACGTCGCGGGCGAGCACGAGCTTGCTCAGTTCCCCGGCCTGGACGTGCTTCACGCCCTCCGCGACGGCCAGCTTGTACTCGTCCTCGCTGAGGACGCCGGGCCCGAGCCGGTCACCGGGCATGCGGGACCGGTCGGCGTCGGGCTCGATCAGGTAGGCGGCCAGGGCCGCTTCCGCCGCATCCGCGCTCAGCTCCGCCTCGGCGTCGTCCGTGATGAAGGTAAGCCAGCTCCGGCCCTCGCTGCTGCCGACGACCACCTCGGGCACGATCAGGCGCGACTCGTGCGGGGAGGTCTTGGAGAAGGCGAAGGAGCCGAAGGCGATCAGGCCGGACCCGGGGACCCGCAGCTCGTCGACCACTTCGGCGCCTGCCAGTTCGCGTCGCCACCACTCCTGGGCCTGCGTGAAGCGGTCCGGGCCCGTCACGGTGAACCGCGCGGTCTCGCCGTATCCTACGAGGCCGCCACCGCGGCGGATCCAGGAGTGGGCGTCGTTCCGCACGACGTACTCGAGGAGGCCCGACTGCGGATCCATGTCCCCATGTGCCACCGTGATGCTGCGGAGCCCGCGGGACTGTCCGGGCGCGGACGTCAGCGCGGTGAGGGACGGAGTGCTCATGATTCCTCAAGCGTACTCGGCGGCACTGTGCGGAATTGTCCCGGAGCCGTGAGGTTGGGCACGTCCGGGTGATGACCGTCGTGACTCTGGCGGGGGAGGCGGCACCGGTCCTGTCGTAGGTCGGGTACGCCGTGTTTTGTTTGAGACAATGAGCAGGTGAATCGTGCATCGCTGGAGAAGCGCCCTGACGAAGTAGCAGCCATGTTCGACGACGTGGCGCCCAAGTACGACGTCGTCAACGACGTCCTGTCCATGGGGCAGACACGTCGCTGGCGTCGCATCGTGGTGGAGGCCGTCGGAGCGGAGCCGGGACAGCGCGTGCTGGACCTCGCGGCCGGCACGGGCACCTCGAGCGAGCCGTACGCGGACGCAGGGGTCGACGTCGTCGCGTGCGATTTCTCGCTCGGCATGCTGAAGGTGGGCAAGCGCAGGCGGCCGGACATCGACTTCGTCGCCGGAGACGCCACCAGCCTCCCGTTCGCGGACAACTCCTTCGACGCGTCCACCATCTCCTTCGGGCTACGCAACGTCAACGAGCCCGAAAAGGCGCTGACCGAGATGCTGCGCGTGACGAGGCCGGGCGGACGGCTGGTCATCGCCGAGTTCTCGCAGCCCACGGTCGCGCTGTGGCGCACCACCTACACCGAGTACCTCATGCGTGCTCTCCCGGCGATCGCCCGGAAAGTCAGCTCGAACCCCGACGCCTACGTGTATCTCGCAGAGTCCATCCGTGCCTGGCCGAACCAGGACGAACTGGCGGCGTGGATCAGCGACAGCGGCTGGAACGACGTCGCATACCGGAACCTCAACGGCGGAATCGTCGCCGTGCACCGTGCCGTCAAGGCCCCTGCGGCGCCCGGCGAGCAGCCGCTCCTTCCGGGGCAGATCCGCCTGCGGCGACGCACGTCGGCGGCGGACTAGATGTCCGTCCTGATCGTCGGCGCCGGCCCCGCCGGCTCCACCGCTGCGTACTACCTCGCGAGCGCGGGCATCGAGGTCACCGTCCTCGAGAAGACCTTCTTCCCACGCGAGAAGGTGTGCGGCGACGGGCTGACTCCCCGCGCGACGCGCGAACTCCAGCTGCTCGGCCTTCCGCACGATGAGAGCGAGGGCTGGCGCCGGAACAAGGGGCTCCGACTCATCGCCGGGAAGCGCACGGTCGAGGTCCCCTGGCCCGAACTGAGCGACTTCCCGGACTACGGACTGGTCCGTACGCGCCTGGGATTCGACGAAGCCCTCGCGCAGCACGCCCGGTCGGCGGGCGCGACGATCCTCGAGGGCCATTCCGTGTCCTCCGCGCTGCGTGACGATGCGGGCCGCGTCACCGGGGTGACGGTGAACCTGCTCAACGCGGACGGCCGCAAGACGGGGGAGACGCGGACCTTCACGGCCGACGTCGTCCTCGCCGCCGACGGCAACTCGACCCGCACCGCCGTCAGCCTCGGCATGCAGAAGCGCGACGACCGGCCCCTCGGCGTCGCCGTCCGCACCTACTTCACCAGCCCGCGCACCGATGACGACTGGATGGAGGGCTGGCTCGAACTGCCGGACGCCACCGGCAAGCCACTGCCCGGCTACGGCTGGGTGTTCGGCGTCGGTGACGGCACGTCCAACGTCGGCCTCGGGATCCTCAATTCGTCGGCCGAGTTCGGCAAGCTGGACTACAAGCAGGTGCTGCGCGACTGGACGGCCGGCATGCCGCCCGAATGGGGCTTCACGCCGTCGAACCAGGTCGGCGAGATCCGCGGCGCCGCCCTGCCCATGGGCTTCAACCGGACGCCGCACTACAGCCCGGGCCTGCTTCTGCTGGGCGACGCAGGCGGCATGGTGTCGCCCTTCAACGGCGAGGGCATCTCCTACGCCATGGAGTCCGCACGCTACGCGGCCGAGTTCATCGTGCGGGCGCAGGGCGTAGGTTCGCCGCTGGGACGCGACCAGGTCATGTCCGGGTACGCACCCCATGTCCGCGAGCAGTGGGGCAGCCACTTCACGCTGGGGCGCATCTTCGCGCAACTGATCGGCAAGCCCGCGATCCTCTCGCTGGCGCTCCGCACCGGCATGCCGGTACCGGTGCTCATGCGTTTCGTGGTGCGGATGCTGGCCAACCTGACCGACGCCGGAGGCCGGGGCTTCGAGGACCGCGTCATCCACCTGCTGGAGTCGCTCGTTCCGGCGACCTCCAACCAGCCGTCCCTGACGGGCCACCTGCGTGCGCAAAGCGCCGCCCCACTTGGTTAGTCTTAGACCGTGACACAATCCTTCAACTCCGGGTGGACCAGCGTGGGCGTAGACACCGCGCTGGACACGGCGGATATCGCGGACGGCGCCGATGCCCTGCGTCTGCCACCTGGTTTCGCCCTCATCGCCGAGGACCCGGACCTGGGACCCTCCGTCTCGTCGTGCCTCGCGGAGGTCGAGAAGCAGCTCCGCGGAGCCATCGCGAACTCGGATCCGCTCGCCGATGCCACCAGCCGGCACCTCGTGGAGGCCGGCGGCAAGCGTATCCGCCCCCTGCTCACGATCCTCGCGTCGCACCTCGGCAACCCGGCCCGCACCAAGGTGGTGCAGGCCGCCGTCGTCGTCGAGCTGACGCACCTCGCCACCCTGTACCACGACGACGTCATGGACTCCGCACCCTACCGCCGTGGCGCTCCTACCGCCCACGAGGTCTGGGGTAACTCCGTCGCGATCCTCACCGGCGACCTCATCTTCGCCCGCGCATCCATCCTCGTGTCCGAGCTCGGCGGGGAGGCCCTTGGTATCCAGGCCCGCACCTTCGAGCGGCTCTGCCTGGGCCAGCTGCACGAGACCGTCGGTCCCCGCGACGGCCAGGACGACCTCGAGCACTACCTCTCCGTCATCGCCGACAAGACGGGCTCCCTCGTGGCCGCCTCCGGTCAGCTCGGTGCGATCTTCGCGGATACGCCGCCGGAGGTCGTGGACATCATGGTGTCCTACGGCGAGAAGGTCGGCGTCGCCTTCCAGCTGGCCGACGACGTCATCGACGTCACCGGCCTGAAGGTGAAGTCGGGCAAGGCTCCCGGCACCGACCTGCGTGAGGGCGTGCCCACCCTGCCCGTCATCCTGCTGCGCCGTGCCGCGGCCGCGGGCGATGCCTCCGCAGCGGACGTCATAGCGCTCGTGGACGGGGACCTCTCCTCCGACGAGGCGCTTGCCGAGGCCGTCGCCGCCGTGCGGTCCCACCCCCAGACACAGGAGGCCTGGGCCGTCGCGCAGCAGTGGGCGGACGACGCTGTCGCCGCTCTGGATCCGTTGCCGGACAGCGTGGTCAAGCAGGCACTGGCGAGCTTCGCGCAGGCAGTGGTGAGCCGGGACGTGTAGTCCTCCTGCCTGTCGTCCGGCGTCTGGGTTGGGAGGCCGACGCCTGGTCGAGCTGAGCGATCGTGCACGGCTTTCGGCTGGAGAGAAGGTTTCACACGGCGTGTCCTGCCCAGACACGCATCCACCGGCCGGAAACCCGGCCAGAACGCCGCACCTGCTGGCTGTCGCGGACTACGACTGGGTCGCGTTGGGCACCCCTCCAGAGGGGTTCTGGCCGCGGCCTTTGTTGACATAGGGGCGGAAGCCACGGTCGGGCTCGCGCAGAAGGCATTGCGTTGTCGCATGGCACTTGAGCAGATCCTCAGATCAGCAGACGGTTGCATCAACCACCGAGGAACCACGGTCCCACCGCACCCTCGGCTTCCGATCGTCGGTCTTGCCGACGCGCTCGTCCACGTATTGCAATGCCGCCCCGCCGAGGAATCGGTGCCGATGGTCGAGTGCGCCCTACGCCGGGGAGATACCGTGCACGCCTTCCTCAAGGCGCGTCTTCCCGGTACCAGGAACGGCAAGGCGGGCCGTGCGCTTGCCGCCGTGGACCTGACGGGTGAATCTGCCATCGAGGTCGTCGCGCGACTCCTCCTGCGCGGCGCCGGGCTCGACGTACAGCCCCAGGTGATGGTGCCAGGTGTGGGCCGCGTTGACTTCCTAGACGAAGGCTTCCTCGTCATCGAGATCGACGGTGCCGCCTTCCACTCGGACCGCCGGGCATTCCGGCGGGATCGGAGGAGGAACAACATGACCGTGGTTGGAGGATTCACGCTCCTGCGATTCAGCTACGAGGACGTGATGTTTGCGCCTGACGAGATCCTTGCCGTGGTGTTCGCGGTTCTGGGACCGCGTCCAGTGCGCTGACGCAGGGCCGCATCCGGCGTTCATGCACGTGTTTTCCCGGGCCCAGTCGCTGAAACCCGGCGTGTTGCAGCGCGACTCGCCCATGGAAGCGGAAAGCCGTGCAGCACGCCACGGGGCGGGAGAAGGGATCGACGGATGACGCCCGCCGAACTACCGGGCGGGGAGGTGCGCCCTCAGCTCGTCGGCCTTGCGCGCCCTGATCTCCGGGTCCACGATGGGCCGCTTCGGGGTGAAGTAGAAGCCGTCGTCGTGCCACCGGGGCAGGACATGCTGGTGGTAGTGCCACACGTGCTGGCTGCCTGCGGGCTCGTTGTGCTGCCGGGTCGAGACGCCGTCGGGCTCCCACGCCCGCTTGATCGCGATGGCGATGTCCCGGGTCAACGTCATGATGCGGGCGGCGACGTCGTCGGGCAGTTCGTAGAGCAGTTCGACGTGCTCGCGAGGCGTGATGAGCACGTGGCCGGGGTTCGGTTCGAAGCCGTGGGAAGCGATGAACGCGAGCACGAGGTCGTCGGAGTAGATGAGATCGCCCGGCCGGCACAAGTTCCCGGGGTTGCTGAAGTCGCCGCGCGCCAGGTCGCAGAACGGGCACCGGTAACCCTCGGGTGCGTGGTGGACGAACTGCATCAGTCCTCCTCGTCCTCCTCGAACACCCACTCGAACAGGTCGAGCACGTACTCGCTGAAGGTGCCCTCCTCGCTCTGCCACTCCCCACGGGCGTTGTTGCGCCGCCAGACGATGGGGTCGGGAACGTTCAGCTGATCGGCCCGCATCCCCCAGGTGTACTGCTCCTCCTCGTCCTCGAGGAACAGGAGGAAGCCGTCCTCTATCTCGAGCTCGTCGGGGTCCCAGAAGAAGTGGAACGCCTCCATGATGTCCTCGGTGGCTCCGACGGCCCGGTAGAACTCGCGCAGGGCCAACGGCAGCTCGAAGTCCTTGCCCTCGAGCATCTCGGCGAGTTCATCCTCGGAGAGGCCGTCCTCCTCGACCCACTCGTCCTCGAAGTACTGGGGAACCAGGGCGCGGAATTTGTCGGAAAACAGCTCAGTCACAAGTACTCCAGGAGTGGTGGCGGGGATGCTCCCATCCTAGCCGCCGCACCGCGGGCCCGGGCTACCGTCGAGCGGTCCACGCCCTCGCCGCAAGCGGCGCATGCCACCCGTAGCGCCACGCGAGCACGCGCAGGAAGAACACGAGCGACGCCGCCAGCGTGCCCGTGATGAGCGTGAAGGTGCCCGTCAGGTAGAGGACGGTGACGACGACGGCTCCGAGCATCGCCGGCAGGGCGTAGATGTCGCGCGGGTCGAAGAGCTGCGGGATCTCATTGGCGACGACATCGCGCAGCAGGCCCCCACCGACGGCCGTGGTGACGCCCAGCAGGACGGCGGACACCGGGTTCAGCCCGACGTCGAGCGCCTTCACCGTACCGGTGATGCAGAACAGGGCGAGTCCGGCCGCATCGAAGATCACCAGGACGCGCTTGACGCGTTCGACGCCGGAGAAGACGAAGTAGACCAGTACTGTCGCCAGGAGTGGGGGCAGGAGGTAGGCGGGATTCGTGAAGGCCGCCGGCGGGACGTCGATGATGAGGTCGCGCGCCACTCCGCCGCCCAGCGACGCGAGGGATGCCAGGAGCAGGGACCCCACGATGTCGAAGCCCTTGCGCGCCGCCAGCAGTGAGCCGGACACGGCGAAGAAGAACACGCCGAGGAGGTCGGCGACGAGGGCGATGTGCGAAGCGGTATCCATCTCTTCCTTCGACGACGGGCTGGTGACGCGGGGCCACCAGCCGTCCGGCGGCCGGCGGCATCAGGGCCCTGACCAGCATGACAGAGGCGGCACGGCCGCCGTGCCCGGCGTTAGGCTGGGCCCATGACGAGCGGGCACCCAGCGGGCAGTGAGACGGTCGAACCGAGTGCGGACGACGGCTCGCGCGCCATGCGGCTCGCGGCACGGCTGATCGCGCTCCTGCCCACCAAGAGGAATCTGAGCGGCACCGACTGGGTGAACTCGAAGTACCCGGGACGTACGTATCCCGCGATGGCACCGATCCCGTGGACGTTCAGGCAGACCCACACGATCCAGGAGAAGCGAATCGATGGAGTGCGAACGATCACCGTCCGTCCCCTGCTCGGCGCCAGCCGATCGCACATCGTCTATACGCACGGCGGGATCTACATCAACGAGCTCGGACGCCCGCACTGGTGGATCATCGCCGAGCTGACGAAGCGGACCGGAGCGGCCGTCACCGTGCCGCTCTACCGGCTGGCGCCGGAGAGCACCTACCGCGAGGCCTTCCCTTACCTGGTGTCCGTCTACCGCGATGTGCTCCGTACGGCCGACCCCGAGGACGTGACGCTCATGGGGGATTCCGCCGGGGGAGGGCTGGCCATCGCCCAGTCCTGGGCCTTCCGAGATGCGGGACTTCCTGCGCCGGGCCGCGTCGTCGCGTTCTCGCCCTGGCTCGACGTGACGGCCACGAATCCCGCCATCCCGAAGTACGACGCCGTCGATCCGATGCTGTCCGTGGCGGGAGGAGTGCAGGCCGGGCTCTGGTGGTCCGGCGGCGACGACCCGAGGAATCCGCTGGTGAGCCCCGCCTGCGCGCCGGAGGAGATGCTGGCCACCGTGCCCCGCACGAGGATTTACCAGGGCACGCGCGACGTGTGCATGGTGGATGCCGTGGTGTTCCGGGACCGGGCCGTGGCGGCGGGCGCCGATGTGACCCTGGCCGTCTACCCCGGCGGGTTCCACGTGTTCCCGGCCTTTCCACGGCTGCCGGAATCCAGACGGGTCTACACGGACATCGCCGCATTCCTCGGTCGGCCGTCACTTCCCTGACAGGCTCGCTGTCCGGAGAACCGGGCGGATACCGTCGGGGCCGCCTCGGCAGCAGAACGACTCGGCGGTGGGCGCTCGCTGAGCTGATCCCCCTGCGCGCGGGGGCGGGCGTGACGTCAGTTCGCCGGGTCGGAGTCGCGGGAGAGCACCCACACGTTGGTGTCACCCTGCCGCTCGACCGTCACCGTGGTGACGAGGGCCCGGATCATCGAGAGCCCACGGCCGGATTCGTCGTAGTCCTCCAGCAGCGCGTCCTCGTCGAGCGGCGCCGACGCTGCGGTTCCCTGGACATCCGGTGCCGGGTCGTGTGCTGCTGCCCCGATCTCGCTGATGACCGCGCGAAGGCGCCCGGTCTCCACGGTGAGCTCGACGCCGAGGAGCAGTTCCGCGCCCTCGGACGGCACGCCGTGCTGGACGACGTTGCTCGCGGCCTCGATGACCGCCGTCGTGAAGGCCATCTGGTCGAGCTCCGGCACGAACGCCGCGTCGATCCACAGCTGGTCGAGGAGGCCGTGCAGGTTCTCGATGGCCTGGTCGCTCGCCGGCTCTTCGAGGGTGCGCCTGGCGAGGATGTCAGTCATTGCGGAAGGCTTCCTCGGGTGTCGCGTGCGGCGTCAGCACCCGGTGCATGCTCGTGAGCTCGAGCACCATCTTGACCTGCGGCTGGACGGCCGCGATGCGGAGATCGCCGCCGGACTGCCGCGCCAGCTTCAGGCACCCGATGAGCGCTCCGAGCCCCGACGAATCCATGAAGCTCGTGTCCGCGAGGTTGACGACGATCCGCTTGCCGCCCGAAGCCACGACGCCGTTGATGACCTCGCGCAGCTTCGGCGCCGCCACCATGTTCAGTCGGCCGGTGGCCGCTACCTCGGTGTAGCGCCCCTTGTCAGCGGTGGTGAATTCCATGTGTACTTCCTCTTCCCGATTGCTGTGTGCCGGTGCCCGTGCAGATGCCGCCGGTCATTCGTGCGAGCGCCGGAGGATGACCACGGTGACGTCGTCGGCCACCTCAGGGACGTCTGCGAGGTCGAGCAGGACAGCGCAAGCGTCCTCGGCGCTGGTGGCGGCGGTGACGACGGCGCCCACCGCCTCCGTGAACTGGTCGACCGTCTCGTAGATGTCCAGCAGGCCGTCGCTGACGATGGCGAGCGAATCGCCCGGTCCGAGATGCGTCGTCTCCGCCGACCACGCCTGGTCGGGCCAGGCCCCGACGGGCGGTCCGGCCGAGGGGAGCCGTGTGACGCTCCCGTCCGCTGCCACGTGCAGCGCCAGGCCGTGGCCGGCGTCGACATAGCCCACGGCGCCGGTAGCGGCATCGAGGCGGCCGTGGAAGAGCGTGACGAAGGAGCTGGTCTGCTCGAGGTCGGCTTCCGTGGCGCGCGCCGCCGTCGCGAAAGCGGTCTCGATACTCGGCTGTGCTGCGACGGAGCGCATGATCGCGCGGACCGTGGCTGCGATCAGGGCGGCGCCCATTCCCTTGCCCATCGCGTCCGCGACCGTCAGGTGCAGCCCTTCCGGCGTGGCATACCAGTCGTAGAAATCGCCTCCGACGCTCCGCGACGGGCGGAATCGCCCTGCCAGCTCGTAGTCTTGGATGCTCAGTTTCTCCCGGGGCAGGAGGTTCCGCTGCACCTCGGCGGCTCGCTGCCGCTCGTCCGCGTTGGCGACGTCGACGGCGGCCTGACGGCTCTGCCGACGGAAGAGGGAGTTGATGCGGGCGACGAGCTCGCGTGGGCTGAAGGGCTTGCTGATGTAGTCGTCGGCGCCCGTCTCGAGGCCGGTCAGGCGCTCGATCTCGTCGGTACGTGCCGTGATCATCAGGATGTAGGCGTCGGAGAAGGTACGGACTTCCCTGCACACCTCGACGCCGTCGCCATCGGGCAGGTTGAGGTCGAGCGTGATGAGGTCGGCGCCCGCACGGGCCCTGTCGAGTCCTTCACGTGCGGTGGCGGCTTCGGTGACCTCGAAACCCTCGCGCTTCAGGATCTGCGCCAGCAAACCCCGAATGTCGACGTCGTCCTCGATAACCAGGGCACGGCGGATGTCCGGGGCGGCAGTCATGATCCTCATTAAACGCTACGGCGCACGACTCGTGGGCCGCGGAGCGAATCTTCGCCCCGGTCACCGGTTTGTTGCGACGAACTTGATGAAGTCTTGAGCCGGCAGGACTGTCGTGACCGCTCAAATCGAGGGTTCGCCGCGCTAACCTGTGGGGGCTGGCGCGCGAGGCCCGTCCGCCTCGTCGTGCAGTGACGGGATAGCTCGATGATGCAGAGGGGGATCGGCCGGCGATGGACAAGGTACTTTCCTACCTGACCCTCAATACGAGGCAGTTCCACGAGTTGAGCCTGCGGGCCCGGGTCGTCCTGAGTCAGCTGCCCCTCTCGATGACGGTCCTGCTGATCCTGGCGGGAGGGCTTCTCTTCCACCCCGACCTCTTCGAGAGCCAGGCCTTCATGGTCGGAGTGGGGCTGCAGGCCCTTCTCCTCGCGGTGTGCGTGCTGGTGCCCTGGGATCGGCTTCCCTACGCGAGCTTCCTGGTCATTCCGCTGCTCGATTTCATTCCCATCGGGTTCATGCGCCATGGCGCCGGCACCGTCATCACCGGGGTGGGTCTGCTCGCCGTCTTTCCCGTCATCTGGCTGGCTGCTTCCGGACTGTTTCCCAGAGCCGCACTCGCCGCGGGGTTCCTCGCATCCCTCGGCATCGTCTGGGTGCCGGTGTTCGTCACGGACGACGCGATCACCTCGCAGTCCCTGACCCAATCCGTCCTGCTGCCGTTCATCATGTTCGCGATCGGTGTAACCATTCGCGTGATGACGGCCAGCATGATGGCCCAGCAGGAGGTCGTGGAGACGAAGGACCGCGCCCTGCAGGCCCTCCTCGAGGAGTCCGCGCGCCGTGAGCGACTGCTGGATACCGTGGTGAACAGCGTCGACATCGGCTTGATCGCGGTGGACGAAACCGGCCGGCAGGTGCTCGCGAACCGGAAGCTCGAGCAGTTCAAGGCGATCGCCGGCGGAACCAGGGAGACGGCCGAGGCGGACCTGCAGGTCTTCCAGCAGGACGGCCGGTCCCCCCTTCCCGAGGCGCGCCGTCCGACGCGTCGGGCGGCGGAGGGGCAGGTGTTCTCCGACTACCTGCTGTGGTGGGGCGAGCGGCCGAACCAGCGGGTCCTGTCGACCTCGTCGCGGCTGCTGCTGAACCAGTCCGGCGCTCGCGAGGGTTCGGTCGTGACGTTCAATGACGTGACCGAGCTCGTGACAGCCCTCAACGCGAAGGACGAGTTCGTGGCCACGGTGTCGCACGAACTGAGGACGCCGCTCACCGCGATCCGGGGATACCTGGAGTTGCTGACCAGCATGCCGGACCTCGAGCCGGACGTCGCCTCGGGCCTCGAGGTGGTGTCCCGTAACTCGGAGCGTCTGCACAAGCTCGTGGTGGACCTGCTGTCCACGGCCGAGGGGTCACCGGAGATATCGGTCAGACCCACGGACTTCTCCGCCCTTGTCACCGAGCGCGTCTCGGCTGCACAGGAGCGCAATACCAATCCGCTGGTGCGCTTCGAGGTCCACGCCGAACCGGATCTCGTGGCGATGGCCGATGCTCCCCGTGTCAGCCAGGTGCTGGACAACCTGCTGTCCAACGCCGTCAAGTACTCCCCGGGCGGTGGACGCGTGTCGGTGCACGCTGCGGAGGTCGACGGCGAGGTCGAGTGCAGCGTGACGGATGAGGGCAGCGGGATGTCGGCGGAGGAGCTCCACGGGGTCTTCTCCAAGTTCTTCCGCACTTCAGCGGCCCGTAATGCGGCCATCCCCGGCGTCGGGCTCGGACTCGCGCTCTCGAAAGCCATCGTGGAACGCCACGGCGGAACGATCACGTGCCGCAGCGTCGAGGGGCAGGGGTCGACCTTCACCTTCCGGCTGCCGCTCGCCCACGCCGACCAGCAGCGGCTGCAGCCGCAGGAGCCGTAGACCCTCCCGCGGCCGCACCGGGCCGGGGCGACGCTGCACGACGCCGCACGACGCCGAGGTACGGGATGGTCATGGACGTCCGGTGAAGCGCGCGGCGGTCGATGCGACGGCCGCGGACGCGTCAGGCTGCCGGCCCCAGGTCCACCGTCACGGTGGTGCCGCCACCCGGCGTCTCCGTGATGCTGATCGATCCCTCGTGCGCCGCCGCGATGCGCGCGCAGGTGGCGAGTCCGATTCCGCTGCCTGCCGGATCGCCGTCGCGCTGCAGCCTGACGAGCGGCTCGAGGACACGGCGCCGGTCCGCAGGCGCTATGCCCTTGCCGTGGTCGATCACGCGGATCACCTGCCGGTCACCGATGTCCGCGACGACCTCGATCCGTGGCGGCGTGCCGGGAGTCGAGTACTTGATGCCGTTGGACACGAGGTTCTGCAGGAGCGCGGTGACCTGCGCCTGGTCCACGTTCAGGTGCGCGTCCTGCAGGGTGACGAGGGCATCGTAGGCACTGCTCAGTGGCAGCACGTCCTGCAGGACCGCGTTCATCATGGTGCTCAGGCGCACCTTCCGGCGGCTGATCGCCCCGCCGATGCGGGAGAACTCGAGAACTTCCTCGACCGTTGAGAGCATGCGGCTGGCGCTGCCCCGGATGATGCTGAAATAGCGGGCGGCGGGACTCGAGGACTCGACGTCGTCGTCCTGTTCGCTGAGTTCGGTGTAGCCGAGGATCGCCGTCAGCGGGTTCTTCAGGTCGTGGCTGACCCGCGCCGCGAAGCTCGCCAGGTCCTCGTTGCTGCGGCGCACCACCTCGAGCGCCTCGACGAGCTGACGGGTCTTGAACTGCAGCTCCAGGACCTCGACCACCTGCCGGGCGAGGATCTCGAGTCCCTCGCGCTGTTCGGGACCGAACTCGAGGCTCCGGGGGGAGAAGACACAGAGGGAGCCGAGGGCGTGGCCGTTCTCGGCGACGAGGGGCACGGAAGCGTAGGACCGCACATCCGCGATCACACCGTTGACGAAGGGGTTGCCGGCGAAACGCGGATCGGCGGAGGCATCTGCCACGGCGGTGATGGACCCGGAGCGGAAGACCTTGGAGCACATCGAGTCCTCCCGGGAGCAGACGGCGGCCTCCACTCCCACGGCGGCGATCTGATGCTGCTGGTCCGCCGTGATGATGTTGATGACTCCGGCGTCCATCCCGCTGACCCGGACGGCGAGCTTCACCAGGTTGAGGAGTTCCGGCGGCGTCTCGTAGTCGGGCTTCTCCACGGGCTTGCCGTCGGCCTCGCCGTACGGCAGCCGGTATTCCTGCAGGACCGCCTGCCGTGCGAGTTCCTGCAGTTCCGATTCGTCTGCCTGAAGCAGTGACATGCATACCCCTGAAGGACTGTGAGACCAGTGAGAACCCAACTATCCCATGCGCGCCAGGTGCCCGCGGTGTTGCTGCCTATTCGTCACGGTCCGTCCGCGGGATCGGTCACGGGTGGCGGGAGGGACGTCAGCCGAGGGACCGGACCCGCAGTGCGAGGTACAGGTGCACCCGGTCGGCGGTCACCGCCGGATCGTACCCGGTCAGTGACACCACCTGCTGCAGCCGGTAGCGGACGGTGTTCCGGTGGAGGTCGAGGTCCGACGCGACGGCTGCGATCGACCCGTCGAGGTCGAGGTAACGGCGCAGTGTCGTCACCAAACCGGCGCCGTGCGCCCGGTCGAAGGCCTCGAGCGGGGTGAGTGTCTCGGCGGCGAGGTCGGCGAGGGGCACGTCCGCGCCCGACATCAGCAGCGAGGTCAGGCTCAGCCTGTCGGCGAGGTTCAAGGCCTGGCCGCGCTGGAGCGCCTCGCGCGCCTCGAAATAACTCCACCGCAGACCGTTCGGCTGGGCGTAGGTGCCACCCACGCCGATGCGGGCCGTCAGGCCGGCACCGTGCAGGTAGCGGCTGAGATCAGCGGGCGCCGGGGCGACCGCCGGAAGGACCAGGACGAGCTGTTCATCGACGAGGGCTGCGGAGACACCGTCCCACCCATCAGGCAGCGGCAGTGTCCGCAGAGCCCTGCGCTGTCCGGACGCCACGTCCACGATCACCACGCCGTGCCGCAGCGTCGTGTCGATGCCCGAACCGGCGAGTCTGGCGGCAGCCTCCGCCCCCGTGAGCGTGCCGCGCACCACGTCCTCGACCAGCTGTCCCGCTGCCCTCCGGGCTCCGGTCCTGTTGCGTGCCTGGTTGGTGAGCTCGACGGAGATCAGACTCTGCGCGTAGTCGACGATCGCGGCGTGCTCGTACGGTTCGGCGATCGCGAGGGTGCAGCGGTCCTTGAGCCCGGTGGCGATGGGCAGACGGTGCCACGGAGCGGAGTTCGACGTCGGGGCCGCTCCCCGCCTGGGCGACGCACCTGCGATGCGTGCACCGTACTGGTGCAGCGCGACGTCGGTGCCGAGCATCGAGGCGAGCTCCCCCAGGAGGGCCGGCAGTCCTCCTGCCCCGAGCAGCGCCGATGCGAGGACGGCATGCCCCTCGAGAAGGTTTTCGAGGCCCGCGTAGTGGTCCGCGGAGAGGGCGTCGGCGACCTTCTTCCCGATCGCGATGAAGGGGACCTCGTACGGCACGCGGAAGACCGGCAGCCCGACGTCATCCGCCTCGGCGACCAGGCTGGCCGGGACCCTGGCGTGAGTGAGGCCCACGCCGAAACCGATGGCCATCGCCCCGGTTTCATGCACCCGGCGGACGAAGGCGCGCTGGGCCGCCCCGGCCTTGAGCCGCAGGCCGGTGGTGAGGACGACCTCCGCTCCGTTGAGGAAGGGCCGGGGGTCCTCCAGCTCCGTCACGGCGACCCATTGGATCGGTTGACCGGGAGGTTCGGCGGCGCCCTCGGCCGAGAGCCCGAGGGCCGGGTCGGACAACAGTTCGACGAGGGTCATGGCCATGGCTCCAGCCTAGACCAGTGCTGTGCTACTGCACCGTCGTCGCTTCCTCGCACTGTGCAGTTACATGTGGCACGGGTTACCTGCCCCCGGTACCGTCGGTTCGATACACGCGGCAGGGCCCCCGTCTGCCGCGACGACATCCCATGAAAGGCACTGCAGCGTGGCTGAGACCCTTCAGAACTATATCGACGGCAAGTTCGTGACGCCGGCCGGAACAGAGCTCCTCGACATCGTGAACCCGACCAACGGGGAGGTCGTGGCGCAATCACCGGTGTCCTCACCGGCGGACGTCGACGACGCGATGCGCGTCGCCGCTCGCGCCTTCACGACCTGGAGGCGAACAACGCCGAGCCAGCGCCAACTCATGCTGCTCAAGCTTGCCGACGCCGTCGAGGGTGCGAGCGAGGAGATCGTCGAGGCACAGCACCGCAACACGGGACAGGTGCGCGAGATGATCGCCGCCGAGGAAGTAGCGGCCGGCGCGGACCAGTTGCGGTTCTTCGCTGGTGCGGCCCGAATCCTGGAGGGCAAGTCCGCCGGGGAGTATCTCGAGGGGCATACCTCCTACGTGCGCCGGGAACCGATCGGCGTCGTTGCGCAGGTGGCGCCGTGGAACTATCCGTTCCTGATGGCGATCTGGAAGATCGGCCCCGCACTCGCCGCCGGCAATACCGTCGTGCTGAAGCCGAGCGATACCACCCCGGAGTCGACCCTGGTGCTGGCGCGCCTCACGCAGGGCATCCTGCCGGACGGCGTCCTGAACGTGGTGCTCGGTACGGGCGAGACCGGTGCGGCCATGATCGAGCACCCGGTTCCGGGCCTGGTCTCCATCACGGGTTCCGTCCGCGCCGGCATCGCTGTCGCGACGAGCGCCGCGAAGGGCCTCAAGCGGGCACACCTCGAGCTCGGCGGCAAGGCGCCCGCCGTCGTCTTCGCCGACGCCGACCTCAAGCGCTCCGCAGCGGCCATCGCGGAGTTCGCCTTCTTCAACGCCGGCCAGGACTGCACCGCGATCACCCGCGTGCTCGTGCAGGAGGATGCACACGACGAGTTCGTCGCCGCGATGGTCGAGCACACCGCGACCCTGACCACGGGCAACGAGGACGACTCGAAGAACTATTTCGGGCCCCTCAACAACATCAACCATTTCAACGCCGTCAACGCCGTCATCGACGCCCTTCCGGCCCACTGCAGCATCGCGGCAGGCGGCAAGCGCGCGGGCGACAAGGGCTACTTCTTCGAGCCGACGATCATCACGGGTGCACGCCAGGAGGATTCGGTGGTGCAGCAGGAGACCTTCGGTCCCATCGTCACGGTGCAGACTTTCGGCACCGAGGAGGAGGCCGTGGAGCTCGCCAACGGGGTGGACTACGCCCTGGCGTCCAGCGTCTGGACGACCGACCACGGAACCGCGATGCGTGTCTCCCGCGATCTCGATTTCGGCGCGGTGTGGATCAACACGCACATCATGCTCACCGCCGAGATGCCGCACGGCGGGTTCAAGAACTCCGGCTACGGCAAGGACCTCTCCATGTACGGCGTGGAGGACTACACCCGGATCAAGCACGTCATGAGCGTGCTGGACGCCTGAGCGTCCCGTCGACGAAAGGAACACTCCCATGACCACCTTCGCAACTACTCCCGGTGCCGTCGCACCGGGCTTCCGGCTCGAGCAGAAGCGCCGGATCAACAGCGACTTCCCCGGCCCCAAGTCCACCGAGCTGGCCGCTCGTCGTGCTGCCGTCGTGGCCAAGGGTGTCGCTTCGGGCGTCCCGGTGTACGCGGCGGACGCCGACGGCGGCATCATCCGCGACGTCGACGGGAACTCCTTCATCGACCTCGGTTCCGGCATCGCCGTTACGAGCGTCGGTGCGTCGGACCCCGCCGTCGTCAGCGCGGTCAAGGAGCAGGTGGAGCACTTTACGCACACGTGCTTCATGGTGACCCCCTACGAGGGGTACATCGCCGTCGCGGAACAGCTCGCCGAGCTGACCCCCGGGGATTTCGAGAAGCGCACCGTCCTGTTCAACTCGGGCGCCGAAGCGGTGGAGAACGCTGTCAAGGTCGCGCGCCTCGCCACGGGCCGGAACGCCGTCGTCGCGTTCGACCACGCGTACCACGGCCGCACCAACCTCACGATGGCGCTGACGGCGAAAAGCATGCCGTACAAGACCAACTTCGGGCCGTTCGCGCCCGAGATCTACCGCGTGCCGATGAGCTACCCCTTCCGCGAGGAGAACCCCGCGATCACGGGGCCGGAAGCGGCACAGCGGGCCATCACGATGATCGAGAAGCAGATCGGGGCCGAGTCCGTCGCCGCGATCATCATCGAGCCCATCCAGGGCGAGGGAGGGTTCATCGTTCCTGCGGAGGGATTCCTGCCCGCGCTGGCGGAGTGGGCCACGGCGAACGGCGTCGTGTTCATCGCGGACGAAGTCCAGTCCGGCTTCTGCCGTACGGGCGAATGGTTCGCCGTGAACCACGAAGGTGTGGTGCCCGACATCATCACCATGGCGAAGGGTATCGCGGGAGGCATGCCGCTCTCGGCCATCACGGGCCGCGCGGATCTGCTCGACGCCGTGCATGCCGGTGGGCTGGGCGGCACCTATGGCGGCAATCCGGTGGCATGCGCGGCGGCACTCGGGGCGATCTCGACCATGAGGGAGCAGGACCTCGCCGGCAGGGCGCGGAGCATCGAGGCTCAGGTCACGCAGCGTTTCGCCACCCTGCAGGCGGAGTTGGGCGATCACAGCATCATCGGCGAACTCCGCGGTCGCGGAGGCATGCTGGCGATCGAGTTCGTCGAGCCGGGCGGCAAGACACCCAACGCCGACGCGACCAAGGCCATCGCCGCCCAGTGCCTGCGCGAGGGTGTCATCATCCTGACGTGTGGCACGTATGGAAACGTGATCCGGCTGTTGCCACCGCTCGTCATCACCGACGAACTGCTGGCGGACGGGCTCGACGTGCTCGAGCGCGCCATCCGCTCGGTCGGCGTCGGCTCGTAGCCGACCACGTTCCGAAGACGAAGGAGGCCCCGCAGCACTGCTGCGGGGCCTCCTTCGTTCTGGTGCGATCAGCCGACCGGGATGAGTGCCTGGAACTGCGGGTGCTCGGTCAGGAAAGCCTGTACGTGCTGGCAGTAGGGGATTGGAGCCAGGCGACGGCGATGCGCACTCAGGAGAGCCTGCCGCACCAGGACGGGCTCGAGGCCGGACTGGCGGTAGGCAGGACCGACGACGGTCTCCAGGAGACGGATTCGCCCGGCACGCATGTCGTACTTCACGTAGCCGACCATGGTGCCGTCGTGGAAGAGCTCGAACCGCGAGTTCACGGGGTTGTCCCGGAACTTCTCACGCAGGTTCTCGCTCTCGGTGCGCTCGGCGGCGCGGGCTTCCCGGTGGGCGAGGAGTTCCACGACGTCCTCGTAGTCCTCCTGCACGCCGAACGGAGGAAAGTCGGTGTCCAGTACGCGGTAGAGCTGATTGCAGAGGATCCGGAGCTCACGGGTGGTGGCGGCGGCCAGGTCGCGGGGGACCTCAGGCACCTCAGGGCCGCGGCTGCCCTGTGTCTCCGGGGGTGCGCTGAAATCGACAGCGTCCGGATCGGACCACGCGGTGGGGGGTCCGGGCTCTGCCCGCCGGGAAGGTGTAGCCAGGGTGAGTGGGGCAACAGACATGACGTACCTCGAGGATTTCGGAGTGGTGGGCCGTTGCTTGACCGTTCTCAGACCTTAACAGCTATCTCGCGTTCCGTAAAGCTAGTCCACTTAGCTATCAGTAGGATGAGGAACCGACGCGGCGCCGGCCTCAGGTCGAGGAGGTCGTCAGTTGCTGATGCAGCCCGGCGATCATGCCGTCCAAGCCCGCCCGGAAGGCGGCGTCCGCAGCGCTCTCCGCACCCGCGGAATCGGTGGCGCTCCGGACCGCCGACGTGAAGATCGGGAACTGGGCCGCGAGGCTACCCGAGTCGAAGATGTCGCCCGGAGCGGCGACGTCGAGCGCCGAGCCGTAGATGAAGGACTCGAGTGCCACGATCGCCGGAACGATCCGGTCCTCCGGCCAGCCTGCGCGGAGGAAACCGGCGGCAACCTCCTCATACATGCGCAGCGTCTCCGCGGCGTCGGTCACGGGCATCACGGCGATGACCGGGACGAGGGGTGCGTGCCGTGCGAAGACCTCGCGGTAGGACCAGGCCCACTGCCTGACCGCCTCGTCCCAGGGTTCCTGATGGAAGGCGCTGAAATCGACCATCGTCATCACATGGTCCTGGACCCACCCGAGCACCTCCCGCTTCGACGCGGTGTGGTTGTAGAGGGCCGAGGGGGCCACGCGGAGCCTCCGCGCGAGGGCCGACATGGTGAGTCCTTCGTAGCCCTCCGTATCGATCAGCTCCAGGGCGGCGCCCGTGATGCGGTCTCTGGACAGGATGCTGCGCGGAGGCCGTCCGGCGCGCCGCGGCCCCGGGGATGCTGCGGTCATGGATCCTGCTTCCTGTTGCGGTGGCGTTAACTCTACGGTCGTTCCCTTCCCTCGCGGGGTACGCATGGCTATAGTAGGGCCAAATAATGAACGCTATTCATTTTGTGGCCTGCGCCATGCTGGCCGGGAGGAACACGTGAACACCATCGAGCGCGACGTCGTCATCATCGGAGGGGGGCCCTCGGGCCTCACTGCCGCACGCGAACTCAGGAAGGCCGGCCATACCGTCGCCGTCCTCGAGGCGCGGGAGCGCGTCGGAGGAAGGACGCACACCGACGTCATCGACGGCGCGGTCCTGGAGGTCGGCGGTCAGTGGGTGTCACCGGACCAGACCGCGCTCATCGGGCTCCTCGACGAACTGGGACTCGACACGTTCTCCCGCTATCGCGAGGGGGACTCCGTCTACATCGGCCCCGGCGGGGAACCCGTCCGGTACAGCGGCGAGATGTTCCCCGTCGACGACTACACGCGCGAGGAGATGGAACGGCTCGTCGGGATCCTCGACAGGCTGGCGGCGGAGGTGGGACCGGAAGCGCCCTGGAACCACCCGGACGCGCGTGCCCTCGATACCGTCTCCTTCCACCACTGGCTGCGGCAGCAGTCCGACGACGAGGAAGCCTGCAACAACATCGGCCTCTTCGTCGCCGGCGGAATGCTCACGAAGCCGGCCCACTCCTTCTCCGCGCTCCAGGCGATCCTCATGGCAGCCACCGCGGGTTCCTTCTCCAACCTCGTCGACGAGGACTTCATCCTCGACAAGCGTGTCGTCGGCGGCATGCAGTCCGTCTCGGAGCGGATGGCGGCCGAGCTGGGGGACGACGTCGTCCTCGGGACGCCCGTCCGGACCCTGCGCTGGAGCGGGATGGACGGCCGTGACACCGTCGAAGGCGTCACCGTGGTCTCGGACACCACGACGGTGCACGCGCGCTACGCCGTCGTCGCCGTTCCGCCCAACCTGTACTCGCGCATCAGTTACGAACCCCCGCTGCCGCGGCGTCAGCACCAGATGCACCAGCACCAGTCACTGGGGCTCGTGATCAAGGTCCACGCCGTCTACGCCACCCCGTTCTGGCGCGAGGAAAGGCTCTCGGGCACAGGGTTCAGCGCGGAGTCGATCGTCCAGGAGGTGTACGACAACTCGAACTACGAGGACCCGCGCGGCACGCTGGTCGGTTTCATCTCGGATGAGAAGGCCGACGCGATGTTCGAACTGCCACCGCACGAGCGCCGGGAACGGATCCTGGCCTCGATCGCCGGGTTCCTCGGGCCCCGGGCGCTCGAGCCCGAGGTGTACTACGAGTCCGACTGGGCCTCGGAGGAATGGACGCGGGGAGCCTACGCCTCCAGCTACGACCTCGGCGGGCTGCACCGGTACGGGCGCGACCAGCGCACCCCGGTGGGTCCCATCCACTGGTCCTGCTCGGACATAGCGGCGGAGGGGTACCAGCACGTCGACGGCGCGATCCGCATGGGGCAGCGCACCGCGGCGGCCGTCCATCGCGCACTGGCCGCCGGCCTGCAGTCCGCCGGCACCGCGACGGAGGCGTGATCGTGCGCTATATCGTCGGGTACACGGCGGATGAGCGCGGACACGACGCAGTGTGCCTCGCCGTCGCCCTCGCGCGCCGCCAGGACGCGACGCTCGACCTCGTCCTCGTCATGCCGGAGCACTCGATGTATGCCGGCACCTACCCGCCGGACAAGGGCTTCGACACCCTCCTCACGCAGCAGATGCGGCAGTGGATGGACCAGGGGCTCGCACTCGTGCCCGACGACGTCGCGGCACGCGGCGTCGTCGTGCGCGCCGAGTCCAACGCGGAGGGCCTCATCCAGGCAGCGGAGGACACCGAGGCGTCACTCATCGTGATCGGAGCCAGCTCCCGCGGGATCGGCAGCCGCTTCAGTATCGGCAACGTCGCGCGGAGCCTGCTGCACGCCTCACCCGTACCGGTGGCGCTCGCACCGAGGTCCTACCGCCGCACGGATCCCGTCACGCGGCTCACCTGCGCCGTCGGGCGTCGTGCCGGGGCCGACGACGTCGTCTCGGTCGCGGTGTCGTCGGCCCAGCGGCGGGGCCTGCCGTTGCGGCTCGTGTCCCTGGTCGCGCTCGACGCGGGCCAGCCCGACGCCGGAGGGGCCGAGGACGAAGCGAACCGCCGGCTCGCGGAGGCGGCGTCGTCCCTCGCCGCCGGAGGCCGGGTGAGCGTCGAAACGGCCCGGGGCGCCTCGATCGAGGAAGCCATCGAGGCCATGGCCTGGGACGAAGGGGAAGTGCTGCTGGTCGGATCCAGCCGCCTCGCGCAGCACATGCGGATCTTCCTCGGTTCCACGGCCAACAAGATCCTGCGTACGCTGACCATCCCCATGGTCGTCGTCCCGCGTACGTACGCAACGTCCGGCACCACTTCCGGCCCGGGCTCCTTACCTCCAGAGGCGGACGCATGAGTATCGACGAGACAACACAAAGGGGAACAGGGCTCAGCAGGAAGGGCCTGGATTCCGGGACGGTCGGCCTGCTCGGCGCCGTCGTGATCGGGGTGTCCTGCGTAGCCCCCGCCTACACCCTCACCGCGGCCCTCGGGCCCACCGTCGCAGAGGTCGGGGTCAACCTCCCGGCGATCTTCCTGGTGGGCTTCATCCCCATGCTGCTCGTGGCCCTCGGCTACCGCGAGCTGAACAGTGCGATGCCGGACTCCGGAACCTCCTTCACCTGGGCCACTCGTGCCTTCGGGCCCTGGGTGGGCTGGATGGGCGGGTGGGGGCTCATCGCCGCCACCGTGATCGTGCTGTCCAACCTCGCCGCGGTTGCCGTGGACTTCTTCTACCTCATGCTGTCGCAGGTCCTGAACGACCCCGCCATCGCGGACCTCACCCTGAACCTCCCGGTGAACATCGCGACGACGCTCGTGTTCATCGCGCTCGCGTGCTACGTCTCGTACCGCGGCATGGAAGCCACCAAGACCGTCCAGTACGTGCTCGTCACCTTCCAGCTCATCGTGCTCGCGTGGTTCGCCATCGCGGCCTTCGTGCATGTCGCCAACGGCACGGCGTTCGACGCGACGGCCATCAGCGCCGACTGGTTCAATCCCTTCGCCGTCGGTTCGTTCTCCGCCTTCGCCGCCGGCGTCTCGCTGTCCATCTTCATCTACTGGGGTTGGGACGTCACCCTCACCATGAACGAGGAGACCACCAACCCCCGGAAGACGCCGGGCCGGGCGGGAGCACTGACCGTCGTCGTGATCGTGGTCATCTACCTGACCGTCGCGCTCGCGACCCTCGCCTTCGCAGGGGTCGGTGACGGCGAGCTCGGCGCGGGCAACCCGGACAACCAGGAGAGCATCTTCGCGACCCTCGCCGGTCCCGTCATGGGCCCGTTCGCCATCCTCATGTCCATGGCCGTCCTGAGCTCCTCCGCCGCATCCCTCCAGTCCACGTTCGTGTCTCCGGCCCGTACGCTCCTCGCGATGGGCCACTACAGGGCGCTGCCGAAGGGCTACGGTCGCATCAGCCCGCAGCACAAGTCCCCGAGCTTCGCCACGTTCGCCGCGGCGGTGGCCGCCGCCGGGTTCTACGTGTTCACCCGCCTGGTCTCGGAGAACGCACTCTGGGACACCATCACGGCGCTCGGCCTCATGATCTGCTTCTACTACGGCATCACAGCGCTCGCCTGCGTCTGGTACTTCCGTGCACAAGCGTTCTCGAGCGTCCGGACCATGGTCCTCCGCTTCCTCGCCCCGTTGCTGGGTGGGGTCATCCTGCTGGTCATGTTCGTCAAGACGGCCATCGACTCGATGGATCCTGCGTACGGCTCCGGATCGGAGCTGTTCGGCGTCGGGATGGTGTTCATCCTCGGGATCGGGGTGATCCTGCTCGGGGTCGTCCTGATGCTGGTGTGGTCGCGCATCAATCCGGCGTTCTTCCGGCAGGAGATCCTGACGCAGGGCTCTGCGGCGCCGCAGGACTGACCATCCGGTCGGGGGTGCTGCGCTAGAGTAAACCGACTGTGCGGCACCCCCGCCGTCCGTCCGCATCCGAGAGGAGTCCGTCGTGCGCTACGTCGTCGGCTATACCGAGAATGACCGCGGGCAGGACGCCCTCGAACTGGCCACGTCGCTGGCCCTCACGCAGTCGGCAGCCATCGATCTCGTCACGGTCCTCGACTGGCCGCAGGACGGCAGTGTCGCGCCCGGCAGTCGCCGCGCCCAGGAGGCGCTCGATCGAGCCAAGGAGAGCGTGCCCGACGGCGTCGAGGTCAGCACGCACCTTCGCCTCGCCGATTCCTTCGCCCAGGGGCTGCTCGAGATGGCCGACGACGTCGAGGCGGGTCTGATCGTGATCGGAGCGTCCAGCAACGGATTGCTGCGCCGCTACACGGTGGGAAGCGTCGCCAACGCCGTCCTGCACAGTTCCACCGTTCCGGTGGCTCTCGCCCCGAGGGGTTACCGCCACCGAGCCACCTTCACCCGCCTGACCTGCGCGGTCGGTACGCGCGCCGGCGCGGAGGGAGTGCTCGACGTCGCGGTCGAATCGGCTGCCCGGCGCGGCCTTCCGCTGCGCTTGATCTCGCTCGTCGCGCTCGACGTCCAGGAGGCCCCGGAGTCCGGCGAGGCCATCAACAAGGCGCACCAGCACGCGCACTCGGTGCTGGCACGCGCCGTCGAACAGCTGCCCGAGGGCCATGAGGCCTCGATCACGGTGGCACACGGCCGCACCATCGAGCAGGCCATCGACGACATCGAGTGGGACGCAGGGGAACTCGTCATCGTGGGCTCGAGCCGACTGGCCCAGCACCGCCAGATCTTCCTCGGAACGACGGCGAACAAGATGCTGCGCGCCCTGCCCGTCCCCATGGTCGTCGTCCCGAGGGACTGGGTTCGCACTCCCCGCTGATCCTCATGCTGCGGCGCTCGGATGGCCGTCGTCCCGTCATGCTGAGTAATGCTGCGGATTCCGGGTCCGCGGCGCCGCGCCCGTGCCTACTATTCGGCCATGGAAGGACACGACGGAGCCGCGGGAGGAGCTGAACGCCGGGCCGTGCTCGATCTGGTCGAGGAGGCGGCCGGCGCGATGTGCCGCAGCGAGCAACGCGTCTGCTGGGCTCTCGCCCGCGGCATCGAATCGGACATGGAACCTGCCGCGTACAGCGTGCTGTCAGCGGTTCGCCTGGCCGGGTCCTGCCGGGTCACCGACCTGAGCGCGACTCTCGGCATGAGCAGGTCCGCCGTCAGTGGCCACGTGGCCGCCCTGCAGCGGCTCGGGCTCGTTGAGCGCGGCAGCACGAGCGGCGACGAGCGGTCCCAGCCGGTCGCCCTGACGGAGGAAGGAAGGCGTCGCGTGGATCACGCGCGCGGGGCCAGGCGCAGCTACTTCCGCAGGCAATTGGAGGGGTGGAACCAGGCGGACGTCCTCGACCTCGCCGAGTTGCTCTCCCGGTTCAACGCCTCGTACCTGGGTGCCGAGGTCGCCGACGTTGCGGCACCCTCGGTTCCGGGAGCCGTCAGGCGGCCGTGACCGCCGGCTCCGGGGCCTGTGCCGGCCGAGGCTGACGGCGCACGGTCCGCAGCATGTCCACGGTGAGGAGGATGAGCCCCACCCAGACGAGACTGAACCCGATCCACCGCTCGAAGGGCATCTCCTCGCCGAGGACAAGGAGCGCGAGCAGGAACTGGAGGACGGGTGCCAGGTACTGCAGGAGTCCGATGGTGGTCAGCGGAAGGCGCCGGGCGGCAGCACCGAAGAAGATCAGCGGAACGGCCGTGATGACCCCCGAGGCCGCCATGATCCAGAAGTGGCCTGCGCCCTCGGTCAGCAGGGTTGCTGCGCCTGTCGAGCCGAGCCAGAGCATGACGCCGGCTGCGATCGGAGTCAGGACGGCGGTCTCGATGCTCAGACTCGATACGGCGTCCACGCGGGAGCCGACCTTTTTCTTGACGAAGCCGTACAACCCGAAGGAGAAGGCCAGGGTGAGGGCGATCCACGGAACGGAGCCGTAGCCCACGGCCAGGACGATCACCGCGATGATTCCCATGCCGATCGCGGCCCACTGCAGGGGCCTGAGCTTCTCGCGCAGGACGATCACGCCCAGCAGCACGGAGACGATGGGATTGATGAAGTACCCCAGGGAGGCCTCGATGGCCTGTCCCGAGGTGACCCCGTAGGTATAGACGAGCCAGTTCACGGCGATCAGCAGCCCAGCAACGGTCAGGGTTCCGACGATCTGCGGGGTGCGAAGAGCTGTGAGCACGGGCTTCCAGGACCGCAGTGCGGTCAGCAGTAGTGCGCAGAAGAGAAGCGACCAGACGACGCGGTTGGCGACGATCTCGATGGGGCTGGCAGGAACGAGTACCAGGAAGTAGAGCGGCAACAGCCCCCATAGTCCGTACGCTCCGACGCCGAAAAGGATGCCGACCGAGTTCTCGCTCCGCGCCGGACGCTTGGTCTTTCCGCCTGTTCCACTCACGACGGCGGCAACGGGGAGTCGAGGCGCTTTTATTCCCGTGCGCTGATCCGCAGTGCGTCACCCGCCACTCCGCCCGCTCCCTGGCAGGAGCGCGGCTGCGGGGGAGGAGATCCCTACCACTGTTTTCGGCGGTGCCAGCCGACGGCATTTAGAATAGTAAAGCGTGCGCTTATTCCGCGCCATGCTATCCACCAGGGAGCAATTCCACCGGGAAGAGGGCTAATCAGTGTCTACCTCAGCTGCGGCACGGCCGCTGCGGGTCGCGATCATCGGGGCCGGACCGGCGGGTGTCTATGCCGCCGACATCCTGACGAAGTCGAACGAAGTACAGGGCGGCGATCTCGGCGTCAGTATCGACCTGTTCGACCAGTACCCCGCACCGTACGGGCTGATCCGCTACGGGGTCGCTCCTGACCATCCCCGCATCAAGGGCATCGTGAACGCGCTGCACAAGGTACTGGACCGGGGCGACATCCGATTCCTCGGGAACGTCAACTACGGCAGGGATCTCACGCTGTCCGACTTCCGTCGTTTCTACGACGCGGTGATCTTCGCGACCGGGGCGATCAAGGACGCGGACCTGAACATCCCCGGTATCGAGCTCGAGGGCTCGTTCGGCGGCGCGGA
>NZ_PJIQ01000001.1:0-112749 GCF_002929745.1 Arthrobacter sp. B1805
TCAGACATCTCCACTAAGCCCGGAGGTTCTCCCCTTTCACAAGACCGGAAACGCCACCAACCTCATGGCCGGGTACACCTAGCGGGCCTGGTGGTTCCGGCCCGCCCCGCGCTTGTCGTCCCCCGCTCGTCGTCCCCCGCTCGTCGTCCCCCGCTCGTCGTCCCCCTCTCTGCAAGCAATGCGACAGGCACGGGCCGCGCGGCTACCCGGCTGGTCGCGCCACCGTGCCGCGGGTGATCTCGATGCTCGCGCCCGGGATGTACGTTGCACACTCCTCCGAGTCGGCGCGGAAGGAATAGGTGTGGTGGAAACCATCCGGGAACTGCACCTCGACGTCGCACAGCTTGTGGTGGCTCGACTCGACGACCTGCGCCGGGCCGCTGTAGGCACGGGCATCAGCGGACAGGAACCACCCGACGACGACGGCGAGGAGGCCGAGGGCGGCGGCCAGCAGGACACTCCACCCGAGGATCGAGGATCGAGGAAGCGATGGTGGAGATGCCGCGACTGCCGCCTCTCGGCCGCGTGCTGGAGTTGCTGCGCGGCGTCCGTTCACCTTCCTGCCGACGGGGGCCTGTCGGGCGGGTGACGGCGCTGCTCGCGACTGGTCGCCTTGGTTCAGCCCGGTAGTCGAACCTACCACCGGCGACGTGATGACGATTCCTGGTTCACCCGGCGGGGCGATTGGTACTCGACGGAGGAGCCAGTAGCCTCGGTGCATCGGGTGCGCTCGCAGCCGTGGAGGTCCATCGGAGGGCACCCCAGGCCGTCCCCTCGTCGGATTCGTGGCCGCCTCGCGTGCAGTAGGAGGGGCGGAGAGCCTGCCCCGAGAAGGAAGCCGCTGTGAACAGATCGTCGTTGCAGAAGAAGACCCTCGTCGCCGGGGTGATCGTCGGCGTCGTCGGGTTCGTACTCCTGCTGTCTCCGTACCCGCTGCTCGACGCCGTCTACCAGGATGCCCGCGTCCCGAACACCCTGTACCACTCCTGGGCGGCCCTCGTCTCCGCGGTGACCTCGTTCTGCCTGCCGTTCGGCGCCGTCCTGGTCGGAGCCTCCCTCGTCATGCGGCATGCAGAGCATCTCACGCATGGAGCACAGCGAGCGGACCGTGCAGCGGATGGGAACACGGGCCCGTAGGCGGCGGTCGACTGTGGGGATCCGGGCACACGGAGTTTCGCCACCGGAAACGCTGCCGAAACCGCTGCTCCGTAGCGTGGTGACGTACACCACTTCCACAGGAGGCCGCCATGCAGACGTTGAGGGTACGACGGGTCCCTTGGACCAACCCGGTCGGCATGGGGCTGCGTGACGCATTGCGAGCCGAGAACGACCGAGGGCAGCTGCCGGAACTCCGTCCGACCACCGACGACTGCGACTCCATCGCCGTTTTCCTGATCGCCTACGAGCTCGCGACGGGTCAGCCGGTGGGTTGTGGTGGCCTGCGGCTGCTCGACGACTCGCGCGCCGACGTCGACTACATCTACGTGCTGCCGTACGCGCGGTGGTCCGGCGTGGCCGCTGCCATCACAGAGGAACTCCTGTCCTGGGCGCGCGCGCACGGCATCGCGACGGTCGGCCCGATGGACGCTGTTGCGCAGCTGACCACGCTGAGGCTCTAGCCACGCCTGGTGCGCCGGCGCTAAGCCGATTGCCGGCCTGCACGCCCCCGCACAGGGTTCGAGCCCTGAGTCCCATCCCGCACGCGGTGGAAGCCTCAGCGACGACGCCGGATGTCCCCCCAGTGCAGACCGACGACGAGGGCACCCGGCGACCCGCCCGCAATGGCGGGGGGCGCCCGGTGCCCTCATGGCTGCTGCCGGGTGACGTGCGGTTACCTGCGGGGAGGAGCCCCCAGGTCCACGGGGTCTTCATCTGTCAGGTAGGCGAACTCGGAATGCGCGGAGATGTCGATGCCGCGGAGCTCGTCCTCCTGCTCGATACGGAGGCCGACCGTGCGCTGGATGACCTGCGCGATGACCCACGTGACGACGAAGGAGTAGGCGAGGACGGCCACCGTTGCGAGCGCCTGAACACCCAGCAGGTCGAAACCGCCACCATAGAACAGCCCGGAGGCACCGTTCGGGGCGTCTTCGGTGGCGAAGAGCCCGATCAGGAGCGTACCCAGGATGCCGCCGATGAGGTGAACCCCGACGACGTCGAGTGAATCGTCGAAGCCCAGGCGGAACTTGAGCTCGATCGCGAGGGAGCAGACGGCACCTGCGATGGCCCCGATGGCCAGAGCGCCCATGGGGCTGACCGCCCCGCATGCCGGTGTGATGGCCACCAGTGCAGAGATCAATCCTGACGCGGCGCCCATGCTGGTGGCCGCGCCGTTGCGGATCCGCTCGACGAGGGCCCAGGCCAGCAACCCGGCGGACGCGGCAACCGCCGTGTTCAGGAAGACGACCGACGCGGAATGCCCTGCCGAGAGCGCGGACCCTGCGTTGAACCCGAACCAGCCGACCCAGAGGAGGCCGGCGCCGACGAGAACCAGAGGGCGGCTGTGCGGCTTCGCGTGGTCCGCCTTCGGCCAGCCGTGGCTGCGGCCGAGGACCAGTGACAACGCAAGGGCCGCGATGCCGGCGTTCATGTGCACCGCCAGTCCGCCCGCGAAGTCGATCGCACCGAGGTTGTTGGCGATCCAGCCGCCCACGACCGAGCCGTCCTCCGAGCTGAAGGCGAAGACCCAGTGGGCGATGGGGAAGTACACCAGCGTGGCCCAGATCCCCGCGAAGATCATCCAGGCACCGAACTTCATGCGGCCGGCAGCGGCACCTGCGACGAGTGCCGTCGTCACGCAGGCGAAGAAGAGCTGGAAGGCTGCGAACAGGATCGGAGGGAGGGGGGCGGCAGGGTCCTCGGTGAGCAGTTGGCCCATGCCTGCGTACTCCGCGATGTTCCCGATCAGCCCTGAGCCGCCCACCGAGTTACCGAATGCCATCGAGTAACCGAAGAGGGCCCACAACACGGCGACCAGGCTCGCCCCGCCGAAGCACATCATCATCATGTTGAGGATGCGGCGGGACCCCACCATTCCTCCGTAGAACAGAGCCAGGGCCGGGATCATCAGACAGACGAGCGCGGCGCTGGCGAGAATCCAAGCGACGTTTCCAGAATCCATGGGAAGTCCATTTCCGTGAAAGCGCTTGCACGTGCCGGAGGGAACTGAGCCCGGGATCGCACTGGGGGTGGGTGGGAACCGGGAGTGGCACACCGCGCTGAGCAATGGTAGACAGCGGCAGGTTTCAGCCCTCGGCGGTCGCCGTTAACTCTGTGTTACGCCTCGTTCCGGCTCTAGCCCCCGGCGACCGACTGGATGATCATGACGGTGGCCCCCGATGGAACGAGGGTGCGAAGGCCGTCCAGGCGGCGCACGTCCTCACCGTCCACATAGATGTTCACGTAGCGCCGCAATGCCCCGGTCTCCTCGCGGATCCGCTGATCGAGCAGCGGCCGACCGGCACCCAGTCCATCCAGCAGCGCGGAGACGTCACCGTCGTCGGACACGGTCATGCTGACCTCGCTCCTGCCGTCGACGTATGGGCGCAAGAGGGTCGGGATGAGCACCGTCACCGAGGACATCAGGGTCCTCCCGTCAGGCGGGGACGACGGCGGCGCGCACCGACAGCACGTCCGGCAGGTGACTCGCGACTTCCTGGAAGGTACGACCCTCGTCCGCGCTGGCGTACACCGCACCACCCCTTGTTCCGAAGTACACCCCTGGAGTCTCTGCCGTGTCGACGCAGGCCGCATCGCGCAGCACGGCGTTGTACTCCGCTGCGGGCAGCCCGGCCGCGCTCGCCTGCCAGGTCGCGCCGCTGTCGTCCGTCCGGTGCACCTGCAGATGCCCGTCCGGAGGGATGCGCTCGCCGTCGGCCTTGAGCGGGATGACCCACGCCGTGCCGCTCCGGTGAGGATGAGCCAGCATCACGAAGCCGAAGTCGGCCGGTAGGCCGTCGGCGATCGACTGCCAGGAATCGCCCCGATCACTGCTTGCGTAGACGCCGTGGTGGTTCTGCGCGAACAGGCGGTCCGGGTCCACGGCGTCCCGGGCGACCTTGTGCACGCACTGACCGAACTCCGGATTCGGATCCGGCATGAAGTATGCACTGATGCCACGGTTGCGGGGCTGCCACGAGGCGCCGCCGTCGTCGGAACGGTAGACCCCGCCGGTGCTCATCGCGACGTGGACGGTCTCGTCGGCGGGGCTCGGAAGGACGGTGTGGGCCGCAGCCCCGCCGAAGCCGGCACCCCACTCGCTACGATGGGGATGGTCCCAGAGCGCGCGATTGAGCTCGAAGGTCTCGCCGTGATCCGTCGACTTCCACACCGAGATGGGCTGGCACCCGGCCCAGACCACCCCGGGACGATTCTCCGCATCCGGCTGGATCTGCCAGACCCGCTCGAGCGCCGTGCCGTCGTCCGGCCCGAAGCGGATGCTGCCCTCCTGCGGCTCCGCCCAGGTTTTCCCGAGGTCGTCCGAATGGGAGATGCACGGGCCGAAGTGCCAGGACATCCTGCCGGCGAACAGGCGCGTCCGTCCGCCACGCGTGTCGATGCCCACGCTCGGGATCTCCTCCATGAGGAACTTCGGCTCCGATACTGACCAGGTCTTCCGGTCGGTGCTCGAGGCGAGCCACAGCCCCTTCTTGGTACCGATGGCAAGGAGGGTGGTTTCCGTTGCTGACATGGCTGCCCCCGTTGGCGTCATTCCGGCGCGATACCGGCTCGAGTGGTGTCGATCACTTGGGAGAATGCCACCCGCCCTCCCGTTTGTATAGGCTCCACTACCAGTTCCTGTCCGCATCGCCGCGAAGGCCGTATTCGTCGACCAGCGACCGGGTTCACCGGGCTGCCAGAACCGCCACCAGTAGTGCAATCGCCGGACGTCGGCGGCCGGGAGCTACCGGCTCTCGTTATAGGCGTCGATGATCGACTGCGTGATACGCCCACGGGAGCTAGGGTTGTACCCGTTCTCCTGGGCCCACTGCCGGATCTCCTGGGTGTCCTCCCGCTTGCTGCGGGAGGAGCCCGCCTTCGGACTGGAGGACGGCTGCCTGCCGGAACCGGCCCTGCGCCCCTTGTCGACATAATCAGCGAGGGCGGCGCGCAACGAATCGGCGTTCTGTTGCGTGAGGTCTATTTCATACTGCGTGCCGTCGAGGGAGAAGCGCACTGTTTCCTGCGCTTGTTCACCTGTGAGGTCGTCGACCAACTGAACCTGTATGCGCTGAGCCATCATGATCTCCTGTGTCGTCCGAACGAACTCATGGACCCCCGGTCACCGACCTTATCCTGCCGATCTTCTGAAGCGCCGTACCTTTCCGTCACTGTGGAGAATCGCTGCCCTTCCGCTGATCGATGCCCGCCGCGGCCCCGTGGATGGGCATCAGCGCTCGTCCGCGACCTGTGCGTCACGCTCGTCGATCACGAGGGGTAGCCCGAATGCTTCGAACATGTCCGGGTACAGGAAATTGTGATGCCCGATGATGCGCTCGCCGTCGGTCTCGATGACCTGGAGGGCGAACGGTTCCCACAGGCCCGGCTCCACGAGGTGGTAGTTCGCAAATCCTCCCGCACCGTTCACCGGCAGGGGAACAAGGCGCCCGCCCTCGCACACCCTGCCCTCGCCGACGAACCACGCGCGGACGTCGTCAGGGCCCCTGAGCCAGAGGTTGAAGGGTGGCATGGACAGGACGACGTCGTCCCGGAGCAACGAGACGAGCGCCGCCATGTCGTAGGCCTCGAAGGCACGCAGGTACTTCGCCAGCAGGTCCTTGTGCGCCGGATCCTCGAGCGGCATGGATGCGCTGGGCTCGTATCCGGCCATGGTCTTGCGTGCCCGCTGGAGGGCGCTGTTGACGGAGGCCGTGGTGACCTCGAGCAGTGTCGCCACCTCCGCAGCCGACCATCGGAGCACCTCGCACAGGATCAGCACGCTGCGCTGGAGCGGCGGGAGATGCTGCAGTGCGGCCACGAACGCCAGCCGGATGGTGTCACGCGCTTCGGCGACGACGGCGGGATCACCCGAGGTATCGATGACCCTCTCGTCAGGGATCGGCTGCACGAACACGCTCTCCATGAGCGGAGCACCGAGCGCCGCATCCGCCGTCCGCGTGGACGGGCCGAGGTCCATCGGCCTGGCGCGGCGCTGGGGACTGCGGAGCATGTCCACGCAGACGTTGTGCGCGATGCGGAAGAGCCAGGTTCGCAGCGAGGACTGACCCGCGAACGATTCCTGCCGGGACCACGCCTTAATCATCGTCTCCTGCACGGCGTCCTCGGCCTCCGATGCCGCCCCGAGCATCCGGTAGCAGTACCCGGTGAGGTCGCGCCGTGATGCCTCCAAAAGCTGATCGAAGGACCCTGTTCCTGAGTCGGTGACCTGTACATCGTTCGCTGCGGCGGGCTGCATGCATCGAGCGTAGCGACCGTGGCCGCCGCGCGGGAGGAGTGAGCAGCCTCAAAAGCCGCCGGTATCGATGAAAACCCGTCCCCGATACCGTCTACTGGTGGGACAGCAAACCACCGATCGTCGGGAGCACTCGATGCGCAGACTCACAGCAGGCCTCTTCTCCTCCGTGGACGGAGTGGTCGAATCCCCCCATCTGTGGCAGCTGGACAGCTTCGACGCCGAACTCGGCGCTGGGATGGGCGCGATGATCAGGAGGGTGGATACGGTCCTGCTCGGACGGCACGGCTATATGGAGTGGGCGCAGTACTGGCCGGCAGCCGAACCCACCGACCCGTTCGGGTCCTTCATCAATCCCGTCCGGAAGTTCGTGGCGTCGCGCACCCTCGAGGGAGATCTCGGCTGGACCAATGCGTCACTCATGGATGCGCCGCTCGAAGAATTCGTGGAGACCCTCAAGCAGACCGACGGCGGGGATATCGCCGTCTGCGCCAGCATCTCCCTGGTCCGGCAACTCATGTTCGCCGGGTTGCTCGACTCACTCACCCTGATGATCCATCCCGTCGTCGCCGGCGCGGGTCGTCACCTCTTCGAAGGGACGGACCCGATGACCAGTCTCGAACTGCAGGAGGTCAGCACCACCAGCAAGGGCAACGTCCTGGCCTCCTACGGTCTTCGCCGGTAGTGGGAGGGGGAGCGGGGGAAGGGTGAGGCCGTAGCCTGAGCCCTAGACTGCTGATCATGACCGTCCTCATCGATCCACCGTCCTGGCCGGCACATGGAACGGTCTTCTCCCATCTGGTCTCGACGTCGTCGCTCGAGGAACTGCACGGATTTGCCGATGATGCGGGCGTCCCGCGCCGTGCCTTCGACGAGGACCACTACGATGTCCCTGCCCATCGCTACCAGGAGCTCGTGGAGCGTGGCGCCCTGGAGGTCAGCGGTACGGAACTCGTGCGCTCGCTCATCGCGAGTGGACTGCGGGTTCCGGCGAGGCGACGGGCGCCGAAGCTCCGCATCGCCCTCCTGTCGCGCTGGGAGGCCCTCCTGCCCGGCGACCCCGAGTTGGGGCGGGATCTGCTGGACCGTTGGAGTGAGCCGCACCGCAGGTACCACACCACCTCCCATCTCCTGGGAGTCCTCGAAGCGCTCGACCAGCTGCTGGAACCGGCCGACGCCGCCGTGCGGGAGGCCGTCCTGCTCGCCGCCTGGTTCCATGACGCCGTGTACGAGGGTGCAGCGGGGGACGACGAGCGCGCCTCGGCGGCCCTCGCCGTCGAACGGCTGGGGCTCCGGACGAGCGGGGCGACGGCGCGAGAGGTCGAGCGGCTCGTCCTCCTGACCGTGCATCACGATCCGGAGCCGGGTGACCGCGCCGGTGAACTCCTCTGCGACGCCGACCTCGCGGTGCTCGGCGGTCGGGCGGAGGACTACGCGCGGTACGTCTCGGCCGTGAGGGAGGAATACAGCCACATCCCCGACGAAGCATTCCGGCTCGGCCGACGGGCCGTGCTGGAAAGGCTGATGGCACTCGACCCGCTGTACAGGACGGCGCGAGCCGAAGCCCTGTGGAGCGCTAACGCACGGAGGAACCTGACCGGGGAGCTGGGGTCGCTCGGCCAGGCCTGAACAGCAGCAGGGGCCGGCGCCATCGACGGCGCCGGCCCCTGGCTGATCACGTCGGGATCAGCCCTCGACGACCGCGATCTCGTTCGGCGTACCGGGCAGTTCCTCGGACGAGGTGATCTTCCCCGTCGCGAGGTCGACCGCGTGGAGCTTCTTCGTGGCGGGTTCCGTGACGTACGCCGTGCCACCGACGACCTTGAGGGCCGGGTGCGGATCCTGCCACTCGACAGGGCCTTCCCAGGCGTCGATGACTGGCAGGGAGTCGGTGATCTCGCCGGTCTCGGGGTCCAAGGAGTGCAGGGCTCCGTCGGAGGCGAGGATGAGCACCTCGTCGTTCGGTCCGCGGGCCACGTCGCGGAAGGTGTACTCGACTCCCTCGGGCAGATCGATGACCTTCATGGTCTTCGTCTCGGTGTCGATGAGCGTGAGCTGGTGCAGGAGGTAGCCCTCGAGGTCGGGGTCCGACTTGTAGTCGCCGGCGATGATGGGGCTGGTCTCGCTGACGTACGCGTTGCCCATGCGGCCGAACTTGTCGGGGGCGTCGATCTTGGTGATCTCGCCGTTGTCGTAGACGAGTGCGCCGTCGCTGCAGCCGAAGACGACGACCTCGTTCTTCGCCGTGCCTTCACCGTGGACGGAGGGGCACTGGTCGCTGGTGGCGACCTCGTTGCCGTCGGCGTCGAGAACCTTGATGCCGGAGCGGCTCTCGGAATTGCCGACGGTGGTCAGGAAGGTGCCGTCTTCAAGGACGATCGAGACGCCGTGGTGGGCCTCCTCGCCCTCGATGGTCTCGGTTGCCGGAAGGCTTTCGGGATCCTCGAGGAGATCATCGGTCGTGTAAATGGTGGTGTCGCTGGTGCCGTCTGCGTAGAGGATGGTCTTGTCGCCGTGCTGCACCACGTGGCCAGCGGTGTCGGCCTCGAACATCAGGTCCGTGAGCTTCGGTTCCGCCTGCTGGGAGCCGGAGGAATCGGTCCACGTGCCGAGGTCCAGGACCTGGAAACCCTCGGGCACGGTGACGAGAGCGTGACGCCCGTCGCCTGCGGGATTGAGGCGCGTGAAGCCCTCGATGGGCATGTCTCCCTCAAGCTCCATCGTGGTGCCGTCGAGGACGAGGATCCCGCCATCGTAGGTCAGGGCAACACGGGGCGTCTGCTTGCCGGCCGCAGCAGCTGACGTGCTGGTGTCCGGCGCAGCGGAGCCTTCGGCTGCCGGTTCGGAGGAGGAGCCGCAGGCCGTCATGAGCAGGGCGGAGGTGGCGACCGTGGCG
Source organism: Arthrobacter sp. B1805 (assembly GCF_002929745.1). GTDB lineage: Bacteria > Actinomycetota > Actinomycetes > Actinomycetales > Micrococcaceae > Arthrobacter_D. Next base: position 9,309 of record NZ_PJIQ01000001.1, read on the forward strand.
GCAAGGGCAAGGCGCCGTGGGCGTTTCGTCAGAGGAATCGCTGTCATCATCATTCTTTCTGTGTTCTGGACCCTCAAGGAGAGAGCCCGGTGGCGATGCGTTCGGTATTGGTGCGCATCATGGCGAGGTACGTGTCCGCACCCTCGCCCGGGTTCGTAAGGGATTCGGTGAAGAGCTCGACGACGTCGACGTCGATGTTCGCGCCGTCCGCGAGGACCTGGACGAGCCGGTCCGGCTGGGAGGACTCGGCGAAGATCGTGCTGACGTTCGCCTCCTCGATGGCCGCGACGAGGTCGCGGAGATCTGAGGCACTGGGGGAGGCAAGGGTAGTGCCGCCCGGAATGACGGCGCCGATGATGCGGAAGTCATACCGGTCGGCGAGGTAGCCGAACACGTGGTGGTTGGTCACCAGGTTCCGCCGGTCGGCAGGGATGGCTCCGAAGGCGTCTGCCATGGACGCATCGAGGCCGGTCAGTTCACCCCGGTAGGCGTCCGCCGACGCGTCGATGGTGTCGGCATCGATTCCGTCGATGGTCCGCACCCGCTGCTGCAGTTCGTCCACCACGTCGACCATGAGCCCCGGATCCGTCCAGAAGTGGGGGTCGGGTACTCCGGCGGACTCGCCGTCGTCGTATTCGAGGGGCTCGATCGTGTCGCCCGCGACGAGCACGGGGACATCGGCCGATTGCGCACTGTCGATGTGTTGCTGCAGTCCCTCCTCGAGTCCGAGGCCGTTGGTGACGATGAGGTCGGCCTGCCGCATCATCGCGCCGTCCTGCGCCGAGATCTCGAAGGAGTGCGGGTCCGCGTTTGCTTGCATGAGAACCCGCACGTCAGCTTCCTCCCCGACAACATTCGAGACGACGTCGCCAAGAATGTTCGTGGTCACCACGATGACCGGCTCGTCCGACCCTGCGGCGGCACATCCCGAAGTCCCGAGGAGAGTCGTGGCAGCCAGGATGAGGGCCAGATACTGCCGGCGCGTCCTGTTCATCGGCCGACCTCGACCATGTGCGCCGGGACGGTGTCGGTGTCGAAGGTGCGGGCGATACGGGCGTTGTCGGCGAAGTCGATCTCGAACAGGGTTCGCTCCGCGGGGGCGTTGAGGTATGCGCGCTGCTGGTCAGTAGTCAGCTCGACCCCGGCCAGGAGCGCAGGGTTAGCCAGGGTCTGTGGCAGGAGTGGTTCGGTAGCGGCGATTGTTGCACCGGTTTCGGCGATCAGGACGAGGACACGGCCGTTGTCGGCAAGGGCGACAACATGCCCTTCTCGGTCATCGACGGCCGAGACCTGCAGCAAGGGGACGTCGGTGGGAATGAACTGCCAGGAACGCTCCCGGGTATCGAGCAGCCATGCACCCTGGTTTCCGGCGACGGCGGCGACGGTAGGGCGGCCTTCGCGGGCCCGGAACTCCGTGGCTTTCGGAGAGCTCATTTCCGCCGGGTACGGAATGCGTTCGTAGACGACCTCGTCGGCTTCGAGCGTCGCCAGGAGCGCGCCGTCGTCGCAGCCGATGACGGTGCCGACCGATGTCGTGATGCTGCCCTGGGCGTCCGCGCAGTCGGCGGTCGCCCCGTCGATGGCTTGGCCGTCCTTGTCGTACGCCTGCACGGACGCCGCCGTCCCCGCGCTGTCCGGTTCGGTAAGGAGGGTGACGTCCGAGAGGGGGACGAGGACCCCGGGGTGCGGGTCCGTGGACAGATCGGCGCGGACACGGATCTCGCCCTTGGCGAGAGCGTCGTTGTCGAGCACGGTCGCCTTGCCGCTGTCGGGGAAGTAGACGCCGGTGGCCGACGAGCCGGCGGTGACGATGGCTTCGCCTTCACCCTTGATGGTGCCGATGGTCTTGGGCTCACCGCTGTAGTAGTGGAAGTGGTCCTCGTGGTCCCAGGTCCACATGCCGCTGTCGACGATCGTCATGGTGCCGGTGGTCGCGGACGAGGCGAAGAGGTACCGCCCGTCCGTGGAGGTGGCGCTGACCTGCGGCACGTCGCCGACCGAGGTGGTTGTTTCGTCGGCCAGGTTCAGCAGATCGATTCGGCCGTCGGTGTCCACGCTCATCAGGTGAAGCTGTGGCTCGGCGACCTCGGTGGATCCTTCGAGAGTTCCGTGGCCGTCCCCGATCTGGGCGGGAGCGGAACTGGACGCGGCTGACGGATTGCCCGTCGCGTCCGTCGCGGACTCGGACTGACTGGCCGAATCGGCGGTGGAGCAGGAGGTGAGGGACAGGGCGAGCAGGGGGAAGCAGAGCAGGAGGGTTTTAGGCGTTCGCACGAAGGGCTTTCTGTGATGGACGTACCGGCACAGGACCGGCGGAACGATCGACGTTCTGTGAAGAACGGTCAAAAGAGGTGGTGCGTCGACGGGTGATACCGCGGATGCTGCTCGACATGGCTGCGCACGCGATGGCGGCAAGGGCTATCGACGCGCCGGCCGCCGAGCCGTAGTGCCAGGACGCGAGCAGCCCGAGAAGCACTGACAGCGCGCCGATCAGGGCTGCGAGTGCCATGGTGCTCGGGATGCGGGAGGTCCAGGGGGCGGCTGCGACAGCCGGGGCGAGGAGCAGCCCGATGACCAGCAGCGCGCCTACCGCCTGATAGGAAGCGACGACGGCGAGCGTCACGAGTCCCACGAGGAGCACCTGGGCCACGCGTGGCCTCAACCCCATGACCTGGGCGATCCGGCGGTCGAACACGAGCGCAACGAAGGCCCGGTGGAACGTCGCGGCGACGAGGATCGTCAGGAGGAGTGCTCCTGCCAGCAGCCAGACGCCGGCGGACTCGATGGCGAGGACGTCGCCGAACAGGATCGCGGTCGCATCCGTGGCGAAGCTGCGTGAGTGCGAGATGATGATGACGCCGGCGGCCAGCATGCCGACGAAGAAGAGACCGATGCTCGTGTCGTGTGACAGCCGGCCCCTCCGTGCCAGGAAGCTGACCCCGAGGCTCATGACGATCGCGCTCGCCGCCGCTCCGAGGATGACGGGTACGCCTGCGAGAGTCGCGAGGGCGACGCCCGGCAGCATGCCGTGGGCCATGGCCTCACCGAGGAAGGCCATGCCGCGAATGACGACCCAGGTTCCCACGACGGCGCAGATGGCAGCGCACAGCGATCCTCCGATGAGGGCGCGCAGCATGAAATCTGCGGAGAAGGGTTCGAAGAGCAGGGTCACGAGGCAACCCTAGACGTAATTGAGTCTCATTCTCAACATGCTAGATTCGGACCATGCTCCTCGCCCGATCACACCCCGTCCTGCCACCAGCAGGGGCAGCGTGCCCGCTCGTCCTCGACGATGTGTGGTTCGACCACGACGGCGTCGAGGCACTCCGGGGCGTCTCGCTGACGGTCGATGCCGGTGCCGTCACTGCCGTGGCAGGGGCGAACGGCTCCGGCAAATCGACGCTGCTGGCCCTGCTCGCCGGGCTGCTCGTTCCGCGCAGGGGCACCGTCGTCCTTCCTCGGAGGCGCAGCACCGCACTGGTGGTGCAGCGCAGCGAGGTGCCGGACCGAATGCCGCTCACGGTCCGTGATGCTGTGGCGATGGGCCGCTGGGCGCAGGCCGGTCTGTTGAGGCGCCTGCGTCCGGAGGACCGGCGGATCATCGACGAGTGCATCGGGCTCGTCGGGCTCGACGGTCATCAGGGGCGCCCGCTGGGGGCGCTCTCGGGCGGACAGCGGCAGCGTGCGTTCCTTGCGCAGGGGCTCGCCCAGCGTGCCGATGTCCTCCTCCTCGACGAACCCACGACAGGACTCGACGCGGCTACGCGGTCCGTGGTCGCCGACGTCCTGGTGGCCGAGAGGGCCCGCGGGGCGACCGTCGTCTGCGTATCGCACGACGACGTCGCCCTGGGTGTCGCCGACCACCTCATCGTGCTCGACTCCGGGCGCGTGGTCCCGGGCGCTCCCTAGGCGCTACGCCTTGACGGTGCGGCGTGCAGTGCCGTGCCCTGGTCGTAGGGTGCAGGCGCATGGAGCGCCTTCACCGGGTCGACAGCCTGTTCACCCGACCTTCATCCGATGGTTCCCGGACGATCCCGGATGGCCACGTTTCCGGCCTAGATTCGGGGCTGGTGCTGGTGGAGCCTCGCTTCCGCGTTCGCATCACAACCCGTCCGGGCGACGAAGCGTTCCCGGTTCTCGCCGGATCGGTGGAGGAGACGAATGCCGCTGTCGGAAGAAGAGCGCCGCGCATGGGCCCAGCTCGAGCGCTCACTGGTCGGCGGCGTCTCCCGTGGTCCCACCCCCCTTGTGCAGGGCCCGTGGACCCTCACAGTTCCGTCGGAGACCTACCGGTACCTCATGCCGAGACTTGTCGTCGTCATCGGCATCGTCGTCGTCCTGATCGGAGTGCTCCTCGGTGTACCCCTCGTCGTCATGACCGGAATCGCGGTGCTGGGCATCTGCTGTGCTCGCGCACGCCGTGCCCGAACCGCGGGCGCAGCCGTGCGCGGACGCCGCCCCCGCGTGACGTCCTGAGCTCACCCGTTGCCTGCCCCGCCACGGGTGATGGTGCCGGAAGCGCCGATCCCGCGTAGCACGAGCGATCGCGACGTCGGGAGTGGCCGTCGTGAGGTGCAGTGACGGCTACTGCGGTCCCAGATGCATGGAGATCTGGTACCGGTCCGAGCGATAGGTGGAGATGGAGTACTCGATCGCCGTTCCGGGTTCGCCCTGCCCGCTGAAGGAACGCCGGTGGAACAGCAGGACCGGCGCGCCCGGCTCGATGTCGAGCAACCTCGCGACGGGCTCGGGCGCCGCCGCGGCCTGGACGGTCTGCTCCACGCGCTCCACCGGGTAACCACTCGCGGACAACACCCTGTACAGCGAGCCGGTGAGGTCGTGGGAAAGGAGATCCGGCAGGAGTGCAGGTGGCAGCCAGGACTCGTCGACGCTGACGGGTGCACCGTTCGCCAGTCGAAGCCGTGCCACGAGGTGGGCACGGTCGCCGGCTGCCAGCCCGAGGTGCTCGGCCGCCTCGCGGGGAGGGACGTCCCCACTGGCCGTGATGACCCGCGTGCTCGGCTCGAGGCCGGCGGCGCGCATGTCCTCGTTGAATGAGGCGAGGTGGAGGGTCGAACGCACCATCCCGTGGGATACGAAGGTGCCCTTGCCCTTGATGCGTACCAGCGCGCCGTCCTGCACCAGGTCGGCGATGGCGCGGCGGACGGTGATCCGGGAGACGCCGAACTCCTCCTCGAGCTGGCGCTCGCCGAGCAGGGCGTCTCCGGGCCGGAGGCCTCTCGCTACGAGTTCCTGGATCTTGCGGCGAACCCAGACATGCTTCAGTTCGCCACTGCTCGCGCCAGGGGATCCGGCAGCCACACCTAGGCTCCCGCGGCCGGAGCCGGGAGGGTGAACAGCAGCGACCCGGCGTCCACCGCCGTACCGGCGACGCTCGAGCCGATCGCGCCGGCCTTGGTGTCGAGGACGACGACGGGACAGCAGGGATCGAGGCCCTTCGACCTGATGAACGCGAGGTCCAAGCTGACCATGGGGGCCCCGGTCGAGACGACGTCTCCTTTGGCCGCGTGCACGGTGAAGCCCTCGCCCTTGAGGTGCACGGTGTCGATGCCCACGTGCACCAGGACTGCCGGCCCGGTCGCGTGCTGCACGATGAACGCATGCGGCATGACCTTCACGACGCGTCCGTCCAAGGGTGCGACGGCGGTGAGGACCATGGCGTCGTCGTGCGGCACGACGGCGACGCCGTCACCGACGAGTGCCGACGCGAACACGGGGTCGGGCACGTCCTCCAGGGCAATCACGCGGCCGGGCAGGGGCGAGGTCACCTGCAGGAGGCCTGCCTCGGCTGGGCTCACATCAGATCCTGGATGTCCTCGGCGAGGTTCTCCGCCTCCGGCCCGACGACGACCTGCACCACGGTTCCGGCCACCATGACGCCATGGGCCCCGGCCGCCTTCAGTGCCGCCTGGTCAACGAGTGATGCATCCACCACTTCTGTGCGGAGGCGCGTGATGCAGCCCTCGATCTCATCGACGTTCGCTGCTCCACCGAGTGCGGCGAGGATGGTTTCGGCCTTCGACATGTCTGCTCCTTCTGGTCAGGGTCACGGTGGCTGCTCGTTCGTCACCATCGCAGTTCGCTGCTCCTGTTGACAGATCCGCGCCCGAGGCTTCACAGTGATCACACTCACTGGTTATAACCAGCTGCAGCAGACTCTACTGACTCCGCCGCACCGTCACAAGTACGCCCCCGGACACGGCCCCAGCACCATCCGGCCTTCCACCAGCCCCGAAACGAGGACCACGATGACCACGGACCAGACTCCGCTGTCCGGAGGTGGCGGCGCATCGCCGGCGCCCGCCGCCACCAAGAAGAGTGACAGCAAGGCCCTGCAGAACCTGCAGCGCTTCGGTCGGAGCCTCATGCTGCCGATCGCCGCCCTGCCCGCGGCGGCACTCCTGCTCCGCCTCGGCCAGGACGATCTCCTGGGTAGCTTCGAATCGCTGACCACCGTCGCCGCCGTCATCGGAGCCGCAGGTAACGCGCTGTTCGCCAATCTCCCGCTGCTCTTCGCCGTCGGCATCGCCTTCGGCTTCGCGCGGAAGGGGGACGGTTCGACGGCACTCGCCGCCGTGGTCGGCTACCTCGTCATGACTGGCGTCTTCGAGGCCATGGCACCCGTGGTGCTCGGAGCGCCCGCGGACGGAGAGGACCCACCCGTCCTCAACTACGGCGTGCTCGCCGGCATCATCATGGGCCTCACGACCGCACTACTGTGGCAGCGCTACCACCGCATCAAGCTGCCGGACTGGCTCGGTTTCTTCGGTGGGCGCCGCTTCGTACCCATCATCACGTCCTTCGCCGCCATCATCATCGGCGTCGTCCTCGCGCTGGTCTATCCGTTCTTCAACAACGGCCTGACGGCGGTCGGCGACGCCGTCTCCGAGAACACCGTCGCGGGCAGCGGAGTGTACGGGTTCCTCAACCGCATGCTCATCCCCCTCGGGCTCCACCACATCCTGAACACCTTCGTCTGGTTCACTCTCGGCGAGTACAACGGCAAGACGGGGGACCTCTCCCGGTTCTTCGAGGGTGATCCCACGGCCGGCGTCTTCATGACCGGCTTCTTCCCGATCATGATGTTCGCCCTGCCCGCCGCGGCGCTCGCGATCTGGCAGGAGGCCCGCCCCGGGCAGCGCAAGATCGTCGGCGGCATCATGCTCTCCACCGGCCTCACGGCCTTCCTGACGGGGATCACCGAGCCCCTCGAGTTCTCGTTCATGTTCGTCGCCTGGCCGCTGTACGTCATCCACGCCGTCCTCACCGGCACCTCGATGATGCTCGTCAACGCCCTCGATATCCACCACGGGTTCGGATTCTCCGCAGGGGCCATCGACTACCTGCTGAACTTCGGTATCGCGGAGAAGCCGCTGTGGCTCATCCCGATCGGACTGGGATACGCAGCCGTCTACTACGTGCTGTTCCGCTTCGTCATCCGGCGCTGGAACCTGAAGACGCTGGGCCGGGAGGACGAGGGTGCACCGTCCCTCGCCACCCCCGACGCCGGCTGACGGCGACCGACGGAACCAGGAAGGACCACGCGTGCAGATCATCCTCTGCGAATCGGCGGAGCAGGTAGGGCGGCGGGCCGCCGACATCATCGAGGCCCGGGTGCGGCAGGGCCCCGCCGTCCTCGGCCTCGCGACCGGCGGCTCACCGGCGTCGACCTACGCGGAACTCATCCGCCGGCACCGGGAGGAGGGGCTGCGGTTCGGCGACGTCACGGCCTTCACGCTCGACGAGTACGCAGGACTCCCGGCCGATCACCCGCAGTCCTACCACTCGACGATCCGCCGTGAATTCGTGGACCACGTCGACCTCGACCTCGCGAAGCTGCACACGCCGAGGGGCGACGCCGAGGACCTCGTGGCCGAGGCCGCGCGCTACGACCTCGCGATCGTCGGAGCGGGGGGCATCGACGTACAGCTCCTCGGCATCGGGGCCAACGGACACATCGGCTTCAATGAGCCGACGTCGTCGCTGCGCTCCAGGACGCGCGTGAAGACGCTCGCCGTGGCCACGCGTACCGCCAATGCGCGGTTCTTCGAGGGCGACGACGAGGAGGTGCCGAAGCTGTGCCTCACGCAGGGCCTCGGCACCATCGGCGAGTCCCGGCAGGCCGTACTCGTTGCACTCGGCAGTGCGAAGGCAGCCGCTGTGCAGGCGATGGTGGAAGGACCCGTGAGCGCGTTCTGTCCGGGCTCCGTGCTGCAGCTGCACCCCCGGGCCACCATCGTCCTGGACCCCGGAGCTGCCTCGCAGTTGACGATGCTGGAGTACTACCGCGATGCCCAGGCCCTGAACGACGGGCTGCAGTGACAGCTCCCGCGTACAGCTGGTTCCAGCCGCAATCCCTCTCCGTACCCGGCGCCCTCGTGAACGAGGACGCGGTAGCGGTGTCGGCGTCGTCGCTCATCATGATCGACGGCGCCACCGGCCTGGCCGCCGGACGGCGGACGGGATGGCCGAGCGACGCGCAGTGGCTCGCGCACTCACTGGCCCCTCTCCTGGCGGACCGGCTCGACGGTGATATCTCGATCGCGGACGCGCTGGGACAGTGCCTCGACGAGCTGCGCATCGAGTACGGGGACGATGACGACGGGGGCCTCGGTCCGTCCGCATCCGTGCTGATCGCCCGCATCACCGGATCGGAACTCGAGGTCTATTCGCTCGGGGATTGCCTCGCGCTCGTCGGCATGGCCGACGGATCAGTGGCGTCGATACGGGACGGTGCGGTGGGAGAGCTCGACGCCGCCGTCCTCAGCCGCCTGCAGGAGCTCCGCCGAGGCACCGATCTGGCGATCGACCAGGCGCGCGCGTTGGTCCAGGACCTTCTCGTCGGCAACCGGAAACTGCGGAACCGGCCCGAGGGCTACTGGATCGCTGACCTGAGCGCTGCCGGCGTCGGGCACGCGCTGACGCGTACCCTCCCGGCGGCACAGGTCCGCGACGTCGCGCTGATGACGGACGGCTATGCAGCAGCCCTCGACGTCGCCCGGCTCGTCGGTACGGCCGGCGAATTGCTCCAGGAACTCCGTCGGAGCGGTCCGGTGCCACTGATGGGCGCTCTGGTGGCCCGGCTGTCCGACGACCCCAGCTGCACGGCATTCCCCCGACTCAAGCCGATGGATGATAGCTCGGTGGTCATCGCTCGTCTCCTGGGAAACACAGATGCCCTCGATGAGGCGACACGTCTCCCCTGATCGGTGCGTCAGTGCCAGAATGGTCGGAACGAGGGTGCACGGCGAAGCCGGTGATCCTCCAGACAGTCAGGAAGCCGGCCGCTGGAGGTACCTTGTTGCGCTGCCCACCGGGCGGTGGCTACCGAGCGGCTTCCCGCCCACGTCCGGGCCGCCCGAAGGAAATTCCAGATGCAAGGCTTGCACACCCACACCGCGATGACGCACGCGAACCTCTCCCCGACGATCGTCCACGACCACTTCCTGAACATGGGAGGGGTGATCGGGCACCTCGAACTCGACGCTTACCTCCACGGCATGCTGACCCTGCCCGACGACGACTCCGACTTAGTGGCGCAGGCGGTGAACGAACTGCTCGACGACGGCGCCAGGAACGGAGACGTACCCTGCTGCCGCGCTCCCTATAGCGCCATGTGCTCCGACGAGCCGCACAGCCCCATCGCGGTGCGTGCGTGCACGGCTAGCGGTCGTGGCCGCGTCCTGCAGGCACCCGGCGGAACGGATGGACCTACCGGGACTGCAGGGCGTCGAGTGCCACGGCCATCGCCGCTGCTACCCGCCCATCGATCCGTGCGCCGGGAACGGTGACGAGGTACCTGTCCCGCAGCGACTGCCCACGCTCCGACGTCAGCACGACCTCTCCCGCCTGGTCGACGAAGTCGAAGTGGAAGCGGAACGGCGAGGGGATGGCTTCGAGAACCGGGAGCATCTCCCAGAGCCGCCGGCCGAGAGCCACGCCCATGCTCCGCTCGCTGCCCTTCGCCCGGACGCCCGGAGCATCGAGATGCCACGTCGATCGCAGCAGCGAGGCGCCGAAATCCTTGCGGAAGCTTCCGATCGGCTGGCCGGCGGCGTCCAGGACGTCGTACGTCGCTCCGATGTCGAGCCGTTGCCGAGCCGTGAAGGAGAACAGGGCAGTCGCCCTCGACTCGTCGCTGTAGAACGTCACGTGTTCCCTGAAGGCGGTGCGCTTCTGCTGGGCGAAGGCCAGAAGACCGCCGGGCCTGCCGTCGTCGCCCGCAGTTCGTATCTCGTAACGGTTCACCATCAGGGTGATCTTCTGCGTCACCGTGAAGCGCTCGACGCCCTGTGCCAGATCCATGCTGTCCTGTCCCTCGTGTTCAGGCCGGCCTGATGCCCGGCCTGCTCCACCGAGCGTATCCAGCGGCCGGCCGGGGCACATCGCCCGCAGGAGTGATGCGCCTTCAGCCGATGTGATGACGGGGACGACTGCCGCTCGCTGTAGTGCCGCCCTCGGTCAAGTGCCGGGGCCGAAGTGCCCTCACCGCGCTCGGCGGTACTACGGAGCACGCAGAACTCGTTGCCCTCCGGGTCCTGCAGCACAACCCAGCCGGTACCGTCAGCGGCCCTCCGATAGTCCCGCTGGTTGCTACCTATCGCATCACCGCGTGGCTTTCAGCACTTCCTCGACGACTACGAGCCTGGGGAGTTGCCTCCTCAACGTGCTCCTCGGAGCCACCGACGGTCCAGCACAACAGAACATCGACGCCGGCGTCGGCAACGACTTCCACGCCGATGTGCAGATGCTGCTGGGCATGGAAGACACAGGCACTTCCAGCGCCACGTCCTTGATGGGCGATCAGATGCTCATCAACGTCGGCGGTCTGCTCGCGGTGCTGGTGCAGATCATGCCGATCCACGAGCCGTCAGGACTCCACCGACGACATCCTCTCCGTCGCGAACTTCGCCGCGATGCCCAAAGGCCGGGCCACCATGCTCGGCTCCGGCTCACGAGCCGTCCTGCTCCGCATTGTCCCGATCAGTGAACACCACTACGCGGATAAGGTTGCGGCAGCAGAAGCCGTTCACACTGTCACCCGAGTCGCCTCTGCATCCGCTGCAGCGTCACCTCCCGTGGCAGAGAGCAGCGCTGAAGTTCCTGCCAGCCCTGCTGTCGCGGCCGGCGGTAACCGCTGGTCGGCCATGGTGAAGGAGAAGGGGAGTGGATCTACACGCACTCTTCGGACCCGACTACTCTGCCGATGATGTGTTCCCCGGCGAGGAGCCCGAGCCCGATAGCGTGCATGAGAGTCAGGGGACCGCGCAGCCCCCACCGGAGATGGTCTTCAACAACCTCGAAGAGTTCGTCACTCAGTTCCTCGTGCACCAGTTTCAGCGGCCCGTTGCGTCCTACGGCCGCGCCGAGTTCACCTGGTGCGCCGGCTGGTGGCGGCACGAGGAAGCCGTCAACCGGCTCAACGCCCTCTGGCGTGCATGGGAAGCGCTGCGCGTGGACCCGACGACAGGACTCGCAAACTGGTGGAACAGCTACGCCGATCCCACTATGGCCGTCCTATTCTCCTCAACTGGGCCCTTCCAGGGCTGCACGCCATCGGAGCACAAACCAGCGAACAAACCGCTACCAATCGTTTCAGCCCCGGAAGGTCTGAACTCGGCATGACCTCACTCTCCATGAGCGTGCGTCATCCCACGACCTCGCTAACCTAAAGATTTGATGGTGGGGAGCAGCGGAAGATCCTCGGGGAGCAAACGGAGTGTTCGGAACAGGAGGGAGTTCCTCGTTGTTTCCGGCCGGGCTGCTGCCGACCAGTGGGATGACGTTGAGCTGGAGCTGGAGCCACGCTAGTGCTACTTGCTGCCAATTCACACCGTGCCTGCGAGCCACTGGCTTGCAACTGGCTCCCTCGTTGTCCTTTGTCCTGCTGGAGCCTCCTAACTGCATGTAAGCCAGATAAACCATGCCCAGTGAGACACAGCCAGAAATCAGAACCGGCAGGTGCAATACGATCAGCGCTTCCCATGCTCTCTCAGGGGCTTTAGTCTGCCTACCACCGAAGCTTCTGTCGGGTTGCTTGGTGTGACCCAAAATCATCCGTTGGTCAGGATTGATTGCAGGGTCGTGTTGAGGAAGGTCGCCTCGAGGGATGAGAGGCCATACCGGCGATGATCAAGAGTGGATTCCACCGCCGGGCGAGCGGAAGAGAGCAGCGCTCGGCCGTGGTGTGTCAGCTCGAACGGTTGGCGATTACCTCGGCCGCGTGCAGGGGATCGCGCGATGAGGTGTCGGTCCTCCAGTCCCCTAAGAAGGGACGCTGTGCTCCGGGGGCGCTCGAAGGTGGTACGGGCAAGATCAGCCTGTGTCAGGGACGGGGCTTCACCAAGGTGGGCGAGGACGGTGAATTGGGCGGGCGTCAGTTCGTAGTCTGCGAGGACATCGGCGAGGGCTCGCTCCAGTTTTCGCGAAGCTCGAATCAGGCTCCACATCGCGGCTCCATCGTTCATTGTCAGCCCATTTCGGCCACCAGTACCGCGGCGCCGGGGCCGTGCAGTGTTCCGAGGGCTTCGAGGTAGGCGTCGACGAAGGCGGGCTGGTCGGCCAGATCGAGGAAGAGGTCGCGCTGCTGGAGGAAAGCGAGTGGATCGGTCCGTGTGCGTCCCGCGGCGTCTAGCACCTGGATTTTGAGCCGGTCGACGACGTCGATGGGTGCCCCGGCTTCGTCGGTGCCTTCTGCGTAGCGGGTCCAGGTCGCGATGATGGCAGCCCCGTAGCGGACGCTTCGTCCGGCGGCCAGGTTCTCGCGGATGACCGGGACCAGCCACTTCGGGATGCGGTCCGAGCTCTCGGCACACAACCGGGCGACGGTGTCGCGGACGGCCGCGTTGGAGAACCGTGAGATGAGTTTCTGGCGGTAGGCGTCGAGGTCCACCCCGGGTACGGGCCGTAGGGTCGGAACTGCCTCCTCCATGTAGGCGAGGAGGTAGCGGGCGAACGTGGGGTTTCGGCAGACGTCGTGGACGAGGCGGTAGCCGGCGAGGTAACCGGGATAGCAGAGAGCCTGGTGGCTTGCGTTAAGCAGGCGCAGCTTCATGAGCTCATAGGGTTCGACGTCGTCGACGAGCTGCACGCCCGCGTCCTCGAAGGCGGGCCGGCCTTGAGCGAAGTGGTCCTCGAGGACCCACTGTTCGAAGTCCTCGCACACCACCGGCCAGGCGTCCTCGACCCCGAAGGCGTCCTTAACATGGGTCCGGTCCTGGTCCGTGGTCGCGGGCGTGATGCGGTCGACCATGGAATTCGGGAAGGTGACGTTGTCCGCGACCCACCGTGCGAGGTTCGTGTCCCGGCCTTCGGCGAAGGCGGTGAAGACGGTACGGGCCGTGTCACCGTTGCCCTGGATGTTGTCACACGACATCACGGTCAGCCCGGGCAGTCCGCGTTCCCGGCGTCGTGCGAGGGCCTCGGTGACGAGGCCGAAGACCGATGCCGGCACCGCGCCCGGTGCGAGGTCGGCGCGCAAGGCGGGGTGATCGATGTCGACGTCCCCGGTCACGGGGTCGATGCAGTATCCACCCTCGGTGATGGTCATGGAGACAATGCGGACCCCGGGAGCTGCGATGGCTTCGATGACGGCATCGGGGTCATCGGGCGCAAAGAGGTAATCGACGATCGAGCCGATAACACGGGCGTTCTGCGTGCCGTCAGGTGCTTTCTCGACGAGCGTGTAGAGGCCGTCCTGGCTGTCCATAACCTGTTGCATGACCCGGTCGTGGGGGAGGACCCCGACGCCGCAGATCGCCCAGTCGTGGGCCTGGCCCTGGGACATGAGCCGCTCGAGGTACATGGCCTGGTGGGCGCGGTGGAACCCTCCCACACCGAAATGCACGATGCCCACCGTGAGCGCCGAGCGGTCGTATGTAGGCACCGATAGGCCTGAAGGGAGGGAGGACAGTGTTGCGGCTGAGAGCTGGGTCATTGCGCGCCTTTGCGTAGTAATCAGGAGTAGTCAGGAATGGGGCTGGGTGGGTTCGGTGTGCTGCCAGTCGGACAGGTCGAGGACGCGGTCTGCGCAGTGCCGGGTGGCGGCGACGAGCTCGGCGTTCGGTTCGTCCACGCGGCGCACCCATTCCTCGGCGGCCGCGGGTTCTTTGCCGAACAGGATGTGCCGGTCGACGAGCCGGCGACGGCGTATCTCCGGGTCCGCGTCGATGAACCAGACCTCGTCGAGCTGCTGCCGCGCTTCTCGCCACCCGGGTCCGTCGAGAAGAAGGTAATTTCCTTCAGTGATCAGCAGCGAGGCTGACGGTGGGACGGGCAGCGCGTTGGCCAGCGGTTGCTCGAGATCCCGCTGGAACTCCGGTGCATAGACGACATGGTTGGACCTGTCCCTGAGGCGGGACAGGAGGGCCGCATAGCCGTGGGCGTCGAATGTCTCCGGTGCCCCCTTGCGATCGAGCAACCCGAGTCGGGTGAGCGCCTGATCCGCGAGATGGAAGCCATCCATGGGTACCTGCGCGAAGGCTTTCGGACTCAGCGCCCGAAGTGCGGTGGCAATGGTCGACTTGCCCGCACCGGGTGCTCCGACGATGCCCAGCATGGTGCGACGGCCGGCTTCGGATTGGGGAAGCAGGCGGTGGAGCTCACCGGCGTTCCTGACCGAAATCACGGGTTTCATGACATCCTCGACTCCGGCTCCGACTTCGCGGGGATCGTTCGCTACCTGGATCATGCCAGTCGTTTCCAGGGGACGCCCTCGAAGGCTGCTACCTCGGACAGGGATGGTGGGTTGGCGCCGGCTCGTGAGCAGGTGATTGCTGCCGCTGTAGCTGCGAACGACAGGAGCTGCTGCAGGGTCACGTGATCAAGGGCTGCGATCCGTGCTCGGTCGTCCGCCCCGAGCACACCGCACCACCGCAATCCGGCCAGGAGCGCGGCCATGAAGGAGTCTCCTGCCCCGACAGTGTCGACGACGTCAACGGGTGCCGCCTCTTCACTCGCCTGCACGGATGCGGTGGCCGCGAGGGACCCCTGTCCACCGCAGGTGATGACCACGAGGGCGGCCCCAAGGGCCAACCACGCATCCATCACGTCCTTCAGTTCCGTTCCCGGATAGAGCCACGCCAGGTCCTCGTCGCTTGCCTTCACGATGTCGGTGAGGGCCACGAAACGTTCCACCGTGCGGCGTGCCTCATCACGATCCGGTGTGATCGTTGGCCTGCAGTTCGGATCGAAACTGATGGTGCTGGTGTTCCGGACCTGTTCGAGGAGGTCCAGGACGTCGTGGCACCCAGGCTCCAGGACGGTCGCTATCGATCCCGTGTGGAAGTGCGCTGCTGCCATGGAGCGTGCAGTGTCAACCGACGTGGCGATGTCCCAGGAAATATCGAAGGAGTAGGTGGCGGCTCCGTCGGTGCCTATGCGCGCACCAGCGGTGCTGGTGCGCGTGCCCCCAGCCTTCACCACATCGACCCCATTGCTCAGGAGGTGCTGCTCGATAGCCTGACCGTGGTGATCGTCGCCGAACGCGGTGACCAGGGTCGTGGGCAGGCCGAGCCGAGCCGTCCCGACGGCTACGTTCATGGGGCTTCCGCCGGGATGTTCGACCGTGGCCCGCCGAGCGTCATCGTGAACGACGTCGACGAGGGATTCGCCGATGACCACCATGCCGGGCGCCGGGATCGGTTCCATCAGCGGCCGGGGTAAACGACGGCTTTGAGTTGGCCGGGTTGCTTGCCGGCCTGGAGGGCGGCTTCTGCCTCGGACAGGCCGAAGCGCCCGGTGACCAGGACGTCGAGGTCCACTTTGCCGTCCGCGACGAGCTGGATGCCCAGCGGCCACGTGTTGGCGTACCGGAAGACGCCGGAGAGCCAGATCTCCCGGTTCTGGATGAAGGACACGGGCAGTTCGACGTCGTCCGCGCCGAGCCCGACGAGGATGACACGCCCGGCCGGACGTACCGCGAGGATGCCGGAGCGGACGGCCTGCGGTGCACCGGAGGCGTCGATGAAGGCATCGACGTTGAGCCCCTCCACTGAATCGGTGCGTGCGTCGAGGGCGTGTGTCGCGCCGTGCTCGAGAGCGAAGGCGAGGCGGTCGGGGGAGATGTCGCTGATGTAGACCTCGGTGGCACCGAAGGCCCGGGCGGTCTGCGCGGCGATGATGCCGATGGGTCCGGCTCCAGCGATGAGGACGCGGCTGCCCGGGCCGATCTCGGCCCGCTGGCAGGCCCAGATGCCCACCGAGAGCGGCTCGATGAGAGCCGCGGCCTCATCACTTACGCTGTCCGGGATGGGGAAGGCGAAGTCTGCCTGGATGGCGACGTACTCGGTGAACGCTCCGTCGATGGGCGGGGTGGCATAGAACTCGATACTCGGGCAGAGGTTGTAGCGGCCGTGCTTGCACTGGTCGCAGACCCGGCAGGGGCGTTGCGGCTCCACGGCGACGCGCTGGCCCACCCGGGAGGAGTCGACACCGGCACCGACGGCGACGATGCGTCCGGAGAGTTCGTGGCCGAGGATCAGGGGGTGATCGACCACGTACGGGCCGATTCGCCCGTGCTCGTAGTAGTGGACGTCGCTGCCGCAGACGCCGACCGCGGCGACCTGCACGAGGACCTGATCGTCATCGACGGTGGGTACTGCGAGGTTTTCGAGGGCGACGTCGCCCTGCTTCTTGAGGAGGGAAGCGCGCATGGTCTTGGGGACCTCGACGGCTGTTCGTTCGGCTGTTGCAGTCATGGCTGGATCCTTTTGGGGAGGGGAGGTTCTACTTCACGGCGCCGAGCGACAGGCCCTGGACGAGCTTGTCCTGGGCGGCGAAGCCGGCGATGAGGACGGGGAGGGAGATGACCACGGCTGCGGTGCAGACCTTGGCGAGGAACAGGCCCTGGCTGGAGACGAAGCTGGTGAGGAACACCGGTGCTGTTCCGGCAACGACGCCGGTCAGGACCCGGGCCAGCAGGAGCTCGTTCCAGCTGAAGATGAAGCAGATCAGCGCCGTGGCCGCGATGCCGGGCATCGCGACGGGGGCGACGACCTTGCGCAGGGTCAGGATGAGCCCGGCGCCGTCGATCTGGGCTGCCTCGAGCATCTCCGCAGGCACTTCGGCGAGGAAGGACCGCATCATCCACACGGCGATGGGCAGGTTCATCGACGTATAGAGGAGGATCAGGAACCAGATGTTGTCCAGTGTCCCGGCGTTGCGTGCGAACAGGAACAGCGGGAGCAGTGCGGCGACGATCGGCAGCATCTTCGTGGAGAGGAAGAAGAACATGACGTCCGTCCACTTCTCGATCGGCTTGATGGACAGCGCGTACGCGGCAGGGATGGCCAGGGCCAGCACCAGGATGGTGGAGAGGATCGAGGCCGTCGCCGAGTTGATCAGAGGGGGCCACGGGTCCAGCCCGGAGGCTCCACTGAAGAGGTTCCGATAGGAATCCAGTGTGAGGTTCGCTGCGATCGACGGCGGGTTGGTTGCGGCGTCGTTTTCGGAGTGGAAGGACGTCAGGACCATCCAGAACACGGGGATCGCGAAGATGAGCGCGGCGGCCCATGCGGCGAGGCCGGCGGCGGTGCTGTTGCGGGTAGGGTCCAGGCGGGACTTCCCCGTCCGGCCCAGGAAGCGGGGGCCGGCCTTCTGTTTGTGGGGGGCCGGGGTGAGGGTAGTCATCGGGCTTCCTCCTTCTGGAAGAGTGTGAAGACGGTGCGGAGGGCGAACGTGGCGATGATGATGGTCCCTATCACCACGACTACGCCTGTTGCCGAGGCCAGCCCGTAATCATTGGCCGTGTAGAACGTCTGGTAAATGGAGAACGGCAGGTTCGCCGTCCCGAGTCCTCCGGATGTGAGTGTGAAGACGGCGTCGAAGTTCTGGACGATGTAGATGGTGCCGAGCAGGCCGCCCAACTCCAGGTACTGACGCAGGTGCGGCAGGGTGAGGTAGCGGAAGATCTGCCACCGGGAGGCGCCGTCGATCTGTGCTGCCTCGATGACGTCCAGGGGACGGGACTGCAGCCCGGCGAGCAGGATCAGCATCATGAACGGCGTCCACTGCCAGATCAGGGAGGCCTCAACGGCGAACAGGGGTGCCTGGGACAGGAGCTCGGGCTGCGGCGGATTGTCGCTGCCGAACAGGGACCAGACCCAGGTGAGCGTGCCGTTGACGAGTCCGTAGGACGGGTTCAGCAGTGCATGCTTCCAGATCAGGGCCGCGGCGACCGGCACGATGAGGAAAGGCGCGATGAGCATGGTGCGGACGATGCCGCGGCCGATGAACTTCTTGTCCAGCAGCAGGGCCAGACCGAGCCCTAGGAGCAGGCTGACCAGCACCACCGTGACGGTAAGGACGATCGTGGTAATGATCGACGCTCGCAGATCCGTATCAGTCAGGACGCTGATGTAGTTGTCGAAGCCGGCGAAGCCCGTGTCATTGGGCCGGAGGCTGTTCCAGTTCATGAACGAGATGACCAGCGTCGCGACGAAGGGCAGCTGGGTGACGACGATCAGGAATATCAGTGCCGGGAGCAGTGGGGCGCGGCGGGCCCACCGGGTGGCACGGGCACGTGCGTTGGCTTGCGGATCTGATGTGGAGGGATGACGAGATGGACGTTGACGCTGCGGGGTTGCGGTAGCTGAGCTCATAGGGATCTCCTGCCGAACGGTGCCCATGCCCTCACGAGGACATGGGCACCATCCGTGCGGTAGGTGTGGCTACTTGTAGTTTTCGCCGATGGCTTCGGCGGTTTCCTGCCCCTTGGCAAGAGCTTCCTCGACCGTCTGTTGCCCGGCGATCACCGCGCTGATGTCCTGCGACACCGTTGTCCCGAGGTCGGCGAATTCTGGGAATCCGGCGAACTGGATGCCGATGTAGGGGCGCTCCTGCAGGCCCGGATTCTTGGGATCGGCGTTCTCGATTGCGAAGCGCTCTGCCTCGTAGAACGGAGCAGATGCCTGGTACTCCGGGTTCTCGTACGTGGAAATGCGCTTGCCCGAGGGGACCTTCGCCCAGCCGAGTTCCTCGGCCACCAGTTCCTCGTACTCCTGCGAGCTCGCCCAGGAGATGAACTCCCATGCAGCGTCCTGCTTCTGGGATGCGGCCTGGATTCCCCACGACCAGGTCCAGAGCCAGCCCGAGGACTCCGTTTCCTTGACTGGGGCGGCCGCGTAGCCGATCTTGCCGGCGACCGGTGATCCTTCGGCCTCGAGGCTGCCCGCGGCGGAGGTGGCGTCGTACCACATGGCCGTCTGGCTCTGCGTCATGTTGTTCAGGCACTCGGTGAAGCCGGCTTGCGCAGCTCCGGCCTCGCCGTGCTCCTTCACCAGGTCAGTGTAGAACGTGACGGCTTCGGTGAACTCGGGGGAGTCGACCTGGGCGTTCCAGTCCTTGTCGAACCAGGTCCCGCCGAAGGTGTTGACCACAGTGGTCAGCGGTGCGAAGACCTGGCCCCAGCCCGGTTGTCCACGCAGGCAGATGCCCTTCATGTCCTCCTTGGCCTCGTCCACCTGCGCGGCGAGGTCCGCGACCTGGTCCCAGGTGGGGTTCTCGGGCATGGTCAAGCCGAGCTCCTCGAACACATCCGTGCGGTACATGAGGAAGGAGGACTCACCGTAGAACGGCTCACCGTAAAGCTTGCCGTCCTCACCGGTCAGGGACTCGGTATACGCCGGGAGGATGTCGTCCTGGTTGAAGTCCTCGTCTGCTTCGACGAACTCGTCGAGGGGGGCAAGCCACCCGTTCGCGGAGTAGAACGGGATCTCGTAGTTGGACAGGGACGCGACGTCGTACTGTCCCGCCTGGGCGGAGAACTCCTGGCTGATGTTCGCCCGGACGTCGTTCTCTGGGAGTGAGGTGAAGTTCACGGTGATGCCCGACTCCGCGGTGAAGTTCTCCGCGGTGAGGCGCTGCAGGTCCTCCATCTGCGGGTTGTTGACCATGAGCACGTTGATGCTCTGTGCCTCGCCGGATTCGGTTCCGCCGCCCCCGCCGGCACCCGAGCAGGCGGTGAGGGTGAGGGCCAGGCAGGCCAGCCCGGCGGTGAGGGTTGCCTGTGCAGGTGGGATTCGCATAAGGACTCCTTTGTTCTTACTGATCAAGGCGCGCCGGATCGACGCAGGTGCGTTCTGAGTGGGTGGAGGCGGTACAACCGGTGGAAGTGGGTACCTGCTCCTGTCCTATAAAGGTAGGGGTGTGACAGGGTGCACAACTAGCGCTCTAGTTGCCTTCGACTGATACTTATTTTCCAAGCTCATGAGATTTAGAGCCCTGAGTAATGCTGTGCGGGGTCTAGAGGGCACCTTCGGCGGAGAACTTTTATGTACTTGAAGGAGGCGTGTGATGGCCCAGGACGGATCGGACGCCGCTGTCCGGCTTGCTGAACGACTGACAGGTCTTCGTGCGAATCGGGAGGTGATTCCCCACGATCCCAAGCATTCCGTGCGATGGCACGAACACGACTATCCAAGCCCTATCGCCCGGTGGAACTACCACCCCGAGTACGAAATCCACCTGATCCGCAAGGGCACTGGTCGGTTCATCGTCGGCGACTACCTCGGCACGTTCGAGGCCGGACAGGTCACGCTCATCGGATCGGGCCTCCCACACGACTGGGTCAGTGACCTCGAGCCCGGGGAAGTCATCGAAAAGCGCGATGCCGTCCTCCAATTCGATGGCGAATGGTTGCTCCGATGTGCCGAACTGATGCCAGAGCTTCTAGAGACAGAAGACGTATTGCAGCAATCAGCACGAGGCCTCCACTTCACCGGTGAGACTGCGCGCGAGGCCGCCGCTGCCATTGAGGCGGTCGGAACAACCACCGGGATGGAACGCTTGAACCACGTCCTGCGAATCCTCACGATCTTCGCCAGATCCCCCGAGACCGATCGGCGCTTCCTAGCCCGGGACTGGTTTGAACCCCAACTCGACGGTGAAGCAGCTGCGGTGGTGGACATCGCCCTGGAGTACATTTTCGCCAACCACTCGGGCCCGGTGCGGATGGCCGACGTAGCGGAACTGGTGGGCATGACCGAGCCCACCTTCTCCAAGTACTTCCGGAAGTCGACCGGTCAAAACTTCAGCGAGATGGTGCGCAAGCTCCGCCTGGCCCATGCGTGCCGCCTGCTGGACCAGACAAACATCCCGGTGTCATCCATCTGCTACGAGGTGGGGTTCTCGAACCTCTCAAATTTCAATCGGCACTTTCAGGCCGAGATGGGCATGAGCCCGCGCGCATACCGCGCACGGACTAGCTAGAACGAACTCTTTGCCCTCGTCGGGATCGTGGTGTCACGAGGGGTAGAGGTTGCGGAGGAGTGCGAGGAGAGCCTGATGTCCTGCGGGTGGGTCGCCTTTGTTCCATGCGGCGTAGACCTGGACCGGTGGGGCGTCCCGAACCGGACGGTACACCAGGCCTGGGCGGGGGTATTGGTGTGCTGTTGATTCCGCGCTCACGCCCAGTGCCCGTTCGCTGCCGATGACGGTGAGCCAGTCGTCAACGTCTTCCGTCTGAATGACTTCTCCTGGTCGATTGTTCTCAGGCCAGAGGTCGAGCTGCGTGCTTCCCGTTCGTTGGTCGATTGCCAAGGGCGAGGTCGCGATCTGCGCGAGGGTGACGCTGCGCTTGCTAGCCAGTGGGTGTTCGGCGGCCATTGCGCAGTAGCGTTTCTCCTCACCGATGATGAAAACGTCGAGCGTCTTGGTGTTCGGAAGTCGGCGCAGGATCGCTAGATCACAGGTTCCTTCGTGCAGTCCTGCCGTGGGCGTGTTCGTCCTGCTCAGTCGCAGCTCGCGGTGGGGATAGGCCACCGCCCACTGGCGTTGGAACTCGGGGGTGTGCCTGCCGAGGGCTGACCAGGCGTATCCGATCCGGACAATCCCGTTGCCGGCCAGTGCTGCGTGATGAAGGTCGGCCACCGCTGTGAGTGTACGGCGTGCGTGTCGGATCACCCGCTCTCCTCCGGGGGTCAGTTCCACGCTTCGCGTGGTGCGATGCAGAAGCCGGATTCCCAGGGCGCGTTCGAGGGCCGCCACGTTCCGGGACACGGCGGCCTGGGAGATGCCGAGCTCGATGGCGGCATCGGTGAAACTGCCGGTGTCAATGACACCGACTAGAGAGCGTAGGTGGCGCAGTTCCACGTCCATAGATGCAGTCTATTGATGCACATGGCGCATGAGTGGTGTGGCGCATGCATTGTGGGGAAGTGACGGGTGCAGTGCACACTCCGAGCATGACCAAAGCAGCACAAGCCGACAGGGGTCGGAGCGCCGGCATCGTCATCTCAATCATCAGCGCGTCCTCGAACCAGTTGGGCGCGGCCACGGGATCTTTGGCGTTCCCGGTCGTCGGGCCGGTCGGAGTGGTCGCCGTCCGCCAGCTCGTGGCTGCCGCTGTCCTATTGCCGCTCGTCCGGCCTCAGGTCCGGTCGATGACCCGAGCTCAGTGGTGGCCGGTCCTACTCCTGGCCGTGGTCTTCGGCACCATGAACCTCACCCTGTACTCGGCGGTCGAGCGTGTCGGGCTCGGACTCGCAGTCACTTTGGAGTTCCTTGGTCCCCTTGCTGTTGCCCTGTTCAGCTCCCGCACCAGAACCAGCGCGGCCGGCGCCGTCATCGCAGGTGCCGGTGTGGTAGCCATAGCCCGTCCTGAACCGACCACGGATTATCTCGGGATCGGGCTCGGCATCATCGCAGCCTGCAGCTGGGCGGCGTACATCCTGCTCAATAGGACCATCGGAGCCCGTGTACCGGGAGTTCAGGGCACTGCGACGGCAACGGGGGTGTCCGCCATGCTGTTCCTGCCGATCGCCGTCCTGATCTTCATCACCAAGCAACCGGGTACTTTTACACTGCTGTGCGCGGTAGCCGCGGGGGTACTTGCTTCCGTAGTGCCGTTCGTCGCTGATTTGCTGGCACTTCGTCGGGTTCCGGCCGGCCTCTTCGGGATTCTGATGAGCCTAAACCCTGTCCTGGCCGCGCTGATCGGCGTCGCCCTCCTCCACGAAGCACTCGGAGCGATCGAATGGGCGGGTATCGCTTTGATTGTCACCGCCAACGCGATAGCGCTGCTCTATTCTCGTGACCGCTCCGCCTCAAGGCAGCACGATGCTGACGCGTCGGCTCTTCCACAGGTGGACGGCTTTGAGCTTTCTCCTTCGGGCTCCACCCGCCCACAGGTGGATGACCCAACACACTCATAACCGTGACTGTTCTGACGTAGCATTTGTGCAGCCATGATCGCGATCAGACACCTTTCGAAGTGAGCTTCCCTCTGGGAAGCAGCCGCTGCAGGGCATCATTCACCCGGGCCGGCGGTCAGGGTGCAACTCATGGCGCTATGTGAGCCGGGGCAACTCGTTAGATCGTGACACAACCACGGAGTCGGGGGAGTGATCAGTCAGTTCTTGAGCAGCTTCATGGTCTGGTGCGAATCGACCCGGAATACTGCGGGGAGTGCTGTGAGCTTCTGCATCTGGAACTGCTCGTACTCCTCGATGCCGCTCACCACGATCCGCAGGAAGTAATCCGGGTTACCGAATACCTTCCGCGCTTCCACCACCTCATCGAAAGCCACGACCGCCCGCTCGAACTCAGCGATCGTCTGCGTATCGGTGCTCCTGACCTCGACTGCGGCCGTGACTTCGAGACGACGGCCCAACTTCCCGTGGTCAATGACTGCCTGGTAACCGGCGATTACTCCGTCAGCTTCCAGACGGCGCACCCGACGTAGACACGGCGCAGGAGTCAGCCCAACCCGCTGGGCCAACTCAAGGTTGCTGACACGACCATCCAACTGCAACTGCTCAAGAATTGCGTGATCCAGCAAATCTATCTCTCTCATATTGCCAACTATCCGCTACTGGCGCGGAAACCAGCAACCATAGTTCACTCAATTCTTCCTACGATTGCTAGATGAATGCAGCAGCGGTCAGCCTCCACGGATCGAGCGCTTCAAGCGTCCCGAGGGAAGCTCTTACGGGTGTCCGGACCGCGCTGCCGGCCGGTATCGCGATGTTCCCGTTGGGAATGGCGCTGGGTGTGCTTATCTCTCAGTCCGCCCTGCCCTGGTGGACGGCGCCGTTGTTCACCGGCGTGATCTTCGCAGGTTCGCTCGAGTTCCTGCTCGTTGGCATGGTGGTCGCGGCCGCACCACTCACCTCGGTCGCACTGACGGCACTTCTGGTGAACTTCCGGCACGTCTTCTACGCGCTCTCATTCCCCCTCGGACAGATCCGCTCCCGCAGCCTCCGGGTCCTGAGCACGTACATCCTGTGCGATGAGGCGTGGGCATTGACCGCTCACCCTGAAGCGCGTCAGTGGACCGGTGCGCGCATCCTCGGCATCCAGGCGGTTTTCTACCTGAACTGGGTATTCAGCGCCACGATCGGTGTGCTCGCCGGGTCCCTCATCCCTCCCGGCGTGGTGGGGCTGGACTTCGCCATCACTGCGTTCTTCCTCGTGCTGGGCATCGACGCCTACCGTGTGCGCCGTTCGGTACCGATTCCGCTGGTAGCGCTTGCCTGTGCACTGTTCTTCGTGATCTTCACCGGTGACGCGATGATCCTGCCCGCGATGGGGACATTCGTCGGCCTGCTCCTTGTCTCCTACGGGGCCAAGCGCTGGAGGTGGCGCCGTGGATGACACCCAATACCTTCTGGCCGTGACCCTTGTAGCCGCCATCGTGACGTGGGCGCTACGCGCCCTCCCGTTCGCGATCCTCGCACCGTTGCGCAGCAGCGAGCTCCTGCCCTACGTCGCCGAACGCATCCCGATCGGCGTGATGGTGATCCTCACCGTCTACACACTCCGGCACATCAACGTCATCGAATCGGCAAGCATCGTTCCCGCAACGCTCGGGGTGCTCGTCACGTCAGGGCTGCACCTCTGGAAAGCGAACATGCTGCTGAGCATCGCAGGCGGCACCGCCACCTACGTACTGCTGGTCTCCACCGTCTTCAGCACTGCCTGACACCCTGCCGCAGCGTCTGCGCAACAACCCATCGAGCATTCCTTGTCGTCGCTCTATTCTGAACGGGCGGTGCTCTCCATCCTTTCGGATCGAATGGGTGACATTGGAGGAAGTTGATCACCCTGTCGGTGGCGTCGGGCTCCTCGAGGTAATACCCATGCCGCGCCGCAGTCAGTAACGCGAGCTCAGCATCAGGAATGGCTGCAGCCATCCGCTCCGCATTGCCCGGTGGTGTCATCTCATCATTAGTGCCGTGAAGGACCAGTGTTGGTGCGGCAATTCGAGGTAACTGGTCCCAGGCATCGTGGTTGCGGCTGGCCGCAAGGTGTAGCCGCCGGGCGTGACGGGACGCGCTCGGGGTGAAAAACGCAGCAGCATCATCCCGAGGCTTCCCGTCGCGGAAGAACAGCGAAGCGAGCCGGACCTGATCACCGCTGCCAAGGTCAGCCGTCGCGCCGACGGACCGGGGGACACCGCGTGCATCTCCTGCAGTCGTGGCCCCCAATACGAGGGCGCCTACCCGTTCTAGGAAACGCAGAGCCACCCATTGGGCGACTCTTCCTCCCATGGAATGTCCATACACATGGGCCCGATCGATACCAGCTGCGTCCAACACAGCAACAGCATCCGCAGCGAACGACTCGGTCGAATAGCCGTCATCGGATCCCATCGAACTTTCCCCCGTACCCCGATGATCGAACGAGACCACCCGGAAGCAATCACTGAACGCTGGAACAACGGCATCCCACGACGTTGAATCCACGGCCTGACCGGTTACTAGCAGTAACGGGTCACCAGTCCCGCTGACCCGCCATGCGATCCGCGCCCCATCACGAGCTCGAGCGAACTGAAGCGGAGGCCTCGACGTCATGGCAACATTGTCCCGCCACAACGGTTCACCCTAGGCAAGGCGCTCAAGCCGGCACAGGGCCGACGGCGTGGAAAGTAACGCTTCAACACAGCAGCATTGAGGGCGAGTAGGTCCCCTCTCGTACCCTTTTTCGATCGCCGATAATTGATCCTACGTCAACCTATATTGACGCCTACAGGTGCTTCCCATCGTCCGATCATGTCCTCTGTGAGCTAGGTGACTGGTGCGTTCTGCGCATGATGGTGTGGGCTGAGGGTCAGTTGCGAGTATGTCGCGGGCCCGCGCTTCATGCCTCCGGTGACTTGTGCACCTCATCGAACTCGTCGAAGCGGCGGCGCGCCTGCTCGATCAGTGGCATCTGCTCTGCTGCCCACTCGAGAATTGCTTCGACCGGCGGTCGGAGGGTCTTTCCCAGCAGCGTGATGCTGTACTCCACCGCCACTGGACGGGTGCTGAGGACAGCGCGATCGATGATGCCGTTGCGCTCGAGCCGCCTGAGCGTTGCGGTGAGTGACTTCTGTGTGACCGCGGGGATGACGCGCCGCAGTTCGCTGAAACGCATCGGTCGTTCGCATAGCTCGTTCAGGACCAGGAGGGACCACTTGTCGAGCACCTGGTCGAGTAGCTCACGGTGGGGTACATCGATCTCGAAGCGGTCCGACGGTGGACTGCTGGTAGTTCTCATGACACCCAGTTTCGTTGAAGTGACCACCTCCCACAAGGTATCTCTGAGATACCAGCAATCCTCCAGTCCAGACCAAGGAGCTTCCGATGACTGTTCGCCTTTCCTCGCCCGAGACCCTGATGCAGCCCGTCCCGTACCATCACGTCGCCGTCGGTGCCGGGAACCGCCACGTGCATGTGTCCGGCCAGATCGCCAGAGAAGCCGACGGCACTCCGGTGGCCACCGGTGACCTGGCAGGCCAGGTGGCCCAGGCCCTGCGGAACACGCACGCGGGCCTTATGAGCGCTGGTGCCAGTTTCGGTGATGTCGTTCGCCTCACCTTCTATGTGACCGCCTGGAGCCCCGACAAGATCGAGGCCTTCATGGCGGGCGTCAATGCGGTAGCCGAGGACATCGGCCTGCCGCTGCCGATGCCACCAGCGTCACTTATTGGTGTCGAATATCTATTCGAACGGGACGTACTGGTCGAAGTTGAGGCAACAGCCGTCCTCGACTGACGCCGACCCGACGACTCCCCTCGGCAACTGGTGCGCCTTCTATCGACGCACACCTGCTCAGCCTGACAACACGCTGCGCGGTCGCGGAGCCTTGACCGCCCACCGTGTTGTCGGGCTCGACGACGAGATCGAGGGTGCTGTATGCGCCCGACGCCCGAGTGACTTTTGGATGTGCTGCGAATTCCTCCGGCTACTTCAAGGGGTGTTAGCAGTTGGATGTCGGCGCCCCTCAGTCGTCAGTTGTCGATCAGGAGTGAGCTGTGGTCATGATTGAGCGCGTGAAGACCCTCATCGTGACCGCTCACCCTGATCCCGATTCCCTGACACATCACATTGCGCGCCTACTCGAGCAGATGCTGCTGCCCGGAACGGTCGAGCTCGTCGACCTAGCAGCAGAAGGCTTCGATCCGAGATTCTCTCTCGCCGATCGGCACACATACCGAGTCGGAGGTGATTTCGCCCGCGACGTTTCCGCCGAGCAGCAAAGGCTCGACGGGGTCGCGCACCTCGTACTGATCTTCCCCGTCTTCTGGTGGTCGATGCCGGCCCTGCTCAAGGGGTGGATAGACCGCGTCTTCGTCAACGGTTGGGCATTCGACGTCGCCGCTGAGGGCGGCATGAAACGCAACCTCGTGAACCTCACGACACACCTGATACCCGTTGCTGGCGATGATGCCGGCGTGTACGACCGGCATGGGTACGAGCAGGCGCTCCGGACCCAGATAGAACACGGCATCATCGACTACTGCGGCAGTCGACGCGGTCTCACGATGTTCGTGTACGAGTCCGAGTCCGAGGATGCCCCGGCCCGAGAGCACGCGGTCCTTAGTGCCGTTACAGCAGTCAGGCAGTTCATCGCCAAGTAGGGACTTGTCATCCGGGACCGGCGAAACAGTGCTGGAAGTCGACGGCAAGGACTACGGCGTTGCAACGGCCGCCTGCCATGAGTTCCGGCACAGCAGCAGCCCGTTGACATCGACGCGGGCATTACCACCCATGGCGGATACTGCGTGTCGCGTGCCACTCGCGCAGGTCCTGGTTCGAGAGTCGCCCGAGTAGCGCAATGTTATGACTCCAGTTCAATTGTCCAGACAGCGATAGCCTGACGGAATGGAACGCGTTGCGGTGATCTCCGACCTCCACGGGAATGCCACCGCGTTCCTGGCCGTCCTCGAGGATCTGCGTCGCAGGGGTATCACCACGGTGTACAACCTGGGCGACGTGGCCGGAAAAGGCCCCCGCGGTTCGGAGTGCGTGCGCTTGAGCCGTCTGCACTGCACGGTCACGGTGCGGGGCAACTGGGATGACTTCCTCCCCAGCGAGACGCCGGAGTGGCGGGACGACGCCGGCTGGTGGTGGCACAACGAGCTGACTCCGGAGGACCGTTCCTGGCTGCAGTCGCTTCCGCTGTCCCACGACATCATCCTCAGCGGACGGCGTGTCCGCATGTTCCACGCATCGGCGAAGAGCGTCTACCACCGCGTCCATGCCCGCCACGATGACCGCGCATTCGAAGGCATGTTCGCGGCGACGGACCTGACAGGCGACGGCCCGCAGCCGGACGTCGTCTGCTACGGCGACATCCACGACGCGTTCGTGTCCACCTATCGCAGCCGGACGCTGATCAACGTGGGAAGCGTGGGCAACCCCCTGGACGAACCGCAGGCGTCCTACGTCATTATCGAGGGGGAGCCCGACGGCGAACGGAGGGATCCGTTCGGGATCCAGTTCGTGAGGGTGGCGTACGACATCGAGGCGGAGATCGCCGTCGCCCGGTCGCTGGGAATGCCTGCCCTGCAGCCCTACGCCATCGAGTTGCGAACGGCGGTCTACCGAGGCCAGCACGCTGCCCTCGGCCTCCTCGATGGTGCTTCGTCGTAGCAGTCGGTCGGGAGCCGGCTGCTACGACCCCTGGCCGACGGCCCATGTCCGTGCGAGCACATCGATGTATTCAACGTCAGTCCACTAACGGGTCCGGGACGGAGGTTGCGTCCTTCCAATGTGCGTCGCGCTACCCGGCGCGCGGGGTGAACGGCGTGCGCGGACCGCGGGTTGACTTCGCGGGTCGCGGCGGCAGGGTCCGTCTACTGCAAGAACAGGCAGAAGGGGTGGCCCGCCGGGTCGAGACAGACGCGCACGTCGTCCTGAGGTTGGAAGTCCGCAAGGTCGGCGCCCAGGGACAGGGCGAATTCGACCGCTGCCCCGAGATCGTCGACCGCGAGATCGAGGTGCATCATCATCTGCTGGTGGTCGGGTTCTTCGGGCCAGGTCGGCCGCGTGTAGTGATCCTCTGTCTGGAAGGACAGGCCCGCCCCGCCGTCGGGGGCCCCGAGGACGACCCACCCGGGCTCTTCTGTCCTCGTGTTCCACCCGAGGAGCCGCTGGTAGAACGCAGCCAGTTCCTGGGCATCAGGCGCACCGAGCACGGTAGATGACAACGAAAGGGCGGGACGTTCTCCGGCCATGTGCTTTCCTCTCGGTGTGACGGCATGGGTGGGTCTATTCAAGGCGCACCGAACGTCCACCACAAGGGCCCTGCCGCCCGTCCGATTGGGTAATATCATCTAGGTCGTTTAGCAGCAGGCGGCCACTCACCATCCCCTTGCCCGCATCACGCGTCTTCGGCATCGGGTTGATGCAAAGGCTTATCCGTTGCTTGATCATGGAAACGACAAGAGCCCGGCGGTTCCGGGCTTGCTCCAGGACTTCGTCCTCGACAGTCAGGACGTCGAGGAGTTCCTGACGAAACTGGTGACGATCGCCGGTCACACCCTGTCCGCCGAACACGACGAGGTCCTGTGCGGCGTGACGCTCCTGCGGGCGCGCACGAAGACCACGGTCGCGAGTAACGGACCGGATGCCCAGAAGATGGACGAGGTCCAGTACGAGTACAACGACGGACCCTGCCTGCGGGCGGCCCGCCTGGGGACTGTGCATTACGTCAGCGACTTCGATGCCGAGGAGCGCTTCCCGGAGTACAGCCGTGCGATCGCGGACCACGGCGTCAAATCAGCCCTCGGAGTTCCCATTCCGCTGGAGGGAGAAGCGACGGCCGCGCTGAACTTCTACTCGCCCCTCGTGGACGCGTTCAGCGAGGATGCCATCGAGGCCGCGCAGCGCTTCGCCGAGGAAGTGTCCGCGTCACTCCGGCTCGCGGTGAGGATCGCGAAACTGACCGAATCGAGCGAGGACATGAGGGCCGCGATGGAGAGCAGGACCACCATCGACCTCGCCGTCGGCGTGATCATGGGCCAGAACCGGTGCTCCCAGGACGAGGCCATGTCGATCCTCAAGACCGCGTCGAGCGCGCGGAACATCAAGCTCCGTGACGTTGCGGCCTCCGTGGTGCAGTCGCTGGGCCAAGGACCTGCGAAAACGCACTTCGAGTAGGACCCGCTCCAGGGAATCAGGAGGAGCCATGGACGAGCTAGGCCTGCGGGACCGTATCGCCGGGACAATGCGCCAAGTTGATCTGTCCCTCGCTGAGGTATGGATCGAGTACTTCGCGATCGGCGGTTCCCTGTCGGAGCTGGAGATCGACGCCTATCTTCGCGGACAGGCGGAGCTGCCAGTGCTCGAGGGCGAACTCCTTGAGCCGTACATCCGGTTCTACGCCGGCTATCCGCTGCGCGGACCCGGCGGATGGAACGTCGGCACGCTCTGCGTCATGTCCACCTCGCCCCGAACGTTCGTCGATTCCGACCTCAGGGACCTCGAGTCGCTGGCACAGGAGATGCAGCACGAGGTGTATCCGGGCTGGAAGGCGTGGAGCCTGCTCCCATAGACGACGGCCTACGGCGATCGACGCGCCGTCAGGTGGCTACGAGCGTCGAACGGGCCTACTGATTGCGGCCGATCGATCAGCCGCGCGCGGCGGGGCGGTCAGTGAGCCGGACGTCCACGCTTTCCGTGTCGGAGCCCCTCCTGGTCATGACGGAGACCGTCTCGCCAGGCTCCCGCTGGCGCAACGCGGCGAGCAGGTCTTCCGGCGCCGACAGTTCCTCGTCCCCGATCCTCGTGATGATGTCGCCCGGCCGGATCCCGGCGGCATCGGCGGGCCCGCCCTCCGAGACGGACAGCACCACGACGCCGGTGGTGTCACGGAGGTTCAGCTGCTCGGCGATCTGCGGCGTGATGGCGCCGGGGCCCACACCCATGAAGGCATGTTCCGCCGTGCCGTCCTCCCGCAGCTCCTCGGCAATCTCGGTCGCCGTGGGAGCCGGGATGGCGAAACCGAGTGCGACGGCGCCCTGCGAGGGCGGAATGTACGCCTCGCTGATGCCGATGATCTCGCCTCGACCGTTCACGACGGCGCCGCCCGAATTACCCGGGCTGATCGCCGCGTCGGTCTGGATCAGATCGACGAGCGACTGACTCGTCGACGCCGAGCCGGGAATCTCCCGGTGCAGGCCGGAGATGATGCCCGACGTCGCGGTGTTCTCGAAACCGAGCGGTGACCCGATGACGACGGCGAGCTCGCCGATACGCGGAAGACCGGACTGGAAGGTCGCCGCGGGAAGATCGGTCCGGTCCGCCTGCACGAGTGCGAGATCGGACACCGCGTCCACCGCCTCCACCGTCCCCGACACCCGTTGTCCGTCGGCGAAGGCGACTTCGACGTCGTCGTTCCCGCGCACAACGTGTTCGTTGGTAAGGATCAACCCGTCCTCGGTGTAGATGACGCCGCTGCCGAGGCCGCCCTCGGTGAAGATGGTGACCACGGAGGGCTGCACCGCTTCGACGATGTCCGGAATGCTCATGTCGCCCGACTGGGAGCCGGATTCCCCTGATGCCCCCTGCGAGGACCGACTCGACGGCTTCGACGACGGCTCCGACGAGGCCGTGCTCCCGTCGCCGCCCTGCACCTGGGCGGGTGCGCTCGATCCCGCATCGCTCGTGCCGGTGTCCGTGCACCCCGTGACGGCGAGGAGGAGGACACCGATTAGTGCGGCAGGTGTCGCGATCCGGGCTTTCGGCATCATGATCGGGTCCTCCTGGGCGGGGTGGTCATCGGGAAGCATCGTGACCGTAGGACCAGGGGTGCGTGCAGTCACTGTACTGACCGTACGAAGCACGGAGACGTCAGGACAAGGAGGAGCAGCGGACCGATCAGGGCTGGACACGAGCGGTAAGCGACGTATCCACGACGCCACCGCGGACGCCGTGGAGTATCAGGAGGTCACTCCGTGTCGCGCTCCGGACGGCGCAGCGGGTGCTCTCGCCACGAGTCCTGATCGGAAGGACCAGGCCCGTACCCGGGCCGCATCAGAGGCTCGTCCGGGTCGTCCTCGGGATTGCGCTTCCGGGGCGCTCCCCGACGGTGCGTGAGCCAGTAGCCCCAGGCGATACACGCTGCCGCGGCCAGGATGATGAGCAGACCGATCGCCAGTAGCAGCGGCGCCTCGGCGGGCGCCGGGGTACCCGTCGATTCCGCCCTGGCGAAGTCAGACACGGCCTGGGGGACGAAGAGGGTGCTGATGAACAGCAGGACCAGTCCTGCAAGGTACTGCCTGACGCCGAGTTTCATATCTCCCCTGGGGCCTTGCGCTTGTCGGATCTTTTCCAGCTTAGGCCCCGCCGCCGACGCGCCTACGCTGGACGGGTGCACGAGACACTGCCTACCAACCGCCAGCTCAGCCGCAGCATCCTGCGACTCGCCGTCCCCGCCCTGGGAGCCCTTGTCGCCGAGCCACTGTTCCTCCTGGCCGATTCGGCGATCGTCGGGCACCTCGGGGTCGATGAGCTCGCGGGCGTCGGCCTCGCCTCCACCGTCCTGCAGACCGCCGTCGGGCTGATGGTCTTCCTCGCCTATTCGACCACTCCGGCAGTTGCTCGCCTGCTCGGTGCGGGGCGGCTGCCCCATGCCCTCGCGGCCGGCCGGGACGGCATCGGGCTAGCCGTCGTGCTCGGCTTCCTCCTGTCCGTGGTCGGCTGGGCTACGGCGCCCCGTCTGGCCACCATCATGGGCGCAGAGGGTCAGGTGCATGCTTTCGCCGTCGATTACCTGCGCTGGTCCATGCCCGGTCTAACCGCGATGTTGATGGTGCTCGCGGCCACCGGAGTATTGCGCGGCCTGCAGGACACCCGGACCCCGCTGATCGTCGCGGGCGCCGGATTCGGTGCCAACATCGTCCTCAACTACCTGCTCGTCTACGGAGCCGGAATGTCGGTGGCGGGGTCTGCACTCGGAACAAGTCTCGCGCAGTGGGGCATGGCGGCCGTGTATCTCGTGATGATCGTTCGTGCTTCCCGGCGTCAGCACGTTTCCCTGACACCGTCATTCCGGGGCATCCGGAGGACGGCGAGCGTAGGGTCCTGGCTCATGCTGCGCACTCTGTCGCTCCGCGTGGCGATCCTCGCCACCGTTTTCGTGGCGACGGCGCAGGGTCCACTGGGTCTTGCCTCGCACCAGCTGGTCATGACCGTCTTCACCTTCCTCGCCTTCGCGCTGGATGCGCTCGCCATCGCGGCCCAGGCCCTCATCGGCAAGGAGTTGGGATCGGGCAATCGCCCGCTGGCACGCGCCCTGACCCGGCGGATGGTCATCTGGGGTGTGGGTTTCGGCGTCCTCACCGGATGCCTGTTGGCCGCCGTGGCACCGGTCGTCGGCTGGGTCTTCACGACGGATCCGGACGTGCAGGCGGCGTTCGCCGCCGGCCTGTGGGTGCTCGCCGCGTCGCAGCCGGTATGCGGCTTCGTGTTCGTGCTCGACGGCGTCCTGATCGGCGCGGGTGACGCCCGGTACCTGGCGATCGCCGGCGTCGTGAATCTCGTCGCGTACCTGCCGTTGCTGGCCCTGGTCGGTCGGGCGGAACTGACCGGCGGCGAGGGCATCGTCTGGCTGTGGGTCGCGTTCGGGATCGGTTACATGGTGGCGCGGGCTGTGACCCTGGGATGGCGCGTCCGCGACGACCGCTGGATGGTGACGGGAGCGACGCGGGGCCACGCGGGGTGATTCGACGGACTCCCCTCTGATGGCGTCACCGACGCGGTAGCACCGTGAGGGACCGCGTATCACCGGGCTCGTGGCACGACGTGCAGAGGCGGATTCTCGGCTGCGCGTTTCTCGTACCGCCGGAAGGTAGGCAGAATGCGCAAGATTTCCGCAAGATGGGACTTCGCGAGCCCTAAAGAATTAAGATTGACCCCCAAGATAGCCAATAGAGCCGTTCGGGCGTACGTTGAAGCTCAACAAACCAATCCGGGTCTGGGGTCCAGTTAATTGATGAGAAGCCTGAGGGCTTCGGCCTTGTCCACGACGATGTGGCACGGCGCTCCAATGCTGATAAATCAGGTCTCATCCTGCTGCAGTTGCGCGGCACGCGCCCAGCAGCAAGTGATTCCGCGTTGATTCTACTGCTCGATATTTCTGTCGGGCAGTCGCGCATGGCTTTGTGCAATCAACAGTCCTAGAGGTCCCGCCGCTCTCCGGGCAATGCATCCTGGTTGCCCGATGGAGACATCGCTCCATTGCAAGAACAAAGACCATGTTCAGCAATTCCGATCCTGGGACCGAGGCGAGCTGCCGCACAGTTTTTCTGACTGATCGACTCTTATTGAGGAATTACATCATGGCCCTCCATCGCCAACCCACTAGGGCGAGGAACAGTTTTCCTCCCTTGCGCAAGTATTCAACGTTCTTAGCAGCCCTCGCCGTGGCATTCTCGATGGTTCTGTCCGGAGGAACACTCGGCGCCGTCTCGTCCGCTTCTGCCGCTTCCGCCATCGCCCAATGCAACGGAATCGCGAATGTCGGCGGTCAGGGCGTCACCTGTACCGTCACCGTTGCCAATACGCTCGATCTCGAGACCGGGATCGGAAGCTCGGTGGTGACCACCGAAGCCTGTGTGGGGGCCGCCAACACGGCGTTGACGTGTACAACGACGACCGTCCCCTCTAATGATCTCGTGACGTCAGTGAACCAGTGCAACGGTTCGGGCAACGGCGGCGGTGGAGTCGTCGAATGCCGCGTCACCGTGGTCAACACCATTACGGGTACTGCGACCGCGATGCCAGGCACCGTCAACCAGTGCAATGGATCCGGCGAGGACGGCGGGACCGAGCCGACGATTGTCTGTAGCCCTATCGGCTCGACCACGAACGCCACCGTCACCCAATGCAACGTCTCCGGTAACGGTGGCGGAGGAACCGAGCGCGTGCGATGCACAGTCGGATCGAACAGCGTTGCAACTGCGCTTCCCGTGACGATCGATCAATGCAATGGCTCAGGTAACGGAGGCGGAGCTTACGTCACCTGCACGAGCTCGATCGAGACGCGCATCGTCGCAGCTCCTCCTGTAGTTGTTCCGCCGGTCGAGCCGCCTGTGGTCGTTCCGCCGGTCGAGCCGCCTGTGGTTGTTCCGCCGGTCGAGCCGCCTGTGGTTGTTCCGCCGGTCGTGCCGCCTGTGGTTGTGCCGCCGGTCGTGCCGCCTGTGGTTGTGCCGCCGGTCGTGCCGCCTGTGGTTGTGCCGCCGGTCGAGCCGCCTGTGGTCGTGCCGCCGGTCGAGCCGCCTGTGGTCGTGCCGCCGGTCGAGCCGCCTGTGGTTGTGCCGCCGGTCGTCCCGCCTGTGGTTGTTCCGCCGGTCGTCCCGCCGGTCGTGCCGCCGGTCGTCCCGCCGGTCGTGCCGCCGGTGGTTGTGCCGCCGGTCGTCCCGCCGGTCGTGCCGCCTGTGGTTGTTCCGCCGGTCGTGCCGCCTGTGGTTGTTCCGCCGGTCGTGCCGCCTGTCGTGCCTCCTGTGGTTGTTCCGCCGGTCGTCCCGCCGGTCGTGCCTCCCGTAATTGTTCCGCCGGTCGAACGGCAGCCGGTTCTCACCCCGCAGAAGGACCGACGGCCTATCGCGCCGGAGACCAGGATCGGTCCCCGCGCAAGTTCAACACCTGTAGGGAAGAACGCCGGGCTGAATATCCAGACGGCGGCGGGCATCGCGACGGTCACCGATCTCCCGAGAGGGCCGGTGGCGCCCGGTTCCCAGCCGTCTCCTGGTCATCAACATGCCCCTTCCTCCGGTTCCTCGGTCGAAGCTGCGGCTCTTATGGTCCGGAGGAGTCGCTTCACCCTGTAGGCCCCGCCAGGCCGGCGGACGTCCGATAGGGCGTCCGCCGGAAGACCAACCTGCAGTGCCAGCCCCGATGCGTGGCTGGCACTGCACCTATCAGGGCAGTTCTCGAAAGTAGTACCACCGGAAGGCACAGGTTGTGCGCCACACCCTAGATCCCCTGCCCAAGCACTCCGCTGCGTCTGCTTCACGGCGGCGGCAGAAGCTCTGGCTGCTGCTGGTGGGGGCGGTGATTGCGATGTCGGCAGCGGTTCTCGTCGTGGTTGTGCACTTCGGGCCGGAGGGCGGAGTGGATGTGCCGCAGGGGCGCGACTCCTTCGGGGCCCCCGCCCCGATCGTGGGAACGATAGTGGACGAGCCCCCGGCGCCTGCTGGGCTACCGTCGGATCCGTCGAACCTACCTGCCCCAGCGACATCACCTGCGGCTGCTGCCGGTGACCGTGCCGCTTCCGCACCAGGCGGAGGTGATCCGTCGACGGCGTCGGAATCCGGTACTGCCGCCATGCCGGCGGCGGCAGCTCCCACCAGTCTCGCGGTCGAGACCGCCGGCATCGATATCGCGGTCCTGCCGCTGACGCCCAGTGCCGCTGAAACGGCCGGCCAGTCGATCGTTCCGCCATTCACCGATGACGGCTACTGGCTTACTCCGTATGGCACGCCGGGCGCAGGATCCACCAACACGACCTACATAGCCGGCCACAGTTGGGAGGGCCGGGAGGCACCTTTCGACAGACTCAGCACATCGACCGCCGTGGGGGACACCGTTGCCCTCACCACGGCTACCGGCACCATCGAGTACGTCATCGACTCGGTCACCACCTACGAGAAGGACACTCTCAGCACGAGCGGTATATGGAACATCGTCCCGAACAGACTGATCATCATCAGCTGCTACACCCAGGACCCCTTGGGAAAGAACATCGTCGTCAGCGCATTCCCCGTTGAGGACTGAACCACTTCAGCAGACGCAGGGCGGATCTGGGCCGCCCACCTGTGAGCCGCTACATCAAGGGCTCGCAGAGAGCTATGACCTCCTTGCTGGCGGACTTGAAGCGGTCCGGGTTCAGGCTGAACCTCCTGCCGTTCTCATAGGCGGCCTCGAGGTCGTGGAACGGTTCCTGCATCACCGTCAGGAGGTTCCGGAACCGCGCAGAGGAGGTGTCGGCAACGCCTTCCAGGGTCCCTGCAAGGCGTGCTGCTTCCGTGGCCGTCGCAGCGTTCATCTCGGACACGTTGGTGAGGAACTCGGCGGAATCGGAGATCAGACCGCCGTCGGCGCCGATGAGGGTCTGGCATGTCGCTGCGTCAGCTTCCTCGACGGCAGTCCTGGGTGCAGCCGACGTCGGGCTGGCAACCTCGGACTGGTTCCCGCCCTCGACCGCGCCGTCGGAGGAAGTGGTCGTGCAACCCGTGAGGAGGAGCGCGCAGGCGACGAAACTCAATTTCTTCATCTTCTGTCCCGGCTAGATATGAAGAGACCTACCACCACCGTCGCTTCCCCTGATGCGTGACGGCTGTCACTCACCATCCTACCCATCACCCGTGCGGGGCGAACAGGAGCCCGGGTGATGGGCCGCACGCGACAGGAGCGTTCCCGAGGAGCTACCGCAAGAGCCTGTCGCAGCACACCCCCGATCCCCGAGGACTAGA
Organism: Arthrobacter sp. B1805; assembly: GCF_002929745.1. GTDB lineage: Bacteria > Actinomycetota > Actinomycetes > Actinomycetales > Micrococcaceae > Arthrobacter_D. Next base: position 47,008 of record NZ_PJIQ01000001.1, read on the forward strand.
CTGGACTCGCCGGAAACCGCCCGGCCACTTTCAGTCAGGGAGGTCATTGATGGCTGCCGCATCGCCCGCCGCCGGAACTGGTTCCGACCCCACCGAGCTACAGCTGTGGAAGCCGTTCCTGGTCCGCGCCGTGGCCAGTGCCGTATTCGGTCTGCTGACGATCTTTTGGCGTGAGCCGTCCACGCTCGTGATGTCCCTCGCCGGAGGTCTGTACCTCCTGCTGGTCGGCAGCGCGTATCTCTGGACGCACCGAATGGCGCACTGGGGTTCGAGTTCGAAACTGCTGACAGACATCGGCGGTGGCCTCCTGCTCGGCGCGGGTGTCGCAAGTCTCGTGTTCATCGACGACCGCAGCTTCGCGTTCGCCGGCGCAGTCGCACTGATCGTCGCGGGCCTGGCGGAACTGGTGCGCGGGCTCGCCGTTCACGGTCATCCGGCCGCGCGTGATCTTGTCATCGTCGGAGTGGTCGGCACAGCCACCGGTGCCATCCTTCCCTTCGTGGAGCAGCTCGGCGCGCATGCGCTGCTCGGCGTGACCGGGGGAGGAGCGCTGGTCACCGCCGTCGTGCTCGGTATCGCAGCCCTGAGCTACCGGCACGATTCCGCGCTCGGCGCATTGCCCTCTTCCGGCGTCCGCAGCGAGCCGGACCCCGTAAACTAGGTGCTCTACGTTCCGTAGAAATATCGCATCACTGGAAGGAGTGCCCGTGGCCAAGCGCCGACCGGGGAAACCCACACAGGGACGATTCCGCCACGGCATCAAGGCTCCACTAGTCTTCTCCGCTGTCCTCGCGGCAGTGGCGGGAGTAGCCACGTCCATCTTCGCCACCGGAGGCGGTGCCAGGGAGCTGCGCGTCGATCTCGGACTGACTGCCGCGGGGATCGCCTTCATCGCATCCCTCGTGATCTGCGCGATGCTGATGATGGCTGAAACGCCGAACGCGGAACATCTCAGCAAGGGTTCCGGCATCAATCGCTCGTCCGCCAGGCCGGACGTCCAGGAATGGCCTTCTCAGCCTGAGCGGGATGCGGAGCCCGACGACGAACCCCGCTACGGGCAGCGCCTGCCGAAACAGGACACCTAGACCGCTGAAGACCACTTGACGCCCCTGCTAGCCTCCCCTCATGGGGGAAGAACTAGCAGAATTCGTCAGTAACTTCGGCACGATGGTCCGTCTCGCACAGGAAGCGCAGCAGGGTTCTGCGGCCGGACGCGAACTCGCCGATACCCTCTCCGCGCATCTGGGTGCCGCCGCCGGCACGGTGCCCATCGTCGTCGAAGAGGTTCCGGCCCACCGCTTCATCGATGCGGACATCGTCCTCGAGGGCATTACGGGCCAGGACGCGCGGCTTGTCGGCATCGGCGGCGGCGACCAGCGCCACCACATGTCCCTCAGCGATATGCTGCAGCACTCCCAGGTGTACCCGAGCTTCCCGCTCTCGCAGCCGGACTATGCAAACCTGCCGATCGGGCCCGATGAGCAGCGCCAGACAGTCGCGCTCGGTCTTCGGCTGTTCCGGCGCGACGGCGTTCCCGTCGCGCTCCTGCAGCGCTCCGCGGAGCCTCGCTACGGGCGGCTGACCGCATCGGTCGAGGTCCTGTGCACGGAGGCCGAGGTCACCTCTGCCTTCCTCGCCGACTTCCGGCGGCGCATGCAGAGCGAGAGCGTCCTGAAGGGCCAGATCCTGTCCTACAGCACGGACTCCTTCGGGCCGAGCAGTGCGGGCGTGACCTTCCACCATCGGCCGAGCATCACTGCTGCGGACGTCATCCTGCCCGAGGGCCTGCTGGACAGGGTCGAGAAGCATGCCCTCGGCATCGCGGCACACCGCGAAGCGCTCGTCGCCGCCGGCCAACACCTCAAGCGCGGCATCCTCCTGTACGGTCCGCCGGGCACGGGCAAGACCCACACAGTGCGCTTCCTGCTGAGTGCGAGCGAGGGCACGACGGCGATCCTGCTGTCCGGCGGCACCCTCGCGCATGTGAGTGAGGCGGCTCGCATGGCACGGGCCCTCCAACCATCGATCGTCGTGCTCGAGGACTGCGATCTCATCGCGGAGGACCGCAGCTTCGGGCACGGCCCGCAGCCCCTGCTGTTCGAGGTGCTCGATGCGATGGACGGGCTCGACGACGACGCCGACGTCACCTTCGTCCTCACCACGAACCGCGTCGACATGCTCGAGCGGGCGCTTGCACAGCGCCCCGGTCGAGTGGACTTGGCGGTGGAAGTGCCGCTTCCTGCGGAGGCCGAGCGCGCAGCGCTCCTTCGGCTCTACGCAGGCAGCCTCTCGTTCAGCAGGGAGACGGTCGGAACGGTCGCCCGCCGGACCGAGGGCACCACGGCGTCCTTCACGCGCGAACTCGTGCGCCGGGCCACGCTCGCCGCCGCCCTGGAGCAGGTGCCGGTCGCGGATGAGCACCTGCTTGCCGCGGTGGACGAATTGATGTCGGACGGCGCCTCCCTGACCAGGAGCCTGCTCGGCAGCAACGGCCCGGACCAGGACGTTCGTGCTGGAGGCACCGCGATATCGCCCGGCTATGGTCCGATCGCGACGACCTACGGCCACGCGTCCCCCTACGGATCCACCCTGACGCTGTCATTCGACGAGCAGGAGCCCGACGACCAACGCTAGTGCTGCCTCGCTCGGTCCTGGGCGATGCCACCGCGTCAAACGCCCATGGCTTTCCGCGCGCGGTATGCCTTCACGTGGGTGCGGTTCGCGCAATTGCCCGTGTCGCAGAATCTCTTCGACCGGTTGCGGCTGAGGTCCAGCACAACGCCGTCGCAGTCCTCCGCTGCGCAGGACCGCAGGCGGTCGAGCTCATGTCCACGGATGACGTCGGCAAGGGCCATGGCCGCCTCCGTCGCCATCCGCTCCTCCAGTGGCGCTTCCGGTGCGGTGGCGTGCAGGTGCCAGTCCCACTCATCGTGGCGCACGAGCTGGGGAAGGGCGTTGGCCCTGCGCAGGATCGCATTGACGAGCGCCACGGCGTCGTCCTCCTCCGCGAACCAGATCACCTCCAGTTCGGATCGCAGCGCCCGGACCGACTCCAGTTCCGACTCCGTGTGCGTGCGGGAGCCGGAGAACCGCTGCTCCGTCAGGAATCGGTCGAGGCCGTCGAGCGTGTCGAGCGGATCGACGTCCTCCTTAGCGGTGTTGATCAGGGCAGCCGCAGACGAGAGCGCCACCTCTGTGTCATAGGTAAAAGACATGTTGACTCCTGACATCCTGCACCACTAGTGTCACGACCATAACCACTTGTCACCCCTGACACCAATCATCGACCCCGAAGGGAGCGGACGTGACCCTGCGACCCGCCACCGGCTTCTGGATTGCACTCCTCTCCGCTGCGACGTTCGGCGTCTCCGGACCCTTCGCCAAGTCGCTCCTCGAGATCGGTTGGAGCCCCGGCGCGGCCGTCGGGCTCCGCATCGGAGGGGCCGCCGTCGTGCTGCTGATCCCGGTCCTGATCGCTCTGCGTGGCCGATGGTCCACGATGCGCGGCAATGCGCTTACCGTCACGATCTACGGCACGACGGCGATCGCTCTGTGCCAGCTGTTCTACTTCAACGCGGTGCAGCGCATGTCCGTCGGAGTGTCGCTGCTGCTCGAGTACCTGGCACCCGTGCTGATCGTGGGCTTCCTCTGGCTGCGCTCACGGAAGGCGCCGAACCTGCTCACGATCATCGGGTCGGTCACCGCGATCCTCGGACTCCTGCTCGTCCTGGACCTCGCAGGGGACGCCCGGCTGGATCCGGTCGGCGTGCTGTTCGGCCTCGGCGCGGCCGTCTGCCTCGTGGTGTTCTTCCTGATGTCGGCGAAGGTCGACGAGTCGCTCCCGCCCCTCGTGATGGCGGGCGGCGGGATGGTGGTCGGAGCACTCACCATCTTGGTGCTCGGCCTGGTGAACATCATGCCGTTCCGGTTCGTCTTCGCCGATGTCTCGCTGGCAGGACGGACCTACAGCTGGATCGTGCCCGTCGCGGTCCTCGTCCTGGTGGCGACGGTGGCCGCCTACGTGACGGGCATCCTGGCTGCGCAGCGACTCGGGTCCAAGGTGGCGAGCTTCGTCGCGCTGACCGAGGTGATGTTCGCGGTCCTGGCCGCCTGGCTGATCCTCGGTGAGCTGCCCGGCGTCGTACAGCTGCTGGGCGGCCTGCTCATCGTCGCCGGCGTGGTATGCGTTCGGTTGGACGAGGTCCGCTCCGCGAACGACGACGACGCCGTGTCTCCGGCGGCCCTCGGTGGATCGAACCCCGTGGAGCCGGTTCCGCGCGCCTGACCCACACGGGCCACCACCCCTGTAGCCGGCCGACCGATGTCAGTACACTGGGGCGCATGACCGGGCAGGATCCGGCCCCTCCCGGGGCCGCTGCGGGTCCGCGCGGCAGCGCGGGCCGGTCCGAGAGCGCCGCTGCCCTTGAGCCCGGTGACGACGGCGGTCCGTGCGAGGAGTCGGCTGCCATCGACCCGGTCCTGCGCAGCCCGGCGGAGAGGTCCCGCACCTTCCGCGGCATCCTGGTGAACACCGGCGTCGCGAACATCACCACGAGTTATCTGTGGTTCGCACTGACGTTCTGGGCGTACCTCCAGACCCGCAACGTCATCGCCACAGGAGTGATCGGCGGCGCATACATGCTGCTCATCGCCCTCTCCAGCATCAGCTTCGGGACCTTCGTCGACCGCTACCGCAAGCTGGCCGTGATGCGCTTCGCCGGCGGCTTCACACTGGTGATGTTCGTGCTGTCCGGGGTCATGTACCTGCTGACACCTGCCTCCGTCCTGCTGGACCTGCGACAGCCGTGGTTCTGGGTCTTCACCCTGATCATCCTGATCGGCGCGGTGGTGGAGAACATGCGCAACATCGCCCTGTCCACGACGGTCACCATCCTCATCGAGCCGGACCGACGCGCCAACGCCAACGGTCTGGTGGGCATGGTGCAGGGATTGATGTTCATCATCACGTCGGTGCTCTCCGGCCTGTCGGTCGGGCTGCTCGGCATGGGCTGGACGATCGTCGTCGCGATCGCGCTGACGGCCCTGGCATTCGCGCATCTGCTCACGCTGCGCATGCCCGAAGAGGTGCGGGTGGCCACCACGGACGCGCACGGCGGGTTCGACCTGCGTGGCTCCTTCGCTGCGGTGCTGGCGATCTCGGGGTTGTTCGCGCTGATCCTCTTCTCCACGTTCAACAACTTCGTGGGTGGCGTCTACATGGCGTTGATGGATCCCTACGGTCTGGAACTGTTCTCCGTGGAGATGTGGGGAACCTACTTCGCGCTGGGTGCCACGGGGTTCATCGTGGGCGGCTCCCTGATCGGCAAGTTCGGGCTGGGGTCGAATCCGCTGCGCACCATGCTCATCGCCGTGATCCTGATGGGAGTCGTGGGTGCGGTGTTCACCGTGCGCGAGTGGGCCTGGCTGTATGTCGCCGGGATCTGGCTCTATCTGGTCCTGGTGCCATTCGTCGAGGCCGCCGAGCAGACGGTGATCCAGCGGGTGGTACCGCTGCACCGGCAGGGGCGCGTGTTCGGCTTCGCGATGGCGTTCGAGTCCGCGGCCGCGCCGATCACCGCGTTCCTCATCGCGCCGATGGCCCAGTTCTGGATCATCCCCTACGCGCGGTCCACGGACGGCGCAGCCCATCTGGCGCCACTGCTGGGCGAGGGCACGTCCCGCGGCATCGCCCTGGTGTTCCTGGTCGCCGGCATCATCATCATCGGGGCCGCGGCGCTGGCTTTCATCACCCCGGTCTATCGCAGGGTCTCGGCGTCGTACGCCCAGACGGCTGCGGAGGCCGGGACGACGGCGACTCCGTAGTCTCGTCCCCCCGGGAACTACCTGCCGAAGCTGCGGAGCCTGAGCGAGTTGGCGACGACGAGCACCGAACTCGCCGCCATGGCAGCTCCGGCCAGCATCGGATTGAGCAGGCCGAATGCGGCTATCGGTATCCCCACGGCGTTGTAGAAGAAGGCCCAGAAGAGGTTGACCTTGATGGTGCCGAGGGTGCGGCGTGAGAGTTCGATGGCCTGGGCCACCTGCTCCAGGCTGTTCCCCATCACCGTCAGGTCCGCGGCTTCGATCGCCACGTCGGTGCCGGACCCCATCGCGATACCGAGGTCCGCCTGGGCCAACGCCGCCGCGTCGTTGACGCCGTCGCCCGCCATGGCGACGGTTGCCCCTGCCGCCTGCAGTTGGCGGACCGCGTCGACCTTGCCCTCCGGAGTCACGCCGGCGCGGACGTCGGCCGGGTCGATGCCCACGGTCGCGGCTACCTGCAGCGCGACGGCGCGGTTGTCCCCGGTGAGCAGCACGGGGCGTAGCCCCAGCGCGCGAAGGCGCTCGATGGCGGCGGTCGAGCCGTCCTTGACGGTGTCGGACAGCGTGATGAAACCCACGATCACGCCGTCGACTGCGACCCAGACCGCGGTCGCCCCCGCTTTCTCGGCCGCAGTGAAGGATTCGACCTGCGGGGCCGTGGCGCGGACCGCGTTCCGCTCCAGCCAGGAGGCCCGCCCGGCCACGACGACGGCGCCGTCCACCTCTCCCCGGACACCGCCGCCCGGAGCGCTCGAGAAACCGCTCACGTCGGGGAGCTCGCCCTGACCGGCGGCCCGCTTGGCGATGGCCTGGGCGATCGGATGCTCGCTGGCCGCCTCGACGGCGCCCGCGAGGCGCAGCACCTCCGCTGCGGGAAGGTCGGACAGCACGACGACGTCGTCGACCGCCATGGTGCCGGTCGTGACCGTCCCGGTCTTGTCCAGGACGATCGTGTCCACGGTCCGGGTGTCCTCGAGGACCTGCGGTCCGCGGATGAGGATGCCGAGCTGGGCGCCCCGGCCGGTACCGGTCAGCAACGCGGTAGGCGTGGCGAGGCCGAGGGCGCACGGGCAGGCGATCACCAGGACGGTGACGGCGGCCGTGAAGGCGGCGTCGAGGTCGCCGGCCAGCACGAGCCACAGGATGAAGGTGATGATCGCGAGAACGAGGACCACGGGCACGAAGACGGCACTGATGCGGTCGGCGAGCCGGGCGATCCGGGCCTTGCCGCCCTGGGCCTGGCTGACCAGGCGGCCCATCGACGACAGGACCGTGTCGGAACCGACGCGGGTCGCCCGCACCACGAGCCGGCCGGAGGTGTTGATGGTCGCGCCCGTGACGGGGTCACCCACGGACACCTCGACCGGGAGGCTCTCGCCGGTCAGCAGTGCGGCGTCGACGGCGCTGCTGCCTTCGAGGACGATGCCGTCGGTCGCGATCTTCGCACCGGGCCGGACGACGAACTCGTCGCCGGGGATCAGGGCGTCGGCAGGCAGGGTGACCTCGACGCGCCGGCCGTTCACGGTGCGGAGCACGTTGGCTTCCTTCGCTCCGAGGCTCAGCAGCGACTTCAGGGCGTTGCCGGCCCGTTGTTTCGCGGACGCCTCGAGGAAGCGGCCGAGCAGCAGGAAGGTCACGACGACGGCGGCCACCTCGAAGTAGAGGGAGTGCTCCGTCATGTCCATGCCTGCCATTCCGGCATGCTGTGTCAGGGCCGGATCCGCGATGAGCTGCCAGGCCGAGAACAGGAAGGCCGCCGTGACGCCGATCGAGACGAGGGTGTCCATGGTGGAGGACAGATGCCGCGCGTTGATGGCCGCGGCCCGGTGGAACGGCCAGGCCGACCACGTGACGACGGGCAGGGACAGCGCGAGGACCACCCAGCCCCAGTTCGCGAACTGGAGGGCGGGCACCATCGAGATCAGCAGCACCGGCACGGACAGGATGGCGGCGAGGAGCAGCCGGACTCCGAGCAGGGAGGGCGTGTGGTCGTGTTCGCCTTCTGCCGGATGCCCTGCATGCTCGGGGTGCACCACGTATGCCCCGTACCCCGTCGCGACGACGGTGTCGACCAGATCCTGATCGGTGATGGACGCGGGAACCCGCACGACGGCGCTCTCCAGTGGCAGGTTGACGCTCGCCTCGACGCCGTCGAGCTTGCCGAGCTTCCGTTCGACGCGGCCCACGCACGAGGCACACGTCATGCCCTGGATCGACAGCTGGACGACGCGTTGCTCCTGCTCGATGCCCTGTGCCGGCACCTGCTGTGTGGTCATGTCAGGACCTCGCGGGAACCACGGTGTAGCCGGCCTCGGTGACGGCGTCACCGATCGCTGCGGGGTCCAGCGGCGCGGAGGACGAGATGGTGGCGGTGGAGGTGCCGCCCTTGACGAGGTCGACGTCGACGGAATCGACACCGGGCAGCCCGGACAGCTCATCGGTGACGGCACTGACGCAGTGGCCGCACGTCATGCCGGCGATGGTGATCGTGGTGGTGGTCATGATGATTTCCTCAGGGTGTGGTTGTTCTGGGGATCCGGGTCAGCGGAGCAGGCGACCGATGGCCGCCGTCGCTTCCTGGACCTTCGTCTGCACTGCCTCGGTGTCGCCCGAAGCACTGGACTCCTGGGCGGCTCCGACGACGCAGTGCGCTATGTGCTCTTCGAGGAGTCCCATCGACACGGCGTGGAGTGCCTTGTTGACGGCTGCGACCTGCGTGAGGATGTCGATGCAGTACTTGTCCTCGTCGACCATGCGGGCGATGCCGCGCACCTGGCCCTCGATGCGGCGCAGGCGCTTGAGGTAGGCCTCCTTGTCGGCGGTGTAGCCGTGCGGTGCGCTGTTCTCCGGGTGGTCGTGTGCTGTGGTGATCATGATGTGGCTCCTCGCATGACATTCACTATACCCCCCGGGGGTACCGTTGGCCAGACCGTCGGTGGTCCTCCGAGCAAACATCCAGCGCAATGACGTAGGTTGGCTCATCGGTACACTTCCACTCCAAGGACCTCCATGACCCTCTCCCTGCCCGGTTGGCAGAAGCGAGTCCTCCTGATCCTCGCCGGGATCGCGGTACTCGCGCTCTTCGCGCTCGCGTTCACAGCCGGACGCGTCTCGGCCGGCCCTTCCTACCCCGCCTCCAACAGCGCCGACGCCGGATTTGCCCGCGACATGCAGGTCCACCACAACCAGGCCGTCGAGATGTCCATGATCGTGCGCGACAACGTCGAGGACGGGACGCTGCGCGCGATCGCCTACGACATAGCCCTCACCCAGCAGCAGCAGGCCGGCCAGATGTACGCATGGCTCGAGGAGTGGGGGCTGCCGCAGAGCAGTGCCGAGCCGCGCATGGAATGGATGGCGTCCGGTGCGGGCGACCATGATGGGATGGACATGGGAGCGGGGAGCGGAGCCGGCTCCATGCTCACCCCCGAAGGGCTGATGCCCGGGATGGCGACCGAAGGGCAGCTCGACGAACTGCGTGCCGCCCGGGGCGAGGACGCCGAGCGTCTCTACCTGAATCTCATGATCAGCCACCACGAGGCCGGCGTGGAGATGGCCGAGGCAGGTGCGAAGCTTGCGGACACGGAGCAGGTCCGAACACTGGCCGCCAAGATCCAGTCGGGCCAGCAGGCCGAGATCACGCTCATGCAGACCATGCTCGACGCCCTGTAGGGCGCACTCCAGCCCACCGTTCCGGCGACCGGTTGAAGGACCGAGGGCACCCACCGGTACATTTGTTTCCGGCGCACCCCGAATCGCGGCGACCGCCGCAGCCACTCCAGCACTGAAGGACACCTCGTTGAACAAGAAACGGTCACAGGAGAACCAGGACCGCCAAGCGCGCCTGGCTGCCATCCAAGCCCAGCAACGGGCCGGCGAGCGCAAGCGCAATGCCCTGATCTTCGGCGGCATCGGTGCCGTCATCCTGGCGATCATCATCGCGGTGACCCTCGTGATCGTGAACCAGGTGCAGGTGAACCGGGATCGCGAAGCCGCCGCGGCCGAGCCGATCCAGGACGTCCAGGAGTTCCCCGACGTCACGTTCAACCACGTGGAGGCTCCGGTGCAGTACGAGCAGTCGCCGCCCGTGGGTGGGGACCACAATCCTGTCTGGACCAACTGTGGCGTCTACACGGAACCCATCCCGAACGAGAACTCCGTCCACTCGATGGAGCACGGTGCCGTCTGGGTGACGTACAACCCCGACATCGGCCAGGCCGAGATCGATAAACTGACCGACCTGGTCGGGAGCCGCTCCTACGTGCTCCTCAGCCCCTTCCCGGGCCTCGACTCGCCCGTCGCTGCCAGCGCGTGGGGCCTGCAGCTGAAGGTCGACTCCGCCGACGACGAGAGACTCACCACCTTCCTCGACAAGTACATCCAGGGTGAGCAGACCCGCGAGCCCGGTGCTGCGTGCTCCGGCGGACTCACGCCGGCCGGTCGCGCCTCCTAGACCCCCGCACCGCGTCGAACGGCGCGATGGGCCCTCCGGCCTGTCGCGCCGTCGTCGTTCCTGCTGCACTGCGCCTCGTCGCGCAGTCCGCCGCGGCCCGTCACGCTAGGCGCAGTCCGCTGCTTTCCGCGCAGTACGCCGCTTTCCGGGCCGGGCGCCGGGCCGGTAACGTGGGACCACGGGCCGCTCGTTGCGGCCCTCTACGAGCAGAAGGTGGATAGCTGTGGCTGACAGCCAGATTCTCGGTGAAGTGTCCCTTCCGGGGATGCTGCAGGACATGGTCCTGGACAGCGCGGACGTGAACGAGTTCCTCGAAGGATTGGCCAAGGTGGCTGCCAGTGAGCTCTCCACCGAGGGCCGGGCAGTGTTGAGCGGCATCACACTCCTTCGGCCGCGGTCGAAGGCGACGGTGGCGAGCAGCTCGGAGCAGGCGCAGCGGATGGACGAGGTGCAGTACCAGTTCGACGACGGCCCCTGCCTGCGTGCAGCACGTGAGGGCCAGGTCTACACGGTGTCGGACTTCCGCACCGAGTCGCGCTTTGGCAACTACACGAGGGCCATCTCTGAGCACGGCATCCGCTCCGCGCTCGGCGTTCCCATCCCGCTCGACGGGCTCGCGGCCTCCGGGCTGAACCTCTACTCGACGGAACCCGATGCATTCGACGACGCGGCGATCGCCGAAGCCGTCGAGCTCGCCAGGGAGGCATCGAAGTCGCTGCGGATGGCCGTGCGGATCGCCCACCTCGCCGACACCGCCTCGAACCTCAAGGCCGCGATGGACTCGCGCACCACCATCGACGTCGCTGCCGGCATCATCATGGGGCAAAACCGGTGCAGTCATGAGACGGCGATGACCATCCTCAAGGCGGCTTCGAGTGGGCGCAACAAGAAGCTCGCGGACGTCGCTGCGGCAGTGGTGACGTCGATAGGCCAGCAGGTTCCCCAGACGCACTTCGACGCCTGAGCGGGCTCGTGGTTCCGATCCTGACCGGTGCGTCCACGCCGGCCGTGGTCGTCGACGCCGATATCCTCGGGCGCAACATCGCTGCCATGGCCCGCTCGGTGCAGGAGCGCGGACTAGTTCTGCGGCCGCACGCCAAGACCCACAAGATCATCGAGATCGCCCACCACCAGATCGCAGCGGGCGCCATCGGCCTGACGGTTGCGACCGTTGGCGAGGCCGAGGTATTCGCCGCCGCCGGAGTCACCGATATCTTCATCGCCTATCCGCTCTGGGTCGACGAGCGTGCCGCCGGGAGGCTGCTGACGCTCGCCGACCATGCGCACATGACGGTGGGCGTGGAGTCGGCCGAGGGGGCGCTGCGGCTGGCGCGCAGCCTCGGCGCGTCGGCGTCGCGCGTCGAGGTGCGGATCGAGGTGGACAGCGGTCACCACCGCAGCGGAGTTCCACCGCACGAAGTGCTCGAGGTGGCAGCAGCGGCGTCTGCCGCCGGCCTCGCCGTCGTCGGCATCTTCACCTTCCCCGGGCACAGCTACGGACCGGGAGCCGCGGAAGCCGCCGTCGCTGACGAGGCCAGAGCCCTGTCCGTTGCTGTCTCTGCCCTCGAGGACGCGGGCTTCCGTGACCTCGAGGTGAGCGGTGGCTCGACGCCGTCGGCTCGTCTCTCCTCCGGTAGCACCCTCACCGAGCTCCGCCCGGGAGTGTACGTCTTCGGTGATGCGCAGCAGTGGGAGCTCGGCCACTGCCTCCCGGAGGACATCGCGCTGACGGTCGAGGGCACGGTCGTGAGTCATCGGTGCGGCGCGCCGGGGCAGCCCGGGCGCTTCATCGTCGACGCGGGCAGCAAGGTCCTCGGCAGCGACCGCGCGCCCTGGGCGACCGGCTACGGGCGCCTCCTCGATCATCCCGAGGCGCGCATCGTGGCGTTGTCCGAGCACCACGCCACCGTCGAATGGCCGTGCGGTGCCCTTCCGCCACTCGGTGCACGGCTGCGGGTCGTCCCCAACCACGTTTGTCTGGCGGTCAACCTCGTCGATGAGGTGCAGGTGGTGCGCGACGGCGTCCTGAGGGAGCGCTGGACCGTCGCCGCGCGCGGAAGGAACAGCTAGACGTCGACCGCGGCACCGATCGGCTCGAGCACGACGTCGGGGTAGTCCTTCTTGAAGTGCCCGACCTTCCACTTGTCACCGAAGACGGCCACGATCTCGCCGTCCGACCGGAACAGGATCTCGCCGCCACGGAAGGTCTCCGGCACGCCCTGGCTCTCTGGGGCCACGCGCATCGCGAGGGTGTAGGACAGGTGGTCGAGCGAGGTGGGCGCGTTGAACTCGGTGCCCAGCCGCTCGGCGGCGACCTCGAACTGCAGGGCTCCGACGGCGGCGAGGACGGGCGCCTGGTCGCCACGCAGATCGGAGCGGAGGACCTGCACCACGCCCTCGTGCTCGAGCTGCTCGATGCCCCGGCGGAACTGCTTGTACCGGCCCGGATCCTTGGCACGCGCGACGGCGAACAGTTCGGGTGAGAAGCGCGGGATGTCGGGGAACTGCACGGGCTGCTCGGCGAAGAGGCTGTCGCCCACACGGAGGCTCGTCGCGTTCACCAGCCCGACGACGTCGCCCGGCCAGGCGGTGTCCACCACCTCGCGGCTCCGGCCGAGGACGCGGTGCGCGTACTTCGTGGCGAAGGGCTTGCCGGTGCGCTGGTTCGTGATGACCATGCCGCGCTCGAAGGTGCCGGAGCAGATGCGCAGGTACGCGATGTGGTCGCGGTGCGCGCTGTCCTGGCCCGCCTGCACCTTGAAGACGAACCCGGACATGGGCGCCTCGATGGGCCTCGGCTCGTCCTCCTTCGAGGGCCGGGGGGACGGCGAGGGGGCCACGTCCACGAGGATGTCGAGGAGCTGCGAGACACCGAAGTTCTTTGCCGCCGCCGCGAAGAGGACCGGCGTCTGGCGTGCGGCCTCGAACTCTTCCCGGTCGAAGGAGCCGTTGGAGGAGATGACGAGGCCGGACTCCTCGCGGGCGTCAAGCCAGGCACCGGCGTCCCGCGGGTCCAACGCGTCGATGTCGACGATCGTCTCCTCCGCAGCCTGCGCCCCGGCCTCCACGGCCTCGAGCGAGATGGCGCGCTCTGCCCGGAGGTCGATCAGGCCCTGGAAGTGGCCGGCGATACCGGCGGGCCATGTGAGCGGCACCGGTGTCATGCCGGTGCGCTCTCCGACGTCATCGATCAGGCCGAGCGCGTCGAGGCCGGGCCGGTCCCACTTGTTGATGACGGTGATGATCGGGATATTGCGCTGCTTGCAGACGGCCAGGAGCTTCACGGTCTGCGGCTCGAAGCCTTTCGCGGCATCGATCAGCATGACGGCCGAGTCGACGGCGGCGAGGACGCGATAGGTGTCCTCGGAGAAGTCGGCGTGCCCAGGGGTGTCGACGACGTTCAGGATGGTGTCCCGGTAGGTCAGCTGGAGGGCCGCGGAGCTGATCGAGATGCCGCGTTCCTGCTCTATGCCCATCCAGTCCGAGACGGTCGCGTGCCGGCTCGACTTGCCGTGGGTGACCCCGGCGTCCTGGATGGCCCGTGCAAGGAGGGCGAGGGCTTCGGTCAGCGTCGACTTTCCGGCGTCGGGGTGCGATATGACGGCGAAGGTACGACGACGCCCGGCCTCACGGCGGACGGCATCTGCGTCGAGGACGGGGGATTCGGTAAGCAGGGCCACACCACCATTGTCCCCGATCATAGGGACCAGCACTCCGGGGGAGGCACGTGTTCGCTGTGCGCGTGGACGTGGGCGATTGCCCTAGGAGGCAGATCACAGCAGGTGGGCACCGGGAGGACGAGGCGCATGACCGGTCAGGCATCCGTTCGACGGATGGGGCGGGGCTCTGATCACGCGGAACTGCTGTCGCAGTACGGGCTCGGCGTGGCCCTGGGTGAGGTGGCGCCCGCCGGTTCCACGCCGCAGCCGGCCGCAGCGGCCGCAGCGGCCGCCGCGCCCGCCGCGCTGCAGAACCTGGTAGCCTTCGCGGTGCAGCTCTGCAACGCGAAGTACGGTGCGACCAACGTCATCACCGAAGACGAATTCCACCAGATCGCGGCGCTGGGGCTCGAACCACTCATGTGCGCGCGCGACGATTCCCTGTGCGGGCAGGTCTTCCAGTACGGGCACACCGTGGTGGTGCCGGACTGCAGGGAGGACCCCCGATTCCGTTCGAACCCCTTCGTCGACGGCCGCTTCGGTGAGGTCCGCTTCTACGCGACCACTCCACTGCTCACGAGGGATGGTGTGCCCCTCGGCACCCTCTGCATCTTCGACGAGGTGCCCGGGAACCTCACCGAGCAGCAGGTCACCGGGCTCGAGACACTCGCGGCGCAGGTCGTCGACGTCCTCGACCTCCAGTTGCGCACCCGGCAGCTGGACGCCACGGTGTCCGAGCTGCGGCGCAGCAATGAGCTCCTGGGCGAATTTGCAGGACGCATCAGCCACGACCTGCAAGGGCCCCTGACCAATGTCGTCGGCCTCGCCGAACTCGCGGAGGACGAGCCTGCGCTCCAGGAGGGCCCCGCGGGCACCTACTTCAAGCGCATCGGCGCGAGCGCCCTGCGCATGTCGTCGATGGTGGAGAACCTGCTCGGGTACTCCCGTGTGGGCGGGGCAGCGCACCCCCGAGTCGTCTCGCTCGCCGAAGTGGTCGGGGCCGCCGTCGACGATCTGGGTCACTCCGTCGACGGCGTTCGGATCACGGTGGATGACTTCGAGGGGAAGGCCGACCGCGAACAGCTCCGTGTCCTGATCCAGAACCTCCTCACGAACGCCGTCGCCTATGCGCGGCCCGGAGTGCCGCCGGAGGTGCGCATCACCGGAACGGGCACACCGGAATCCTGGCGGTTGGACGTGGCGGACAACGGCAAGGGGATTCCGCCCGAGGACTACGATCGCGTGCTCGAGCCGCTGGTCCGCCTCGAGCGTGAGGGGGACCCTGCGGGTACCGGTATCGGCCTGGCGACGTGCGTCCGGATCGCCCAGGCGCACGGCGGGCGCCTCACGTTCGATCAGACGCCCGGGGGCGGGCTGACAGTGCGGGTCTGGTTCGGCTCACGCCCGAGCTGAGGGGAGCCGCTGATGCGGTCCTCGCGCCGAGCTGGGGGGTGCGGGTGCAGGACCTCGGCGAGCGCTTCACGCCGCAACGGAACTCGGCATCAGCTGCGCCACCATCCGGTAACGCCTCTCGAAGCGGGAGGCCGATCCGCGTTACTGAGCGCTGCCACCGCTGCCACGACCGCCACGACCGTCACGACCGCCACCACGCAGGCTCCACGCCGCCAGTACCGATGCGCCGATCATGAGCAGCGCAGCGATGCCCGACGTGACCGTGACACCACTGTCGAATGCATGGAACGCCGAATCCCGCAGGAGCGAAGCGCCGGTCGCGTCAAGCTGTGCGGCGACCTCGACGGCCCCGCCGAGCGTTTCAGTCGACCTCCCGGCCTGTTCTGTGTCGAGGCCTGGGGGAAGCACGAGGTTCCGATGATAGGACGCCAGGAGGATGCTGCCGAGTACGGCGGTCCCGAGCACGGAGCCCACTTCGTACGCGGTCTCCGACACGGCCGATGCCGCCCCTGCCTTCGCCGCAGGCACCGTCGACAGGATCAGGTCGTTGGATACCGTTTCGGAGGCGCCGACCCCGACGCCAAGAATGACGAAGGCCACCATCAGGAACCCTGCGGACCCGCCCTCGCCCAAAAAGGCGATCATCGAGTAGGCGATTGCCGAGAAGAGCAGTGACACCGAGACGACGGCGTGTGGCGGTAGCCTGCGGGCCAGTGGAACGACGGCGAGCCCCGCGATGATCGTCATGAGGAGCCCCGGGAGGAGCACGAGGCCGGCGTCGAGCGGGGAGTAGCCGAGTACCAGCTGCAGGTGCTGCGACACGAAGAACAGGAAGCCGACGAGCGAGAAGATCGCCAGCAGGTTCACCAGGACAGCGCCGCTGAAGGCCCGGACGGTGAACAACCTGACGTCGAGCATGGGGTCATCGCGTCGGAGCTGACGGACGACGAAGACGACGCCGGCGGCAAGGCCGATGAACGCAGCCGTCACCGAGACCAGCAGCGGTCCACCCTTCGCCAGGTTCTTGATGGCGTAGACGACCGGGAGCATGGTCGCGATGGACAGGACGATACTGGCGTAGTCGACGCGTCCGGGATGCGAGTCCCTGGACTCGGGCACGACTGCGGGAGTCAGGGCCAGCATGAGGACCAGGACGGGCACCGCCAGGAGGAACACGGATCCCCACCAGAAGTGCTCGAGCAGGACGCCACCGAGGAGTGGTCCGAGGGCGGCTCCTGCAGAGAAACCTGCTGCCCAGACCGCGATCGCGACCCGGCGCTGGTTGCGATCGGTGAAGATGTTGCGGATCAGCGAAAGCGTCGAGGGCATGAGCATGGCGCCGAAGACGCCGAGACCCACGCGAGCGGCCACCAGGGAGGCTGCAGTGGGGGCGAAGGCGGCGACCACGGAGAAGGCCGCGAAACCGGCCGCGCCGATCATGAGCAGACGGCGTCGACCGAAGCGGTCACCGAGACTCCCCATGGCGACGAGCAGGCCGGCGAGGACGAGGGGGTAGCTGTCGACGATCCAGAGCAGTGTGGTACCGCTCGTCGCGAAGTGCCGGGAAATCTCCGGCAGGGCGAAGCTCAGCACCGTGTTGTCGACGGAGACGAGCAGCACCGGCAGCATCAGCACGGCGAGGGCGAGCCACTCGCGGCGGCCGGCAAGGGAGGAGCGGGAGGAAGCAGCGGCACGCGGGTTCACCCCGGACACGCATGCGGAAGCGGAAGGTGTTGTGGTCATCCATCCAAGCTATACCGTCCAGCCGGTACAGTACAACAAAAGTGACCGGTATCATCAGGAGGTGTCCAGTTCCCGCGAGCGCATCCTCGACAGCTTCGAAGACGCGTTGATCCGCGACGGGGAGCGGGCCGCGACCATGGAAGCGGTCGCTGCGGCGGCAGACGTCTCCAAGGGAGGCCTGCTGTACCACTTCCCTTCCAAGGAAGCCCTGGTCGATGCCCTGGCGGAACGACTCCGCGGACTGGCCGAGAGGGATCGCGAGATCATGGTCTCTGCCCCCGACGGAGCGGCGCGCTACTACGTCCGCACCTCCGTGTTCGAGGACAGCGCCCTCGACCGTGCGCTCGTCTCGATGGCGCGCCTGGCCCAGCAGGGCCACCCGACGGCGAAAGCCTCGCTCGCGGAGATCCAGGAACGGTGGCTCGACGCGCTCGAGTCCCAGCTCGGCGATCGCACGACCGCGCGTGCCGTCAAGCTGCTCGGCGACGGCCTCTACTACGACGCCGCGTTCTTCGCATCGGCAGGCACGGGCCGCACGAGTGCCGACGACATCGAGGAACTGCTCGGTGTCGTGGACCTGATCGTCGCCGGTCGACCGCTCCGGTAGGTCCTGGGTGCCGTGGTCGATGCAGGCCCTGTTCCGCGGCGCCCCCGCTGCCTCATGCGGGTTCTTTCCTCCACCACGTCCGTACGACTACAGATCGGGAGATGATCGATGATCAGGGGTTTCAGGGATTTCATCATGCGGGGCAACGTCATCGAACTCGCCATCGCCGTCGTGATCGGCAGCGCCTTCACCGCACTCGTCACGTCCTTCACGAACAGCATCATCAAGCCGATCATCGCTTCCGCCGGTGAGATCGACGCTGCCGGTCTGGGTTTCCAGATCCGGCGGGGCAACGAGGCGACGTTCGTGGACATCGGCGCCGTCATCACGGCGGCGGTGACCTTCCTCATCACGGCAGCCGTCGTGTACTTCCTGTTCGTGCTTCCGATGAACCGCGCCAATGAGCGACTCCGCGCGCTGGCCGCGCCCCAGGAGGCGGCGGAGACCCCCACGCCGGTCGACATCGCCCTCCTGACCGAGATGCGGGACCTCCTGAAGGAGATCTCGGCGCGGAACGCGCGCCCGTAGGTCGGTGCGTCCTCCGTCCTGAGCCCGACCACCATCACAGTTCGATGCGGTCACGCTCCCTGCCCCACCTTCTGCTGCAGGAGGCGAAGCACGGTTCAGGTTGTTCGGGCGGGGCGTCACGGTCTGCACTAGTACTGGCCCGCTGGCTCCGGTACCTCTATCCTGTGCGCAAGGAGCATTGCGCGCTCCTGAGGCGGTGCAGGGTGTTGGTCTTCAAGGTCGATGTCGAAGCAGTTGAGGACGGGTTCGTCGTCAAGTGTCCAGACCTCCCTGCGCTTCGTCTCGGTGTCGGCTCGCTCTGGGACGCCTGCGCGGTCCGCTCCGTACTCGCCGCCCGCGCGAGCGTCCCGGACGACCTCGTCTGGTTGCAGATCCGGGCCCGCACCGGTGCGGTCTCGGTCATCTCGGACATCCATCCCCTGCACTGGGTGGCATTCCATACCGTGACGTGTCCGGCACATCCGGCGTTCGACCGATCGAACCTCGTCTTCGACCACGCGCTCAATGCCCTCCAGCACGAGGCCAGCCATGCAGAGTCGCAGAAACGCCCTGATCCTCAGGTGAAGTTCATCCTGTCCTTCCTCGACGGCACCAAGGCGCAGGTGCCCCGGGTCGGAGGCTACTTCCTGCGGGACGTCATCGAGGGGGCATGTTCCGCGGAGGGCCTGAGCCCCTGGTTGAAGACGAAGCTGATGCGCGACGTGGTACCGGGCGCACCATGGCACGCGCCTGTCATCGGCCTCCAGGTCGGCATTTATGGTCCTGAGACCTCGTCGTCACGGCGATACCGATAGTCGGCTAGCGGCGCGTGTCCGCCAGGTCCGACGTCGACGGACCCTCGAGCAGCTTCCCGTCGGCGGTGAAGCGGGACCCGTGGAGCGGACAGTCCCAGGAGCGCTCGGCGTCGTTCCAGTTGAGGATGCCGCGAAGATGCGGGCAGACGGCAGAGACGCGGTGCTGTACCCCGTCGACCGTGCAGATCCCGATCGGACGGGCGCCCTCGCGGACGACGTGTCCCTCTCCCTCGGCGGGTGCGGAAGCGCCCGTTCTCGCAAGGCCCGAAATCCATCCGGTCACCAGGTCCATCCCGACGACGGCATTCGCCTGCGCCGTCTGCAGCGCGTCGGTGGCGCTGACCTTGGTGCGGTAGAGGGTATCGGCCCATGGCATGTTCCCGCCGAGGATCTCGCCCGCGAGGGCAAGGGAAGCCGCGACGGCATTGGTCATGCCCCACTTGTTGTAGCCCGTCGCCGCGTAGAGGTGGCCTCCGCCCGCGGGCACCTTGCCCACGTAGGGCACAGCGGCGGCCGGGGTGTAGTCCTGCGCGGACCACGCGTAGGCGGGCCGCGCCGTCGGGAAATATTCCTGGGCCCAGCGCGTGAGGTCGTCCACCTTCGCCTGGGTGTTCGAGCTGTGCCCGACCTTGTGGCCGTTGCCTCCCACGATCAGGTACTTCGTACCATCCACGAGTGCGGTGCGCAGTGACCGGGTGGGGGAGTCCACGCTGAGGTACATGTCCTCGGGGACGTCGTCGTCCACCGTCAGCGCGACACAGTAGGAGCGCATCGGCTGCAGGACGGCGAAGTACCCGCCCCGGTCGAGGATGGGGATACCGGTGGCGAGCACGACGTTCGACGCCGTCACCGCGCCCGCGCTCGTCCTCAACTCGACGCCGTCGGCCCCGGTCTTGGCGACCCCCTCGACCCGGACGCCTTCGATCAGGGCGCCGCCGTGGCGACGGAACTCGGAAGCCAGGCCGGCAAGGACCTCGAGGGGGTGGAACTGCGCCTGGTTCTTCAGGCGCAGCGTCTTCCGGACGGGGAAGGGAAGGGTTGCCGCGCTGCCGAGCTCCGTGTCGAGCCCGGCCTCGGTGCAGGCCTCGTGCTCGGCGGTGAGGGTGCGGGCACCCGTGTCGGAGGTGGCGTAGTTGACGGCATCCCTGGTCTCGTAGCCGATGCCGTGGTCGTCGCAGAAGCGGAGCAGCCAGCTCTGTCCTTCACGGTTGCCGGTCACGTAGGCCCGCGCCAGGTCGGCGTCGTGGTGCTTGAGGATCGTCGAGATGCTCGTGCCCTGCAGGAGCGAGAGCTTCGCCGTCGTGTTTCCCGTGGTCACCGCTCCCGTCGTCCGCGACTCGAGAACTACCACGCGATGGCCGGCCCGCGCCAGCAGGAGCGCCGTCGTCAAACCCGTGAGCCCTGCACCCACGACGACGGAGTCGAAGTTCCGTCCCTGCAGGGTGTCGGACGGTATGGGCGGAGCAGTGGCGAGCCAGAGCGATCTCATGGTGGTCCCTTCGCGAGCCGGTCGGTGCTCCCCACGGAACCACTAAGCATGCTTACAGTCAAGCGGCGGGTCGCGTGTCGGTGGCGGGGGCTAGGGTGGCCGGACGGTCGTCCCCGCTCAGGAAGGCACCTCTCGTGCACGTCCAACTCGTCCTGCCGCACCAGCTGTTCGAAGAGCACCTCGACGCGCCACCGGAGACCCGCTTCGTGTTCCTCGAGGACGATCTCCTGTTCCGCAGCCTCCGGTTCCACCAGCAGAAGCTCGTCCTCCACCGCGCGGCCATGACCGTCTTCGCGCGGCGGGTCTCGGATGCGGGCTATCACGTGGACTACGTGGAGACGTCGGCGGAGCACACGAGCCAGGACCGCCTGCGTGACGTGCTCGTGGACCGCGGAGCAACCGTCGTGAGCTTCTACGACGTCGTCGACGACTGGCTCCACCGGCGGCTCACCCGCACGATCGCCGATGCCGGTGCGGAGGCGCGCGTCCTCGAGACGCCGCAGTTCCTCACACCTCGGAGCGTCCTCGACACCTACTTCTCGTCGTCGAACTGGCGCATGCAGACCTTCTACGAGTGGCAGCGCAAGCGGCTCGGGATCCTGGTCGAGCCCGAAGGCTCGCCCGTCGGCGGGAAGTGGAGCTTCGACGCCGACAACCGCAAGAAGTTGCCGAAGAAAATCGAGCTGCCGGACCTGCCGACCTTCGAGCGGTCACCCGAGGTGGAGGACGCGATCGCCTGGGTGCAGTCCGCCTTCCCGGACAATCCCGGCAATGCCGAGTCCTTCAACTGGCCCGTGACCCACCGGCAGGCGTTCGACGCGCTCGAAGCGTTCCTCACGGAGCGCTTCGAACTCTTCGGGCCCTATGAGGACGCGATCGCAGAGGGCCGGACCTACCTTTTCCACTCCGCCCTGAGCTCCAGCATGAACACGGGGCTTCTGAGCCCGGCCGTCGTCGTGGAGCTCGCCCTCGACTTCGCTGAGCGCCATGACACCCCCATCGCGAGCGTGGAGGGGTTCATCCGGCAGGTCATCGGGTGGCGCGAGTACATGCGCGCGTCCTACGTGCTCCGGGGGCGCGAGATGCGCACGGGCAATTCGCTCCATCTGACGGCGGACCTCGCCGACGGGTGGTGGACCGGTGAGACCGGCCTTGCCCCAGTGGACTCTATCGTGAGGCGCATCCTCGACACGGCGTACGCGCACCACATCGAACGACTCATGGTGCTCGGCAATGCCGCGCTGCTCATGCGGGCGAGACCCGATTCCGTCTATGAGTGGTTCATGGAGATGTTCATCGACGCCTATGACTGGGTGATGGTGCCGAACGTCTACGCGATGAGCCAGTACGCGGCCGGGACCATGATCACTACGAAGCCGTACGTGAGCGGCAGCAACTACATCAGGAAGATGAGTGACTTCAAGGACGGTCCCTGGCGCTTCAGCTGGGATGCGCTCTACTGGGAGTTCATCGGCGACCACCGGGAACTCTTCGCACGCAACCCGAGGTCCCGTATGAGCGTGGTGCTCTTCGACCGGATGGACGCAGAGCGTCGCTCGGAGCTGCGGCAGGAGGCCTCGCGGTGGATTCCTCGCACCGGTTCGACGACAGCCGGGCGCACCCCGGTGGCAGCTGGACGGACACCCCTCGAGCAGCGGGCGCCACTGGAGGATCAGCCGGCCGGGACGAATGAGTCGGCCGTGACGGCGCCGATGCCGCAGCCGACCCTGCCCGGCTTATAGTCGGAAGTATGGAACAGAGAACCCTTGGAAGAACCGGCCGCCCCGTCTCCGTCGTCGGTCTCGGCACCTGGCAGCTCGGCGCGGACTGGGGCGAGGTCGCGGACAAGGACGCCGTCGCAGTCCTCGACGCGGCCGTCGAAGCGGGTGTCACCTTCTTCGACACCGCGGACGTGTACGGCGACGGGCGCAGCGAGACCACGATCGGGTCCTTCCTCGCCGACAATCCCGACCTCGACATCCTCGTGGGCACCAAGATGGGCCGCCGGGTCGACCAGGCGCCCGAGAACTACAGCCTGGCGAACTTCCGGCAGTGGATCGACCGCTCACGGAAGAATCTCGGTGTGGATGCCCTGGACCTCGTGCAGCTGCATTGCCCACCGACCGCCGTCTACAGTTCCGACGAGGTGTACGACGCCCTCGACACCCTGGTGAGCGACGGCGTCATCAGGAACTACGGCGTCAGCGTGGAGCGGACCGACGAGGCACTGGCCGCGATCGCTCGGGGAAATACCGCGAGCGTGCAGATCATCCTGAACGCCTTCCGCCTCAAGCCGCTCGACGAGGTCCTGCCGGCGGCGAAGGCCGCAGGCGTGGGGATCATCGCCCGCGTTCCGCTGGCGTCGGGTCTGCTGTCCGGCAAGTACACCAAGGTCACCGCATTCGCCGAGAACGACCACCGGAACTACAACCGGAACGGCGCTGCATTCGATGTCGGCGAGACGTTCTCCGGCGTCGACTACGAGACGGGGTTGCAGGCGGCCCGCGAGTTCGCCGAGCTCGTGCCGGAGGGCGTGAGTACTGCCCAGGCCGCGCTCGCGTGGATCATCGCGCAGGACGGCGTCACCACAGTCATCCCGGGTGCGAGGAACCCGGAGCAGGCGCGATCGAACGCAGCGGCAGCCGGTCATGTGGCGCTGGGCTCCGAGATCAGTTCCGCCGTCACTGCGATCTACGATCGACACTTCAGGGCCACCGTCCACCCGAAATGGTGACGTCCTGAAGGGAACCCGCCCGGGCAACGGGCGGGTTCCCGCGCCGTTCCCCGGCGGCTAGGGTTGGCTTTGTCGGGCCCGTACGTCCGACGGGATGGCATGCAGGCAGCGCACGACGGAGGGATCGACATGACCGACGACACCCGGCGCGTTGTTGCCGACGACTCCAGCCCCCGGGGGAGCTGGGTCGATCTGGCGGACGAGGTCTGGTCCTACCTGACCACCAGGGGCGCTTCGATCGACTACACGCTCCAGGACATGACGGTGGAGGTGCCGCGGGATGTCGGGCCGGACGCTCCCCGCGCCACCTGGAGGCTCAACGGCACGTTGCGCATCAGCACGAACGACACGGCCACTGGGCCCGACTCCCCGACCCGCTGACGTCCATGCATTCTCTCCGGCTCGACATCGACCTCCAGTTCTCGCTGCGCGAACCGGATGCCGGAGCAGGGCCGGGAGCAGGGTTGCGCGGAACCGTCCGTGCCGCAGGAACGGTCATCGATGTCTTCGTCGACAACCCGGCGTCCTACCGCGGGGTGCTGCCTACCCTCAATCAGGTCCGCGTCCTCGCCCGGGAACTGGCGGTGCGCGGCATGACCGTCTCGGTCATCGGCCCCCGCGGTCTGCTGGTGAGCCTCGGCCGGGTGAAATCCTCCTTGGCTCAGCGATTGGTCACGGGCTCGCCGCACATCCGCCTCGGATCTCCGGCCACGCTGGCGCCCTTGCTCGACGTCGCCCGCCGTGCGCTCGAGCAGGGTCGATCTCCCTCGTTCCCGCCGTCCACGCCGTTTCCGCCGGCACCGACCGTGGGGTGGAGTGGACTGCGTGCCCGATCCGGTCCGCCGGCATCCGGCCGGGAAGGCGGAAGCCGACCGCATGGCAGATAGCGTCGAACTCCTGCTGGAACCGGCATCCGATGCCTTCCTCCTCGACGACTGGGCCGCACTGGAGGGCGAGGGCCTGCCGAACCAGTCCCGCCACCAGTCCTGGAGCAACGCTCCGCACATCACGATGGCTGCTGCCGCGCGCATCGACGACAGGTACGACGCCGGCCTCGCCGCCGCCGCGGAGGGCGGTCCACTGGAGCTGGTGACCGCGGGCTTCCTCGTCTTCCCGACGAGACGGAAGTTCGTGCTCGCCCGGCAGGTGGTGGCCGACACCGCGCTGACACACCTGCACCGGCGCCTCTGGTTCGCCCTCGAGGGCGTCCCCGACGCTGTGCCGACGACGGTCCGTGGAGTGTGGACGCCGCACATCACGCTCGCCCACGGACTCACGGCCGACGAACTGGCCGCAGCCCTCGAGATCCTGAGGAACCGGCCACCCGAAATACTGGCCGCGGGCATCGTGAGGCGCTGGGACGCGCGGGAGAAGCGCCTCATCCTGCTCGGCGGTGGCGGGGTGGAGTGGCCGGGCTCAGGAGGCGTCGGCGCGCAGTGACGCCGGATGCACCAGCACCCCCTGCGGTTCGCGAATCCACCACAGCCCCGTCTCGCGCTTCTCTTGCCTGGTCGTGAACCGGTAGAGGAAGATCCGCGCACGGACGTACCGCGGGCGGGCACCGTCGAAGGGATCGACGCGCAGCAGCTTCAGGATCAGGGGATCAGCCTGCAGGAGCTTGACCAGGAACGGAGTGAACCAGCCGCCCTCGGAGCCGAGGGCGAGGAACCACATCATCCAGTCCAGCCGCAGGTGGTACGGCGCGAACTGCCGTGGCATGCGCGCCGGGTCGCCGGGCTTCCCCTTGAACTCGTACTCGTGCCAGCGCGTACCCGGTCCGACGTCGTCGAGCGTTCCTTCCACGATCACCTCGTACCGCACCTTCGTCACGCTTCCGAACGCGCCATAGGCGTTGCCCAGGTGCCAGCGATTGAAGCTCGCGTTCATCAGCTGGTGACGGGCGAACAGGTTCACGAGTGACGGCCAGCTCAGGTAGGCCAGGAGCAGCATGGCGAGGACGACGACGATGGTGAAGTACAGCGGGGTCGGTTGGTAGGCGCCGGAGACGTCGAGGGCTGGGAACACCGCTGCGTAGAACGAGTCGGGAACGGCGCCGAAGGCCAGGATGATGGTCAGCGTGTTGAGCCAGGCGAAGTTGCCGGAGAGCACCAGCCAGCCCTGCGTGACGATCATGACGAGTGCGGCGAAGCCCGCGACAGGCTGCGGGGCGAACAGCAGGAACGGCACGACGAGCTGCGTGACGTGGTTCCCCGCAACCTCCAGTCGGTGCAGGGGCTTCGGCAGGAGGTGGAAGAAGCGGCTTGCCGGGTTCGGCATGGGCTGGGTCTCGTGGTGGTAGTACAGCGCCGTGAGGTCGCGCCAGGACCGGTCACCCCGCATCTTGATCATGCCCGCGCCGAATTCGAGTCGGAAGACGAGCCAGCGGATCATCAACAGGACGAGGAACGGCGGAGCGACCACGTCGGATCCGAGGAACGCGACGATGAATCCCGCCTCGAGGAGGAGGCTCTCCCAACCGAACCCGTAGAACGACTGGCCCACGTTCACGATCGACGTGTAGAGCCAGAAGATGGCGAGGAACGCCACGAGCGGCACCCACGGCGGTCCGGCCTGCGGGAGCCCGAGCACGAGCAGCGCCGCGATGAGGGCGCCCGACCAGGCGACGATGAGCAAGAGACGATCGGAGTAGTGCCTGTGGAAGAGCGACGGTCCGGCTCGCCTGCCCGCACGTTCGAGGAACACCGGGACGGGCGTCAGTCCCTTCTCGCCCAGGAGCGCAGGGAACTGCGCGACTGCCGACAGGAAAGCGACCAGGTAGACGGCCGCGACCCCCCGCTGCAGGATCTGCCGGCCCACCTCGTAGTCCTCGGCAGTCAGGACACCGGTCAACCACTCCATCGGTCCAGCGTCATGTCGCCGTGGAGCCGGCGTCAAGGAACCGCCGGAGAGCCACGCCTGCGTGCGTCGTGCTAGCGCCCCCCGAGCGGATGCAGGACGGCTGGCCGCGACGCGATGTCGACGAGGGCCTGCACAGGCACGTGATCACTCGCGTACCTGCCGTCGAGCGTGGACGTGTTCACCGCAGCTTGCCGGACCAGGACGTCCGGGGTCGTCAGGATCCAGTCGATCCGGCGTCCCCCCTCCACGGGACGCCCGTAGCGCGGGAAGGTCCCGAAGCCCGGGGTGAGGTGCTCGTCGGCGAGGACCCAGGCGTCGCCGAGGACTCCGGACGTGACGAAACTCCGATAGGCCGGGGATGATCCCGCTTCGGAATTGAAGTCGCCCATCACGATCGCGGGCAGGCGGGGACTGAAGAACCGCACGAGATCGAGCACGGCCGCGGCGCTGCGGGCTCGTGCGACGTCGGACTCGTGGTCGAAGTGCGTGTTGGCCAGCAGCATCTCGCGATCGGTCGCGGTGTCGCGGAACCGGCCCCAGGTGACGATGCGCGTCACGCCGTTGCCCCACGTGGAGGAGCCGATCAGCTTCGGCGTGTCCGAGAGCCAGAACTGATCCCATTCGAGGAGCTGAAGGCGGCCGGCGTCGTAGAAGATCGGCGAGTACTCGCCGCGGCTGCCGCCCTCCCTGCCCGCGCCGATCATCCGGTACCCAGGAGGCAGGGCCACCTCGATGGCCGCCAACTGGTGATGCAGGGCTTCCTGCACGCCGAGGATGGATGGCACCTCGCGGCGCAGGAGGGCCTGCAGGGGCGCGATGCGGTCCGGCCAGTAGTCGACGTCGCCGGGTTGCGAGGCCGGGCGGTCGTACCTGATGTTGAAGCTCATGACGTGCAGGAGCGTCGAACTGGTCCTGATGAGGGGAGGTGCTGCTGACGTTCGTGGCATGACGCCTTCCGGTGCTGCAGGTGGTTCGGGGCGGCTGCTCGGCGCTGCCGCCCCGCGCTGCGGGCGTAGGTCAGCCCAGGTGGTCCACGAGGCGCGATGCGATGCCCGTGTAGCGTGCCGGGGTCAGGGCGAGAAGCCGCTGCTCGGCTTCGGCACTGAGCCCGAGGCTGCTGACGAACTCGCGCATGCGGTCGGCGTCGACCCGGTGGCCGCGCGTGAGGTCCTTCAGGCGCTCGTAGGGGTCGTCGAGGCCGGGCACGCCGGCAACGGCCTCGGCCCGCATGACCATCTGCACGGCTTCACCGAGGACCTCCCAGTTGCCGTCGAGGTCCGCCGCCAGCACCTCGGCCGCGACGTCGAGGCGGGCCAGGCCCTTGGCGACGTTCGAGATGGCCAGCAGGGAATGGCCGAGGGCGACGCCGATGTTGCGCTGGCTCGACGAGTCCGTTAGGTCGCGCTGCCAGCGGGAGGTCACGAGGGTGGCCGCCAGGACGTCCAGCAGCGCGGAGGAGATCTCCAGGTTGGCCTCCGCGTTCTCGAAGCGGATCGGGTTGACCTTGTGGGGCATGGTCGAGGAGCCTGTCGCCCCTGCCACCGGGATCTGCGCGAAGTAGCCGATGGAGATGTAGCTCCACACGTCGGTGCAGAAGTTGTGGAGGATCCGGTTGAACCGCGCGACGTCGGAGTACAGCTCCGCCTGCCAGTCGTGTGACTCGATCTGCGTCGTCAGTGGATTCCAGGTCAGGCCGAGGCCCTCCACGAAGGAGCGGGAGATGTCCTGCCAGTCGGCCTGGGGCGCGGAGGCGTAGTGGGCTGCGTACGTTCCGGTGGCGCCATTGATCTTGCCGAGGAATTCGGTGGCCGCGATGCGGTCGAGTTGCCGGGCCAGCCGGTGCGCGACGACGGCCATCTCCTTGCCGAGGGTCGTGGGAGTGGCCGACTGCCCGTGGGTGCGCGACAGCATCGGGGTGTCCCGGGAGGTCCGTGCCAGGTCCGCGACGGACGCGACGAGGTCCCGTGCCGCGGGGAGCCAGATGTCCAGGACGGCGCCCTTGATGCCGAGGGCGTAGGAGAGGTTGTTGATGTCCTCGGAGGTGCACCCGAAGTGGACGAGGGGCTTGAGGTGGTCGATGCCTATGCCCTCGAGGCGCCGTCCGATGTAGTACTCCACGGCTTTAACGTCATGGACGGTGACGGCCTCGATCTCGCCCAATTCCGCCACCGAATCCGCGTCGAACGTCGCGACGATGGAGCGGAGGGCGGCCTCCTGCTCCTCGGTCAGGGGCTCCGTCCCGGGGAGCACGGCCCGCCGGGTCAGGTGGAGCAGCCATTCGACCTCGACGTGCACGCGGTCCCGGTTGAGGGCGGCCTCGGAGAGGAAATCGATGAGGGGGGCTACCGCCTCGCGGTATCGGCCGTCGAGGGGACCGAGGGTCAGCGACGTTCCCTCCCCTCGGGACAGTGCAGCGAATTCAACCCGGGGGAGTGCGGAGTCAGCCATTGCCCCATCATTTCATGAGCCGGCTCGGACATCTCACGCTGCTGTCCACATAGGTGTCGGCCCGCCCGGGCCGCACCACACGCACTCCTACCGTTGCAGCATGGCCAGGAGAGGGGAAGGCTGATGGACAGCCGGATGGAAGCCGATGCCGGGCCGGTGCGGTCCCCTGCGAGTTCGGACGTCGCAGCGATGGTCGCTGCCCTTCAACGGCACGCTCGTCGGCTCGAGGACATCCACCGGCACGCACTCTCGGTCACCCTGCTTCCCTGGGAGTCTCCGGCCGGAGCCAACTTCAGGTCCTACCTGTCCGAGCGGTGCGCCGAAGTGTCCCGGACAGCCGACCTGCTGAAGTCCGCGTCCCGGCAGCTCGCCGACTACGGGCGACTGGTCCAGGACGCCGAGATGCAGCGCCAGGCCGGCCTGTGACGGACCGCCTGCATCCGGTGGCGGGCGACGACGGTTTCCTGGTCGTCCGCGGCGGTGTCGGCGGCATCCGGTTCCAGTGGGAGGAACTGGAGGAGGCCGCCACGGTGCTTGCGGTTCTGGCGGCCGACACGGGGGACGTCGCCGTCGCCCTCGGGTACCTCGACCGCGACCTGGGCGAGTTCCCCTGGCGGATCATGCACCTGCAGCCGACAGGAGGAGTCGCGGGGCCGCTGTACCAGGCAGCACGCGCCGACGTCGACGCCGCGTGGACGTCGGCGCTCGACAGCGGCCGCACCCTGGCCACGACCGGGAACCGGCTCAGGGCAAGCCTGCGCGCCTACCGGATGGCGGACGGCGCGGCCGTCGCAGCGACGGAGGCGGCCAGGGCCGCCAGCGGGGCCACTGCCCGTGCTGCGGCGCGTGCAGCCATCGAACGCGGGGTTCTCGACGTCGGGCCCATCACGCTCCGGAATCGATCAGCCGGCGCGGTGGTGGCCTTCGACGGAACGGTCGCGGGCGTCGTGGGACGCCTGGCGGCGGTCGAGTCTGAGGACCCGGGCACCTTCGAGGTGCTGCGCGCCGGGACGGACGCGGCACCGGTGTACGTCGTCGTTCTCCCGGGCACCCAATCGGGACTGGTCGACGGGGCGGCTGGAAGCAATCCCTTCGACGCGGGTGGGATCGCCGAGGCGCTCGCCGCCGAGAGCCGCTTCACCGAGGGCGCCGTGCTGGAGGCCCTCAGGAGGGCCGGGGCCGAGCAGGGAGACGCCCTCGTGATCGCGGGGTACAGCCAGGGCGGCCTGCACGCCGTCAACCTCGCAACCTCGGAAGGGCTGGGAGGACGGTACGACGTCCAGGTGGTGCTGACCGCAGGCTCTCCCACGGGGTGGCACGAATCCGGATCCGCCGAGTACCTCCACCTGGAGCACCATGCCGACGCTGTTCCCGAGCTGGATTCGACGGACAATGCCGACGGGCGCAACCGGACCACCGTCACGCTGGGTCATCCGGTTCCCATCATCGGAACGAGGGAGGACGGGTCACGCGAATCATGGGGCCTCGGTCCGGCACACAAGCTGGAGAACTACGCGGAGGGGGCGAGGCTCGTCGACGAGAGCGAGGCACCATCGCTTGCGCCCGCAGCAGCCCTCCTCGCCACAGCAGGCGCGTCCGGTACCGCCCGGCGCTACTCCTTCACCGCTGTCCGGAACCCCCAGCCGGCGGAGGGTCCGGGAGCCAGGGGCACGCGCGGGGTGCAGCAGGGCGGGTCTAGGCTACTGCCATGACGTCGATCGATGACCTCCCGGCAACACCCTCCGATGATTCTGCCCGCGCCGACGCCGGCGTTCGTCCACGCGGAGTGCTCGGCAGACTCCCTCGCTACGCAGCGGGCAAGCCGCCCGTCGTCGTGCAGGGTCTCGAGAGCTTCAAGCTCTCGTCCAACGAGAATCCGCTACCGCCCCTTCCGGCCGTGCTCGAGGCGATCGCCTCGGAGACCTCCATCAACCGTTACCCGGATCCGATGACGACGGCGCTCCGCACGGAACTGGCCGGGTACCTGGGCGTTCCCGCCGGCGACGTCGTCACGGGCGCGGGGAGCCTCGGCGCACTGAATCAGATCCTCGCCACCTTCGCGGGCCAGAACGACTACGACGCTCCAGACGAGGTCGTCTACGCCTGGCGATCCTTCGAGGCCTATCCCATCAGTGTCGGGCTCGCCGGTGCTGCAGGCGTGCAGGTGCCCGTCCGTGCGGATGGCACGCATGACCTCGACGCCATGGCGGCCGCCATCACCGACCGGACGCGTGTCGTTCTGCTCTGCACTCCCAACAACCCGACGGGGCCGATCCTCACGCGTGAGCAGGTGGTGGGGTTCCTCGCGAGAGTGCCGGCGCACGTCGTGGTCGTCATCGACGAGGCCTACCAGGAGTTCGTGCGGCGCGCCGACGCCGTCGACGGCATCGAGCTCTACCGGACGTACCCGAACGTCATCGTGCTGCGGACGTTCTCGAAGGCCCACGGACTGGCGGGGCTCCGCGTGGGGTATTCCGTGTCGCAGCAGCCGCTCACCGAGCATCTGAGGGTGAGCGCCGTCCCGTTCGCCGTATCGCAGGTCGCCGAGCATGCCGCTGTCACTTCGCTGCGGCATATCGACGAGGTCGAAGCGCGCGTCCAGTCGATCGTGGACGAGCGTATCCGTGTCGTCGAGGGCCTGCGCGAGCTGGGCTGGGCGATCCCCGAGGCCGAGGGGAACTTCGTCTGGCTGTCCCTCGGCGAGCATACGCAGGACTTCGCCGCCAGGGCCGCTGAGCAGGCCCTGTCCGTGAGGGCCTTCGGCGCGGAGGGAGTGCGTGTGTCCATCGGTGAAGAGGCCGCGAATTCGCGTTTCCTCGAGCTGTGCCGGGGCTATGCGCATCGTCCCGCTCTGTGAGCAAGCAGTCTTAAATAGGCCTGCACGCGCGCGCTGACTAGTCTTGACCAGTATGTCGCCGGAACATATGTTCTCCGGTGTATGACTTCCAGCATACATTCCTCAAGCGGAATGTACAGCGTCGGGTGAGGAGCAGGAATGAACAGCAGCCGTTTGCCGGCAGCAGAGTTCGAGGTCGAGGAGGTTCTGCGCGCCGCGCACGCAGCGGAGGAGGGCAGCCGGACGGAGCCTGACCTCGACATGCTGCAGGTCCTGGCCGCCGACGGAACCATGGCGAGCGGGCTGGCCGCGGACATCGCCGGGACCACGGTCGATCTCGGGCCCTACCTTGCGCAGGACGCAGACCACCTGCGCTCGCTGTACCGGGACATGTTCCTCATCCGTCGCTTCGACCAGGAGTCGACGGCGCTGCAACGCCAGGGCCAGCTTGCGCTCTGGGTGCCCCTCACGGGTCAGGAGGCGGCACAGATCGGCTCCGGACGGGCACTGCAGCCCCAGGACTATGCCTTCCCGACCTACCGGGAACACGGCGTAGCGCTGACCCGCGGTGTCGAGCTGTCGCAGATCCTCCGCCTGTTCAGGGGCGTCACCAACGGAGGGTGGGATCCGCGGGAGCGGAACTTCCACCTCTACACGCTGGTCCTCGCGGCGCAGTCCCTCCACGCCGTCGGCTACGCGATGGGGTTGCAGAGGGACCAGCTGGCCGACCCGTCGCTGCCGCCGGCGGCGTCCATCGCCTATTTCGGTGACGGAGCGAGCTCCGAGGGCGACATCCACGAGTCGATGGTGTTCGCGGCGTCGTTCAATGCCCCTGTCGTGTTCTTCTGCCAAAACAACCAGTGGGCCATCTCCGTCCCCTCGAGTGTCCAGACCAGGGTGCCCCTGGCCCAGCGGGCCGAGGGCTACGGCTTCCCCGGCATCCGGGTCGATGGGAACGACGTCGTCGCCGTCGAGGCCGTGACGCGCTGGGCGCTGGAGCACGCCCGGTCGGGCAGGGGGCCCGTCCTGATCGAGGCCTACACCTACCGCATGAGCGCCCACACCACCGCGGACGACCCGACGAAGTACCGGCTGTCCCGCGACGAGCAGGAGTGGCAGCCCCGGGATCCCCTGGCGCGTCTGGAGGCCCACCTCCGGTCAGCAGGCACGGCCGACGACGCCTTCTTCGAAGAACTCGCTGCCGAAGCCCGCACCATGGCATCCGAGCTGCGCGAGGCAGTGCTGTCGATGACCGCCCCGGAGCTCGCCGAGCGCTTCGCCACCGTGTACGCGGAGCCGCACCCGCTCGTGCAGGAGGAATTGCGCTTCTTCGAGCAGTACGAGGCCGGATTCGCCGAAGAAGGGAAGCACGCCTGATGGCGACGATGACCATTGCACGGGCGATCAACGAGGGACTGCGCGCATCCCTCACGAACGATCCGAAGACCCTGCTGATGGGCGAGGACATCGGTGAGCTCGGGGGCGTGTACCGCGTGACCGACGGTTTGAAGCGCGACTTCGGGGCCATGCGCGTGGTCGATTCCCCGCTCGCGGAGTCGGGCATCATCGGAACCGCTATCGGATTGGCGCTCCGCGGATACCGTCCCATCTGCGAGATACAGTTCGACGGTTTCGTCTTCCCCGGTTTCAACCAGATCACCACGCAGCTCGCGAAGCTCCGCACGCGGAGCGACGGCATGCTGAGCGCTCCGGTCGTCATCCGTATCCCGTACGGCGGCGGTATCGGTAGCGTCGAGCACCACTCGGAGTCGCCGGAGGCGCTCTTCGCGCACACGGCAGGCCTCAGGATCATCACGCCGTCGAATGCCCAGGACGCCTACTGGATGATCCAGCAGGCGGTGACGTGCGAGGACCCGGTGATCGTGTTCGAGCCCAAGCGCCGCTACTGGCTCAAGGGCGAGGTGGATACGTCCGCTCCCGCGGGTGACCCCTTCTCCGCCCAGATCCTGCGTCGGGGAACGGACGCGACCATCGTTGCCTACGGGCCGCTGGTACCCGTCGCCCTGGCAGCTGCGACGGCAGCGGAGGAGGACGGCCGCAGCGTCGAGGTCATCGACCTTCGCTCCATCTCGCCGATCGACTTCGACACCGTCACCGAATCCGTGACCCGCACCGGCCGGCTGATCGTCGCGCACGAGGCTCCGACGTTCGGCGGCATCGGCGGCGAGATCGCTGCCCGGATCTCCGAGCGTGCGTTCCTGTCGCTCGAGGCTCCCGTCATACGCGTGGGTGGATTTCACATGCCGTACCCGGTGGCGCGGGTGGAGGAGCAGTACCTGCCGGACATCGACCGCATCCTCGAGGCACTCGACCGTGCCTTCGCATACTGAAGGACCATGATGACGCTCAATACGTTCAATCTGCCGGATGTCGGTGAGGGCCTCACGGAGGCCGAGATCGTGCAGTGGAGGGTCGCACCCGGGGCAACGGTCTCGGTCAACGACATCATCTGCGAGATCGAGACCGCCAAGTCCCTCGTCGAGCTGTCCTCGCCCTACGCCGGAACGGTGTCCGAGCTGCTCGTGGCCGAGGGAGAGACCATCGAGGTCGGCACGCCGATCATCTCCGTGGAAGATGCGCCCGCTGGCGCTGCAGGGAGCGGGGACGACGGCGCGGGCGGTGCAGGGGCGAACCCTGACGGCGGAAGCCCCCGTTCCTCCACGCCGGCTCGAGGCGCCAGCAGTCCGGCGGGCGAACCTGACCCCTCGAATGGAAGTGACGACGCGCCGGTGCCGGTTCCCCAGATGCCCGGGGAACTCGCCGGGCCTCAGGGCGAGGACGCCGTCGGTGCTGCCGCGCCCGGCGCGGCCGCTCCCGAAGGCACGCCCGGTCCGCTCGTCGGCACGGGACCGAAGGCTGACGCCGTCAAGCGCCGCCCGCGGAAGGCTGTCCCAGGGCCGGACGCTCGCGCGGGTGGGTCCCCGAGCACGAACGGTGTGCATCCGGGCGCGACCGTCACCGGCGCCCCGGACCATGCAGGTTCCATGACCGGAGCGTCCCGCCAGCGGGCTGGACAGGCGCCGGCGCCGGCGCCGGCACAGGCGCACGCACCCGCAGGGGCCCCGGAAGGTCCGGCCCGGACCAGCCCGCTGAACCAGCTGATCAACCGAGTCCTGGCGAAGCCCCCGGTGCGCAAGGCAGCGCGGGACCTCGGCATCAACCTCGCCGACGTCCCGGCAACCGGGTCCGCCGGTGAGGTCACCAAGCAGGACCTCATGAGCTACCAGTCCCAGCGCGACGCCGAACAGGACGGTGCTGATTCCTTCTGGGCCGATCGCAAGCTCCTCGGTGGAGACCGCATCGAGCGGATCCCCGTGAAGGGCGTCCGCAAGGCCACGGCGAAAGCCATGGTGCAGAGCGCCTTCACGGCGCCGCACGTGAGCATCTTCGTGGACGTCGACGCGTCCCGCACCATGGAGTTCGTCAAGCGGCTCAAGGCTTCCCGCGATTTCGAGGGCGTCAAGGTATCGCCGCTGCTCATCCTGGCGAAGGCTGTCATCTGGGCGGCGGCACGCAATCCCTCCGTCAACGCCACCTGGACCGACGACGAGATCCTCGTGAAGCACTTCATGAACCTCGGTATCGCAGCGGCCACTCCACGCGGACTCATGGTGCCCAACATCAAGGATGCGCAGAACCTCTCGCTGAAGGAACTGGCGCTGGCGCTGAACGACCTCGCGACCACGGCGCGGGCGGGCAGGACCCAGCCGGCACAGATGCAGGGCGGCACGCTGACCATCACCAACATCGGCGCCCTCGGCATCGACACCGGCACTCCGATCATCAACCCGGGAGAGGTCGCGATCGTGGCGTTCGGCACCATCAAGCAGAAGCCCTGGGTGCTCGACGGCGAGGTCATCCCCCGTTGGATCACCACGCTGGGCGGCTCGTTCGACCACCGGGTCGTGGACGGCGACCTGAGCGCGCGTTTCATGGCCGACGTCGCGTCCATCCTCGAGGAGCCGGCCCTGCTGCTCGACTAGGCTGGAGGCATGGATCGCCAGCCACCCGGCGGAAGGGCCGAGCACATACCGCGTCCGCGCTACCCCCTGGGCAGGCTCCTGCTCGTGGTGGTGATCGGGTTCATCGCGTCGAGCGTCCTGCAGCTCGCCTTCCCCGGGCTGGGCACGATTGCGCGCCTGTCCCTCCTGGTGATCGTGGCCGCACTCATCTCGATAGCGGTGACGATGCGCCAGCAGAAGCGGCCACCGCGCTGACGATCAGGGTGCGGGTGGGTCCGGGCTACTGCTTGCCGTACTTCCGGTGGACTGCCTGCTTCGTCACACCGAGGCACTGGGCAATGGCCTCCCACGAGAGCCCGGCCTGGCGGGCGCTGCGAACGAGGGCCGACTCCGTGCGCCCGACCTCCCGGTGGAGCTCGGCAACCAGCTGCAATGACTCCGCGGGCCCCTTGCCATCCATGGATCCTACGAGTGTCTTCAGTCTTCCCACCTCCATTCGTCAACTGTAGTTGACGAATGGAGGTGGGGCAAGAGCTGGACGCCGGTCCTCGGGCTACGCCCGGTTCTCCTCGATCGCCGTGCGCAGGATCGGTGCGAGACGCCGCACGCCCTCGACGATATCCTCGGGTGCTACCGCGCTGAAGGCCAGGCGCAGCTTGTTCGACGGATCATCCGACGGTGTGAAGGCGGCACCGGGGATGAACACGACGCCGGCGTCGATCGCCTTGTACAGCAGGGGGTAGGTGTCGATGCCCTCGGGCAGCGTGACCCACACGAAGAACCCGCCGTCCGGGGTGGTCCAATGCACCCCGTCCGGGAGTTCCTTCGCGAGGGCGCCGAGCATCGCGTCGCAGCGCTCCCGGTAGAGGCTGCGCATGGCGTGCAGGTGTCCGCGCCAGTCGTACTCCGTCAGGTACGCGGTCACGAGCATCTGCGTGAGCGGCGACGGGCACAGCACAACGGCCTCGCATGCGAGGTAGAACCGGCGGTAGAGGTGTCTGGGCACCAGTGCCCAGCCGAGCCTCACACCCGGGGCGAAGATCTTCGAGAAGGAGCCGAGGTAGATGACGTCGTCCGGGTTGTCCGCCCTCATGGGCTTGAGCGGTTCACCGTCGAAGCGCAGCATGCCGTACGGGTTGTCCTCGAGGACGAGGATGGTGTGGTCACGGCAGATGTCGACGACGCGCTGGCGGCGGTCGGCGGTGAGCGTGATGCCGCTCGGGTTGTTGAAGCTGGGAATCGTGTAGAGCAGCTTGATGGATCGGCCCTGGGCCTCGAGCTCGCCGATGATCCGCTCGAGTTCCTCAGGGATCAGTCCGTCGTCGTCCATCGGGACGGTGACGACGTCGACCTCATAGGCCTCGAAGGTGTTGAGGGCCCCGACGTAGGTCGGGTCCTCACACAGGATGACGTCGCCGGGATTGCAGAACACCTTGGCTGCGACGTCCTGGGCCGACTGCGAGCCCGTGGTGATGACGATGTCGTCGGGGCTGGCGCCCTCGATGCCCTCGGCCGCCATGACGTCACAGACGAGGCGGCGGAGCTCCTCCATGCCCTGGCCGCCACCGTACTGCAGGGCTTCGAGGCCATGCTCGGCGATGATCTTCTGCGCAGTGCGACCGAGGTCCTCGAGCGGGAGGGACTTCAGGTAGGGGCTGCCGCCGGCCAGGGAGACCAGCCCGGGACGGATCGAGATGTCGAAGACGTCGCGCACGGCGGATTGCTTGATGTTGGCTGCGCGCAGCGAGAACAGCGCGTCGTGTCGGTTGGCGGAATCGACTGCTCGTTCGAGGGCGGCTTCGGTCTCGGCGGGCAGGAAATCGGCGGAGGCTTCGCTGGAGGACGTCACGCCCAGAGTCTAGGCGGGGGTTGACCCCGAGGCAACAGGTGTTGCCTTTCAGTGCGTGCGAGGATCCGCGGCCGGTAAACCTAGACCCAGCCGGCCTCCCGGGCCTTCAGTGCCGCCTGGAAGCGGCTGTCAGCGCGCAGCGTCTCCAGCATCCAGGCGATGTGACGGCGGCAGGTCCTCACATTGATATCGAGGCGCCGGGCGATCGACTCGTCGGACAGCCCGTTCGCCAGGCCCTGGATGATCGATCGTTGCAGGCTGCTCAGGGGGGATTCGACCCGATCGGGTGCGAGGAACGATTCGCTGATCTCCCAGGCGATGTCGAACAGGTGCGTGAAGATGTTGATCAGGCTGTGGTCGCGGATCACGAGGGCGGCCTTGTCGTCGCGTGTCAGCTGGCGACCGACCAGTGCGAGCTTCTCGTCGAAAATGAGCATGCGCAGTGGAATGAAGGGCAGCACCCCGAACTCTCCGCCGCCTGCCGCAATCGCTTCCACCGCCTTGCGCGTCGGGACGTGGTCGCGCGTGCTCGTGTCGTAGAGCGTCCGCCGCCGGACGCCGTTCTCCAGCAGCTGGAGGTCCTTCCGGACGCTCTCTTCGTGGACGTCCGCCGTGGAGCCCTGCCCGGGCTGCGCGATGTAGACCCTCTCCGTCACGTCCCGCCCGTAATCGATCAGCACCCGATGGATGAGGTGGGGGTCCTCGAGTGTCTCCACGGAGGTGCTGGCGAGGACGCTCTTGCGCGCTTCGAGGAACGTGGGAAGGAGGCTGGACAGTTCGCGCCGCTGGCTGCTGATCCGCGCCTTGAGGTCCTGAACGGCGCGCTCGTCCGCGTCCACGAGGTCGGCGAGGGCGACGTCGGGCGAAACGGCGATCAGGCCGTCCTCACTGCCGGCCTGGGGGCTCAGCAGGCGGCGGTCGGACAACGCGCCGATGGCCTCGTCGATGCGCCGCAGGGTCAGACCGAGTGCGTCCGAGGCCTCCGCGCGGGTCCAGCCCGGGTGCCCCACGGCGTACCGGTAGACCTCGAGCGACACCGCATCCAGCATGAGCAGTCCTTGTCCCGTCCGCTGGTTCAGCTGCGGATCGCTTGCACGACGATGAAAAACATGACATGTCCAGTTAATGACAGAACCATAGGGCATGCAATCCGTCGACGACGGAAGCACCGGATCTCCCTAAAACAGGCCCGATTCCGGGCTACATCGGGGCTATTCTTCCGCGCAGGCCGTACGACGGCGTCCTCTTGACGCCATGTCCGCAAACGGCCAGCCCTACTGCTGGACACTACCTGCTGGTGCCCGACATTCTGGTGAAGCCGGTTCAGCGGGAACCTCGAAAGGGCTTTCCCGGACACGGGCGCTGCGGACCAGCAGTGCTGAACAGCTCGACCTCCCGGACGCCGGGCAAGGAAAGGATCGCCATGAAGAAAGTATTCGGCGCAACTGCAGGCCTGCTGATCGTGGTGGGAGCTGTTCTGCCGGCAGGACAGTCCGTCGGCGCAGCAAGCTGGGACTGGCCCAAGGGTCAGCCGACAGCGAGCAGCTGGGACTGGCCGAAGTAACAGGAGACCACCGGTCGAGAGCCCCGGTGGTCCCGCCCAGAGCCCGCCCCAGCGGGGGTAACCACAAACCCTGAAGGAGAGAGCCATGAGTCAACTGACAGCCGTCCGAACCGCCTCACGGGCGGTCGTCAGCACTCGCTGGTGGCACCTCTCCTTCTCCACGGGTGGCTTCGATGTAGCGGACGGCATCATTGAAGAGCTGGTTACCCCGCTGGTGGCGCAGGCACAGGCACTCGGCGCGAAGCGATGGTACTTCACACGGTGCGCGGACGCGTCGACGGGAGTGGTGAGTCAGGTCAGGCTCAGCATCCACGCCCATCCGCGGGTGCTCGAGAGACTGCGCTCGTTCCAGAGGGCCCTGCAGGTGCGCAGCACGCAGACCCTGCCCCTCCTGGCAGTCCGCCAGCAATTCACCGCACCCGCGAACAACACGTACTACTCCGGCGGCCAGGAGATGGCCGATCCCCAGCTCGAAGCGAACCTTGTGAAGTACGGCGGGGTGGAGGGCCTGCACCTCGCGGAGGAAGTCTTCGAACTCAGCTCCGAGCTGGCCATCTGGGCCAATCAGCGATTCCCGCGCATGCAGAGCCGCTCGGCGCTCGGGGCGCTCGTCCTGTTCGACGCCGCGCAGAGCATGATGCGCGGTCCCCGCTCCGCCGGATGGCCCGATCGGCGCCGGCTCTCCTGGGACTATTACTGGGAGAGCCACCTGCGCACCTGCACCGCAGACGTCGGTCCCCGTGCATCCGCAGTCCGTGAGGCGATGGCCGTACAGGTAGCCTCCAAATCGACCGGGTTCCACGCCCTCATGGCTGCAACGGCCTCGGAGTCGGCGGTACAGAACTGGCGACGTCGCTGGTTCCGCGCACTCGACACCTACCTGTATCGGGCGGACAAGGTACGCGTCAGCCGCAGCGCACAGCACCTCACCGTCTACCAAGCCCACATGACGCTCAATCGCCTCGGGTTCGTGGCTCGTGAGGAGGCGGCGCTGGGACTGTATGCACGGAGCTGGCGCCCGCAGGCAGTCCTCGTCAGCGGAACCCGGAACCCTCGGTAGGCCTGCGACCCGCAAGTGCACCCCAAGCAAAGGACCGCACCATGAACGCCAGGAACACCATCGTGCTAGCCGTCGATGATGCCGACCTCTCCAGGGCGCTCGGCTGCTCGTCCGAGGCCGTCGAGTCCATGCAGCACG
Organism: Arthrobacter sp. B1805; assembly: GCF_002929745.1. Lineage (GTDB taxonomy): Bacteria > Actinomycetota > Actinomycetes > Actinomycetales > Micrococcaceae > Arthrobacter_D. The sequence goes on from NZ_PJIQ01000001.1 coordinate 86,988, forward strand.
ACGGCGTGCTCGAGTCGCAGGGACAGCTGTGGGAGATCGGCCCGGCGCGCGACTACCTGCGGGACGCCGCCTGGGCCGACAGCCTCTGGCACTGATCCCCCTCGGGTACTGATCCCCCTCTGCCACTGATCACCCTCGGGCACTGATCGGACTGACGGGGTGACGGAGGGCGCGACGACCCCCGTGCCTCTCGCGTCGTCTCCCGGAAGGGATCGGGGTGCTCGAACGGTCGGCTTGTACACTGTGGGGCAATCGCTGGCAGTCCGGCCACGTGGTCGTGGTGAGGTGGTGCGTGGTGCGGAAGCCAGGGCAGACAACTCCCGGTATCGAGAGGTCGCGGCTTTGATCGTTCCCGACAGGGCGCCCACCACTCCCGCCAGGCCGGTGAGGACCGTGCTGATCGGGTTCGGCCACGGGGGCCGAGTCTTCCACGCCCCGCTGCTCCACCACGATCCGCGCTTCGACCTCGCCGTCGTCGTGACCGGCAGCCTCGAGCGCCAGGACGCGGCACGGGCCGCGTACCCGGATGCCGTCGTCGTTCCGGGTCTCGATGAAGCCCTGCAGGCCGTCCCCGACGTGGAGCTGGCCGTGATCGCCACTCCCAACGCGACGCACGCAGCCCTGGCGAGCGCCGCACTCAGCAGGGGACTGCACGTGGTGGTCGACAAGCCCCTGGTCGTGCGCTCCGACGATGGCGAGCGCCTGATGAGGGAGGCGCGCGCCGTTCAGCGGCTCCTCGTCCCGTTCCACAACAGGCGGTGGGACGGCGACTTCCTCGCCGTGCGCTCCATGATCGGCTCGGGGCAGCTGGGCCGGGTCCGAGTGTTCGAGTCCGCGATGGATTCGTGGAAACCGACCATCACGAAACAGTGGAAGCGGGAGGCGGGGCCGGGCGACGGCGGGGGAGTCCTCTACGACCTCGGTCCGCACCTCATCGACCAGGCCCTTGCCCTGTTCGGTCCAGCCACTGCCGTGTTCGCGGAACTACGCCGCGACCGCCGCGGAGCCGTCGCGGATGACAACGTGTTCCTGGTGCTCCAGCATGCGGCGGGCGTGACCAGCCACCTCCACGCCGGGACCCTCGTTCCGCAGGCCCGGCCCCGGTTCCGGGTCACCGGCGACGCCGGCCTGACGATCGACGGAACGGACCCCCAGGAAGCGCTGCTGGGAGCGGGAGTGGCGCCCTCCGAGATCCCAGCGACGGCGAACTCGCGCTCGGAGCGGGAGGGTCCGCGTGGGCTGCTGGGGCGCGACGGCGACACGGAGCCGATCCTCATCGGACCCGGCGCGTACACGTCCTTCTACGCCGGCCTCGCCTCGGCAATCGACGGTACAGGGCCAGTGCCGGTTCCGGCGGAGGACGCCCTCGCCGCCGTGCGCATCATCGAGCAGGTGCACGCGTCCTTTCCGCTCCTGCCGCCGTCGTAAGCCGGTCGCGTTCAGTCGACGAGCGCGGTCCAGTCCTCCGCGAGCTCCAGCCCGTGTGCCTCGGAGACCGAGTGGTGGGCGACCGCGCCCGCGGCAACGTTCAGCCCGTGGGCGAGGGCGGCATCGGCCTCGAAAGCGCCGCGGACGCCCCTGTCGGCGAGGGCGAGGGCATAGGGGAGCGTCACGTTGGTCAGCGCGTAGGTCGACGTGTTCGGGACGGCACCCGGCATGTTCCCCACGCAGTAGAACAGCGAGCCGTGCACGGTGAAGGTGGGGTTCTCGTGGGTAGTCACGTGTGAATCCTCGAAGCAGCCGCCCTGGTCGACGGCGATGTCGACGAGGACGCTGCCGGGCTTCATCCGGGCCACGAGGGCATTGGTGACGAGCTTCGGTGCCCGCGCTCCCGGAATGAGGACGGACCCGATGACGAGATCGGCCTCGAGGACGGATTTCTCGATCTCCAGCGCGTTGGACGCGACGGTCTTGATGCGTCCGGCATACAGGGCATCGAGCTCGCGAAGCCGGGTGATGTTGATGTCGAGGATGGTGACCTCCGCGCCCGTCCCGACGGCCATCGCCGTCGCGTTGGTGCCCGCGACACCGGCTCCGAGGACCACCACCTTGGCCGGACGGACGCCGGCGACGCCGCCGAGCAGCAGCCCGGGCCCGCCCGCGGGGGCTGTCATCACCTGGGCGCCGACCTGGACCGAGAGTCTGCCGGCCACCTCGGACATCGGCGCGAGCAGGGGCAGGGCGCGCCCGTCCTGCACGGTCTCATAGGCGATCGCGATGACGCCGGCGTCGAGCAGCGCCCGGGTCAGTTCGGGTTCCGCCGCGAGGTGCAGGTAGGTGAAGAGGATCAGGCCGCTGCGGAAGCGGTGGTACTCGGCAGCGATGGGTTCCTTCACCTTCAGCACCATGTCGGCGCGGGCCCAGACGTCATCGGCCGCGTCGACGAGTTCCGCGCCGGCTGCCTCGTATTCGGCATCGGTGATGCTCGAGCCCACGCCCGCGCCACGCTCGACGAGCACAGCGTGTCCATGCGCCCGGAATTCGTGGACGCCGGAGGCCGTGATGGCGACGCGGAACTCGTTGTTCTTCACTTCTTTGGGGACGCCGATGATCATTGGGTTCTCCAGGGTGCGATCGGGCGGACGGGGGTAGCTCCAGAATAGGGACGGCCTTCGGGCACGGGGAGGATTTTCTGCGCGGCCGTCGAGGGGGACAGCATCCCCTTCGGGACCGCCCGCCTGCCCAACCCCTGATGTTCAGCGGTTGATGAGGTGTGTGAGCTGCGCCACTAGCAGGCGTCGGCGAATGCCGCTATCGACAAGTGTCGACTTCAGCAGCGTCAAGTGTCGGCCCGAAGGGATCGGCCCATCTACTGTTGGGGTGTGCAGAACCAGGTCATCGAAGACGTCGTCGAGTCGATCGCGCAGTCGGTCGGTCGCGGGCTCTCGCTGGAGGACCCCGACGGCGTACTTCTCGCCTACAGCAGCCACCAGACATCTGCAGACCGCGTCCGGGTCAACTTCCTGCTCAGCAAGAAGGTGCCCCCCGACGTCAACGAGTGGCAGTTGCGCCACGGGATCGCTCAGGCCGTCCGCGCCGTCGCCGTGCCGGCGAACGAGGAACTGGGCATGCTGGGCCGGATCTGCGTGCCGCTGCTCGTGCGCGGCTTCCGCGTGGGCTACCTGTGGGTGCAGCAGCGCTCGGGAGAGGACCCGGCGGCCGGCATTCTCGCCTCCCTGGCAGCGGTGCGCCCGTCGATCGACCGCCTTGCCGAACTCCTCCTCGAGACGGACTCGGCGTCGTCCGAGCGCCGGACGCAGCGGGAAGCCGCGTTCCTTGCGGCCTGCCGGGGAGCAGCGCCCGCCGTGGAGGAGCTGCGAGGCTGGCGCGAACTCGGAGCACACGGACCATGGCGGGTCGCCGTCGTGCACGAGGTGTCGGATGGGGGCGGGCAGGCACGGCCGGACGCGACGAGTGACGCCGAGGATCCACACGAGCTAGCGCTGCTGCACCGGACCGTCGCGCTCCAGGCGACCGTCGGCGTCGTGCCGGTCCTGTTCAGCGCGGGCGCCTCGGCCTTCTCCGTCCTGCTGTGCGCTCCAGGGATCGGGCGCAGCGCGCTGCAGGAGGTGCTCGACCGGTACGGCGCCCAGGTCGCCAAGCGCGCGGGTCGTGCGGCAGGCCGTCTCGTCGTCGGGCTGAGCGAACCCGCGCCCGATGTCCGCGATCTGGCGACGGCCTTCGTGCAGGCGCAGCACGCAGTGCAGGCCGCCGTCGTCGACCCGGGTCTGGGCGAGGTCACCGCCTATGCGGGGATCGGGGTCTACCAGTTCCTCGGCGCCCTGGGCTGGCAGGCGCCGAGGCACGGCAGCGTGCACTTCGGCGAGTTGAGCGAAGCGGAGCGCGTCGATGAGCTCCTGCCCGTCCTCGAACTGCTCTACGACAAGAACGGTTCCGTCCAGGATGTCGCTGCGCAACTCCACCTCCACCGCAGCAGCGTGTACAACCGGCTGGCCCGGGTCCGGTCGATCATCGGAGTCGACCCACTCGCCGGATCGGTGCGGCTGGAGCTCCACCTGGCCCTCAAAGCCAACCGCTGGCGACGACGTCCGCGCTTCGAGCAGACGTAGCGCGACGCCTGGCAGGCAGGCCGCCCTGCAGCCTAGGAGGGGTCGGGCAGGGGGCTGGGTGCAGGTGCTGGTTCGGCGGAGGAGGACTGGCGGCGGAGCTGGCTGCGGAGCCAGTCCTCGACGTCAGCCCTGCGGATACGTCGATGCGAGCCGCGGTACTCGACAGGGAGGGTGCCCGCGTCGGTGAGCTTGCGCAGGTAGCTGTGCGAGATGCCCGCCAGTTCTGCCGCCTGCGACGTGGTCAGCAGCTCGGCCACCGAGGTCACCTGTACGGCATCGCCGTCGGACAGGCGGGCGAGGAGGTCGACGACGGCGGCCCGGGCGTCGGACGGCAGGCGGTGCGCGGTGCCGTCCACGAAGACCGTCACATCGGCGCTGCCCGAGAGTGCGCGCCGCAGGGGCCCTGCCTGCTCGGGAGGAAGTGCTGCGGTGGATCTCGGGGGTCTGGCCGTCATGGGCCCATTCTGTCAGCCCTGGTGCGCACTCGTGCCGGGCCGGGCGTCCACCGTCGCCGTCCTTCCACAAGCCCTGGCCGAGGTCTATATTTAAGGTATAAGTACCCTTACTACCTGCGTCCAACGTCGGCTGCAGGACGGAAACGGTGATTCTCATGACAACAATCGATCACGGGAGAAGCCTGCGCACGAGCAGCTTCCCCATCTCGCTGGCGGAAGCGGGCGAAGCACCCTTCTGCCCCCAGTGCCGTACCGATGAATACCTGATCTTCGAGGAGTTCGTTCCAGCGCGGCAGGCGGAACACTCGACCGACCTCCTGCCCGCCAGCGCCAGTTACACCTGCTCCGAGTGCGGCACGTTCAACGCGCACGCGGTCCCGGCGTCGTGGCGTCCGCCGCAATGGTTCTGGTACAGCTGACTAGCTGACGGACGGCGCTGGGTCGCCGGTCCGCCCGCCCCAGCCGTTTCCGTCCCCGTCCACCCCGGCAGTGCCACCACGGACGTCCCGATCAGGTTCTGGCCGGTCGTCTCGGGGGCTCGGTCCGCCCAGCGGTGACGCGTCCGTACCCGGCGGTTCCCCTCTCCGGTCCGCCGGGGTGATCCGGTACGCCGTGCCGCCGTCGACCCTGCGGTACTCGAGGAGATTGAGCAGCGAGGCCACGCAGAGTGCGAGGCCCGACATCTCGAGGGTCTCCTCGATCAGGGTCAGGACGAAGAACGACGGCGCGGCACCCTCGTTGAGGAGGGTCATTCCGGCCAGCGACTCGGCGCCGACCGACCCTCCGACGAAGACCAGCCCCGACGCCACGAGTCCGAGCGAGACAGCACGCGGCAGCGACAGCACGAGCCGGACCAGGAAGGCGCAGAGAACAGCTGCGATCAGGACGCCCGGCAGCACCCATGTGAAGCCGACCGTCACGGGCAGGAAGCGCGCGAGCTCGTTGCCGACGACGTCGAGGCGTTCGTGCAGCTCGAGCGTCTCGTCCAGTGACAGGAAGAACGCGAGGAAGGAGAAGAAGCCCCAGGAGGAGCGGAAGCGGACGGCGTGGCGGCAGTAGTACGCGGCGAGCAGGCCGATCACGATCCACAGCCCAGCGCTGAACCAGGTGGGAACGTTGATCTCGCGCCCTACGTCGAAGAAGTAGAACCAGAAGTGGATGTCCGCGTACGTCTCGGGTGTGGATACTGCGACGGCGCGCCACAGAAGGTAGCTCGCACCACTGAGGACGGCCACCGGAACCATCAGGACGAGGAAACATCGCACCAGTCGGATCCGTTGCCACGTCCGGATCGCGGCCACCGTTGTCTTTTCGTCCGTCCTGTCGCGCATTCTTCCAGCCCTTCTCCTCGCAGCCCCGGTGCTGCCTGAGTAGCGTAGCTGTTCCCGGGAGGCAGCACCGGGTAGCTCGCCCTCGCTTGACCTTGACGCTGCGTCAACTTCTACTGTGGTTCCCATCGGCGCACGATGCGCTGCAGGAGGAGCCAGATGGACTACCCGATCACCGCCGTTGCACGGCTTGCCGGCACCACGAGCCGGACGCTGCGGCACTACGCCGACGTCGGCCTGCTGGAGCCGTCCCGGATCGGGAGCAACGGCTACCGCTACTACGACTCGGCAGCCCTGGTGCGGCTCCAGCGCATCCTGTTGTTGAGGTCGCTCGGCCTGCCGCTGCCGGCTATCAGGGCAGTGCTCGACACCGAAGGCACCGATGCTTCGGCGCCGGCCCTGCGGGCCCACCTCGAGCACCTCCGCGGCGAGCAACAGCGACTCGACTGCCAGATCACAGCGGTCCTCACCACGGTGGAGGCCCTCGAACGAGGAGAGGAACCGATGCCCGAGCACATGTTCGACGGGTTCGACCACACGCGGTACAGGGAGGAGGTCCAGGAGCGCTGGGGGCACGAAGCCTACGCGCACGGTGACTCCCGGTGGCGTGGCAGGTCCGACGCCGAGAAGGAATCGTTCGGGAAGGAGCTCGCCGGACTGAACGCCGATTGGGCCGCTGCCGCCGCGCGGGGCATCGAGCCGACGAGCGCCGAAGCCCAGGACCTGGCCCAACGGCACATGACCTGGCTCTCGGGCGTACCCGGCGTGCCCCGCACGAAGGATGGTTCCCTGCCTACCGGATACGTCCGTGGACTGGGCGACATGTACGTGACCGACCCCCGCTTCGCTTCCAACTACGGCGGGCGGGGCGGGGCGGAACTCGTCCGGGACGCCCTGGGCGAGTGGTTGTCGCGATCGTCCTGACGTCCAGGGTCACTCCCGTGTGCAGCGGTCCGGGTGGTGCTCCTATGCTGGATCGAGCACCCTCCGGGCTCTGTCCCTGCTGGGTGGTCGTGGAACCGTGCCGGGAGGTCGAGCAGTGACGACGGACAGCAGCGCCGACCCGCAGGGACTGGCGAGCCGGGCCGCCGATGCCGCCGAATGCGTGTCCGATACACGCGCGCTCGATGTCGTGGCACGCCTGGGCTTCGCGGCGCTCGCTGTGGTGCACATTCTGATCGGGATCATCGCGCTCCGTCTTGCTTTCGGCGGCAACGGGGAGGCCGAACCGACCGGCGCGCTCGAGGAGGTCGCAGAGGGGCGTCTCGGGACGCCGATCATGTGGATCTGCGCTGCGGGATGCGCGGGTCTCGCGCTGTGGCAATTCAGCGAGGCGACGCTGCGCGCTCGCCACCTCACCACCGGGCAGCGCATCGGCAAGCACCTCTCGTCCGGATCGCTTGCGATCATCTACGGATCCATGGCCGGCACGTTCGCGCGTTTCGCGCTCGGTAACGGTCCTGACTCCTCGGAATCGACGGTGGACTTCACCCGGACACTGCTCGCATCGCGGTTCGGCGTGCTCCTCGTGTTCCTGACCGCCGCCATCATCCTCGGGATCGGCCTGCATTTCGTCATCAAGGGGGTACGGCGCGCCTTCCGGCCAGAACTCCAGGCGTTCGAGGACACAGCCCACGGGCGCGTCATCGAGGTCCTCGGCGTCGTGGGGCACGTGGCGAAAGGCGTCGCGCTGCTCCTTGTCGGCGGGTTGTTCGTCGTGGCGGGCCTTAACCACGATCCGCAGGGATCAACGGGACTCGACGGCAGCCTGAAGGCCCTCCAGTACCACCCCGCCGGTGTCTACGTGCTCACAGCGATCGCCGTGGGCCTGATCTGCTACGGGATCTTCGCCATCATCCGGTCCGTCTTCGGCCGGATGTGAGTGCTCGTCTCATGCGCGCCGGAGTCCCTACGGCTGGCTCGCCGGGAGCAGGCGCTGCTGCTCGCCGGCGGTTAGGGGCGCAGGTTCGTAGCGGATCGTCCGTGCAGCGGCACGGGCCGCTGCCCTGACGCCTGCGAGTCCGGCTCCGTCGGCGAGGAGGCCGGCAGCACGGGCCTGGACGAGGACGTTGCCGAGTGCGGTGGCCTCCACCGGCCCCGCGAGGACGGGAAGGCCCGTCCGGTCCGCTGTCAGCTGGCAGAGCAGGGCGTTCTGGGACCCGCCACCCACCACGTGGATGACGTCGATCCGTGTTCCGGACAGACGCTCGGCGTCCCGCAGCGTGCGCGCGTAGGCGTTCGCGAGGCTGTCCAGGATGCACCGCACGACGGCTTCGCGTGACGACGGTACAGGCCCCCCTGCTGCCTCGGCGGCGCGACGGATACGGGACGGCATGCCGCCCGGCGCCAGGAACTCGGTGCTGTCGGCGTCGACGGTCGGCCCGCCCGGAGGCAGGTGTCCCGCGCTGGCAAGCAGACTGAGGAGGTCGGGTTCGGGCCCCTCGATGCTCCACTCCCGCAGGCACTCCTGCAAGAGCCAGAGACCTCCGGTGTTGCGGAGGTACCGAATGGTCCCGTCGACGCCCCGCTCGTTGGTGAAGTTCGCGGCGCGGCTCTCGGGGGTCAGGATGGGTGCCTCGAGTTCGACGCCCACGAGAGACCACGTGCCGGAGGAGATGTAGGCGAAGTGCGGTGATTCCGCCGGAACGGCGGCGACGGCGGATGCGGTGTCGTGCGATCCCACGGCGACGACGGCGGTCCGCTCCGAGAGGCCCGTCGCTCGCGCGGCCGCGGGGGACAGGTGCCCGATGACCGCTCCGGGCTCGACGAGCGGCGGGAAGAGGTCCGGTGACAGGCCCAGTGGCACGAAGAGGTCCGCCGCCCAGGTGCCCGTACCGGCATCGAGCAGGCCCGTGGTCGATGCGTTGGTCGACTCGGTACGGCGCACGCCCGTCAGTCGGTACGCGAGCAGGTCCGGGATGAGCAGTGCCTGGACGCCGTCCAGCGAGCGTTCGGCGGCCAGCTGATAGACCGTGTTGAAGGGCAGGAACTGCAGCCCGGTGCGCGCGTAGAGCTGTTCCGGTGGGACGGCCGCGTGCACGACGCCGATGGTCGACTCGGTCCGGGCGTCGCGGTAGCTGAAGGGAAGGTGGCGCAACCTGCCGGCGTCGTCGACCAGTCCGTAGTCCACGGCCCAGGTGTCGATCCCGATACTCGTGACGGCGTCGCCGGCCGCGGCCGCCGTCTCGGCGGCGGCCGCGAGCCCGGCGAGAACCTCCTCGAAGAGTGACTCGATGTCCCAGCGCAGCGCTCCGCCCAGGAACTGTGCGCCGTTCGGAAAGCGGTGGACGGTGCGCAGGTCCGGACCATCCTCCGTCAGGCTGCCCAGGATCACGCGTCCGGAGGAGGCGCCGATATCGACGGCGGCGAACACCTCCCTGCGGGCCCCCTTCATCCCACCGGCCATGTCAGCGCAGGAACGCCGCGGCGACGCCGGCGTCCACGGGGATGTGCAGGCCCGTGGTGTGCGAGAGTTCGGCGGAGGTCAGGACGGCGACGGCGTTGGCCACGTTCTCCGGCAGCACCTCGCGCTTGAGGAGCGTGCGCTGCGCGTAGTACTCACCCAGCTTCTCCTCTTCCACGCCGTAGACGGCGGCGCGCTTGGCACCCCACCCGCCGGCGAAGATACCGGAGCCGCGCACCACGCCGTCGGGGTTGATGCCGTTGACGCGGACGCCGTAGCCGCCCAGTTCGGCGGCGAGCAGGCGGACCTGATGTGCCTGGTCGGCCTTCGTGGCGCTGTAGGCGATGTTGTTGGGGCCCGCGAACACGGAGTTCTTCGAGGAGATGTAGATGATGTCGCCGCCCATGTCCTGCTCGATGAGCACCTTCGCTGCCGCCTGCGACATGAGGAAGGAGCCCTTCGCCATGACGTTGTGCTGCAGGTCCCAGTCCTTCTCGGTCGTCTCGAGGAGGGGCTTCGAGATGGAGAGGCCCGCGTTGTTCACCACGAGGTCGAGTCCACCGAAGGCCAGCACGGCGGCCTTCACGGCCTCCTGTACCTGGGCGGGATCGGTGACGTCCGCCTGGACGCCGATCGCCACGTCGGGGCCACCGAGTTCGTCGGCCACCGAGCTCGCGCTGTCGATGTTGAGGTCCGCGATGACGATGCACGCACCCTCGGCCGCCAGCCGTGTGGCGATGGCCTTGCCGATGCCCGACGCGGCTCCGGTCACGAGGGCGATGCGCCCGGCGTGCCACTTCGGCTTCGGCATGCGCGCGAGCTTGGCCTCCTCGAGCGCCCAGTACTCGATGCGGAACTTCTCGACCTCGTCGATGGGTGAGTAGGTCGAGATGGCTTCCGCCCCGCGCATCACGTTGATCGCGTTCAGGTAGAACTCACCGGCGACGCGGGCGGTCTGCTTGTTGGCACCGAAGGAGAACATACCCACGCCCGGTACGAGCACGATCGCGGGGTCCGCGCCGCGCATGGCCGGCGAATCCGGCGCTGCGTGGCGCTCGTAGTAGGCCGCGTAGTCCTTCCGGTATTCCGCGTGCAGCTCGTGCAGGCGCAGCAGGCAGCTTTCGACGTCGGCGCCCGCGGGCAGATCCAGGATCAGTGGCTTGACCTTGGTGCGCAGGAAGTGGTCGGGGCAGCTCGTTCCGAGCGCGCCGAGACGCGGGTGGTTGGTCGAGGCGAGGAAGTCGAGGACGCGGGGATCGTCGGTGAAGTGGCCCACCTGTGCCTTGTCGGTGGAGGCGAGCCCGCGGATCGTCGGTGCCAGGGCCGCGGCCTTGGCCCGGCGCTCCTGCTCGGGGAGCGCCGCGTAGCCCTCGAGTGCAGGGCCGAAGGGCTCCGCCTTGCCGTGCTCGGCGATGTACCGTTCGGCCGTCTCGATGATCCAGAGCGAGTTCGCCTCGGCCTCGGCCGAGGTCTCTCCCCACGCGGTGATGCCGTGGCCGCCGAGGATCGTGCCGATCGCCTCGGGGTTGGCTTCCTTGATGGCGGCGATGTCGAGGCCGAGCTGGAAGCCGGGGCGGCGCCAGGGCACCCAGACCACCTTGTTGCCGAAGATGGTCGAGGTCAGTGCCTCCCCGTCGACAGCGGTGGCGATGGCGATGCCGGAATCGGGGTGCAGGTGGTCGACGTGCGCGGCATCGACGAGCCCGTGCATGGCCGTGTCGATGGACGGCGCTGCGCCGCCCTTGCCGTGCAGCGTGTAGTCGAACGCCGCGACCATCTCGTCCTCACGCTCGACACCCGGATACACCGAACGCAGGGCGCGCATCCGGTCCAGCCGCAGGACGGCGAGCCCGGATTCCTTGAGCGTACCGAGGTCGCCGCCGGATCCCTTGACCCAGAGAAGCTCGACGTCCTCGCCCGTGGCCGGATCGAATCCGATACCCTTCGCGGACGTGTTGCCGCCGGCGTAGTTGGTGTTGCGCTTGTCCGCGCCCAGGCGGTTCGACCGCTCGATGAGGTCCTGCACCGTCTGGTTGACGGTCTGGTCTGTGGAACCGTTGGTGGAGGCGCTCGTTGCGTGCCCCGTCGTCGTCGTCACTGTCATGCTCCCCATCCGGCCTGCTGGCCGCCCTGTCGTTCGCTGTTGATTCGGTCCTGGTACCCACTGGCGCGGTACGCCTCCATGGGATCCGCGGGCAGTCCCTTGGACTCGCGCCACTGCGCCAGGCCCGGGCGGACGTCCGTGTAGAAGGCGTCCATCATGATCGCGTTGGCAGCGAGGACGTCGCCGGATTCCTGTGCCGCGGTGAGCGCCGGCCGGTCGATGAGCAGTGCACGCGCCGTCATCTCCTGGACGTTCAGCACCGAACGGATCTGCCCCGGGATCTTCTCCTCCAGGTTGTGGCACTGGTCGAGCATGAGGGCGATGCCGCTCTCGGGTGCGAGGCCGCCGCCGCGCACCACCTCCGCCATGATCCGGAACAGCTGGAACGGATCCGCGGCTCCGACGATCAGGTCGTCGTCCGCATAGAAACGCGAGTTGAAGTCGAAGGATCCGAGCTTCCCGAGGCGGATGAGCTGCGCCACGATGAATTCGATATTCGTGCCTGGTGCGTGGTGACCGGTGTCGAGGCACACGAGGGCCTTCTCCCCGAGCTGCAGGCAGTGCGCATAGGAGGTGCCCCAGTCGGGAACGTCCGTGTGGTAGAACGCCGGTTCGAAGAACTTGTACTCGAGGACCAGCCGCTGGTCCTCGCCGAGGCGGTCGTACACCTTCCGGAGGGAATCCTGCAGCCAGTCCTGCCGGGACCGCATGTCCGCCTGCCCTGGGTAGTTGGAGCCGTCCGCCAGCCAGATCTTGAGGTCGCGCGAACCCGTGACGTTCATGACCTCGATGCACTCGTACATGTGGTCGATCGCCTTGTTCCGCACCGCGGCGTCGCTGTGCGTCAGGCTGCCGAACTTGTAGTCGTCGTCCTGGAAGGTGTTGCTGTTGATGGTGCCGAGCGCGACGCCGTTCTCGGCGGCGAAGTCAGCGAGGACACCGTAGTCGTCCACCTTGTCCCAGGGAATGTGGAGGGCGACACTCGGAGCGAGCCCGGTCAGGCGGTTGACCATGCCCGCGTCCGCGATCTTCTCCTGCACGGTACGAGGCGTGCCGGGGGTGGCGAAGACCTTGAAGCGTGTTCCGGAATTGCCGTAGGCCCAGGAGGGCACCTCGATGGCGAGCTGCTCCAGCTGCGCCGCGATGTCGTCGATGACAGTCATGTACTCTCTCCAGCGTGGTGGCGACCGGGTGCTTCGTCACACCTCGGACGGCGGTTTCTCGTGGGCCTTCCCGGCATGGATCGTGCCGGGAGGGTGAAGTGCGGATGGCGTGTCTTTGAATCGTTTCAGTGACACGTTTCAAAGTTATCCTTGCTTGAGACCGAGTGTCAACAGTCCTGTCGCCGCCTTCCGTGCGCCGGGGCCTGAGCGTCGAGGAAACCATGGACAGGCGACCAGTCAGCATCAAGGACGTTGCGGATCGCGCGGGCGTTGCCATCGGCACGGTGTCCAATGTGCTCAACCACCCCGCCCGGGTCTCCGCCGCAACGAGGGAGCGCGTGCAGGGCGCCATCGACGAGCTGAACTTCGTCCGCAACGACGCCGCCCGGCAGTTGCGCGCAGGCCAGAGCCGCACCATCGGCCTAATCGTCCTCGACGTCGGCAACCCGTTCTTCTCGTCCCTCGCCCGCGCTGCGGAGGACTGCGCATCGGAGAACGGCAGCACGGTGGTGCTGGGTGACAGTGGGCAGGACGTCGTACGCGAGGCGAGGTACATCGACGTCTTCGAACAGCAGCGCGTCCAGGGCATGCTCATCTCGCCCGTCGGTGATGTGGGCCCGCGGGTGGAGGCGCTCCGCAAGCGGGGCATGCCCGTGGTCCTCGTTGACCGTGTCGATCCGCAGCGGCGCTGCAGTTCGGTGTCCGTGGACGACATCGCCGGAGGCTACATGGCCGTGCGGCACCTCCTCGAGGCCGGGCGGAGGCGCATCGTCTTCGTGGGGACGAAGGCCGACTACCGGCAGGTGGCGGACCGGCTGACGGGCGCCCGCCAGGCCGTCGAGGAGTACGACGACGCGGTGCTCGAGGTCGTGGAGGCCGACGCCATGACCGTCCTCGCGGGCCGGGATGCCGGTGAGGAGATTGCGCGGCGCAGGGGGAGCGGTCTTCCGGACGGCATTTTCTGCGCCAACGACCTCCTCGCCATCGGCGTCATGCAGGCAGTCCTGCTGATCCGCGGGCTCCGGATCCCCGAGGACCTCGCCCTCATCGGGTACGACGACATCGACTTCTCCGCCTCGACGGTCGTTCCGCTGACGACCGTCCGCAAGCCCACCGAGCTGATGGGGCGGACCGCCGTCGAGCTCCTCCTGGAAGAGATCGAAGCACCCGCTTCCCGGCGCCGGCAGGTCATCTTCGATCCGGAGCTGGTCGAACGCGGGAGCACGACGACGTCGGTCCGCGCCGGGGTCTGACGATCACGCGGAGAGCCGACCGAGGTCACAGGTCGATTTCGGGCGGTTGACGGTGATGTAGGTCACGCCTACTATTCGATGTGAACCGTTGCTCTGAAACGATTCATTTCCTTGGAGGAGTTGCAGTGACGCACTTTGATGGTGGCAGTGTCGCCACCGACCCGGCAGCAGGGACGCCCGTGCTGGCCCTCCGGGGGGCACTGAAGACCTTCGGGCCGGTCGTGGCCCTGGCCGACGGGACGATCGAGCTGGCGGCGGGGGAGATCCACGCACTCGTGGGTGAGAACGGTGCCGGGAAGTCGACGCTCGTCAAGATCCTCGCCGGCGTGCACCAGCCCGACGCCGGGGAGTTCCTCGTCGCAGGGCAGGCCGTGAGCTTCCGGAACGTCGCCGACAGCAAGGCTGCCGGCATCTCCGTCATCTATCAGGAGCCGACGCTCTTCCCCGACCTCACGGTGGCCGAGAACATCTTCATCGGCAGGCAGCCGAAGGGCCGTTTCGGCCTCATCAGCCGTGTCGAGATGCGCCGCCGCGCCCGGGAACTCTTCGACCAGCTCGGTGTGCCAATCGATCCTGACCGCGTGGCGGAGGGCCTGTCCATCGCGGACCAGCAGATCATCGAGATCGCGAAGGCCATCTCCCTGGATGCCCGCATCCTCGTCATGGACGAGCCCACCGCCGCACTGAGCGGCGTCGAGGTGGACCGTTTATTCGCCGTCGCCCGCCGGCTGCGTGACGGCGGCAGCGGCATCCTGTTCATCTCGCACCGCTTCGACGAGGTCTTCGGCCTCTGCGACCGCATCACGGTCATGCGTGACGGCACCTACATCACGACGCACGACACAGCCGCGACCTCCGTGGAGGAAATCGTTCGCGAGATGGTGGGGCGCGACATCAATGCGCTGTTCCCGAAGACCGAGACCGAGGCGGGTGACGTCGTCCTCAGGGTGACCGGACTGACGCGTCCGGGAGTGTTCCACGACATCGATTTCGAGGTGCGGGCGGGCGAGATCGTCGCGCTGTCCGGGCTCGTGGGAGCCGGCCGGACGGAGGTCGCCCGGGCAGTGTTCGGCATCGACCGCTACGAGTCGGGCACCGTCGAGATGTTCGGACGTGCGCTCCGCCGCAAGGACCCGCGGGCCGCCATCGACGCAGGCATCGGGTTCGTCCCCGAGGACCGGCGCAAGCAGGGACTCGTGATGGACCTGTCGGTGGAACGCAACGCGGCGCTCACGCTGCGCCACTCACTCGCGAGGTTCGGCATCATCAGCGGCAGGGCCGAGCGGGAAGCCGCCGAGACCTGGGGCAAGCGGCTGCAGGTCAAGGCCGGCTCACCGGAACATGCCGTCTCCACGCTCTCGGGTGGCAACCAGCAGAAGGTCGTCCTCGCAAAGTGGCTCGCGACCGATCCGAAACTCCTCATCATCGACGAGCCGACGCGCGGGATCGACGTCGGGACCAAGAGCGAGGTGCACCGCCTGATCTCGGAACTCGCGGGGCGCGGTATCGCAATCCTCATGATTTCCTCCGAGCTTCCCGAGGTGCTCGGCATGGCGGACCGCGTCCTGGTCATGCGGGAGGGCCGGATCACCGGCCGGCTGAATCGCACGGAAGCCACTGCCGAAACCGTCATGCACGCCGCCACCGCATCCCTGGAGTCAACGCGATGAGCCTCGACAGCAAGAGTACGGCACCCGCACATCCCACTCCCGAGCACGGGCGGACGTCGGCCCTCGGCTCCCTCCTGAAGCTCCGCGAACTTCCCGTCGTGCTTGCGCTCGTGGTGCTGGTCGCCGTGACCGCGGCCATCAATCCGCTCTTCCTGAGCGAGCAGGGCATCAAGGACCTGCTGCTGAACGCGACCATCCTCATGATCCTGGCCGTCGGGCAGACGCTCGTGATCATCACACGGAATATCGATCTCTCGGTCGGCTCGATCCTCGGACTCGTGGCGTTCTCGACGGGCAGCCTCTTCGTGGCGGCACCGAACCTGCCGATCGTCGCCGTGTTCGTGCTCGGCATGCTCTTCGGAGCGGTGCTCGGCGGCCTGAACGGCCTGCTCATCACCATCGCCAAGGTGCCGGCACTCGTCATCACGCTCGGTACGCTCTACATCTTCCGCGGCATCAACAACGCCTGGGCGGGCGGCACCCAGTACTTCGCCGGCGACCGGCCCGAGGCGTTCGGCAACCTCTCGGTGGACACGGCTCTCGGATTCCCCGTGATTACCCTGATCGCCGTCGTCGTCGTCGCGATCGTCGCCGTCTACATGCTCGGCACGCGCCCTGGCCGCGACCTCTACGCGATCGGCTCAGATCCCGACGCCGCCCGATTGTTCGGAATTCCGGTCACCCGCCGGGTCCTGCTCGCCTTCGTGGTGAACGGACTCCTGGCCGGTCTGGCCGGGGTGCTCTACGCGAGCCGCTTCAACTCGGTCGGCGCGACGACGGGATCGGGACTCGAGCTCGACGTCGTTGCAGCGGCGGTCGTGGGCGGGGTCGCCATCTTCGGAGGCAGCGGCACCGTCGTGGGAGCCGCCATCGGCGCCCTTCTCCTGACGACGATCACGAGCGCCCTGACGGCGCTGCGCGTCGACAAGTTCTGGCAGCAGGCAATCGTGGGCATCCTGATCCTAGCGGCAGTCGTCATCGATCGGATCGCCAGCGTGCGGTCCGCCCGCAAACTTCGCATCGCGGAGGCCCGCAATGTCTGACCCCTCCGCTTCCCCCACCGCCGTCCAGCCCGAAGGGCACCAGCCGGAATCCGGCCCACCACCGAAAGGCAGGCGCATGGCCGCTACGCCCGGAAGCACGAAGACCGCGGCCGAGGCAGGCCGGAAGCCGGCGAGGTCCCGGACAGGCAAGGCCGACACGTCCACGGTGCTCGCCGTATCCAAGGGCCGCACGGGAGCCGCGCGGATGCTGCTCGGGCGCGACGCCATCATGATCTACGTGCTCCTCGTCGTCGTGCTCTATGCAAGCATCGTGATCCCGCGCTTCGCCTCACCTGTGACCGTCGGGTTCCTGCTCCTCGATGTGATTCCCACGCTGCTCATCGCCCTGCCGATGACGCTGGTGATCATCTCGGGCGAGATCGATCTCTCTGTCGCGAGCATCGCCGGACTGACCAGCGCCCTCATGGGCGTGCTGTGGCAGGGCGGTATGAACATCGCGCTCGTCCTGGTGATCTGCGTGCTGGCCGGTCTGGTCGCCGGTGCCTTCAACGGCGTGCTCATCGCCTATCTCGGCCTCCCGTCCCTCGCCGTCACCATCGGTACGCTGGCCCTCTTCCGGGGTCTCGCCCTCGTGGTCATCGGTGACAACGCCGTCGCGAACTTCCCGCCCGGGCTGACCGCCTTCTTCACCTCGAAGCTCGGCGGCACCGGGATCCCGACCGTCATGATCGGCGTCGTCGTGCTGATCATCGCCTTCGCCGTCGTGCTGCACTTCACGCCGTTCGGCCGCGGGCTCTTCGCGCTGGGCTACAGCAAGGAAGCCGCGACCTTCGTCGGTATCGACGTCGCCCGTTCGAAGTTCCTGCTGTACCTGGCCACGGGCACCGTGTCCGCACTGGCCGGTATCTACTGGACACTCCGTTACTCCAGTGCCCGCAGCGACAACGCGAGCGGGCTCGAACTCGCGGTCATCGCCGCTGTACTCCTCGGGGGAGTGTCGATCTTCGGCGGCAAGGGGTCCATCCCAGGAGTCCTGGCCGGAGTGCTGCTGATCGGCACCATCAACTACGCCCTGAAGCTGGATCGCGTCTCGGAGGTGGTCCTCATCATCGTGACGGGCTCGTTGCTCATCATCTCGGTGGTGGCGCCGAACATCGCGTCAGCCATCCGGCGGGCCCGCCATTCCCGGCAGGTCCGCAGCGCACCACTTCCCTAGGCCGTCCTCCTAGGGTTGCACCCGGCGACTGGTTTCCAGCGCCCATCGAAAGGAAAAAACAATGAGGTTTATTCACTCCGGAACCCGACGGCGCGCAGCGTTCGCGGCCCTCGCCACGAGTGCCGCCCTGGTGCTCAGCGCGTGCGGTGGCGGTGCTGCCTCCGAAGGCGGCGGCAGCGAGGGTGGCAGCGGATCGGACGGCGAGCAGACGATCACGTTCATCCCCAAGCAGCTCAACAACCCCTACACCGATGTGGTGCTCGGCGGTGGCGAGGATGGTGCTTCTGAGGCCGGCTTCGCCGAATCCGAGGTCGTCGGTCCGCTGGACGCCAGCGCCTCGAGCCAGGTGTCCTTCATCAACGCGGAGACGCAGCGTGGTACCAACGTCATCGTGATCGCCGCGAACGATCCCGACGCCGTCGGTCCCGCCCTCGAGGAAGCACGGGCGGCGGGTTCGAAGATCGTCGCTTTCGACTCAGACACCAACCCCGACTACCGCGACCTCTTCGTGAGCCAGGTCAACGCCAAGGACGTGGCCCTGGTCCAGCTCGAGCTGATCTCGGAGCAGATCGGCGGAGAGGGCGAGATCGCAATCCTCTCAGCCACGGCCAACGCCACGAACCAGAACGAGTGGATCAAGTTCATGGAGGAGGAACTGGCGTCGAACCCGGATTACGCGAACATCGAGCTCGTCGCCAAGGTCTACGGCGACGACGACGACACGAAGTCCTTCCAGGAAGCGCAGGGTCTGCTGCAGGCCTACCCGGACCTCAAGGGCATCATCTCGCCCACCACGGTCGGCATCGCGGCGACCGCCCGGTACCTCTCCACCTCGGAGTACAAGGGCAAGGTCGCCCTGACGGGCCTCGGCCTCCCCAACGAGATGCGTCCGTTCGTCAAGGACGGCACGGTCAGCGAGTTCGCGCTCTGGGATCCGGCACAGCTCGGCTACGTGGCCGCGTTCGCAGGTAAGGCACTGGCCGACGGCGACATCACCGGCGAGCCCGGTGACACCTTCGAGGCCGGTGAGCTCGGAGAGCGCGAGGTCGGCGAGGGCGGCATCGTCCTGGTCGGTCCGCCCACGCAGTTCAACGCGGAGAACATCGACGACTACGACTTCTAGCCGGTCCGGACGGGGCGTCCTCGCGGGCGCCCCGCCCTTCCCCGTCCAGCGTCCCCACCCGAACGTTCGCTGTTCCCACCCCGCCCCGACCCGCCGTCCGAGGAGCACCCTTGACCACCGATGCCACTGCCGGATCCGCCGGCCCGCTGGCCGTCCCTGAGCAGCTCGAGCCCATCCGCCGCCGTCCTACGCGCCTCGGTCTGGTCTCCGGCGGGCTCGGTGCGTACTGGCCGCAGTTCCCCGACCTGCTGCCGCAGCTTCAGGAGTCGGCGCGCTACGTCACCGCCAGGTTCGGCGAGCTCGACGCAGAGGTCACCGACGTCGGCTTCGTCTCCGATGCCCGAGAGGCGGCGACTGCCGCGGAGGAGTTGCGCCGAGCGGACTGCGACCTGATCGTCATCTTCCTGACCACCTACCTCACGTCCTCGATGGTCCTGCCGATCGCACAGCGGTCGGGGACGCCGGTCCTCGTGATCGACCTGCAGCCCACCGAGGCGATGGACCACGCGAACGTCGATACCGGCAGGTGGCTCGCCTACTGCGGACAATGTCCGGTACCCGAGGTCGCCAACGTCTTCCGGAGGGCAGGAATTCCGTTCCGCTCCGTGTCCGGCCACCTGAAGCAGGAGTCGGCGTGGCAGCGCATCAACCAGTGGGTGCACGCTGCCGGAGTGCGCGGCAGGCTGCGACACGCGCGCCACGGGCTCATGGGCCACGTCTACCCGGGCATGCTCGATGTCTCGACGGATCTCACCACGGTGTCGACGACGTTCGGCTCGCACGTCGAGGTCGTCGAGTTCGACGACCTCCGCGAGTTCGTCGCCGAGGTGACCGATGAGCAGGTGCGTGAGCGCGTGGCCCTGGCGCGGGACCTCTTCACCATTGACGCATCCGTCGTCGACGAGGATTTCGCGTGGGGCGCGAAGGTGTCCGTCGGGCTCGATCGCCTCGTCACGGAGTTCGACCTGGATTCGCTGGCCTACTACCACCGTGGCCTGGCGGGGGAGCAGCACGAACGCCTGGGCGCAGGGATGATCCTGGGCGCCTCGATCCTGACCGCGCGTGGTGTTCCCATGGCGGGCGAGTACGAGCTTCGGACCTCCATCGCGATGCTCGCCGCCCACACCATGGGCGCGGGAGGCTCCTTCACGGAGATCCAGGCGCTCAACTTCCTCGACAACGTGGTGGAGATGGGACACGACGGTCCTGCCCACCTCGCCGTCAGCGCCGCTGATCCACTGCTGCGCGGACTGGGTGTCTACCACGGCAAGCGGGGCTGGGGCGTCTCCGTGGAATTCGACGTGCGCCACGGTCCCGTCACCACTTTCGGTATCGGGCAGGATCCGGACGGGTCCTACGTCTTCATCACGTCCGAGGGCACCGTGGTGCCCGGGCCCCTGCTGGCCATCGGCAACACGACGTCGCGGGTGGATTTCGGCGGAGACCCGGGCCTGTGGGTGGACGAGTGGAGCCAGACCGGCATCGGCCATCACTGGGCCCTGTGCGTGGGGCACCGGGCGGCCGACGTGAAGGCGGCAGCAAGCCTCCTCGGCGTCGAGCACCGTCACGTAGCCCTCTGATCCCATCAACCAGCTCTTCCAGCAGCGAAGGAACCGATATCAATGGAGCGTGTGTGCTTCCAACTACAGGTCCGGCCCGAGCGGATCCCGGAGTACCGCGAACGGCACGCGGCGATCTGGCCTGACATGGCGAGGGCACTGAAGGCGACGGGGTGGAACAACTACTCGCTGTTCCTGCGTCCCGACGGTCTGCTGATCGGATACGTGGAGTGCGAGGACTTCGCAGCATCCCAGTCCGCGATGGCCGACACGGAGGTCAATGCCAGGTGGCAGGCGGAAATGGCACCGTTCTTCGTGGCCCTCGACGGGCGCCCGGACGAAGGATTCCTCCGGCTCGATGAGGTGTTCCATCTGGACGACCAGCTGTAGGTGTGCCCGGTTGGGACTTCTGCCACTTTCGAAGTGTCAGGCGGAGTAGGTGTAGAACCCGCCGGAGGGTCGAGCTGCAGACGACGTCGAGACGTAGGTTCCGCGCGTCGCGGGTACGGCCCTGCCGGTCGTCACATAGGTCCCTCCGGTCTGACCGTGAACAGTTGCGGGTGCGGAGACGGTGACGTAACTGCCGCCCATGGGGGCCGGCGCCCTGAGGTCGGAGAGTGCTGTCGAAGGCTTCTGGGTGTGGGGCGAAACGCGATCGAGGAGTGTCATGAGCTTCTTTCCGTTGATGGAGGGGTGCCTGCAGGGGGGTGAATCAGGCACGCCGAAGAGAGGGTTGTCGGTTTTCGATTGTTGACCGTCGCCGCCACTGCACCCGTTGCATATGGGTGTCGCTGGCGGCCTAGCCGGCAGGAGCCACGGTCTCCCGGCACTGCTCGCAGAGGCCATTGAAGGTGACCTCGGCCGCGATCACGGTGAATCCGTGGGTGTCCGAGGGGGTCAGGCAGGGAGCCGCGCCGATGACGCAATCGACATCCCGGATGGCTCCGCAGGAGATGCACACCAGGTGGTGGTGATTATCGCGGACTCTGCACTCGAACAGCGCCGGCGATCCGGCTGGATCGAACCTTCGCACGAGGCCCGCCTCCGTGAAGGCGGCGAGAACCCCGTAGACCGCCTGGGTGGACGTGCCGGGAAGGGTATTCCGCACGCTCTCGAACACGTGGTCGGCGCTCGAGTGCGGCCTGCTCTGCAGCGCCTGCAGCACGGCCACCCGTGGAGCGGTGACCTTCAGCCCTGCCGCTCGGATGGATTGCCGCAGCACCTCCGGATCGGCAGGGGCGGAGGGCGAGAGCGTCATGATCCAAGCCTACTGGTTGTTTTGATTAAGTCAAAACAACTGAACGGCATTGAGGACTCCTGCTGCCGGGCCACAGTGGTATGCGGTGCAGATCGTCCGGCAACTGGTGTCATCGGAGGCAAGGCTTGCTAACGTGGGGTAGTAAGCCTGCTGACGGTCCGACGTCTTGCCGGTCGAAGCGGTAGCACTGACGACAATCAACGGCTTGGGCGGGGCTGTCGGCATGGAGGGTACTGGTATGAGCGCGCAGGCACAGGTTGAGCAGCTGAGGGAGGTCCTGTCGGCAACAGGGCTGACTCTCGAGGACATATGGGTCAGCTACTACGGCCGGGGCGGTGCGGTGTCGCGCTTCGAGCTCGAGGCGTACCTCTCCGGGATGTTCGAGTTGCAGGACATCGAGTGCGACATCCTGGCTGATGCAACGAACGAGCTGCTGGCGGGAGTCGGCGCGAAGGACCGCATCGAGCGCTGTTCGGTGGAGGGGCCGCAGCAATCGTCGATCGATTCCCGGCGGGCTCTCGGTGTCGCAGGATCGTTCCTCTTCACCCCGGAGGAGCAGGAGCAGGAACGCCTGGATGCGGTCACCCGGACACACCTGCTCGACACCCTGCAGGAGGAGAGGTTCGACCGGATCACACGACAGGCGAAGGACTACTTCCAGGTCAGCTCGGCCATCGTGGCGTTGATCGACGATCGGCGCCAGTTCCTCAAATCCGTGATCGGGCCGGTTCAGCAGAACATGCCACGAGAAATCTCCTTCTGCAACGCGACGATCCGGAATGCGGGCCCGCTGATCGTGCGGGACGCGCTGCAGGACGAGCGGTTCAAGGACAACCCACTCGTCCTGGGGGAGCCCTACATCGGCTTCTACGCCGGCTATCCGTTGCGAGGGCCTGGCGGCTGGACGATCGGCACGCTGTGCGTGATCGACCAGCAGCCGCGGGAATACTCGATGCGGGACGGCAGGAAGCTACGAACGCTCGCCCGGGAAGTCGAGGACGAGATCAACGGACCACGCCTCGTGCCCGACGACCCTGACGAGTCACCGGCAGGGCAGGTTCACCAACCCTGACGCGTACTCCTACGATCAGCCGTCGAAGTGTGTGCGGACCGTTCCCTTCTGGCCCAGGGAGGCCAGGAGGTCCACGGCGAGGTCCCGCAGCTTCATGTTGCGGCCCTGGGAAGCGGTGCGCAGGATCGCGATCGCTTCGTCCTGGCTGCAGCGGTTCTGGCCCATGACGGCGCCCACGGCAAGATCGATGGCGGTCCGGGACTCCATGGCTGCCTTGAGGTGTTCCGAGTTGTCGCTCAGCGTTGCTATCCTGACAGCCAGCCGAAGGGACTTCGACGCATCGCGGGCGAATCCCTCGGCAACGGCGATGCTCGTCTCCGAGAATGCGTCCGGTTCCGTCGAGTAGAAGTCGAGGCCGGCGCTTGCCCCGGCGTCCAGCCGGATGGGGATCCCCAGCGCCGAGCGGATGCCGTGGCTGGCGATGGCTTCGCGGTATTCGGGGAACCTGGACTCGCTCAGGAAATCCGGAATGTGCACCGTGTAGCCCTCGCGTGCGGCGCGAAGGCACGGTCCGTCGTTGAACCCGTACTGCACCTCATCCATCACCTTCGCCTGGTCGCTGCTACTCGCAACCGTGACCATCGACCGCGGACGCAACAGGGTGACACCGCAGAACACCTCGCCCTGCGCGCTGGTGAACGCCGTCGATGCGACGGTGACGAGGCCGTCGAGGAACTGCTGGACGTCGTCGCTGTCGAGCACCATGTCCTGTAGCAGGGAGATGGTCTGGTTCTCCGCGGCTTCTGCGGCAAGTTCCCTTTCATCAGGCACTGCGGTAATTCCTCACCGACTCCTGCAGGAGCCACTTCGACGACCAACGGACGGAACAGGGGATGATTCGGTCGCCGGCCCGGGAGGGCTGCCGACGGCGGTTCGGCGCGGCATCCGCGGGGAACGCTACAGGCGGCGGAGGTCCCCACCGGCGGGAAGGAACGACTGAGGGGACACAACCGCCGGTGCAGTGGCCTCCGCTGCATCACGGCGGTCGAGCTCCTCGTTCAGTTCCTCGCTGCGGAACTCTGTCTCCGGATCGACTTCACCGTCGTGCACGTACTCGTGCGACAACTCGCGTTGGATCTTGCTGTTGAGAACCTCGACCTCCGGAAGATCGAGCCCTGCAAGGTCTTCGGGAAAAGGCTCGGAGGGAGTGAGTCTGGTGTTCATGGGACGCCTATCAACTGGAAGGGAACAGGGACCAACCCCGGGCTCTCTTCTGAACCGCCGCTGACCACGTCAGCAGGACCTCATCCTACTCAATCCGCAGGCCGGGACCGCCACCATTTCCTCGAGGCGGCGCGGAGGAAGGGAGGAAGGTTGTGGCGCTATCCCACGCGGTCCGGGAACGGGCGGACGCGAAGATTCTCGACGAGCCGCAGGATGGCCCTCGCGACGAAGCGGGAACCTGCACGGTGCGCGGCGTGGGGCTGGCCGGGCACCTCCACCATCCGTCCGTCGGGAGCCGACGCGGCCAGTCTGCGACACCACGTGCGGCTCGCTACCGGATCCAGTGCGCCCCGCAGCACCAGGACCGGCTGTGTCACCGCTGCGAGGCGGTCGTCCAGGCGATAGTCCAGCATCACGGGTAGCTCCTTCAGGTACCAGCGGATCCCGCACTGCAGGTACGCCGCCCCCACCAGGAGGTTCGTGACCGGACGTTCCAGCAGGGTGTCGAGGGCCAGAGCGGCGGCGTTCCGCGCGGCGGTCGGATGCAACGTGTCCGTGACCGGCCCGATGAGGACCACGGCCGAGACCAGGTCAGGACGGTTCACCGCGAGTTCGGTGACGAACTGGGCGCCCATCGAATGCCCGACCACCACGCACGACTGACGCCCTGCGTCCACCAGTGCCGTCGCGATGACTGCCGCATAATCACCGACGCCGAGCTGCGAAGCCGGCCGGGGGGTCCCACCGAAACCGGGAAGGTCGAGCACCAGGGTGTCTCCGTAGTGCACCAGCTCCGCTCGCAACCGGGCGAAGTAGCGGTGCGACATGCCGATTCCGTGCACCAGGACGAAGACAGGACGAGCAGGATCGTCGTCGGTCCGCCTGGACCACGAGTGGAGGCGGTACGACACCTCCCGGCGCGATCCGGTCGCTGCATCCAGCGTCGTCCTCACTATGCCCGTGCAGTCGTGGACGACGACGGCCTCGCCCGCCGGTTCCTCGCCGTCGAACGGGCGGCCGAAGGACGCGTGGCGGGAAGCCGGACGCCACGGGGTGGAACGGCAGAGAGCCACCAGCTGGAGGAGGGCAGGCAGGCGCCCGGTCGAACGATGGAATGTCACTGCGCGCAGGATCACTTTCGCGGGCGGGCGCCGCTTCGAAGTGCGGCGGGCGGGGGGCCGGGGGTCAGGGTTGGCGGTAGCGGTTGAGAGTGGGGCAGTCGAAGGGGTCACGGGCTGCGAGTCCTACGCGGTTGAGGTAGGTGACGACGGCGGCGTAGGAGGCGGTGACGTCCACTTCGGTGTAGGGCACGCGCAGGCGCTCGCAGTGTTCCTTGACGATCACGGCGGCGCGGCGCAGGTGAGGGCGCGGCATGTCGGGGAAGAGGTGGTGTTCGATCTGGAAGTTCAATCCGCCGAAGGCGTTGTTCACGAACGAGCCTCCGCGGATGTTGCGGGAGGTGAGGACCTGCTTCTGGAAGAAGTCGAGCTTGCTGCCTTTGGGCACGATGGGCATGCCCTTGTGGTTGGGCGCGAAGCTGGCGCCCATGTAGATCCCGAAGACCGCGAGCTGGACGCCGAGGAACGCGAAGGCCATGCCGACCGGGAGGAACCAGAAGAGGACGCCGAGGTAGGCGCCGAATCGGGCGCCCAGGAGCGCGAGTTCCACCCAGCGGCCCTTGATGGTGCGGCGGGCGAAGAGGGTGCTGATGGAGCGGGCATGCAGGTTGATGCCTTCCATGGTCAGCAGGGGGAAGAAGAGGTAACCCTGGCGGCGGGTGATCCAGGCCTGGAGGCCGGTGGCTTTCGCGGCGTCCTCCTCGAGGAACGAGATGGTGTCGACCTCGATGTCGGGGTCCTTGCCGCGGGTGTTGGGATCATTGTGGTGGCGGGTGTGCTTGTCCATCCACCAGGCGTAGCT
>NZ_PJIQ01000001.1:112849-530532 GCF_002929745.1 Arthrobacter sp. B1805
TCGATGTCGGGGTCCTTGCCGCGGGTGTTGGGATCATTGTGGTGGCGGGTGTGCTTGTCCATCCACCAGGCGTAGCTGATACCGACGACGCCGGCGGCGAGGATGCGCCCGGACCAGTCGTTGGCGCCGCGGGTCCTGAAGATCTGGCGGTGCGAGGCCTCGTGGGCGAGGAACGCGACCTGGGTGAGGACGACGCCGAGGACGGCGGCGATGAGGAGTTGGAACCAGGTGTCACCCAGGAGCGCGAACCCGGTCCAGGCCGCCCCCATGACCAGGGCGAGGACGGCGAACACCGAGACGTAGAAGCGCCGCCGCCGGTTCAGGAGGCCTTCCTTGCGGACCTGCTTCAGCAGCACCGAGTAGGAAGCCACCACGTCATTCGGCTTCGAGATACGAACAGTACGAGGGGCAGCAGCGGGCGCGGCCGGTGGGGTGGCGAGATCGCTCACGGTTGTCCTTTGGTGGGGGTGACGGCCACGCGGCGCTGGTCAGCGGCGGGGCGTCGGAGATCGGGTTCAGCCCGGAGTGCACACGGTACGCCGGGTCAGGTGTACTTCCTGCCGGGAGTACTTCGTGCCGGTGGCCCGTTGTGATGGGCGCTCAGCCGAGGATGGCCAGGGCTCGGGGGACACTGTCGATCGTGATGTCCGTGGCAGCTTCGACGGACTTCACTTCGCCGTCGATCTGGTAGGGCATGGGCTTGAGCGTCGAGAACCGGTACTGCGTGTAGCTCGGCTGGTCGCCCAGTCCCTTGGTCGTGGCGCGGAGGGCGGTGAGCAGGATCCGCCACTTGGCCATGTGGGGGAAGGTGATCACCTCGAACTTCCCGTCTGCCGGGTGGTCCCCGGCTTCGCTCAGGGTTGCGTACTTCGCCATCTGCGAGATATTCGCGAAGACGAGGCTGTCGAACGAGCGTCGCTTTCCGTCACTCTGCCGGATCTCGAAGGGCTTGAACTTGGAGAAGGTGCGCACGACGGAGAACATCTCCTTGATGGCACCCTTGCTGCCCTTCTCCAGATCGATCGCGACGACCGGCGTCAGGCCGAAACCGATGTACGAGTGCGCGTACACCGGGTCGGCTCCCGTCTCGTCCATGCTGATGCGCAGAAGGTCGATGCGGCGCACCTGCCCCTCCGTGATGGCCTTTGCCAGGGGTTTGCGGCCCGTGACGCGGCTGTGGTCGTTCGCGTTGCCTGCGGCCAGCACCGCGCAGACGGCGTCATCGCTGCCACTGGCCATCACTCCGTTGACGACCTCGTTGTATCCGCCGTCACCGCTGACCGACACGACGAGCGCATTGCCTGCCGATGCCGCCTCGCGTGCGAGGTCGATGGCGTGGCCGGCGTGCTCGGTGGGTTGCATGGTGACCGTCGTGGCGGGCAGCGCGGAGTTCAGATCCTGCAGGAGCTCTTCGGCGAGCTTCGGGGCATCCCCGGTGCTGTTCGGGTTGAAGATGATCGTGATCGTGTCGAACCTGCGCGGTGATTCCATGGTGTACCTCTCCTGGTCGCCGCCCCACCGGCAGACAAAATGGCAATACCTGCCTCTTCGTATCGTAAGGGTCCTGTGCACTATCGGCGTACAGGGCTACGTTCCGCGACGAGCCTCCGGACGTGGCGGTCCCCTCGCCGGCCGCCCCGTTCGTCAGTAACCCGTCGCGGTACCTTCGCCGTCGGCGGCCGGGACGAACTGCGCGGCGAGGGCTTCGGAACCCCGCGCGAGCAGGGCGACGTCGGCCCCGACCAGGATGAACCGCGCTCCGCTCCCGAGATAGTGGCGGGCCGTCGCCGGGTTGAAGGCGTTGACGCCCGCCGGCACGCCGGCACGTGCGGCCGCCCGAAGGCAGTGCTCGACGGCGGTGCGCACCTCAGGGTGTTCCTGCTGCCCGAGAAGGCCCATCGACGCCGCCAGATCGGAGGGCCCGAGGAAGATGGCGTCGACCCCCTCGACGGCGAGGATCGCCTCGACCGCGTCCACCGCCGCTGTCGATTCGATCTGCACGGTGACGCTGATGGTCCCGGCAGCCTCAGCGAGGTACCCCGGCACGCGGTTCCAGCGGGCGGCACGCGCCAGTGCGGAGCCGACGCCTCGGATGCCTTCCGGCGGGTAGCGGGTGGCAGCGACGGCTGCCCGTGCCTCATTCGCGGAGTTCACCATCGGGACGAGCAGGTTCTGCACTCCGATGTCGAGGTACTGCTTGATCACGACGGGCTCGTTGACCGGCGGACGCACCACCACGTGCACGGGGTAGCCGTGGGCGGCCTGGAGTTGGGCGAGGATCGATTCGAGGCCATTGGGGCTGTGCTCGGCATCGACAAGCAGCCAGTCCAGTCCCGATCCTGCGCAGATCTCGGCGACCAGCGGGCTGCCGGAGCAGACCCACATCCCTGCGAGTGGACGGTCGGCAGCAGCAAGGCCGGCCCTGAAGCTGGGTTCTAGACGAAGCGGCATGTCACGGCTCCCAGCGGTCCGTAGTCGGCATGGACGGTATCGCCCTCGTAGACCCACATGGGCCGGGTGAAGGATCCGGCGAGGATGATGTCCCCTGCCTTCAACCCGTCGTCGTGCGCTGCGATCTTGTTGGCCAGCCAGTGCACTCCCGCGGCCGGATGGTCCAGTACTCCGGCGGCTACCCCGGTCTCCTCGACGACCTGGTTCTTGTAGAGGATGGCGGACACCCAGCGGAGGTCGACGGCGTCGGGCCTCACGGGCCTGCCGCCGACCACCATGGCACCCATCGCGGCGTTATCGGAGATGGTGTCAACGATCGTGCGGCCCTCCATCTCGATCCTGGAGTCCAGGATCTCCAGGGCCGGCACCACGTAGTCGGTGGCGTTGAGGACATCAAAAATGGTGCATCCAGGGCCGCTGAGGTCGTCCTTGAGCACGAACGCCAGTTCCACCTCCACGCGGGGGTGGGTGTACCTTCCCCAGTCCACGGAGCAGCCGGTCTCGAGGACCATGTCGTCGAAGATCGCGCCGTAATCGGGTTCGGTGATGCCGGTGGCTTCCTGCATCGCCCTGCTGGTCAGCCCGATCTTCCTCCCCACCAGCGTGCGGCCGGCATCCTCGTTGCGCTGCCGCCACAAGCGCTGGACGGCGTAGGAATCCTCCACGGTCATGTCGGGGTAGCGGGCGGTCAACAGGGGCACGGGCGTCCGGGTCCGGGCGGCCTCGAGCAGTTCATCGGCTATGCCGCTGATCGTCTGGCTGTCGAGCATCGGTGTCCTTCGCTGGAGGGGAGGGGTGTTCGCGGTGGCACCGCTACAGCTGTGTTCCGAGCTTGAAGCCCTCGGCGGGAGCGCCGCCGTCGTCCCTGCGCGTGTAGGAGAAGCCGTCCGCACCGACCGTCACGGCCTGCTCGCTCCTCTCGTCGCGTTCGACGACGTCCTGCGGGTTGCCGTCGAGGTCCAGGACGAGGGAGGCCTCGGAGTACCAGGAGGGAACGACGGCGTTGCCCCACCAGTCGCGGCGCTGATTGTCGTGCACGTCCCAGGTGATCGTCGGGTTGTCCGGATCTCCCGTGTAGTAGTCCTGGCAGTAGATCTCGATGCGGTGGTCGTCCGGGTCGAGGATGTAGAGGTAGAACGCGTTCGAGACGCCGTGGCGTCCGGGCCCGCGCTCGATGCGGTCGCTGATCCGCAGGGCCCCCATCTTGTCGCAGATCTGGATGATGTTGTGCTTCTCGTGCGTCGCGAAGGCCACGTGATGCATGCGGGGACCGTTGCCGCCGGTGAGCGCGGTGTCGTGCACGGTCTGCTTGCGGTGCATCCAGACGGCGTAGGTGACCCCGTCGGAGTCCTGGATGTCCTCCGAGACGCGGAAGCCGAGGTCCTCGAGGTACTGCCGTCCCCGCGGCACGTCGGGCGTGACCTGGTTGAAGTGGTCGAGGCGGACCAGCTCGCCCGCCGAATAGAGGTCGTAGCGCTGGGTGAGCCGTTCGACGTGCTGCACGTCGTAGAAAAACTCGTACGGGAAGCCAAGGGGGTCCTCGACGCGGACGGAGTCGCCGACACCCTTGGTGAAGCCGTTCCTGCGGC
This sequence comes from Arthrobacter sp. B1805, assembly GCF_002929745.1. GTDB lineage: Bacteria > Actinomycetota > Actinomycetes > Actinomycetales > Micrococcaceae > Arthrobacter_D. Next base: position 116,890 of record NZ_PJIQ01000001.1, read on the forward strand.
GCTCCGTGCGGCAGCCCAGTTCGCGGTAGTACGCCTCGGCGGCGTCCACGTCCGCCGGTGACCTCACGCGGTAGGCGAACGCGGCGACGGCCGCGACGGGTCCCTTCCGGAGGACGAGGTTGTGGTGGATGAACTCCTCCAGGGAACGCAGGTAGATCGCCTCGTCGTCCTCCTCGGTCACGTGCAGGCCGAGGACGTCGACGTAGAACGCACGGGAGCGCGCGAGGTCGGTGACCACGATCTCCATGTACGCGCAGCGGACGATGTCCGGGGCGGGGAGCGACGGCGTCGGAAGGGGGTTGGGCATCGGATTCTCTCCTCGTCGAGCGAAAGGGGTGTCAGCCTTCGTTGGCGGCCGAGGCCTCCACGCTGCCGAACCTCGGGGTGTGGACGGTACCGAGCGTGATGTGCACCGCCTGCTGGTCCGTGTAGAAGTCGATGGAGCGGTAGCCGCCCTCGTGTCCCAGGCCGGAGGCCTTCACGCCGCCGAACGGGGTGCGCAGGTCACGCACGTTGTGGCTGTTGAGCCAGACCATTCCGGCCTCGACGTCGGAGGAGAACGTGTGCGCCCTCGTCAGGTCCTTCGTCCAGATGTAGGCCGCGAGGCCGTACCGGGTGTTGTTGGCGAGGGCCAGGGCTTCGTCGTCGGTGTCGAAGGGTGTGATGGCGACGACGGGGCCGAAGATCTCCTCCTGGAAGATCCGCGCGTCGGGGGCGACGTCGGCGAACACCGTGGGGGCGATGTAGTTGCCCTCGGGCAGGTGCTCGGGGCGTCCGCCGCCGGCGAGGAGGCGACCCTCGGTCTTGCCGATCTCCACGTAGGCCGCGACCTTCTCGTAGTGCTCGGGATGGACGAGCGCGCCGACCTCGGTCCTCGGGTCGTGGGGGTCCCCGACGACGATGGTCCTCGCGCGGGCTGCGTACTTCTCGCAGAACTCGTCGTAGACCGGCCGCTCCACCAGGATGCGGGATCCCGCCGTGCAGCGCTCACCGTTGAGCGAGAAGACCCCGAAGAGGGCCGAATCGATTGCCGCGTCGAGGTCGGCATCGGCGAAGACGACGCAGGGCGACTTCCCGCCGAGTTCCATCGACAGCCCCTTGAGGTTGGCTGCGGCGTTGCGGAAGATCGTCTGGCCCGTGGTGGTCTCGCCCGTGAAGGAGATCAGGGGGACGTCCGGATGTTTCACCAGGGCGTCGCCCGCCTCCTCGCCGAGGCCGTTCACGAGATTGAAGACCCCGTCGGGCAGGCCCGCGTCCTTGAAGATCTGAGCCCACAGGGAAGCGGACAACGGCGTGAATTCCGCAGGTTTCAGGACCACGGTGTTCCCCGTCGCCAGGGCCGGAGCGAGCTTCCAGGACTCCAGCATGAACGGCGTGTTCCACGGCGTGATCAGGCCGGCCACGCCGATGGGCTTGCGGTTAACGTAGTTGATCTGGGAGCCGGGGACCTTCATGGCGTCATCGAACTGGGCCACGATCAGGTCGGCGAAGAAGCGGAAGTTCTCGGCCGCTCGGAGGGCCTGGCCCTTCGCCTGGGTGATGGGCAGACCGGTGTCGAAGGTCTCGAGTTCCGCGAGGCGATCCTCCTGGGCCTCGACGGCATCGGCGATCCGGTTCAGGACCCGCGCGCGTTCGCGTGGTTTCATTCGCGGCCACGGCCCGTTCGTGAAGGCTTCGCGGGCGGCATGGACGGCGGCATCGATGTCCTCCTTTTGCCCCGCCGCGGCCGTGGCATAGGTGGAGTTGGAGACCGGATCGAGGACGTCGAAGGTCCGCCCGCCGACCGAGTCGACGAAGCGGCCGCCGATGTAGTGCTGGATGGAGGTCGGCAGGTCCTGCGGCACGTGGTGCTGCGGTGCGGTTCCGGCAGGGCTGGTCATGGCGTTTCCTCACTGGGACGGGCGCCGGACTGCGCGAGGTAGGCGTCCAGGGTGGCGCTGCGGTGGAGCCGGGCGGCGCGTTCGATGGTGTCGGCGTCGGCCCCGGATTCGATCAGGCGGAGCAGATCGTCATGTTCCTCGACCGACTCACGCGCGCGGCCGGGAACGAACCGGAAGGTGGAGGAGCGCAGCGACGCGAGACGATTCCACCCGCGGTGCACGAGATCGAGGATGTGCGGGTTCGGGCAGTTCTCGAACAGGACGCTGTGGAAGTCCTGGTTGAGGCGCGTGAAGCGCACCGGGTCGAAGTGCTCGAGACAGGCCCGCATCTCGTTGTTCACGCTGCGTGCGCGGGCGATGTCCGAAGGTCCCATCAGGGGCGAGGAGAGGGCAGTAGCGGCACCTTCGACGATGCTGAGGGTCTGCATCGTATAGAGGTACTCGGTGGGGTCGATGCCGGCGACCGTCGCTCCGACGTTCCGCTCGAAGGTGACGAGGCCTTCGGCCTCGAGCCGTCGGATGGCCTCGCGGACCGGCACCACACTCACACCGAGGTCCTCGGCGATCTTCGCGAGCACCAGGCGGTAGCCGGGGGAGTAGGTCCCATCCACGATGCGTGCCTTGACCGCCTCGTAGGACTGCTGCGACTTGCTGCCGGCCGCCGTCTCCGTCCTAGCCACGGGAGTCTCCCGAGACGTGCTCCTGGTAGCGGGCGCGCCACTCGGCATTCATCGGGTACAGGCCGTCCACGCCGTGCCCCTCACGGACCATGTCGGCGATGAACGCCTCCTCGTTCTCCTGGGTCATGGCATCCTCGGCGAGTTCCTCCGCCAGCGCCGGCGGGATCACCAGGATGCCGTCGGCGTCGGCCACGATGATGTCGCCGGGCTGCACGGTGGTGCCGCCGCAGGCGATCGTGACGTCGGTGTCCCAGGGGATGTGCCGGCGCCCCAGTACCGCCGGATGAGGATTCGAGTAGTAGGTGGGGATGTCCATGGCGGCGACGGCGGAGAAGTCGCGGACGCCTCCGTCGGTGATGATCGCCGCGGCTCCGCGCACCTGGGCGCGGAGAGCGAGGATGTCACCGATGGTGCCCGTTCCCTTCTCGCCCCTCGCCTCCATCACGAGGATCTCGCCGTCGTTGATGGAGTCGATCGCGCGCTTCTGGGCGTTGAATCCGCCGCCGTGTGCCTCGAACAGGTCCTCGCGGTTCGGGACGTACCGCAGCGTGCGGGCCAGGCCGACCACCCGGCGGTCCGGGCGTGTGGCCTGCAGGCCGTCGATGCTGACGTTGTCGAGGCCGCGCTTGCGCATCTGCGCGGACAGCGTGGCCGTGGCGACGCCCTCCAGCTTCGTCCTGAGCTCGGGGGTGAGCGCCGGTCGTGGCACGGTGAGCCCGGCGGCTTCCCGTGATCCGTAGGCCTCCTCGCGCTGGGCGTCGTCCGCCTTCGGCTGCGCGCCGAAGCCGCCCAGCGGCGTCGTTCCCTGCACCACGGGGGTTCGCAGGCGCCCCGTCGAGAGTACGCCGTCGAGGGTGGACACCTCGACGTCGATGACGTCGCCCGGGCGCGCGACCGAGGCGCCGGCCGGGGTGCCGGTGAGGATGATGTCACCGGGTTCGAGTGTGAGGAGCTGCGACAGGTCCGCGATGAGCCGCGTGAAGGGGAAGAGGAGGCCCGCCGTCGTATCGTCCTGCACCACCTCGCCGTTGTGCCAGGTACGGATTCGGAGGCCCGCCGGATCCACGGTAGCGGCGGGCAGCAGCTTCGGACCCACCGGAGTGAAACCGTCGCCACCCTTCGAGCGCAGGTTCGACCCCTTGTCCGCATAGCGCAGGTCGTAGACGCCGAGGTCGTTGCCGGCAGTGACCCAGGCGACGTGGTCCCAGGCCTCCTCGAGTGGGACCCGGCGCGCGGGGGCGCCGATGACCAGGGCGATCTCTCCTTCGAAACCGAGGAGTTCGCAGCCCGCCGGGCGCTCCACCTCCGAACCGGAGAGCGCGAGCGACGAGGATGGCTTGAGGAAGTAGGAGGGCTGGTCGGGCGTCCTGCCGCGCTGCGCGGCCCGGCTCGGGTAGTTGAGGTGCACTGCGATGACCTTGCGGGCCGCTCGCAGGATGCCGTCGTCTACCTCGTCCACCGTTGCTCCTCATCGAGTACGAAATCGTATACGAACCCTAGGGGGCGGTTCGTCCACGCGTCAAGGGCGCCCAAGGGAGGAGATGCGGCGTCCTTGATCGGCGGTAAGGGGCGCAGTAGCATCGCCGGACAACAGTAGAACGAACCGTTCGATAATCGAACGGGATGCAGCCCGACACCACGATGAAGTGAGGTAGGCCCGTGCAGTTCCATCATCATGGTTACGTCTCCGGAGACCCGAAGATCCATCCGGCTGCCGGGGTCGGCATCGATCGCCCCACTGAGCTTCCTGACACCGTGGACGTGCTGGTCGTGGGAACCGGCCCGGCCGGCATGATCGCCGCAGCGCAGCTCTCACAGTTCCCGGGTGTCACCACGCGCATCATCGAGCGGCGGCCGGGGCGGCTCGCCATTGGCCAGGCGGACGGGATCCAGGCGCGCAGCGTGGAGACCTTCCAGGCCTTCGGGTTCGCCCAGCGGATCACCGACGAGGCGTACCGCATCGTCGAGATGGCGTTCTGGAAGCCCGACCCGGAGGACCCGTCCCGCATCGTCCGCACCGCACGTCCCGAGGACGACCCGACGCAAATCAGCGAGTTCCCGCACCTCATCGTGAACCAAGCCCGTGTGCTGGACTATTTCGCCGAGTTCATGAGGAACGCCCCCACCAGGATGGAACCGGACTACGGGTTCGAGTTCGTGCGGCTCGAGGTCGACGACGACGCCGAGTATCCCGTCACCGTCACCCTCGTGGAGACGGCGGGTGAGCGAGAAGGTCGGCAGCGCACGGTCAGGGCACGGTACGTCGTCGGGGCCGACGGTGCCCGGAGCAAGGTGCGCCAGGCCATCGGGTGCTCCCTCGAGGGGGACCAGGCCAACCACGCATGGGGCGTCATGGACATCCTCGCCGTCACGGACTTCCCGGACATCCGCCGGAAGTGCGCGATCCAGTCCGGCAGTGGCGGCAGCATCCTGCTGATCCCAAGGGAGGGCGGCCATCTCTTACGCATGTACGTGGACCTCGGGGAGACGGAGCCTAGCGGACGGGGCGCCGTCCGGACCACGACGATCGACCAGATCATCGCGAAGGCCAACGCCATCCTCAGCCCGTACACGCTCGACGTCCGGGACGTTGCGTGGCACAGCGTCTACGAGGTGGGCCACCGGTTGACGGACAGGTTCGACGACGTCCTGCCGGAGGACGTCGGAACGCGGACGCCGCGCGTCTTCATCACGGGCGACGCGTGCCACACGCACAGCGCCAAGGCCGGTCAGGGCATGAACGTCTCCATGCAGGACGGCTTCAACATCGGCTGGAAACTCGGGCATGTGCTCGAGGGCCGCAGCCCCGAGAGCCTGCTCGCCACCTACTCCGCGGAGCGGCAGGTGGTCGCGAAGGACCTCATCGAGTTCGACAAGCAGTGGTCCACGCTCATGGCCAAGCGGCCGGAGGAGTTCGAGGATCCCTCCGAACTCGAGGACTTCTACGTGCGGACCGCCGAGTTCCCCGCCGGGTTCCGAACCCAGTATCGAGCGTCAATGCTCATCGGTGATGCGACGCATCAGGACCGCGCCACCGGGTTCCCCCTCGGCAAGCGATTCAAGTCCGCGCCGGTCACGCGCGTGTGCGACGGCGTCCCGATGCACCTCGGGCATCACGCGGCCGCCGACGGCAGGTGGCGCATCTACGCCTTCGCCGATGCAGCACCGGCCGGGGCGGCATCGAAGGTCGCGCGGTTCGCGGACTGGCTCACGACGTCGTCGCGCTCGCCTCTCGCCGCCACTCCGGAGGGCGCCGACGTGGATGCCTGGTTCGACGTGAAGGTGGTGTACCAGCAGGACCACACGGCCGTCGATATCGGCCTGGTCCCGAAGGCGTTCCTGCCGTCCGTCGGTCCGTTCCGGCTCACCGACTACGAGAAGGTGTACGCCTCGACCCCGTCCGCGGACATCTTCGGGTTACGGGGACTCGACCGCGACGGCGTCGTCGTCGTGGTCCGGCCGGACCAGTACGTCGCGGCCGTCCTGCCGCTCGACGCGACCGGGGAGCTCGAACAGTTCCTCGCCGGGTTCCTCGCGCCGACCCGCACAGTGCAGGCCTCCTAGCGTGGCATCGACGAGCGCGCGGGACAGCCCAGCGTCGCAGGCGACCACGGCGTCGCTCGCGCCCCAGAGCCAGACGCTCTCCCGCGGTATCCGGGTGCTCGAGATCCTCGCGGATGCGACCCACGGCATGACGATCGCGGATGTCGCCGCAGCACTCGGGGTCCATCGGTCGATCGCCTACCGCATCCTGCGGACGCTGGAAGCCCACGCCCTCGTGCTGCGGGACGCGACGGGCAGCTTCCGCATCGGCCCCGGGATGGCCGCCCTCGCGCGGGGCGTGGCACGGAACCTGCAGTCGGCGGCGTTGCCGGAACTCACGGCGTTGTCGGCCTCCCTGCAGATGACCGCGTTCATCGCCGTGCGGGACCGCCGCGAATGCGTCACGCTGGTCGCCGTCGAGCCCCCGCACGGGGAGGGAACCCTGGTGCAGCGGCCTGGATCCCGGCACTCCTTCAGTGCGGGCGCACCGGGAATCGCGATCCAGTCCGCGCTTACTGAGGACGAGTGGGAGCGCCTCGCGCCCGGCGAGCCCTACCGGTCGGAATCGCGGCTCGCGGCGAGGACCGGCTACGCGCTCAGCCACGACGAGGTCATCCCGGGCGTCAGCTCCGTCGGTGCGGCGGTCCGCGTCCCCGGTCAGCTGCCGGCCGCGCTCGCCGTCGTCTACCTGAGCAGTGATGTCCCGACCGCGGACATCGGCGCCCGGGTGGCCCGCTCGGCGGCGACGATCGAGCGGAACCTGCGGTAGGCGATGACGCCAGTCGCTGCGCGCAGCCGGGAAAAGTGAACGATCGTTCGGTAATGTTGGCCTGACTGGCCGTCCGGCCCGGACATGTGTTGCGAAGGAGCTCTCATGCCACGCCTTCCACTGCGAGCCTCGGCAGCAGATCCCTCGACGCTGGACGTGGAGGAGACCTGGTCGCGGGACCAGCTCGAGTCCGCGCAGCTCGAACGGCTGCAGGCCACGCTCGCCCACGCCTACGCGAACGTGCCGCTGTACCGCCGGAAGTTCGACGACGCCGGCGTGCACCCTGAGGACCTCCGTGATCTGCAGGACCTCGCCAAGTTCCCCTTCACCACGAAGGAGGACCTCCGCAGCACCTACCCCTTCGGGATGTTCGCGGTGCCGCAGGAGCGGGTAGCGCGCATCCACGCCTCGTCCGGGACCACGGGCCGGCCGACCGTCGTCGGATACACGACCGGGGACCTCGACAGATGGGCCTCACTGGTGGCGCGCTCGCTGCGGGCCTCGGGTGTACGGGCCGGCTGGAAGGTCCACAATGCCTACGGTTACGGCCTGTTCACGGGCGGCCTCGGGGCGCATGCCGGCGCGGAGAAGCTCGGCTGCACGGTGATCCCCGTCTCCGGTGGGCAGACCGAGCGGCAGGTGCAGCTTATCCGGGACTTCGAGCCCGACGCGATCCTCGCGACACCGACCTACCTGCTCACCATCCTCGACACGATGGCGGCTGCGGGCATCGACCCGCGCTCGACATCCCTGAAGACGGCCGTGCTCGGAGCGGAGCCGTGGACCGAGGGGATGCGGCAGGAGCTCGAGGGGCGCATGGGGTTCGACGCCTGCGACATCTACGGACTCTCCGAGGTGATGGGCCCCGGTGTGGCCGGGGAGTGCGTCGAATCGAAGGACGGCTCGCACATCTGGGAGGACCACTTCCGCCCGGAGATCATCGATCCCTTCACGGAAACCGTGCTCGACGACGGCGCAGCAGGTGAACTCGTGTTTACCTCGCTCACCAAGGAGGCCCTGCCCATCATCCGGTACCGCACGCACGACCTCACGCGGCTGCTACCGGGTACCGCGAGGCCGGGCATGCGGAGGATGGCACGGATCACCGGCCGCAGCGATGACATGGTGATCGTCCGCGGCGTGAACCTGTTCCCGACCCAGGTCGAGGAGCTCGCCCTCGGCATCCCGGCGCTGAGCCCGCACTTTCAGCTCGAGCTGACGCGCCCCGAGGGGCAGCGCATGGACCGGCTCACCATCAAGGTGGAGCCACGGGAGGGCGTCAGTGCGGCCGACGCCACCCTCGCCGCGGAAGAACTCCGGAACCTGATCAAGACCCATATCGGCTCGACCTGCACGGTTGCCGTCGTCGAGCAGGGCTCGCTGGTGCGGTCCAGCGGGAAACTCAAGCGGATCTACGATCTCCGTCCGCGCACCTGAGCGTCCAGGCCGGAACCGCGGGTTTTCTGGTGTCGCCCTGCAGGCCGACGACGGAAGGTGCTCTGCTACCGCTGCTCCGGCTCCTCCAGGGAGCGGATGTAGGCCGCGTTCGCGCTGATCGCCGCCCGGTACCGGTCGATCTCCGGGGTGCTGACGAAGTCCACCACCACCTCCAGCAGCGATGCGAACGCTTCGTTCGGCGTGCCTGCGGCGTGCTGCGTGATGGCCTCGAAGACCGCCGGGGCCGGCGATCCGGGAAAGGCCGAGCGGGCCCGCCGGAAGACGTCGCCTGACGCCTCGTACTCGCCGAGGTTCCTCAACGTAGACCCGTACTGGACGTAGCACCGGCGCAGGAGGTCCCCCTCCAGCCCGGCGGCGAGGGCCCGTTCGTAGAAGCGCCGCGCCAGGTCCTCCTGGCCCGCCGTGTCATAGGCCCCGCCCACCTCGTAGAGCACCCGCGCGTTCTCGGGATGGGAAGCGAGAAAGGGGAGCAGTGCATCGATCGTCGGCTGCATATCATCGCGGTTCCGGCGTGCGACGATACCGTCGAGCTCTTCGTCCAGGGTCATGCCGTCCACTGTCGCACACGGCCTGGGACGTGGAACCGGCGTGGGCTCACGCCGGTTCCACGAGCATCAGGTCCAGTAGAGGAGCCGAGCTGCCGGCAGACGCCGCTCCAGCTCGTCGGTGAACCACTCGCGCATCTCCGTCATGGTCTGCTTCGGGTACACATACTTCACGCCGCCGAACTTCGAGCGCTTCTGGCTGCGTAGGTCCTCGTCCATCTCGAGCTTGGTCCTCGGATACCAGCCCAGCAGCACCTCCTTGCTCGCGGGCGTGAAGCGGTGCGTGATGATCTCGGCCGTGAGGTCGAGGTCGGGGATGCCGGCGACCGCCGCGGCGACGTCGTCCAGCAGGGCGCCGTACTGCTCCCGCCAGCCGGGTACGGGCATGATGGGCGCGATGGTGAGGCCCACCCGATAGCCTGCCGTCGCGACCGCGCGCAGGGCCTCGAGCCGAGCTGGCATCCGGGCGGTGCCGCCTTCGAAACGATTGGCGACATCGGCAGCATTGACCGAGAATCGGATGCGCGTCCTACGACCATGGTCGAGGGTTACCAACTCGCCGACGTCGTCGAACTTGGTCGTGAACCGCACCTGCACGTCGTCCCCGAACTCACCCGCACCCACGCGGGAGATCGCGGCAGCGAGCGAACCGGTCACGCTCTCGATGCCGAGGGGGTCGGTGTAGCAGGACATCTCGAACGTTGTGCCCTCGTTCCCGCGCTCGAGCGTCCCGCGGGTGACCGAACCCCGGCCGGCGTGGGTGCGGATGCCGTCGAGAACGTCGTCGATGTTGGCATATACGCGCGTCACCGGTGGCCCCTGCAGGGATCCGGCGAGGTAGCAGTACTGGCAGTGGGCGGGGCAGCCCTTGGCGAGGTCGATGCGCCAGTCGGCGCTCGGTGGGATGGGCTGCGGCTTGAGAGCGCTCGGTGGGGCCACGACGACCGCGAGCGTGTTCTTCGCGGCAGCGTAGGTCTCGCGCTCGGTGGCGCCGCGAAGCCCTGTCAGGGCATTGCCGGGAAGAACCCGGATGTCGTCGACCCCGGCCAGCTCGGCACGCCTGATGATCTCGGCGGTGTGCGGGAGGTCGGCTGCGGCCCGCGTGATCATCACATGTCGGGGGACCCAGAGGCGGGTGGGGGAGAGAGTGGTCAGGTCCGATTCCTGGGCTGTCATCATTACTCTGTACAACAACGATTTCGGTTCCGATGTTCCGCCGAGGACGGTATCCACGGTCCTCGTGCGGAGGTTTCTGCCCGCTGCGCGGAAGACGTGCGACACCCCCTCAGCGAGAGGGGCATGCTGTCCACGCGACGACGGACCAGGACTTATTTGTCCCGGAACCGGCGGGCAACGTCAGCGAAACGGACGGTGCGCACAGTGGAGTCATGACACGCTCCACTGGTTCCACAGCTGCTGCACTGCGATGCGACTCCTGCGGGCAATTGCCCGAGCCCGGCAAGGTCCGGCTGACTCTCGCGAATGTCGCCGTCATGCTGCCCATCGAGCTCGTCGTCCATGCCGCAGTGGTGCAGACCGAGCTGAGCTACCCGCTGAAAGTCCTCCTCCTCGCCCTGACGGCGACCGCGCTGGTGATCTGGGTGGCGGAGCCGTCGGTCATGCGCTTCATGCGGACCTGGCTCCACGCTCCGGCCCTGAGGCACCGCACACGGCTCGACGCCGCACCGAACCTGTGGCGGGCACGCGTCCTGGTCGACGACGCCCCCGGAGCGCTGGAACGTATCACCCACCAGCTGGCCCGGCGCACCGTCAACATCCTGTCGCTCCACATCCACCCCGGCGCGCAGGCGAGCGTCGACGAATTCGTCCTTGCCGCACCCGCAGGTGTCGACGAGCAGGACCTGCTGCGGGCACTGACGGCCGGCGGCGGCAGGTCCGTCCGCGTGTGGCCGTCCACCGCGCTGGCGCTGGCCGATGGGCAGACGAAGGCACTGTCGCTCGCGTGCCGGGTCGCGCAGAATCCGGCCGAGCTACGCTACGCCGTCGCCGAACTCCTCACGGCCACTCCCGTGGTGCCGCCACCTCCGGCCGTCCGGTCCTTCGTCGAGGGGTCCGAGCTCCTGAAGGTGCCGACGCCGGTGGGGGAGCCCATGGTGTTCTCGCGGACCGGCGAGCCCTTCACCGCGGCCGAGTCCGCCCGTGCGCACCGGCTCGCCGAGCTCGCGGCCCTGTCCACGCGCTGCGGGGGACCTGCCTCCTAGGAATCGACGTCTCGGCCCGGCGGGCGAGCCCCCGGTTCGCCTTTGACGCATCCTGATCGCTACCGGCGCAGGACGGGTCACCGGGCTCCTGTTGCCACCGCCACGATCTCCTGCATGTAGGGCGCCACGACCTGTCGCGAGATCTTGCAGTCGAGCAGCAGGACGCCGTCGTCGTCGGACGCCAGCCAGCCCTCCACCGCCCTGAGGTCTTCGAGCGTCCTGATCGTCCGGCTCATGGCGCCGAGCGCGGTCCCGACGGCGGCGAAGTCGACCTCGTCGATCAGCATGGGACCGGAGTCGATGCCGCGCACCGCGTACTGGTGGATCTCGGCACCGTAGGCGGCGTCGTTGAACACCACGATCACCGCGCGCCGGGCCGTCCGGATGACGCTGTCGAGGTCCGCGAGCGCCATCAGCCCGCCGCCGTCGCCCGTGCACAGGACGATCGTCGAGTCCGGCAGGGCGCGGGCCGCACCGACCGCGCTCGGGAAGCCGAGACCGATGGTCTGGTAAGCCGTTCCCACCATGATCATCCGGTTCGGGGCGGCAGCGTGCAGGTAACCCGGGGCCCAGCCGATGAAGTGCCCGCCGTCCTGCACGATGGTCCTGTCCGCGGGAAGCAGGCGGTCCAGCGTGCGGCACAGGCTGCGCGGGTCGAGCCGGCCGTCGGGGGCGAGGGGGTCGCCGTCGTGCCTCTGGTCGTGGGCGTTGCGGGCGTCGTCGGCGGAAGCCGCGCTCCACCGCGCGTTGCCCTCGCAGGGCCCGACGGCGGCGAGCAGTGCTTCCGAGGCGAGCCGTGCGTCGGACCGGAGGAAGTCCGTGACCGCGGGGGAGGTGGGCGCGGGGCTGGTGTCGACCTGGATGACTCGCGCCCCGGGCCCGAAGGCATGACCGAAGCGCAGGGTGAACTGGTTGAGTCGCGCCCCGAGGACGAGCACGACGTCTGCCTCGCGGATGAGCCGTGCCGTCCGCTCGGACGCCCAGCCGCCTGCGACCCCGAGGCACGCGGCGCTGTCCCCGAAGAACCCCTGCGCCAGGCCGGACGTGGCGGTCAGGGCGCCGATGCGGTCCGCCAGCTCGCCTGCCGCCTTCTCCGCCCCACTCAGCCAGGCACCCCTGCCGGCGAGGACCAGCGGCCGCTCGGCCGAGGACAGCAGGGAGGTGACACGCTCGATGTCGGCGCGTGCTGGTGCATCGGGGAGAGCGGGCACGGAACCGGTGACGGCATCCTCTTCCGCCACCTCGACACCTGCGATGTCGTACGGGATGGCGAGGACGACAGCCGTGCGGTGACGCAGGGCGTGGTCGATGGCCGCCGTCGTGATCGCGGATGGTCCGGTTGCGGTCACGGTGAAGGTCGTTGCGCCCAGGGCCTGCGCCATCATGGTCTGGTCCACGTCCCACGGTCGCCAGCCGGTCGTGGGGGCGTCGCCGACGACGAGGACCAGCGGGATCTCGGCCTGCACCGCCTCGGCGAGGGGCGTCAGGGCGTTGGTGAAGCCTGCACCGTAGGTGGTCGTGGCGACGGCAAGGCGTCCGCAGGCCCGGGCGTAGGCATCCGCTGCAGCGACGGCGCCGGCCTCATGCCGCACCGCGGTGTAGTGGAGGGAGGGGGACGCCATGACGGCGTCGAGGAAGTGGGCATTGCCGTTACCCATGACACCGAAGACGTCGGCGACGTGTGGGTGTAGTGCGGAGACGATACGTGCGGAGACGGTGGCCATCAGGAATCTTTTCGTGACGAACGCCGGCCGACTGCAGTGAGGACATGCACACGGTCAACCCGGACGACGCTGGTGAGTGGGTTCCGTATGTGCCTCGGGCAGCTCCGCCCTTATTGCCTCTTTTTCAGGCACGGCGCCCGTGGCGCCCGACGTCAGCCACTATAGCGGCCTGCCGCTCTCCTCCGCGCCGGCGTCAGCTGGTCCGCTATCCCCGCCCGGGCCTGCCCACCGTGCGCGTGCACGGCGGGCAGGTCCAGCAGCCTGGCCGGGCTGCCTCCGCCGGGGGAGGAGCTGCTCGGTCAGGAGCGGGGTGCCCGACCGACGGTGACGCCCGGGTCGTGGTTCTCGGCCTCCAACGGCGTTCCCTTCGTCTCCTTGACCAGGGTGACCCCGATGAAGGAGATGACGCACAGCCCCATGATGTACAGCCCGATGGAGCCGGACCAGCCGGTGCTGCTGAGCAGGGCCTCGGCGATGAGTGGCGCGAACGCCCCTCCGAGGATGGCACCCAGGGCGTACCCGATCCCGATCCCCGAGTAGCGGACGTTCGCGGGGAACATCTCCGCGTACATCGCGGACATGGGCCCGTAGGAGAGCCCGAGCCCGATGGTCAGGACGAAGATGGCGATGCCGTAGGCCCAGACATTGCGGGTGTCGATCATCATGAACATCGGGATCATCCAGACGAAGATGAGCCCGTACCCGAGCTGGAACGTCCGGACCCGGCCGATCCGGTCCGACAGGATCCCTCCGTACAGGGTGAAGATGAGCCACCCGAAGGAAGCCAGCAGTGTCGCGAGCAGGACGGGTGCGGCGGGCATCCCGAGCGCCCTCTGCGCGTAGGAGGACAGGAAGGCTATGACGAGGTACCCCGCGGCATTGTTGCCGATGAAGATGGCGGCTGCCAGGACGACCTGCTTCTTGTTCGTTCTCAGCAGGCTCCGCAGGGGAGTCGCGGTGTCACGCTTGCGCTCGATCATCCGCTTGAACACGGGACTCTCCGCCACGGCTGCTCGGATGAAGTAGCCGACGACGATGAGCACCACCGAGAGCAGGAACGGGATGCGCCAGCCCCAGGCGAGGAAGGCTTCGGCAGACATCGAGCTGCGGAGCAGGAACAGCACGAGGGTCGCCAGGATCATGCCTACGGGTACGCCGATCTGCGGATAGGCGCCCCAGAAGCCGCGCTTGGCCACCGGCGCGTGTTCCACGGCCATGAGGGCCGCTCCACCCCACTCGCCGCCGGCGGAGAAACCCTGGAGGATGCGTAGGAGGATCAGCATGATCGGGGCCCAAACCCCGATCTGCGCGTACGTGGGCAGCAGTCCGATCAGTGCGGTCGCGGAGCCCATCATCACGAGGGTGAAGACAAGCATCGCCTTGCGCCCGATCCGGTCACCCAAGCGCCCCGCGATCACGGCGCCGAGCGGCCGGAAGAAGAAGCTGACGCCGATCGTCGCCCAGGAGGCGAGCTGGGCGAGGGTAGGGTTGTTCTCGTTCAGCGGGCCGAGGTACAGGCTCGCGAAGACGATCCCGGCGGCCTGCGCGAAGATGAAGAAGTCGTACCACTCGATCGTGGTTCCGACCATTGTTCCCGCAAGGACCTTGCGGTCGGCGGCGCTCATCCGGCCCGCGGTGCCCGCGTCCGGACGGTCTGATGCTAATGCCATGAAAAACCCCTTTGTCTTTCGGCGTACGTACAGGCGATAGCCCTACAGGATGCCGTCGCGGCTATTGAGTACGAAATCGTATACGAATGCTAGGCCTCCCTTCAGGGGCGGTCAAGGACTTCGGACCCGGGATGCTCCCTGGGGAGGAGCACGAAGGGTTACAGCTCAACGAGTGATCGCCACTCATCCGACGTGGATGAGTGGCAATCACTGGTTCGACGTTCATCCGGCGGCGGCCGACGTCAGGCTTGGTTTTCTGTTCGAGTGCCTGCAGTGCATGTCGCCGGCTACCACGGTTATCGAAGGACAAGACTGGCTGGTTGGTCCTACAGCCCCACGGCGGAGGTGGCAGCCCATGCCAGGGCCGTGATCGCGAAACCCGTGATGCCGAGGATGGTGGTCAGGACCGTCCACGAGCGGAGCCCGTCAGCGACGGACAGACCGAGGATACGGGTGGCGGTGGAGGAAGCGGGTCAGGCGTGCGAGTCGGGCTTCCGGGGTGCGACGACTGTGATGACTGCGGAGTCGTCGCGGGCTCCGTGTCCTTGCGCCTGACCCTGCAGGAAGAGCTGTTCGGCGGCGGCGGCGACGGGGGTCGGCAGTGCAACGGCTCGGGCGGCCGAGGTCACGATGCCGAGATCCTTGACGAAGATGTCCAGTCGACTCAGCACTTCAGCACCCTCTGGGTCCCAGGCCTGCAGGATGCGGGGGCCGCGGTTTCCAAGCATGAAGGACGCCGCTGCACCGGCCTGAAGGGCCTCGAGTGTCTTCTCCGGATTCAGCCCCAGTGACTGCGCGAGTGCCAGCGCCTCGGCGGCGGCGGCAATGTGGACGCCGCAGAGCAGTTGGTTGACGGTCTTCAGTGCCTGCCCGTCGCCCGGCTTGTCGCCGACCACGGTGAGGGTCGAGGCCAGCAGGTCCAGGACGGGGGCTGCTGTCTCCCGGGCCGACGGTACCGCGCCCACGACGATGAGGAGGTCACCTTGACCGGCGCGGAGCGGACCGCCTGACAGCGGTGCATCGACGAGGTCGACGCCGAGTTCGGCAAGGCGACCGGCAACCTCGACGACGGCGTCGACTCCGACCGTACTGGTCATGATCACCACGGCGCCCCGCTTCAGCGTCGGAGCGATCCCATTCGCGCCGAAAAGAACCTCGCTGAGCTGTTCGGCGTTGCGGACTGCGAGCAGAACGGCGTCGACGCCTTCCACGGCCGAATTCGCAGTGTCGAACGTGGTGATGCCGGATTCACTCGCGAGCATCGATCGTTCGGGAGCGATGTCGAAGCCGTGCACCGTAAGGCGGGAGGCGAGGCGCGTTGCCATGGGCAGACCCATCGCCCCGAGCCCGAGCACGGCGGCGGTGTACGAACCTGGACCGGACGGGGAGGTGGTGGGTGCACTGCTGGCAGCTGTGGAGTTCATCGTGTTCCTTCACGTGCGATGCGGGTGGGGGCGGTCGTCTCGAAACGGCTGCTCAGTGTTCGGGTGACAGCCGCGAGGGAGGAGTCATCCCCGACATTGCCGGCGAAGACCACATAGGGGATGCCCTGCGCCGGCCCCTGCACGGGTTCCCAGAGCGACACGATCCCCGGCAGCATGGGACCGCGGACAAGGGCGCGGCGTACCTCGAGGCCATGGGTGGCGACGTCGGAGGAGGTGATGCCTCCCTTGGCGATGACGAAGCGCGGCGCATAGGTTTTCAGGGTGCGGTTGACGACCTCGACGAGGGCATCGGATACGCTTCGCGCGATACGAAGGCTGGATGCCGCGTCATCGGCACGAACCAGCTGTCGGCTGGTGTGGAGGACGACGTCGCCCGCCTTGAGCGCCTCGGTCACGTCACTCACTGCCTGGTCGAGATAGGCGCCGCGTCCGCCGTCGAGCAGGATCTGGACATCGATCTCGATGACAGTCGCCGCGGGGTGCTGGCGAGTGAGTTCGGCCAATTGACGACTCGTGAGACCGACGTGGGAGCCGACGACGATCAGGCCTCCCCGGTCCCGTGGTTCGAGGGCGCCGAAGACGTCGTCCGCGGAAAGGGGCGCTCGCATCTCCTGGCCGATGCGGCCCCTGACGAACGGCGGTCCCACACGGTAGATGAACCGCTTGCCTCCGGCTTCAGCGGCCTCCAAGCCCAGAGCGAGCCTGCGCAGGTCGTTCTCGCTCACGCAGTCCGCGACGATGATGGAACCGTTGTGTGCGCGGTCCAGGACGGCTGCGACAGCATCGGCCGTACGCTGATCGTCGGGCTGGCGCAACACGGACAGGTCGATGCCGATGACCGACGCTGCCGGGATGCGGCCACCGGATTTCTCCTCGACGTACCGGGCCAGCTCTGAATGGGCGAAGCCGAACGTCGCATCCTGTGCGAACTCCGTCTCGCTGACCGGCACTACCGTGCCGTGGTCCTGGCGCATGTAGTGCACGCCGCCGATGGTGATGCGGCCGGCCTCGGGGAACGCGGGGACAATGACGACGCCGTCGATCTGTTCGTCGAAATCGTTCGCGAGGGTCCCTGCGATGGCGTCGGGTTCCAAGGGGAAATGACCTCGAAGAGTCGAATCGCTCCGACTGACGAAGGTCACCGCTCGGCTCTCACCTGCGGCGATCCGGGCATTGCGGACCACCTGCCGGTTACGCTCGAAGGCTTCCTGGGGATCGAGGCTGCGGGTGTTGGTGAGGACATAGACGGCAGGTCCGTCCATGGCGAACGCCCATGCGAAGTCCTCCACCGTCCACGTCGTCAGGACGGGAAGATCGGCAACCGACTGCGTGCCTGTCGGGTCGTCATCAAGAACGACGAGGACTCCGGACTTGGTACCGCCCGCGTCGATCGCCTTCCGCACCGCTGCTGCGGACACAGGGGTGTCGGGCGGAAAAGAAGAAAGAAGCTCTGATTCGAGAAACACTGTCCACTCCGTCGTGTGATAAATCAGACGTCTGATGTCTGTGCGTGTTAGTGTTGCAGAACACATGCAGTGGCGCAACCCGTGTCGCGTAGAGGTCTGGAACAGCTGGAGTGAGGGTATGGCGCGCAGGTCCTTGTCCGACGAAGTGGCAGATGCCTTGCTTCAGCGCATCGTCGTCGGGGAATTGCCTGCGGAAGCGCTCGTCCCCGGGGAGAACGAGCTCAGCGCCCAGCACGATGTGAGCCGCCTGACGATCCGGGAGGCCATCAGAACGCTTGCAGCTCAGCGCATCCTGAGGGTCGAGCGCGGCAGGGGAACGTTCGTGAACCCCCTTGGACGATGGGCGTCGATGGATGCGGTCCTCCGTGCGGTGTCCGAGGGCCAGGACGACGCGGCCACCTCACTGCAACTGATCGAGCTCCGGCGCATGATGGAGACGGGGGCGTGCGAGCTCGCCGCCGGGAAGCTTTCCGACGAGGCTCTGGCTGGACTGGCTGAGGACATCGAAGCCATGCAGGCCGCGCACGAGCTCCAGGACGTACCCGGCTTCGTCGCCGCGGACCTTCGTTTCCACGAGCGGATCCTTCAGGCATCGGGCAACGTGTTCGTAGCGGTGATGTTCGAGCCCCTGCATCGGATCCTCGAGGCCCGGCGCACGCAGACCTCCAGAGTGCCGCAGATCCAGGTGCATGCCATCGCCGAGCACCGGAAGATCCTCGCCGCCCTCACCAGCGGGACTCCGGGCACGGCGCGCCAAGCGATGGATGACCATATGCAACAGACCCGGGATGATCTGCAGACGTACATCCTGACTGCGGGGGCCCCTCCGGCCCCTGCACCACCGAGTGCCGCGGATTAGGCAGGCTCGTTGGATAGCCGAAGGGCACAAGGCCTCAACGTGCTGGCCCTCCTGCAGGACTGGACTTCAGCCGTGGAGCACTTCACGGCCTCGATGCATGCCGTGACAACCACCCGACGGGACAGTGCGACGGGCTGACCGACCGATCTCCGAGGACGACTGGCGTCAACCCGTCATCGCTGCCTGCAGGGACAAGGGCGACGTTCCCGCGAGGTCAGGGGTTCCCGCCCCTTTTGGTCGTAGTGTTCACGAGGCGCCGCACGTCTCCGGTGGATAATGCCCGGTAGTCCTCAGTAGTGTTTGAGCATGGCCACCTCCCTCAGAAACAGCCGCGCCGCTGCGCTTCCCGCCAAGCTCTCCCGATCCTGGCTGCTGGCGTCCGCTGCTTCCGAGGACAACTTCATCCCCGCTCTCACGTCCGAGGCGGATTCCGTGGTGTTCGACATGGAGGACGCCGTCCCGGCAGCGGGCAAGGCCGAGGCTCGGGATCGCGTGGTGGAGGCCCTGTCCACCGGCATGACGGCGTGGGTGCGTGTCAACGGGATCGAGACCGACTACTGGGCCGACGACCTCGCAGCCCTCTCCAGGGCGCCGGGTCTACGCGGTGTCATGCTCGCCATGACGGAGAAGCCCGAGCAGGTCACCCACACGGCAATGCGGCTCCAGGCGGGCACCCCGGTCCTCGCGCTCATCGAATCCGCCCTCGGCATCGAGAACGCGACGGCGATCGCGAGTGCGCCCGGCACCTTCCGTCTGGCCTTCGGCGTCGGAGACTTCCGTCGGGACACCGGCGCCTCGGATGACCCCATGGCGCTCGCCTATGCGCGATCCAAGCTCGTCGTGGCCTCGCGCGTCGGGCAACTCCCCGGTCCGATCGACGGACCGACGGTCGGAGCCCTGGGCGAGGAGCTGCTCGAGGCGTGCAAGGTCACGGCATCGATGGGGATGACGGGCAAGCTGTGCCTGCTGCCCGACGCGACCGACACCATCAACAGGGGCCTCTCGCCGAGCGAGTCGGAGATCAACTGGGCGGCCGAGCTCCTGCGTGAGCACGCAGCGGGAGCGGTGGTAGGCGATGGCTCCTATCTTCCCCGCCTGGCGCGAGCGCAGAAGATCTCCTCACTCGCTGATTCCTACGGGTTGTGGAACGCCTAGCCTCGATCAGCGAGCGAGCGCGCGCTCTTCCGAGCCGCTGATCCTCGAGGTGCCGCCGCAATTGGTACAGACCTGCAGGCGTGTCTTCTTGAGGGTGAGCAGTGGGATGAAGAACACCGAGAGCTTGGTCTTGCGCTCGATCACCTGCTGCGGGGCATGCATACCGCAGTAGCGGCAGGTGGCGGAGCGCGTGAACCGCAGGTTCTCGCGCGTGGTCAGGCCGAAGAGAAAGAACATGGTTCCACCGTAACGGCCCGGCGGCGAAAAAAGACAGCTGACTTACTATCTTGTACCACCACGGTATGAGTGCCTTCCGGGAGGTTCAGCCCGCAGCCGGACGCGCCGGTGGGGGCACCACCGGAAGCATGGAAGCATGACAACGAACCCCTCCGGCACCCCCCTGCCGCCCCGCCCTGCGACCACCGGCACCGCCGTCTTCAGCGCGCGCGGTCTGACGAAGAACTACGACGCGACCCGTGCGCTCGCCGACCTCAGCCTCGACATCCGTGCCGGCGAATCCGTTGCCGTCATGGGCCCCTCGGGTGGCGGGAAGACCACACTCCTCCACTGCCTCGCCGGGATCATCACGCCGGACGCCGGGCAGGTCCTCCTCCAGCGGGACGGCGGCACCACCGACGTCGCCCGCCTGTCCGACCGCGACCGGTCCGCCCTCCGGCGTTCGACCTTCGGTTTCGTGTTCCAACAGGGTCTGCTCATCCCGGAACTGACCGCCCTCGAGAACGTGGCCGTCGCCCTCATGCTCCTGGGTGTCGATCGTGCGAGCGCCGAACACTCGGCGGCACAGTGGCTCGCCGCGCTCGGGCTCGCCGGCATGGAGGACCGGCGCGTGGGCCAGTTGTCCGGCGGCCAGGCCCAGCGCGTCGCGATCGCCCGCGCACAGGTGACCGGCGCCAGCGTGATCTTCGCGGACGAGCCGACAGGTGCCCTCGACTCGGGCACATCTGCGGAGGTCATGGACATCCTCCTGCACTCGACCACCGGGACGGGGAAGACACTCGTGGTCGTCACGCACGACGACGACGTGGCCCGGCGCTGCGCACGCACGGTTCGTCTGCGCGATGGCCGCATCGTCAGCGATTCCCTCCGAGCTGAAGTAGCGGCATGAGCGCGCATACCGACACCGTCACCCTCCCGGCTACCGCAGCCAAGGCGTCCGCGCCGCGCGTTCCACTGATGGTTCCGCTCCGGCTCACCTGGCTGCTCGCCCGGCCCTCCGCGAACGGGCTCTCGGCCGCGGCCCTCCCGGTGACGGCCTTTGCGCTCGTCACCGCGCTCCTGCTGACCGTCGTCGCCGGTGGCCTGTCCTTCTTCCAGTGGAAGGACGACACGGGTGAGCTGTACCTGGCCCTCGCCGCCATCGCGACGGCCCTGCTCGTGGTTCCACTGATGACGCTCGGCGGTTCCGCTGCGCGTCTGTCGGCACGACGGCGGGACGAGCGGCTCGCGACCCTGCGCCTCCTCGGAGCGCCGGCCTCGACCGTCGCCGTCATGACCGTCGCCGAATCGGCGTTGCTCGCCGCCGTCGGCGCCCTCGCCGGAGTCATCGGGCACCTGCTGCTGGTGCCCCTGGTGCAGCTCATCCCCTTCCGCGGCGAAGCCCTGGGACGCTCCGTCTGGATGGGACCGGGGCCCATTGTGCTGGTGGCGACCGGCGTCGTCATCCTCGCGGCGCTCAGTGCGATGCTCGGGCTGCGGAAGATCGTCATCTCCCCGCTCGGCGTGCGCACCCGCCAGCAGCCCCCGAAGCTGCACTGGCTGCGAGCGGTCGGCGCGGTCGCGGTGATCGGCGCGGTGGTAGCAGCGATGAGCAACCTCGACGGCATCAGGGATTTCGCCGTGGTCGTCGTCGTGCTCGTCACCGGGTTCGCCGGGGCCCTGGCCGTCCTCAACCTGGTGGGACCGTGGCTGATCGGGGTCCTGGCCCGTCGGCAGCTGCGGGCGGCGCAGACACCCGAGCGGCTCCTCGCCGCGCGTCAGATCCTGGACTCCCCGAAGAGGGCCTGGCGGCAGGTCAGCGGTGTGGCCATGACGTGCTTCATCGCCGTCTTCGGCGGCACCGGGGCAGCGTTGATGAATGCGAGCGGCCCCATGGAGGGCAGCGAGCGGTTCCTGGGCGACGACGTCCGCACCGGACTGCTGATCACGATCGTGGCCTCGTTCCTGATGGTCGCCTGCTCGGTCGGCGTCAACCAGTCCTCGCTGCTGCTCGACCGACGGGATCTCTACGTGAGCCTTGACCGCCTCGGCATGCCGGTCGGGACGATGAACGCCGCCCGGACCCGGGCCGTGATGTTCCCGCTGATCGTCGTGTCGGTGGGTAGCGCGCTCACTGCCGTCGTCGTCGTACTCCCGCTTGCCGGGATGGCACTGATCTTCGCGCCTCTGTCCGTGGCCGTGATCATCGGCTGCCTGGCGGGCGGTGTCGCGCTCGTGCTGCTGGGCCTCCGGGCCACGCAGCCGATCCTGGCACACATCCTCCGGACGCCCGGCGCCGCTCTGTAGCAGCAGCGACAGCCGGGTCAGGGAATGGAGGCGGCCCCGCCATAGTGCCCGGGCCATTTCTCGACGGGGATGCGCGAGATCTCGCGGACCGTTCCAGCAGTGCCCCACTCGTTCTTGCCGAGCCTCGAGAGGGGCTGGAGTGCGTCGATGGCCGGCAGTGCGCCGTCGAGCACCTCCTCGGACACCACGGCGTGCAGCACTTCGCCGAAGACGAGCGTGCAGTTCCCCATGTCCTGGATGAGGTGCAGCCTGCACTCGAGTGCGACGGGTGACTCGAGGACGCGCGGTGGCCTCACCCTCGCGCTGGGCTCGCGGGTGAGGCCGACGGCGTCGAATTCGCTGACAAACGGCGGGAAGTTCGTGCCGGTGGCATTGACGGCTTCGAAGAGGTGTTCGGGGGTGAAGCCGACGACGAACTCCCGGGTGGCCTCGATGTTGCGTACTGAATCCTTGCGGCCCACGGAGGTGAACTGGACGATCGGCGGATCGACGGACGCGATCGTGAAGAACGAATGGGGTGCGAGGTTGTCCACTCCCTGCGCGGACGTCGACGATATCCAGGCGATGGGACGCGGCACGACGACGGACGTGAGGAACGAGTAGAAGGCCCGGCTGTTCGCCGGCTCCGGGACGACGTCTCTGCGCATGCTGCCGCTAGCCCTTCGCCGAGAGGAGGTCGTGGAGTGCGAGCGGCGGCCGGCCCGTGAGGTGCTCGACGGCCGGCGACACCTCCGCGAGCTCGCCGCGCGCGATTGCCGTGTAGGTGCTGACCCAGGCCTCGACCTGCCAGAGGGGCGCGCCGTGGTGTGCGCGGCTCGCCAGCGCTTCCTCGTGCGTCTGGTCCTCGAAGCGGACCGTGGCCGCCGTCAGCCGCGTGATGGTCGCCGCAGCCTCGGCAAGGGTGAAGGCCTCGGGCCCCGTCAGGTCGTAGGTCGTCCCGACGTGCGCCTGCGGAGCGCGCAATACGGCTGCTGCGGAGCGGGCGACGTCGGCCTGTGCGACGGCGGACAGCCGCCCGCGTCCGGCAGGGCCGCGGATCGCGCCGTCCTCGGCAAGGGCCGGCACGAAATCGAGGTAGAGGTTGTCCCGCAGGAAGGTGTAGTCCAATCCGGAAGCGCGGATGTGCTCCTCGGTGTACCAATGGTCCCGCGCCAGGAGGAACGCGGCGTCCGGAGCGGCACCGAGGAACGACGTGTAGACGATATGCCGCACCCCGGCAGCGCGGGCGGCATCGATGAAAGTGCGATGGGTGGCGACGCGGTTCTGCTCCTCGCCGGCGGACACCATGAAGAGGGTACCGACGCCGGCAAGGGCTTCACGGGCCGCGTCGGCATCGTCGTAGGCACACCGGCGGACCACCGACCCGGGAAGGTGCTGCACCCGATCCGGCGAGCGGGCCGGCAGGACGAGTGGCACTCCCTCGGCGGCGAGGATCCGGGCAACCCTGCCACCCACGGTGCCGGTCGACCCAGTGACTCCGATGCGTTGCTCCATGCGAGCTTCAGCCGCGCAATGCGGGCTTTTATTTCCGCGGCCGCGTTGCGCACTCCAGGTCTGGTTCCTGAAGGAGCCCGAAGGTAGTCTGCGGGCAGCGTCCTCGACCCCGCCGGGTGTCGGCGCCGACGAAGCTATGGCCGACGAAGCTATGACCAAGGAGGTCCTGTGGCGCGCACGGTGATCTATTCGATGAGTATGTCGCTCGACGGCTACATCGTAGGGCCGGACGGCGGCTTCGACTGGTCCGTCCCGGACGAAGAGGTGTTCCAGGCCTCGATCGACGAAGTACGGGGGCTCGGCGTCCACCTGCTCGGACGCAACCTCTACGAGACGATGCTGTATTGGGAGACCGCCGATCAGGACTCCTCGCTCGACGACAAGGAGCTCGAGTTCGCGGACATCTGGAACCGGCTCCCGAAGCTGGTGTTCTCCAGGACCCTGGCGGTGGTGCAGGGGAATTACGGTCTGGCCTCCGGCAGTCTGGCCGACGAGGTCCGTCGATTGAAAGCGGAGTCCGAAGCCGGTGACATCGCGATCGGCGGGGCGACCCTTGCCGCCGAGGCCGCCGCAGCGGGTGTGATCGACGAGTACCGGGTCCGGGTCTACCCGGTGCTCGTCGGCGGAGGCATCCCGTATTTCCCCGGACCTCAGCATCTCTCCGGACATCAGCGGCAGATCGATCTCGAGCAGGTGGAAACCCGCACGTTCAGCTCGGGCGTCGTGTATCTCCGCTACCGCGTGGTGCGCTGACCGGCGGATGCCACTCGGGTGGTACGCCGCGCAGCGAGAGTTCATCGGGGGTTGGTCCCACTGTTGCCCCGCAATTCATCCTCGACGGCTAGCGTTGGTCGAATGGCTGGCCGGTATGTTGCGATCGGAGACTCCTTCACCGAAGGCGTCGGCGACTGGAACAAGAGCTTCCCGAACGGCGTGCGGGGCTGGGCGGACCGGGTTGCCAAGCAACTGGGCCGGCAGGACCCGAGGTGGGAGTACGCCAACCTCGCGATCCGCAGCAAGCGCCTGCACCAGATTCGCGACGAGCAGGTGGAGCGGGCACTGGCGTTGAAGCCCACGCTGGTGAGTCTCTATGCCGGAGGCAACGACATCCTCGAACTCCGTACCGACATGAGCGCGCTCATGCGGGAGTATGAGGCCATGGTGGCCCGCATCGCCCGGGCAGGGGCCCGGCCGCTTCTCTTCACGGGGTTCGACATCCCGTTGAGCCCGGTGTTCGAGCCCATGAAGCGGCGCAACTGGCTGTACAACGACCACGTCCGGCGCATCGCCCGCACCTACGACGCTGTACTCGTGGACTACTGGTGCTTCGACGAGTACTCGGATCCAGGCCTCTGGGATGCGGACCGCCTGCACATGTCACCCGCAGGGCACCGCAACCTCGCCGCGCACGTGCTGCGGATCCTCGGAGTCGACCATTCCCTGACGCCGCGCCTGCCCGAGCGTGAGGGATACGCCGGATTGGTGGCGGGACTCCGCCGCGAGACAACCTGGCTGGGCGAGTGGGTGGTGCCGATGTTCGGGCGCCGCCTGAGGAGGATCACCCTCGGGGACGAGCTGCAACCGCGGTGGCCCGAGCCCGTCCGGCCGGCGGACGGATTGAAGCGCCTGGCACGTGCGCAGCGGGAGGCGTCCGTCCGGGCACAGGCGAGCGGTGGAAGCTAGACTGGGGCCACTATGGACCACATGCGAAAGCTCCGCACCCCGATCGTCTGGCTCCTCGTCGCCGCCCTGGTCCTCAGTGTCGGTGCAGGTTTCTTCTCCGTCGTCTTCTAGCCCGAGGCGGTCACACGCCTGTTGCGAGAGATATTAGTGGGCCCTAGGGTAATAAGTAGGCTTAGCTTTAACGGCCCAGTCGACAGCCCATATGCGCCCGACGCGGCGCGGGACACGCACTCTGTACAGGGAGAACACCTATGACCTCCGAGAGCACAGCAGGATCGACCGATCAGTACACCTTCCAGAACCCCGTCACGAGGTTCGAGAGCATCACGCCTCCGGCAGACCAGCAGGGAGAACCCGGGCTCGAAGCCGACATGGAACTCAAGGCCGACCGCGGCGAGACCTCCTACCGCGGGACGGGCCGGCTGACGGGCCGCAAGGCCCTCATCACCGGCGCCGATTCGGGGATCGGCGCAGCAGTTGCCATCGCCTACGCCCGGGAGGGTGCGGACGTCGCGCTCTCCTACCTCCCCGAGGAGGAGGAGGATGCGCAGGTCGTCAAGGGACTCATCGAAGCCGAGGGACGCACCGCCGTCTGTATTCCGGGTGACCTGAAGGATCCCGCATATTGCACCTCACTGGTGCAGCAGGCAGTGGACGGGCTCGGCGGCCTCGACATCCTCGTCAACAATGCGGCCAAACAGGTGGCGGTCGAATCGCTCGAGGAACTGAGCGACGAGCAACTGGACCACACCTACAAGACGAACATCTATTCTTTCTTCCGTGTGACGAGGGAAGCGCTCAAGCACCTCCAGCCCGGCTCCGCGATCATCAACAGCACCTCGATCCAGGCATACGAGCCGTCGCCGACCCTGATCGACTACGCGAGCACCAAGGCGGCGATCAACAACTTCACCAAAGGGCTGGCGCAGCAGCTCGCGGCGAAGGGAATCCGCGTCAACGCGGTGGCGCCGGGTCCCATCTGGACGCCGCTGCAGCCCTCGGGAGGCCAGCCCAAGGAGGCACTGCCCGAATTCGGCAAGGACACGCCGCTGGGTCGTGCGGGTCAGCCGACCGAACTCGCCCCGGCGTACGTCTTCCTGGCGTCGTCCGAGGCAAGCTACGTGCTCGGCGAAACCCTGAACGTCAACGGCGGAATGCCCTCGCCCTGATCCTCGTGGCCACCTGAACAACGGAACAGCCCCGGACTCCTGCGAGTCCGGGGCTGTTCCGTTGTTCAGGTGGTGATGCGGCGCGTGTCCGCAGCTCCTACTCGGCGTCCTCGAGCGCGTCGAAGTCCGTCCGGTCGATCCTCCGGTGGTATCGCATGCCCACGAGCCCACCCAGGACCGCACCGATCAGCGCGACGGCGGCCACCACGAGGAGTCCGAGGAGCCCGGGCCCGGTGAGCTCCTGCGAGGAGGGAACACCGAGACCCTGGAACCGCTCCGTGATGTTGGCCTGGTTGCCGAGGATGAAACCGACGATCGCCAGCACGACAGCGACGATGATCGCCCACAGCCACACGGCGACGCCCTGCTTGACGCCGCTGAAACGCGCCATCCGGCCGGCGACGTACCCACCGGCGAAGTAGGAGACCAGGAGGATGACGCCGAGGACGACCGCGGCCGTTATTCCGGTGGCCTGCGCTTCGCCCGAACCGCTCGTCACGTCCGAGCTGGACAGGTTTGCTCCGAAGCCGAACGCCGCGGCCAGTGCCCCGACGAGGGCGGACAGCAACACGAACATCCCGGTGGCGGTGAGCCACCCGAAGAACGCCGAGCCGAACTTCATGCCACCGAAGTGCTCCTTCTCGCGTTGGTGGAGCACCTTGCGGTCCTCGAGGCTGGGAACGCCCGATCCGACGCCCGCCCCTGCACCTCCGGCGGCAGCAGCGCGGGGCAGTCGGTGTTCGCGGCCCCGCTCGTCGTCGGACCGGGAGTCCGAGTGCTTCGTCGCCGTCACCGGGACCACCTTCGTGTGTGCCTGTGTCTCCGGCTCGTGCCGGCCGGTCGTCGGCATGTCGCGGGAAGCTGCCGGCTGGGTATGTTCACGTGTGGGGGTCGGATCACTAGTCCCCGAGCCTCCGGAGTACATCCCCGGCACGTAGTCACCGCTCGTGTCGTCGTCCGCCGAATACGCACCGGGCACGTAGTCGCCTCCATCCGTGCCGTCCGCGCGGGTGGAGCCGCTCACCTGATGTCCGTTCGAGCCGCGGCCGGTGCTGCTCGCGCCTGCCCCGGAACGGCCGGTGTCCATCACCTCGGTGGGATTGTCCGGGTTGTCGGCGTGCCGTGGTCCGTCAGCGGATGCACCCTTGCGCTCGCCGTCCGTGTTCCCTGTTCCTGGTG
Source organism: Arthrobacter sp. B1805 (assembly GCF_002929745.1). Classification (GTDB taxonomy): domain Bacteria; phylum Actinomycetota; class Actinomycetes; order Actinomycetales; family Micrococcaceae; genus Arthrobacter_D. Next base: position 144,354 of record NZ_PJIQ01000001.1, read on the forward strand.
TACTCACTGGTCCTCCTGATCTCAGGGCCCGCAGGCTCGCTAAGTTGGCTTAGTATTCACTCCAGTATTCCACGGAGCAGCGCGTCGGGCTCGTTCCATTGCTTCGGGTCGCGATCCGGGTGCAAGACTGGGGTCATGGATCTACAGGTCTTCATGACGGTCGTGTGCGGTGCGCTCATCGCCGTCGGTATCGCTGGTGTCGTGGTCCCTGTGCTGCCGGGGAGCATCCTGATCATCGTGTCCCTGCTCACGTGGGCGCTGACGGTGGCGACGACCGAGGGGTGGGTGGTCTTCGCGATCGGGACGGTGCTGGCCGGAGCCGGTCTCGCTGCCGGGATCGTCCTCACCGGCCGGACGCTCAAGCAACGCCGGATCCCCGGGCGGTCGGTGACCGTCGGTGTTCTCGCCGGGGTTGTCGGCATGTTCGTGATTCCCGTCGTCGGCCTGTTCGTGGGCTTCGCGCTCGGTCTCTTTGCGAGCGAATTCGCCCGGCAACGGAACGCCCGCGCCGCCCTGACGTCGAGTCTCCACGCACTGAAGGCGACGGGGCTCGGGATCCTCGCCGAACTCGGTCTCGCCTGCCTCGCCGGAACCACCTGGGTCATCGGCGTGTGGGTCTACTTCGCCACGGCCTGACCTTCAGGATTTGCCCGAGATGGACAGGGCGGCCACGATCAGCGCGAGGTGGCTCAGTCCCTGCGGGACATTGCCCATGAACGCGTTGTCCGAGGGCTCGATCATCTCGGACATGATGCCGACGTCGTTCGCGAGCGGCAGCAGTTCCTCCATGAGGTCGACGGCCTCGTCGCGCCGTCCGACGGCGACAAGGGCCGACACCATCCAGTAGGCGCAGGCCACGAAGGTTGCCTCCTCCCGCTGCATCCCGCTGTAGCGGTAGAGGAGCGGGCCCGCTCCCAGCTCGGCGCGGAGGGCGTCGATGGTGGACGACATGCGGGGGCCGGTGTCGAAGCCGCTTATGGCGTGCAGGAGGATCGACGCGTCCAGATCGGTCGATCCCGGGTACCAGATGTAGCTCTGGCGTTCCTCGGACCACCCGTGCTCGTGCACCCAGTCCCGGATGCGGTCGCGCTCGGCCGCCCACCGCTCGACGGGACCCTGCAGCTGCCCGCGCTCCACCAGGAGCACGGCGCAGCGTAGCGCGTTCCAGCACCCCAGCTTCGAGGTGACGTAATGGCGTTCCTCGGGCAGCTCCCACATGCCCGCGTCGCGCCGGTGCCAGATGTCGCACGTCAGGTCCGCCAGATCGGCGAGCTGGCGCATCGTGGCCGGATCGAGCACATGACCGGCCTGGACGTACTGCCAGACGATGTCGAACACGTCCCCGAAGACGCCGAGCTGCAATTGGCCCGCCGCGGGATTGCCGTCGACGACGGGAGCGATGCCGCGCCAGCCTGTGAGGTCGGGCCGGTCCGTACCCTCGGGCAGCTGGCCGTTCAGGCGGGTGAACACCTCCAGGTCCGAACCCTGGGACCGGAGATTCTTCAGCATCCACGACACCGCGGCATGGACCTCCTCGCGGAGCCCGGCACGCGTGAGGGAGTGCAGCGTGTAGGCGGTGTCCCGGACCCAGGCGTAGCGGTAGTCCCAGTTCTTCCCGCCGGCCGCGCTCTCCGGCAGCGAGGTGGTCGCGGCTGCCGCGATGGACCCGGACGGGCTGTGCAGCAGCAGTTTCAGGGTGAGCGCGCTGCGCAGTACAGCGTGTCGGTAGTCGCCGTCGTAGGCGAAGTTGTCGGACCAGGTCTGCCAGTTGCGGATGGTGCGGTCCACGCCGTCGTCGATGGTCTGCGGATCGGGGAGCGGAAGTGGCTCGCCATGGGTGGAGACGACGGCGACGAGGTGCCGCGAGCCTTCCGAGGTGGTGAAGGCGCCCTCGACGGACTGGCCTTCGGGCGCCTTCAGCCCGTGGTTGATACCGCGGATACCGAGACCGACGGCATCGATGCGGAGGACGGGGTCGTCGGGCCCGTTGTCGAGCCAGGGCGAGGCGGCTCCGAAGCAGGTTCCAGGGCTGATGGACCAAGCCATGTCCACCGCTCCAGCCAGGCCGTCGACGCGGCGGGCGAGTTCGCCCCACGGCAGCCTGCCCGCCACGCCCGTGTTCAGGGAGTCGGTGACGCGGACGGTACCCGTGTCCGTGGTGAACGTCGTCTCGAGCACATTGGAACCGTCCGCGTAGCGGCGTTCCACCGTGAAGTCCCCCGTAGGTGCCAGCGCCATGAAGCCCTCGTCCCGGTCCAGCAGGCGCGCGAAGGCCGGCGTCGAATCGAGGTCGGGCGTGGGATACCAGTCGATCGAACCGTCGAGCGACACCAGCGCGACCGTTCGGCCGTCACCGATTGCTGCGTAGCTTCGGATGTCGGCGAAGCCGGCCTCGTCCCGAGGTGCGATGATCAGTTCCTTCCTGGTCCCGGACTGCCTTCCTGCTACCTGCCGGAGCGGCCCTTGTAGCGGGTCTTGTTGGCGCGGGGCGGCTGTCCGGCGCGCTTGCTCAGCACACGGGAGGCAATAACGGGCACCAGGGCCCAGAGGATCCTTTTCAGCACGATGAAGTCCTTATGGTCAGTAACCGACGGCGGCTGTCGCTGCGGTATCGATCATCCTACGTACTATTCCGGGCGGGATCGTCCCTCGGTGACGAAGGCTCGCAGGGCGCGCAACTGTGCATCCCGTGCTACCGGATTGAGGTACATCATGTGCCCGGCCTCGTGGTAGTGGTGGGTGAAGCGGGCGCGGGCGGCGTCGTCCAGATCCATGTGCGCCCACACGTACTCGGCTGCGAAGTGCGGGGTCGCACCGTCGTGGTAGCCGTAGTCCACGTGCACCCGCAGGTTCGGGTTGTGGACGAGGAGCCGTTCGAGGACTCCCGAGACGTCCACGGGAGCGCCCTCGAACGTGCGGTAGCTCCAGGGCTGCACGCGGGCTGTCAGGATCTCGTAGGGGAGATCGTTCTCGTATCCGAGTTCCGCGCGGACGTAGTGGTTCATTGCGGCGGAGTACGGTCCCGTGATGGCCCGGATGCTCGGATCATCGAAGGAGTCAGACGACTGCAGGTTGTCCGGACGCGCGGCGAACCGGCCATCGATGCGGCCGACGGCCAGCCCCTCGGCACGGAGGATCTCCGCCGCGAACTCGTGGTACGCCCAGCGGAAGTTGGTCCGGCGGATGAATCCCTCGTCGAGGGTGGTGATGGCATGGAGCCGCGCGACGACGTCGTCGTGCTCCTCGCTCGTCAGGCGGCTGCCCTGGGTGAGGGCATAGCCGAAGTCCCGCGCTGCGTAGTCCTCGGCCTCCCGCAGGACGTCGGCGAGCTCCCGGTCACCGTGCCTGCCGTGGTAGTGCGCGATGGCGGCATAGGTGGGCAGGTGCAGCGCGTAGGGGAGGTCACTGCCGGGGAAGAAGCGCAGGGTGGACATGTTCAGCACCGTGGAGATCAGGCCCAGGCCGTTGACCGCCATTCCGTAGGCATCGAACAGGCGCCCTGCGACGGCGACGGCGCGCAGGGTGCCGTAGGACTCGCCGATGAGGTACTTCGGGGACAGCCAGCGGTTGTTGCGCGTGGTCCAGAGGCGGATCACTTCCGCGACGAGGTCCCTGTCCTGCACGAATGCATGGAACTCGTCGGCCTTCTCGCCTGCGACCACGCGGGAGAAGCCGGTGTTGACGGGATCGATCATGACGAGGTCGCTCGATTGGAGCAGGGTGTCCGGATTGTCGATGAGGCCGAACGGTGCGCTGGTCATGGCGCCGACGTCGCCCGAATCGACGAGCCGTGGACCCAGCAGGCCCAGGTGCAGCCAGACGGAGGCGGACCCCGGCCCGCCGTTGAACGCGAACGTCACGGGCCGTCCCGGGTCGGCGTCCTGCTGGGTGTACGCGACGATGAAGATCTCGGCCTTCGGCTTGAAGCCGTCCGCCTTGCCGTCCTTCGTCTCCTCCCGGCGCAGCACGAGGCGACCGGTGGTCGTCCTGTACTTCAGGCCCGAGGGCGAGGTGTGGTCCCGGACAGTGAAGTCGTCCGACACCTCCTTGGCGTCGACGGGTCCGGAGTCCTTCGACGTGTCGTTCACGGTGTCCTGCGTCTCATCAGCCATGGCAGAAGACTACCGGTGGTTCCCCGAGGCAACAGCTCAGGAATCCGCAGGTGTCGTCTCCCGACGACGGTCCGCGGGCCCGTCGTCCTTCCGGGCTGATGCGGCGCCGGCGTCGCCGGACCACGCTGTGTTCTTCTGCGGCCTGGCGAAGAACAGTGCAGCAGCCAGGCCGAGGAGGATGACGACGGCGGGCAGGTAGAGCGCCTGCCCCATCGACAGGGCGTAACCCGCCCGGGCCTGGTCGGGAAGCGCCGCGCCCGGTGTGGCGCCCATCGCGCTGCCTCCGAGGTTGGCCATCAGGCGCGATTGCATCACAGCGGCGATCGCGGCGCTGCCGAGGACTGCACCCATCTGACGCGTCGTGTTGTAGACGCCGGATCCCGCCCCCGCGAGGGAGGGCGCGAGGTTGCGGGTCGCGGTCAGGGACACGGGAGCCCAGATGCCGGCACTCGACAGGCCGAGGAGCGAGACGGGGAGCAGCAACTGCCAGATCGGAACGTCCGGGGTGAGGATGGACCCGAGCCAGAAGAGGGCGCCGGACAGGCCGGCGAACCCCGCGATGGCGATGTACTTGGGATTGTTGCGCTGCACGTACTTGCCGACGAACGGGGCCAGCACTCCGGAGACGACGGCCATCGGTGTCAGCAGGAGGGCGGCCTGCGTCGGGGAGAGGCCGCGGACGGTTTGTGCGTAGAGCATGAGAGGCAGCGCCATGGTGGTGATCGAGAACCCCATGGCCGTGATCGAGGTGTTGGCGAGCGAGAAGTTGCGGTCACGGAAGAGAGTGAGGGGAACCAGGGGCTCGCCACGGTTGACGTGCTGCCAGATGACGAACGCGACCAGGAGCACGATGCCCGTGATGATCAGCGACCACACGGAGAGAGGGCCCGCGATCCTGCCCCAGTCGTAGCTCTCGCCCTCCTGGATGCCGAACACCAGGCAGAACAGACCGGCCGCGCTGAGGAACACGCCGAGCATGTCGAACCGGCGCGATGTCGTGGGCAGGGTGGGAACCAGGCGGGAGGCAAGGATGAACCCGACGACTCCGACGGGGACGTTGATGAAGAAGATCCATTCCCAGCCTGCGGAATCGACCAGCACGCCGCCGAGCACCGGTCCGATGAGCGTCGCGATGCCCGCGACCGAACCCCAGAGCCCCATGGCGGCCCCTCGGCGCTCCGGCGGGAAGATCCGCGTGATGACGGACATCGTCTGGGGCGTCATAAGTGCTGCGCCCAGGCCCTGCACGACCCGTGCCAGGATGAGCGCTTCCACGGAGCCGGAGAGTCCGCACCACGCACTCGACAGCGTGAAGACCACGAGGCCCACGAGGTAGACGCGCTTGGGTCCGAACCGGTCACCGAGCCTGCCGTCACGAGTAGCGGCACCGCGTACGCCAGCAGGTAGGCGCTGGTCACCCAGATCACGCTGTCGATGCCGGCGCCCAGCCCTTCCATGATGGCGGGGGTGGCGACGGAGACGATGGTGGAGTCGACCAGGATCATGAAAAAGCCGATGACGAGCGACCACAGGGCGGGCCAGGGTCTGATGTCGGTGGACGTGAGCGGGCCGGGGGTTGCCCGATGGGGCGTGCGGGACATGGGCAGAAGACTACTCCCGGCCCGTGGCACCCCGTCTCGGGATCAGGGTGCCGTTGATGCTTTGGGCTCAGGCCCTCCTCTTGGGTACAGTGTTGGTGTCCGCTAGTGGTTCCGGGGCTTTAGCTCAGTTGGTAGAGCGTTTCGTTCGCAATGAAAAGGTCAGGGGTTCGATTCCCCTAAGCTCCACGGATGACAGAAAGGCGAGGCTCCTGCAATCAGGGGCCTCGCCTTTCTGGTTCCCAGCGACGGCAGCTACTCCTCGGGTGCCTGCCGGACCCACGGTCTCGCTGCCAGGATCCGGACGAGCGGCCCGAGCCAGGACATCACCACGAGGAGGGTGAACGTGCTGCTGAGGGAGGAGCCGAGGGACGTCGAGGGGAAGAGCTGATGTACGCCTAGAAGGATCGCGCCCACCAGCAGCACCTTCTTGACGCCGTTGAGGACATGCATCGGGACCGGTCGTGGCCAGGGCGTGAAGTCGACCGCGACCTCCCCGCCGTGTTCGTCCGCGCCCATTCGCCCCACCTCCGCATTGTTCCGTTGGTTGAATTATCCACCGCCAGCCATCATGCCGCCCGGCGGAGCGGGACGTGCAGGCGCGCAGACGACGGTCAGCCCAGGACCGCCCAGGCCCTCCCGGGCAGCACAGCCCTGCCGGCGGCAACCGAAGCCTGCCCGGCGAGCACGGAGCCGGCGCCCGCCGCATCGACCGACAGGGTGCCGTGTGAAAGGTTCAGTGCGACCACCAGGCTCTCCGACGAGCTGGCAGCGATCCGATACACGAGCGCCTCGTTGGACAGCTGGACGATGTCCGTCGTCGCTCGGTGCAGCCACGGATGGCGTCGCCTCAGGCCGATCAGCTCCTGATGCACGGAGAAGACCGGCTGACCGATCGGAGACAGCTCCGAAGGTGAGGAGGGGAAGAGCGGCCTGACGTCGTCGTCGCCCCCTGCCCTGTCCTCCTTGATGCCCCTGTAGCCCTGCTCGTCGCCGTAGTAGATTGACGGCGTGCCACCGACGGTGAGCAGGACGGCGACGGCGTGCTGGACCAGCGCAGGGTCGGTGAGCTTGCTCGCTATGCGGGTGACGTCGTGGTTGCCGATGAAGGTCAGCGGCGCAAACGTCCCGAGGAGCGCGTTGTGGCGCTCGAGCGCGGCTGCGAGCTCGAAGAAGTTCGCATCGTTGAGTGAACTCCACACCGCCTTCCACAGCTCGTACTGCGTGACCGAGTCGAGGCCGCCGTCCACCACCGCGGAGACGTAGTCGCCATGGATGTACTCACCGACGAAGTAGGTATCGGGGTGGTCTGCGCGGACGCGGGCCGTCACATCGGCCCAGAACGACGACGGCACCGCGTAGGCCGCGTCGAGGCGCCAGCCGTCCGCACCGCGCCGGAGCCAGTGCTGCATGACCTCGACGACGAAATCCGCGACAGCCGGTTCGGTGTGGTCGAGCGCCACGAGATGGTGGTGCCCCTCGAAGTCCCGGTACCCGGGTTCGACGCCGGGAACTGCTCCTGCAGGCCATTCGAGCGAGAACCAGGAGGCACTGGCCGCCGCAGGACCCTGCTCGAGCACTTCCCGGAAGGGGCCGAAGGAGCGGCCCGTGTGGTTGAAGACACCATCGAGCAGAACCCGCAATCCGCGCTGGTGGGCTTCCGAGACGAGCGTGTCGAAGTCCTCCGACGTCCCGAGCCGGGAATCGATGCGGAAGTAGTCGGTGGTGTCGTAGCCGTGCGTCTCGGATGCGAAGACGGGACCGAGTGCGATCCCCGATGCACCGAGCCCTACGGCGTAGTCGAGCCACGGCACCAGGTCCAGCAAGCGGTGAGTGTCAGCGGGGTGCGGGGTTGCCGCCTTCTCCGCTCCTACGAATCCCAGCGGATAGACCTGCCACCAGATGGCGTGTTGTACCCACTCGGGCTCGTTCATTGCAGTTCACCCTTGCATTGGATCGTGGCAGGCCCGCAGCGGGCAGGGCGTGACCCGGGAACGGGTAGCGCCTTGACTAGCCTACGTCGACAAGCAGGTGGCTTCTGGAGACGAGCTGCCGCACCTCGCAGGGTTCGAGGTGAGCCGCTTCCACGATGTCGGTGATTGCTGCACCCGCGTCGGCTGCCCGGAGCACCGCCGATTCGAGTTCGGTCGTGAGCTGGTCGAGGTGCCACTGCACCGACTCGAGGTCCGCGGCGGCGGCTGCGACGCGACGAAGAGCGGGAGACAGCGGGAGTGCGAGCTCGGACGGCTCCTCGTGGGAGAGCTGGAACCCGCACGAGCACGCCCAGACCAGTTCGACGTCGAACGCGGTGACCGGCTGCGGCAGCAGGCCGTAGGAAGACCCCCGATAGGACGTCTCGCGCAGGGTCATGGGTTCTCCGCAGTGGAGGGGAGCGCCGACGGCCGTATCTCCTCGGCCAAGAGTGTCACCGATCGTCTGCGTCATCGCTCTTCTACCTTCCGCTCAGAAATACGAAGTGTGCTGTCAACTAGTTCTACAAACTAGTTATATGCGGACTGACTCAATGCTGTCCACTTCATCATCATGAACAGCAGTAGACGGCCAGGAATCAAGGATGTGCATCGGGCTTCGACGGATTTCTGGAATGCGCCCTGCCATAGACCTGTGCGCAGAACACGACCAGCAGCAGCACGTGCACCGCGTCCCCGCCGTAGTACATGAGCTGTGCCGCCTGCTCCGTGTCCGCCGGCTGTCCACCCCGATCACCAACGGCATACAGGTGCTTCGCCACGATTCCGTGCACAGCGATCGACAGCCCGATCATGCTGCCCCGGAGCCAGGCGGGGGCGCGGTGCGGATTGGGGTCCAACCCGACGACGGCGTAGGTGAACAGGGTGCCCGACGCCACGAAGTGGAGGTGCAGGAGGGGCCCGATCACCGGATCGTGAAGCATCGTCAGTCCGGTGCCGTCCCAGTACAGGAGAGCCATGGGCACGGTATTCAGCAGGGTTGCGACGACAGGGTGGGTGAGCAGCCGCAACGGTGCCGCCCGGAGCAGCCTGCTGAAGCGCCGACCCACGTCGACGGGAACCGCTCTCAGGAACAGGGATACCGGAGCGCCGAGGACGAGCAGCAACGGAACGAGCATGCCGAGGACGAGGTGCACGGCCGTGTGCACGGTGAAGCTTCCGGCAGCCGCATCGGCGACCGGCCCCATTGTCACCGCCAGGCCCAGCCCCGCGCCGGCCGACCAGGCGAGGGTGCGCCGAGCTTTCCAGTCGTCGCGTCCGCGCAGGGCGGCGGCCCGTCCGGCGAGCAGGTACAGCACGGCGAGCCCGATCCACACCAGCGCCACCGCGGTGTCCGCGACCAAGCCGGAGGGATCCCCACCGGCGAGTCCCGTGCCGCCTGGGTGATGGGAACTGTCGGTCAAGGCCGGGGGTTGGCCGGCCGGTTCGCTCGCCGGAGCGTCAGGAGCACCAGGATCCCGGCGATGAGGAATGCGAGAGCTGCACCGTTCCACATCAGGTCGTAGGGCAGCAGGTCGACTCCGTAGCGGACCTCGTGCAGGTCGAGCAGTTTGTGCTGCACCAGGCCATCGAACAGCTGGAAGGCGCCGATGCCGATCAGGATGCCGCCGAACCAGCGGCGGATCGACAGGGCGTCGCGGCGCCTGAGGTCCGCGAACAGGAAGAGCGAGGCGACCGTCGCGAACCAGCTGAAGGCGTGGAATACGCCGTCGGACACGAGACCGGCGGCCGGGGTGGAGCGGTCGTAGAAGTGGTGCCAGTGCAGCAGTTGATGGAAGACGGCCTCGTCGACGAACGCGATGATGCCACACCCGAAGAGGACGCCGACCAGCACGTTGCGGCGCTGCAGGTGGTCGCCCGCGGTGGGTGAAGCCGGCGTGGGAGGAAGGGTCGACGAAGCGATGGCGATCTCCGTGGGTCGGATGGAGAGGACTGTCCCAGCGTGCCAGCGGCGTGCGAGGGCGTCCAGCATCTTCTTCCGGACGCACGCCCCGGCGGGTATGACAAGCATCACGGGGACGGTCCCCAGACGGGTTCGGGCGCGCTCCCGGCCACTAGACTCGATTGCTGCACAAGCCCCAGCGGCACCAGTACCTCCCAGAAGAACGGCACCAGGCATGGCAACTGACTACGACGCACCGCGCAACAACGACGAGGACAAGGAAGCGGAATCACTGGAAGCGCTCCAGGCCAACCGGGGCGGTAGTACCCAGTCATCCTCCGTCGACGTGGAGGACGCCGACACCGCGGAGGGCATCGACCTGCCGGGCGCCGACCTCTCCGGTGAGGAACTCCTCATCCAGGTCATCCCACCCCAGGACGACGAATTCACCTGCGCCTCGTGCTTCCTGGTGCGCCACCGCAGCCAGATCGCCTCGGAGAAGGACGGACAGCAGTTCTGCAGCGACTGCGTGGGCTGATCCGCCCTACGCCAACGCGAGGTTGCAAGGCACGGACGGCGCTTCCCGGGAGGGAGGCGCCGTCGTCGTCCCGCCGTCGTCGTCCTGATGGCGGCGGCGCCGATCAGGACACCTTCTCGCCGTACCACCAGTGCGCGGATTCCGGCCGTGGCTGCTGGGCGAGCGGCAACTGCACGACGAGCCCCTTGTGCCGAGGATGGGCCAGCACCATGCGCGCGACGGCGAGCAAAGCCGCGGGAAGGGACACGAGGACGACGACGGCGATCGCGTACATGGCGAGGGCTGCATGGAGGGGCGAGTGATAGAGATTGTCCAGCAGGGTGGCGCTGCCGAGCCACAGCCACAACCAGAACAGGCCGATGACATACAGCAGCGACCGCGCGCGCCTGTAACGCAACGGATAGTGCACCCGCCCACGCTTCATGTGCTGTCTCCCCAGACTCACGATCCGAGCCTGTCCCGACAGGCATAGCAGAAATAGTAGCGCCCGGCCGGGACATTCCCGGCGCTCGGAATCGCACGACGACCCCGCGACGGCGCTCCGCCCCGAGAGTCGAACAGGGGTTGCTGGTGGAGCAGGTGCGGAATGGTATCGGAGGTTTCCACTGGGAGTGCGAACCCCCGGGGGCGCTTTCGGCCATTGACAGCCGGCTGAGCTTTCCAATATGGCGGAGGTCACCTAGACTGCAGGAACTGGTCGAGCAGAAGGCCATGGGCCCACCGGACGTGGAGTTAACCATGGAACAGCATCCCCAGATCCTCGATCACCCGACCGCACCTCAGCATGGGGTGACGCAGTCCTGGGGAAGCGAGCGCGCGCTCCTGGCTCCCGTCCCTCGCACCGAGGACATCGGCTTTCCCGGCGATCTCTCCGCCGCATCGACACGCCAGTTACGCATGCTGTGCAACCGCACGTACCAGCTTCTGGACATGGACCACCCGGCCCCCGAGTTGCGGGAGCGGTACGACGCCCTGATGGAGGAGCTCGGGCGCCGCGAACTCCAGGCCGGGAATCGCGGGAATGTGGACGATGCCCGCGAGAAGTTCCGTGACAACGCGCTCTTCTCGCGATTCGAGCTGTACCGCAACGGCGTCATGGCCGGCTACGTGCAGTACGACATGCGCGGCGGAGACGTCCACTTGCTGCACGCGGTCATCGACCCGAGGTTCCGCCGCCTGGGGCTCGAGCCCGTGCTCATGCAGGCGGTGCTGCTCAACGCGCACCGGCGGCGTCTGGCCGTCGTGCCATACTGCCCCGAGGCCCAGGACTTTCTGCGCGATCACCCGCAGTTCCTCTCGCTGATCCCCGCCAAGCAGCGCCGACGCTTCAAGCAGCTCGTGGCTGCGCGGGTCGCGGCGGCGGACCGGGACCGCCGGTGACGTCGGTCGACGTCCTCGCCGAGGCGTTCGGGCGGTTGCCCGAGCTGGTGCGCAGCGCGGTCGACGGCCTCGACGCGGAGCAGTTGTCCATTCGCCCCGCAGGCTCGGCCAACTCCATAGCGTGGCTCGTCTGGCACCTCACCCGGGTTGAGGACAGCCACTTCGCCGAGGCCTTCGGCCACGACGAGGTATGGCTGTCGAGCGGTTACGCCGATCGGTGGGGACTGGCGCTGGGGACCGCCGACACCGGGTACGGACACTCGTCCGACCAGGTCGACGCCGTGCGGGTAGGGTCGGCGCAGCAGTTGCTGGACTACTTCGATAGTGTTCACACGCTGTCCGAAAGCCTTGTTGCAGGCCTCAATGACGAGGATCTGCAACAAGTGGTCGATGAACGGTGGGACCCACCGGTGACGCTGCTCGTCCGGCTCGTGAGCGTACTGGACGACGCCGTGCAGCATGCCGGCCAGGCCGCCTATGCACGGGGAATCATCCTCGCCGGAGGCTAGGCAAGTCCGGTCTGCCTCAGCGTGATGTTGAGCCGACCGTCGAAGCCGATGCCCTCGGGGGCCGTGCCGGGTAGCGTCCGGAGGACCCCGTGATAGGCGAACCGTGAGGGGCCTCCGAAGACGAAGAGGTCTCCGGACGCGAGTTCCACGTCCTGCCACGGCCGATTGCGGCTCTCCGTATTGCCGAAGCGGAAGATGCACGCCGATCCCAGGCTCAGGGACACGACCGGCGCGTTGATGCGTTCCTCCCTGTCCTGATGCATCCCCATCTTCGCTGCGTCGTCGTAGTAGTTGACCAGGGCGGCATCGGGCTCGTAGGACGAGCCGGCCTCCGCCCCGTACGCGGTGGCCACGGCGTCTCGCCCGAGGAGCCGGAGCGTGGCGGGGAAGGGGGCGACGGCGCCACCGCCGGCGTCGTCCGCCGTGCGGCTGTACCGGTAGGGGAGCCAGTGCCAGCCGAGGCTCACGCTCCTCACGGACATCACGCCGCCGTTCGGCATCGTCACGGCCCGCATGGGCACCGGTCCGCTCGCCCACCCTCGGCACAGGGTGACGAGTTCCTGCTGGCGCTCCAGACCGAGCCAGCCAGGAACATGCACGGCTCCTGGAGCCAGCTCGCGCCGTGGACGGGGGATCAGTGCATCCGTCAGCTCACTCACTCCACCATTGTGCGCCGCTTCCATCGGAGACGCTGCCGTGATCCGGCATCGGGGGGAAGCCTGAGGAGCCCGCTTCCCCTGGATGCTCCCCGGCGGAGGAGCATATGCGATCCGTCAGATGGTCGGGTCCTTCTCGCCGGCCTCGATCGGCGCGTCGATCGCGTTTCCGCTGACCGGCATCGGGCAGGTGCCGTAGGGGGTGAAGGCGCTCGGGTAGTTGATGGCGCGGTTGAAGTCGAGGATGACCGTTCCGTCTGGTCGCGGCCTGCGCGCGGTCACCTTCCGCCAGGCAGCCGTGGACTTTCCGTTGGTGCTGTCATTGAACGTGATGACCAGGGAACCGGCGTCCTCCAGCGAGGCTTCGAGGCGGTACTCCCGACCATCGCCCGGCAGGGAGAACACGACGGCGCCCACGATCCGCTCCGTACCCGGCACCTCCGGATGCGCGGTGCGGATGCGCTCCTCGCGCGGTTCGTCGTACGGCTCGAACCGCCCCTGCACCACGAGGTCGGGACGGTAGTCGAACACCGGCACTCCCGCGAACCGCGTCAGCGTGGGGGCTTCGGCATCCCTGGTCCTGACGGCGTAGCGGCCGGCGCGACGCGCGAGCTCCACGACGACCCGTCGGCCGTCCGACCCGCCGTGGGCCACCCACAGCAGCGAGGCTTCGTCCTCCAGGGCCGCTGTGATCGTGCCGTCCACGAGCTGCCCGGTGGTCAGGTCGGTCAGGCCGTGCTCGGGACGAGCGGTCAGGCGTGCCGTCCCTCCGGCTGCTGACCAGAGGCCCGGAACGGATCCGACCTCGGCGGCCTCGCTGCCGAGCCACTGGAAGGACGTCAGGGTGAGCCAGCCGTGCGTTTCCGCGAGCGCGGCGTCGCGGCCCTCCCGGAAGCGGGCCCAGCGCTGCTCTGCGGTCTGCGGTGTGGTGGTCATGGCGTCCTCCTCGCTCGGCGTCGTGCACCGGCTAGAACCCCGGAACGACGTTCCCCATTCCCCGGTACCGACGAAGGTTCGTGCTCAGGCGACGGGCGGAATGACCTTGTCGGTAGCCAGCGCCTGCAGGAGCTCGATGAACCTGTCCTCCGTATCGAGGCAGTCCGAGAACCCGTGCTGGCGGGCCTTGATGGTCGAGGTGACGTTGTCGAAGCCCGACCGGAAGATGAAGTCACCGAACGACCACCCTGCAAGGTCCCGGAAGGGCGTGGACACGAGGTCGTGCTCCACGACCATCTCGTTCCAGAGGTCCTCGTACTGGGGCATCGCTTCCGCGAGCAGGACGGGCTGCGGCTCGGCGTAGTCCATCTCGAAGTGGCGGGCGAAGGCCGGCCAGAGATGGCGCCAACGGATCTGGTCCCCGTTGGTGATGTTGTAGGCCTCGCCCGCAGCTCGCGGTTCCGAGCCTGCCCACACGGTCGCCCTGGCCAGCAGCGAGGCGTCGGTCACCTGGTAGAGCGCATCGTAGGCGGCGTGCGTGCCCGGGAAGCGCAGCGGCTGTCCCAGTTCGCGGGAGATGCTTGCGTAGACGGCGATGACCATGAGGATGTTCATCGGGTTGCCGACCGCGTATCCCACGACTCCCTCCGGTCGCAGCATCGTGGCCTCGAAACCGTGCTCGGCCGCCGCGGCACGCAGGATGTCCTCCTGCTCGTAATAGAAATTCGGCTGGATCAGCCGTGGGTCACGTTCCTTGGCGGGAGTATTGAAATAGCCGAGGTGGGCTCCATAGGCCTTTCCGCCCTGGTACAGGGTCACGTGGCACAGGGGTGCCCCTGCTGCCTCCAGGCCCTGCAGGGCGTTCCGCAGCAGGGCCGAATTCACCTCGATCTGTTCCCTGGTGGTAGGACGCTCGACGTAGGCGCCGAAGACCAGGTGGGTGGTGTCCCCTGCCGCCTCGATCCCGGTGCGGGCTGCGTCTGCGTCCAGCAGGTCGACGGACAGGTGATGCCAGCGCGCACCGGCAACCGGGCGGCGGCTCAGCCCGCGCACGGGTACTCCACGGCGAACGTATTCATCGGCCACGTGGCGGCCGATGACCCCGCCCGCGCCGGCCACCAGGACGCTCTTCGCGTCGTCTCCTGCCGAGAGTGGCGTGCGTGTCTGCTCCGAGTGGGTCAACTGGTCTCCTGTGACGATGGCGGTCAGTGCACGGTGTCGACTATAACTCGCGCCCGCAGGCGGGTTTTCCGCCCGACCGGGGGTGCCGGCCGTCCACGAAGGTGTGGTAGATCCGGGTCCCCGTGCGCTACGGGTGGCGCTCGGCCGAGGCTCTAGCAAAACGCTGCCAGCCCGTCCACCACCGTCCAGCCCACCTGGCCCAGGTGGCTCGTTTGGGACGATGGAACCGCGGAACCGCCGCCTCGAGCCACACCGGGACGCCAGGTCGAGCACGAGGAGGGGCCCGATCGGTCGCACCAGGAGGAGACGGAGATGGCGGAAGCATCAGTGACTGCGGCAGCGCCCGGGGGGAGCGACGGGCCGACCGACGAGCCGACCGATGAACTGACCGATGAGCCTACCGATTCGCCCGCTGATCTGGCGGGGGAGGCGGCGGCCGACGTCGAGGACGGGCCAGAACCCGCGGCTGTCCCCGTGCCCACGCCGCACGCCGACGGCGGGGACCATGTCCTCCTGCCACACCCGGACCAGCCGACCTGGCGGGAGGACTACCCGTACGACAAGCGGATGACGGAACGTGAGTACCAGAAGGCGAAGAGGGCCCTGCAGATCGAGCTGCTGAAGATGCAGGGATGGGTGAAGGCGAACCGTGCCAAGGTCGCCGTCCTGTTCGAAGGGCGCGATGCCGCAGGCAAGGGCGGCACGATCAAGCGGTTCACGGAGAACCTGAACCCCCGCGGTGCGAGAATCGTCGCGTTCGACAAGCCGAGCGAGAAGGAACAGACCCAGTGGTACTTCCAGCGCTACGTGTCGGTGCTTCCGTCGGGCGGGGAGATCGTCCTCTTCGACCGGTCCTGGTACAACCGGGCGGGTGTGGAGCGTGTCATGGGCTTCTGCACGCCCGCCGAGTACCTCGAGTTCATGCGGCAGGCGCCGGAGCTCGAGCGCATGCTCGTCCGCAGCGACACCCACCTCGTCAAGTTCTGGTTCTCCGTATCCCGCGAGGAACAGCGGCGCCGCTTCGCCCAACGCCACACCGACCCGGTGCGCCGTTGGAAACTCAGCCCCATGGACCTGCAGTCCCTCGACAAATGGGACGCCTACACCGAAGCGAAAGAAGCCATGTTCTTCTACACGAACACGGCGGATGCGCCCTGGACGGTGATCAAGAGCAACGACAAGAAGCGGGCCCGGATCGAGGCACTGCGCTACGTGCTCTCGGTGCTCGACTACGACGAGAAGGACCACGACGTCGTCGGCACGCCCGATCCGTTGATCGTGGGGACGGGCCCGCAGTCCCGGGTCTTCGAGTCGGGCGAGCAGTCGACCAGTCTGTTTCCGACGCTCTGACAGGGTTCCGGCTCGTCCCGGGACGGCTCAGCCGTTGTAGCCGGCAGATGCGCCCAAGCCGACCATGATGAGGATGAAGAACAGGATGCCGGCGAGAATCGCCAGCGCGTAGAGGATCGTGGTGATCCACCCCAGGACCTTGCCTGCTGTCGCGGGTACACCGAGGCGCTCGGCTTTCCGCGCCTGCCAGATAGCCATCGGCCCCAGGATGATGCCCGCCACGAAGAACCCCACGAGCCCGAGGATCAGGGAGAGCTGGGCTGCCTTCTCGCCCTCGATCGTTCGGGAGGAGGACTGGTACATCCCGTGCTGGTACGGCTGTTGGTACGGCTGCTGGTACGGCTGGGTGGGCTGGTACGGACCGCCACTGCCCTGCTGGCCGAAGGCGCCGCCGTCGTACGGGTTCTGACGGCTGCCGGAGAAGGGCCGCTCGCTGGGATAGGGATCCTGGGACATGATGGCGTTCCTTCGCTCGGCTGGTGTGATGGTGCCCCCGAAGCTTCTGCTTCGGGGGCACCATCATCTCGCGGACGGCGTACTGGTGCACACCGCAGGGGGAGTAGGCCTACGCGTCCACGAGCTGTTCCGTGCGGAGGCGGGAATGCCGGTTGCCGTAGGCGAAGTAGATCGCGAAACCGACCACGAGCCAGATCCCGAAGAACAGCCAGGTGATGGTGGCCAGGTTGAACATCAGGTACAGGCAGAGGACTGCCGAGGCGATCGGGATGACCTTTCCGAACGGCACCCGGAAAGCAGGCTTCAGGTCCGGGCGCTTCCGGCGGAGCACGATGATCCCGAGGCTCACGGTGATGAAGGCGGACAGCGTGCCGATATTGATCATTTCCGCGAGCACCTCCACCTTCGTGAAGCCGGCAAGGACGGCGACGACGACGCCGCACAGTATCTGGGTGCGGGCCGGCGTCGAGTGCTTGTCGGACGTACGGCTCAGTCCCCGGGGCAGGAGGCCATCACGGCTGAGCGCGAAGATGACGCGGGCGAGGCCCATGAGCAGCACCATGATCACCGTGGTCAGGCCGATCAGGCTGCCCAGGGAGATGATCCCGGCGGCCCAGTCCGCTCCGACGAGCTGGAAGGCCGTCGCGAGCGACGGCGCCCCCGAGGCTCCGAGCTCCTTGTAGGACACCATCCCCGTCACCACCAGCGTCACCAGGATGTAGAGGACGCTCACGACGGCGAGGCCGGCGAAGATACCGCGAGGCAGGGTGCGGCTCGGGTTCTTCACTTCCTCCGCGGACGTGGCGACGACGTCGAACCCGATGAACGCGAAGAAGACCAGGGCTGCGCCGGAGATGATGCCGGTGAAGCCGAAGGCGGCCGGGGAGGCGCCGCTGAGGAAGGACAGGAACGGCTGCTCGGCCCAGCCCGTGCCACTCTCGGCAGCAGGTTCGGAGGCGGGGACGAACGGGGTGTAGTTCTCCGGGCTGACGTAGAAGAAGCCGACGACGATCACGAACAGCACGATGCCGATCTTGATCACGGTGAAGACGCTGTTGACCCTCGCGGAGAGCTTCGTGCCGTAGATGAGGACGGCCGTGAAGATGGCCACGATCAGCAAGGGGCCCCAGGTGAGGTTCAGGCCGAGCAGGCTGATCTCGGCCGGGATGTCGGCGTTCAGGACGCTGAAGAGGTCGCTGAGGTACACGCCCCAGAACTTGGCGATGACGGCGGCGGCCATGAGCAGTTCGAGGATCAGGTTCCAGCCGATGATCCATGCCAGCAGCTCACCCATGGTGGCGTAGGTGAAGACGTATGCACTGCCTGCGACGGGGAGCGCCGTGGCGAACTCGGCGTAGCACATGATGGCCAGGGCGCACGTGATCGCGGCCAGGACGAAGGAGATGGTGACGGCTGGGCCGGCATTGAAGGCTGCAGCCTGCGCGCCTACCGAGAAGATGCCGGCGCCGACGGCTACGGCGACGCCCATGATCATGAGGTCCCAGGTGTTGAGGGACCGTTTGAGGCCGTGTCCCTTTTCATCGGAGTCCTTG
The DNA here is from genome assembly GCF_002929745.1 of Arthrobacter sp. B1805. Lineage (GTDB taxonomy): Bacteria > Actinomycetota > Actinomycetes > Actinomycetales > Micrococcaceae > Arthrobacter_D. The sequence continues at coordinate 162,497 of NZ_PJIQ01000001.1, forward strand.
ATCGACTGCTCGATGGACTTGGTCCGGAAGAGGTCCATGGGGGTGCTGGTCCTTCACTGCTCAGGGGGTGGTGTGGACGCCGGGTGCGGCAGGCCCTTGTAGAGGATAGGAGGGCGCACGCACCCGCCGCATCTTCGTTACGAGGCGGCGGGTCCGGGCGCGGCGGGGTCAGGCGTCGCGCCTGAGGAGTGCGTGGCGGGGTCAGGCGTCGGGCCTGAGGAGTGCGTGGCGGGGTCAGGGGTCGCGCCTGAGGAGTGCGTGGCGGGGGCTGTCCGGGTTCATGAGGGAGTGCTTCCGGCCGTAGAACCAGTAGACGGCGAGGCCTATCAGGAGCCACACGCCGAACCTCAGCCAGGTCTCCCAGTGGAGCTGGAGGATCAGGAAGAGCGAGGCGAGGACACCGAAAGCAGGGACGATCGGCATCAGGGCAGCGTGAAGGTGCGGGGGACCTCAGGCCGCGTGCGGCGTAGCACGATCACCGCGATGCAGACGACGATGAACGCAGCGAGGATCCCGATATTGGTGAGGTCGGCGACGGCGCGGATGGGGAAGACGCCCGCGAGCAGTGCCGAGGCGACACCGGCGATCCAGGTGACGCGCTGCGGCGTCCCGTTCCGGTCCGTCGTCGAGAACCATGCCGGCAGCAGCCCGTCCCTGCTCATGGAGAACCAGACGCGGGTCACGCCGAGGAGGAAGGTCAGCATGACCGTGAGGATCGAGATCACGGCGAACGCCGAGATGATCGTGGCGACGACGGGCAAACCGACGGACTGGAAGGCGGAGGCGAAGCCCGCCGTCGGGCTGATGTCCTCGTAGTTCTGCATGCCGGCGGGCCAGAGCGTCGCGAGGACGTACAGCACCATGGCGATCAGTAGGGACAGGAGGATCGCCTTCGGCATGTGCTTCTTGCCGTCGGTGGTTTCCTCCGCCGCCGTGCTCATGGCGTCGTACCCGAAGACCGCGAAGAAGACCGTGGCAGCGCCGGTGAACACGGCTCCGAAGCCCGAGGGCAGGAACGGCGAGTAGTTCTCCGCGTTGACGTAGAAGAATCCGAGGCCCACGATGCCGAGGATGAGCAGGATCTTGAGCCCGACGGCGATGAGCTCGAACTTGCCGAAGGTCTTGGTGCCGCGGCTCAGGATGAACGTGATGAGGAGGCACACCACGATCGCGGGAACGTTGATCACGCCACCCTCGATGGTGTCCGGGGTGCCCTGCATCCACGTGGGCACGGTGACGCCGATGCCGGACATGAACCCGGTGAAATAGCCCGAGATGCCGATGGCGACGACGGCCACGATCGCAATGTACTCGAGCAGGATGTCCCACCCGATGAACCAGCCGATGATCTCGCCGAGGGCTACGTAGCCGTACGTGTAGGCGGAGCCGGCGCGCAGGATCATTCCGGCGGCCTCTGCGTACGAGAGGGCAGCAGCCGCACTGGCGAGCCCCGCGACGAGGAACGATATCAGGACGGTCGGTCCTCAGACCGGATGATCGCGCGCGGCCGTGCGATGCAGTCGGAAGGTCAGGAAGAGCCGGTGGGCGGTGATCACGACGGCGAGCCATGCGATGCCGAGTGTCCATGCCACGAGGACGTCGGTCAGCCAGTGGTGCCCCAGGAAGACCCGGCTGAGGCCCATCGTCACGGCGAAGAGGACGGCGAGCGTGATGGTCAGGGCACGGGTGCGCTTGCGACGCTGCCGCAGCACGAGCAGGTAGGCGACGATGCCGGCGATGACGAGGGCGTTGAGGGAATGCCCGCTGGGAAAGGACGGCGAGGATTCGTAGGGCGGAACGGCGAGTTCGACAGGGGGCCGCAGGCGTCCGATGGCGTCCTTGCCCGCCACGGTCATCAGCAGGGAACCGAACGCCGCGGCCGGCAGCAGGATCACGGGCGACCAGGATCGTCGGCTGACGGCGAGGAACACCATGATGAGGATGGCCAGGATCGGCATGCCGATCGGTCCGCCGATGTTCGTGTAGCCGGTGATGAAGGCGTTGAGCCAGTCCTGCCGGAGTGACACGGCGAGGTCGAGGGCGGGCTGGTCGAGGGCCGCGACGTCGTCCGCCTCCACGACGGACTCGTACACTTCGGCCGATGCGGCTGTCAGGGCCGCAGCGATCCCGCCGCCGATTCCGATGATGAGAAGCAGCGCTGTATGCGGACCCACCCATCGCACGAGGGGGCGGATGCACCGGACGAGGAAGCGGCCGACCGGCGTCGTCCAGCGGGTGAGGTCCCGCGGCCCGACGTACTGGTCCTGGTGAGCTGGCATCCATCGACTCTATGCCGGAGCCGGCGTCGGCGGCACCTCGGATGCCGGGCCGTGGTTCTGTTTGCGTCACCCGTCCATGTGCTGGTGTCCGTCGGTCTGCTCATGCTCTCCCGGTCCGGGCGAGATAACCCGGCGTGCCATCGAGCGTGCCACGAGGTATGTCGCAGGAAGAGTCGCCGACCAGCGGGGGGATGCAACTAGGCTGGCCGCATGATCGAGCCACGACAGATCCGCGACATCGTACGCGGCGTCCCCGTCTTCCCGGACGAGATGCCGCTCTTCGACCCGGGGGCCGCCCCTGCCTCGCCGATCGCACTGTTCATCGAGTGGCTGGAGCGTGCGGTGGAGGACGGCATCGCAGCACCCCACGCGGTCAACCTGTCAACGGTGGACGACGACGGAGCACCGGACGCCCGCGTCGTGATCCTCAAGGACGTCGTCGAGACGGGTTGGCAGGTGGCGTCGAGCAACGACAGCCCCAAGGGTAGGCAACTGACGGCTTATCCAGCCGCGGCCCTCACGTTCTTCTGGCCGGCAGCAGGGCGGCAGGTCCGGGTCCGCGGGGCCGTGTCCACCGGCAGCACGCAGGAAAACGATGCCGATTTCCAGCGCCGGCACCCGGTGGCCCGGGCGCTCGTGCTGGCGGGCACGCAGAGCTCGGCGGTGCGGGACCGGGACGATATCGACACCGCGGTGGCGGAGCAGTTACGCCGCATCGAGGCGACGGATGGACTGACCTCGACGACATGGACGGTCTTCACGATTGCACCGGACGCGGTGGAGTTCTGGCAGGCCGACCATGAGCGCCGGCACACCCGCCTCCTCTACACCCGCTCCGGGGAGGGTTGGCGCCGGGAGATCCTCTGGCCGTAGCGGGCCGTCCGCCTTCGCCAGGGTGTCGACGGGTGAGAGCAGCAACTATGCTGCCGCCTACTATCGAGACGAAGATCGGAGCTCTGATGTTGGTCCGCCATCGTGACGCTGAACCGTCGATCGATCCCTCTGCGTATGTTGCACCGTCCGCGGTGATCGTGGGTGATGTCCGTATCGCTGCGGGTGCGCGTGTTCTTCATGGGGCTGTGCTCTCCGCGGAGGACGGCGAAGTCGTCATCGGTGAGGACACGGTGGTCATGGAACAGGCGCTCATCCGTGGCCGCGCAGGTTTTCCTGCCCGCATAGGAGCGGCGGTGATGATCGGTCCGCACGCTCACGTGAACGGCAGCGTTGTGGAATCCGAGTGCTTCATCGCAACCGGCGCGGCATTGTTTCCCGGCAGCCGGGTAGGTGGGGGCTCGGAGATTCGGATCAACGGCGTCGTGCAGGTCAACACGGCCGTGCTTCCCGGTTCGATCGTACCGATCGGCTGGGTCGCCGTGGGCGATCCCGCCTCCATCCTTCCACCCGAACGACACGACGAGATCTGGGCGATCCAACGTGAACTCGACTTCGGTGGCACCGTCTACGGTGTGGGCCGGGACGTATCGCTGCGGGAGATCATGCGCCGCCAATCCGAGTACTACGGTGTGCATGCCGCAGACACCGTCATTGCCCCATAGCGGGGTTCCCCCAGCCGGCACATTCCCTCGCCCGCCATGGGCATTGTCATCCTGCTGTCGACGGCGCCCGGTGGAGGAACCCGTAGGGGATGAAGACCCTGCGATGGCCCGCTACGCCGTCGTCGTTCCGTCGGCCGGTTCGCCGACGCACACGCGCAGCTTGTGCACGAAATCGAGTTTGGCGATCACCGCCGGCGGCAGGACGAAGGGATACAGGTCGTTCGCGCCCATGCTGCGATTGACCTGGTTCAGTGCGACGGAGAGCGGGATCCAGGTCTCACGGACGACGACGGCGAAGTCCTCGGTGCTGTTCGGGCCGGGGCCGGAGGCGAGTCCGTACTGCAGGGCCGTATCCACGGTGTCGCAGATGTGGAGGTAATGCGCGAAGGTCTCGGCGAAGTCCTCGTAGGGGTGCATGGTCGCGTACATGGAGATGTGGTTCTTCTCCCAGCCCTCGGGCGCTCCCTCGTCGTAGTGCCGCTTGATGGCGTCCTTGTAGCTGGCCCGGTCGTCACCGAAGATGCTGCGGGCCCTGTCGGTCACCTCGGGATCCGAGAAGACGAGGGTGCCCTCGAAGTAGTGGCCGGTCTCGTGCCGGAAGTGTCCGAGCATGGTGCGGTAGGGCTCGTCGAGCTTGGCGCGCATCTTCTCCCGGTGTGAGTCCACCGTCTCGGCGAGGTCGATCGTGATGAGACCGTTCTGGTGGCCGATCACCACCTTCTCCTCGACGCTCGAGAGCAGGTCGAACGCGAGGCCGCGTTCCGGGTTCTGGATCCGGTCCTCGATGGGGAGTCCCAGGACGTCGAGTTCATAGATCAGGTGCCGCTTCGAACGCTCGGCATCGAGGAACTGCGCCAGGCCGGTCGTGTCGTGATCCTCGGGGCGGGTCCGCGTCAGGGTGCAGCTGAAGCACTCGTCCCCGTCCTCCCGGACCAGCCAGGTGCAACCGGACAGCGCGAGGTTGGTGCAACGCCGGAGTTGCTGGCCCTGCAGGTCGCGGTACACGCCGTCGTCGTCGAGCGGAGCGATGATCCGCTCGCCGCGGTGGTAGCCCAGCTGCGTGCCGCAGGCGAGGCATCGGGAGTTCTCGAAGAACAGGGCAGAGGCGCAGACGGCGCAGGTGAAGCGTTGCATGGGGTCCTGGATCTCGTGGTTTCGTGTTTCGGAAGGGTCAGCTGAAGAAGACGATGCGGATCAGTGCCGCGCTACCGATCACGAGGATCGTTGCGCGCAGCGCGAGCGGGGAGAGCTTGCGGCCCACGCGTGCCCCGAGGAAACCTCCGAGGGTGGCGCCCACCGCGATGATGAGCACCACGGCCCAGTCGATCGACTCCCACGCGAAAACCATGAAGGTCACGGCGGCGACGGCGTTGACGGCGGTGGTCAGGACGTTCTTGATGGCGTTGATGCGCTGGAGGCTCTCGATCGTGACCATGCTCATCAGTCCCACGATCAGGATCCCCTGCGCCGCACCGAAATAGCCTCCGTAGACGCCCAGCACCGCGATGCCGGCGAGGAGGAGCAGCGTGCGACGGCGCGACGGACCGGCATCGGGCGCTGCGTCTCCGGCCTTCGCAGCAGCTGCCCGCTGCACGCGGGGTGCAAGTGCCACCATGACGAGGCCGATGATGATCAGGACCGGGACGATCGCCTGGAACGCTTCGGCCGGAAGCACGAGCAGCAGGAGCGCCCCACCGAGCCCGCCGAGGACGGACAGGGGCAGGAGCCGCAGCAGGAGGCGCTTGTTAGCGGCGATCTCGCGGCGGTAGCCCCACGATCCCGAGAGTCCGCCGCCCACCAGGCCGATGTTGTTCGAGATGTTGGCGACGATCGGCGGGTATCCGAAGAGCAGCAGGGTGGGGAAGGTGACCAGCGTGCCGGAGCCGACCACGACGTTGATCATCCCGGCCCAGAAACCCGCGAGGAGGATGACGGCGATCTCGATCACGCGGGGAGTTCCCTTCCGGTCGTTGAGGGCGCCACGACATACGACTGCCGTGCCATTGTTCCGGCACGGCAGTCGGTGGAAGGGGCGCTAGACCAAGGATATGTCGAGCAGCGAGGGCGCCTCTGCCCTCAGGCGTCCTCGCGGTTGGGGCTCTCCAGGATGAAGAAGTTGGACTGGTTCCCGTCCTTGCGCTGTTCCTGGTAGATGAAGTTCAGCTGGCGCTCGTCGAACGTCCTGAACCATTCGTCCCAGCTCACGTGACGCAGCTTGTCCGTGTCCTCGTTGAAGTCGAAGCGGAGCACGCCCAGGTGATCGCCGTGCTCCGTGCCATCGACCGTAGCAGGGCGCGCGCCGCGGGACTCCGCCCACTGCTTGATGACCTCGTGATGGGTGGTCGCGAGACTGCGGCCCTCCCGTTCGGGGTCCTCGTCGGGCGACGTGATTTCCTGGGAGTACTTGAGCGACTTGGACGTCTCGGAACCCGTGCGGATCCTGCCGCCGTCCGGTCCTGCGCCGACGTCGTCCGACGCATCGTCCGGCTCGCTTCCCGAAGCGTCGTCGTCCCGTTCATCGCCGACGGCGTGCTCCTGCTTCGCCTTGGCCACCGCGTCGACGAGTTCGCCCTTCCGCATGCCGGAGGTTCCCGAGAGTCCCTCCTCCTTCGCCTCGCTGCGCAGCTCGTCCACCTTCATCCCGCGCAATTCGGTCTCGCTGACGTCGGGTGTGTCGGGGGTCTGGTTCCCGGGCTCGTTCGCCATGCTGAACTTCCTTCCGGTCGACGTTCCCGGTCGCGGGCACTGGATGCCCGGACCGAAGAACTAAGCGTGCTTATTACCCTCGTCGTCGGGAGGTCGGCTGTCAAGGAATGACCCGCCGACGGATTCCGCCTCAGTGACCGAACTCGTCCGAATCGACGATGTCCGCTGCGCCGGTATCGAGCAGGTAGATACTCGCCAGCTCGGCGCCGGAGAGCTCGAAGTCGAAGATGTCGAGGTTCTGCGCGAGCCGCTCGCGGTTCGAGGACTTCGGTATGGCCACCAGTCCCTGCTGCACGTGCCAGCGCAGCACCACCTGCGCCGCGGTGCGGCCGTGCGCCTCGGCGATGGCGGCGACACCGGGTTCGTCCAGCAGGCCGCTGCCGGGGCCCAGGGGACTCCAGGACTCGGTCACGATGCCGTGCTCGTTGTGGAAGGCGCGCTCCTCGATCCGCGGGCGCTGCGGGTCGAGCTGGATCTGGTTGACGTCGGGCACGATCCCGGCGTCGATGACGTGCTGCAGATGAGTGGGCTTGAAGTTCGAGGTTCCGACGGCACGCACGAGCCCTTCCTCGAGAAGCGCTGCAATACCCTGTACGGCCTCGACGTAACGGCCCTGGGCCGGGTTGGGCCAATGGACGAGTAGGAGGTCGATGTAGTCCACGCCGAGCAGTTTCGTGCTTTCCTCGAACGCGCGACGCACACCGTCGGTGGAGTGGTGCTCGCGGTTGAACTTCGTCGTGATGAAGAGTTCCTCCCGAGGGAGCCCCGAGCGGCGGATCCCCTCGCCGACGCCCTTCTCGTTGCGGTAGTTCTCGGCGGTATCGATGAGCCGGTACCCGGTCTCGATCGCGAGGTCGACCGTCTCAGCGGCTTCCTCGTCGTTCAGCGGCCAGGTGCCGAGACCGAGGAGGGGTAGGCGGGCGCCGCTGCGCAGCTGGACGGTGGGGGCGAGTGCCATGGGGTAGCTCCTGCTCGAAGGTCGGTGTCCGACCCACCATTTCCCCTCCGCGGGCGCCTCGTCAACACACCTCGTCAACACACGTCGTCAACACACGTCGTCAACATACCGGGGCGACGTGCGGGATCATCGACCGTTCGGGTGGGCCTAGCTGATGAGCGGTTGCCACCTGAGTTCGGGTACCTCGGTGGTGGAACTGGTCGCGACTCTGAAGGAGCCACCAGAGGAGCCACTGTAGGAGGCACGGGGGCCCTGGTGGGGCAGGCCGTCAGCAAGCAGGTCGTCGATCAGCTCATTGATGGCCTGCGCGACGCAGTCCCGCTCCTCACGGGGGAGGGGCGCGAGGCCGTGCAGGTAGGCGTCGATCTCCAACTCGTCGAAGAAGCCCCCCGAGTTGAGGTAGTGGGAGTGGATGTCCTGCACTGTGAGTGCCGACGTCATCATCGCCGCGTGGGCGGTCTGGAACTGCACGACGGGCTCCTCATGGCAGGATCACCGGCAGTGCCGGCGCCGAATGTTCACGCAAACTTACGCCCAACTCCTTCAAGGCGTCCCTCACGGAACCTCAAGATTCGCTCAAGCGGTCGTCCTGCACGCGATCGCGCGGACGAAATTGATAAGGGTGCTTAATTTCACATTGCGGAAGAATGCGCCTATAGTTTCGGACAGGCCTAGCAGCGGGCCATCGAACCACCTACCAGTGGAGCTGACCATGGAAACTTTCCCGCTCGTCGATGATCGTCCCGAAGCTGTGCGACTGCGCGAGGCGGAGCACGTTGCCTGGGGGAGCACGCCGAAGGTTATCCATGCGGCGCGCCCCGACGAGTCCGGGTTCCCGAGTGACCTGGGCACAGTCAGCACGCGCCAGCTGCGGGTCCTGTGCAACCAGGTGTACCGCCTGCTCGACAGGGACTTCCCGCCGATGGAGGCCCTGCATCGGTACGAGATGCTGGTCGAGGAGATCGAGCAGCGCGAGGTCCAGGCCGAGACGAGGGTGGCTCCCGTCCGTGTGCGCAGTGGTTTCCGTGACAATTCATTGTTCTCCCGCTTCGAGCTGTTCAGTGACGGCACGATGGCCGGCCACGTGAAGTACGAGATGAAGGGCTCGCACGCGGTCCTGATCCAGGCCGTTGTGGATCCGCGCTTCGATGCAGTCGATGTCGAACCGGCGTTGATCCGCCAGGTACTCCTCGATGCCCACCGGCGGCGTATTGCCGTCGTCCCCTATTGCCCGAGGGTTCGTGACTTCCTGGCGGAGTTCCCGCAGTACCGCACGCTCCTGCCGCCCGACCAGCGCAGGAGGCTCGAGGCCTCACTGGTCGCCGCGGAGGGCTAGCCCTTCTCGGGCAGCCGCGGAGCGACGAGGAAACGGCTGCGGGCTGTGATGAGGTAGCGCAGGTACGGTCGGAGCAGTATTCGCTCCACCGCCGCGCCTACCACCCCGCACGGCGCCGAGAACTTGATCCTGTCCACGTGCTGGCCGAGGCCGATCAGGCCGCTCGTGACGCCTCCTATCGCGGCGGCACCTCGCGTCCGGGCCACGTTACCCATGGGTAACATGTCGGTCATGCACCTGATCTTCCGCACGCTGCTCCAGTTGTTCCTCGCGCGCAGGCGCCCCGCACTCAGCGTGTGGGGCCCGAGCAGCGTCGCCCTTCGGGTGCTGGTGACGGACATCGATATCGCGATGCACATGAACAACGGAATGTACTTCTCCGTGTTCGACCTCGGACGCTTCGACCTGATGGTGCGCAGTGGAGTCTGGCGGCAGATGCGCCGGCGCAGATGGACGCCCGTCGCCGCGGGCGAGACGATCAGCTTCAGGAAATCCCTCCAGCTCAACCAGCGGTACACCATAAAGACGCGGATCATCGGACTCGACGAGCGAGCCATCTACTTCGAGCAGCGCGCTGTGACGGACGGTGAGATCTATGCACGTGCCGTCATCGCGACGCGTCTCGTCTCGCCGTCCGGGCCGGTCAGCAACACGGAGATCATCGCTGCCTTCGGGGCCCCTCCTGAGGATGTGGTGTTGCCCGAGTGGATCCACGAATGGCGCCTCAACAACGCGCTGCCGAGCACGCGCCGCCCTGCACCGCATGCCTGGTGATCCGTCGCTCGGGTTGCACGCCGCTAGTGGGTGCCCCGCGACTTGCTCCGACCCCGAACCAGCCGCTGAACACCGTACAGGGCGAGCCCCAGCGCGAGCAGGATGCCGGCGCGCAGCCAGATCTCACCGGTCTGTTGCGTGAGGAGCAGGATGCAGGACGCGATCGCGAGGTAGGGGAAGACCACGGGAATCCGGAAGTGCCGGTGTTCCACGGCGTCCTTTCGCAGCACGAGCACGGCGATGTTGGTGCTGAGGAATACGAACAGCAGTAGCAGCACGACGGTCTGGGACAGCGATTCGAGCCCGCCCGTCAGCGTCAGCGCCATGGCCACCAGCGTCGTCGCGACGATCGCTACCCAAGGTGTGCGCCGGTTGGGGAGGACCCGGTCGAAAACGGACGGGAAGAGACCCTGTTCCGCCATTCCGTAGGTGATGCGGCTCGACATGATCATGGTGAGCAGGGCACCGTTCGCCACCGCGATGAGTGCCACGAGGCTGAACAGCCAGTTCGGGATGCCCGCGCCCGTAGCCGCAACGACGTCGAGCAGCGGTGAACTGGAGCCCGCAAGATCCTCCGGGGCCATCGCGGCCGAGGATGCGAGCCCGATCAGGAGGTAGACGACGCCGGCTGTCAGCAGGGCGCCGAAGATGGCCCGCGGGTAGACCCGGCTGACGTCCTTGACCTCCTCGGCGACATTGGCGGAGACCTCGAATCCCACGAAGGAGTAGTAGGCGATCAGCGACGCCGCGAGGACGGCTGAAGCTGCGCTGACCCCCGGCGGGAATTCGGTGACCCGCGAGACATCACCGTTGCCGCCGGCCACGAAGATCGCGACGACGACGATCACCAGGACGAGCCCTGACACCTCGATCACGGTCATGACCACGTTGCTGCGGACGGATTCCTTGATGCCGCGCATGTTGAGCAGCGCGAGCAGGACGAGGAATACGAGGGCAGCGGGAACCGCGGGCACATCGATGAACGTGGTCAGGTAACCTCCGGCGAAGGCCTGGGCGAGGCCTGCCGCGCTCGTGACTCCCGCTGCCAGCATGCAGAAGCCGACGAGGAAGGAGATGAACGGCCTCTTGAAGGCGCGTTCGGCGAACACGGCGGCGCCGCCCGCCTTAGGGTACTTGGTCACGAGCTCCGCGTAGGACCCGGCGGTCAGCAGCGCCAGGGCGAGGGCCACCATGAGGGGAACCCAGATGGCGCCGCCGACCTCGGCCGAGATGACGCCGACGAGGGCGTACACGCCGGCTCCAAGGACGTCACCGAGGATGAAGAGGTACAGCAGCGGCCCCGATATCCCCCGCTTGAGTTTGGTGTCCGGTACCTGCTCGATAGTGGCCATAGGGGTCAGTGTAGGCGAGAGTGCTAAGCCTGCTGGGTAGTTTCTCACGGCGCGCGCCATTCGTCGCCACAAACTCCCGAGAATTCTGGGGTGTTTCCCGCTCGGTGTGATGCACCGCATAATTGCCTCCATCAACGATGGCCCGGGGATGGCCACCCATACGGACGAAGAGGGTAATGATGAGTTGGCTTGACCGCGACCACACCATCGCGCCACCGGGATTCAACCGATGGCTGATTCCACCGGCGGCGCTGGCCGTGCACCTGTGCATCGGCCAGGCCTATGCGACCAGCGTCTACAAGACGGCGCTGACGGCCCACTTTGACGCCACCCTGACCCAGATCGGCATCATCTTCTCCATCGCGATCGTGATGCTCGGACTGTCCGCTGCCGTGCTGGGCACGTGGGTGGACCGGCACGGGCCGCGCAAGGCGATGTTCACCTCGGCGCTCTTCTGGACCTCCGGCTTCCTGGTGGGTGCCGCCGGTATCTTCACCAACCAGTTGTGGCTCGTCTACCTGGGGTACGGCTTCATCGGCGGCATCGGCCTCGGAATCGGCTACATCTCGCCCGTGTCGACGTTGATCAAGTGGTTCCCCGACCGTCCCGGCCTGGCCACGGGCATGGCCATCATGGGCTTCGGGGGCGGCGCCCTCATCGCAAGTCCGCTGTCCACACAACTGCTCCGCATGTACGACCCGAACTCGGATGCGGAGGGCTGGGTGGCGAGTGGCGACGCCGTCGGGGAGCTGTTCCTGACCCTCGCCGTCGTCTATTTCGTCTACATGATGTTCGGGGCCTTCACCATCAAGGTGCCGGCCGAAGGCTGGAAGCCGGACGGGTTCGATCCGTCGCAACTGAAGTCGAAGCCGCTGGTGACGACCGACAACGTGTCGGCCGCGAACGCGATCAAGACACGACAGTTCTGGCTAGTCTGGATCGTCCTGTTCTGCAACGTCACGGCAGGTATCGGCATCCTCGAGCAGGCGTCCCCCATGATCCAGGACTTCTTCCGCGGCGCTGATGGTTCGACGGCGGTGTCCGTCGCGGTGGCCGGCGGTTTCGTGGGTCTGCTCTCGATCGGCAACATGGGTGGACGCTTCGTGTGGTCGACGACGTCGGACCTCATAGGCCGCAAGCGCATCTACATGGTCTATCTCGGCGTCGGGGCGGCCCTCTACCTGGTGTTGGCCCTGGCCGGGTCCTCCACCACGCTGCTGTTCGTCGCTCTGGCCTTCGTCATCATCTCCTTTTACGGCGGTGGATTCGCCACGGTGCCGGCCTACCTCCGGGACCTCTTCGGCACCTATCAGGTCGGTGCGATCCATGGCCGCCTGCTGACCGCATGGTCTGCCGCAGGGATCGCCGGACCGCTGATCGTGAACGCCTTCCTCGACGCGCAGGGCACCCCGGGCGAGCTCACGGCCGGGGCCTATCAGCCCGCGCTGCTCACCATGGTGGGACTGCTGATCGTGGGGTTCATCGCTAACCTGCTCGTCAAGCCGGTCGATCCGCGCTTCCACGAACCGGCCAAGGGCGCCCCGAGACAATTCGCGAAGGAGGCCTGACATGGCCGGAGCACGCATCGCCGCAGTGTGGGCACTCGTCGGAGTGCCCCTCGCCTACGGCGTCTTCCAGACCCTGACGCGCGTCGCCGCCCTCTTTGGCGGCTGACGGGGGATGCCCCACGCGCCCGCCGATGGACAGTGCTGGCAGCTCGGTACTGTTCATCGGCGGGCGTTCGGGCGTCGGCAAGACGACGGTGGGGCTGGCCCTCCACGACCTCCTCGTCGAGCGGGGTGTACGGCACGCCGTCGTCGAGGGTGATGCCCTGGACCTTGCCTACCCCGAGCCCTGGGAGCATCGGCTCGCGGAGCGCAATCTCGCCGCCATCTGGTCCAACTATCGGGCGCTCGGCTACCGCCGCCTGATCTACACGAACACTGTGTCCGTCCTCGAGACAGGGGCCCTCACCGCTGCCATGGGTGATGCCCCGGCGGTCGTGGCGGTGCTGCTCGAGGCGGATACGACGACGGCGAACACGCGTCTCGCGGGTCGCGAGACCGGCCGGCAGCTGGAGGAGCACCGGCTCCGCAGTGCCCGGGCCGCCGAGCGGCTCGACCGGGAGGCGCCGGACGCCGTCCACCGAATCCGGACGACGGCGCGCTCGCCTGAGGACGTCGCGGCGCAGATCCTGGCACTGCTTGAATGGGACCAGTCGATCTGAGGGGAACCGTGGACAGCACCAGCAGGCAGCAGGAGGAGGCGCTCGAGCGCGGTGACCTACCGCCGCTGGAGCAGGTGCGCGACGACGTCTGGGCCCTCGCGCAACCGATGCCCGGCGACCACCTCGCCTACTCCTTCACCTACCTGCTGCGGGATACCGACGGTGGCGTCCTCGTCGTCGACCCGGGCTGGGACTCCGACGAGAACTGGCAGCGGCTGACCGATGCGCTGCACCAGCTCGTCCCGGGGTGTTCAGGGGCGGATGTCGTGACGGGCATCATCGGCACGCACCTGCACCCGGACCACGTGGGAATGGCCGGTCGCTTGCGTGACGCGTCGGGAGCCACGCTCGGGATGCATGTCCTCGAGCGTGAGGCGCTCGAACGGCACTGCGCCCGGGCAGTCGGTGATGTGCCGGCGGACGATCGGCTGGAGACGTGGGGTGTACCGTCCGAGCGGAGGGCGGAACTCGCCCAGTACGTGGATCGCTCGCCCGAGGGGCTCGTCCTGGCGGTCGATCGGGAGCTCGCCGACGGCGACGTCCTCTCCGTCCCGGGATTCCGGCTCGAGGTCATGGCGACCCCCGGGCACACAGCCGGCCACCTCTGCCTGCGTGACGACGCCCGCGGCCTCCTCCTGACGGGTGACCACGTGCTGCCGACTGTCTTTCCCGGTCTCGGGCTGGGTGGAGAAACACCGTCCAACCCGCTTGCCGATTACTTGGCATCGATCGACGCCGTGTGCCGGTATCCGGACCACGAGGCGCTGCCGGGACACGGTTACCGGTTCTGCGGCGTTGCCGAGAGGGCCCGGGAATGCGCGGACCACCATCTGAAGCGAGCGCGGGAGGTCGCCGAGGTCGTGGCGGCCGGGGGCGGACGGCCAGGAGAGCCCAGGATCTGGGACATCGCCTCGCTCGTCACCTGGACCGCGGGCTGGAAGGGGCTGCACGGGTTCCAGCTGTTGTCCGCCCTCCACCAGACGCAGATGCACCTGGACTTCATCCGGAGCGGCGGACTTGCCCTTCGCTGAAATCTTCGGACTTTTCCGTGGAAGGTGGCGCTCGTTCCTACGGGCATCTATACGCTTCCTCCATGGAGATTGCGGAGGGGCCCGACGGCAGGGAGTTCGATCGCGCTATCGAGGTGCTGGAGGAGCAGACGAGCGTGCTGTGGCGCCGCGAGCGGACGACATCGCATTCGCTTGCGAAGACCGTCCATCCCGAGATGGAACCGGCAGCCTACGGGATCCTGACCCTGCTGCAGCGCGAGGGATCGCTGAGGGCGACGGACATCGCCAACAGCATCGGCGTCGGCAAACCGTCCGTGAGCCGGCAGCTCGCGGGGCTCGAGCGACTGGGCCTCGTCAGCCGGCAGCTCGATCCGGATGACGCCCGGTCCCAGCGGGTCGTGCTGACGCCGCTCGGGAAGCAGCAGCTCACCACCGCACAGACCGGACGGCGCAATGCCTTCAACGACCTCATGCGCAGCTGGAAGCCGGAGGACGTGGCGAGCCTCGGCTCGCTGATCGCACGCCTGAACAGCACCTACACGAAGGACACCTGGTAACGGGTCAGTCCCCGCTCCAGCCCGATCCCTCACGGAAGCTTCCTACGCGCCGGCCCGCTCCGGCCTCGAGGGAGTCCTCCGAGTCCTCGAAGAGCTCGCCCGCGTCGGCCTTGCTGTGGAGGAGGAGCTGCTCCGCTTCGGCACGAGCCTCGTCCAGCGTGCCCGCCAGAATGCGGCTGCGGGCGGGCAGGGCGTCCATGTGGATCACGCGCTCGGCCGTCTCGCCGACGGGAACCGTGAAGCCGTCAATGGCGTCGTCGACGGGCACCTCCGCGCCGTCATTCTCCGCGGGGACGAGGTATTCGAGGAAGTAGGCCATGCTTCACAGTTGCACCGGGAGGGGAACCGTCGCCACCCGGACGGTGGAGCGCCGGAAGCTTGTCCGGCGCGCGGTGGGCTGCTAGCGGGGCCGGATCCGGCCGGGTAGCGGGAGCCGGAAGTGCCGCGTCAAATCAGGGGGAAGGTACCGGGCCGGATGCGCAGCCTGCTGATCGACGCCTAGATTGGTGGAATGGCAGACACGACGCAGCAAGAAGAAGCCCCCCGGAAGACCCCGACTCCCCTCGAGCAGCTTGCGGAGGCCCACCGCGTCGGCACCACCTTCAAGGGATGGGACGGCGAGCCGGCGCGCGTGGCGCCGGACACGCTCGTGGCGGTGCTCGCCGCGCTCGGTGTCGACGCGTCCTCCGACGCGGCGATCACCCATGCCCTGGAAGCCGTCGACGCCGGGCCGTGGCGCTCCGTGCTGCCCGCCGTCGTCGTCGTGCGCGAGAGCGACGACGACCCCGTGACGATCCACGCGCCCGCGGGCGCCGGGGTGGACCTGTGGGTCGTCGACGAGGACGGCACCCGCTTCACCGGAACGGTGGAAGAGGCGACGGTGACCCGGTCCATCGATGGGCAGGACATCGAGCGGAGGAATGGCACCTTGCCGCCTTCGCTGCCCCTCGGCTGGCACACGCTGCACGCGAGCGTCGACGGACAGGAGTCCTCCTGCACCCTCGTGGTGACGCCTGACCGGTTGAGCACGACGGCGTCGCTCATGGACCGACGCACCTGGGGACTGATGGCCCAGCTGTACTCCGTCCGCTCATCGCGGTCGTGGGGCATCGGAGATCTCGCCGACCTCGGTCAGATCGCCGTCGCCGCCGCGGCGCACGGCGGCGACTTCGTGCTGGTGAACCCGTTGCACGCCGCGGAGCCCGTACCTCCCGTGGAGCCGTCGCCCTATCTCCCGACGACGCGGCGCTACTTCCATCCCCTGTACCTGCGCATCGAGGACATCCCTGAGTACTCGCGGCTGGGTGATCCCGCGCAGGCGCGGGTGCAGGAGCTCGCTGCCGGCTTCCGAGCCGCCAACACGACCGCGGACCTGCTGGACCGGGACTCGTCCTACGCGGCGAAGCTCGAAGCGCTCGAACTCGTCTTCGCCGTCGAGCGGCCCGAACAGCGTCAGCGGGATTTCGACTCCTACCGATCCCATCAGGGCCAGGGCCTCGCCGACTTCGCGCTGTGGTCCGCGCTCGCCGAGACCCTCCCCCCGGGCGCGCCGGAATGGAACGACGTCGGGCGCCCCGGCTCGGCGGGCGCCCGCGAGTTCGCGGAGCGGCACGCGGCACGGATCGAATTCCATGAGTGGCTGCAGTGGCTTGTGGACGAGCAGTTGCAGGAAGCCCAGCTGGAAGCCACCGGTGCCGGCATGTCCATCGGCGTGGTGCACGACCTCGCTGTGGGCGTGCACCCGAGCGGAGCCGACGCGTGGGCGCTGCAGGACGTCCTTGCGACCGGAATCAGCGTGGGGGCTCCGCCGGACATGTTCAACCAGCACGGCCAGGACTGGAGCCAGCCGCCGTGGCATCCGGAACGGCTCGCCGAGTCGGGCTACGCGGCCTTCAGGGACATGCTCCGGAACATACTGCGTCACGCCGGTGGGATCCGGGTGGACCATATCCTCGGCCTGTTCCGCCTATGGTGGATCCCGCAGGGCAAGGCGCCGGGCGCGGGAGCGTACGTGTACTACGACCACGAGGCCCTGATCGGCATCCTCGCGCTCGAGGCGGAGCGTGCCGGTGCGATCGTCGTCGGCGAGGACCTCGGCGTCTTCGAGCCGGGCGTGCAGGAGTACCTGGGGGAGCGCGGCATCTTCGGAACCTCGATCCTGTGGTTCGAACAGGACGAGGATGGGCCCCTGCCCCCGGAGTCGTATCGCAAGGGCTGCCTGACGACGGTCACCGTCCACGACCTTCCGCCCAGCGCCGGCTACCTCGCGGGCGAGCACGTGACCCTGCGCGAGAAGCTCGGGCTGCTGAGCCGCCCCGTCGAGGAGGAACGCGCCGAGGACCGTGCCACCCAGGAGAAGTTCCTGGCGCTCCTCCGGGAGCGCGGTCTTCTCCCGAGCGGGACGGCGACCGTCCAGGAGACAGTCGAGGCATTGCACGGCTTCATCGCGCAGACGCCGTCCGTGCTGCTCGGAGTCGCGTTGGCCGACGCCGTCGGCGAACGCCGTACCCAGAACCAGCCGGGCACGAACGACGAGTACCCCAACTGGCAGATCCCGCTCGCCGATGCCGACGGCACCGCCGTCCTCGTGGAGGACATCGCCGGGAACCAGCGGTTCTCGTCGCTCGTCGCGGCACTGGGTCTACCGTCCGCAGACGGGGCGGAAACGGGGCCCGCCGCCTGATCGCAAGCAGAATCTGCTGCCGCGCGGGGTCGACGGTGCGTGGTCGGATAGAGGAATGAACAAGCAGGAGAAATTCGACGTCGTCATCGTCGGCGGTGGAGTTGCGGGACTGAGCACCGCACTCGTCCTCGGCCGGGCCAGGCGGAACATCGTCGTCATCGATGCCGGAACACCGCGCAACGCCCCGGCGGAAGCCGCCTACGGCTTCATCACACGCGACGGCACCGCGCCGGAGCAGCTGCTCTCGCTCGCCCGTGAGGATCTGGAGCCATACGCGGTGCAGTTCCTCGAGGGCAGTGCGGAACGTGCGGCCCGGACGACGACCGGCTGGTCCATCCGCGCCGAGGACGGGACGACCGTGCAGGGGCGCCAACTGGTTCTCGCTTCCGGCCTGCGTGACATCCTCCCCGAGGTGGGCGGTGCGCGTGAGGCGTGGGGGCGGGGACTGCTCCAGTGCCCGTACTGCCACGGCTGGGAGGTGCGGGACCAGGCACTCGGCGTACTCGGTTCAGCCGAGACCTCCATCCATCAGGCGATCCTGCTCCGGCAATGGTCTGACGACGTGACCTTCTTCCCCCATCTCCTCGGGCCGCTCTCCGACGAGGACGAGCGACGGCTCCGTAACCGCGGGGTCCGGGTGGTCGAAGGGACGGTGGAGGGCTTCGCCCTCGGACAGGCCGACGGCGGCGGACCGCGTTCCATCCGTGGTGTTCGGCTGGAGGACGGGTCGCTCGTCCCGTGCGCCGCCATTTTCTGCGAACCGGGTGCCGATGCCGGCACGCCGCTGCTCTCCGACCTGGGCTGCGAGATGCGCGACGACGGCTGTGTGGTGACCGACGATATCGGGCGCACGACCGTGGAGCGCGTGTGGGCCGTCGGCAATGCCGCTGATCCCGCGGCGCAGCTCGTGCCGGCGGCGGGAGACGCCTACCGCGCCGCTGTCGCCATCAATGCGATGCTCGTCGAGGAGGACTGCGAGCTGTGTGTGGACGCGGAGGAGACCGTCAGCGGAAGCGTCTGATTCGCATCCCTTCGGCGTTCCGAGGCGGCCCCATCGCCCGAGTGAGCATGCTTCCAGCCCCGCGGTAGGGGTGCGCCGGACGTGGATCCGCGATGGACGCAGGAGGGCCCGGGCACGACCCGGGCCCTCCTGCGTCGTCCATTCGCGGTGGGTTCGGTCCTACCTCTGGGGGTCCGGGCGGGTTGCCTCGTCCTGCGCCTCGAACGGTGTGTCCGCGATGTGGCTGGGATCCCCGCCGCTGGGGCCCGTGTCCGTGGGGGCTCCCGTGTCCATGGCAGTCACGACCGGTGGCACGTCCAGGGGGAGATCGCCGCTCGCGCCGATGTCCTTCCCTGGATCCTGCGGCGCCTTGGCGCCGTCGTTCGATCCCGAGCCGCCTCTCTTCAGCACGCCCTTGAGGGAGTCCTGCACTTCCGGCGCCTTGCTCTTGAGGGTGCCGGTCGTCGAGGCAACAGTCTCCTGCACTCTCGGACTGTTCCAGAGCTGCTGCGCCTTCGTCTTGAGCTGCTCGTAGCCCTGGCGTCCTGCCCGCGTGCCGAGGACATAACCGGCCGCCATTCCTGCGCCGAAAACGAGTTTGTTCTTCATGCCGTTCTCCTATCGGTGGACTGCGTTGCCCTCGAATCTAGACCACGCTGCCGAGCGGAGCGAGGGAACTTTCCCGGAACCGGCAGCCTGTACAAGAGACGCAGAGGTTCCGTCGGGACTACCAGTGGTTGATCCGATGCGGAAGGATAGACCGGAAAGCGCTATCCAGCCGAGGAGATCATGACCGTTCCGCAGCACACCCTTCGAGACCGCCGTCACGGGTCTGGCCAGGCTCCCCGGCGCGTCCTGCTCCTCGTGGCTGCCCTCGCGATGCTGCAGGTGATCTGGCCGCTGACCATGGACCTGTACCTGCCGTCCTTCCCGGCCATCCGACGGGAGTTCGGCGCCGACGAGAGCGGGGTGCAGCTGACCCTGACCGCGGCCTTCATCGGCATGGGGATCGGCCAACTGGCATCCGGTCCGGTCTCGGACGCCGTCGGTCGTGCTCGCCCACTGGCGGTGATGATCGTGCTGTACTGCCTCGCAACGGCGTCGTGCGCCCTCGCCCCTTCAATGGGGTGGCTCGTGGCGAGCAGGGCTTTTCAGGGCATGGGCTCCGCGGCGTGCGCGGTCATAGCACTCGCCGTCGTCCGCGACCTCTACAGCGGGAAGCAGCTACTGGTGTTCCTTGCGCGCCTCTCCATCGCGTCGGGCGTGTTCGTGGTCGCCTCACCCGCGCTCGGTGCGCAACTCCTGCAGATCGTGGGGTGGCGAGGCCTGTTCTGGGTTCTCCTCGGCTATGGCCTCGTACTGCTCTGCGTCGCCGGATCGATCCTGCTGCGGAACGAGACCCATCCGCCGGACCGCCGGTCACTCCGCAAGGGCGTGAGCCTGCGCGACGATTACCGCAACCTCCTCGGCGACGCGCAGTTCCGTTCCGTGGCTCTTGCCGGCGGACTGCTCTTCGCGGCGATGATGTCCTTCATGGCAGGGAGTGCATTCCTCCTGCAGGAGGTCTACGGCCTCACGCCGACGGGGTACGCGCTGCTGTTCGGGGCGCAGGGCGCGCTCATGGTCGTCGGTGCGCAAGTCGGCGGGCTGGTGGCCAGGCGAGCCTCCCCGGCACTCGCAGTTCGCGTCGGCGCCGTGGCGCTGGTGGTTTCTGCCGTCGTCCTGCTGCTGAGCGTGAGTCTTGCCCCGCAACTCGGCGTGTGGGGACTGATGGTGCCCATCATGGGGTTCACGACGTCGTTCGGGCTCGTGAACCCGGCTCTGCAGGCCACGGCCCTGGAGCATCACGGTCTCCGCGCCGGAACCGCTGCCTCCCTGCTGGGGGCGTCGAACATGGCCGGTGCGGCTGTGCTGGCGCCGGTCACAGGCGCGTTCGGACTGTCCTCACCCGTCCCCACCGCCATCGTGATGCTGAGCTGCGCCATCGTTGCCGCTGCGCTCCTGATGGGCGTCCTGAAGCCCGCCACGGGGTCCCGGGTTGCTGCATGAGTCGGGACGGCGCGGCGCGTGCGCAGCACTGCTCGCCGCGTGCCGAAGATCGGGTGGGCCGACGCCCGTAACGGCGCGTGCGGCGGACCGGGTGGCCGACGCCCGCGGCGGTTCATGAGGCGGGATCGGACCGGCCGACGCCTGCGGCGCCGACCTGTCAGGAAGAGCGGCGCGTCGATTCGACGGCGTCGGGCAGTGCCGGAGTGGACTCCGGCTGCTGGTCGCGGCGGTCGAGTTCCTCCGTCAGTTCCTCGTGGCGGATCTCGGTCTCCATGGACGGCTCGCCGTCATTCGCATACTCGTAGTCGAGCTCGCGGTGGATCCTGCTGTTGAGAACCTCGACCTCGGGCAATGCGAGTGCGGTGAGATCTTCCGGAAAGTCTTCGGACGGCGTCAGTCTGGTGCTCATGGGGGCCTGTTCGGTGAGACGACGGGGACACGTAACCGGGCCCGCTTCTAGACCGCGCTCTGCCGGGTGAGAGTCCGGCAGTGATAAATAGTATCGGTCCCCTACCGATAACGAAAGCAGCCGCTTCCTCCGTGGACGCGCTCTTCGGCTCCCAGTCCCTCTGGTCGTCGACGGTGGCGGGGACGGCGCCCATGGGCCAGAAGGCGCGTGCCACTGTGGTCAGCAGGAGGGCGAGGGTGTCCCTGGGGGTCCTGCTCTTCTCGACCGTGCTGGGTGCAGAACCTCAGGGACTGAGCGATGCCGAACGGGTACGCAACCGACCGTCAACAGGAGCTGGCACCTGGCCCAGACTGTCGGTGGCGGGCGCTAATCTGTCGCGGAGCGGCGGGAACGGTCAGGGAGGCAGCATGCCGGAGGGTGACAGCGTCTTCCGCCTTGCCATCAAATTGCGGGCGGCGCTCGACGGCCGCAGGCTCGCGCGCGGGGATCTGCGCGTCCCCGCACATGCAACCGATGCCCTGGACGGGATGAAGGTGCTCGAGCACGCGACCTACGGCAAACACCTGCTCACCCGGCTCGATGCGGGTCTCACGCTGCACACGCATCTGCGGATGCAGGGTTCCTGGACGATCACGGCTCCGGGCAGAACGCTGCCGCGCGCGGTGCTGCCGGACGCGCGGGTGATCCTCGGAGTGGAGAACGGCCCCACCGCGTACGGGCTCGGCATCCCCGTCGTCGATCTGCTGCCTACGCGCGCGGAGGTCGATGTCGTCGGGCACCTCGGGCCGGACCCGTTGCGGGACGACTGGTCCGCCGATGAGGCGGTGCGCCGCCTCCGCCGCGATCCCGGTGAGCGCATCATCGCGGCCCTGCTCGATCAACACAAGGTCGCCGGGTTCGGCAACCTTTGGGCGAACGAGCTGTGCTTCCTGCGCGGCGTGCATCCCGACACGGCGACGGCTGACGTCGACATCCCCGCCCTGGTGGCTCTCGGCGCGAGATGCCTTCGTTTCTCCGCCACGCAGCCCGGTGCCTATCAGGTCACCACAGGGAACACGCGCAAGGGGCAGCAGCATTGGGTTGCGGGCCGGGCCGGGAAGCCGTGCCTGCGATGCGGGACGACCGTACGCGTTCGAGCCGAAGTGCCGGGTGACGCGGGCCGTCGTCGGACATGGTGGTGTCCCCGCTGCCAGCCGCTGGTGGAATCTCCCGGATGACGGGCCCGCCCGGACCCCACATGCGGCGATCCGGTCCCGTTTGCGGGCAGCATGCAGCACCGACGGCGATGAGCCGGTACGACGAATGGCCCGGTCAAGCACTGACCCGGTGGGTCAGCGGCGGCTCGCGAGGCCGGCCCTGAACGCATCAGCCGAGGCCGTGGTGCTGTTGATGCGCCAGTCGGTTTCCTTGTTGATGTGGAACCAGACGAGCCCCATGACATCCTGCTGCGCCGAGAGATAGCCGAACAGGTTGGTGATCCACTGGGCCTTCGATCCGCCGCTCTCGGCCGAGGCGGTTTCCCCGATCATGATCGGGACGCCGGGAGCGAGCGTGCGGAGCTGGGCCAGGCCTTCGCCGAACAGCGCCTCGGGTTCCTGCCAGCCGCTCCAGGACTGCGACGTGCCCCAGTTGTATCCGTCCAATGCCACGACGTCCGCATACCCCTGGCCCGGGTACAGCGCCTCGAGCGGGGTCGAGCCCCAGTAGGGGACGTTCGGGCTCCAGACCCAGCTGATGTTGCTGGCCCCGGTCGATGCGACGACGTCGTGTACATGGCGGTAGGCCGCGATGTAGTCACCTGGGCCATTGCCGTTGACGCCTTCGGCCCACGGGTACCAGTCGCCGTTCATCTCGTGAGCGAACCGCAGGTACACGGGGTGACCCCATGTCGCGAGAGTGGTGCCCCATTCGCGCAGGTAGGCGTCGTAGTCCCCGGCGGCTATCCGGTCGAGGGAGTAGGCGGGCTGCGAGGTGCCGCCTCCCCAGGTCCAGGGCTCCCAGGTCAGGAGGGTCTCCGCTCCGCGGGCGCGCGCTGCGTCGAGCTCCGCGATCGGCGCCGGCTGGTTGAAGTCCTTGTAGGAGAGCACGATCGAGGGCGCCTCTCCCGCGAGGGCGGCCACCTCGTCCAGCTCGCCGCCGGCCGAGGGCCCGCCGTTGGTGCCGATCCCGAACCGGAGGGACTTGGGGGAGTCGTTCACGGGTGCGGGTTCGACGACGGTGAAGGCAGCTGTCGCGACGGCGGCACCGACCGTAGCCGTGACCGTGACCTGACCCGGCTGGGCAGGCATCATGATCGACGTCTGGAAATAGCCTGTGGACGTCGTCGTGATGGCCACCTTGGCGCTGCCGGCAACCACTGTTCCCTTGCTCCGCTTGGGAAATCCTGCTCCCGTCACGGCCACCGGCGTACCCGGCTCTCCGGAGGTGCTGCTGAGCGTGATCCTTGCCGGCTGGGCCGGGGCCGCCTGGGCGGGCGGAGGAGCCAGCCCGACCATGAGGGTGGCGATCGCCGTGGCGAGGAGGAGGAGCCGGAAGGCTGTTCCGCGGACGGGGCCAACGGATGATGGGGTAGCGGTGGCTGGAAGCATGATCGGCACCTACCTGGTCGGTAGCCCGGCTGACCGCGTGGGTCCCGTGGCTTTGCGTCCCCGGCTCGCGCCGGGTTTGCCCTCGACGCCGGGCGGGTGCCCGAGCGCCGTGTTCCACCCTGGCGGCGGAACGTCTCCCATTGTCCCCGGAAGCCCTGTCCTGTGGGCCGCTGCGAGCCCAAGGATGACGAAGGATTCCTGCAGTTCTCGCGCAGGACGGAGGGCTCGCCCGGTTCCCGGTTCCCGTCTTCCCCGGTAGGCGTCATCGTCCGGCGCGGGTCGGATCAGGCGAAGGACACCGACCGCAGGGTGCGCGGGGACAATCGGTCCTGCAGGACCAGGGTTGCGGCCCCGAGGGCCGCCGCGTCGTTCCCGTTGACCGACAGGCGGACCTCCACGGGATGAATGGCCCGTGCCATGGCCCGGTGCGACAGGGCCTCCGAAATGATGTCCACATAGAAGCCGCCGGCGGTCGAGAAGGCGCTGCCGGCGAGCACGATGAGTTGCAGGTCGAGGAGGTTCACCATTGAGATCACCGCGCTCGCCACGTACTCGGCAGACTCGTGCATCAGTCGCAGGGCGGTCTCGTCACCGTTCGTCGCGGCCGTCCCCACGGCAGCGAAGTCTTCGGAGATCACTCCCGTGAGCGGGATGTCGAGGTCGCCCCGGGCAGCAGCTTCGGCTGCCTGCGCGACGACGATCCTCGGGCTCGCATACAGCTCGAGGCAGCCGATGTTGCCGCAGGGACACTGCAGTCCCCTCGCATCCACCGTGACATGCCCGATCTCGCCGACATTCGAGCTAACGCCCTGGTAGATGGTGCCGTCCATGACGATGCCCGAGCCGATGCCGGACCCCATGTAGACGGAGGCGTAGTTCGCGTAGCCCTCGGTGGCACCGAGCCAGTACTCGCCGATGGCCGCTGCCGTCGCGTCATTGTCGAACTCGCAGTGGAAGCCGGTGGTAGAGGACAGGGCGCGCCGGATGGGGAAGTCGCTCCAGATCTCGAGGGACGGAGCGTTTCGGACCGTACCTGCAGCGCGGTCCAGCGGGCCCGGAGTCGCGATGCCCATCCCCACGATGCTGTTGCGGTCCACACCGGACTCGAGGATGAGTGCGTCGATATCCCTGGTCATCCGGCTGACCACCGTCAGGGGAGAGGTGTCCCCAGGGCCGTCGACGCGTCGCCTGCCGATGACGTGGCCGCGCAGGTCCGCGATGATGTAGGTGATGTAGTCCTGGCCGATGTGTACTCCGACTCCGAGCCGGGATGCCGGGTTGAGTTCCAGGAACATGCGTGGTTTGCCGCCCGTGGATTCCCCACGGCCCGATTCGACGATGATGTCCTCCGTCAGGAGGGTCCGGACCAGCGTGGAGATGGTGGCCTGTGTCAGTCCGGTCTTCTCGGCGAGTTCCACACGGCTGATGGGTCCGCTGGAGCGGATCAGATCGATGACCTTGCCCCGGGAGGACTCGCGGCGGCGGGTCTTTTCGATCACGGTCAATGATAGCGCAGGGCTTAATAAAGTTGAAGGAGAAACTTTCGAGCCTACCGCGCAGCAGTAGAAAGCAGCACGAGTTTCGGCGCCTGCGCAGGTGAGGCTCGCTCGGTTTGCTACTCCCGCATCGTGGGGTAAGCGACGGGCGATCAGGAGGTGATGTCCCCGACGACGGCCTGGAGCGAGTCCAGGAGCGGGTCGGCGTCGGTGAACAGGAGGAAGTCCGAGGACCCGGAGCCCATGCCGATCCGACGCCCCCGAATCCGCTCGTCGGCATACACCGGAAGGACGCTCGCGCTGCCCAGTGGGGTAATGGTTCCGGACGCGTAGCCCGTTGCCTCCAGCGCCGCTTCCGGCGTCACGAGGGCGGCTTTGTTGACGGCCAGCAGAGACCGCAGCTTCACCCAGTCCAGGCGCCGGGTCCCAGGGATGAGCACGAAGACAGTCTCATTTCCGCTGACCTTGACCACCATCGTCTTCACGCCGTCGTCCGGCGTCAGGCCCTGCCCGGTCGCGGCAGCGTCGAATGCACCGTCGTCGCCCCTGGGTACAAGCGTGAGGCCGAGGCCCCGGGCCTCGGCATCACGTTCAGCGGGCAGGGGGCGGGTATCGGCGCTGCGCATCTGCCCATCGTAGGCCTCGCGCCATCGGGCTGGGACGGACCAGCAGGGTCGGGTCGTACTACCAACAGCAACACCCCACCGACGACGACGGCACGAAGCCGTCGTCGTCGGGCGAGAGGCATCCGCCGGCAGGAATGCGCGGTACTACCTCGCGATGATGTCGTCGACGTAGACGGTGCCGCTGGTGACGCCGGCACCACCCTGGCCCAGGTAGAGGCTGAACTGCGTGACCTTCGCGAGCTTCGCCGCATCGAGGACGGCACCGGCGTGTGCCGTGTCCCACGACGCCGGCGCGAACTCCGAGAACGGCGCTGATAGCTGCAGCGGCGCGGTGCCGGACAGCGGCACGTTGTACTCGAAGTAGATCCCGTCGGCCACGACCTGCAAAGTCGCGCCGGTACCGGAATCGTCCGGAAGCATCCAGGCGTCGAGGGTCGTGAAACCGGACCAGTCCTGATCCACCGTCCGGCCGATGCCCGTGTAGCTCTGCGACGTGAAGTCGTAGCTGTAGGACAGACCGTAACTGCCGGATGCCCTGTTCTCGGTCGAATGGGCGATCGAATTGACTCCGGCGCTCGTGTACGTCTCGTCGAGGGTCACATCGTCTCCCGAGTAACCCTCGAAGGTGTCGACCACGCCGGGCACGGCAACGGGGGCGGGTCCGAGGAGGAGGAGCGCCGAATCCGTGAAAGTGGCCTTCGAACCCCGGCCGTTGCCCTCTGTGACGGTGGCGCGCACGGTCGCCGTGCGCGCCTCCACGTTGCCGTCCGGAATGGTGTAGGTGCCGGTGTAGTAGCCCTGCTCGTCGAGTGCAAGGGGCTGTGCAGGCCCGCCGTCGACCGTGTAGGTGGCGCTGGCTTTCCTGACACCGGTCGCGCTGACGCGGATGGTCGCCGTCGTGCCGGTGACGCGCTGGCGATCGGTCGGCGTGACGATGTGGACGCTCGGCTGCTGCTTGACCGGCGTGGTGCGCCGGTCGAAGACATTCGTCAGGTCGCCCGCGAAATAACTCGCGGGGTCGGCGTGGAACGCACGGAAGTCCTGCATGAGTTCGTGCTCCGGCGTCGTCCCGAAGGCGGGGTACGGCACGTAGTGCTGTTCGAGGCCGAAGTTCGCCCAAGTCTGCGCGTACGCGATCCGCGCCGAGTCGGGATTGCTCCGCAACGCGTCGAGGATGCTGGTGTACCACTGCAGGTCGGGGTTCTGGCCGTTGGGCTTCAGCGCCCCGCTCATGCCGAATTCCGTCAGAGCGGAGATCTTCCCCTTCTCGTCCGCCAGTCGGGAGATCATGGCGGTGTCCGCGACGAGAGAATCGAGCCACTGCTGGCTGCCGTTCGTCCCGTCGTACAGGTCGTATCCCAGGATGTCGACGAAGTCGTCGCCGGGGTAGGTCTTCAGATAGGTCTCATCGGTACCACCGAACGTCCCGTTGGGCGAGTAGGCATACAGGAAGTTGTGGACACCCTTCGTGTCGCGAAGATACTCGACCGTATAGCGGAAGATCTCCTGGTACTCGGCACTCGTGGTGTGGCCTGCGCCCCACCAGAACCAGCCGCCGTTGTTCTCGTGCCAGGGCCGGAAGATGATCGGGATCTGCCGGCCGGACTCGTCGACGGACTTCGAGGCGACGTCCGCGAAGGCATCCAGGTAGTCAAGGAATGCGGCGTTGTCCGGCCCGCCGGGCAGGATCTGGCGGACGGCGTTGCCGCCGGTGTCGTTGTAGCGCCCGCCCGCCGCGAAGTTCGGGAAGTGGGCGCTGATGGTGTTGATTCCACCCAGCGCGTCGGCCTTCTGTATCCCGTCGACGAGCAGTTCGGCGTTCTCCTCCAGGGACGCACCCTGGATGCCCGGGCGCTCGTCGCCCGTGAGGATCAGGGAGTCCCAGCCGAAGATCGCCGGGAAGTCACCGACTCCGTTCCTCACGTCGGACGCCAGCCCGGCCGGCGCGGGATCGGTGACGGCGTAATCGGTGGTGTGCTGGTGCCCGAACAGGATGCCGGTGCCGCGCACCGACTGCAGGTAGGCGAAGAGGGAGCGCGTTTCTGCAGTGGCGCTGCCGTCCACGAGGTCGACGGCGACCGGAGGACCTCCGCGCTGGGCGCCGGGTGCCGGTGGGGCTGCCGAAGCGGGGCCGGCCGATACGAGCGCAGCAGCGAGCGCGCCGACGACCACGAGCGCCGTCACCGATCGTCTGCGGTACGAGGACCGGGATTCATGACGGAGCAATGCAGTTCTCCTTCGAAAGGCATTCCGGCGGGTCTGGGATGAGACGTAAGCCACTGACTTACTTGACTTAGATAATAAAGTGACCTAAGAAAGTAGTCAACGGTTCGTTCACAGGTGGTCGAACCGGCCGGCGGCACCGTGGCCGCCCACAGATGAAAGGTACAAAGATGTCCTCAACACTCTCGGCCTCCAGGCGACTGGGCCTGGCTGCTGCCGCGATGCTCAGCGTCGCAACCCTCGCCCTCAGTGGCTGCGCAGGCGGCGGGGGAGCATCGACTCGGGGCGGCGGTTCCGGGGGCTCGTCCGTCACCGTCTTCAATGGCGCCACAGGAACCATCTCGGAGAACTTCAACCCGTTCTCATCGACCGCGCTGCAGCCCACCCTGGGCGTGATTTTCGAGCCACTGTTCTGGTACAACGCGGCGTCCGACGAGCCACCCACGCCCCTGCTCGCCGAATCGTTCGAATGGAACGAGGACGGCACCCAGCTGACCATCAAGACACGTGAGGGCGTTCAGTGGTCCGACGGCGAGCCCTTCACCGCGAAGGACGTCGCCTTCACCTTCAACCTCGTCAACAAGACCCCGGAACTCAACACCACCGGGCTCTCGGCAACGGCGGAGGCCACGGATGACACCACCGCGGTCCTGACCTTCCAGGAGAACTCCTTCATGCAGGAGCCGAGCGTGCTCGGCAACCGCGGCATCGTGCCCGAACACATCTGGAAGGACGTCACGGATCCCATCACGGAAGTCAACTCCAACCCCGTCGGAACCGGCCCCTTCAAGGTCAAGGACTTCACGCCGCAGAGCTACCTCCTCGAGAAGAACGACCTCTACTGGGAGGAGGGCAAGCCCGCCATCAACGAGGTGCGCTACATCTCGCTCGAGAGCGCCGATGCCGCCACCGGCGCGCTGCTGGCCGGAGAGGTGGACTGGATGAGCTCCTTCCTGCCCGGCCTCGAACAGATCCTCGCGGACAACGAGAACCTCTCCTACGTGAACACCCCCGCTCTCACGGCGTCGATCTTCACCTGCTCCAACGAGGAGCTGGGATGCGAGGGACCGCAGACCGACCCCGCGGTGCGCCAGGCCATCTACCAAGGAATCGACCGCGAGCAGCTCAACGCGCTCGCGGGCGGTGGCTTCGCCGAGACGGCGTCACCCACGCTGGTCATTCCCGAGCGCGACGCCGACTGGATCGCGGACCCCGAGAACCTCGAGACTCCCGCCAACGCCAACGTCGAGGAAGCGAAGCAGATCCTCGAGGACGCCGGCTGGGTCGAGGGCAGCGACGGCATCCGCGAGAAGGACGGCGAGAGGCTTTCGCTCGGCATCCAGACCGTGACGGGCTACAGCGACTTCATCTCGCTCAACGACGCCATGTCGCAGCAGCTGCGCGAGGTCGGCATCGAGCTCAACCCGACGTCGATCACCTACAACGAGTGGATCAACAACCTCAACATCGGTCAGTACCAGCTCACGCTCGAGTCGATCGGCCTGCAGCCCTCCAACAACCCGTACTACTCCTACGAGAAGTGGTACAACTCGGCGAACACGACGCCGGTGGGTGAGTCCGCGCTGAACAACAACACCTCGCGCTACAGCAATCCGAAGGTCGACGCGGCACTCGCGGCCGCACGGTCGACGAACGACGAGGCGGTCCAGAAGGAGCAGTACGGCATCATCCAGGAGGAGATCGTCCGGGACATGCCGTACATCCCGATCTATGTGAACTCACTCCTGAGTGAGTTCAGCACCGAGCGCGCCACCGGCTGGCCCACGAACGAGGACCCCTATGCCCTCGCGGCCACCTGGAAGGCCTGGGACAACGGCATCGTGCTGAAGAACATCACGCCTGCCGAGTAAGCAGCCCTCCACCCCGAGCCATGAGCGGGGCGAAGCGTCCTCGCGATGCTTCGCCCCGCCCGTGGCCGCGCCTCGACCAGCTGTGGAAAGTCGATATCCATGAAATACATCCTTCAGAAGCTCGGGTTCTACCTCGTGGCCTTCTGGGCCGCGCTGACGGTCAATTTCTTCCTTCCGCGGCTCCTCCCGGGGAACCCCGTGGACATCATGCTCGCGAAGCTCGCGCAGCGCGGGCCGGTGACACCCGAGGCGCGCGAGGCCGTCGAGCTCCTCCTCGGGACCAATACCCAGGCGCCGCTGGTGGTGCAGTACTGGCAGTACCTGGGCAAGCTGTTCACCCTCGACCTCGGGACGTCCGTGGCCTTCTTCCCCGCCTCCGTCACCGACATCATCGGGCAGACACTGCCGTGGACCGTCGGCCTCATCGGGATCGCCACCGTCATCTCCTTCGTCCTCGGCGTCGGGCTCGGCATGCTGGCCGGGTGGAAGCGCGGTTCGTGGCTGGACAACCTGATCCCGGTGACCACCATGCTGCAGTCGGTCCCCTACTTCTGGCTTGCGCTGATCCTGCTGTTCGTCCTCGGCGGGATGTGGGATCTGTTCCCGCTGAACGGTGGCTACAACGTCTACGAGGTGAGCCCTGGCTGGAACTGGGCCTTCATCGGCAGCGTGATCTACTACGGCACCCTCCCAGCCCTGACCATCGTGATCTCCTCCGTCGGCGGCTGGATGCTCGGTATGCGCAACATGATGGTCTCCACGCTCTCGGACGACTACATCCTGACGGCGGAGGCAAAGGGACTGCGGCCCATGAGGATCATGACCACCTACGCCGCACGCAACGCGGTCCTCCCCTCGGTCGCCGGTTTCGCCATCTCGCTCGGCTTCGTGGTGGCGGGCTCGATCGTCACCGAAGCGGTGTTCTCCTACCCCGGCATCGGCTCGGCCCTCCTCAACGCGGTGGGCAGCAACGACTACTCGCTCATGCAGGGACTCTTCCTGGTGATCACGCTCTCCGTCCTCGGCGCGAACCTGCTCGTCGACCTCCTCTACTCGATCATCGATCCCCGCACCCGGGCCCGAAACTAGGATCCGCCATGACCACCACCACCCAGGACCCGGGAATCGCCGCCGCGAGTGCGCGCTCCTCCCGGCCCAAGCGCTCCCTGCCGCCCATGACCCCGAAGCTCGCAACGGGACTCCTGATCGCGGGCGGCATCACCCTCTTCGGGATCATCGCACCGTTCTTCGTCGGGGATCCGTCCCAGGTCAACAACGTCGGCCTCGCCGGCCCCGCTGACGGATTCATCCTCGGTACCACGCAGACCGGCCAGGACGTCTTCGCGCAACTGGCCTACGCGACGAGGGGATCGCTGACCGTCGGCCTGATCGTCGGAGTGCTGACCCTGTTCCTGTCCGCGTTCTTCGGCATCATCGGCGCCTACTTCGGCGGTTGGCTCGACGAGTCCTTCTCCCTGTTCACCAACGTGATGCTGGTGATACCGGGCCTTCCACTGGTCATCATCATCTCCAGCTACGTGCCCGAGAAGAGCATCCTCCTGGTGTCGGTGGTGCTGGCGATCACCGGCTGGGCGGGCTCTGCGCGCGTGCTGCGCGGCTTCACCCTCAGCGTGCGCAACCGCGACTACGTCGCTGCGGCCCGGGTGTCGGGAGAGAAGCCCTGGCGCATCCTCGGCGTCGAGATCCTGCCGAACCTCATCCCGCTCCTGGCCTCGCAGGTGGTGTTCGCCGTGATCTTCGCGATCCTCGGTGAGGCGGGCCTGTCCTTCCTCGGCCTCGGCGCCGCGGATTCCTTCACCTGGGGCACCATGCTCTACTTCGCCCAGAACGGGCTCGCCCTGCGGCTCGGCGCCTGGTGGTGGTTCGTCCCACCGGGACTGCTCATCGCACTGTTCGGCGCGGCGCTGGCACTCATCAACTTCTCCATCGACGAGATCATCAACCCCAAGCTGCGCTCGCAGACGCGCGCCACCCGCCGCTCCTGGAAGCTCTCGAAGGCCGAACTGCGCGCAGCCACCAAGGAGGACGTCCTGTGAGCAGCATCAACCAGGAATCAGGTGCCGTCGGCGTCAGTATCACCGACCTCGGCGATCGCGGGGCGCCGGCGGCCCGGCCGGGACGGGAGCGCCGCAGCGAGCGTGCGGCCGAGGCCCGCGAGCACCCCGTCCTGACGATGGACGACTTCAGCATCGAGTACAAGGGCGACCGCGTCGTGAGGGCAGTGAAGAACGTGACACTGTCCCTCGGCCGAGGGGAGATCCTCGGACTGGCGGGTGAGAGCGGCTGCGGGAAGTCGACCCTCGCCTACGGCATCAACCGGCTCCTGAAGCCTCCGGCGGTCATCACCGGCGGCAGCGCCCACTTCCACTCCCGCGAGGGCTACGTGATCGACCTCAACGAGCTCAGCGGGGAAGAGCTCCGGGCATTCCGCTGGGACAAGATCGCGATGGTCTTCCAGGGTGCGATGAACTCGCTGAACCCCGTGATCACCATCCAGCGGCAGATGGAGGACATCTTCTCCACGCACCGCCCGGACATGTCGAAGAAGGACCGACGCGCTGTGTGCGGGGACCTTCTCGAGCGCGTGGGCGTGGACCGGGACCGGCTGCGTTCCTACCCCCATGAGCTCTCCGGCGGCATGCGGCAGCGCGTCATGATCGCGATGGCGATGGCCCTCGATCCACAGGTCATGATCATGGACGAGCCCACCACGGCGCTCGACGTCGTCGTGCAGCGTGAGATCCTCCGTGAGATCACGCGGCTCCGTGCGGAACTGGGGTTCGCGGTCATCTTCATCACCCACGACCTCCCGCTGCTGCTGGAGATCAGCGACCGCATCGCGGTCATGCGCGAGGGCGAGATCGTGGAGCTGGGCGACGCGGTCGACCTGTACACGAACCCGCAGCATGCTTACACGAAGAAGTTGCTCGCATCCTTCCCCAGCCTCACCGGTGAGCGCGGCGACTTCATCCGCGGCGGATCGCGAATCCAGAACGGAGACCACGCATGAGCGCCCTCGAGGTGAAGGATCTCGTCAAGGAGTACAGGCTGCGCAACGGCCGGCACTCGAGCGCCCTGAAAGCCGTCAACGGCGTCAGCTTCTCGATCGACAGCGGCCGGACCGTTGCGCTCGTCGGCCAGAGCGGCAGCGGAAAATCCACGCTCGCCAAGCTGCTCATGCAGCTCGAGCGCCCGACCTCGGGAAGCATCACGCTCGACGGCGAGCCCGTCAGCAGGCGCGGTGCCGGCCTCCGGCAATACCGCAGCGACGTGCAGATGGTGTTCCAGGACCCCTTCGCGTCGTTGAATCCCTACCATACGATCGCTCATCACATCGGGCGCCCGCTCATCCTGCACGGCAAGGCGAAAGGCCGCGACGAGGTCATGGCCGGCGTCACCAAGCTACTCGAACGCGTGCGGCTGGACCCGGACATGGCGGAACGCAAACCGCATGAGCTCTCGGGCGGCCAGCGTCAGCGCATCGCTATCGCCCGTGCGCTCGCGCCCGAGCCGAAGATCCTGGTCGCGGACGAGCCGGTGTCCATGCTGGACGTCTCGATCCGCCTGGGCGTCCTGAACCTGCTGGCCGACCTGCAGCGGGAGGAGAATCTCGGGGTGTTCTACATCACGCACGACCTCGCGACCGCCCGTCACTTCTCCGACGACATCCTGGTGATGTTCAAGGGCGAGATCGTGGAGCGCGGGCCGGCCGACGACGTGATCCTGAACCCGCAGCACGAGTACACGCAGCTCCTCGCGGAAGCGGCCCCCAACCCGGAAAAACGCATCAGCGCCTGATTACAGGCCCCCGAACCGCAGGCGCAAGAGCCCCTGCACACCGACCACTGGAGTAAGTGCATGAACCTCACGACCATCGCCCCACAGATCCTGGACCTGGGCGGCGCCTGGAACCTGACCTGGACCGCAGGGCCGGACGACGCCCCGTCCTACGCGACGGCCGGTGCGCCGATCCCGGCCACCGTGCCGGGGCAGGTCCACACCGACCTGCTGGCCGCCGGCCTGCTCGAGGACCCGGACGTCGGCTTGCGGGAAGCGGACCAGATGTGGATTGGGCACTCGCAGTGGACGTACTCGCGGCGCTTCGAGTGGAACGCCGATCTGTCGGGAGACCGCATCGAGCTCGTCGCCGACGGCCTCGACACCTTCGCCACCGTCCGGCTGAACGGTCACGAGATCGCGGTGACCGCGGACCAGCACATCGGGTATCGCTGGAACGTCGCCCACCTCCTCGTGTCCGGTGATAACCTCCTCGACATCACGTTCGGGTCCGCCTGGGACGCGGCCCACGAGTGCGAGGCCAAGCTCGGCGAGCTGCCCCGCCCCTATGACGAGCCCTACCCCTATGTGCGCAAGAGCGCGTGCAACTTCGGCTGGGACTGGGGGCCACACTATGTCACCGCCGGCATCTGGCAGCCGATCCGGCTCGAGGCGTGGTCACGCGCCCGGATCGATTCGATCCGACCCGACGTGGTGTTGGAGGCGGGCGCGGCACGCGTCAGCGTGAGTGTGGGTGTCGAACACCAGGGGCCGACGTCGGGCCTGTCGGTCGACGCTGTCCTCACCGCCCCGGACGGCACCGAGTCCGCGCGAGTGAGTGTCCCGGCGGACGGGAGCGACGTCGTCCTCGGGCTGGACGTCGCCGATCCACAGCTGTGGTGGCCCGTCGGACTCGGTGGGCAACCGCTGTACGGACTGTCCGTCGAGGTGCGGGACGAGCACGGGACGTTGTCGTCCGCCGAGCGGCGCATCGGTCTGCGCACCGTGGTCGTCGAGGAGAAGCCCGACGCCGTCGGGACCACGTGGGCGCTGGTGGTCAACGGCCGCCGTGTCCGGGTGCGTGGCTACAACTGGATCCCCGACGACCCCTTCATCGCGGAGGTCACGGAGGAACGGCTGGGACAGCGTCTGGACCAGGCGGTCGACGGCGGAGCCAACCTGCTGCGCGTGTGGGGCGGAGGCTACTTCTCCACCGAGGAGTTCATGGCAGGCTGTGACGAGCGCGGGCTCATGGTCTGGCACGACTTCCTCTTCGCCTGCGCCGCGTACGACGAGTCGGCCGCCATGATCGACGCAGTGACCACGGAGGCCGAGCAGGCCGTTGCGCGGCTGTCCTCCCACCCGAGCCTCATGATCTGGTGTGGTGGCAACGAGTGCGTCTGGGGCATGTACGACTGGGGGTGGTCCGAAATCCTCGACGGGCGCCCCTACGGAGCAGCCTTCTACACCGAGGTGCTCCCGGGTGTCCTCGGCAGGCTCGATCCGTCCCGTCCCTACGTGCCCAACAGTCCGTGGTCAGGCTCACTCGACAAGCACCCGAATGACCGCGACTCCGGGCCCGTGCACATCTGGGAGGTGTGGAACAACGTCGACTTCGTGCACTACCGGGACGTCGACCCGCCCTTCGTCTCCGAGATGGGATGGTGCGCGCCGCCCGCCTGGTCGACACTGCAGCGTGTCGTGACAGAAGGCGAGCTCGTCCCGGGCAACCCGCAGGTGGCACACCACATGCGGGCCGCCGAGGGCATGGAGAAACTGGCGAGGGGACTGGCGCCGTACTTCGGCGAGCCGGAGGCGGCCGAGGACTGGCATTACCTCACGCAGATGGTGCAGGCCCGCTCCCAGGTCGCGGGCGCCGAGTGGTTGCGTACCCGCGAACGGTGCGCGGGCGTGGTCATCTGGCAGCTGAACGACTGCTGGCCCGTGCTGAGCTGGTCCGCCGTCGACGGCGACGGGATCGAGAAGCCCGTCTGGTATGCGCTCCGGCGCTCCTTCGCCGAACGGCTTCTGGCAATCGTGCCGGTCACTGCCGGCGGGACCGATGACCCGACGGGCCCGGACGGGCTCGAGGTGGTCGTCGTCAACGACGGCCTGAGCGACTGGACGGCCGACGTCGTCGTGCGCCGGCTCGGGCTCGACGGTGCGGAGATCGCCCGGGAACAGGTCAGCCTGACAGCCGCGGCGGACGGCACGTCCCGTTCGCTCCTGCCCGCCGCGCTGGTCGCACCGAGCGAGCGCGAGTTCCTCGTCGCCGACGCCGGCGGCTTCCGCTCCACCTGGTTCTTCAGGCCCGATGCGGCACTCACGCCCGTGGAGCCGCGGTTCTCGGCCCGTGCTGTCATCGAGGAGGGTGCACTCCGTGTCACCGTCGAGGCGCAGTCGCTGCTGCGCGACCTGTGCCTGTTCGCGGACCGTCTCGCGGATCAGCTCGGAGTATCGGCGCCGGACCTGACCGTCGACGACATGATGCTGACCCTCCTGCCGGGGGAATCCGCGGTCTTCACCGTCAGCAGGCGGGACGGCGCTCCCCTCGATGTGCAGGCGGACCTCTCGGCGGCCGAACTGTTCCCCGTCATCCGCTGCATCGGTGACGGCGCGGCCCTGGTGCCGGCCTACTCCGACGAGTCTGCAGGGGACATCGCACGATGATCGCGGGCATCGAGACCGGTGGCACCAAGGTGATCTGTGCGGTCGCCGATCCCCGGGATCCGGGGACACTGGTGGACCACGCCCGCATCGACACGA
Source organism: Arthrobacter sp. B1805 (assembly GCF_002929745.1). Classification (GTDB taxonomy): domain Bacteria; phylum Actinomycetota; class Actinomycetes; order Actinomycetales; family Micrococcaceae; genus Arthrobacter_D. The sequence continues at coordinate 198,761 of NZ_PJIQ01000001.1, forward strand.
CGACACCGGAGCGGACGCTGGGAGCCATCCGCGGCTTCCTCGCCCCGCACGCGGTGGAGGGACGGTTCGACGCCGTCGGGATCGCGTCGTTCGGACCGGTGGACGTCGACGCCGCGTCACCCCGCTTCGGCTGGATCACCTCCACCCCTAAACCGGGATGGCGCGACACGGACCTCATCACGCACCTCGCGCTGGCCCCGGGAACGCCGGTGCGTCTCGTGACCGACGTGACCGGCGCAGCGCTCGGTGAGCATCGTTTCGGTGCCGGACGGGGTGTCGACGACGTCGCCTACGTGACCGTTGGTACCGGCATCGGCGTGGGTATCGTCGTGAACGGCGCGCCCTTCACGCTGCGCAGCCATCCCGAACTGGGGCATCTCGTCATCAGGAGGCACCCACGGGATTCCTTCGCCGGGGTCTGCCCCTTCCACGGCGACTGCCTGGAAGGGCTCGCATCCGGGCCTTCGATCGAGGCGCGCTGGGGCAGGCCGGGGATGAATCTCGGATCGTTGCGGGAGGACGCCGTCGCGCTCTCCTCCTATTACATCGCCCAGTTGCTCGCCACGGTCACCTACGCGGCGGCACCGCAGCGGATCGTCGTGGGCGGGGGCGTGCTGAAGACGCCCGGCCTGCTCGCCGCCGTCCGGGAGCAGCTCGCGAAGCTGGTGGGCGGCGCGCTGGCCGGTCACCCGCTCCTCGACCCGGGCAGCGGGTACGTGGTCCGGCCGGAGTTAGGGGACGAGTCCGGGGTACGGGGCGCCCTTTCCCTCGCCGGCGACACCCGCTCCCGCGGAGCCGCGCTTGCGCTGATGGGTTAGCGCGGACACGCAGGGCCGGCAGAAGAAAATGCTGTTGCTGCGGACGGTCTTCGGGTAATCATTGAGGTGCAGCCAGCGACGCAAGGACCCGTGGGGGCGGTTTCGACGACCAGTCTGCAGACACATGGTCGCACCAGAGGAAGAGGGTTCCGTAGCAATGTCAGAAGCAGATCTCCACAGGCTCGCCGTTGCCGCAGCAGACAAGGAAACTGCAGCGTTCGAGCTCGATCACGCGGAGTTGAACCTGAAGGAAGCCGTCGTCGTGGCGCTCGAGCACGGAACCGATCCGAAAGTCATCGCCCAGGTCGTGGACCTCGAGCCGGAGGAAGTACTGGAGTTGACCGGCGCCCCGGACGAGCCGGCACTGCTGACCCTGGACGAAGCGATTCCAAGCGCTTCCGACCTCCCCTGAATCATCGACCGTAGCTGCGGGACCGCCCAGCGGGGCGGTCCCGCCTCACGACGCGTGTCGTGCGGCCCCGGGAACCGCGGGTCCTCGATGTCGGGCGAGTACTGGCAGGAGCACTGCCGCCGGCCCTAGGTGGGCGAGGTGCTCGACCTCACGACGAGTTCACTGCCCGGCATGGAGCGCGTCTGGACCTCTCCGGTGTCGAGCAGTGACAGCAGCAGTTCGGCGGCAACCCGTCCCTGCATCCCCGGGTTGCGGGACAGGGCGGTGACGGACGGCGAGGCGAGCTGGCAGTGCAGGGAGTCGTCCCAGCTGATGATCGCCACGTCGTCGGGACAGCGCAGGCCGAGGTCCCGAAGGGCCAGCAGCCCGCCCATGGACATGAGGTCGTTGCCGAAGACCACCGCCGTCGGGGGTCCGGCCGAGCCGGCAGTGATCAGGTGCGTCATCGCCTTCCTCCCCGATTCCAGTGCGTAGTCGGCTTCGTAGTGCTCCACGCGGATTCCGTGGCGCGCTGCGCACTCCCGCACGCCCCTGATCCGCTCTTCCTCGTGCAGGAACGTCTGTGGTCCAGAGACGTGCGCGATCCTCCGGTGCCCGCCGGCGTCGAGATGGTGGACGATCGTCGCGGAATCCGCGCCGTGGTCGGCGGTCGTACCCGATAAAGCGGGCGGCGAGCCGGTGTCCGGAGCGCCGTGCAGCACGAAGGGGAGGCCGAGCCGCTCCAGCAGGGCCGGGCGGGGGTCGTCGTGCAGGTGGTCGAACACGAGGACGCCGTCCACCTTCCGCTCGCCGGCCCACCGCTCGTAGGTAGCCCGTTCCTGCGCCGGATCCTTGGCGACCATCCTCAGCAACAGGGCCATGTCCCCCTCTGCGAGGGCTGTCTCTATGCCAGCCAGGAGGCCCATGTAGTAGGGCTCCGTGCCGATCAGCAGCGGATCGGCGGACAGCACCATTCCCACGGCGCCGGCGCGCGAGCGCGAGAGGGCCCGCGCGGACGAGCTGGGGTACCACTCGAGCTCCTCCGCGAGGTCCAGTACCCGGCGCCGGGTCAGCTCGCTGACACCCGGCTGGCCATTGAGGGCGTAGGACACGGATGCCTTCGAAATACCCAGCCGCTTCGCCAGACCGGCAATGGTTTCCTTGGCCATGGCTTACACAATAGCCCCACGATTTGCTTGACCGACCCCGGTATATCCCTTAGGTTCGTCGTATTACCTGAACCGGTTCAGTAGTCCCACTTTCTCAGCGAGGAGAATCTTCCGTGACGTATTCACTCCAGCTCTACACACTACGGACAGCGATAGGGGAGGACCTGCCGGGCACCATCAAACGCGTCGCCGGGCTGGGCTACACCGCCGTGGAGCCGTACAACTTCGTTGCGACGGCGGATGAGCTGGCAGAGGCCCTCAGCGCCAACGACCTCACCGCGCCGTCCGGGCACGCGCCGCTCCTCCGCGCCGATCAGGACGAGATCTTCGAGGCAGCCCGCAAGCTCGGCATCGGCACGGTCATCGACCCCCACGTGGAACGGTCCCACTGGACCTCGGACGAGGACATCAAGGCCACTGCGGACGCCCTCAATGCCGCAGCCAAGAAGGGCGCGGAGTACGGCATCAGGGTCGGCTACCACAACCACGAGTTCGAGCTCGAGGAGCGCATCGACGGCACCTCGGGGCTCGAGGTCCTGGCCCGTTACCTCGACCCCGAGGTGGTGCTCGAGGTGGATACCTACTGGGCAGCCGTAGGCGGCGAAGACCCGGCGGAGCTGCTCCGCCGCCTCGGTGACCGGGTGCGCTTCGTCCACATCAAGGATGGTCCGCTGACGAAGAACGACAAGGAGCAGGTTGCGGTCGGATCGGGCAAGATGCGCGTGTGGGACGTGCTCGACGCCGTTCCCGGCCTCGAGGCCGCCGTCGTGGAACTCGACGACTTCGACGGCGACATCTTCACCGCCGTCGCCGACAGCCTGGCCTACCTGAACGAGGGGAAGAAATGAGCACCGGAGCAGTGCGCACGGGCCCCGTCGGAGTCGCCATCATCGGTGCAGGGGTCATCAGCAAGGAATACCTGACGAACCTCACGAGCTTCCCGGACGTGAAGGTGCACATCGTCGCGGACATGTTCGAGGAGGTCGCCGCAGCGCGGGCAGCGGAATTCGGCGTCGCGTCGTCCGGTGGCGTGCAGGATGCCCTGAACCACCCCGACGTCGAGATCGTCGTGAACCTGACGATCCCCGCCGCGCACGTCGAAGTGGCCACGGCCGCGGTCAACGCCGGCAAGCACGTCTGGAGCGAGAAGCCGTTCTCCCTGGACCGAGAGAGCGGCGAGGGCCTCCTGAAGGCGGCTGATGCCGCGGGGCTCCGCCTCGGATGCGCCCCTGATACCTTCCTCGGCGCAGGCCTGCAGACAGCGCTGCGCCTCGTGGCACGCGGCGACATCGGCGTACCCCTGACGGCCCTGACCCTGATGCAGTCACCGGGTCCGGAGTCCTGGCACCCGAACCCCGCATTCCTCTTCCAGGAAGGCGCCGGACCGCTCTTCGACATCGGTCCCTACTATTTGACGACGCTCGTGCAGACGTTCGGCGCGATCACCAAGGTGGCGGGATTCGGCTCGAAGTCACGCGAGACCCGGACCATCGGGTCGGGCCCGAAGGCCGGCGAGGTCTTCGACGTGACCGTACCCTCCCACGTCAGCGCGATCGCCCAGTTCGCGAACGGGGAGTCCTCGCAGAGCATCTTCAGCTTCGATTCGCCGCTCAAGCGCGCCGGCTTCGTCGAGGTCACCGGTTCAGAGGGAACGCTCGCGTTCCCCGACCCGAACAACTTCACGGGCGACCTGATGCTCACGCGCCGCGGAGCCGACGAGCCCGAAGTTATTCCGGCAGTCGGAGCCACCTCCACGCGCGGCAGTGGGGTGCTCGAGATGGCGCGCGCCCTGCGTGAGGGCCGCCCGCACCGCGCGCAGGGCGAGATGGCCTACCATGTGCTCGATGCCATGGTCTCCATCTCCGAGAGCATCGAGACGGGCCAGTTCGTCTCGCTCTCGAGTACCGCGACGGCCGCCGAGCCACTGCCCGAGGACTGGGACCCGTACGCCTCCACCCTCTCCTGATCCCGGAGGGTGCCGCGGGTAGTCCCCGCGGCACCCTCCGTCCACCTCGGCGGCACATGCTTCTGCCTCCGCCCGGACCACCGACCGGTCCGGTCACTGTGACACCACGAACGGAATCCACCATGACGTACCACCCTGCTGATGACCGCTATGAGACGATGCCGTACCGCCGGGTGGGGAGGAGCGGGTTGCTGCTTCCGGCCGTCTCGCTGGGCCTGTGGCACAACTTCGGCGACGACAAGCCGTTCGGGACGCAGCGTGACATTCTTCGCCGGGCGTTCGACCTCGGTGTCACCCATTTCGACCTCGCCAACAACTACGGTCCAGCGGCGGGTAGTGCCGAGACCAATTTCGGCCGGCACCTGAAGGACGATTTCAGACCGTTCCGCGATGAGCTCGTGATCTCCACGAAGGCCGGGTACGGCATGTGGGCGGGCCCCTACGGCGAGTGGGGGTCGCGGAAGTATCTGTTGGCGAGCCTGGACCAGTCCCTGGAGCGTATGGGCCTGGAATATGTGGACATCTTCTACAGCCACCGCCCTGATCCTGACACTCCGTTGGAGGAGACGATGGGTGCGTTGGACACCGCGGTGCGGTCGGGGCGGGCCCTGTACGCGGGTATCTCGTCGTACTCGCCGGAACGTACGCTCGAGGCGGCCGCGATCCTTGCGGATCTGGGGACGCCGTTGCTGATCCATCAGCCCTCCTACTCGATGCTGAATCGGTGGACCGAGAACGGGACACCGAACCTGTATGAGGCGTTGGAGCAGTCGGGGGCCGGCTCGATCGCTTTCTCGCCGTTGGCGCAGGGCCTTCTGACGAGCCGTTACCTCGACGGTGTTCCGGAGGACTCGCGGGCGGCGTCCAACAAGTCCCTCGATGCGGGTCAGTTGAGCGAGGAGAACCTGCGCCGTATCCGTGGTCTGAACGGTATCGCGGAGGGTCGCGGTCAGACTCTCGCGCAGATGGCCATCGCCTGGGTGCTTCGGGACCAGGTCAAGGGCACCCCGGTCACGTCGGCGCTGATCGGGGCCTCGAGCGTGCATCAGCTCGAGGACAGCCTTGCTGCGGTGCGGAACCTCGACTTCACGTCCGAGGAACTGCAGGCGATCGACGAGTTCGCGGTCGACTCCGACATCAACCTCTGGGCCAAAGCCCTCGAGGCGTAGCCGCAGCGATGACGGTACCGCTGAGGACCGTACCGCGGGCGGTGCGGTCCCGCGCGGCACAGACCAGGGCAACACGCGGAAGGACCACCGTGGACGGGCAGACCAGCACGACGGACGACTATCCCGGCCACGCCGCGACGACGTCATGGCGCCAGCTCCTCCCCGGCCAGCGGTCCCGGCTCATGGTGTTCGACGTCGTCGCCCGCTCCGCGACGTGTGTCTTCGAGACCGAGGACTTCGTCATCGAGGCGCCGAACTGGACGCCGGACGGGGAGCGGCTCGTCGTCAACTGCGACGGGCTCCTGTACGGCACGGCCCCGGAGGAGGACAGCCAGCCAAGAGTCATCTACACGGGGTCGGTGACGGACTCGAACAACGACCACGTCATCTCCGCGGACGGCCGCTTCCTGTACCTCTCCTCGCAGGACGGGCACCTCTACGAGGTACCGATCGGCGGCGGAGAGGCGCGGCGCGTCACTAGGCCCGACGACGGCCTCGAAGCGCGCTACCTCCACGGCATCTCACCCGACGGCGGAACACTCGTACACATCGGCTGCCGTCGCCTCGGTGGCGTGACGACCTACAACATCTACGCCGTCAGCCTGCGGGACGGCGCCACCCGCAGGCTGACCGATTCCGAGCGCCCGCACGACGGCGTCGAGTACAGCCCGGACGGGCGCTGGCTCTACTTCAACTCCGAGCGCTGCTCGGAGCGCGCAGGGCATTCCCAGGTGTTCCGCATGCGCCCCGACGGCACCGGGGTGGAGCAGCTGACCTTCGACCCCCGCGTCAACTGGTTCCCGCACCTCTCGCCCGACGGCGCCGTCCTCGTGTACCTCAGCTACTCGACGGGAGTGCAGGGCCACCCGGCCAACGAGCCCGTGCTGCTGCGCGTCGCGGACAGCGATGCACGGAACGCCTGGGACGCCGTCGAGGTGTTCGGCGGCCAGGGCACGATCAACGTCAACAGCTGGGCGCCGGACAGTCGCCGCTTCGCGTATGTCGACTACCCCCTGGAGGACGCATGAGGATCATCGCTGCGGACGTCATCGTGACGAGCCCGAGCCGAAATTTCGTGACGCTGAAGATCACGACCGACGAGGGACTGACGGGGCTGGGCGACGCCACCTTGAACGGGCGCGAACTCGCGGTGGCGTCCTACCTGACGGACCACGTCACGCAACTGCTCATCGGCCGGGACCCTCACCGTATCGAGGACACCTGGCAGTTCCTCTACCGCAGCGCCTACTGGCGCCGTGGCCCCGTCACGATGGCCGCGATAGCCGCAGTGGACATGGCGCTCTGGGACATCAAGGGCAAGGCGGCAGGCATGCCCGTCTACCAACTGCTGGGCGGGGCCTCGCGCACGGCCCTGCGCACCTACGGGCATGCCTCCGGCCGGGACATCCCGGAACTCTTCGACTCCATCCGGCACCACCTCGAGGAGGGTTACAAGTCCATCCGGGTGCAGACCTCCGTGCCGGGCATCACCGCGCTCTATGGAGTCGCGGCTCAAGCCCAGGCCACGGGGGAGCGGTACGACTTCGAGCCCGCGGGCCGCGGAGCCCAGCCGACGGAAGAGGACTGGGACACCCGGGCGTACCTGCGGCACGTGCCCACCGTGTTCGAGGCCGTCCGCAACGAGTTCGGCCCGGAGATCCCGCTGCTGCACGACGGCCACCACCGGATGACCCCCATTCAGGCGGCGAAGCTCGGCAAGTCGCTGGAGCCCTACGACCTCTTCTGGTTGGAGGACGTGACGCCGGCCGAGAACCAGGAGGCGTTCCGGCTGATCCGCCAGCACACCACCACGCCGCTGGCCGTCGGCGAGATCTTCAACACCGTCTTCGACTTCCAGACGCTCATCAAGGAGCAGCTGATCGACTACGTGCGGGCGGCATCGACGCACTTCGGAGGGATCTCACCGCTGAAGAAGGTCATGGACTATGCGGCGCAGTACCAGATCAAATCCGGGTTCCACGGCCCCACCGATGTATCACCGGTCGGCCTGGCGGCGCAGACCCATGTAGGGCTGGCGATCCACAATTTCGGGATTCAGGAGTACATGGAGCACAGCGCGAAGACCAATACCGTCTTCGAGCAGTCCATGACCTTCACGGACGGCTACCTGCACCCCGGAGATACTCCCGGGCTAGGTGTCGAACTCAACGAGGAGGCCGCCGCATCCTTCCCGTACCAGCAGGCATACCTGCCCTACAATCGCCTCTCGGACGGCACGGTTCACGACTGGTAGGCGCCCCCGCTCGGGGAATCCGCCGGGTACTGGCGTAGGCTGGAATCCTGCGGACACGTTCGCGCCACCTCTGGCGCCGTCCGCGAGGAGGCGGAATTGGTACAGCGTATGTCAGACCCCACGTATCGGGCCCAGCAGTGGGAACAACGTTACGATCCGCAGATCGAGGATGTGAACCGGTTGTGCGACACGCTGGCCGAGTCCAAGCCAGGGTCGGCGGTTCCCTACATCGACCCGATCCACGACGTCGACGGTTGCAAGATCGTCAGTCTCTTCTCCAACCCGGGATCATCATTGCCTTCGGGTTTCGTCTCGTTCGAGAACGATGACCCCGCATCCATCCGGATGGCAGGCATCTACGAGGCCGTCGGTCTGCGCCCGGATGCCTTCATGCCCTGGAACGCGCACCCCTGGTACCTCCCGGAGGGCAAGGAACGCGCATTGACCATGGATCAGATCACGGACGGCGTCAAACCGCTCCTGACGTTCCTCCAGCAGGTTCCCCGAGCCTCGGCGCTCGTTGCGCACGGAGCCGACGCGCACAAGGCTGCGCGCCGCCTGATGAAGCTCGAGAATCGCGCCATCGCGAAGCGCGGGTTCAAGATCTACGAGGTACGGTCCCCCGGAGAACGGGCCTTCAAGGGCACCCCGGCCAACCAGGAGTTGTGGCTCAAGGACATCCAGTCGGCCTACGCCGACGCGATGGGCAGGGCCGGCATCCGCGCGCGCCAGTCCATCTAGCACTGCAGACGGGCAGGGCGAAGGGGGCCTCCCGGACGCAGTCGGCGGACCGGCCGGGGGCTACTCGTCCCGCTTCGTGGTGAGGTACGTGGAGCCGTCCGGATTCCGAACGACCCGCCACTGCTGGAGTTCCTCCTGGCGGGCGCGCTGGGCGTCATCGTCGCGATACACCACAGGGCCCGACGTCGTACCGCGCGCCGCAGGCCCGAAGAACATCCGCAGCTTGCCGGTCGCGCTCATGAAACGTGCCGACATCGGCTCCTTCTTGCTCATCTGCCAGTTCCTTCCTCGTGGCTGATCGTGCTGGTGTGATCGCGTGTCACGTGGTGTTGCCGGTGCTTCCAGCGCTTCCGGTGCGGGGGGAGGGGGGCAGGTCGGTCCCGGTCGCGCGGATGATCGCGTGCATGGCTTCGTTGAGCGTCTCCACTTCTGCCCGGGTCAGGCCGAGCCGCTCCATCATCGTCTGCGGGACCGAGAGGGCCTTCGTCCGGAGTTCGCGCCCCGCAGTCGTCAGTTCGACGGCGAGTGCCCTCTCGTTTCCGGGTGCCCTGGTCCGGGTGAGCAGGTCCAGCGCCTCGAGCCTCTTGAGCATGGGGGAGAGGGTGGCGGACTCCATCGCGAGTGCCTGTCCAAGGCTCCGCACCGTCCTGGGGCTCTCCTCCCACAGTGCGAGCATCACCAGGTACTGCGGATGCGTCAGTCGCAGCTCCTCGAGAACCGGACGGTACGCACCGACCACGCTCCGGGCCGCCACGGAGAGCGCGAAGCAGAGCTGGCGCTCGAGCAGCAGATCCTCATCCGTCGGGGTGGACGTGGTGGACATGCTGCCTCCTGCACTGTCGACGGTTATTCGGGGCCTGATAGTTAGTGTACTACTGGTCGAGTCCCACAAGGGACCGCGGCACGGCGGGATCGTGCGGGTGCGGATGTGGGCGGTCCTCGTACCGAACGATCGTGCCGTCCACCGCGCGCTCGCCGATCAGCGTCAGACCACCGGGGCGCATCTCGTACGCGTACGTCTCCCCCGTGCCGAGGACGGGCAGCTGGCGCTGTAGCGGTTTGGGACTACCTGTTCCGGGTTCGGGCACAGGCCGGCAGAGGGACACCGTGCCGTCCTGGTAGGCCAGCCCGCCGACGACCGTGCTGCGGCTCGTCGGTTCGATGAATGCGAAGTAGCCGCTGGCACGGGCGGGCAGCACGGTCGGTCTGGAGGGGAGCCCGCCGGTCTGGTTCGCGAAGGAGACGGCCTCGCAGACGCTGAGTGCCCTGTCCTGTGCCTGCACGCCCCTTTCGGGCCGAGGTGGCCCCTCCCCGCGGGAAGCAATGTTCGCAGCGAGGACCAGCAGCGCAGCGGCCAACCCGACGAGGTAGACGGTACGACGACGGCGCGGCAGGGCGGGTGGGGACGTCTCGGGCGCGTCGGAACGGGTCGCGTCATGGTCCCCGAGGTCGACGATGCCGACCCGGTCAGGGGTGTCGCCGCCCGTGGGACCGTGAGCCATGCGACCAGCGTAGGCCTCCCCGGAGGGACCGGGAAATGTCGGTGGCGAGCGATACCGTGGAGGCAAAGCCGACACGTCGAAGGGTCCAATGCTCCAGGCCAACAAGTTGCTCCAGGTCAGTCGTATCTATGTCGAGCCCGCGGCGGCAGAACTGCCCCGGGGCAAGGAGATTCTCGCGCGATGGCCCGAGGCCGACGTCGTGGAGGTGGCGAGTCACTGGCGTATCCCCGAGCTCAGCGGCGACGAGGCGAACGTGCGGCGCTGGGTCCGGATCAAGACCGAAGCGCTCGTCATCGGCATCAAGAAGACCCTCACGGCCAAGCCCAACGGCAGGTCGGCCGACTTCATCGCGCCCTCGACCGCCAACGGCTGCGCCATGGCCTGTGCCTATTGCTACGTGCCCCGCCACAAGGGCTACAGCAACCCGATCACGGTGTTCGCCAATATCGAGCAGATCAGCGGATACCTCGAGCGGCACGTGGCCCGCCAGGGCATGAAGCTCGAGCCGAATCAATGCGACGACCACGCCTGGGTGTACGACATCGGCGAGAACAGCGACTGCTCCGTGGACGCCCTCGTCAGCGACAACGTGCGCGATCTCGTGGAGCTCTACCGGGATCTGCCCACGGCGAAGCTGTCCTTCGCCACGAAGTACGTCAATCGGGACATGCTGACCTGGGACCCGCAGGAGCGCACGCGTATCCGCTTCTCGCTCATGCCGGAGAAGCTGGCCCGTGTGGTCGATGTACGCACGGCGCCCGTCGCGGAACGGATAGCGGCCATCAACGACTTCGTGGATGCAGGCTACGAGGTGCACGTGAATTTCTCCCCCGTGATCGTGACGCCGGGATGGCAGGAGGACTGGCGCGAGCTCTTCGGGCAGCTCGACGCCGCTCTCTCACCGGCAGCGAAGCAGCAGCTCGCCGCCGAGGTCATCTTCCTCACGCACAACCAGCAACTGCACGAGGTCAACCTGGGCTGGCATCCGCAGGCGGAGGAGATCCTGTGGCGACCGGACCTCCAGGAGACCAAGCGCTCCCAGAACGGTTTCACGAATGTGCGGTACATGGCCTATGACAAGCGCGGCTACCTCGACGAATTCCTCCGGCTCGCGAAGACCGGTCTGCCCTACTGCCGCATCCGCTATGCGTTCTGATCCGGGCCCGAACCGGCTCCTTCGTGGCCGGCCGTCGACCGGGCGCTCGAACCGGTAGGTTGGTCGGGTGGTCTCACATCTCGCACGCGTACTCACCGCGTTGCTCCTCCTCGTGCTGTGTGCGTGCAACATCAACCCGGCCGCCGTGGCGTGCGAGGACATCGATGGGCAGAACCTCGCCCCGGCCGACGGAACGCTGATGGGCGTGAACCTCGAATGGGGCAGGGAGACGCTCGCGGAGTACTCGGAGAGGCTCGGCGAGCGGCCCGCGGTGGCGGTCACCTTCGCGGACTTCCCCTTCGAGGAGGGCGAACCCGACCTCATCGCGTCGGCAGCCGAGCAGGTGCGTCAGCAGGGCGGAATGCTCCTGCTGACACTCGAGCCCCAGCAGGGCCTCGCGGCCGTAACCGATGAACGGGCCGATGAGCTCGCAGCGATGCTCGCGCACTTCAATACCAATGGTGTCCCTGTCATCGTCCGCTTCGCGCACGAGATGAACGGTTCCTGGTATCCCTGGGGACAGCAAGCCGACGAGTACGTCGCTGCATTCCGGCGCGTCGCCGACGCCGTGCACCGGGCCGCTCCGGGGTCGGCCATGATGTGGGCGCCGAACTATGCGGGCGGGTATCCCTTCTCGGGTGGATCCTACGAATCCCTGCCCGGAACCTCCGGCTTCCCTGAACTCGACACGGATGCCGACGGCACCCTGACCCCCTTCGATGATCCCTATGCCCCCTACTACCCCGGCGACGACGCCGTGGACTGGGTGGGCATGTCCCTCTACCACTGGGGCAGCACCTACCCCTGGGGGGAGAGCGAGATACCGGAGGAGGGCAAGTTCGTCGATCAGCTGACCGGCACGTACAACGGGAAGAACGGCGACGATTCGATGCTGCCGGACTTCCATGCGGAGTACGGCGTGGGCCACGACAAGCCCGTCGCCATCCCGGAGACCGCGGCGCTCGTCGTCGAGGGTATCGGTGACCTTCGGGCACTCAACATCAAGCGTGCCTGGTGGGAGCAGGTCTTCGACCCGGCGGTACACGAGCGGTTGCCCCAGCTGCGGATGGTGAACTGGTTCGAGTGGAACAAGGTGGAGCCCGAGGTGGGTGCCGCCGTGGACTGGACGGTGCTGGAGAATCCCGAGACCCGATCCGAGTTCACGGAGGCCCTCCCGGAGTGGTATCGCTTCGCGGAGGAGCCCGACGACTGCGGGGAGCAGCTGGCGTGACCACGCATCGCGAGCAGGACCCGGACCGGCACCTCGCGCCGACTCTGCCGCGGCCCGTCATCATGGATCAGTTCTGGGCGGACGCCGTGTTCCTGCACTGGCGGATCGGTGCTGAAGCCGTCGCGCGCTACATGCCCGCCGGCGTCGTCCCCGACGTGGTGGACGGTTCCTCCTGGGTCGGGTTGATCGGGTTTCGTATGGTCGGCGCCGGTCTGGGCCGGGGGTTTCCCGTGCCGTACTTCGGGAGTTTCAGCGAGATCAACGTCCGGCTGTATTCACGTGGCCCCGACGGCACGCGAGGGGTGGTGTTCGTGACCCTTGATGCCTCGCGCCTGGCCGTGGTTCTCGCCGCACGTGCCGGTGGGATCCCCTACGTGTGGTCGAAGTGCTCGCCTCTGACGCGCGGCGCCGAAGCCGAGCGGGAGTACGGGTACGACGTCGTCCGGTACCGCAGGCAGGCCACGTCCCGCTTCCTGGTCCTGCCGGAGATGGATCGGACGGCCGACGACGCGCTGTCGCTCGAGCTCACCGCCCGCTTCGGCCTGCACAGCACCCTCGCCGGCCGAACGCTCTACATCCCGAACACCCACAGCTCCTGGCCGCTCCACCATGCCGTCCTCACGGAGCTCGACGACGGGTTGCTGGGTGCCGCCGGGCTGCGCGTCGAGGGGCCACCGGAGTCGGTGCTGTTCTCACCGGGCGTGCAGACGCAGTTCGGGAAACCCAGCGTGGTGCGCCCCGGCTGACTGCCTCGCCATGCCGACGCCGGCCGCTCCTGCGTCCTACCGTGCGATCCTGATCACCCGAGGGTCATGCCCGAGGGTCGGATGCTGAGGGACTCCACGGTCGCATCCCTCGTCGCGTCGACGGCGAGGCGCACAGCCCTTGCCACCTGATCCGGCTGGATCCACGCCTCGGGCCGGTAGTCCTTGCCCTCCCACGCATGCAGTTCCTCCTGCATGTCGGTGGCGACCCGGCCGGGGTGGATCGAGCTGACCCTGACTCCGTGCGGCCGTTCCTCCTCGCGTAACGCGTCGGTGAAGGCGCGCAGCGCGAACTTGGTGCCGCTGTACACGGCCGAGCCCGCACCGGAACTGTAGCCCGAGCCGCTGTTGATCGCGATGACCTGGCCTCCGGCCGAGCGGAGTGCGGGTAGGAGCACCCGGGTCAGGGATGCGACGGCGAACACGTTGACCTCGAAGCTCTCGCGCCAGGCGTCGTCGGACAGTTCCGCGACCGCGCCCATCCGCAGGACGCCCGCCGAATGGATCAGGACGTCGAGCCGGGGTATGCCGGCGACGGCGGCGGCGACCTGCGCGGCGTCTCGCAGTTCCGCGGCGAAGGGTTCCGCCGAACGGAACGACGACGACAGTTCCGCAAGCGCATGCAGATCGCGACCGCCGAGCAGCAGGTGGTGCGTCGGAGCGAGGTTTTCGGCGATGGCACGGCCGATGCCGCGGGAAGCTCCCGTGACGAGGGCGACAGGTGTGGTGGACACCCCCTCACCCTAGCAAGGCGGCATGCCGGAGCCACGTCGCACGGGCACCTACGGACGCAAGGAGCTGCTGCCGCCCGTTGACAATGCGGTCCGCGTCACACAAGATCGCTAGACAACATTTGTTCACTGGGGGGCAACTCAATTGAGAGAGGGCATTGTGCCTGTACACGACCCACCCGCTGCACACCTCACGGAGGCTGAGGTCCTCGCGGCTGCGAGTTCGCTCGTCGCTGCCTTCCGCGCCACGGACACCCGCGCCTATTTCGACTCCTTCGCCGAGGACGCCACCTTCGTGTTCCACACCGAGCAACGCCGGCTCGCGAGCAGGGCGGAATACGAGGAGTTGTGGGGCGCATGGCTCGCCGACGGATGGCGGGTCGAGGAGTGCCTCAGCAGCAGCCCTCTGGTCCAGATGCTGGGCGCGACGGCGGTGTTCACGCATGACGTCCGTACGACGACCACGATCGTGGGCACCACCGAGACCACCCGCGAGCGGGAGACGATCGTGTTCCACCGATCGGGTACTCCGAACAGATCCATCCTCGCCGTCCACGAGCACCTGAGCCCCATCCCCGCCAGCGCCACGGAAGAAAGCACGCCATGATGAAACCCGGATCCACCTCCGCATTCCGGCGCCTGTCGGACCACCTCGACAAGAACTCCGACGGCTATGGACCGCTCCGGGGTACGCTCGGCACCGCCCGCATGGGCATGATCTGGCTGGCAGCAAACCTGGTGGTGACCACGCTGCTGACCGGCACGCTCTTCGTCCCCGGTCTGGACGTCGGCGTAGCGGTCGGCATGATCGTCCTCGGAACACTGATCGGCGGGTCCGTCCTGGTGCTCGTCGGAAACATGGGGACGCGGACGGGTCTGCCCACGATGTCCCTGACCAAGGCGTCCTTCGGGCTCCGCGGTTCCTTCCTGCCGGTGGTCGCGAACGTGCTGATCCTGATGGGCTGGAGCTGGGTGCAGGCGATGCTCGCAGGAGTCACCGTGAATTTCCTGGTCGAGCAGGCCACCGGGTTCTCGAGCCCGGTCCTGTTCTCCGTGCTGTGCCAGCTGCTCGTGGTCTGCCTCGCGATCTTCGGCCACGCAGGTATCGCGCGCGTGGAGCCATGGCTCGCCCTCGTGATCCTCGCGTTCATGGCCTACATCTTCACGGCGGCCTTCCTCGCCTTCAGCCCTGCTGAGTTCGCGTCGATCCCGCAGGATGTCGCAGCCGGCTGGACTCCCGTCGCGGCCCTCGACGTCGTGATCGCGACCGCTGTCTCGTGGACCGTCCTGTCCGCGGAGTTCAACCGGCTCGCGCGGACGCAGTCCGCCGGCATGATCGGCTCCGGCATCGGGTACACACTGTCGACCGTGCTCTCGATGACCCTCGGCGCCGTGGCCATCGGGTACGTGGTGCTCGACGGCGGTGAACCCGTGCCGTTCGATCCCACCGTGATCGTCGCCTCCTTCGGCGCGCCGCTCGCCGTCGTGATCTTCCTGTCCGTCATGGCCACCAACACCATGGTGGTGTACGGGATGGTCGCGTCCGTGGTGAATATGGCGCCGTCCCGCCGGGTCACGTTCCTGCCGACGGCGATCGTCCTCGGCGTCATCTCGATCCTCGGGTCCACGTGGCTGGCGCTCTTGAACCAGTTCACGGCCTTCCTCGTGGTGATCGGAGCGTTGTTCATCCCGGTCTTCGCCATCATGATCGTCGACTACTACGTGGTGCGGGCGCGCCACTACGGCCGGGACATCCTCCGGGCCGACGGAGGCGAGTACTGGTACAGCGGTGGGGTCAATATCGCCGCAGTGCTGGTCTGGCTCATCGGGGCCGGCGCCTCCCTGCTCCTGACCTACGTGGTGCCAAGCCCGATCGGGGCGACCATCCCCACATTCGTGCTCTCGGCCCTGCTGTACCTGGCCTGGGCGGCGGCCACCGGACGCATCGACCGGACGAACCGCGCACACGCCCACCTCCTGGACCTCCCTGAGACCGACCGGGCGCATGCGGGTCGTTGACCTCTCCCAGCCGATCCACACGGGGATGCAGGTCTACCCGGGCGATCCCGACGTCACCCTGACGACCGTGGCGACGGTCACCGAGGACGGCTACCAGGTCGCGTCCCTCCATGCCGGATCCCACACGGGGACCCATCTCGACGCGCCGCTCCACTCGATTCCGGGCGGCGGGTCGGTGGATGACATCGATCTCGCCCGGTTGATCGGGCCGGCGCGGATCGTCCGGTGTACCGGTCTGGCGCCGAACGAGGTGGTGACGTGGCCCTCGGTCGCCGATCAGCTGGGGAATCTCGACGGACTCGCCATGGTGATGTTCCGGACGGGGTGGTCCGAGTACTTCGGGGAGGACCGTTACCTCGAGCACCCCGTCCTGGCTCCCGAGGTGGCACATCGACTCCTGGCGGCCGGGATCGATGTCGTCGGGGTTGACACCCTCAATCCGGATCCGACTCTAGACAACGAAGGACGATTGCCGTTCCATACCGCGTTCCTCGGCGCGGGCGGAGTGATCATCGAGAATCTCACGAACCTGGTCGAGGTCACCTGGGACCGGCCGGTGGTGTCCGTGCTCCCTCTGGCACTCGCAGGCGCGGACGGTGCTCCTGTCCGCGCCGTCGCGCTCGATGCGGATGGTCGCCGCTAGGCGTCCATCCGTCGCGGCGTCCAAGGGCCCGAGCATGGACGGACGTCCGCGCTCCGGGAAGGAGTGCGGACGTCCGTCGCAGGTGATGCGGCGCCGGCAGTGCGCTATTCGGTGCGCGAGAGCGTCTCGACCTCGTCCGCCGAGAGCACGAGCTCCGAGGCCTGGGCCGAGTCCTGGATGCTCTCCGGCCGTGATGCCCCGGGGATCGGGATGACCGTCGGCGCGAGGGCCAGTTCCCACGCCAGGCACACCTGCTGGGGGCTGACTCCGTGCTTGTCGGCGATCTCCTGGAACGGCGTGTACTGCTCGCCGAGGCCGCCTGCTTTCTTGATGCCGCCGAGCGGGCTCCATGGCAGGAAGGCGATGTTGTTCTCCCCGCAGTACCTGAGTTCGTCCTCGCTGGAACGGAAGGCGGGGGAGAACTGGTTCTGCACGGACACCAGCTTGCCGCCGAGGATCTCGTTGGCCTTCATGATCTGGTGCACGGTGGCATTGGAGATGCCCGCCATACGGATGACGCCCTCGTCGAGCAGCTCCTTCAGCGCACCGATCGAGTCCTCGTACGGAACCTCGGGGTCCGGCCGGTGGTACTGGTACAGATCGATCGCGTCGCCGCCGAGTCGCTTGAGGGACGCCTTCGCCGCTTCCTTCAGGTATTCCGGACGGCCGTTTTGCGTCCACGAGCCGTCACCGGGGCGCAGGTGCCCGCCCTTGGTCGCCACGAGGACGCCGGAGCTGTCGGAGCCGTAGCTCGCGAGGGCCTTCGCGATGAGGGATTCGTTGTGGCCTACCTCGTCCGCGTCGCGGTGGTACGCGTCCGCAGTGTCTATCAGGGTGACGCCGGCATCGAGCGCGGCGTGGATAGTGCGAACGGAACGGTCCTCGTCGGGACGTCCCTCGATGGACATGGGCATTCCGCCCAGGCCGAGGGCGCTGACCGGGGTACCGCCGAGCGAGCGTTGCTGCATAGTCGTTCTCCTTTGGATAGACGTGCCACTGACATCGTAAGCATGCTTCGGACCTACACGCGAGCGGACCGCGACGCGAGCGGACCGCGACGCGAGCTGAAGCGAAGAACCTCGCCGTTGCGCGGCACCGGGGCGGCCTGGGCACCGTAGGGTCGGTCCATGAGATTGCTGCTGATCCGCCATGGCCAGACGCCGAACAATGCCGCGCGTTCGCTGGATACGGCATTCCCTGGAGCCGGTCTGACCCGCCTCGGAGAACAGCAGGCCGAAGCAGTGCCGGTGGCGCTGAAGGACCAGCAGATTACAGCCGTCTACGCCTCACCCCTCATCCGTACGCAGCTGACCGCACGTCCGCTGGCATCGTCGCTCGGCCTGGACATCCGCATCGTCCCGGGCCTGGAGGAGGTGGGCGCAGGCGCGCTGGAGATGCTCAACGACGCCGAGTCGGTTGCAGCTTACGCGGAGTGCGTGGTCGGGTGGATGGAGGGCGACCTCGACAGGCGCATGCCCGGAGGCGCGACCGGGCGCGAGTTCCTCGATCGCTACGACCGCGCTGTCCAGCAGATTGCGGGTAACCACGGCCCGGGCGATCGTGTGGCGGTGTTCTCACACGGTGCGGCGATCAGGACGTACACGGCCGTCTCGACGGGGATGGATCCGACCGCCGTGCGGAACCTGACCATCCAGAACACCGGGATGAGCGTCCTGGCAGAGGATGCGTGGTCCCGGTGGACGCTGGAGTGCTGGCATGCCGAGCCGCTGGGTGGATCGGGACTCTCGTCCGTCCTGCAGAATGATGGCACGGGAGTGGCGCCGTGAGCGCGCGACCGGGGCTGCGGATGTAGCCTGCGGGGAATTCTTATGAAACGATTCAAGCTGTGCAGTGCCGCACCCATCGTGAGATTGAAAGGACGTTTCAGTGACCAAGCGCCAACTTCCCGTTCCGGCGG
Organism: Arthrobacter sp. B1805; assembly: GCF_002929745.1. GTDB lineage: Bacteria > Actinomycetota > Actinomycetes > Actinomycetales > Micrococcaceae > Arthrobacter_D. The sequence goes on from NZ_PJIQ01000001.1 coordinate 217,233, forward strand.
AGATGCTCGAGCTGATGCAGTTCAAGAAGTTCGAGTTCAATGGCAAGAAACGTCGGCTGGACTCGGCGCTCACGATCGCGGACCTGCGGACGATCGCCAAGCGCCGGACCCCCAAGGCTGCCTTCGACTACACGGACGGCGCAGCGGAAGGAGAACTGTCCCTGACGCGCGCCCGCCAGGCGTTCGAGGACATAGAGTTCCACCCATCGATCCTCCGGCCGGCCGAGCACGTCGACACATCGGTCGAGATCCTCGGTGGGCCCAGTGCCCTTCCCTTCGGCATTGCTCCGACCGGGTTCACCCGGCTCATGCAGACCGAGGGTGAGACGGCCGGCGCGTCCGCGGCCGCTGCCGCGGGCATCCCGTTCACTCTGTCCACCCTCGGCACGACCTCGATCGAGGGCGTGAAAGCTGCGAATCCGACCGGGAGAAACTGGTTCCAGCTCTACGTGATGCGGCAGCGGGAGATTTCCTACGAACTCGTCAAGCGTGCCGGCGAAGCCGGATTCGACACCCTCATGTTCACCGTCGACACCCCCGTAGCTGGCGCCCGCCTGCGCGACAAGCGCAACGGCTTCTCCATCCCGCCGCAGCTGTCGATCGGCACGATCCTCAATGCCGTCCCGCGGCCCTGGTGGTGGGTCGACTTCCTCACCACACCGAAGCTGGAGTTCGCGTCCCTGACCGACACCGGCGGAACCGTCGGCGACCTGCTGAACGCCGCGATGGACCCGACGATCAGCTATGACGACCTCGCCGTCATCCGCGACCTGTGGCCCGGCAAGATCGTGATCAAGGGGGTGCAGAACGTCGAGGACTCCGTTCGTCTCGTCGACATGGGCGTCGACGGCATCATCCTGTCCAACCATGGCGGCCGTCAGCTCGACCGCGCGCCCATCCCCTTCCACCTCCTGCCGCAGGTCATCCGCGAGGTCGGCTCGGACGCGACGATCATGGTCGATACGGGGATCATGAACGGCGCGGACATCGTCGCCTGCATGGCCCTCGGCGCGAAGTTCACCCTCATCGGCCGCGCCTACCTCTACGGGCTCATGGCCGGCGGACGCGAAGGCGTCGATAAGACCATAGCCATCCTGCGCGACGAGATCGAGCGCACCATGCGCCTGCTCGGCGTCTCCCACCTCGGTGAGCTCGAGCCCAGGCACGTCACGCAACTCACCCGCCTCGTACCAGTGGCCCAGTCTCAGGACGGAGTCCCCGCCCACGCAGGGTGATGGGAACGAGGCCCGAACCACGGTGTGACCCTGCCGGGATGCAGCACGGGAACCATTGCGGTGGAGAGCGGGTTGCCCGAGTGTAGAAGGAGCAGACAACCGAATACCTGAGGACAACGGCACTGCGTCAGCGAGACCCTTGAGGAGACCTGCAGCATGGAGGTACCGCTTTTCGTCTGGATCGCCACCGTGGTCGGCATCGTCGGACTGCTGGTGTTCGACTTCTTCTTCCATGTCCGCAAGGCGCACACTCCCAGCCTCCGCGAGTCCGCCGTCTGGTCCTCGATCTACGTCGGCATCGCGCTGCTGTTCGGCGTCGGAGTGCTGGTCGCCGGAGGGCCGACCATGGGCACCGAGTACTTCGCCGGCTACATCACCGAGAAGGCGCTCTCGGTCGACAACCTCTTCGTGTTCCTCATCATCATGTCCAGCTTCAGGGTGCCGCGTGCGGACCAGCAGAAAGTGCTCCTGTTCGGCATCGTCTTCTCGCTCATCGCGCGCACGGGATTCATCTTCCTCGGCGCTGCGCTGATCAACAGCTTCGCCTGGGTGTTCTACATCTTCGGCCTGATCCTCCTCATCACCGCCGGGAACCTGCTCAAGCCCGGCGGTCATGACGATGACAGCGAGAGCCTTGTCATCCGCCTGGCGAAGCGTTTCCTTCCGGCATCGGAGCACTACGACGGCGACAAGCTCTTCACCGTCGAGAACGGCAAGCGGGTCCTCACCCCGATGCTGCTCGTCATGGTGGCCATCGGTGCCACGGACATCCTGTTCGCCCTCGACTCGATCCCGGCCATTTTCGGCCTGACCCAGAACACGTTCATCGTGTTCACCGCGACGGCGTTCTCGCTCATGGGCCTGCGTCAGCTGTTCTTCCTGATCGACGGGCTGCTGGACCGTCTGATCTACCTCTCCTACGGCCTGGCCGTGATCCTCGGCTTCATCGGCGTGAAGCTGATCCTGCACGCCCTGCACGAGAACAACCTGCCCTTCATCAACGACGGCGAACACGTGAAAGTGGTCGAGATCAGCACCGGGCTATCGCTGACCGTCATCCTCGGTGTGCTCGTAGTGACCGTCCTGGCCTCGGTCCTGAGTCCGAAGGGCAAGGCGAAGAATGCCATCTCCGGGGCCAAGCGCCACGCCGCGGAGTACCTGGACCTGAACTACGAGACCGACATCACGGAGCGCGAGAAGATCTTCGCGAAGCTCTGCGCCGAGGAGGCGGATCTCAGGACGCTCCCCGAGAAGTACAAGCGGCTGATCCGCAACGAGACGGAGTTCATGGAGATGATCCGGAAGGCGCACGCCGAGCACGACCAGGCACTCGAGCGGGAGCCCGGGCGCTAGCGCTGGTTCCGCTCGCCCGAGAACATGCGCCCGATGATCCCGCTGTCGAGAATCTCACCCAGGAGCTCCGCGTGGGCTCCCGGGGGGAGCGGTACGCCGGGTCGGCCGGCCAGGGCGCGGACATCCAGTTCGGAGAGGAAGCGTGAGCCGAACGTCCCCGCCCCGTGGGGTTCGACGAGGTCTTCGGCCGGGATCCGGACCGGCCGGGCCCCGTTGAAACCCTCCTGGCCGTTGCCGGCTTCGTGGTCCGTGCCGAACGATCCGGCCCGTTCCTCTGTCCAGGAGTAGGGCGCACGGCAGAACATCGCGTCCTCGGAGGTGCACAGGTCATCGATGAGTTCGTTGACTGCCTGTGAAACGAGGTCGGCGTCCTCGGGGTCGAGCCCGTAGAGGCCGCACAGGTAGGCATCGAGTTCGAAATAGTCGGTGAGGCCGCCCATGTTGCAATAGTGCATCCATGTCTCGTAGGCCGTCAGTCCGGCGAATTCCATCGCCGTCCGGGTCTCGTCGTACTGCATTGTGCCCAACTCCTCGTCGCGGCCCCCAACTGGGCCTCCCTCAATACTCGCGAACGCACCTCAACTGAACGGCCTGTGCACGCTCAGTTTTGGCGCAAGGTCGCCGAACATCCTCAACGAGGGGCGAGGGGCGAGGGGCGAGGGGCGGTCAGGAGCGGGGACGGTCCTGACGCGAGGCTTCGGGAGTACAGAGCCGCGGGAGCAGGAAGCCGCGGTCAGTGAACGAGCTTGAGCCCTATGACGCCGCCTACGATCATGAGCAGGAACAGTATCTTGAGCAGGGACGCAGGCTCGGTGCCGGTCGCCATCGCGTAGATCACCGTCAGCGACGCGCCGATCCCCACCCAGACGGCGTAGGCCGTTCCGGTGGGCAGTGTTCGCATGGCGTACGCGAGGCCTGCCATGCTGGCGATGATCGCAACGGCGAACACCAGGGTCGGCGCCACCTTGCTGAAACCCTCGGACTTGCCGAGCGCTGTCGCCCAGACAGCTTCCAGGACTCCCGAGACAACGAGGACTATCCAGGCCATGACTCACTCCCATGGGCCGTCTTGTCGCACACCGGGTACGGCACCCCTCGTCCGGGAGACGGATGAATCCGCCTCACATCCATGGTTGCACAGGCGGCGGACCGCCCTGCCCGGTGCACCTTTCTCCTAGTCGACGACCACCGTTCCGCCGTCCACCTGCCAGCGCGCGTCGAGGCGGACGTTCTGGAGCAGCCTGCGATCATGCGTGACGAGCAGCAGCGCGCCTGAGTAGGACTCGAGGGCATCCTCGAGTTGCTCGATCGCGGGAAGGTCCAGGTGGTTGGTCGGCTCGTCGAGCACGAGGAGGTTCACGCCACGCGCCTGGAGGAGCGCGAGCCCCGCCCTGGTCCGCTCGCCGGGGGACAGTGCACCGACTGCGGCCCGCACCTGGTCGGCCTTCAACCCGAACTTCGCGAGCAGCGTACGCACCTCCCCCTGTGTCATATCCGGCACGAGGGCCTCGAAGGCGGCACCGAGCGGACTGGCGTCGTCCAGTTGACCACGCGCCTGGTCGATCTCGCCGACCGCGACGCTCGATCCGAGGGCGGCGGCGCCGTCGTCCGGTTGCTGGTGACCCAGCAGGAGGCGCAGGAGCGTCGACTTGCCGGCCCCGTTGGGGCCGGTGATCCCGATGCGCTCGCCCGCGTTGACCTGCAGCGAGACCGGCCCGAGGGTGAAGCTGCCCTGGGTGACCGATGCATTGTTCAGGGTGGCGACGACGGAACTGGATCGCGGTGCCGACCCGATGGTGAACTGGAGCTGCCATTCCTTGCGCGGTTCCTCCACCTCGTCCAGCCGCGCGATGCGGGACTCCATCTGGCGCACCTTCTGGGCCTGTTTCTCCGATGACTCCATGCTCGCCCTGCGCCGGATCTTGTCGTTGTCCGGGCTCTTCTTCATCGCGTTGCGCACGCCTTGGGAGCTCCACTCGCGTTGTGTCCGGGCCCGCCCCACGAGATCCTGCTTCTTCTCCGCGTACTCCTCGTAGGCCTCGCGCGCATGCCGGCGCGCCACGGCGCGTTCTTCCAGGTACGCGTCGTAGCCGCCGTCGTACACGGCCACCTTGTTCTGGGCGAGGTCCAGTTCGACGACGGTGGTGACGCACCGCGCGAGGAACTCCCGATCATGGGATACGAGGACGACGCCGCCGCGCAGGTTCTGGATGAACGATTCGAGGCGCTCGAGCCCGGCGAGGTCGAGGTCGTTGGTCGGTTCGTCCAGGAGCACGACGTCGAACCGGCTCAACAGCAGTGCGGCGAGCGCGACCCGCGCGAGTTGTCCGCCCGAGAGGGCAGTCGTCGGGGTCGCCGGGTCGATCGCGCCCGCGACGTCGGCCAGTACTGCCGGCATGCGGTCCTCGAGGTCGACCGCGCCGGACGCCATCCAGTGGTCGAGGGCCGCAGCGTAGGCGTCATCGGCACCCTTGGTTCCGCTGCCGAGTGCGGCGGCAGCGGCCTCCATCGCTTCCGTCGCCGCCGCCGTGCCCGTGCGCCGCCCGATGTAGGTGGAGACCGTCTCACCCTCGACGCGCTCGTGCTCCTGCGGCAACCAGCCCACGAAGGCGTCGGCGGGAGTCGTGCGCACGGTGCCGGCCAGCGGGGTGTCTGTTCCTGCGAGCAGGCGCAGGAGGGTGGTCTTCCCAGCGCCGTTCGCTCCTACCACCCCGACGACGTCGCCGGGCGCGACGGTGAGATCGAGCTTCGAGAAGAGGGTGCGGTGGGCGTGGCCCCCGGACAGGTCCTTCGCCACGAGGGTTGCAGTCATTCCTCCAGTCTAGAAGGGGCCCGGCTCCGCCGGTCCGGCTCAGGCGCTGATCTGCCAGATGCTGTATTCGTCGAGGTGCAGGATGGCCCGGTGCCCGGCCATATCGTCACGGACCCAGACGACGCCGAGCCCGGGAGCGGTGTCCTCGACGCAGCCGCGGTAGTGCACCTCGTTCTTGCGTCGTGCTTCCACGACTGTTCCGGCGCTGAGGGTGCCCAGGTCGAGCACACGGGCGGTGCTGGGGACTGCGATGGTGGTCATGGGGTGCTCCTGAATCTTCACGGTCCGTCCCGGTGCGGGTGAGGGGCGGCTGTCTCCATGATTCAGAAGCGGTATTGCCGGGGTATTTCCGGCAGGTTATCTTTCCGGGACCCGAGGCGCAGTGTTACCCAGCATGTACGTGAGGGACTGCCCAGCCTGCTGATCGTTGCCTAAGCTACTCGAATGAGCCAACCCACCGAGCCGGACCGGGCGTATCTCCAGTCGATCGATGCGCTGACGAGAAGGCTCCTCGCCGAGTCCGTTCCGGATCCTTCGCCGTTCGACGGCGCGCCGACCGCCGTGTCGGAGGAGGTGGAACAGGGCATCGACGCCGTCGCGGAGCAACTGCGGCACGTGGTCCAGCAGTTGCACGCCCACCCGGAGACCGCGTTCCAGGAGCACCGCAGCGCAATGCTCCTGCACCAGGAGATCGCGCGCCACGGCATCGACGCACGGCTCGGCGGGTACGGCGTCGGAACGTCGGTCCGCGCGGAGGTGGGCAGTGGGGACCGGGGTCCGACCATCGCGATCCTCGCCGAGTACGACGCCCTGCCCGAGATCGGCCACGCCTGCGGCCACAACGTCATCGCCGCAGCAGCCCTCGGCGCGTTCCTGGCCCTCGCCGGGGTGGCTGACCGCCTGCCCGGTCGCGTCGTCCTCCTCGGTACGCCCGCCGAAGAAGGACACTCCGGCAAGGAGGTCATGGCCCGCCACGGGGCTTTCGACGACGTCGACTCCGCCATCATGGTGCACCCCTACGGCTACGACCTCGCCGATCAGGTCTGGCTCGGTCGGCGGTTGCTGACCATCACGTTCACCGGCGTGGAGGCACACGCCTCGGCGCAACCCTTCATGGGCCGTAACGCGCTCGATGCCGCAAATCTCGCCTACCAGGCCATCGGCCTGCTGCGCCAGCAGTTACCGCCGTCGGACCGGGTGCACACGAACATCACGGAGGGTGGGCAGAGCCCGAACATCATCCCGGGCCGCGCGGTCCTGAAGCTCTACGCGCGCTCGCAGCAGCCTGCCACCCTCAAGGACCTCAGCAGGCGCCTCGAGGACGTGGCCCGGGGGGCGGCCCTGATGACGGGAACGGGCGTGGAGCTGCAGTGGGACGAGCATCCGCCGTCGCTCCCTATCCGCACGAACAACGCGTTGACCGGTCGCTGGGTCGCCGCCCAGCAACGGCGCGGACGCTCTCCGCTTCCGCTCGGCGTCGTCTCCGAGACCCTCGCCGCGTCCACCGACTTCGGGAACGTCAGCTACCGCGTCCCGGGGATCCACCCGCTCATCCGCATCGCCGAACCCTCGACGGCGCTGCACACGCGCGGTTTCGCGGAGGCAGCAGCCAGCGTGGCAGCCGAGCAGGGCGCGCTGGACGGCGCCGTCGGGCTGGCCCTGACTGCGCTCGACTACCTGTTCGACGCGTCCCTGCGCGCCGCGGTGCACGCGGAGTTCGAGGAGCAGGGCGGCGCCATCGACGTGCCGTCCTACTTCGACTGATCCGGCGGTCGCCACCGGTTGTTCCGACCGGGCGCAGCGCCCGCACCACCGACAGCCAAGGAGAAAGCATGTCATCCACCGCAGCGACCCGACCGGGACTGACCGACCGGTTCCTCACGGGCGTGGAAAGGGTCGGCAACAAGCTGCCCGATCCGTTCATGCTCTTCCTGATCCTCTTCGGCATCACGGCCGTGGTCACCACGGGGATGGCGCTCGCCGGGGTGACGGTGCAGGTGCCGGGAGCGGAGGAGATGACGGTCATCAAGGGCCTGTTCACCGGGGAGGGCATGACCTGGCTGACCGCCAACATCGGCGCGAACTATCTCGGGTTCCCGCCCCTTGCCACAGTGCTGCCGATCCTGCTCGCGGTCGGAGTGGCGGAGAAGTCGGGTCTGCTCGGTGCCCTCATCCGGCGCGTCTTCGGATCCGCCCCGCGCTGGGCACTGCCGTACGCCGTCGGTTTCGTGGGTGTCGTCGGATCGGTGATGTCCGACTCCGCCTTCGTCATCATCCCGCCGCTCGCGGCGCTCGTGTTCAAGGCTGCCGGACGCCACCCGGTCGCCGGACTGCTCGGCGGCTTCGCGGCGGCCGGGGCCGGCTATTCGACGAATCTCCTCGTCACGAGTCTCGATGCCCTGTTCGCCGGGATCACGACGGCGGTCACGGAGAACCTTCCCAATGCCGGCGCCCCTGTCACTCCGCTGTCCAACTACTACTTCAACATCGCGTCCTCGGTGGTGCTGATCCTGATCGCCGGATTCATCATCGATCGGGTGCTCGAACCCCGCCTCGCCCGGCAGAACGTCCCGGTCGACGAGATCGTTGAGGACGGCGATCACGCGGCGGCGCCCGTGGTGCTGAAGGCCGAGCTTGAGCCCCGGGAGGCGAGAGGGCTGAAGTGGTCGATGATCGTCGGCGCGGTCGTCGCGCTGGTGATCCTCGTCGCGGTGATCGTGCCGGATTCGCCCTGGCGGAACGAGACCGGTGGTTTCCTGCCGCGCTCGCCGCTGCTGAGCTCGATCGTGTTCATCGTGTTCCTGCTCTTCACCATTCCCGGGCTGGTGTACGGGCGGATCGTCGGGACCATCACCACCGGCCGCGATGTCCCCCGTGTCATGGGCGAGGCGATCAAGGACATGGCGGGATTCCTCGTGCTCGCGTTCATCCTCGGCCAGTTCATCGCCCTCTTCAACTGGTCCGGGATCGGGTCGTGGATCGCCGTGGCAGGGGCGTCGGGGCTCAGCGCCATCGGGCTGACGGGATATCCGGCCGTCATCGCCTTCATCCTCCTCGCATCGGTGCTGAACCTGTTCATCATCTCGGGCTCTTCGATGTGGACTCTCATGGCGTCGGTCTTCGTACCGTTGTTCGCGCTCCTCGGCTACGAGCCGGCCTTCATCCAGGGCGCCTTCCGAGTGGGGGACTCCGCCACGCAGGTCATCACGCCGCTGAACCCGTACATGATCGTGCTGCTGACGATGCTGCGGAAGTACGAGCCGGAGGCGGGCCTCGGCACGCTCATGGCGCGCATGCTGCCGTTCGTGGTGCCCTTCTGGCTGGCCTGGGTCGCGATCCTGACGGTGTTCTTCTACCTCGACCTGCCGATGGGCCCGGGCAACGACATCTTCATACAGGACTGACCGGCACGGGGGAGGGGCCGGCAGAGCGTCGGATGTCCCGGACGGAGGGGCGCAGGGCCATGAGAAGTGGGATCTCGTGGGTTGAAGGCCAGGTCCGACAGGAGGAGGGGCAGTGGAGGACGACGCGCACGACGATCAGGGCATCCCGCGGCACCTCCTGGCGGAAGCTGCAGGGCGCCGATGGTTGCTGAAGCTGATCCGTGTGTTCGCGATCGCCGTTTTCGCCCTGTCGATGGCCTTCGTCCTCGTGTACGGCACGAGCCTGCCCTGGCTGCCGGCCCTGTTCATCAGCGGAGTGCTCGCGGCCGCTCAGGTCTACGCCCTGCTGCGCACTCTGTTCCGGGGTGACGGGAGAACCTGACGGATGGACAGCTGATCGGGGAGATGCGGACGGAATAGGTGCCCGGGTACACGGGTTATCCCAGAAGCCCCTGCTCCCTGACGGAAGGATCTATCCGTGACGACGGTCTACGCCCTGCACGAGAACCCCGAGTGGTTTCCTCCGTTCGCCCGTGCCTTCGAGGCGGAAGGCGTGGAGGTGGTCGAGTGGCTGCTCACGGACGGCGTATTGGACCTCGATTCGGTCCCGCCGGAAGGCGTCTTCTGGTCACGCATCAGCGCCTCGGCCCACACGCGGGACCACGGACTCTCCAAGGACTACGCACGATCGGTGCTGTCCTGGCTCGAAGCCCATGGACGCCGTACCGTCAACGGACGCCGCGTCCTCGAGCTCGAGATGAGCAAGGTGGACCAGCTCACCGCCCTGCGTGCGGCGGGTATCGAAACCCCGCGCACCGTTGCCGCCGTCGGGCGGAACCGCATCCTCGAAGCGGCCCAGGGCTTCGACGTGCCGCTCATCCTGAAGCACAACCAGGGCGGGAAAGGTCTCGGCGTGCGCAAGTTAGACTCGCACCAGGAGCTCGCGGAGTACGTGGCGTCGAGTGAGTTCGAGGAGCCGGCGGACGGCATCACGCTCGTGCAGGAATTCATCCAGGCTGCGGAACCCTTCATCACCCGGGCGGAGCTCGTGGGCGGGCGCTTCGTCTATGCCATCAAGGCCGACACCGCGCGTGGCGGCTTCCAGCTGTGCCCGGCGGATGCGTGCGCGATCGACCCGGAGACGGGGAGGCCGATCATGCCGCCGGGCGCCACCATCCCGCCCGAGCCTGACCAGCAGCTCTTCAGCCTCCGCGAGGGATTCGACCACCCGGTCATCGCCCGGTTCGAGGAGTTCGCCCGGCGCAACGACCTGGAGGTCTGCGGCATCGAGTTCATCGAGACGGCGGACGGCAGGGTGCTGACCTACGACGTCAATACCAACACCAACTACAACGCCGCCGTCGAGGCCGTGGCCCCGACGTCCGCCCCCAGGGAGCTGGTCCGGTACCTGAAGACCCTCGGCTGACGCGGCGGGACCGGCGGTGCTGTTCATCGGAGGGTCAACCGCCGTCGGTCTGCTGATCACCTCCGCTTCCTAGCGTGGGTGCGTCCACGCACCCGAAGGAAGTTGAGCCATGACCCTCGCACGTCCCATCGCCGTCCTGCTCGCGGGCTCCGCACTCGCGATCTCCACGGCCCTGCCGGCAGCTGCCGCTCCGTACGGGACGACGTCGTCCTCGGCGAGCCGCACGCGGCGGCCCACGCGCACAACGACTACGAGCACGACCGACCGCTGTACGACGCCCTCGAGCACGGCTTCACAAGTGTCGAGGCCGACGTGTGGCTCGTGGACGGCGAGCTCCTGGTGGCCCACGACCTCGAGGACGTGGTGCCGGGGGTGACGCTCGAGAGTCTCTACCTCGATCCGCTCGATGATCTCGTCCGTGGCCGGGGAGGCAGCGTCTACCCGGGGTGGAGCGGCGAGTTCCAGCTCCTCGTGGATATCAAGGGTGACGCCGAGCAGACCTGGTCCGCCATCGAGAGCGAGCTGGGCGAGCACCGCCCCATGCTCAGCCGCTTCAGCAATGGCAAGGTCAAGCAGGGCGCCGTGAGCGTGGTCATCAGTGGCAACCGCCCCCTCGCCACCATGGCTGCCGCCCAGCAGCGGCTCAGCTTCTACGACGGCCGTGCCACCGATCTCGGTTCCCCGCTCCCGTCGAGCCTCATGCCCCTGATCAGCAACAACTGGACCCAGCTCTTCTCCTGGCAGGGCGTCGGGGAGATGCCGGCGGGGGAGCGTGCGAAGCTGCGGGCCTATGTCGCCACTGCGCATGAGCAGGGCGCCCGCGTCCGTTTCTGGGCTACGCCGGATCGTCCGGGAGCGGCCCGCGACGCCGTCTGGACCGAACTGGCCGACGCCGGGGTGGACCACATCAACACGGACGATCTGCCGGCGCTCGAGGCATTTCTCTCCGCCCGCGGCTGACAGCTACGCGGTAGCGTGCTGGTACAGGCCGGCCCGTGTGGCGGGCTCGAGTTCTCCGAGAGGATGCAGGGATGTCCCGTTTCACGAAGGACGGCAAGGTCAAGCCGGACGCGCTACCGAGCACGCTGCAGCGCTCCGACGAGAAGGCTCAGGACACTTTCGCGGCGACGCTCGACGCCGCCGAGGAGCAGTACGGCGACGGCGAGCGGGCGCGGCGCACTGCCTTCGCGTCGCTGAAGCACGGTTTCGAGAAGGTGGGCGACCACTGGGAGCCGAAGGAGAAGAAGGGGCCCTCGGACGAGCAGGCCGCACGAGACAGCGCGGAAGCGCGGCCGACAGCGGGTGGGGTGGATGCCAATGCCTCGAAGCAGCACCTCTACGACCTCGCGAAGAAACTCGACGTCAAGGGCCGCTCCGGCATGTCCAAGGACGAGCTGGTCGACGCACTGCAGAAGGCGAACGAGCGGGAGACGCGCAGGGCACGCAAGCAGTAGCTATTACGCTACGAAAGTATTTCGTAATAGCCGGCGGCTTAGGCTAGCCTTACTTCTACCCCGTCCACGGCCTCCTGGGAGGCCACAGAAGCCAAGGAGCCTCATGGCCCCCTCACGCCTGCGCAGCTTGATCGCCGCTGCCGCCGTCGCCGTTCTGTCCCTCTCCGCGTGCTCCACCGGCCCTGCCGGCAGCGGCGCCGAGTCCACGAGCGGTAGCAGCGCCTCCGCCGATGCCGGGGCTTTCCCCGTGACGATCGGGCACGCCTTCGGTGAGACCACCCTCACCGAGAAGCCGGAGCGAGTGGCAACGGTCTCGTGGGTCAATGCAGATGTGTCCCTCGCCCTCGGCGTCGTGCCCGTCGGCATGCCGGCCGACAGCTATGGCGGCAACGAGAACCAGTCGACCCCCTGGAAGGACGCGAAGCTCGAGGAGCTGGGCGCCGCCATCGGGACCGAGAATGCACCCGTGCAGTACTCCGAGACCGACGGCATCGCGTTCGACGACATCGCCGCCACGGATCCCGATGTCATCCTCGCCGCGTACTCGGGGCTGTCGCAGGAGGACTACGACACACTGAGCAAGATCGCCCCGGTCGTCGCCTATCCTGAGGTCGCCTACGGCACCGCCTGGCAGGACTCCACCCGCATCATCGGTGAGGCCCTGGGTCTGTCCGACGACGCCGAACAGCTCGTCACCGAGACCGAGCAGGCGATCGCCGACGCAGCCGCCGAGTACCCGCAACTCGAAGACAAGACCTTCATCTACGGCAACCTCGAACCGGCCAGTGCCGAAGGCGTGAGCGTCTACACGGCCAACGACAACCGTCCCCGGTTCCTGACCGAGCTCGGCATGGTGCAGGCCGACGTCGTCACCGAGAACACGAAGGGCTCGGAAGAGTTCTTCATTCCGTGGTCGGCCGAGCGCGCCAACGAGCTCGACTCCGACATCTTCGTCACCTGGGTTCCGGATGCGGGCACCAAGGAGGCCATCGCCGGTGATCCGCTGCTCAGCCAGATCCCGGCCGTCAAGAGCGGCGCACTCGTCGCGGACAGCGACAACACCCTGACGCTCTCCATCTCCGCGGCCAACCCGTTGAGCCTGGTCTGGGCGCTGGACCGCTTCCTGCCGATGCTCGGTGAGGCCGCGGACAAGGCCTGACGAACAGCTGCCGATTGCCCTTCGACCGTATCTCGGTTGGAATGGTGGAAGAACCGACTCGTGAAGGGAACCTCGATGGTCCAGGCGGAAATTAACAAGCTCCAGGATGCAACGGCCTGGGACAGCAAGGGCAAGAAGCTCGGCGACGTCAATGACGTACACCTCGAGAAGGAGTCCGGCGTCCCTGCGTGGGTGACTGTGTCACTCGGGCTGCTGAACTCCCGCAAGCACTACGTGCCGCTGGCGAATTCGCGCTTCGAGGGTGACGCTCTCTACCTCGCATGGACGAAGGACCAGATCGTCGGTGCGCCGAGCGCCGCCAGCAGCGTGGAACTCTCTCCGGAGGAGGAGTCCGCGCTGGTCGACTACTACAGCCTGCGGGATGACGCAGTGTCGTCCTAGCCGGCACGCAGGTACAGGAAGAGCCCCCACCCGCCGACGGCGGATGGGGGCTCTTCCTGTCGGCCTGCGCCTAGAACAGATCGATGATGCCGACGATGTAGCCGACGATGTAGAGCAGTACCAGCAGGACGACGATGCCGATGATCGTGATCCACAGGGCCTGACGTCCCTTCGACGGGGTCTCCTCGTCCGCATGGCCCTGCTGCTGCCAGGCGGTGCTGGACTCGGCAGGCGGAGTCTCGCCCGGGGGCACTCCGCCGCCGGGCTCGAGGCCGGTGATGTGGCTCTCGACAGGATCAGGATTCCCTGCGTTCAAGGGGTCCGGGCGTTCACTCATGCTGTCCTCCACGGGTTGACCGACGGTTCGGTCTCACCCTACCCCGCACAAGGTAAGCGTGCTTACTTATCCTTCCTCCGGGTGGGGGTTGCGCCTCGGGTCTACTGGCCCACGCCCGCAGTGCTTCCGCCTGTCGGGTCGAACCGTTGACCTGCCGTGCTGTGCGACAGCCCGCCCTTGTCCGGTTCGGAGCCTTCCTGATCGGCACCGTCCGTCAATGCGCCCTGTTCTCGCGGCGTCCAGGACATCGTGATGTTGACGCCGTGTTCCGTGTCCTCCACGAAGAGGTGGAGGTCCTCACCGATGAGCGCCTCATGGTGGACGGTATCGCCTGCCTCTCTCGCCATGTCCGTGAGCCGGCAGATGGCAACCGCCATCGCCCGGCCCCAATCGTGCGGATGCTTGCTCGTCGACTCCTCGGTAGCGGTGAACTTCTTGTCGGTCGTCGCCATCGTCATACCTGCCCTTGAAGAGGAACTAAGTACCCTTGCCTTTCGGGTGACTGCAATGGTAGCAGTGGGTCATATCCGGGAGCAGGTGGTATTGGGTTAACGATGAGCACACAGAATCACCGCCCCCGGACCGCAGAAGAGCGCAGTGCGAGGATCGCGGTGACCCTGTTCCCGCTCCTGATCCTCGCCGGGGGAGTCGCGGCGGTCCTCACACCCGGCACCTTCACGGGACTCGGAGCGCTGGTCAACCCCCTGCTGGGCGTCATCATGTTCGGGATGGGACTGACGCTCACGCCAGTGGACTTCGCCTTGATCGGGAAGCGACCGATTCCGGTGGTCATCGGGGTCGTGGCCCAGTACATGATCATGCCGCTACTGGGGTGGGGTGTCTCGACGGCCCTCGGACTTCCGCCGGCGCTCGCGGCGGGGGTGATCCTCGTCGGGTGCTGTCCGGGTGGGACCGCCTCCAACGTGGTTTCTTACCTTGCCCGGGGAGATGTGGCACTTTCCGTGGCCATGACGTCGGTGTCCACGATCCTCGCGCCCTTCCTGACGCCACTGCTCACCCTGTGGCTCGCGGGCCGGTACATGCCCGTCGATGCCGCTGCCATCGGCCTGTCGATCCTCCAGATCGTCCTGATCCCGGTCCTCGTCGGCCTTGCCGTCCGGTACTTCCTGCCTCGCCTGGTGGAGCGGCTGCTGCCCGCGCTGCCGTGGATCTCGGTGGCCGCGATCACGGTGGTGGTGATCGCCGTGGTCTCCGGCAGCGCCGGCATCATCTTCTCGGCCGGGCTGCTGGTGTTCGCGGCCGTGGTCCTGCACAACGGATTGGGCTACGCGCTCGGCTATGGGGCCGCGCGCCTGTTCGGTCTGCCTACTGCGGCCAGGAGGACGACGGCGATCGAGGTGGGCATGCAGAACTCCGGTCTCGCGGCCGGACTCGCCCGTACGTACCTGACTCCCGAGGCGGCGCTGCCGGGCGCGATCTTCTCTGTCTGGCACAACCTGTCCGGAGCCGCGATCGCCGCCTATTGGCGCCGTCGCGACGATCGTGCGGTTGTTTCCGAGGAGCTGGGCCGGCGCTGACGAGGATCGCTGTTCCTGCAGCGGACGGACGGCGGACTGCGCCCGTCAACCCTCCACGGGGCGGACGCTGAGCAGGCGCCATTCCTCACGCCGGGTGTCGAAGGCGATCCTGAACTCCAGGACGGGCGAGACGGGACCGGTCTGTGCCGTGAACAGCCAGGCGGACGGCGTCGTGCCCGGCGCGTGGGCGGCCTCCGTCCAGGCTCCGGGGCCACCCGGTGACGGAACGGATTCTCCGAAGGCCTGCCAGATGCTGCCGTGCCAGCGGAGGGCGAGGGGCCTCCCGGACGGCGTGAAACGGATTGTGGCAGGTTCGTCGAGGAGCCGGCGCCCTGCATGATCTGCATCGGTGGCCTGTACTGTCATGCCCGCTGCCCTTCCCTCCGATTGCTGCTCACCACCAACAATAGAACATAGTTCCTATTAGTGGGCGTACGGATGCATCCGATGGACTGGGCCTGGATGCCGAGTGCTCCTCGGGAATGGCCCTGCGGATTCTGTTGTTGCAGGCACCGAGGCTCAACGGTGCGCCGAGTATCCGCATCGAGCACAGGAGTATTCCCATGTCACTCATTCCTTCCATGACGACCACCCGCAGTGCGGAGACCCGCGTGCCGATCATGCCCGAGCTGGCCGATCGCTGGAGCCCGCGGTCCTTCGATCCCGAGGCGACGATCACCGACGACCAGCTCGATGCACTGCTGGAAGCTGCGCGCTGGGCGCCGTCCGCCATCAACCTCCAGCCCCGCCGGTTCATCGTCGCCCGTCGCGGTACCCGCGAGTTCGACACGATCGTCGCGGCCCTCGTGGGGTTCAACGCGGCCTGGGCCCACAACGCCTCGGCCCTGATCGTCGGGATCGCCGAGACGTCCTCCGTCGAAGGTGACGTGCGCCCCTACGCGGAGTACGACCTCGGCCAGGCCGTGGCCCACCTGACCATCCAGGCGGAGGCGGAGGGCTTGGCGACGCACCAGATGGCGGGTGTCGAATGGGGCGAGATCGTGGCCGCGTTCGACCTCGACGAGAACCTCAAGCCCCTGACGATCACCGCGGTGGGCACCGCCGATGAGGCCGACAAGCTTCCCGAGGCCCTGGCCGAGCGGGAGACCGCGCCGCGTACGCGTCTTCCGCTGGAAGAACTGGTGCTGGTCCGCAGCTGAGCCCTAGCTGCGGAGGGCGGCGCGGGCGGCGTGTCCGATGACAGCGCTGTAGGTGGGGTAGGCGAACTTCACGCGCGCGAGGGTCGCGAGGTCCGTCCCCGCCGCCATGGCCGACGCGACGGCCGTGACCACCTCGACGGCGTTCTCGCCGACAGCGTGGGCTCCGAGGATCAGTTCGCGACGCCGGTCGATCACGAGTTTCAGGAAGCCCTGCTCGCGGTCGTCGATGATCGGACGCTCGACGGCCGCGTAGGGCACCGTGACCGCATGGCACTCGGCGTCGCGCTCCCGGGCCTTGGCCTCGGTCAGTCCGACGCCGGCATAGTCCGGATCCGTGAAGCCGCCCTCGGGCAGGAGATGGTGCGGGGTGGTGCGTGTGGCTCCCAGCACCGCGTTCTCGGCGGCGGTCTCGCCCTCGAAGACGGCTGCCTGTACCAGCATGCTGCTGCCGTTGGCGTCACCTGCCACGAAGATGTGCGGCACGTTCGACCTCAGGTACTCGTCCACCGGGATGAAGGACCTCGCCGCCTGGACGCCCGCCGCATCCAGCCCCAGGCCGGCGAGGTTGGCGGGCCACCCCGCGGCCATGATGACGGCGTCAACCCGCCGCGACCGGGGTTCGCCGTCACGCGTCCACGCCAGCGCGAGCCCCTCACCGTCCCTGCGGATGGCCTCGATGCCGCCGATGGCGGTCTCCACCTGGACGCCCTTGCCGGTGAAGCTGGCCGTGACGGCGGCAGCGACGTCGTCGTCCTCGGTCATCAGGATGCGTGGGGCGAGGTCGAGCAGCAGGACCTCGGACCCCAGCGCGTCGAAGATCGTGGTCATCTGGGCGCCTGTGTGCCCGCCGCCGATAATCGCCACCGTGCCCGGCAGACTCTCGAGGCCCAGGACCTCGTGGGGTAGCACGGCGTGCTCGGCGCCCTCGATGGGGAGGCGCCGCCCGCTGCCACCGATGCAGAGGATGATGGTCGCCGCCGTGATCTCGCTCCCGTCCACGACGACGGTGTGCTCGCCCGTGAGCTCGGCGTCGCCCTCGATCAGTTCGATGTCGAGGCGCTCCATGGTGGGTCCGTACCCCTTCGCGTCGAGGACGCGCGCCACCGTCGCCCGGACACGCTGCACCGTCTTGTTCCAGTCCACCGAGGGCTCGTCCACCACGATGCCGTAGTCATAGGCGGTGCGGACCTCGCGGAAGAGGCGCGCGGTCTTCGCCAGCACGCGGGTGGGAACGCACCCCGAGTTCACGCAGGTCCCGCCGAGTGCTGAGCGTTCGACGACAGCCGTGCGTGCGCCGAGCTCGGCTGCGCGCGTGGCAGCGGCCATGCCGGCGGGTCCGCCACCGATGACGAGGACGTCGAACGCGTAGTCCATGGGGAAGCTCCTTCTATCTGTCCGGGGTGGCGCTTCCCATCCTCCACCCCGTACGGGTGGGCCACAATGCGCCCGTGTACAGGGAGTGCCCGCGCTGTCGCGCGGGAGCTCCTGCGCCTAGGATCGGATCCAGGCTCACGAGGAACGGGATCGACATGACCGGGGAACTGGGGGAACAGCCTCGTTACACGCTCACGGACGACGGCGCTTTCCTCCGCCTCGAGTGGGCAGCGCGGGTGACCATCGGGGCCGAGGACGTCCTCTCCACGATGGCAGCGGTGACGGCGGCGTCGCACGGGTGCAAACGACCGCTCCTGGTGGACATCGGACTGGTCGAGGCGATCACGCTTGAAGCGCGGCACCTGCTCATCGAGGACACCTGTTCGTCCCGGACCGGCGTCGTGGGAGCTGATGAGGTCAGCAAGGTGCTGACCGCCTTCAACTACCGGTCGGTGACGCCCAGCCGGTACTTCTCCACCGAGGCCGAGGCCATCGAATGGTTGACCGGGCGGGCGGACGGCGGCGAGTCGACGAGCCGGGAAGCGGCACGGAAACCCTTCAGGGCGTGGCTGGAGGACGGCCTGGTGATGGTCGAGTGGGACGCCGGTATGAGTGTGAACGCTGCCGTCGCCGAAGCGCTGGTGGCGGCCGTGGCTGCCCTGACTCCTGCAGACCGCCGGCCCATGCTCGCACTGAACAACGACATGGTCTCGCTCACGCAGGAAGCGCTCGAGGTCTTCGCCGCCCGGCTGGATGTCTCCGCCCTGGCGATCGTCGGTGCGGAGGGCGACCGCGTCATCGCCTCCTACTACAAGCAGCTCCACAGCCCGCCCTACCCGACGAGATACTTCGAGACCGCTCGCCGGGCACGGCAGTGGCTCGATCTCGCGCGGCCGACGGGGGTACCAGCAGAACCTCCCACGCCTGCCCGATCCGACCTACCGTTGGACTAGTGAACCTGCAGGCCCAGTTCGCGTCCCCGATGTTCCGAGGAGGAACCGCATGAAGACAGTGAAGGCGTACGCCGCCACGTCGCCCACCGACCCGCTCATCCCCACGACCATCGAACGTCGCGACGTCGGGGCGAAGGACGTGCTGATCAAGATCGCCTTCGCAGGAATATGCCATTCCGACATCCACACCGTGCGGGGCGAGTGGGGACCGCAGCACTATCCGCTCACCGTGGGCCACGAGATCGTCGGAGTCGTCGAGGAGACGGGCGAGGAGGTCACCCGGCACAAGGTCGGCGACCGGGTCGGCGTCGGCTGCATGGTGAACTCGTGCAGGGAGTGCGCGAACTGCAAGCAGGGAGAGGAGCAGTACTGCCTGAACGGGAACACCGGCACCTACGCCGGCGTCGACCGGGACGGGTCCATCACGCAGGGCGGCTACTCGACGCACATCGTGGTCGTCGAGGATTTCGTACTGTCGGTACCCGAGAGCATCCCCTACGAGGCCGCTGCGCCCCTGCTGTGCGCGGGCATCACCACCTACTCGCCCCTCGCTCACTGGAAAGCCGGACCGGGCAAGAAGGTAGCCGTCGTCGGGCTCGGTGGACTCGGCCACATGGCAGTGAAGATCGCGCACGCGATGGGTGCCGAGGTCACCGTGCTGTCACAGACCCTGAGCAAGCAGGAGGACGGCAGGCGTTTCGGGGCCGAGCACTACTACGCCACCAGCGACCCCGACACGTTCAAGCAGCTCGCCAACGCCTTCGACCTGATCATCAATACGGTGAGCGCGAAGATCGACCTGGATGCGTACCTCTCGCTCCTGGGACTCAACGGGACCATGGTCAACGTGGGTGCCCCGGCGGATGCCCTTCCCCTGCACGTGTTCACGCTGTTCAACCAGCGGCGTTCCTTCGCGGGGTCGGGGATCGGTAGCATCCGTGAGACGCAGGAGATGCTCGACTTCTGTGCCGAGCACGGCATCGCGCCGGAGATCGAGCTCATCCCGGCGGACGGCATCAACGACGCCTACGAGCGAGTGCTCTCCTCCGACGTGCGCTATCGCTTCGTGATCGATACCGCCACGCTCGGCTAGGCGCGGACGGGGTCGCACAGGGTGCGCCTGGCCGACTCCACTCCCCGCCCAGCGGCGGTGTCCGCAGCGCCTTTCGTGGAATTCGCCACACGGGCCCTGTGCAGGCCCTGTGAATTCACCGTGTCAGAGCCCCTTTGCTGGAAGCCCGCCGACGGGCTCGTCGTCGGCGGGCCTGAGGTGCGGTTCTACGCCGGACACCCACTGTCCACTGCCGACGTGAAAGCTGTCCTGGACCTTCACACCGAGCATGAACCGGGTTGAGCAACCGTGGCACTAGTTTCGGCCATCGTCCATTAGGCCAGTGGAATCGCGGGGAGCTTGGGTAGCCTGACGGGCGGGATCAAACTTCTCATCCCAGTGCGTGTTCAGCGTTGGTGGATGATCATGTCGTGGTGCCGGATGCCGGTAGTTGGGGTATTTCTCCATCGGGCAGGGTGCTGACGCCGTGGCCGGTCTCATCGAGGAGTGTTTCGTATTCGGCCTGTTCGATGGAGCCGGCACTGATCTGGTCGTCGTCGTGTTCGTTCCACGCCTTGATGGCCGCCCACACCACTGCTGTCAGAGGTACGGAGAGGATGGCGCCGATGATGCCTGCGAGGATCGTGCCGGCGGTGAGGGCGATCAGGATGACGAGGGCATGCACGCTCAGGGTGCGCCCCATGACGACCGGCTGCAGGAAGTTGCCCTCGAGCTGGTTCACCACGAAGACGATGATGATGACGATCAGGGCCGTGACGGGACCGTTGGCTACGAGGGCGATCAGCGCAGCAAGAACACCTGCGAGGGTGGCACCCACTAGGGGGATGAAGGCGCCTACGAAGACGACGGCGGTCAGGGGTAGGGCCAAGGGCACGTCGAGGATGATCAGTGCAAGACCGATGAACACCGAATCCACCAGCGCCACGATCGCCGTGCCGCGGACGTAACCACCGAGCACCGCGAGGCTGTCATGGCCGACGAGCCGGGCCTTGACCAGCCGGGGACCCTTGAAAGCCCGAAGGATGAACGCCCAGATCTTCTCGCCGTCCTTGAGGAAGAAGAACAGGATCACGGCCATCAGGAGTGCGCCGGTGAGGAAGTTCCCGATGACGCTGATGCCGGTGACCGCACTTGCGCCGGCCGTGCTGCTCGTGGCGAAATCCACAGCCGTGGTGCGCACCTGCTGGATTCGTGCATCATCGATGGGCAGGGGCCCGTTTTGCAGATAGGCGTACACCTGGTCAAAGCCCTCGATGGCCTGCCTGACCAGTTCACCGGCCTGCCCGATGACCGCGATCACGATCGCGGTGACGAGTCCGGTGAAGGCGGACAGGAGCAGGAAAAAGGAGAACCCGGTTGCGGCGGCACTGGGCCAACCTTTTTTGCGCAGCCAGATAACGAGTGGACCGACGGCCGCGGCGAGGATGAGAGCCAGCAGCAGCGGAATGATGACCAGTTGCACCTGTGCCAGCGCGCGTACTACCACCAGCGCCAGGGCCAGCAGCACCAGTACCTGGATAGCTCGGATGCTGCTGCGTCCGAGGGAATCGGTCCAGGGACCCCTCGGCGCCGCTGGAAGGGCAGTCGTCCTCGTGGTGGCATGGCTCATGGTGTTGGGTTTCCTTGTCATTCAAGCTTTACTGGGCCACAGTGCGTCACACTCCTGTTATCGGCCAGTGGGGGGGGGGGCATGGAAATGCCCCATGTGTTGTTAGTGGATGTATCGCATGGCGGGTGGTCAGCCCAGAATGGACAGTGCCCGGGGAACGCTCTCGATGGTGATGTCCGTGGCGGCTTCGACGGACTTCACTTCGCCGTCGAGCTGGTAGGGCATGGGCTTGAGGGTGGAAAACCGGTACTGGGCGTAGCTCGGCTGATCGCCCAGTCCCTTGGTCGTGGCGCGCAGCGCGGTGAGCAGGATCCGCCACTTGGCCATGTGCGGGAACGTGATGACCTCGAACTTCCCGTCGGTGGGCTGGTCGCCGGCCTCGCTCAGGGTCGCGTACTTGGCCATCTGCGAGATGTTGGCGAACACCAGACTGTCGAAGGCGCGGCGTTCCCCGTCGCTCTGCCGGATCTCGAAGGGCTTGAACTTGCGGAAGGTGCGCGCCACGGAGAACATCTCCTTGATGGCGCCCTTGCTGCCCTTCTCCAGGTCGATCGCCATGACCGGTGTCAGCCCGAAGCCGATGTAGGAGTGGGCGTACACCGCGTCCGTGCCTGCCGGGCCGATGCTGATGCGCAGCAGGTCGATCCGGCGTACGTGGCCTTCGATGATCGCCTCGGCCAGGGGCTTGCGCCCGGTGACGCGGCTGTGGTCGTTCGCGTTCCCGGCGGCCAGGACCGCGCAGACGGCGTCGTCGCTGCCGCTGGACATGACGCCGTTGACCACCTCGTTGTAGCCGCCGTCCCCGCTGACCGACACGATCAGCGCGTTGCCGGCCGACGCCGCTTTCCGGGCGAGGTCGATCGCGTGGCCGGCATGTTCGGTAGGTGTCAGCCGAATATCGGTTCCAGGAAGCCGGGGGGTGAGCTCATCGTGGAGTTCCCGGGCGAGTTTCGGGGCGTCGCCGGTGCTGTTCGGGTTGAAAATGATGGTGATCACATCGAACCTGCGGGGCCATTCCGTGGATGTCGTGTCCATGACTGCTCTTTCAGTGGAAGGGTCTTCATCATGCGTGCAACGTCGCGGAGGGTGACCACACGACAGGTCGGGTTGGGCTTACGGACAGATTACCGACGGCTCAGGAAATCAGTGATGGCAGTTGCTACGGCGCCGGCGGCGCTGTGGTGCGCGGCGTGGGGTGCGCCGTCGATGGTGCCTGCGTCTCCCCGCCGGGCGGTGCGGGCGAGCCGGTCGGACCACGCAGCGCCTGCGACGACATCACGTGAACCACGCAGGACGAGCACGGGCTGATCAACCAGCGGCAAGCGGTCCTCGATAGGGTAGCTCAATGCCAGTTTCAGCTGGGCCAGGTACCAGCGCGGCCCGCACCGCAGGACGTCGAAGGACTGCATCATGCTCAGCAATGGTTTTTCGAGGATCGAGTTGACGCCCAGCCTCACGGCCTGCTGGGGGACGGTGCGGTGGTCGACGTCGATGGCGGCACCGATGAGGACCAGGTGCGACACCAGGTCGGGGCGTTCGATGGCCAATTCCGTGGCGCTTTGCACTCCCATGGAGTGACCGACAACGACGCAGGACGACGCACCGGCTTCGTCCAGGAGCCTGCCGACCAGGTCAGCCGTGGCCTCATTGCTGGATGCGTGCTCCGGTCGTCTCGTCCAGCCGTATCCAGGTAGGTCGATCAGGTGCACGTCACCGTAAGCGGCCAGGACAGCGCCGAGGCGGCGGAAGTACCGGTGGGACATGCCGATCCCGTGGATGAGCACGAATACCGGCGCAGCGGTTCCATTTCCCGGGCGGACGCGGTCGGTGCGGCCTTCGCGGCTAGGACCTGTGTCATGGCCGATGAAGTAGGAGCGGCACTGCCGGTCCCCCACGGTAATACTCCTCAGCTCAAGCACCTGAGGAAAGGATCGGGGCCCGGGGGTGTAGGACCTGGCAGAACGGGTGAAAGAAGCGTGCGCGTGCTTCTCCTGGAGCAGCTCACCCTGCAGCGGTCGGTCACCTGCCCGCCCGTCCGCTGGCTCATCTGACTGGTCAGCAGCCGACTCCTCCGCCTGCTTCCTTGCCTGCTTCTCCACCGTTGTGAGCACTGCTGTACTGATCGCGGCGGCGCCTCCACGGTGGGCAGCGTGGGGCTGTCCCGTTATCTCCACGAGGTTGCCGTTGCGGGCATGGCAGCTGAGTTTCTCGCACCAGTCGTGGCCGGAGATGATGTCGCGGGTGCCTCGGATGATCAGGACGGGGCAGTCGACCAGGGGAAGGCGGTCATCGAGGCTGTAGTCGAGCATGACGGGTAGTTCCTGCAGGTACCAGCGGATCCCGCACTTGGCGTAGGCGGTACCGACCATCAGGTTGGTGACGGGCCGTTCGATCAGGGTGTCGGCGGCGAGCATGAGTGTGTGTTTCATCGGGGAGCGATGCTCGACGTCGGTGACAGGACCGATCAACACGAGCCGGGAGACGAGGTCGGGTCTGCTGATGGCGAGTTCGGTGACGAACTGTGCGCCCATCGAATGCCCGATCACCACGCACCCGCTGGCGCCCTCATCGTCCAGTGTGCGGGCGATCACTGCCGCGTAGTCCTCCACACTCATCCGGTGTCCCGGTTTCGGTGTGCCACCGAAACCGGGCAGGTCCAGGATGAGAGTGTCGCCGTGCTCGATGAATTTGCGCTGCAGCTTGTCGTAATAGCGGTGGGACATGCCGATCCCATGCACCATCACGAACAGGGGCCGGACTTGTCCGGGGTCCGGCACGCGGCGGGCGAGGTGTATCCGGCAGGAAAAGCGCTCGCGCGCGGCGTCGACCTCGATGGTTCTCGTGCTCGCGATCATTGCGGCAGCGTCGGCGGTTTGTGTTGGCATCATTGATTTCTCGTGGTCTCGGAGTTCTTGGGGTCCAACTCGCGGGATCCTGAGTATTGCGTCCAGGTCGTCTGCATTTAGCGTCGGAGCGGGTCCAGGTCTCAGGGTTGGCGGTAGCGGTTGACCATGGGGCAGTCGAAGGGGTCACGGGCTGCGAGCCCTACCCGGTTGAGGTAGGTGACGACGGCGGCGTAGGAGGCGGTGACGCCCACTTCGGTGTAGGGCACGCGCAGGCGCTCGCAGTGTTCCTTCACGATCACGGCGGCGCGGCGCAGGTGTGGGCGCGGCATGTCGGGGAAGAGGTGGTGTTCGATCTGGAAGTTCAATCCGCCGAAGGCGTTGTTCACGAAGGACCCTCCGCGGATGTTGCGGGAGGTGAGGACCTGCTTCTGGAAGAAGTCGAGCTTGCTGTCCTTGGGGACGATGGGCATGCCCTTGTGGTTGGGCGCGAAGCTGGCGCCCATGTAGATCCCGAACACGGCAAGCTGGACGCCGAGGAAGGCGAAGGCCATGCCGACCGGGAGGAACCAGAAGAGGACGCCGAGGTAGGCACCGAATCGGGCGCCCAGGAGCGCGAGTTCGACCCAGCGGCCCTTGATGGTGCGGCGGGCGAAGAGGGTGCTGATGGAGCGGGCATGCAGGTTGATGCCCTCCATGGTCAGCAGGGGGAAGAAGAGGTAACCCTGGCGGCGGGTGATCCAGGCATGGAGGCCGGTGGCTTTCGCGGCGTCCTCCTCGAGGAACGAGATGGTGTCGACTTCGATGTCGGGGTCCTTGCCGCGGGTGTTGGGATCATTGTGGTGGCGGGTGTGCTTGTCCATCCACCAGGCGTAGCTGATACCGACGACGCCGGCGGCGAGGATGCGCCCGGACCAGTCGTTGGCGCCGCGGGTCCTGAAGATCTGGCGGTGCGAGGCCTCGTGGGCGAGGAACGCGACCTGGGTGAGGACGACGCCGAGGACGGCGGCGATGAGGAGTTGGAACCAGGTGTCACCCAGGAGCGCGAACCCGGTCCAGGCCGCCCCCATGACCAGGGCGAGGACGGCGAACACCGAGACGTAGAAGCGCCGCCGCCGGTTCAGGAGGCCTTCCTTGCGGACCTGCTTCAGCAGCACCGAGTAGGAAGCGACGACGTCATTCGGCTTCGAGATACGCACGGTGCGCGCGGCAGCAGCAACGGGGGCAGCCGCGAGGGGCGCTTCAGGAGCGGCAGAGGTGGCGAGAGGCACGGCCGGTGGGGTGGCGAGATCGCTCAAGGGTGTCTTCCTCGGTCTACTGGGGAATGCTGCTGGGTAGATGGTGCTGGGTGGACGGTGGTGCAAGTGGGATGTGGGTTCTGTGCCTGATTTGGAGCGGCTGTGACGCCGGAGCCGGTGCTGGCGGCGAAAATCCACCTTCGACCGGTCCTGAATACGACAGGATCCTCGTCCCGGAGCAACCGCTCCGGCACGAGGATCCTCATCCAGTGCTAGGCGTTGTAGTATTCGCGGCTGCCGGACTTCGCCAGTCCACGGGACACCATGTAGCCGATGGTCAGGTACGTAATGAGCTGCATGGCGTCACGGCCGTCGAAGATGTCATCGCCGCCACCCTCGCCGTTACCGACCATCACCGACGTGACCACCGTGGCGAGGACCATAGCAACATAGGCGAAGAACTCAGTGCTCTTCGTCGAGGCCTTCGTCTCGGTTGAATAACGGGTCTCGGTGTTGTTGTTGTGAGTGCCGTTATTGCCGCCGCCATTGTTGCCGTTGTTGTTATTGCTGTTGTTGTTATTAGTCATGAGGTAGCTCCTAATGTGCGGGGGTGCCGTGATCGGCAGAAGAACAAGCGCTCGGAAGTCGAGTCAGCCTGTAGAAGGGAGAGAGAGACTGAGTCAGTCCGCGGTGTCCTCCACGGAAGCTCTCTACTCTGTAGATCCTACGATGTAGATGCCGAATTAGCAAGTCGGCTTACCAGTGGTCGAGGAAGGGCACCTTTCAAGCATCAGGAGCGAGGCTGGGCCGCTCCCCGCGTGCTGTCGCTCAGCAGGAATCGCTTGAATGCGGGTGCTTGTGCGCGGCACGCGACATCCCAGGTATGTCGCTGCGGCGGTCTTTCTGGTGGTTCCTGCTATGGGATTGCAGGATGTGGAGGAGGTCGGATCGTAACCCGTCGCCGAGCTGCGCCTCCGTGGCCTCGAGAACCGTTTCGAGTTTCTTGGCTTGTGCCAGGGTGTCGTTGCCTCGGCGGGTGAGTGTGACAAGGACCTGTCGAGTGTCGCCGTTGATGCCGGCGGTCCGGCTCACCAGGTCGCGTTCCTCGAGGTTGTGCAGCATTCGTCCCAGCGTCTGACCGGCGACCTGCAGCCGGGTGGCTAGGTCAATTTGTCGTTGCGGTCCTGCAATCGCAAGTTCCTGCAGCGTCACCAGGCCCGCGTGGGTGACACTCAGCTGGATGAGGCGTTGATTCCAGGCGTGGGAAACGAGGTTCGCCGCAACGGTGAGCAACTGGCTGGTAGTCAGGTGATCCACATCCGTCATTCTGGTTGTGGTGTCGGGTCTCATCGTCGGCTCCTCTCGTCCGGAGGCTGGCAGCCACCCGCTCCGAGTGGAGGTGGGCGGGTGACTGCTAGTGGTGCTCGAACTCATCCCTTCGGTGATTACCGGTGATCACCGCCGGTCCCGGTGGTGCCAGTGGTGCAGGTGGCGGTGTTGTTTAGAGTGCGCCGCCTGTGCTGCGATTCTTGTCGAGCAGCGGATCATCCAGTGCATCAGCGCCGAGGCCGGTCTGCCCGGCCTGCGTCCCGGTGAGGGACGGGTCCGCCTCATCCAGATGCCGGAGGGTAGCCGCCGTGCTGGGTGAGAGTACGCTGTCCTCTTCGGTCGTGTAGACCTCCGGGGCGGTGTCATTGGCGGGTGTGATCGTGACGTTCGCTTCCGTCGTGTCTTCCGAGTTCTTCTTGCTGGCCGCGACACTGACGGCTGCAGCGGTAGCGGCAGCGGCCAGTCCGACACCGGCAGCTACTTTGCCTGAGATCCCGGCCTTGCCGCTGTCGCCTCGTGAAGCGGCAGCAGCTTCGACTCCGGGCTCACCTGTATCGATGCCGGTTCCTACCGTTCCCCGCCACGCGCCAGTAGCGTAGCCCTCGTCCTCGACGAATGCCTTGAACCGCTCGAGGTCTCCCTCGGCCTGCTTTTCGACGACGTTGAGCTTGTCGCCGATCTTCTCAATCGCGCCCTCGGGTTCGTACTCGAGCACGAGATGCACCTGCGTCTGCCCGCCTCCGACGTCATCGAAGGACACCGAGCCGGCGTTCGTCGCACCCTCCGTCGCCGCCCATGACACCTTGGTGTCCGGAACCTGCTCAAGGATGGCCGCATCCCACTGCCGGCGAACCCCGCTAATCTCGACGACCCAGTTCAGTCGCTCATCATCGAGTTGGGTGACCTTCTTGACACCGTCCATGAAATGGGGGAATTCCTCGAACTGGGTCCACTGGTTGTACGCGATACTGACCGGGACGTTGACGAGAATGCTTTTTTCAACCTTCGTACTCATTGCGTCTCCTTCGGGTTGGAACAGGGAGCGGCTAGTGGTGCGAACAGCCACTGAAACAATTCATCAGCATGCTTAGTGTAACCCCGGCCGGTCCTCCTTGATCAGGGCACAAGCCATCTGATCTCTGGGATATTGAGGGGCAGGCGTGCATCACATTCCGCGCGACTGAACTCATCTGGGTCATGACGCTGATGGTGATGCCGAGGGTGCTATTGAGGGTCCTTTGGCGTGGAGTTGTGCCTGCAGTCCCTGGAGGAGGATGGTCATGCCCTGGTCGAGCTCTGCTTCCCCGTCGTAACCCAGGAGCATTGGCGCGAGCTGGCGCAGGTGCGGGAAGTCCTTCTTCGGCAGTCGGTGCAGTCCGAGTTTCAGTCCGAGTTCGTCCTCGTCGGGATTGACAACGAATTCCTCGAGTTCGTTGAGGATGTGACCGATCAGGAAACCATAGTAGGCGCGGTACGCATGGAGGGCGCCTGCGGAAGCGAATCCGGCGCCTCTGAGTACAGCCAGGATCTGCTCCAGCGGCCGCAGAGCTCCCAGTGGTCGCAGTCCCATCGGTGTAGAAAGGGGCCGTGTCACCAGCAGTGGAACGACATGGGGGTGCTGCAGGACCAGGGCACGGAAGTCATGGGCCGCGTAGCGCAACTGGTCCTGCCAGGACGGCAGGTCACTGGTTCGCGGAATGATCCACTGATCCAGCAAAAGCTCGGTCAGGCCATCCAGGAGTGCATCCCGGTTAGCTGCATACCGGTACAAAGCCATGGGATCTTTGCCGAGTTTAGTACCCAGCTTGCGCATAGACAGAGCGTCGAGGCCGTCCGCGTCAACCAGATCAAGGGCTGCCCTAAGAACAGCCTCCCGACTCAGCCGGCTACGCCTGCTTCCGGCCTGATCCTGCCCAGCCCTCTGGACCTCGCCGGGTTTCCGGGGCGGTTCAACTGGATTCTCGGGCTCATTCGGCCCGTCGGGGTCCCTTGGCTGGTTGATGGCAATTCCTCGGTTCATTCTTCAGCAGGTCAGTCGTCCGTCACTATGCTACACCGTAGGGTCTACATCGTAGCAGGATGACCCTGGGAATAACGTGGAGGGCTCCTCTTGAGCGTACTGCGGGCAAGCGGCTCGCCGTATCGGATGATCGGTCCTGGCGAGTGCCGGTCGTCGACCTTCCACTTCGGAGCCTTGCCGATGGAAGCGAACGAGGGTCCGTGCCTGAAGCAGCACATGAGCGCAGCACCATCTGGGTCCTTGATATGAGCGGCGAGCAGCGGTGGCCGCCCTTCGCTCAGCGCGCCACCGAGGCAGGAGCCTGTGGGATGCTGTCCATCCAGTTGTGGGTTGAATCGGCGGCATGGGAATATTCGGCACCACTACGGGAGAACTCGAGCAGGAAGATGCCGTCATCGCCCAAGCTCTGGCCTCCGTCGCCACGATCAGCGTCCTGCAAGAACGCACAATTCGGGAATCCCAGGCAGCAGGGTGCTCTGGTTGTCCGAGGGGTGTGCTGGTGGTGTCAGTGACTGGTGGGATCAGTGTCTGGGCACGAGTGACCGGAATTGGGGATGGTCGTTCAAAAACTGTCGGGTCTGAGGGCAGTATGGACGGACGGCGAGGCGGCGCCGGTGTGCGTTGAGCAGCGCGCGACGGATCAGGTCAGCTTCCAGTTCTGCCTGATAGATGTCATCGGTAACGAGGGTTTTCTGCAAGGTTAGGTGACCTGCTCGTAGCGTGTAGGTGAGCGTGCCGACGAGGTCGCCGTCGCTGAAGAGCTCGAAGCGTGAGCGTAGCGGGTTGTCCCTGAATGATGTGCTTTTGCCGAGGTGCTGGGCCGCTTCGGTTTCGCGAAGTTTCAGTTCCTCGGACACGTCTTGGTAATGCGCGCAGGTTCCGAAGGGTGGGGCTTTGGTGTCCAGGTCGCGATAAAGGGCGTTGGACAGGACGCGTAACTGACGCGTCGACATGGTCGAAAGGTCCACCGGTATCGTGCGGGCGGGATCCTGGCCGTAGCCGGGATCGTCCTGAACTGTTTCGGCAACGTTAGGTCGGACGAGGGACCACACTGAAAGGCCGCGAACAGGTCCAAAGGGGTTGGTGGGCATTGCAGACACCTCACGTAACGAGTTTTCGTCAGGCATCTGTTTAGCCGTGAAGGAGTCTAAACGATTCCTAGGCCAGTGTGCATCTCGTCTCTTTAGCCACCACGCGCAACCACCCAGCCGACCCTTCAGTAGCCGGTCGAGTACCGCTCGATGGTCCTATTAGTGGCGCTGTGGCGCTGTGGGGCAGATGCGGTGAGGAAGCCGGGCCACCACGGCCCTTGGAATGAGGCTCACTCCTGGAAGTGCAGTGCTGAGGGGTGAACAGGGGTGAACAGGGGTGCAGGGCGGTGGGGCCCTACACCCCTGCCGCCCTCAGTGCCGGCTGCTTGACCTAAGGACTTATTCCAGTGAAGGGGGTAACCGGGGCAAGGATCAACCGATTCCCTCCTGATGACTTGTTCAGCAAAGTGTGAGAGGCGATGGAAGTATGGAACGGGCCGAATCGGCCGAGATCAATCGAAGGCTGAGATGATTCAAAGGATGGGGTGCGGGAGTTGTGAGTGAGGAGCCCGGAGTGGCAAGGGGCATGCCGTCCACCCATCATGATGGGCAGGAGCGGGCCCGGGATCTGGCGACGGAACTCGCGGAGCTCGCTCGGTCACTGCAGCAGGCCCCTGACGGGGATGCTGTTCTTGCCGGTTTCGTTCACGCCGCCCTGGATCTGATTCCGGGAGCGGACGAAGCCTCTGTCAGCGTCGTCTTGGGCCGGAAGAACGTCGGCTCGAAAGCGCCTTCGGGCGATTTGCCTGAGCGCATTGATGCGCTGCAGATGGAAACCAATGAGGGTCCGTGCCTGGAAGCGGCATACGAACACAGCACCGTCCGTGTTCCAGACATGAGTCTCGAGCAGAGGTGGCCGCTTTTCGCCAAACGCGCCACAGAGGCAGGCGCGCACGGGATGCTCTCGATCCAGCTATGGGTTGAAGGCGATGACCTCGGCGCCCTGAACCTGTATTCCCGCGAAGCCGGCGCCTTTACCGACGAGTCGGAGAACATTGGGTTGCTGGTCGCCTCCCACGCCGCGGTGGCGTTCGCAGGGGCAGAGAAGAACCGGAACCTCAAAGATGCCATCGATTCACGAGACACCATCGGGCAGGCCAAGGGCATTCTCATGGAACGCCACAAGATCACCGGGGCAGAAGCATTCATGGTGCTGTCCCTGGCCAGCCAACGCACCCACACCAAAGTCATCGACGTCGCCCATGATCTCATCACCAGCGGCGAAATCCCCATCACACGCTGATATATGAGCCTGTGGGCAGTTTCTTCATGCCGGGTCGCTGCGTCTCGGTCTCCGCTCCTAGGGTGACACCGGCGAACACGTTACGTCAGCGCATGATCGCGACCGTCAGTGCGTCGAGTTGCAACAGCGCGTCCTGGCTCGATGCGCTGACACGGGTATGACAAAGATGCCCCATTCCGCCGTGCTGATTCACAAAGCCTGGAAGCGACGAGCACTTTTGGGACGCCCTGGAGGGTTCTGTTGCCTGTTCGGCGTCGTGTGTGGGCTCCGTATTTTCGATGTGTGTTGGTTGTTGCTGGCCGGATGGCTGGCGCTCTTCAGTATGGTTACGATTCTCTGTTCTTCTTCCTTTTTCGTTAGTTGCTCAGTGCTTAATATCTATGGTTGAAGCACGTGCTTCGCCGTGGCGTGGGTCTGCGCCACGCTCTCCGCTCTGGAAAGGCATCAATGGGCTCCTTCAGCCTGGGTCTCCCTGCTACTCGTCGTACCCGATGGACTGTGGCGTCCGTCCTTCTTTTGGTCTTGGTAGGAGCGGGGTGTTCGAGCCCGGCGGAGGAGGATAGGGACGCGATCGCCGTAGGGGAGGACGGGAAGGTGGGGTCGGTGGAACTCCTGAGCGTCCTACTGGTTTCCGCTGGTGAGGGTGAGCCTGCGCGGCTGCTGGGCACCCTAATGAACGAGACGGATCAGCCGCTCGAGATCACGCTCAGCGACAAGGATGACAACGTCATTGTTACTGTCGCTGGCAATGGGCAGTACCCCTTTGATACGAACGAGGCGATTTTCGAGACAGCAGGAGATGCGCCGGGGGCTAATACGACCATCACTGTCGAGGCCGACGGCGAAACAACGGACCTGGTTGTCCCGGTCGTTGATGGGACTCTTGAGCGGTACCGGCCCTACCTACCCGAATAACGCTACGGTCAGTGCCGCGTGCGCTGATCTATCTCGGTGTCTCAGTGCTCTTCATCCCAGCGATGATCGTCACGCGATGCTGTGCGACCGCAAGATAAAGACAGAGACAGGGAAGAGGAGGTCGATCTGGGGTGAGTCGTATGGATGGGCAGTCTGTTCGGGAGTCCCTCCGAGCCCAGCTGTGGCCGATCCCGCTGGCCGCTGTCCTTGTCGCACTCGTCCTGGGGCAGGTTCTTCCGATCCTGGATGAGCGCCTCGATGACAGCATGCCTGCCGTGGTGTCGGGTGTTCTTTTCGGCGGGGGACCTGAGGCGGCACGGTCGTTGCTGGAGACGATCGCGAGTTCGACGATCACGGTGACGTCGCTGACGTTCTCCCTGACAGTCGTGACTCTCCAACTGGCCAGCAGCCAGTTCTCCCCGCGCCTGCTGCGCACCTTCACCAGGGATCGGTTCGTCCACAACACCCTCGCGTTGTTCCTTGCGACGTTCGTCTTCGCTCTGACTGTGCTGAGGAGTATCCGGGTGGAGAGCAGCGCTGGTGCTAGTTTCGTCCCGGAGATCGCTGTCACCACCGCGTTCATGCTGACCGTCGCAAGCGTGGTGGGCCTCGTCCTGTTCCTGGCTCACCTGGCGCGGCAGATCCGCGTGGAGACCATGCTGCGCGATGTGCACCGCGAGACGGACCGCACTTTGAAGCGGATCTACCCCGATCAAGGATTCAAGGAGGATCAGGAACGGCTTTCCCGCTCCGGAGGCCTACCGCTGCCGGCTCCGCGCTCGGGGTTCCTCACCAAAGTCGATGAGGAAGCCCTCATTGCCAGTGCTACCCGAAGGGCGGTGTTCGTCTGCGTCGACGTCACTCCCGGGGCCTCCCTCATACAGGGAGTTCCCGTCGCCCGAATGTGGAGCACGAATGGGGCACCGCTCGACGATGAACGAGGCGCAGAAGCAGCGAAGGAGGTGCTTGCGGCGTTCAGGACCGGTTTCGAGCGCACCTCCAATCAGGACCCATCCTTCGGCCTTCAGCAACTCCTCGATGTCACCGACAAGGCGCTGTCTCCCGGGGTGAACGACCCCACCACAGCCGTCCACGCCCTCAGCCACATCTCCGCGATCCTCTGCTCCCTCACCGACCGGTCCACAGGACCACGAACGCTCACCGACGGCGAAGGGATCACACGAGTGCGGCTGACGCTTCCGGCCTTCACCGGGCTCCTCGAGCTCGTGATGGATCAGCTCATCACCTACGCGTTCAACGATCCGCGAACAGCTGCCCGGACAATCGACATGCTCTCGGAAATAACTCTCAGCGCGGCCCGCGCCGGCTCGCTGGCCCACCTCGCCACCCCGCTCCACGCGCAGGTCCGACGAGTCCGATCCTCGATCGATGGTTCGCCCCTGGACTCGGTGATCCAGCAATGCCTTACGGATAGCCTCGCCGGCGTGAAGCTGTGGGAATGATGTGCAACCCGACGACCGAACCTCTTCAGAGGCCACCGCATGTGGGTCTGGGCCGGGACGCCTCGGTTACGGGTGTTCAGTCGTCGGGTTGGTCGGGTTGGTCGGGTAGGGATGAGGATGGGGCGGTTCCACGCAGGAAGAAGGCACCGAGGGACCCGGCGAGAGTGGCGAAGACCGCGACCGAGTAGACCGCGAGGATCACCTGCAGGATACGGGCGAAGGACGTTGTGGGGGTGAGACCGCTGCCGGTAATCGTTGCCATCGCGGATTCGAAAAGGGCATCGGCATAGGAATCGTGGGTGCCTGTCGCATACAGCAGTTGGCTAGAGGCGAGGATGACGACCGCTGTCACGGCCGCCAGCCAGCCGATCCGACTCGACAAAAGCCTTCCGGCCGATCGTGAGCCACGGACGCCTGCGGAGACGATGCCGCCGAAGCGTGCAAAGCGCGCGAGACGGGCCAGGCGGACGAAGCGTAATGCCTGCAGTGCACGGAAGAAGCGCAGGAACGGTACCAGGAGGAAGACGACCTGCCACCAGTTCTTCTTCCAGAACGTTCCGCTGAACCCGGCGATGTAGGCGCGGAGCAGGAATTCGGCGACGAACACGGCCCAGAACACCCACCCCACCACGGTGAAGAACAGGACCATCCCGGCACCGGTGGCCAGGATCTGCCCGAGCACCACGAACAGGAAGATGACGCCCAGGATGCCCATGGGCTTATCCAGGCGGGCTGCCATAGCTTCCGCGCGGAGCAGGCTCGCGTCGCGCCCCGTCACCGGTTCGTTCATCAGTTCGTTCACCGAGCCGGCTCCATCAGTCCCTCGTCCATCAGTGCTGAACTATAAACCGTCTCCGGTGGGGTAGCCGCTGATGCCGTGCATAGCGGAGCCGCTACCCAGTGTCTTCATAGGAATGACACTGAGTTTCCCGTTGGTCTCCAGCACGACGGCGGCAACTGAGGACAAGTCCCCGGTCCCGGTGCTGCGCACCGCTTGCAGGACTTCGGACTCGGTAAGCCGGTTGCGGCGGAGCCCGTCGTGCTGCAGTTGTCCATTGATGACGAGGGCGGTGGGTTTCGCTGTCACGGTGTTCCGTGCCCCAGGCCAACGCGCGGAAATCCAGGCGACGATGAGCTGCAGTCCCGCCAGGACTAGGAGGCCCGTGATTCCTTCGGCGTATGCGACATCGGAGCTGAGCAGGATCGTCGCGAGGGTTGATCCCAAGGCGACGGTGATGATGAAGTCGAAAGCGTTGAGCTGGCTGAAAGTCCTCTTGCCGGAGAGCCGCAGGACCCCGATGAGTGTGCCATAAGCAACAGTCCCTACAACGAGGACCCGGACGATGTCGGCCCACGAGTCAAACCACATTGCTGACACTCCCATGTCCGATCACGATGAAGCCCTTGGCCGCAGTACCTGGGTGACAGCGGGCAAGCACGGTGCTGGCGTTGATCATCTTTCTCCTTCCATGCGGCTCTCGCATGCCCCTTTTGTAGCGTTGTTCTCGACAGTACACAGCAACGGTGCGCGCGGTGCCACCGTCGAAATTCCGCTGTGAAACCCGCATCCATGCAGGTCCGACAGTTCCTATGCCCAAACCGCGTTACTTTCCATGGCCGGTGGAGTTCTGTTATCGGCCGTGGGGCGCTTCTGGGTCATGGGGAGCTTCGTTTCTGCGTTTCTCAAGGAGTTCTTTGGTGCGTACGAGCCGCAGGAGGGTGACTAGGACCAGCCCGCCGAGCATGTTGAAGAGAAGGGTGTAACCGAACCAGCCGAGCCACTGACCATAGCTGATATCGGAGCCGGAGTGGATGGCGGCGAAGATGAGCAGGGAGTCGAGGATGGAGTGGAACAACTGGAGTCCGGCCAAAAGGAATCCTCCGATAACGGTGGCGACGATGCGTGCAACGTCGTTGTCGGTACCCTGTTGCATGCGGCTCATGAGGGTGATGGTGCTTCCCCCGAGAACCGCGAGGGCGACGGTTTGCAGGGAGAAGGGCGCATCCACGAAGTGGTGGGCGCTTTCGCTGACGGTGTCGGTCCACTGCGGGAAGGCCTGCATGACAATCCAGACGAAAACCCACCCACCAGCAAGGTTTGCCACCAGGGTGCCTGCCCATAGCTTCCCCAGTTGCGCGATGCTTCCCTCTTTAGCGACGACGGCGGCGACGGGCATGAGGAAGTTTTCGGTGAAGAGCTCGCTGTGAGCCAGCAAGAGTGCGACCAAGCCGACGCTGAACGCGAGGCCGGCGAGCAGGTGGTTGCCCGTCTCATGCATGACGGCCAGGTAGGCCAGGATGCCAAGGCCGATCTCGAATCCTCCAAAGACGCCCGTCACCAAAATGTTCCTCATGGTCCGGTGTAGCCTCTCGGCTCCTTCTTCAATCGTTCTGTCGAAGGATTCCTTGAGTTCGTCCTCGACTGGGGCGTTCGATTCGCCCAGTTCCCGTCTGCGGTCCTCGCTCATGTCGCCTTCCTGTGCCTGGGTAAATCCCGGGAGGTGAGCTTCCGGTCACCCCGTCACCAATTCTCGGGTCATCCCAGTGAAGCAGTGACCCCTGCGATCCGCTCGCGACGGCCTGTACTTGATCTTTTCAGGACCCTCTGCCGCTGATCACGTTGCCCGGGGCGTGCTCTCGGGACATGCCGAGGGCACGGGCGACGTGGGTGGCGGGTTGGCCTTGCTCGATGAGTCGGCGGGCGTTGATAATCTGACTTGTACTGAAAACTGGGCGCCGACCACCAAGGCTCATGCCCGCGTCCCTGCGTTTGGTGGAAGCAGCGTGACGAGTTGCTCCGGCTGACGACGCTTCAGGCCGGATCGATCGACAGTCCCTTGACGAGATCGCCTTCGATGTCGAACTTGAAGGCGAACGGCTGGGGGCTTCCCGGGAAGTCGCCGGAGGACGACGCGACCATGCGGTTGCCGTCGAACGACGTCGGGGTGATGACGATCTTGGGGGCGATCAGGTGGCTGCCGATCCACGCGCGGATGCCGGCGTCGTCCGTGTAGGTCCTGCCGTCATCGGACACGACCGCGTCCGCAGCGAGCGTCGCCATCAGACCATCGACGTCGTGGGCGTTGTTCGCGGCGACGAAGTTCTCGACGGCCCTGGAAAGCGTGATGTCGTTCATCTGTTTCTCTCTTCTGTGCTGGGTGGGCTGACCCCTAGCCCTTTTTGTGTCCTCTACGACAGTATCACCTGTACTGTCGTAATGGACAGTACTTTAGGAGTGAGTGACTGGATCGATAGGATCGCGTCGTGGAAGACAATGGAAAGACCGACGGCCCGAGGTCGCTGCGCGCCAGCGACTTCCCGTACAGGTCGCAGCTGCTCGCGAATCTCAGCGCCCTGATCCTCCTATGGGACTCTCCCGCCATCCAGGGAGACATTCTCGCCAAGACCGGTGAGAGCCTCGACCAGCAGTCCCATCAGACCCTTCGGCACCTGCTCGCGTGGGGGTCGATGCGGCCGACCGCTCTCTCCGAGGTATTGGCGACCGGAGCTTCGCACGTGAGCAAGATCGTGCGCCGGCTCGAAGGCGACGGACTCGTGGAGCGAACGGCCGACCCGACCGATCGTCGAGCGACCCTCATCAGCCTTACCGAGGCCGGACAGGAGGCGGCGCGCGGCGTCTACGCCCTCGGTGATCGAATGATCGCCGAGGTGCTTGAGGGCTGGTCGGACGCCGACATCAGTCAATACACCGACCTCACCGAGAGATTCGTGAAGGACGCGATTGCCTCAGCCGACCGCATGCTCGAACGCGGCCTCCTCCCGCCGAAATCCTGACACCACGACTACGCACCATCATTTTGTCATTCAGGACAGTAGGCGTCATGGACGGTCTGGGCGGCGTTCCGCTAGGCCGCTTCGCCCGAACCGACGAGATGGCCCACCTGGTCGGGTTTCTCGTCTCCGACCGCGCCTCCGCCATCCTCGGCGCAGAGTACGTCATCGACGGCGGCTCCGTTCCCACCATCTGACCTCAGCTTTACGCAACCCCGGCTCCCGCACTCAGCGGCGAGCTAGGGCCGGGGGTGTTGCGGCGCTCGGAAAAGTCCCACATAGGCGCACCAACTAACCAGTGATGCATCCGCCGCATCCGCAGTCAGCCGGGCCGTGATCGAGCCGGCCGAAGGCACTCCTATGGGCCGCGCCGGCCTCAACGCTATGCGAGCCTTCAACCAGCGGAGCTAGTCGCGCAACCGTGTGCCACTACCTTAGTACGGGCATCGACAACACAGAGCTGACGTCAATCGGGCGTCGACGCGCCGGCAGTCTGGGGTTCTGCGTGAAGTTTCTAGAGGTTAGAGCGCTTGGAAGAGCTCGATCATCGCGTCGGGTGAGGACTGGTGGGAACGCTGGCGTGTCAGGTGTAGTGCCCGGTCGATGATCTCCTGGGATATGACGACGACTTTGCGGTTCGTACGCTGGCTGTAGGAGCTGATCCGCTCGAACGCTTCGGTGGCATCAAGACCGGCGCGGCCCATAAGGATGCCTTTGGCCTGCTCGATCACGGCACGGGTCAGCGCGGACGCGGCAACCGCCTCGTTGGCGATCTTGTGCGTGTCCGCGTGAATGGAGTGGGTGAGATCCACCACGAGAGCCCATATCCCAACGGGCTCTTCCTCGTTGTTGAGGATGAGGTCCGCGGAGATCAGGAGCTTGCGAGTGCCCCCCTTCAGATCGAGGAGGGTTGCGTAGATTGATGATGGTCCACCGGTGGTGGTGACCTTGGTCCAGAACGCACGGACGGCGTCCCTGTCTGTCGGGTGGACGTGGGACATGCCCAGCTCGAGACTCGGGACAACGTCACCGCGTTCGTACCCGTGGATCCGGTACAGCTCATCCGACCAGGTATAGGTGTCGTCAGCGAAGTAGTGCTCTACGGTGCCGGTCGGACAGTCAATGAAGTAATCGACACCGGACCCGGATGAGGGTGAGGGCTCGATGGTGGAGGGCATGCGTAAGCCATTCGACGACGGTGGAACGAGCTAGCGTCTTAACCCGAACCTAAAACAGCACACTAACAAGGATCACCAAATGCGCCGGTCCTCAGCATGGATCACAAGGAAGCCCAGTTGGTGAATTTTCCTGCCCAGCTGCGCGGCAACCACTTGCATCGCAGGCATCACACCCTGATAAGGGTGAAGAGTGAAGGTAGGTGTCAGAGGCAATGCCGCTATCCATGGCGTACGCGGCGGGACGATGTGTCAGGAATCCCGCCGCGTGCAACGTTGCTTGTCATGCCTGAACAACAGGTCCCCCGATGACAGACGAGGGAATGACGCTGTGTCCTTCCCTCGTCACCCGGCTGTTGGTTCTTAGATGGTTACGGGCGGATCAGGACTTTGAGGGCTTCGCGAGAGTCCATGAGGCGGTAGGCTTCGGCGATGTCGTCGAGCGGGAGTTCCTTATCGAAGACGCGGCCGGAACGGCTAAAGCAACCCAAGGTGCTTGCGTGATCTGACATGGTGGAGGGATGGATTCCCTGCTCGATGCCCTCCAACCACTCGCCACTGTCGTCGGCGCCGTCGTCGTCGCCCTCGTCGTCGCCTGGTCCACCGGCTCCTGCGGGCCGCGCCGGACGTGCAGGCCGTGACCAGGAGGACCAACAATCCGGCGCGGCTGGTCCTGTCCGTGCTCGGCGCGAGGATCGCGCTGGGGTAGACGGCGTCGGACCAACCGAGGTCGGGAGCAGTCGACTACGCGCTCGTCCTGCTCCTGATCGCCGCGTTCGCATGGTGGTTCCTCGTCGTCGTGCTCCTGATCGTCGAGACCGTCGTGCTTGCTCGCTACACGGCGCTCGCGAAGGACACGCGCCGCCTGAAGCGGCTCGAGACGGCGGTGGTGCTCGCGCGGCGCATCAGCGTGGCGCTCATCAGCACGCTCGCCGTCGCGAGCGTGCTCGTGACCATCGACGAGGTGCGCGCTCTCGGCGCCGGGATCCTCGCGTCCGCCGGCCTCATCCCGATCGTGGCAGGGCTGGCGGTCCAGAACTCCCTGAGCAACGTCTTCGCAGGAGTCCAGCTCGCCTTCACGGGGGCTATCCGCGTGGACGACGTCGTGGTGGTCGAGGAGGACATGGGGACGATCGAGGAGATCACCCTGACCTACGTCGTGGTGCGCGTCTGGGACGAGCGCCGCATCATCCTGCCGTCCACCTACTTCACCAGCACGCCCTTCGAGAACTGGACCCGCCGCCGGTCCGAGCTCCTGGGGACGGTGGAACTCGATCTGGACTGGCATGCCCCTGTGTCGGCCCTCCGGAAGTACCTCGACGACGTCCTGCGTACCTCAGACCTGTGGGACGGGCGCACGGGCGCGCTGCAGGTGACGGATGCCGTGGACGGCGTAGTGAGTGCCAGGACACTCGTCAGCGCGGAGGACAGCAGCTCTCTCTGGGACCTGCGGTGCGAGACCCGCGAGTCGATGGTGGGCTTCCTGCAGGAGCGATACCCCGACGCACTCCCACGGCAGCGCTGGGAGTCCGTGGGCCCGGCCCTGCCGCTCGGCGCGTGGGACGGGCCACTGGACTACGACCGGACGACGATCGGACGCGCCGGAGGCCGGGGAGCCAGTAAGCTGTGAGCCACGGTGGCCTCTCCAGGCTGCGCTCCGCCGGTCCTGGTCCGACCGCGGCAGGACATTGATACTTTCGAACAGGTAGTGGCATGGGCAAGGGGCGGATGCAGGCGGTCACGGGCAGGCTGGCAACCCTGTCGCCGGTGACCCTGCACCTCCTGTTCGCCCTCCTCCTGGCACTTGCCGCGGTCTTTGGTCGGAACACCAACCTCGAATCGAGCGGCCTCGCACTCGTCTGGCCTGCCGCCGGCATCAACTTCCTGTGGGGGCTGTGGGCGTCACGGACGAGGAGGGACTTCGCGATCGCGCTGGGGTGCACGGTTCCCATCCTGGCGGTGGTCAACCTCGTAACCGGTCTCAGTGCCGTCCTCGCACTGTCGGTGGCGTTCGGGAGCCTCGCCCAGACCGCCCTGTCCGTCTACTTCTTTCGGCGATTCGTCCCAACGCTCAGCGTACGGACCGTGGGGGAGTACCTGCGCCTCGGCGGCGTCGCGATCGGTGCCTGCTCGGTCGGCGCGCTGTTCATCGTGGCCGGTAGCGCCCTCGACGGGGCGGCCGAGCCGTTCACGGCGTTCATCCCCTGGCTCGTGCGTCACGCCGTCTCCCTGACGGCGCTCGGATCACTCGGCATCGTCATTGCGGCGAGCATCGCTGCACGCGCAAGGAATGAAGTGTCCCCGCCCCTACCGTCGGCACGCCGGGCGGAGTACGCCCTCCTCGTCGTCCTGTCGGTGGTGCTGTATGTCGCAACCTTCGGCACGAGTATGGCACTGCCGGTCGCCTACGCGACCATTCCGGCCCACATGTGGGCCGGTCTCAGGCTCCGCTCCGCCTGGGCGATGGTGCACGGTGTCCTCAGCGGCGCATTCCTGGTCTTCTTCACCCTGGCCGGGTTGGGCCCGTTCCAGGACCTCAGGCCCGACATCGCCGCCTATGTGGCGCAGTCGTTCATGTTCATCGCTTTCTCCCTCTCGGCCGTCCTGGCGCTCAGCATGGACGAGCGGCGCCGGCTCATCGCCCGGCTGTACCGGGCGACCGACGAGGCGAAGGCCGCTGCGGATCTCCGCGACCTCGTCATCGGTCGGATGAACGACGGCGTCCTGGTGACCGGGCCCGATAGCCGACTGATCTTCCAGAACGCGACGAGCGCGCGGTGGCTCGGTCCCGGCAGCGCGCAGCCCGGTGAGATATGGACCCGCGACTACCAGGTCACGGCGCCGAACGGTGAACCGCTGACGGACGACGACAACCCGCTGACGCTGGCGCTGCAGGGCGTGGTCACGGAACGGCTGGACCTTGACCTGATGCACCGCTCGGGGGAGGTCAAGTACCTGTCCGTCGACGCGATGCCGCTCCCGAATGGTCAGGGCGCCCTGGTGGTGATGCGCAATGTCACCGACGAGCGGGTCCATCAGCGCGATCTCGGTCGCTTCGCCTCCGTCGTGGCGCACGATTTGCTGACGCCGTTGACGGTCTTCGATGGCTGGCTCGAGATGCTCGAGGACCCGCACCTGCCACCCGCCGAGCGGCAGGCCAGCATCGAGCGTCTCCAGCAGGCGAGCCTGCGGATGAGGAAGCTCATCCGCAACCTGCTCGCCTACAGTCTCGCCAAGGAGGAGAAGCTCAGCGCTTCGAGGATAGATGTCGCGGAGGTGGTCGAGGGGATCATCGACCTGCGCACCGCCCTGCCCGGAACACAACTGCCTGCGGTGATGTTCGACGTGTCCGCGCCCCACCCCGTCTATGCCGACGAGCGGCTCTTCCTGCAGCTCATGGAGAACCTGATCGGGAACGCCATGAAGTACGGGCGCACGGACGGCACGGGCGAGGTGCGGGTGTCGACCTCCACGGACGCGTCGTCGGGCAGGACCCTCGTGCATGTGCAGGACAACGGTATCGGTGTCCCCGAGGGCGACCTCGAGAGGGTCTTCGAGGAGTTCCACCGATCGGAGAACGGCCTTGGACAGGCGACAGGCACAGGCCTCGGACTGGCGATCTGCCGTCGGATCGCCGAAAGCCATGGAGGAACCATCACGGTGCGCAACGTGGAGCAGGGCGGCGCCGAGTTCACCGTCAGCCTACCGGGTGCGCCCGGGCACCTGCCCGAAGGTATTCCCCTGGTCGACGCCGAGGACAGTCCCCAGGTTCCGGCACCCTGAGCTCGCGACCCGGGCTAGCCCTCCGACCGGGGGTACATCTTCGGGGAGCCGCTGTGCCCTTCGCCGTGGCGCATCCCTGCCAGTACCTCCGCCACCGCCTCGCGGGACGAGTGGCGCGGTTCCCACCCGAGGTCCCTCCTGGCCCGGGAGGTGTCCATGACAGGGCTCTGCGCTGCCAGGTCGATCCAGCCGGGATCGGTTCGCTGGATACCGAGCCCCCAGCTGGCCGCCACGATCCATCGCAACACGCGCACCGGGAAGCCGATCACGCGGCGGGCTCCCAGGAGGTCGGCGAGGCGTACCGGAGTGAGTTCGGGTTCGGCGGCGATGTTGAATGCTCCGGACGCGCGCCGCGCCACGACGCGCCAGTAGGCTTCCGCGACGTCCTCGGCGTGGACTGCCTGGAAGATGAAATCCGAGGGAATGGGTAGCAGCGGCAGCGGCAGGCGGCCCAGCAGGACCTTCGGGATCAGCGGTCCCAGGAAATAGCGCCCCACCTCGCTGCCCGCCGCGTTCTGGAAGATCAGTCCGGGCCGGAGGCGTGCCACCGCGATCTCCGGGTACTCCTGCTCGAACGCATCCAGCAGCCGCTCCTGGTCGGCCTTCTGGCGGCTGTACTGGGAGGACCGGACGCCCTGGGTCGGCCAGGTCTCGTCCCTGCGGCTGCCCTTGTCCGCGGGCGAGTAGGCGGCGACGGAGGAAGCGCAGACGACTTGGCGAACGCCGGCGGTCCCTGCCGCATGGAGCAGGTTGGCCGTCCCCGTGACATTCGTACGGCGCATGGCCGGCTCGTCGTGGTTGGGTTGGATGGCCCACGCGAGGTGCACGACGGCGTCAGCCCCCTCGAGGGCGCGTGTCAGGGCGTCCCTGCCCTCGTCGGTGCCGATGTCGATGGCGTGCCAGTCAATGCCGTCGTACGGCTCCTGCGTTGTATCGGGGACGGTGCGGGCAATCGCGGTGATCGAGATACCGTCGGCGCCCTCCGACGTGTCGTAGCCGGTGCGCTGGATGGCCTCCCGGTCTCGGGCTGCTCGCTGGAGGCGGGTGAGGAGCGCGGTGCCGACGTTCCCGGTGGCTCCGATGACTGCGATGCGCATGACTAACTCCTGGT
The DNA here is from genome assembly GCF_002929745.1 of Arthrobacter sp. B1805. GTDB lineage: Bacteria > Actinomycetota > Actinomycetes > Actinomycetales > Micrococcaceae > Arthrobacter_D. The sequence continues at coordinate 260,503 of NZ_PJIQ01000001.1, forward strand.
CTCGGGGTTCGCTGGCACACGGCGTGTGCTGATCGGAACTGGACTACTAAGTAAGCTTATGGTGCAGTTGGAGGAGGCGTACAGCCGTCAGCACGCCCCACCGATTCCGGGGCCAGACCGGGAGGTATCCGTGAGCAGCAACAGCAAGGTGGGCAGTGGCCCCAGGAGTGAGGCGGCGAAGAGGGCCGACACGGCGCCGGATCCGGAAGATCCCCGCAAGCCGGACGATCCGAGTGATGTCAAGAAGCCGGCCTGGAAGTACGTGTTCAAGCGTTCCGTCAGCGAGTTCGGCAAGGACCAGTGCACCGACCTGGCCGCGGCGCTGACCTACTACGCGGTCCTCGCGATTTTCCCCGGCATCCTCGCGCTGCTGTCCCTCCTGGGCCTGTTCGGCCAGGCGCAGAACACGACGAACCAGGTGATGGAGATCATCGGTCAATTCGCCCCGCCGGACGCAGTCGAGACGATCAAGCCCACCATCGAGAACCTCGCCTCGAACCAGGCGGCCGGATTCACCTTCGTCATCGGCCTCCTCGGCGCCATCTGGTCGGCGTCGGGCTACGTCAACGCCTTTTCTCGGGCGATGAACCGCGTCTACGAGGTGGAAGAGGGCCGTTCGTTCTTCAAGCTGCGCCCCCAGATGCTCCTCATCACCGTCATCGTGCTCGTGCTGATCGTGATCATGGGCCTCATGCTCGTCCTGTCCGGTCCCGTTGCCGAGGCGGTCGGTAACACGATCGGCCTGGGCGGAACGGCCCTGATCATCTGGAACATCGCGAAGTGGCCCGTCGTCGTGTTCTTCGCCGTGCTCATGATCGCGGTGCTGTACTACGGCTCCCCCAACGTCAAGCAGCCGAAGTTCCGCTGGATGAGTCTGGGCGGATTCATCGCACTGATCGTCCTCGCCGTCACCACCGCCGGGTTCTCGCTCTATGTCGCCAACTTCGGTAACTACAACAAGACCTACGGTGCCATCGCAGGCGTGATCGTCCTGCTCCTGTGGATCTGGCTCGCGAACCTGTCACTCCTCTTCGGCGTCGAGTTCGACGCCGAGATGGAACGTGGACGGCAGCTGCAGGGTGGCATCAAAGCGGAGGAGACGATCCAGCTGCCGCCGCGGGATACCAAGGCCGCCGAGAAGAAGCACGACAAGCAGCTCAAGCTCGTGAACGAGGGCCGCGAACTGCGGGAGAAATACGGGCGGGAGTCCGCGCGGCGGTAGCACCACCGCGCCTGCACCTGGAGGCCCGGCCATGTCAATGGCCGGGCCTCCGGTATGCCGACGGTCCTACACTTGCACCATGACCGACACGCAGCAGTCCGACACGGCAGGGCACAGCACCAAGGGGGCCTACGTAACCTCGGGGAAGGAATTCACGCGGGACACCCAGTACATCGAGACGCGCATCACGCGTGACGGCTCCGATGGCTATCCCGTTGAAGCCGGGCGATACCGCCTCATCGCCGCGAGGGCATGCCCCTGGGCCAACCGGACCATCATCGTGCGGCGGCTCCTCGGTCTGGAGGATGCCATCTCGCTGGGAACTCCGGGACCGACGCACGACAGCCGGTCCTGGACGTTCGACCTCGATCCTGACGGACGCGACCCGGTGCTGGGCATCGAGCGCCTGCAGGAGGCCTTCTTCAAGCGCGATCCCCACTACTCGCGCGGGATCACGGTGCCGGCCATCGTGGACACGACGACTGGCGCGGTCGTGACCAACAATTTCCCGCAGATCACCCTCGACTTCTCCAGCGAATGGCAGGAGTTCCACCGCGACGGCGCGCCGGACCTCTACCCGGAGGACCTGCGCGAGGAGATCGACGCCGTGAACAAGCGTGTCTTCACCGAGGTGAACAACGGCGTCTACCGCTGTGGTTTCGCCGGTTCCCAGGAGGCGTACGACGCCGCGTACGACCGGCTGTTCACGGCCCTGGACTGGCTCGAGGAACGCCTGGCCTCGCAGCGATTCCTGGTGGGGGACACGATCACGGAGGCGGATGTCCGCCTGTTCACGACGCTGGTCCGGTTCGACCCCGTGTACCACGGACACTTCAAGTGCAACAGGAACAAGCTGACGGAGATGCCGGCGCTGTGGGCCTACGCCCGCGACCTGTTCCAGACGCCGGGTTTCGGGGACACCATCGACTTCGAGCAGATCAAGCAGCACTACTACATCGTGCACGAGGACATCAATCCTACCCGGATCGTCCCGAAGGGCCCTGACCTCGCGGGATGGACCACCGAGCACGGGCGCGAATCCCTCGGGGGCAGGCCCTTCGGCAACGGCACGCCGCCCGCGGCCGCCTAGGTACTCGGCTGGTCCGGCTGCCCCGGACGACGCGGCGGCCCGGAGCATTAGGAAACAAATCCGTTTCTTAATGGGCAATAGCACAGGCTACCCTTACTTCAGACCGATCGTCTGGCTGAGGGAGGCACCATGGCAGTTCAGGCCTCCGTGCTGCGTCCGGCTCCCGCGGCCGAACCTGGTCCCGCCGTTCGCCGCCGGTCCACACCGCGCACCGTGGCGGGGCTCCTCATCACAGCCGTCATCCTCGCCGTCTTCTGCCTCGCCTCGCTGACCATCGGCGCACGGTCCGTCGGCGTGGGCACCATGGTCGATGCCGTGGTTGCCTTCGATCCCGCCAACGGCGACCACGCCGTCGTCCTCTCCCGCGTCCCGCGCACCGTCGTCGGACTGCTCGTCGGGTCGGCACTCGCAACTGCCGGCGCAGCACTCCAGGGAATCGCCCGGAATCCTTTGGCCGACCCCGGCATCCTCGGGATCAATGCAGGGGCTTCCCTCGCGATCGTCGTCGGGATCTACCTCTTCGGGCTCGGCAGCGCCTCCGGGTACATCTGGTTCGCCTTCGCGGGCGCAGGCGCCGCAGCCCTCACGGTCTACGCGGTGGCGAGCCTCGGGCGGGAGGGCGCGACGCCGGTCAAGCTCGCGCTCGCGGGTGCTGCCCTCGCGGCAGGGCTCGCGAGCCTCACCAACGCCATCCTCGTATCGAGCCAGGAGACGCTGGACGCCTTCCGGTTCTGGCAGGTCGGCACGCTCTCCGGCCGCGGTTGGGACGTCATCGGGATCGTGGCGCCGTTCCTCCTGGCGGGCCTCGCGCTGACCCTCGCGACCGGCAAGGTCCTCAACAGCCTCGCGCTCGGTGACGATGTCGCCCGGGGGCTCGGCCAGAATGTCGCCCTGGCGCGTGGTATCGCCGGCCTCGGCGCGGTGGTCCTGTGTGGTGCCGCGACGGCTGCCGCCGGTCCCATCGCCTTCGTCGGGCTCGTCATCCCGCACGTGGTGCGTCTGGCAGTCGGAGCCGACTACCGCTGGATCCTGCCGTTCTCCGCGCTCCTCGGGCCCGTGCTGCTGCTCGGCGCCGACATCCTGGGGCGAGTCGTCCTGCCTCCGAGCGAAGTGCAGGTAGGCATCATGACCGCCGTCGTCGGCGCTCCCGCCTTCATCTGGTTGGTGCGTCGACGGAGGATGGCGCAGCTGTGAGCACCTCCCTCGCCGTCCGGCATCCCCGGACACTCCCGCACCCCGCTGAAGGCCTCGCCGCCGTCCGCGCCCGCCGGCGCAGGAGCTCGGCAATACGGATGGCCGCCGTGGCCGGCATCGTCCTCGTGCTGTTCGCGGTGAACATCCTTCTCGGCTCCTACACCGTCACGATCCCCGACTTCTTCCGGATCCTGGGCGGGGCCGACATACCGGGCGCAAGCTTCATCGTGCTGGAGAGCAAACTGCCCAGAGCCGTGATCGGTCTCATGATCGGGGTGGCCTTCGGGATCGCCGGCGCAGTCTTCCAGACGATGCTGCGCAACCCCTTGGCGAGCCCTGACATCATCGGCATCAGCTACGGCGCGAGCGCCTCGGCGGTGGCCGCCATCGTGCTCTTCGGGGCTGCCGGAGCGACCGTCTCGTTCTCGGCGCTCATCGGGGCACTGGTGGTGGCCGCGGCGATCTACCTGATCTCCCGGCGCGGAGGTGTGGCGGGCTACCGGCTCATCCTCGTGGGCATCGGGTTCGCCGCCGTCATGCACGCCCTGGTCAACTTCCTCATCACCCGTGCGGATCTCCGGACGGCGGCGGAGGCGGTCCTGTGGCTGAGCGGGTCGCTCAACTCGAGCAACTGGGACCGTGTTGCAGTGCTGCTCGCCTGTCTCGTGGTCCTGGTGCCGGGAGCGGCCGTCCTCTCCCGCAGCCTGCAGGGCCTCGAACTGGGGGACGACGCCGCCGCAGGCCTCGGCGTCCGGGTCGAGGCATCACGGTTGTGGCTCATGTTCACGGCCGTGGCCCTCGCTGCGGTGGCCACCGCGGCAGCCGGGCCCGTCGCCTCCGTTGCTTTCCTCGCCGGACCGATCGCCCGCCGGTTGCTCGCGAACCGGTCCTCGCTCGCGATGGCGGCACTGGTGGGTGCGGTGATCGTGCTCGCGGCCGACTTCGTCGCCGCGAACCTCATCCCCGGGGCATCGCTGCCCGTCGGCGTCGTCACAGGCGCCCTCGGCGCGCCGTTCCTGCTGTGGCTGCTCGCCACGGCCAACCGCTCCGGCCAGGGAGGCTGATGATGGCTGCACGCCGAGATCCTAGGACGACCGACACCCTGTCGGCGGAGGACCTCACGCTCGCGTACGACCAACGCGTCGTCGTCGAAGGGCTCTCCGTCGAGGTTCCGGCGGGGAGGGTGACGGTGATCGTGGGCGCGAACGCATGCGGCAAGTCGACGCTGCTGCGCGGACTGGCGCGCCTCCTGAAACCCGCGAAGGGCACTGTCGTGCTGAACGGATCGGACATCCACACCCAGTCGACCAAGGCTGTCGCCCGCGTACTCGGGCTCCTCCCACAGACGCCGGTCGCTCCCGACGGCATCAGCGTCGCCGATCTCGTGGGACGCGGCCGGTACCCGCACCAGGGCTGGTTCCGCCAGTGGACAGCGGAGGACGACGCGGCAGTGGCGGGCGCGCTCGAGGCCACCGACACCCTGGGCCTCGCCGACCGCAGCGTGGACGAACTGAGCGGCGGGCAGCGCCAGCGGGTGTGGATCGCCATGGCACTTGCCCAGCAGACCGGGATCCTGCTGCTCGACGAGCCCACGACCTTCCTGGACGTCACGCATCAGATCGAGGTCCTCGATCTGATCACCGACCTCAACCGGCGCGCCGGGACCACGGTGGTCATGGTGCTTCACGACCTCAACCTCGCTGCGCGCTACGCCGACCACCTCATCGCGATGCGGGACGGGCGGATCGTCGCAGAGGGCCCCCCGTCCGGCGTCGTCACCCAGGAGACCGTTTCCGGCGTCTTCAACCTCGACTGCCGCGTCATCGAGGATCCCGTCTCCGGCACACCGATGGTCGTGCCTGTCGGCAGGCACCACGGCGCCCCGACGGCGATGAGCGCACCGACCTCCCGTGCCGGCCAGGTGCCGGCACGGGGCTACCGACCCAACCCGCAGGACACCGTCCCGGCCCACCTGGAGGCAACATCATGACCGAAGTGAGCCAGCGGAGCACCCTGCGGACCGCCGCGGACACCGAGCCCATGGTGCTGGCGTTCGACGTCGTCGTCACCCGGGTGCAGGAGCTCGGCGCGAATTTCCGCCGTATCACCTTCGGCGGTTCGTGCCTCGCGGCGTTCGGCGTGGCGGGCGACACGCTGGACCTCAGGATCAAGATCATCATCCCGTCGCAGGGTCGCGAGTGCCCGGACATCGCAGGGCTGATGCAGCGCGGCGGTGCCGCGAGCTGGTACCAGTCGTGGCTCGGCATGGACGCGGAGGAGCGCGGCTCGATGCGCACGTACACGGTGCGCGATGCGCGCTGCGAAGGGCCACGGCCCGAGATCGACGTCGACTTCGTGATGCACCTCGACGACGAGGGCCGGGGAGGGCCCGCAGCCGAGTGGGCTTCGACGGCGCGGCCGGGGGACCGCGTGTGCATCATCGGACCCAACTCCTCGGCGGCGCAGTGCCTGACGGCGGGAGCCTACGGCGGCATCGAGTGGAGCCCGGGGCTTGCCCAGCACGTCCTGCTGGCCGGTGACGAGACCGCAGTGCCCGCCATCAGCGCCATCCTCGAGGCGCTCCCCGAGGACATGGGCGGGCAGGCCTTCCTCGAGGTCCCGGACGAGCGGGACATCCAGAGCATCGAGACCCGGTCCTCGGTCGCCATCACCTGGCTTCCCCGCAAGGGCCTCCCGCACGGCGAGCTGCTGGAGACAGCGGTTCGCGACGCCGTGCGTGTACCCGGCTGGGTGTCCCTCGCCGGCTCCGCCGACGCCGTCAGTGGCGGTACCGAACCCGAGTACGTCGATGTCGACAGAACCATCCTCTGGGAGACCCCGCAACTGCTCGAGACTGCGATCGTGAGGTCGACGGTCAATCCCGAGCGCCCGTCGGGCACCCAACCGTTCTACGCCTGGATCGCGGGGGAGGCCGCGGTGGTGCGGGGACTGCGCCGCTACCTGGTGCGCGATGTGGGCGTTGACCGGAAACAGGTTGCGTTCATGGGGTACTGGCGCAAAGGGCGCGCCGAGTTGTCCTGATGCCGCCGATCGGTTCCTGAGGCGCAGGTTCTCCGGGGGAATTGCGCAGGTTCCCGTGAGCGGAAAGCAGTATTGCACGAAAGATCCACAGGATGGATAACGGAATTGTAACTGCGCGTTCCGTGCCCTAAGGTTTGAGCAGTCGAAGCTCGTTTTATTGTGATCCAGGTCCGCACGCCTAACCCTGTCAGCGGACCGCATGAACAACCTGTGACAGGGGTGGAGGATCCACATTCCGGCGGTGCGAGCCGCCTTGGGGTGAAGCCCTCTACGCATTGCTAATCAGCACGGCCCCACCTGCGGTTCCACCGCGTCCGGGGCTGCGCCGAGGGGGCCGAGTCAACTCTTGCTCGAATCCGACAGCTAACTTCGCCGGCGTCCTGAGAGAGGTATGCAGTTGACCCAGACGGTTACGTCCGGGCGCCGTCGCGCGTCCGACGATCGGGCGCACCACCAGTCGGTTCCGCACAGCTCTGCCCCCGCCCTCCCGAGCCGCCGGTCGCTCCGTGTCGGGACGTACGAGGCCCGACCTGCAGTACGGACCCCCGCGGCCCGCGTCGCCCCCGTCGACACGCGCCCCACGATCGTGACCCATGCTGCGCCCGGCATCGAAGCCGCGCCCGCTTCCGTTGTTGCCCACGTTGCCGTTGCTGAGCCCGTTGCCGTTGCCGTTGCCGTTGCTGCGCCTGCTCCCGTCGCGGCCGTTACCGCCCGCGTGGCCGTTCCAGGCCTCCCGACGGCTCCTGCCCGCGCGCCCATGGCTGCCTCGGCCGGTGGCGCGGCCCCCACCCGCGCCGGTCGACGGGCCGCGACTCCGGCTGGTCCTCCTGCGGCATCGGCCGTCGAAGCCTCGAGCCGGGTTGCAGCACCACGACCGCCCGTATCGGCTCCGCCCGTCACCGCGCGTGCCCTTCCAGTGCCCGCCCCCTCCGAGCGCCTGCTCACCCGCCGGGAGATCCGTGAACAGGGGAAAGCCGCGCGCGAGGCAGCCGCAGCCGTGCTCCTGCACTCCGAGAGCCTGACGTCCGAACGGGTCGAGGTCGCCGTCGGAGAGCCGAGGCGCGCACCGGTCGAGGTTTCAGCCACCGGACCCACACCGGCACCACCGGTGGACGACGTCGACGGCGCTGTCCCGGCGACGCGCCGGAGCGCCCACCAGCCCTCTGCGGCCGTGCGGCCGCACCAGGGCACACGGCCACGCGCGGCAGTCCGCCCGGCGGCAGTCCGCCGCGCCGCAGCCCGCCCCACCCCGCTCACACGACTGCGGGACAACGCCGCGACCGCCGGCATCGTCCTCGCTTCCGCCGGTCTGGTCATGGGTGCCGTGGCTCCCTCGACGACGACCGCGGCCACGGGCAGCAGTGCCACGGCCGCGGAAGCGCCCGGTGTCGCACTGGCCTCGGGTGTCGCTCCTGCTGTCACTGCGCCTGCCGAGGCGTCGGTGACGTTCGGCCTGGAGAGTGCAGGCCCGGCGACCGAGGGCATCGCTCCGAGCATCGCCAGCGCGAGGGCCCTCTCGAGCTCGCTGACCCCGGCAGCGAAGGAACGCAAGGCGTTCGACGTTCCCGTGGCCAATCCCGTCGTGGCTTCGACCTTCGGATACCGGGTCAACCCCATGGGTGGCTACGGCTCGGAACTCCACACCGGCCTGGACTACGCCAGCGCGTGCGGTACGCCCGTCGTCGCAGCCGATGCGGGAACCGTCATCGACTCCGGCTGGCATGCCTACGGAGGAGGCCAGCGCATCGTCGTCGATCACGGCGACGGCATGAAGACCACCTACAACCACATGAGCGTGCTCGAGGTACCGGCCGGTACCCAGGTGCACCGTGGCGAGGTCCTCGGCGCAGTCGGCAGCACCGGGAACTCCACCGGCTGCCACCTGCACTTCGAGGTCATGGTGAACGACGAGAAGGTCGATCCGCAGCCCTGGCTCTAGCCCGGGCGATCCCGGGGTCGCGCTGCACCCGACGGTGAGCACGCGGCCATGGCGGCCGCCGGTACCGCGCAGGAGCGATCCGAGGAGGCGCCCCGGCGCCTGTCAGGGCAGCGGTTCGCTGACGACGGCGGGATCCTTGTACCCGAGGGGCATCCTCAACCGGAGTGACTCGGGCTTCATCTCGAACGCCATGTGGGTCGCCTTGCCCAGCGGGTCGCCGTCGAGTTGAACCTCCAGCGGTTCGTGCAGGGTGACCTCGGCGGTGCGGCACTGGAAGTACTCGAGCGACGGGTCCTTGCCCTTGCCCTTCCCCCGCGCGACGAGCTTGCCGGCGACGGCCAGCCAGCCCAGCCTGCCCTTCGGGGCGACCGTCATGAGGTCCATCAGGCCGTCGTCGATCTTCGCACCGGGGAAGATCTCCAGACCGCCCATGATCTTCCCGCAGTTGCCACCCATCACGCTGCGCAGGCGGCGGACGAAGGGCTTTCCGCCGTCGACCGAGATGGTGGTCCGCGCTGGCCTGCCCGGCAGGTTCCGGATGCCCGCGTCAACGTAGGCGAGCCAGCCCACCTTGTCCTTCAGGTCGTCGCGCGTATCGGACATGATGGCGGCGTCGTAGCCGATGCCCGCCATGACGAGGAAGACGTGGGCGTCCTGTGCCCGGTCCACCGTCACGTGCACGACGTCGATGGTGCGTTCCGTCCCCCTGAACGCAGCCTCGACGGCGGCGTCCGGATCATCGACGGCGATGTCGAGGTTGCGTGCGAGCAGGTTTCCGGTGCCCAGCGGCACGATGGCCATCATGGTGCCGGTCTCCGCGAGCTCCTCGGCAACACACCGCACGGTACCGTCCCCGCCGGCCGCGATCACGAGATCGACGCCGGCGTCCAACGCCTGGCGTGCCTGGCCGTGCCCGGGGTCGTCCTCCGTGGTCTCGATGACCAGGGGTTCCTCCCAGCCGTCCTCTGCCGAGACGCGCCTGACAGCACCCTCGACATCGCCGGTGGTGGCCTTGATGGGGTTGATGATGAGCGCGGCGCGGCGACTGCCCGATCCGGCGTCGGCGGCCGTGTCAGGCGTTGCTTCGGGTGGTGCGTCGGTAGGCATGATGTCCTTCGTCCGGGTGTCAACGGGGGCCTCTGCCGAGCTTATCGCTGCGGGTGGCCGCCCTAGGGGTAATCTTTCGGACGTGACTTTCACCCAGCGATACGTGGCACTCGGCGACTCCTTCACCGAAGGAGTGGGTGACTGGGACCCGGCATCACCCAACGGTGTCCGCGGTTGGGCCGATCGCGTGGCCGAGCAGCTCGTCCTCGCCGATGCGTCCTGGGGCTACGCCAACCTGGCGATCCGCGGCCGGAAGATGCGCCAGATCCTCGACGAGCAGGTCGACGCGGCCCTGCTGCTGGAGCCGACGCTCGTCACGATCTATGCCGGCGCCAACGACATCCTCCGCCCGCGCATCGACATCGACCGTCTGATGGGGCACTACGACGAAGGCATCGGCAGGCTCCGTGATGCGGGCGTCGACGTCGTGCTGTTCACGGGGTTCGACGCGTCGGGGTCGGCTGTCTTCGGCAGGACCAGGGGTCGCACGGCGGTGTACAACGAGTGGGTGCGCGAGATCGCCGACACGAGGGCCGCCACCGTCGTCGACTACTGGCGCCTGCGCGAGTTCCAGGACTGGGGCTACTGGGATGTCGACCGGATGCACATGTCGGCGGCCGGTCACACGCTCATGGCCGCGCGGGTCCTCGAGGCCATGCAGGCATCGCACCGCATCGACCTGCCGGAACTCCAGGAGCGCCCTGCCCTGAGACGGATGGAGCAACTGCGGGCCGACGCGCAGTGGGCGCGGGAGTACCTGACGCCGTGGGTCGGCAGGCGGCTGCGCGGTGTCTCGTCGGGCGACACCCTGACGCCGAAGTATCCGACGCCGACCCATCCGCGCCGGGTCACGACCAGCGCCTGAGACTCCGGGCGAACGGGTAGCAGCACGCACTCACCACGATCTTCGGGACGTGCGCAAGCACGGGGCGCACAGCCCGGACCCCCGTCGGCCCAGGGACCGATGTGCCAGAATGAGCGGATGGCGGCGCACTGGCTCACACCCGAGGAGCGGCGCGCGTGGCTGGCCCTCTATGCGCTGTCGTCCCTCCTCCCGGCGAGCCTCGACGCCCATCTCTTCCGCGAGGCGCGCATCACCCTGTTCGACTACCACGTGCTGGCCATGCTCTCCGAGGCCGAGGATGCCCGCCTGCCCATGAGCGAACTGGCAGCGCGTTCGGCGGCATCCCTGTCACGCCTGAGCCACGTGGTCAAGAAGCTCGAGGTCCGCGGGTGGGTGGCCCGCGTACCCTCGTCGTCCGACGGACGCGTGACAACCGCTTCCCTCACGCCGGCCGGGCTCGAGATGCTGACGGAGCTGGCGGTGTCCCATGTCGCCCAGGTCCGCTCCACCGTCTTCGACGCGCTCGACGAACAGGACGTGACAGACCTCGATCGGGTCGGCCGGAAAATCCTGCGCGGCATGGACAGCGCCCACTGGATCCTCGCCGACGGCGAAGCGGCGGTGGAGGCCGACATCACGGGCGGGGTGCCTGTGCAGGGATCCGGTGCCGCGCTCGACGCCCCTGGCGAACAGGCACCCGAGACCGGCGCATAGGCCGGGCAGGACAGGACGACGCATGACCCAGACACACTCCCGGCCACACTCCCGGCACGAGCCCCGCATCCTCGCGATCGTCCTGGCGGGAGGGGCGGGCGGACGCCTCGGCGCGCTGACCGATCACCGGGCCAAGCCGGCCATGCCGCTGGGCGGCAGTTTCCGGCTGATCGACGTCCCCCTGTCCAACCTGCACCACAGCGGGATCTCCGACGTCTGGATCATGGAGCAGTACCAGCCCAAGACCATCAACGACCACCTCCGCAACGGCCGGCCCTGGGACCTCGACCGCACGCGCGGCGGACTGCTGGTGCTGCCTCCCTTCAGCGGCCACGAGGGCGAGGGCTTCGCCGAGGGCAACGCGGACGGGCTCCTCCGCCAGGCATCCTTCATCCGGGACTTCGCGCCGGACCTCGTGCTGGTGCTGAGTTCGGACCACCTGTACCGGCTCGACTATCGCGACGTCATCGACACCCACGTCAGGACCGGCGCCGCCCTCACGATGGTCACGGTCGACTTCGACGGCGACGCGTCCAACCACGGCGTGGCGGACGTCGACGACGACGGGCGCGTCACCGGGTTCGCCTACAAGCCGAAGAACCCGCGAACCACCATCGTCGCCGCCGAGGTCTTCCTCTATACCGCCGCAAGCCTGCTCGACGCGCTCGAACGGCTGCAGGACGACCACGGCGGCCTCGGTGACTACGGCCACCACCTGGTTCCCCACCTCGTGGAGCAGGGCTCCGTGGTCGAGCACCGGCTCGAAGGGTACTGGCGTGACCTCGGCACCCCGGCCAACTACCTCCGCGCCCACCTCGACCTGCTCGACGGCAAGGGCCTGGAGCTCGCGGACCCGGCGTGGCCGATCCTCACCGAGCCTCCGCAGCTGGCCCCTGCATTCATCGGCGATGGGTCCGTCATCGGCAATGCGCTGATCGCACCCGGCGCCGTGGTGCACGGCACCGTCCGCAGGAGCGTCATCGGATCCGGCGCAACGGTCGAGGCGGGGGCCGTCGTCGAGGACTCCGTGCTGCTGGACCGCGTGCGGGTCGCGGGCGGCGGCTCCGTCAGGTACGCGATCGTCGATTCGGGCGCCGTCGTGTCCGGAGCCCGCGAGGGTACGGGACCCGACGATCCCCTGATCGTTCCCAGGGACTGACGGACAGGCGACCGGCCGGTTTTGGTCAAGCAAGATCCAGCCGGTAGTATGGTAAGGCGTTTGGCTGCGGTTGATGCTGCCCCGTCGTCAGGACGGGACGGGATTTGCCCAGCTACCCGTGACTACCTAGAATTTAAGGCTGTGTCGACCGCAAGGCCGTACCCAGCCTAATCTTCACCGTCTTCCCCGCGGCGAGGCGCTTCGGCAGGTTCTCACCCTGCCAGGTCAACCTCCGGAAAGCTGCAGTAATAACGGTGTCATTACTGGTGGCGGGACGCTCAACAAGTGATTCCGTCACGTTCATCTAATCTGGAGGAGAGTTATGGCAGCCCACTGCCAAGTGACCGGAGCCGAGCCCGGCTTTGGACACAGCATTTCGCACTCGCACCGCCGCAACAAGCGCCGGTTCGACCCCAACATTCAGAAGAAGCGCTACTACGTGCCTTCCCTGCGCCGCAACGTGACCCTGCAGGTTTCCGCCCGTGGCATCAAGACGATTGATGTCCGTGGCATCGACGCTGTCGTGGCGTCCATCCTCGCGAGGGGAGTGAAGCTCTAATGGCAAAGGACAAAGACGTACGTCCGATCATCAAGCTGAAGTCCACCGCTGGTACGGGCTACACCTACGTGACGCGCAAGAACCGTCGTAACGATCCGGACCGCATGGTCCTGATGAAGTACGACCCCAAGATCCGCAAGCACGTCGAATTCCGAGAGGAGCGCTAACCATGGCCAAGAAGTCAAAGATTGCTCGCAACGAGCAGCGCAAGGTCATCGTCGAGCGCTACGCGGCCAAGCGCCTCGAGCTGAAGAAGACTCTCGTCGACGAGAACGCTACCGATGAAGCACGCGAAGCAGCACGCCTTGGCCTGCAGAAGCTTCCCCGCAACGCTTCGCCGGTGCGCCTGCGCAACCGCGACCAGATCGACGGACGCCCGCGCGGAACGATCCAGAAGTTCGGGATCTCACGCATCCGGTTCCGTGACATGGCCCACCGCGGCGAACTGCCCGGCGTGACCAAGTCGAGCTGGTAACACCCTCCGGAGCGTCACGCTCCAGCAGCATCGTCCACCGCCCCTGGCGGTGACCGGAGAAGCCGGCAGCCCTCGGGTTGCCGGCTTCTCCGTCTTTCCGGCCCAAGCCGGCTCCGAGGGGATCCGCTCGGAGCCTTTCCGGGCGGTGAACCGCCCCGAAAAGGCCGTGATTCTGCCGGAAAGCCGCGTAAACACGCGGAACAGGGCGCACTAGCTGATAGGTTTTCGGACAGAGGCTTTTCGTATACCGTGAAAAGCTCGTTCCGAAGAGTGACGTCCAGGAGGACCTAAAGTGGCTAAAAACCGTAGTGAACTTGTCGCCGAGGTAGCAGCGAAGGCTGACACCAGCCAGGCATCGGTCAACAGCGTCCTTGACGCTCTGTTCGACGTCTTTGCAGAGTCCATCGCCAAGGACGAGAAGATCACCATCCCCGGATGGCTCGCCGTCGAGCGCACCAGCCGCGCAGCGCGCACCGGCCGTAACCCCCAGACGGGTGAGACGATCCAGATCGCCGCCGGGCACAGCGTCAAGCTGACCGCAGGCTCCAAGCTGAAGGCTTCCGCCAAGTAGCTTCCAGATCCCCGGAGGGCCGCTGCCGTGACGGCAGCGGCCCTCCGTCTCGGATCGATGTCTCGCCCGGAGCAGGGACCTGTCCATGATTGGCCCTATTTCTACTCCGGGTAGAGAATGGTGTATGTGTCGACTACAGCGAAGCAACCCCGCAGCGCGCTTGCCGGCGCCGACCGTGAGACCGGCGTCGGAAACGTCTGGCTGATCCTCGCGGGTGCCGTCGTCTTCGCGGCACTCGTCGTCGCGCTGTTCTACTCGGGCGCCGCTGCAGCTCGGCAACTCGGTGATCCGGGTGCCGTCACCCGGTGGGGGCTGCCCGTCGCGAAGGTCCTGAACAACACGGCCGCCGCCGCCACCATCGGCGCCCTCGTCTTCGCCGTGGTCATGCTGCCGCGGCAGGTAGCGGGCAAGGGCCGCACCCCCAAGCCGGATGCGGCCGAGCACCCCGCCTTCTCCCGAGTATTGCTGCTCGCCGCCGTCTCCGCCGTCGTCTGGACGCTGGGCGCGCTCGGCGTCATGGTCTTCACCTACTCGGACGCGGCGGGCCTGCCGCTGAGCACCGACCCCGCCTACACCCAGGGGCTGGCGGCCTTCCTCACCGACTTCTCGACGGGACGTGCCTGGCTGGTGACGTCCATCGTCTCGGCCGTGCTCGCCACGATCCTCTTCGGTGTCCGGTCGCAGACGGGGCTCGCTCTCACGATGGTGCTCGCGCTCCTGAACCTCCTGCCGATGGCACTGATCGGGCATTCCGCCAGTGGTGACGACCACAACGCAGCGGTCAACTCCATCGCACTGCACCTCGTCGGCGTGTGTCTCTGGGTGGGCGGCATCATCTCCCTCGCCGTCGTCGGCGGCACTCTCGGCAACCAGACGCTGCCGGTACTCAAGCGCTTCTCGGCCCTGGCGGGGTTCGCCTTCCTCCTCGTCGTCGCCTCCGGCGTGGTGAACGCGAGCCTCCGCATCACCGACCTGGCTCAGCTAAGCTCGCAGTGGGGGCTGCTCGTCACCTTCAAGACCATCGCCACGCTCCTGCTCGGCGGCGTCGGCTGGATGCACCGGCAGTGGATCATCCCGCAGCTCGAGGCCACCAACGGCACGGCGACCTCCAAGCACTCCGCACGTCGCGTGCTCTGGCAGCTCATCGCCGTAGAACTGGTCATCATGGCTGCCGTCTCCGGCGTGGCCGGCGCCCTCGGTCGCACTGCACCGCCCCGGGCCGAGGAGTTGCCCACCGAGGCCGGTCCCGCCCGCATCCTCACCGGATACGACCTCCCGCCCGAGCCCACCGCCGCCCGGTGGCTCACGGAATGGCGCCCCGACTGGCTGTGGATCACCGTCGCCGTGACCTTCGGCGTCGCGTACGTCCTCGGGGTGATGAAGCTCCGCCGCCGTGGCGATGCGTGGTCGCTCCTGCGGCTCGTCAGCTGGGTCGTCGGCCTGGTGCTGCTGACCTATTTCACGTCCGGAGCGCCGGCGATCTACGGGATGGTGCTCTTCAGCGCGCACATGATCGACCACATGGCGCTGACCATGGTGGTGCCGCTGTTCCTCGTCCTCGGCGCGCCCGTCACGCTGGCCCTCAAGGCCCTCGCCGCGCGACGTGACGGCACCCGCGGCCTGCGCGAGTGGATCCTCGTCATCGTGCACTCGTGGCCCTCACGCATCATCACGCATCCGCTGTTCGCGGCGGGCAACTTCGTGGCGTCGATCATCGTGTTCTACTACTCGCCGCTCTTCGGATTCGCCCTGCGCGAGCACGTCGGCCACGAGCTGATGATCACGCACTTCCTCATCACGGGCTACATCTTCGTGCTCTCGATGATCGGTTCCGACCCCGTGCCGCTGCGCGCTCCGTACCCCCTGCGCATCCTGCTGCTCTTCGCGACCATGGCCTTCCACGCCTTCTTCGGCGTCACGCTCATGGGGTCGACGTCGTTGCTGGAGGCGTCCTGGTTCGGGAACATGGGCCGCGAGTGGGGCGCCTCGGCCCTGGCCGACCAGCAGGTGGGCGGCGCCGTCACATGGGGAGTCGGTGAGCTGCCCACGTTGCTGCTGGCCATCGGAGTCGCAATCATGTGGTCCCGATCGGACGCCCGCGAGACCAAGCGCAAGGACCGGGCAGCCGACAGGAATAATGACGCCGACCTCACGGCTTACAACAGCATGTTCGCCGACCTCGCCGCGCGCGACGCCGGACCCCGCCGTTCCGGGCAGCAGCCCACGGCGCGGGTGACCACCACCGCAGGAGACGATGAATGACCGAGACCACCACGCGCACCGGATACCGCGTGCGCGGCTCAGCACTGACCGGCCGTAACTGGCTCAACACCGGCGGGAGGCAGCTGCAGCTCGAGGACCTCCGCGGGAAGATCGTGATCCTCGACTTCTGGACGTTCTGCTGCATCAACTGCCTCCACGTCCTCGACGAGCTGCGCCCCCTCGAGGAGCAGTACTCGGACGTCCTCGTCACCGTCGGCGTGCACTCGCCCAAGTTCGAGCACGAGGCCGATCCCGTGGCACTGGCCGCCGCCGTCGAACGCTACGACATCCACCATCCCGTCCTCGACGACCCCGAGCTGACCACGTGGCAGGCCTACACGGCCCGCGCATGGCCGACGCTCGTCGTCATCGACCCGGAGGGCTACATCGTGGCGCACCTCTCCGGCGAGGGGCATGCGGCAGGGCTGACCTCC
This sequence comes from Arthrobacter sp. B1805, assembly GCF_002929745.1. Lineage (GTDB taxonomy): Bacteria > Actinomycetota > Actinomycetes > Actinomycetales > Micrococcaceae > Arthrobacter_D. The sequence continues at coordinate 277,115 of NZ_PJIQ01000001.1, forward strand.
CTCGTGGAGGAACTGGTGGCCGAGCACGAAGCCAAGGGCACGCTGCACCGCGGCGACGGCCCTTACGTCCCCGCGGAGAGCACGGCAGGCGACCTCAAGTTCCCCGGCAAGCTCCTCGCGCTGCCCGCAACCGGCACCTTCCTCGCAGGTGATACGGGGCACCACCGGCTGGTAGAGCTCGAGGCGGACCTCGTCACGGTGCGCCGCACCATCGGGTCCGGCACGAAGGGGCACCGCGACGGAAGCCCCGACGAGGCACAGTTCAACGAGCCTCAGGGCGTCGCACTGCTGCCTGCCGAGCTGGCTTCGGAGGTCGGATACGACGTCGTCGTCGCCGACTCGGTGAACCACCGACTGCGCGGCGTCTCCCTTGCGACCGGCGAGGTGCGCACGCTCGCCGGCAACGGCACACAGCGCCTGCTCGACGCCGGGAACCACACGAAGATCGGGCGGCAGGAGAACTCCCAGGACATCGGAACGGAGAGCGGGACACCGCGCCTCACGGAGACTCAGCTCGGTACGGACGCGCTCAACGTGTCGCTGTCCTCCCCCTGGGACGTCCTGTACTCGTCCGTGCTGGGGCGCGTGGTGATCGCCATGGCCGGGACGCACCAGATCTTCAGCTACGACCCCCGCACCCACGCGGTGGAGGTGATCGCCGGTACCGGCCTCGAGGGGCTGCTCGACGGCGATGCATCCGCCGCCTGGTTCGCCCAGTCCTCCGGGCTGGCGGAGGACGCGAACGGCACCCTCTGGGTCGCGGACTCCGAGACCTCCTCGGTGCGGCTCCTGTCCTTCATCGAGGTGAACGGGAGCAGGAAGGTGCAGGTGCAGACCGCCATCGGGACCGGCCTGTTCGACTTCGGCTTCCGGGACGGCGATGCCGGCCAGGCGCGCCTGCAGCACCCTCTCGGCGTGGCAGCACTTCCGGACGGCTCCATCGCGATCGCGGACACGTACAACGGTGCCGTCCGCCGGTACGACCCCGCGACGCGCCAGGTATCCACGCTGCTCCGTGGTCTCTCCGAGCCGTCGGACGTGCTCGTCGACATGACGCCCGTGGCCGATGGTGGCGATCCGCTGCTCATCGTCGTCGAGACCAACCGGCACCAGCTCGTCAGGGTGCCGCTGCCCAAGGAAGCACTCGCGGTCGACGAGGGAGCGTCCCAGACGCAGCGGCCGAAGACGCCGATGTCCGCCGGGCCGGTAGCCCTGACGGTTCGGTTCACTGCGCCGAAGGGCCAGAAGCTCGATGACCGCTGGGGAGATCCGACCCAGCTGAAGATCAGCGCTTCACCGGAATCCCTCCTGGTCTCGGGCGGCGGTACGTCCACGGGCCTGACGCGGGAGCTGGTCCTCTCACCGGAGGCGGGCGACGGCGTCCTGCACATCACCGCACGGGCGGCGTCCTGCGACGGCGAGCCGGGCGGGGAGATTCCGGACCATGCCGCCTGCCACCTGTACCAGCAGGACTGGGGAATCCCCGTGTCCGTGACCGGCGACGGCGACACCGCCCTGACGCTGGACCTGCGCGGACTCGACTGACGGGTACTGAAGGGTACCGCCGGTCCCGCACTCCGGCTCCGAAGGGCACCGGTCTCCGCCGGTGCCCTTGGTGCGTCCGGCCGTCACTGCCGGGCTGCTCGCAGGAATAGACCCTCCGCGGGCGGGCTTGTGCCAAGTATGGCGATCGACAACACGACAGCAGTGGACGGACAGAAGACGGCGCTCGTGGTGGGGGCCACCGGTATCGCCGGATCGGCGCTCGTCGAGAGGCTGACCCTCGAGGGGTGGGCCGTCCTGGCACTCTCCCGTCGACCGGGAGTGGAGCGCGACGGCGTTCGCTGGTTGTCCGCGGACCTGACGTCGGCCGAATCGCTGGCCGCCGCACTCCACCAGGAGAACCCCTCGCACGTGTTCTTCACGGCGTGGTCGCGCCGAGAGTCCGAAGAGGAGAACATCGCGGTCAACGCGGGCATGCTCCGTGACCTGCTCGTTGCGCTGCGCGGCAAGGACGTCGCCCACGTGGCACTCATGACGGGGCTCAAGCACTACCTCGGACCGTTCGAGGCCTACGCAGCCGGGCGGATGGCCGACACACCGTTCCACGAGGAGGAACCGCGGCTGCCGGTCCGCAACTTCTACTATGCGCAGGAGGACGAGCTCTGGGCTGCCGCAGCCGAGCAGGGCTTCACGTGGTCGGTGCACCGGGCGCACACGGTCATCGGTCATGCCGTCGGCAATGCGATGAACATGGGCCTCACCCTGGCCACCCAGGCGACGCTGTGCAGGGAAGCGGGCGAGCCCTTCGTGTTCCCCGGCTCGAAGACCCAGTGGAACGGCCTGACCGACATGACGGATGCCGGGCTCCTGGCCGAACACATGCTGTGGGCGTCGACCACGCCCGGCGCAGCTGATGAGGCGTTCAACATCGTGAACGGGGATGTCTTCCGGTGGCGCTGGATGTGGCCCAGGCTGGCTGCGTACTTCGGCGTCGAATGGGAAGGCTTCGCGACGGCGCCCCGTCCGCTCGAGCAGGCCATGGCGGGCACCGAGGACCGGTGGAGGGAACTCGCGCAGCGCCACGGGCTCGCGGAGCCGAACCTCGACCGGATGGCGTCCTGGTGGCACACCGACAGCGATCTCGGGCGCGACATCGAAGTGGTGACCGATATGGGCAAGAGCCGCGATGCCGGATTCACCGGGTATCGACGGACCTACGATGCGTTCGTCACGCTGTTCGACCGCTACCGCGGGGAGGACCTCATTCCCTGAAGGTACCCGGCTCCCGAACCACGGCGTCGACCGCTACCGGTACCGCACCACCGGGGTCACCGTGATCGCGTCCTCGGTCACCACGAGGTCGGCCTCGAACTCGAATGGGACGGCCTCCGAGACATCCCGGACGGCACCCGAGAAGAAGTCCCGGAGCCGGGTCTCTATGCGGGCGGTTCCGCGGAGCGTCGCGAGAGACCACCCGCCGTTGCCGGGCGTGATGGTGGCGGAAGGGTACTCCGCGATCGACCACGAGATGTCGCCGGCCAGACGCTCGTTCGTCGGATAGTTGAACGGGCAGTTGGTCGGTTGGAAGACGGTCTGCTCCGCGCAGCCGTCCAGGAACGCGTGCAGCTGATCGTCGACGGCCTGGGTGAGTTCCGGCGTCGCCTCCGTCGCCAGTGCCAGGGGAGGCGGAGGATTCTCGCGGCTGGTGATTGTCGCGTGCCTCGCGGGCGCCGAGAAGTACCTGCCCTCGTACTCGGCGGTGAGGGCGGTGGGGTAGAGGGCCGCGAGGGCTGCTCTGCCGTCGGGTAGCCCTACGTCGACGCCGTTCACGGCGGCCACGACACTGTTCAGCGCGGATACCTCGACGGTCGGGAGGACGGTCGGCTCGAACCGCCAGACGTTGAAGAAGCCCCACTCGGTCCCGGTCCGCTGCAGCGGGAAGACGGTGCTCGTTGCGACGCCGTCCACCGTGTAGGTCACGGGCACCTCGACCCGGTCCCCGCCGGCGCCCCGTGCCTCGCCCACCTCGAGGTCCTCGATCGGATCACTGCCCCGGCTCAGGGCCTCGCCGTCCAGCAGGGTCGGGTTGGCGCCGTCCGGGACGGAGGCGTTGAGGAGGCCGAGGGCCTTCTCCCCGTCGCCGTCACGCAATGCGTCGAGGTACAGGCGCACCTGGTGTTCCGGGCTGTAGAGCTGCCCGTTGAGGACGGACACGGTCGCGATGAAGCCTGCGACGACCAGCATGAGGCCGAGCAGCCACGCCGCCAGGACCTTCACTACGGAGGTGGTTTGCACACCTCAACCGTACCGGCTGTGCCTTCCTCAGCCGGGCAGGAAGCCGAGGAGGACCCCGACGACGGTGCACGCGAGCCCGACGGCGGCGACGGCCCGCGTCCCCCGGTAGGGCGGCTGGAGGGACCAGTGGACGGGGCGGCGCGCGTGGTAGTAGATCGGGACCTCCTCGCCGGGCAAGGGCGCAGGGGTGGCGGCATGGTTCTTCCGACGTCGAACCTCGCTGGACCACAGCGCCTCGACGATGCGGTACCGGTGGTCGTGCCAGCGGAGGTAGGGATGGCCCTCGTGCTCGAAGGTGATCGCCTGGGTCCGGGTCCAGGAGCCGTAGACCAGCCGGATCACCAGGGCGGCGATGAGCAGCCCCAGGCCAAGCGCTGTGAGGGTGGAGCTCACGATCTCGATCACGATCATCGGGTGACCCCATTCGCCGGGTGCAGCTCCGGCGCTCCCGCTACCACCGGCGCTTGCGGCGGCTCGTTCCGAAGAGCCCCCGCGCCAGTTCCTTCCCGATGACGCCGGCGGCCCTGAGCGCGAGGTCGGCCATCTCATTGTTGTCCGCGCCGCGTCGCCGGTCCGCCGTGCTGGGGCGCTCGCTCCGGCCATTCCGGTCCTTCCGGTCGCTCCGGGAGGGCGGGGAAGGCACGCCAAGAATGTCCTCCTCGATACGGCGCGCTTCGGCGTCGCGCTCCTCGGGAACCGGGGCGGGGGCGGGCGCCGTCGTGCCGGCGGAGACCGGGCCTCGCGCTTCCGGGGATGCACGGCGCCCGGTGAGCTCCTCGTAGGCGGAGTGGCTGTCGATCGCCGTGCTGTATCGATCGAGGAGGGACGACGAGGCGACGACGGGGGGGACTGTTCCTTCCGGTGCCCGCCCCATGGTGGACTCGGGGGAGCGAAGGCGAGTCCAGGCGACCGGAGTCGGGGCGCCACGCTCGTTCATGACGGTCACGACCGCTTCGCCGATGCCCGCGGAGGTCAGGACCTCCTCGAGGTCGTAGGGGCTCTTGGGGAAGGTGGAGACGGTCGCGCGGAGGGCCTTGGCGTCGTCGGGCGTGAAGGCGCGCAGCGCGTGCTGCACCCTGTTGGCGAGCTGCCCCAGGACCTCGCCCGGAATGTCCTTCGGTGTCTGCGTGACGAAGAAGATACCGACGCCCTTGGACCTGATGAGCCGCACGGTCGCCTGGATGGACTCCCGGAAGGCCTTCGAGGATCCCGTGAACAGCAGGTGTGCCTCATCGAGGAAGAAGACGAGACGCGGTTTGTCGAGATCGCCGACCTCCGGCAGTTCGGCGAACAGGTCGGCGAGGAGCCACATCAGGAACGTGGAGAACAGCCGGGGCTTCTGCTGCACCGTGACGAGCTCGAGCGAGGTGATGATGCCGCGGCCGTCGGAGGCCGTCCTGAGCAGGTTCGCCGTGTCGAACTCCGGCTCGCCGAAGAAGGCATCCACACCCTGCGCCTCGAGGGTGACCAATTCGCGCAGGATGACGCCGGCCGTCGCCTTGGACAGGCCGCCGAGCTCCGCGAGCGCGTCCTTGCCCTCGTCGGAGGTGAGGAATCCGATCACTGCCCGCAGGTCGGCGAGGTTGTAGAGTTCCAATCCATTCTTGTCCGCATAGTGGAAGACGAGGTGGAGGCTCGATTCCTGCGTCTCGTTCAGGTCCATGACGCGGCTGAGCAGCAGGGGCCCGAACGAGGTGATGGTGGCACGCACCGGAATGCCGTCGCCGTCGCCGCCGAGAGTGAGGAACTCCACCGGGAAACCAGCCGGGGTCCAGTCCTGGCCGACGCCCGCGGTGCGCTCGGTCAGCCGCTCCGACGCCGTCCCCGGCGCGGTAAGCCCCGTGAGATCACCCTTGATGTCGGACAGGAAGACCGGGACTCCCTGCGCGGAGAGCTGCTCCGCCAGGACCTGCAGCGTCACGGTCTTGCCGGTACCGGTCGCACCCGCGATCAGCCCGTGGCGGTTCATCATCGCGAGGGGCAGGCGCACCTGCGCGTCGGTGTGCAGTGTTCCGTCCACGAGGGCCGCCCCGAGGTGGAGGGTGGGTCCGTCGAAGACGTATCCGGCAGTGATGTCGGCGACCTGGGCGGCGCCGTCGTGATCGACCATAGGGCCACACTACACAGCGGGACCGGCACCCTCCTGGGTGCCGGTCCCGTGCTGGATGTCCCGCCCGGAGGAGCGGGCACTGCCGTACCGTCAGCCGGCGGCGTGCTTCCCGCCGGCAGCAGTGGCTCCACCGGACGCGCCCGCCCCGGCGTCTACCGTGCCGGTGGCGACGCGGTTCGAGGTGCCGCTGCTGAAGCCGCTGCCGTTGCCGTTGCCGTCCAGGTCCGCCTGCTGGGCAGTCGCGATCTCCTCGGCGCGCTCCTCGTTGGCCTCCCGGGTGAGTTCGGCGCCCGCCTCGGCGTCGCGCGTGAGGTTCTCGCCCGACTCCGCGTCGAACAGGTGGAGCTTGCGCGTATCGAGCCAGAGCTCCGCCTCGCGGCCACCGCGGATACGGCTCGCTGCATCGAGGGTGACGACGACCTGCGGGCGGAGTTCGTCCGCGTCCATCTCCCGCGCCAGGTTGTCGAGGAGCTCGCGCATCTCCGGTGCGGGATCGAAGTTGATGTAGCCGTACTGCTCGTTGCCGAGCCATTCGGTGTGCGTCAGGGTCGCCGTGAAGGTCGATCCGTTCGAGCGCTTGTGGTCCTCCACCAGCTTCGCGTCCTCGAAGAACTCCGGGCGGACGCCGACCAGGACCACCTTCTTCCCCGAGGCCTTCCGCGCCTTGTCCGCCGGGATCTCGATGGCGCCGAGGGCCGTCTGCAGGACGTTGCCCTCCAGCGTCGCGGGCAGGAAGTTCATCGACGGCGAACCGATGAAGCCGGCGACGAAGAGGTTGACGGGCTGCTCGTAGAGCTCGCGGGGCGAGGCGATCTGCTGGAGCTCGCCCTTCTTCAGTACGGCCACGCGATCACCGAGGGTCATGGCTTCCGTCTGGTCGTGCGTGACGTAGATCGAGGTGACGCCGAGGCGGCGCTGCATCTGCGAGATCTCCGAGCGCATCTGGCCACGGAGCTTGGCGTCCAGGTTCGAGAGCGGCTCGTCGAAGAGGAACGCGTCGGCCTGGCGCACGATCGCGCGGCCCATGGCAACGCGCTGCCGCTGACCACCGGAGAGGTTGGCGGGCTTGCGCTGCAGGTGGTCCGTGAGCTCGAGCGTGGCGGCCGCCTCGGTGACCAGCTTGTTCACCTGGTCCTCCGAGTGCTTGCCCTTGGCCAGGCGCAGCGGGAACGCGATGTTCTCGTACACGGTCAGGTGCGGGTACAGCGCGTAGTTCTGGAACACCATCGCCAGGTTGCGGTCGCGGGGTGCCTTGTCATTCACGCGCTGGCCGTTGATCAGGAGGTCGCCGTCCGTGATGTCCTCCAGGCCCACGATCATGCGCAGGAGCGTGGACTTCCCGCAGCCGGACGGGCCGACGAGGATGATGAACTCGCCGTCCGCGATGTCGATGCTGACGTCGTTCACGGCGGGGAAACCGTCGCCGTACTTCTTGACCAGGTGGTTGAGGGTGATTGAAGCCATGGTGCGGATCCTTTACTTGAACCGGGGGCGTTAGCCCTTGACGGCGCCCGAGGTCAGGCCTGAGACGATCTGGCGTTGGAAGAGCAGGACGAGGAGGACGATCGGGATGGTGACGATGATCGCGGCCGCCGAGATCGCCCCGGTGGGCGCTTCGAACTGCGAGGCACCCGTGAAGAACGCGAGCGCCGCGGGAACCGGCCGCGCCGCCTCGGTCGACGTGAGGGAGATGCCGTACACGAAGTCGTTCCATGCGATGAAGAAGGCGATGATCGCGGTGGTGAAGACCCCGGGAGCGGCCAGCGGCACGATCGCCTTCCGGAACGCCTGCCACGTCGTCGCCCCGTCGACCTGGGCGGCCTGCTCGAGCTCCCACGGGATCTGGCGGAAGAACGCCGCGAGGGTCCAGATGGAGATCGGGAGGGTGAGGGAGAGGTACGGGATGATGAGGCCGAGCCAGGTGTCGTAGAGGCCGATCGTGCGCCAGAGGTTGAACAGCGGCGTCACGATCGAGATGACCGGGAAGATCGAGACCGCCAGCGCGGTGGTCAGGACCAGTTTCTTGCCGGGGAAGTCGAGCCGGGCGATCGCATAGGCGCACAGCGTGGCCAGCACGACGGCGATGAACGTGGCGATCAGCGAGATGCCGATCGAGTTGCGCAGGGCCGAGAGGAACAGGCCCTGGGCGTCGCCGACCAGGATCTGCTCGTAGTTGCTCGTCGTGGCCGTGCCCGACGACGGCAGGAACTTGCCGCTCGTCAGGTCGCTCGGTGTCTTGAAGGAGGTGGCGAGGATCGAGACGACGGGGAACAGTGCGTAGATGAGGACGAGGACCGTTGCGACGGCCCACAGGACCTTGTTCCTGGTGCTGGTGTTCGTCATTACTTTCCTCCCTGCGATCCGGCGAGATCGACTTTGAACAGCTTGATCGCCACGAAGCAGATCAGCAGGACGCACAGGAACAGGAGCACGGAGACGGCCGAGCCGAGGCCGATCTCGAGCCTGCTGATCGACTGGCGATAGGCGAGGAGCGACAGCACTTCGGTTCCGTAGGCGCCATTCGTCATGATGAAGACGTTGTCGAAGATGCGGAAGGCGTCCAGTGCCCTGAAGAGGACGGCGACCATGATCGCCGCCTTCATGTTGGGGATGATGACCTTGCGCATCTGCTCCCACCAGGTGGCGCCGTCGACCTTCGCCGCTTCGCTGAGTTCATCGGGCACCTGTGCGAGGCCCGCGAGCAGGAGCAGCGAGATGAACGGTGTGGTCTTCCAGATCTCCGAGGCCATGATGACGAAGAGGGCCGTGGGGCCCTGCGCGAACCAGTTCAGGTCCTCGTCGATCCCCGGGAGCCAGCTGAACCAGCTGTTGACGTACCCCGAGCTGATGTCGAACGCGTAGAACCACGCGAACGCCGACACCACGGTGATGATGCCGTACGGGACGAGGATCGCGGTGCGCAGCAGTCCGCGGACGGATTTCAGCGCCTTATGCATCACGAGGGCGAGGGCGAAACCGAGGACGAGTTCCACGGCCACGGTGACGATCGTGATGAGGACCGTCGTCCAGAGGTCCGACCACCACACAGGGTCGGAGAGGATCACGGCGTAGTTCCCGAGGCCGATGAACTCGCGCTCGCTGGGAGCGGTGAGGCGGAAGCGGAACAGCGATTCGTAGAGGGCCTGCAGGATCGGGTACAGGGTCACCAGCAGCATGATGATGAAGGCCGGACCGGCGAGGATCCAGCCGAGGCGACGCTCTGCCCGCGCCCGGTCGCTGTACTGCTTCGGTGCTTTCCTGGTCTTGCCGTTGGTTTTCTCGTTCGCTGCGTCGAGGCGCGGACCGGGTTCACCGGACGACGCCGTCGTCGTCCTGGCCGGAATGGCGGAGGTCACAGGAGTTGCTCCCCTCTGAGGACCGAAGTGATGAAGGTGCTCGAGGACCCCGGGGTGCTTTCGGGGTCGACTGCGGCAGGTGGCGCCCAGGTCTGCTGGATGCCGGTGGAGACCTCGTTGTAGAACGGGGTCTGCGGACGGGGTGCTGCGAGCTGGAGCGAGTCCCTGATGGTCTCGGCCATCGGGAAGGACTCCTCGATACGGGGGTCCTCGTAGGCCTCCGTGTTGGACGGAGGGTTGCCGTTGGTCACGAAGTACTCCGACTGGTTCTCCACCGCGACGATGCACTCGATCGCCTCGTAGGCGAGTTCGGGATTGTCGCTTTCCGCGCCGACACCGAGGTTGATGCCACCGAGCGGGGGAGCGGACTCCTGGTCCTCGGTCATCCGGGGGAAGATGCCCCACCCGAGGTCGTCGAGGACCTCCTGGTCGAGCGTGCCGGCTTCGACGGCGGCCGTCGTGGCCGGCCAGACGAACGGGTAGTTCACCATGAAGGAGCCCGAATCACCCTGGAAGGCGATGAGTGAGCCATTCTCGTCCTGGGTGGGCAGCCCCGGGCCGCCCAGCCCGTCCTTCCCGATCGTCGAGATGACCCGGGCGGCCTCGGCCCCGGCCTCGGAATCGAGGCCCAGCTCGATGGTGTCGGCCGTGGCCTCGGGGTCGACGATGATCGATCCACCCGCCGATTCGACGAGCGCGTTCACCCAGACGGTCATCGACTCGGCCTGGGCGCCCTGGACGCCCAGCGCCTTCTCCTGGCTCTTGGCGGCTTCCATGATCTGGTCCCAGGTGACGGGCTTGGTCATGTCCAGGCCGGCTGCCTCGGCCACGGACTTCCGGTACCAGAGGATCTGCGTGTTGGCCCAGAAGGGAACAGTCACCAGTTCGTCCTTCCAGGTCGCGCCCGCGAGCGCGCCTTCGACGACGTTCTCCGAGGCGCTCTCCGCGAGCTCCTCGGGAACCGGCGCCAGGAAACCAGGCTCGGCCAGTTCGGGGATGAAGGGTGGATCGAGGCTCATGATGTCGAGCGAAGTGTCCCCTGCTGCGAGGCGGCGCGCGAGCTGCTCCCGCTGCGAAGCGGCATCACTCGGAAGGAGCGACGTCTCGATGCTGTAGCGCCCGCCGGACTCCTCGCTGCATTTCTGCGCGATGGCCGCCTGACCGCCGGCATCCGGGTTGATGTACCAGGTCAGGCCGTTGTCCGCCTGCGCCGGTCCGCAACCACTCATGGCCAGCGTGCTCATCAGGACGCCGGCCAGCACGGCGGCTTTCGGACGGCTCCTCGCACTGCGTGTTCTTCGACTAGTCGGCATTCGTACCGAGCCTCCACATCCTCGTAGACAACCCGGCTGACGGTTCGATCGAATCGACAGCCTAAGCAAGCTTGCTTTTTGACCCTAAGCCCTGCCGACCCAAACCGCTAGGCAGGGTGCTTACGATCCAGCAACGAGGAGGCAGCACGCCAGCAGTGCTAGGCGCGCCGGGCGCGGCAAGTGCGTCAGGCGCGGACGGAAATCGCGGAGGGGAAGCGCGGAGGCAGCGCGGCCGGGGCAGGGAGGGGAGGCGCGGAGGGGAGGCGCGGAGGCAGGCGCGGCCCGGGCGCGGAAGTGCGGAGGGGAGGCGTCGGTGGAGACGCGCCTCAGGCGGAGACGGCGGAGTTGTCCAGCGCGAAGGGAGGGCGTTCGACGTCGCCCGCGATGGCCTCAGCGGGATCGGAGCCGAGCTCGACGATCCGGTTGTGGGCGTCGACATGGACGATGGTGGGCACGAAGGCCCGAGCCTCTTCCGTCGTCATCTGGGCGTAGGCGATCAGGATGACGAGGTCGCCGCGCTGCACGAGGTGCGCGGCCGCTCCGTTGATGCCGATGACACCGGTTCCCCGCTCGCCGGCGATGGTGTAGGTCTCGAGCCGGGCCCCGTTGGTGATGTCCACGATCGAGACGAGTTCGCCGGGCAGGATGTCCGCGGCTTCGAGCAGATCGAGATCGACGGTGACGGAGCCGACGTAGTGCAGGTCGGCATGCGTCACCGTGGCGCGGTGGATCTTCGAAGTGAACATTGTGCGAATCATCGCCTCAAGGATACTGCCGATCACGGGGCTCGTACCCGGTGCGGAAGGTGTCCTTGCGCACACCGAGGCGATGAGGAACACCCCAGGCAAGTGCTGGAGCGGGCGACGGGAATCGAACCCGCGTATCGAGCTTGGGAAGCTAGCGCTCTACCATTGAGCTACGCCCGCGCGGCAGTTGAAACCGCTCCATCACCTTACAACAGTTCTCCGGGCTTCCCGGATTCGGCGTCCTTCGACCGCGAGTCCGCCGTCCCGGCACCCTTGGCGCGCTCTATCAGTTCGCGCCACGGCTCCTCGAGTCGGCCCTCCGGAAGATGGACCTCCGTGTAGCCGATAGCGATCCGGTAGGTGAAGCGGTCGCGCTGCTGACCGGGAGCCGGTGGCCCGGGAACGTCGGCCGAGCCCTGGTGGGCCGCGGGTTCGTCCGCTGCAGCTCCGCCTGTTGCAGTTCCGCCTGTTGCAGTTCCGCCTGCTTCGGCCTCCGCCAGTGGCAGCCACCGCTGCTCCGCCTCCGTCCGGCTCACCTCGAGGCTCCAGGTGCGGGAGAGCCCGGCGAATCCGCCAGTCCGCGTGATCTCGATCCTCACCGCAGCACCCCTACCTGCGACCATGCTCCGGACACGGCGTCGGCCTCGCGGCTCCCGGTTCCGAAGCGCCTGGCAGCGGCCTCGGTCGTGGCTGTCGCGAAGGTCGGGAAATCGCAGTCGGGCGGGATGCTGCCGCTCAGCACGGCGTCGTACCAGACGCGGCCCGCCCCCTCCCAGGCGCGACCCCCCAGCGTGGTCGCCGCGAGGTAGAAGGCATGGTTCGGGATGCCGGAGTTGATGTGGACTCCGCCGTTGTCCGACGCCGTCTGCACATAGTCCGCCATGACTGCGGGCTGGGGATCCTTGCCGAGGACGTCGTCGTCGTAGGCCGTACCCGGCGCCTTGAGGGACCGCAGTGCCGTCCCTTCCACCTGCTGCGTGAAGATCCCGGCTCCCACGAGCCAGGACGCCGTGTCGGCGTCCTGCCCGAGGTTCCGCTGCTCCACGAGGACCCCGAAGACGTCGGAGAGCGATTCGTTGAGCGCGCCGGACTGGCCCTGGTAGACGAGGTTGGTGGAGTACTGCGTGAAGCCATGGGTGAGCTCGTGGCTGATCACGGTCAGCGATGCGGTGAACCGGCCGAAGATCTCGCCGTCCCCGTCCCCGAAGACCATGCGCTCGCCGTCCCAGAAGGCATTGTCGTAATTCGTCCCGTAGTGGACCGTGGCCTCGAGGGGCTTGCCCGCTCCGTCGATCGACGAGCGGCCGTACTCCTCGCTGAAGAGCTGGTACGTGGACCCGAGCCCGTCGTAGGCCTCGTCCGCCGCGGGATCGCCGGTCGCGAACGCGCCCTCGCCCCGTACGAGCCGCCCGGGTAACTCCTCCTGGCCGCCGGCGTCGTAGATCCTCCGGGTGAGCGTCCCGGCGATCGCCGTTCCCCGACGGACGGGAGCCCGTAGTGCCTCCGAGCGGACCTGCAGGAGGGGATCGAGTTCCTGCAGCGCGTGTCGTGCCGCCCTGGCCGCCACCGAGAGGCGCGGATCCCTGAGGGCGGCGAGACGGGTGAGCAGGTGCGGTGGGACGATGCTGCAGTGGATGCGCTGCATGAAGACCTCCTTGGATTGGTCCCAACGTAGACCTGAGAACCGACATTCCGCGGCACGTAGTCTTGGCCGCATGAGTGTTGAGCGGAACACCCGCGACCTGGAGCAGGGCATCGAGCGGGACTTCTCGGACAAGATGAGCTACGGCTCCTACCTCGAGCTGGACAAGCTGCTCGACGCGCAGCATCCCGTGAGCTCGCCCGAGCATCACGACGAGATGCTGTTCATCATCCAGCACCAGACATCCGAGCTGTGGCTCAAGCTCGTGCTGCATGAGCTTCGCGCCGTGCGCGTCCACCTCCGGGCGGACGACCTGCGCGCGGCGATGAAGGGGATCGCCCGCATCAAGCACATCCAGCGCTCCCTGACCGAGCAGTGGTCGGTACTGGCGACACTCACACCGTCCGAGTACGCGGAGTTCCGCGGCGATCTCGGTTCCTCGAGCGGCTTCCAGTCCTACCAGTACCGCGCCGTCGAGTTCCTGCTGGGCAACAAGAACGCGGCCATGATCCAGGTGTTCGACGCGGATCCGGCGGCGCAGGCGCTGCTCACGGAGCTCCTGGGTGAGAGCAGCGTGTACGACGAGTTCGTCGCGCTCCTGGCACGCCGTGGTTACGCCGTTCCGGAGAGCCTGCTGCACCGTGACGTGAGTGCCGCCCACGAGTTCACCCCTGCGCTCGTCGCCGTCTACAAGCAGGTGTACGAGGACGCCGCCGGCCACTGGGACATCTACGAGGCGTGCGAGGAACTGGTGGACCTCGAGGACAACTTCCAGCTCTGGCGGTTCCGTCACCTGAAGACCGTGGCACGGACGATCGGCTTCAAGGCGGGCACGGGTGGTTCCTCCGGCGTCGGATTCCTGCAGCGCGCGCTCGAGCTCACCTTCTTTCCCGAACTCTTCGCCGTGCGCACCGAGATCGGGCGCTGACCGGCAGCTCCGGAGCCGTGCGGCGGGCTGGTAGTTTTGGACGGTGCTGATCTCAGACCGCGACATCCGAGCAGAACTGGCCGCTCAGCGGATCGTCCTCGAACCGCACGATCCCGCGATGGTGCAGCCCTCGAGTGTCGACGTCCGCATCGACCGCTACTTCCGGCTCTTCGACAACCACAAGTACGCCTACATCGACCCCGCCGAGGATCAGCCGGACCTCACGCGCCTGGTCGAGGTAGCCCCCGGGGAGCCGTTCATCCTCCATCCAGGTGAGTTCGTGCTGGGCTCCACGTACGAGACCGTGACGCTGCCCGACGACATCGCCGCGCGCCTCGAGGGCAAGTCGTCCCTCGGTCGTCTCGGCCTGCTGACGCACTCCACGGCAGGGTTCATCGACCCCGGCTTCTCCGGCCACGTGACCCTCGAGTTGTCGAACATGGCGACCCTGCCGATCAAGTTGTGGCCGGGCTCGAAGATCGGGCAGCTGTGCTTCTTCAAGCTCACGTCGCCGGCGGAGTACCCCTACGGGTCCGGGGAGTACGGCAACCGGTACCAGGGCCAGCGCGGACCGACGGCGTCACGCAGCCACCTCAACTTCCACCGGACGAGCATCTGACCCGGACGGGCCACACCGACCTGCTCGGAGCGAGGACCTAGGCCTCGGGGACGACGGCGCGCACCACGCGGGCGGGCGGCTTGACCGGCAGCAGGACGAGCAACCCGGCGAGCAGGACCGCGAGGATGCCGATCACTCCGTACAGTTGCGAGCCGAAGATCCCGATGCAGAGTGCGAAGAGGGTCGGTGCCAGGAAGCTCACGGCGCGGCCCGTCGTGGCGTAGAGGCCGAAGAGCTCGCCCTCGTCACCGACAGGTGCCAGTCGTGCAAGGTAGGCGCGCGAGGATGCCTGTGCCGGCCCGACGAACAGGGTGAGCAGCAGCCCGAACACCCAGAACGTCGTATCGGACGTCCATCGCGTCCCGAAGAAGGAGTGGGTCTCCGTCCCGAGCAGGAGGATGGCCGTACCGGCGACGAGCAGACCGACCAAGGCGCCGATGATGACCCGCTTGGGGCCGATGCGGTCATCGAGGAAACCGCCGATCACGGCCCCTGCAGCAGCGATGACGTTCGCGGCGATGGCGAAGACGATCACCATGCTCGCGGAGAATCCGAAGGCCCCGGCCGCGAGGATTCCCCCGAACGTGAAGACCGCCGCGAGGCCGTCCCTGAAGATGGCACTGGCCAGCAGGAAGAAGATCGTGTGGGGGCTTTCCCGATAGATCGCCTTCACTCGCCGGACGAGGAGGCCGTAGGAGGCCAGGAACCCGAGCTGGGCGGCCCTGGCCCTGCGCGGCACCTCGGGAACGGCCAGCAGCACCGGCAGGGCGAATGCGGCGAACCACAGGGCCGAGAAGACGGCCACCAGCCGGATGTTCAGGCCGTCGTCGCTGGAGGCGCCCTGCCAGTCCACCACCGGCTGGATGAACAGCACGAGGACCAGCACGAGGGCGACGATCCCGCCCACATAGCCCATGGCCCACCCGAAGCCGCTGATGCGGCCGATCGTCGACGGGGTCGAGATCTGGGTCATCATCGCGTTGTAGTTGACGCCTGCGAACTCGAAGAAGATGTTGGCTGCGGCGATGAGTGCGACCCCGAGGATCAGCATCTCCGGGCTCGGGAACACGAAGAAGCACAGCGCCGTCAGCACCACGACGATCAGCGTGTTCACGCCGAGCCACCGTTTCCGGCGGCCGCCGCTGTCCGAGCGCTGGCCGGTGACCGGCGCGAGGAGGGCGATCAGCAGGCCGGCCACCGCGAGCCCCCAGCCGAGAACCTGCGAGGCGCGTTCCTCTCCACCGAAGGCTTCGGAGGTGAGGTAGACGGTGAAGACGAACGTCGTCATGACGGCGTTGAACGCGGCCGATCCCCAGTCCCAGGATGCCCACGCGAGGACGGGCTTGCTGAAGATCCGCCCGGCGCCGGTGGGAAGCGGTGCGGGTGCTTCCGCGGGGTGCGGAAGGTGCTGGTGGGTACTCATACGGTGAATGCTAGCGCCGTATGTCCTGCGTCACGTGGGGACCGTGCGGGCGGGAGGTGGAAGGTCGAACCAATTGCTTCGATAGACTGGTGGTAGCCCGACCGACCCCCAGTGGAAGATCGAGACTGACATGCTCACCGTGCTGATAGCGATGTTCGCGCTGGCACTCGGGGCGCCCGTCATCTTCTCCCGGCTCGGCAGGTCCGCCTTCTTCGTCCTTGCCGCAGCGCCCGCAGCCGGTTTCGCCTGGCTGATGGTGCAGCTGCCGCGGGTCCTCGCTGCGGACCAGGGCGCGCTCCACGGCCGGCCCGGTGCGCCACCGTCGATCGTGGTTCCCTGGATTCCGAGCCTGCAGCTCGAGCTCGCCTTCCGGCTCGACGCCCTCGCCGCCGTGCTGTGCATCCTGATTCTCGGCGTCGGGGCCCTGGTGCTCTTCTACTGCGCGCGCTACTTCAAGAGCGACGACCCCGATGTCGGCGCCTTCGGGGCTCAACTGCTCGCCTTCGCGGCGTCCATGGTCGGGCTGGTCACGGCGGATGACCTGATCCTGATGTTCATCTTCTGGGAACTCACGACGATCCTTTCCTACCTCCTCATCGGCTATTCGCGGCACCGGCTCTCGGCCAGGCGCTCGGCGCTGCAGGCCCTGATCATCACGACCTTCGGTGGCCTTGCCATGCTCGTGGGCCTCGTGATGCTCGGTGAGGAGGCCGGGACGTACCGCATGTCGGAGATCACGGCCGACGCCGAGGCGCTCACCGCGCGTGGGACCCTGGTCGACGTCGCCATAGCTCTGGTCCTGGTGGGGGCGATCACCAAGTCCGCGCTCGTGCCGTTCCACTTCTGGCTGCCCGGCGCCATGGCGGCACCCACACCCGTCAGCGCGTACCTCCACACCGCCGCCATGGTGAAGGCCGGAGTGTTCCTCGTGGCCCGCTTCGCCCCGGGTTTCAGCGAGACAGCGCTGTGGCACCCCGTGATCCTCGTGCTCGGCATGGCCACGATGCTGCTCGGCGGATGGCGTGCGCTGCGCCAGTTCGACCTGAAACTCGTCCTCGCTTACGGAACCGTGAGTCAGCTCGGCTTCCTGACGATGGTTGTCGGGCTGGGCGGGCCCGACGGCGCCGTGGCCGGGCTCGGGCTCCTGCTGGCTCACGGCTTCTTCAAGGCCACGCTCTTCCTGGTGGTCGGCATCATCGACCACCAGTCCGGGACTCGCGATCTCCGGGTGCTGTCAGGAGTGGGCGCCGCCTCGCCGGTCCTCTTCGCGGTGGCCGTCATCGCCGCCGGCTCCATGGCGGGTGTCCCGCCCCTGCTGGGCTTCGTGGCCAAGGAATCGGTGTTCGAGGCGTTCGCGCATCGCGCCGAGGACGGTGTCGCAGGCACTCTGCTGCTGGGCGGAATCGTGATCGGGTCCATCCTCACCTTCGCCTACAGCGCCCGTTTCGTCTGGGGTGCCTTCGCGCTGAAGCACGGGAAGCCGCAGACGCCGTTCGAGCGTGTGCGGGCGACGTTCCTACTCGCGCCCGCCGTGCTCGCCGTCGCCTCGGTCGTCTTCGGCCTGTGGCCCGTGCCGCTCGATGCCGTGATCCAGCCCTACGCCACGCTCTTCCCGTCGGGCGGTGATACCCCGCACCTCGCCCTGTGGCACGGTTTCGGCCTCCCGCTGCTGCTCTCCGTACTCACCATCGGTGCGGGCACCGCCCTGTACCTGGTGCGCGCACCGTTCGAACGGCTGCAGGGTCGCCTGCCGGCTTCCCGCGAGGCGGAGGTGGTGTACCGCTCCGTGATCGGTGTCCTCGACGACGTCGCCGTCTGGATCACCGGCCGCACGCAGCGCGGCTCGCTGTCCTTCTACCTCTTCGTGATCCTGACGACAGCGGTCGTCACGCCCCTGACGGCCCTGATCATCTTCGACGCGCCGCTACCCTCCGACTTCCGGGTGGCGCAGTCCCCGGCGCAGGTCGTCGTCGCGGGTGTCATCCTCGTGGGCATCCTCGCGGCGCTGCGCTCGAACAAGCGCTTCATGGCGGTCCTCATGGTCGGCATCACGGGCTACGGCATGGCCATCATCTACGCCCTCCACGGGGCGCCCGATCTCGCCCTCACCCAGATGCTCGTGGAGACCATCGTGCTGGTGGCCTTCGTCCTCGCCCTGCGGTCCTTGCCGGCCCGCCTCTGGAACCGTGCCGAGAGCCGCCACAGGCTGCTCCGCGCGAGCCTCGGGATCGCATTCGGCGGCATCATGGCGATCATCGCGATGTCGGCCATGGCGTCCCGGAACGCAGCACCCATCTCGGTCGCGTACCCCGAGATGGCCTATGACGACGGCGGCGGTGCCAATGCCGTCAACGTCCTGCTGGTGGACATCCGCGCGTGGGACACCTTCGGTGAGATCACCGTCCTGGCCATCGCCGCCACCGGTATAGCGAGCCTGATCTTCATCCGTGGCCGGGGGGACAAGCGGCGCAGGGCCGACGGCGTGGAGGACGGTTCGGTGGACCGGGGGCAGGAGCCGCTGAACGCCGGGGGCCGGGAGCGTGCCGCGCGCGACCTCGCTGCCCGCTTCGCCGACGTCTCACGCGACCCCTGGCTCGTGGCCGGGAGGACCCTTGCACCCGAACGGCGGTCGATCGTCTTCGAGGTCGTCACGCGCCTGCTGTTCCACACCATGATCGTCCTGTCGATCTACCTCCTGGTCGCCGGCCACAACCTGCCCGGCGGCGGATTCGCGGGCGGGCTCATGGCGGGCCTCGCCCTGGCCATCCGCTACCTGGCCGGCGGCCGGTTCGAACTCGCCGAGGCAAGTCCCGTCAGCGCGGGTGCGCTGCTGGGCATCGGGCTCGCGACCGTCTCGCTCACGGCCGCCGCGCCCCTCCTGGTGGGCGGAGCGGTCCTCGAGAGCTACATCCTCGAGTTCCGGCTGCCGGTCTTCGGCGACGTGAAGTTCGTGACCTCGACCATCTTCGACATCGGCGTCTACGTCGTCGTCGTCGGGCTCGTCCTGGACGTCCTGCGCAGCCTCGGGTCCGAGATCGACGAGCGCAGCGAGTCCCAAGGGCCGGTCGAGGAGGCCCCCGGGCCGGATGCACTCGTGCCGCCCGCCGTCGAAGGAGTCCGGCCATGAACGCGGTGACCGTCGACATCACCCTGATCGTGCTCATGGCCGCCTTCTTCGCCGCCGGGATCTACCTGCTGCTCGAGCGCAGCCTGACACGGGTGCTGCTCGGCCTGATCCTCATGGGCAACGGAGCGAACATCCTCATCCTCGCCATGAGCGGAGACGGCGGGAAGTCGCCGCTCTACGTCGCGGGAACGGCCCCCGAGGAGTACACCGACAGCCTGCCCCAGGCCCTGATCCTGACGGCGATCGTCATCACGTTCGCCGTCACGGCGTTCATGCTGGGCATCATCTACCGCTCGTGGGTGCTCGGCCGGGAGGACGACGTCCAGGACGATCCCGAGGATCGCCGCGTCGCCGACCAGGACAGCTACGACTACGAGGACGACGCCGACATCGCAGCCGACACGACCGAATTCAACGACGACGAGGATGCCTCCGCGCGCCCGGGCCGTGATGCCGGCACGGGGCCGGCGGAACGGGGAGTTCGATGATCGCCGCCGACCTCGCGCCGCTCGCCGTCGTCCTGCCGTTCCTCGGAGCTGCGGTCACCTTCATCCTGATCCGGCACTCGCGTGCGCAGCGGGCCGTGAGCATCACGACACTCAGCGTGACGCTGCTCATCGAGGTCGTGATGCTCCTGGCCGCGCCCGGCGCGGGAACGCATGCCGTGAAGCTCGGCGGCTGGGAGCCGCCGTTCGGCATCGTGCTCGTGGTGGACCAGTTCTCGGCGCTCATGCTCGTGGTCTCGTCCGCGGTCAGCCTGTCCGTGCTGATCTACGCGGCGGGCCAGGGCATGGCCGACGGCGACGAGGACGGGCCGGTGTCGATCTTCCATCCCACCTACCTCATCCTCGTGGCCGGGGTGTCGAACGCGTTCCTCACGGGTGACCTCTTCAACCTGTACGTCGGCTTCGAGATCCTGCTGACCGCGAGCTACGTCCTCATGACGCTGGGCGGGACGGCGCCGCGCATCCGGGCGGGCGTCACGTACGTCGTCGTCAGCGTGGTGTCCTCGATGCTGTTCCTGATCGCCATCGGGATGATCTACGGTGCGACCGGCACCATCTCCATGGCGGACCTCGCCGTGAAGCTCGAGGACGTCGACCCAGCCACACAGATGGTGCTGCACCTGATGCTGCTGGTGGCCTTCGGCATCAAGGCCGCCGTCTTTCCGCTGTCCTTCTGGCTCCCGGATTCCTACCCGACGGCGCCCGCACCCGTCACGGCGGTGTTCGCAGGGCTGCTGACCAAGGTCGGCGTCTACGCGATGGTGCGCGTCGAGACACTGCTCTTCCCGGGCGACCGCATCAACTCCCTCCTGATGGTGGTCGCGCTGCTGACGATGGTGGTGGGGATCCTCGGCGCCCTGGCGCAGTCGGACATCAAGAGGCTCCTGTCCTTCACGCTCGTCAGCCACATCGGCTACATGGTCTTCGGACTGGCGATCTCCTCGCGCATCGGTCTCGGCGCGGCGGTCTACTACGTGGCCCACCACATCACCGTGCAGACGAGCCTCTTCCTCGTCACGGGACTCATCGAGCGCCGTGGAGGCACGGCGAACGTCGACCGCCTCGGAGGGCTTGCGAAACTGTCGCCCCTCCTGGGCATCCTGTTCTTCCTGCCGGCCATGAACCTCGCCGGAATCCCGCCGTTCTCCGGATTCCTCGGGAAGCTCGGGCTCATCCAGGCGGGCGTGGACCTCGGCACGCCACTCGCCTATGTGCTGGTCGCCGGGGGAGTGCTCACCAGCCTGCTGACGCTCCTGGTCATGGCGCGCGTGTGGAACCGTGCGTTCTGGCGCAACCCCGCCGACGCGGAGGACCCCGATCCGATCCTGCTGGCCAGCAAGGCGGACGGCTCCAGTGTGGGTACTTCGCGGCACGTCACGGGCGAGGGCACCGGACGATTCGCGGGCAAGGATCCCGTGACGCTGCTGCCGGGCACCATGATCGGCCCCACCATCGGGCTCGTGGCACTCGGGTTGGCCCTGACGTTCCTCGCAGGACCGCTGTTCGCCCTGAGCGACGATGCAGCGCAGGAGATGCTGGACCGCACACCGTACATCGAGGCGGTCCTCGGGGCGGGGGCGGACGAATGAGCCGCCAGCGCATTCCGCTCATCACCGAACTGCCGCTCGTCATCTGGCTCGTCCTCGTCTGGGGCGCGCTCTGGCAGGACTTCGGCCCGGGCACCCTGGTCTTCGGCGCGATCATCGCGTACGCCGTCGTGAACTTCTTCTACCTCCCGCCTGTCGAGCTGACGGGCCGGTTCAACGTCCTGTGGGTGGTGCCGTTCCTCGGGCGATTCCTCGTCAAGCTGGTCACCGCGAGCCTGCAGGTCTTCTGGCTCGCCGTGAGCAAGGGACCGACGCTCCGGAACGCCGTGGTCGCCGTTCAGCTACGCAGCCACTCGGACTTCCTCGTCACGGCGACGGGCCACGCGATCTCGCTCATCCCGGGCTCGCTCGTGCTCGAGGTGGATCGCTCGACGTCGACGCTCTACCTCCACTGCCTCAATATCGCCTCGGCCGAGGACGCCGACGCCGTCCGCCGCGACGTGCGCGCGACGGAGGCATGGCTCATCCGCATCATGGGAAGCGGCCAGGACCTGGCGGCGCTTCGGAGAGAGAGGGCGGAACAGTGATGATCGTGGCATATGTAGCAGGAGGAATATTGTCCCTCGCGGCCACCCTGGCGCTGTACCGGGCGGTGCGTGGTCCCTCGATCCTCGATCGTGTGCTCGCGCTCGACGTCGTCCTCGCGATCATAGGTGCCGCCCTCGTGCTGAACATGATCGTGAACCGGCACCTCGACAACCTGATCCTGCTCGTCACGGTCTCGGTGATCGGATTCATCGGGTCGGTCACCGTGGCCCGCTTCGTGACGGACAGGAAGTAGCACCGTGGTCAACGACGTCGTCGTCTCCGTCCTCCTCATCAGCGGGGCACTCCTGTCCCTCGCCGCCGCCGTCGGACTCGTGCGCTTCCCCGACCTCCTCTCCCGCATGCACGCCGCGACCAAACCGCAGGTCCTCGGTCTGCTCCTTCTCCTCCTCGCACTCGCCGTCGAGTTCGAGAGCTGGGTGCTGGTGCCGCTGCTGGTGCTGTGCTGGGTGTTCCAACTGCTGACGAGTCCGGTGTCGGCGCACATGGTGGGCCGCGCAGGATATCGGACCCGGCATCTTCGCAGGGACCTGCTGACGCTCGACGAGCTGGACGACGTCGTCGCCCGGGCGGCGGTCGATCATGGCCCGGGCGCGCACCGGCAGCGGAACGGCGGCCACGCCGGACAGGAAGCGGACGGGGTGCCCTGAGCCGCCCTTCCTGTCGCCCATGAATGTGGCCGGCGCCTGCAAGACTGGGCGGGTGCAGCTGAAGCGCTTTCCCGTCCGTCGGGTCGTCGAGCATCCCCTCCATGCGGCGCGCCGCGACGCCTGGCCCGCGACCCTGCAGCCCGTCCGTCAACTGCTGGACGAGGGACTGGACCTCGGCCCGGCCACGGTCCTCGTGGGCGAGAACGGGTCGGGGAAGTCGACCATCGTCGAGGCCCTGGCGCTCGCCTACGGCCTGTCGCCCGAAGGCGGCTCGACCGGTGCCAGGCACAGCACTCGGATCACCGAGTCTCCGCTGGCCGATCACCTGCAGCTGATCCGCAACCCGGGCACGTCCCGCCGGGGCTATTTCCTCCGCGCCGAGACGATGCACGGGTTCTACAGCTATCTGGAGGCGAACCCCAGCATGAGCCGGATGGACGTGCCCTTCCACGAGATGTCGCACGGCGAATCCTTCCTGTCCCTGATCGGGGATCGCTTCAACGGGCCCGGCCTGTGGCTGCTCGACGAGCCCGAGTCCGCACTCTCGTTCTCCGGCTGCCTCGCTCTCCTTGCCGCGCTGCAGGAGCTCCTTGCGTCGGGTACGTCCCAGGTGGTCATGTCCACCCATTCGCCACTGCTCGCGCGGTTGCCGGGCGCCCGCATCCTCGACGTCGGGCCGTGGGGCCTCCGCAGCGTGAAGTGGGAGGACCTGGACCTCGTCAGGAACTGGCAAGCCTTCCTCGACTCCCCGGACCGCTACCTCCGTCACCTCTAGCGAGCCGCGGTGCTGGCGGGGTGGAGCGGGCGGGCACCGGACGGTAAGGTTGCTGCTGATCGGGGGAAACGATGTCGATGGGGCTGAGCGCTGAGGCAGACGGGCGGCAACGGACCGTCCTCGTGATCGAGGACGACGCCGATATCCGCCAACTGCTCGTCATCGTCCTGTCCTCGCGCGGGTTCACGGTGCACGAGGCCATCACCGGTGCGGAGGGGCAGCGGCTCCTCGCCGAGGCGGATCCGCAGCTGATCACGCTGGACCTCAACCTGCCCGACATGGATGGCATCGACCTGTGTTCCATCCTCAGGGCCCGGACGGACGCACATATCCTCACGATCTCCGCCCGGCCGCCGTTGCTCACCGCTGATCAATGCCTTGCTGCGGGATCGAACCACTTCATGCCGAAGCCCTTCAGCCCGCGGCTGCTCGGCGCCTACCTGGACCAAGTCTTTCCTCGCGAAGGGGTCGCGTAGGAATCCGTCCGTGGCGACCCGCGGCGCCCAATGCTTCACGCCATGGTCGGGCTATTCGAGCAGTGCGACATCGGACACGAGCTCGATGTGGCGTTGCATCGCTGCTGCCGCGGCTGTCGCGTCCTGAACCCGGATGGCTTCGGCGATATCGCGGTGCGACGTCAGGGACTGCTCGGGCCGGCCGGGCTGTGCGAGGGATTCGAGACGCGTCTCGAGCACCATCTCCCCGATGAACGCCATCAGTTGAGCCATGACGGGGGAGTGTGCGGCGCCGGTGACGGCCTGGTGGAACAGTTCGTCGCCGTGGGCGCCGCGGTCGCCGTCGTCGATCTCCGCCTGCATCGTCTCGAGCGCCTGGTCGATCGCGGTGAGGTCTTCATCGGTGCGCCGCTCTGCCGCGAGTGCCGCAAGCCTCACTTCAAGGGTGCTGCGCGCCTCGACGATGTCGGGGAGGCGGCTGCGGTGCTCACGGAGTCCCTTGATGACGCTCGCGACGCTGGCGCGGTGACGCAGCACGGCTCCGGTGCCGTGCTGTACGTCGATGACGCCAAGGACTTCCAGGGCTACCAGTGCCTGTGCAAGCGTGGCCCGAGAGACGCCGAGCCGCTCGGCCAGTTCGCGCTCGGCCGGAAGGAGGTCTCCGGGCCGTAGCTTGGCCGACTCGATGTAACCCAGGAGCTGTTCGACGAGCTGCTCGTAGAGCCGCGGGCGGGCGAGGCGCCCCAGCAGCTGAGGGCCAGTGGCATCGGTCATCCTGGATCTCCCCGATTCATAGTGGACCAATGGTACTAGCAGCGGATTGACAAGCGCGCCTGCTCTCCTACAGGCTAGGCCACTGAACCTGTGCTACACGTCACAGGACCGACATGACCCCCGCTGCCGAAGGATAACGATGTCCGCTCCCCTCCTATCGATCATCATCCTCGCGGCGATGTTCCTGATAGCAACCCTGCTGCCCATCAACATGGGAGCCCTCGCCTTCGTCGGGGCCTTCCTGCTCGGTGCTGTCTTCCTGGGCATGGAGACCGACGACATCATCGCGGAGTTCCCCGGCGGGCTGTTCCTCACCCTCGTCGGGGTGACCTACCTGTTCGCCATCGCGCAGAACAACGGCACCATCGATCTGCTCGTCCAGGGAGCGGTGAAACTCGTCCGCAACCGTGTGGCCCTCATCCCCTGGGTCATGTTCTTCATCACGGCCGTCATCACCGCTGTCGGTGCCCTCGGCCCCGCAGCCGTCGCCATCATGGCGCCCGTCGCGCTCGGATTCGCTGCCCGCCACAAGATCTCGCCGCTACTCATGGGCATGATGGTGGTCCACGGCGCCCAGGCCGGCGGCTTCTCGCCCATCGCGGTGTACGGCGTGATCGTCAACGACATCGTCGGTGAGTCGGGCTTCGAGTCGAGCCCGCTGGCCGTGTTCCTGTCGAGTTTCATCTTCAACGTGCTCATCGCCGTCGTACTCTTCACCGTCCTCGGCGGACGCAAGCTCATGTCCTCGCGGATCTCCCAGTTCGTCGAGGAAGCAGCCGAGGCACGGCTCAAGGCGAGCCCCGGTGCCCGCAGGGCCGACGTCGCCTACAAGGGCTCCGGCAGCGGAACCTACGGTCCACGCGATCCCGCAGGCGATGGCGTCGTCGCCACCAGAACACGCGAGGACCGCATCTCGCAGACGGCCACCGTCCTCGGCCTCATCGCCCTCGCCGTCATCGCCCTCGGCTTCAAGGTCGACGTCGGGTTCGTCGCCATCACCGTCGCGGTCATCCTCGCGCTGATCTCCCCCAAGGCCCAGAGCGGCGCCGTCAACAAGATCGCCTGGTCCACCGTCCTGCTCATCTGCGGCATGCTCACCTTCGTCGGCGTCCTGGAGGCCGCGGGCACCATCGAGTACGTGTCCGACGGCGTCGCCGGCCTCGGCATGCCCCTGCTCGCGGCGTTGCTGATCTGCTACATCGGAGCCGTCGTCTCCGCTTTCGCGTCCTCGACGGCCATCCTCGCGGCACTCATCCCGTTGGCCATTCCGTTCCTCGAGACCGGTGCCGTGGGCGCCGTCGGCGTGGTCTGCGCCCTCGCGGTGTCCTCCACGATCGTGGACGTGTCACCGTTCTCCACCAACGGCGCACTCGTGCTGGCCAACGCGCCCGAGGGCACGGACAAGGACCGCTTCTACAAGCAGATCCTCGGCTACGGCGCCATCGTCGTGGTGGCCGGTCCGATCATCGCCTGGCTCATCCTCGTGGTGCCGGGCTGGCTGTGAGCCGAGCTGTCACACACCGATTCGACTGAACCCGGAGGAAACATGACCACCGAGAGAACCGCACCCGAGGGCACACGCGGGGGCCCGCTGGCAGGACGGCTCGTCGTCGACCTCAGCCGGGCCCTGGCCGGCCCGCACGCGGGCATGATGCTAGGCGATCTGGGGGCGCGCGTGATCAAGGTCGAGACCCCGGGCACCGGGGACGACACCCGCGGGTGGGGTCCGCCCTTCGTGGGGCCGGACAATGATCGGCAGGCCACCTATTTCCTGTCCTGCAACAGGAACAAGGAGTCCATCGCCCTCGACCTGAAGAGTGACGACGGGAGGTCCGTCCTGACCGAGTTGCTGCGTCGCGCGGACGTCGTCGTCGAGAACTTCCGACCCGGGGTCCTCGACCGTCTCGGGTTCTCCACGGACGCCATGCTCGAGCTCAACCCGGGGCTCGTCATCCTCTCCATCACCGGCTTCGGACATGACGGCCCGGAGGCCAAGCGCAGCGGGTACGACCAGATCGTCCAGGGTGAGGCCGGGCTCATGTCCGTCACCGGGCCGGACCCCGACAATCCGCAGCGGGTCGGCGTGCCCATCGCGGACCTGCTGTCCGGCATGTACGGCGCGTACGGAGCAGTCGCCGCCCTGCTCGAGCGCGAGCGGACGGGCCGCGGGCAGGTGGTGCGCACTTCGTTGCTCGCCGCGATCATCGGCGTCCATGCCTTTCAAGGGACGCGCACCACGGTCGCCGGCGAGGTGCCGCAGGCGCAGGGCAACCACCACCCCTCCATCGCCCCGTACGGGCTCTTCAACTGCCGTGGTGGCAAAGTCCAGATCAGCGTGGGCAGCGAGAAACTGTGGGCAACCTTCGCAGAGGCGTTCGGCGTCGATGCAGGCAGGCCGGAGTTCGCGACGAATGCCGACCGGGTGCGGAACCGCGACCTGCTGATCGGCGTCGTCGAGGACGCCTTCTCGGCCTACGAGGCCGAGCCGCTGCTCGCGAAGCTCAATGAAGCCGGGATCCCCGCCGGTAAGGTCCGGACGCTCGATGAGGTGTACGCGTGGGACCAGGTCCACTCGCAGGGCCTTCTGCTCACCGTGCAGCACCCCGTCCTCGGGGACATCGCCCTGCCCGGGCCGCCGCTGCGCTTCTTCGACGGTGCAGCCGAGACCACGCTCACCAGCCACACCTCACCACCCCTGCTCGACGGCGACGGCGACGCCATCCGCGCCTGGCTCGCCCAGCCGACCCCCGGGGGTGCGGAGGCTTGAGCACGGACAGCCGGGTGCGCCATCTCTCGGCCAGCGAGCTCATCAGCGCCGTGCTCGATGCCGGGTCCTTCACCTCGTGGGACGACCCAGGACCGAAGTCCTACCTCGGTGCGAGCCCGGCGTACGAGGACGAATTGCGGTACGCCCGGGAGAAGAGCGGGGTGGACGAGTCGGTGCTGACGGGGGAGGGCCTCATTCACGGGCGCAGGGTCGCTGTGATCGTGTCGGAGTTCACCTTCCTGGCAGGGTCCATCGGCAGTGTCGCCGCCCACCGCATCGCTGCGGCCATCCGCCGGGCTACGGCTGAGAGACTGCCCCTGCTGGCCGGCCCCGCGTCGGGTGGAACCCGGATGCAGGAGGGGACTCCCGCTTTCCTCTCGATGGTGGACATCACCGGGGCCGTACGCGGGCATCGGCAAGCGGGCCTGCCCTATCTGGTGTACCTGCGTCACCCGACGACGGGAGGGGTCATGGCGTCCTGGGGATCCCTCGGCCATGTCACTGTCGCCGAGCCCGGAGCCCTGCTCGGGTTCCTGGGTCCCCGAGTCTACGAAGCACTGTACGGAGAGCCGTTCCCGTCCGGAGTGCAGACCGCCGAGAACCTGTTCGACAAAGGACTCATCGACGCCGTGGTCCCGCCCGAACAGCTCGCGGGCATCGTGGACAAAGCGCTCACCATCCTCCTCGCGGATGCCTCGGAGCCGCCCGAGCCACCGTCGACGGTCACTGTCCGGCCTGGTGCACATACCGCGTGGGAGTCGATCCTCATCTCCCGCAATCGCCGTCGGCCCGACCTCCGCCGCCTGCTCGCTCATGGTGCCCGCGACGTCCTGCCACTCAACGGGACGGGGCAGGGCGAAAAGGATCCGGGCCTCCTCCTGGCGCTGGCGCGTTTCGGGAACCAGCCCTGTGTGGTCCTGGGTCACCAGCGGCCGCGCCATCCGGGTGACTCGGTCATGGGCCCGGCGTCCCTCCGGGAAGCCCGCCGCGGCATGAAGCTCGCAGAGGAGCTCGGGTTGCCCCTGCTCACGGTCATCGACACCGCCGGCGCGGACCTGTCCAAGGAAGCGGAGGAGGGCGGGCTGGCCGGGGAGATCGCCCGCTCTCTGCACGACCTCATCGGCCTCGCCTCACCGTCCGTCTCGGTGCTGCTCGGGCAGGGCGCAGGTGGTGGTGCGCTCGCACTGCTGCCGGCGGACAGCACCATCGCGGCCCAGCATGCATGGCTTTCGCCGCTTCCGCCCGAGGGCGCGAGCGCCATCATGTACCGAACCGTGGACAGGGCCGCTGACATGGCCGAGAGTCAGGGTGTGAAAGTCGGTGTGCTCCTCGAGCGGGGAGTCGTGGACCACCTCGTCGACGAACGGCCCGACGCCGCGGACGAAGGGCGGGCGTTCTGTGAGCGCATGGCTGCCGCCATCGAGTACGAGCTGGCCCGGGTGAACGATCTGCCCACGGCCGACCGGTTGGAGCGGCGCGCGGGGAAATACCGGGCAGGTGTCGGCTGAAGGACAATCGTTCACGGCAGCGGGTCGATGATGGCCTGCGCGTTGCCGGTGGCGGCTCTACAGCACCAGCCGCTGGCGTGAGGAATTCGCGTGAACTCTTGCTCCAGTCGACTAGTTGCTCAGCTCTCCACCCTCGCGCTCAGCACGGAGGGCGGTGCTTGACCCGGCAGGTCGCTCGGCGCTGCGGATTGCCTGGCTAAGACGATGCCGGCTGTTATGACGAACGCGATCACGATTCCCCAGCCTCCGGCCAGGAAGGGACCGGTCGGTCGGACGACAGATTCCCCAGCGGCGGCCTGCAGCGTCAGCAAGACCAGTGCTGCCGAATAGGCTGCCGAAGCGGCGATGACCAGCCTCAGCTGGACCTGCGGCGGAGCAAGGGGACGTGCGCGCCTTCCTGCGGCGTCGAGCCCGAGGGCGAGAAGCGGGAGGACCTGGAGCGCGTGCATCCCGATGAAATGCGCGACGCGGTAGTCGCCGCCCTGGATACTCCAACCCAGGAGGGGAAGGCCCGGCCCGCCGTCGGCGACGCCGACCGCATGGGCTCCGATGATTCCGGCCGGATCGCTCAGTTGGGCGGCGGTGGGGCTGGTCATCAGGAAAGCGACCCCGATTCCGGCCAGTGCGACGACGATCCCGGCACGCACCGCGAAGGTGGCCGACGCCGTGGGCAGGCGCAGGAAGAAGACGGCTGCCGAGGTGACGAGGGTGCAGAGGTACATGGTCGTGATGGCCGCGGCCATGGTCGCCCACACGGCGGTGTGAAGCGCGCTGGAGACGTTGAAGTGGCTCGTGGTGCCGCTGGCGGCAGCCCAGGTGATCAATACCTGCTCGATGACAAGCGTCACGGCGATCACGGTGCCGAGGATGTGCGCCGGTCGGCGCCACCGGGGCAAGCGAGCGATGAACCACGCCCAGGTCAGGCTGTAGAGCAGTATCGACAGTGAGAATTTCAGCGGCTTGGCCCACGCGGGTGCGCCGAGAATCTCGCGGGAGTCCACCATGAGGCCCACGATGCTGGTTACCGCGCAGACGGCCATGAGGACCACGACGCTCATCAGTGGGCGGTGCCAGTCGTACGCTCGACGGAGCATGGAAGTCACCTCGTCCGGGTGGCGGCGAGTGATTCTGCGATGCCCGAAGCGATCGGTGTCGGGGACACCCCGAAGCTCCGTTCGAAGGAACTCGAGTCGAACACATAGGGGTTGGTGTTCTGGTAAGCCATTTCGAGGGCCTCGCGAGCGGCGGGGTTGAACAGGGCGCCGAGGCGCATCGTCGCACTGCCCATCACGGCAGTGCGTGCCTCGGTGCCCGCCGCGAGCTCGATGTACTGGCGACCGGTGAGAGCCGGTGCGGTCGGCAGGTGCCAGGTCTGGCCGCACCCCGCCGCCGTCGTACCGAGGATGGCCAGTGCCTTGCCGATGTCAGGGGTATAGGTCAGGGAATGCGGTTGGTCGGCGTCGAACAGCCAGGTACCGGTCCTGCCCGCGCGGATCCTGTCGAGAGCAAAGGTGTTGAACACGCTGGTCGACGCGGCTGGTCCGTAGAAGTCGGCGCTTCGGCCTACGGTGACGGTGAGCCCCCGGGTGGCCGCATGGTCGAGAGCTTTCAAGGCGTCGGCGCGTACGCGGCCCTTCCTGGACTGCGGCGCACGCGGGGTCGTCTCGGTCATGACTCCGTCGACGAGCCCGTAGGCGTAGACGTTGTCGAAGTAGACCAGATGCGTGCCGTGCTCTGTGGCTGCGGCGATGGTGTTGTCCACTATGACCGGCCATTGTTCCGCCCAGATTCGCGAGGAGTAGGGAAGGCCGGCGGTGAGGTACGCGACATCAGCACCGCGCAGGGCTCGGCTGACGTCGGAGGCGCGGAGGAGGTCGATGACAACTGGGTGCACTCCGGTCAGGGTGGATGGGCGCCGACCGACGGAGGCCGGCCTTTCCCCGAGCTCGCACAGGGCGCGGAGGGTCTCGCGACCGATGACGCCGTTGCCTCCTAGAACCACATGGGATGCGGTCGTGGTCATGGCTGTTTTCCATTCGTGTCATCGACAGGGAACAGTGCTGTGGTGGCATCCTCGTGAGCGAGGCGCCGGAGTCCGGCGAAGAGCGGGTCACCGAGCACCGTGCCCACGACCATCAGTTCCGCCACCTTGTCGGGTTCATCGAGGCTGGCGAGAGCGCGCAGGTCAGCGCCTGCGGCTTCGGCAGCCGCAGCCGCGTAGGCACCGAGATAGTCGGCCGGTGCGTCGAACCCGATCGCTTCGAGCCCTTCCAGCGCGCGCGCCGCCGTGTCGATACCCGGGTTGTCATTGGCGATGCACCATTCCTGCTCCCGAGCAAGAGCCAGGATTCTCTCCCGCGCGGCAGGGCTCGGGGTCAATTCCGTCGTGCGCGGAGTGCCCATGGCGTGCTGAGCCACGCGAAAAGTCTCGGCGATCGGCGCGTCTGGAGCATCGAGCACGGCGATGACGTCTTTGGTGGCAGCGACCGAGAGCCCGCCTGTCTGCAGCAGAGCCCGAATGAGGTGCACTCGTTGCACATGCGCTTCGCCGTAGCTGGTCTGGTTCGGGGAGGACCGGATGCCCTCAGGCAACAATCCCTCACGCTGGTAGTACTTGAGGGCCGACAGCGGGATGCCCGCTCGCTGGCCCAGTTCAGATATCTTCACTATCGGAGAGTATCACCACCGAATGTCGAGGGTAGAACAGCAAGTCGCGGCACAGGGCACGCCCGCCAGACAGGAGTACCACCAGTGATTTCTTTTTGGTGCGGCGAATGCGGTCGCCTCGTCACAGGGCCCTTCCGCTGGCCGCGGCGATCGCGGTGTGCAGGTTCTGTAGTGCCTGCTGTACATCGGTAGTGGGTTGGGGGAGGGCTGCCTCTACGGCGGCTAGGGCGGGCAGGAAGTGCCGGCCTGCCGTGGCGTGAGCGTCCTGTCCTGCTTCGGTGAGCGTGATGCGGTAGGACCTACGATCCTTCGGGTGTGGAACCTGCTGGACGTGGCCGCGCGCGACCAGTCGCTTGACGTAGCTGGACACGGTTGTTGCCGGGGTGGACATCCATCGAGCGAGTTCGCCCGGGCTGATCTCGCCGGCTTGGCGCAGGACGGAATAGACGGCGAAGTCCTCGGCATCAAGACCAGTGCCGGCCAGCGCATCATCCAGCAGTGCTATTGCAGCGCGGGCCGTGAGCCAGGTGTCGAAGAGCAGGTTCGACGGACCGGCACCCTTGACAGTATTGCTGCGATCTCGCACCATTCCTCCTATGAGAAAGTATTACGAAATCGTAGCATTGCAGGTGATGAATGCCTGGGTTGTGATGAGCCACGGGGGAAGGGTCGTAGCTGTCTGGGTTCTTTTCGGGGTCAGCGCCCTGGCCATGTTCGGTTGGCCGGGCCTGGTCGGCGCGGTTCCGCAAGCCTGCGGCGGGCGCAGCGCCTTGGATGTAGGGGGCCATTGGACCGCTGCGGATGCACGCGATCTGGTGATGTCCTGCGGCGCTGACGGGCGGGCCGCCTACGTCCGGTTGGAACTGCTCGACCTCGTGTACCCGCTGGTCTGTGGCTTGGCCTTGCTGCTCCTGTCGGCCCTATTGGTCCGGCGCTTGCCTGGCCGCGGGTGGCGTCTGCTGCTGATCCCCGCAGTCGCGATGACCGTGCTCGACTACGGCGAGAACGTCGCAGTGTGGACCATCCTTTCGACGTGGCCTACGGTCGGGGATCTGCCTGCACAGCTGGGAGGTGCCGCCACAGTGGCGAAGCGCGTCGCTGGCCTGGCGGCCTACCTTGGCGTTGCGCTGCTTCTGCTCGCTGTCGGCCTCAATCGGCGTCGAGTCCGCCCGCGGACCCGGGCCGGAGGTTCCAACTCTTCCCGGTGGCAACGTGTCACAAAGTTCGATCGGGCGGTGTCTTGATGGTGTCAGAAGTTCTAGAGGAAGCAGAGCATCATGTTTGAGATGGTGAACGTCGTAGTCGTCGGCGGTGGGTATGCCGGGGTGATGGCAGCCAACCGCCTGGCCGGTAGCAGTGCCGTACGCGGGTTGGAGGTGACATCGGTGGACCCAGGGGTGCAGTTCACCGAGCGGATCCGGCTGCACCAGGTAGCCGCTGGGATCCGAGGCTCAGTGGGTGTGGAGTGGGCTGAAGTGCTGCACCGGCAGGTGCGGCATGTGCAGGCCCGGGTGGTGTTCATCGACGTCAACAAGCGGACGATCGTTCTGGCGGACCGGAAGGAACTCCGGTTCGACTGGTTGATTTATGCGGTTGGGAGCGGGGAGCAGGCCACACCGCTTCTGTCAGTGACCAACTATGCGGCCGCAAGAACCACCGGGCAGGCGATTGCCGAGTTACCTTCCGGGTCGACGGTCACGATCGCCGGCGCCGGGCCAACTGGGGTGGAAGTCGCCTGCGCGGTGGCAGTATCTCGTCCGGATCTGGTGATGACGATGGTGGCCCCGTCGGGTCCAGCGCATCCGCTGACCGGGCACCCGGCAGTCGCCCGTCGCATGGAGCGTCTGTGCATTACGGTCAAAAATGGAACAGTGGATCCGTCCACAGGAGCTGTCGTCAACGCGGGCGGGAACGTCCAGCCTGCTGCCGGGGCGACAATCTGGACAGTTGGATTGACTGTACCCAGTTTGGCCGCTGACAGCGGCCTGCCCGTGGCCGAGGACGGCCGATTGCTGGTGGATGAGACCCTCAGCGTGCCCGGGCACGAGCGCATACTCGGGGCCGGAGATGCAGTCGCTGTGCAGGGGGCAGCCGGGGGGCATCTGCGCGCCTCGTGCGCGTCTGCGATCCCGCTGGGAGCTCATGCGGCCGGAAGCTTGCTTGCTCGCCTGGCCGGAACGGCACCGCCGGCAATCGACATCGGCTATCTCATGCAGTGCCTGGACCTGGGCGCCGGGCGCGGGTACGTCCAGTCCGTGCGCCGCGATGACACGCCCCGCCGCTGGTTCCTGAACGGCCGAAGCGGCGGCTGGACCAAGGAACAGGTTTGCCGGATGACCGTCGCCTGGCTGGCCAAAGAAGCTCGTGAGCCGGGGTCCTACACGTGGCTGTCGGGGCCGCCTGTGGCCCTAAGCTGAGACCCGTGCTCACAATGACGATACAGGGCGAACTGTTTGTCACCCACCGCCCCATGGTTTTCGCTATCGCTTACGAGGTCCTCGGCACCCGAGCTGACGCTGATGACGTCGTTCAGGAGACGTACCTGCGCTGGGCCGAAGTGGACGTGTCTGCAGTGCGTGATCCACGAGCATATTTGGCCACGATCGCCACGCGCACCGCACTCAACGCGGTGCGGACGGCGATCCGACGTCGGGAGGACTATCCGGGGCCCTGGCTTCCGGAACCGTTAGTGGCACGCGAGGACAGCCCGGAGCATCAGCTGCTGGTCAAGGAGCAACTCAGCTACGCCCTGACCGTACTGCTGCAGCAGGCCACTCCGGAGCAGCGGGCGGTATTCATGCTCCACGACGTCTTCGGCCTGCCCTACCAGACCATCGCCAGCGCTGTGGGCAAGACCCAGGCTGCTGTTCGCCAGATCGCCCACCGGACGCGCAGCCGCCTCACCACAACCGACCACACCGCACCTACAACCGAAGACAGTGCTGAGGTACTTGAGGCATTTCTAGCTGCCGTGATCACGGGAGATCTTCAAGCATTGATGGACGTGCTGGCCCCGGAGGCGGTACTGCTCTCCGACGGCGGAGGCAAGGTTGTAGCCGCGCGCAAACCGGTCACCGGAGCCGAGCCAATCGCAGCCTTCCTGCTGAAGATCGCTCAGACCCCGGTTCCGCACATGCGCGTAGACATCGGCAACCTCAACGGCGGGCTCGGAGTGCTGATCCACGCCGGGAACCGGTTGGAGCTGACCCTGGCCGTGGCCCTGGACAACGACCGCAAGATCACCGGCATCTACCTCGTGCGCAACCCCGACAAGCTGCTTCAATCGACGGACGTGTAAGCCCGGCCGGGACGCACCGCTGGCTATCGACCTAGC
This sequence comes from Arthrobacter sp. B1805, assembly GCF_002929745.1. Taxonomy (GTDB): domain Bacteria; phylum Actinomycetota; class Actinomycetes; order Actinomycetales; family Micrococcaceae; genus Arthrobacter_D. The sequence goes on from NZ_PJIQ01000001.1 coordinate 311,766, forward strand.
TACTGCTCGCGCCCGTGGGACGCTGTCGGCCGTCGAGGACCGGCCGATCGGGTTCGACACTGATCATGAAGGTCAGCAGCAGGACGACGGCGTCGCCCGTGAATCGGGCGCACGCCCGGAACCTACCGCCCCAAGCTGCAGCAGAAGCTAGCTTTCCTCTGGGGCCGCCTGACCCTTATTTTCTTCTCCTCCGCCCTTCGCGCCCTGACGGTACTCGTCAACAGGGCTCAGGCCAGCTACCTGTTGGCCGGAGTTCAGGGACGACGTGTTGCTGGTCGCCGAAGCTGCATCGGCTTCCGTGACTGTCGCTTCCTCGGGAACGTTGATGTCCTGGCGCAGGTGCGAGCTCTCGGGCAACGGCCCGTCGATGAATGTCATGCCATCAAGAGGAACAGTGCGAGGTAACAGTCAAGCAAAGTGGACCGTCCCAAAAGTTCACTGGCGGGCACGACAGTAGACGAGATGAACAGTCCACCGACCACACTGTTGCTCCGACCTGGAAACGACAGAGGACCGCATGGGTGAGGGGCATGGGTCCATGCGCCGGACGCGACATTCTTGAAGAGGCGTGGCACAAAGCCCACGATTCGGGAAAGGCCTAGCAGCATGGACATACTGGACGTATGAAACCTCTGTTGATCGTTCTGGCCCTCATCGCTCTCGTTCTGCTGGTTATTGGAGTTGCTGTAGAGACCCTGAAGTTCCTGCTCTATGTAGGACTCGTCGTCCTCGTTGCCTCTGCCGCTCTGCTTGTGCTCCAGCGTGTCCGTTCCCGGGTGCAGCGCTAGGAAGAGGATTTCAGTCACGGCAGCGTCCTCTGCGGCGCCGGCCTCCCGTCCCAGCCCAGCCGAGACCTCTTTCTTCGCTTAACCGAAAGGGTTCGTGTCCTGGCAGGACACCTGATCTGCTGTCTGGTTGATGGTTCCGGTCACGTCCTGAGCGCTGAGCGACTCCACGCCGTTCTGGGCGTCCATACGCTGTGCTGGGCGTCGACGGCGCGGGTAGGTACTGCGTGCCGTTGAAGCCGGCGTCGTGCAGGGTCTCGACCAGCGTAGGAGATACGTCTGCGTCGGCCGTGCCATCGGCGGGCGTCACGGGAGCTGAGGACTGCGCAGCGTTCCCTCGTCACTCATCTTCCGAGTCAGCGAACCAAGGAAGGCATGCTGGGCCCGAATCCTGCCTAGATCACATCCGTCACCGAAGGCTGCTCGGGCACAAAGGAAAGCCAGGGCCCTGCTCACCCTGGACGCTGGAAGCTCCCGCAGGCAATTTGAGCCCGGATTTAGGTTCATCAATGGCCTCAGTGACGCACACATCAGCGCCTCCCACCGCATCTGAAAGCTCTGTCACGGCGTCGAGATCTGCCAGCATGAAGTGATCCACTTCGATCCCGGTCACGGCGTTCACCGTATCGACGGCGCACCCTGGTGCGGCGTCTTGCATAGCGCTACTGATCATCGCGTCGGAGCGTGCCTCGAAGTGTTGGCCGCTCTGCATATCGGTGCAGGACCGAATATCCACGAGTAGGTCGCACGGGAAACTCAGGACGTTCACATCGGTATCGTCCTCGGAGATGTCGACCAGCATCATGACGTCCAATTGACCATACCCCTCAGAGTCGTCCTCGGAGCCGTGGTCACCCTTCAATCCGCTCCTGGTATCGGATCCCAGTACCAAGATCTGCAGGCGGTCCGTCCGATAATCCGCCGTTACCTCGGAGCGATCGCCACCGGCGCTCAGGTCGAAGGATTCGACGTTGGTGACCGACCGGATGGCCTAATAGCCCGCGAACACGACAACCGCGGTCACAGCGGTGACAGCTGTGATAGCTGGGAGCCGCAACCATCGGGGTCGTCGCGGCTCCAGGGGGAAGGAGCTTCCCGCGCGACGAGGTCGCCTTCCCCTGGATAGGCGAGCTGGGCAGGGCCATGGTGTAGCTCGCGGTCACGCTTGATGTCCTTCATCTCGTGTCGGCGTTGCTGGGTGCGTCTGTGGGTTCGTGCTCCCGGGAGTAGTCCGCGAGGTGTTCCTGGACCTGCCGTTCAACCTGATCCGACATCGACTCGTTGACCTGGTCGCTGACGCGGTCCGCCATTGCCGCGGCAGCGGCCTTGCGCTGCGCGGTCTGCCAGGCCCGGTGCTCGCCATGGAATGCTTTGGCGGTAGCGACGCACATGAGGAGCATGACGACGCTGAATGGCAGGGCGGTGAGGATGGCCGCGGTCTGGATGGAACTGAGTCCGGTGTTGCCCACCAACAGCAGGGCGATGGCGACCAGCGCTGAAAGGACAGCCCAGAAGACGCGGATCCAGTTCCGAGGGTTCGAGTCACCGCCCGTGGAGATCATGCTCATCACCAGGGCTCCCGAGTCGGCCGAGGTGATGAAGAAGATGGCAATGAGGAGAATGGCGCCGATCAGCAACGCCGGACCGCCGGGAAGGTCTCCGAGAAGCCCGAACAGCGCGTTCTCGGTGTCCACGGAGCCGTCATCGGCGATCAGGCCGCCCTGCCCGAAAATCTCGCGGTAGATCGCGGACCCACCCATGACGGAGAACCACAGGAATCCGAGCGTCGTGGGGACGAGGAGGACACCGGCGACGAACTCGCGTACCGTCCGCCCCTTGGAGATGCGGGCGATGAAGATTCCGACGAATGGCGCCCACGACATCCACCAACCCCAATAGAAGGTGGTCCAGGACGCCTGCCAGGCCTCACCTTCCGCGCCGGAGAACGCCAGCGTGTTGAATGTAAGGCCAACGACGTTCTGCAGATAATTGCCGATCGATTGGACGAACTCACGCAGGAGGAAGAGGGTGGGACCGGCGAAGAGCACCACGAGCAGCAGCAACGCTGCGAGCACGAGATTGATGTTGGAAAGCCACTTCATCCCCTTCCCGACACCGGAAACGACCGACACGATGGTCAAGGTGGTGATGCACACGATCAGCCCCACCTGCGTCGCCTCGGTAGCAGCGAGAATGTTGGCACTCTCCAAGCCGGAGGAAATCTGCAGGACACCGAGTCCGAGGGACGTCGCGACTCCGAACAGGGTTCCGACTAGCGCAACGACGTCGATCGCGTGGCCCCAACCACCCCTGACGCGATCACCCAGGAGTGGTTCGAGGGTCCAGCGGATCGAGATCGGCCGGGCACGCCGGTGCACGGCGTAGGCGATCGAGAGGCCAACGACGACGTAGATGCTCCATGCGTGAAGTCCCCAGTGGAGGAAAGTCTGCGTGATGGCCTGCTGCCCCAACTGGATGTCGGAACCGGTGACTCCAGGACGAGGGCTAGCGAAGTGATTCAGCGGTTCGGCCACCCCCCAGAACACCAGACCGATACCCATGCCTGCCGCGAACAGGAGCGCGAACCAGGACATAGTGGAGAACTCGGGCTTGTCCTCGTCCTTGCCGAGGCGTATGTCACCGTAACGGCTGAATCCGACCCAGAGGGAGAACACGACGAAGAAGGCCACCAAGGCCACGTAGTACCAGCCGAATGCGCCGATGACGTTGTCCTGGATGCCCGCGAAAAGCGAGGAGGCCGTGTCCGGTGCGATGAGGGCAAAAGCGACGAAGACTACGATCACCGCCGACGCTGGAATGAACACCGGCAGCGCCAGCCGTGACTTCCCTGCAGCGGTGACTCCCGCTGCCCTGCTTGGACGCTGGGGGGCACTGGTGGTAGCCCCTTTCCGCGGGTTGCTGCTCACGATCATGCTCCTTCTGACGTAGTTCGGCGATCCGGGTGAAGCGTCATCATTGCCGGATACCGCATCCGGGCTGCCATCCAGCGTAGCGAGCGAGCGTTCACAGCAAGGAGCGCAGAGAGGTGCAGGCGGACGTCTGGACATGGTCGGAAGTCCCCCTCGACTTGTTGAAAACCCCCGCGATCCCCTGTCAGCACAACGATCACGAGCGACGTAGGCCTCGCAGCCCAAGGCTCTGTACATGTGCGTGAATCGTTATGTCGAGAACCCTGCTGCACCAACGCAGACAGGTGATTTCGGGGCGGGAATCTCTGTTCGTGAGCGGGGTGCGGTACTCGACGGGCCTGCTCGAACAGAGCCGGCACAACCGAGAGATACTTCCCGCGCCGATTCACCGGAGCATCATCAGGACGTCGACGATGTCAGCCTCAGGCATGGTCATGACCTGACGGGTGGCGCTATGGCGGGATGGGTCAGGGGCGGGCATCGGCTTCGATGCCCGATGATGGACAGATGGACACGCAGACCGCAAGGATCGGATTGATGGCCGACCCCGGGCTGCCTGAGAAAGTTGCCGAGGCCCTGACAGTGGACCTCAGTGGGCAGCTTGCCCGAGATGTTGATACCGAGGTGCGGTGGGAGGTGAAGGTGAGCCGGCAGACATTGCCGCTCACCAGCGACGGAAACATCTCGCTGATGGAGCAAGCCGAACGCCTGCGGAGCGTCCACGAGTGGGATTACATCGTGTACCTCACCGACCTGCCCCGCACTCAAGCTCAGGAACCAATGCTGTGTGAACTGAGCTCCAGCGCCCGCGCGGCACTGATTTCGCTTCCTGCACTCGGGGCCTTTCGACTCACGAGCAAGACTTGTCAACTACTGACGACGGTGATCTCCTCCCTCCGGGAGGGATCCCGAGATTTCCCTTCCCTGCCGGCTGCCCGCAACGCGGTCGGATTCGGGGCGCTGCATCGACTGGGTCCGTCCGGGCCAGACGATATCTCCTATATCACCCGCCCTGGGAGGGTGAACCGGGGAAGGCTACTGGCCGGGATGGTGCGCAACAATCGGCCCGGGCGCCTATTGTCCGCGTTGTCGAGTTGTGTGGCCGCCGCTGCGGCGACCGGGGCTTTCGGTATCTTCTACACCTCAATCTGGTCGATGGCCGATGCGCTGCATCCGATACGGTTGGCCCTGATCAGCCTGGTAGCGATCACTGCGCTCAGCGGGTGGCTCATCCTGCGCAATGGCTTGTGGACCACACCACGCAACGCGGCATTTCACGGGCGGACTTCGCTGGACAATGCAGCAACCGTGATCACTGTAGGGCTCAGCGTCGCTCTGATGTACATGGTGCTCCACACCCTGTTGTTGTTCGGGGCGTTAGCAATCATCGACTCCGGGTACCTCCAGACTCAACTCGGACACCCGGTCACTCTGGTCGATTACGCGCGCCTGTCCTGGCTGGCCGCCTCATTGGGCATCACGGCGGGAGCTTTGGGGTCCAACTTCGACAGTGACGACGCTATCCGTGAAGCTACGTACAGTCGGCGCGAATACCAACGACGACAACAGGACGGCGCCCGAAGCGCCTGATCCCGGAAGTTCCTCACGTGCGAAGGCGTTCGGTCACGGGTTGCATGGCTGTGTCGACGACCGATTCCATCGTCGTGAGGAGGTCGGCGAACCGTATGGCTATCGCTTCAGGCATCGGATGAACGATTGTCATGCCCCACACTTGGAATCTCTGATCGGCCCCACCCAAAAGAGCGACGGGTAGGGGCATGACCAGATCGAACTGGGAGTGCGCGACGGTCGGGTTCCCGTACTTCCGAATCATCTCGTGCGTGGCGAGGAGTTCGGCCGGTACGCCAGGAAAATTGGCCATCTGGTCCAGGCGGGTGCGGACGTTGGAGTGGATGTGGGGTGCATGTAGGTTGTGACCGCGTGGGAAGTCAGTGGCTCCCTCACGTCGGAGCCCTCGCCGCTGTCCAGCGCCTTGCTCAGCGAGTGAGCGGCTTCCGATAGGTCGTCGGCATGGCTTGTGAGTTCTACCAGGAGCCGGGTGTCGGGGGAGTGCCGATTCGTCATTGCCTTCGTCCGCTTGGCCGTTTCCAACACCAGCATGGTACTCGCGCGTGGATCCAGGTACCGGTCTGTCCCTGCTGGGTGGCAACCCTATTGCTGGGCGTCCAGGTTCGCGATGCGCCGGTAGAGGTCAATGGTTACCCGCGCGGCGTCGACCCCATCAAGTACCGCATTCTCAAGACACGATCTAAACAGCCCGTCCGGCCGCAGCACATCGGGTTGGGCCGATAACCGGCAGCCGGACCGCGGCGGGTCGTGGTGCGTTGTTCGTGCTTGTTCAGTCTTCGTTCGTGGTGCTTCCATGCCGTGGAAGGAAGAGGGCTAGCACGAGCGCGATGACAGCGAGGACGGTACCGACCGTGAACGCAGCACGTGCACCAGCTGCGATCGCAGCAGGATCGGTCCCTCCGGCGGTGGAGCTGAGGACTCCGATGAGGACTGCCAGGCCGGCGGCGCCGCCGAGTTGCTGGATGGTGTTGAGCGCGGCGCTGCCGTGGCCGGTGAGATTGCTCGGGAGTGAGCCGAGCGACATGGTGAAGATGGCAACCCAGGCGAACGCCTGCCCGGCAGAGATGATCATGAAGGTGGCCAGGATCACCCATATCGAAGTGTTCTCGGTGAAGGTTGTCATGAACCACCATCCAGCACTAACGATGAATACTCCGGGGATCGCGAGACCTCGGGCTCCGAGGCGGTCGTAGTAGCGGCCGACGAGGACCGACACGATCGCGATCGTCGCACCCCCGGGCACCATGAGCAGCCCGGTCTCCAACGAACCGAGCCCGAGCGACTCCTGGAGCATGAAGGGAAGGACTGTGACGAGGCTGAAGGCGCCCATCACGAGGAAGACGAAGACGATGACAGGCCTGGTGAACGAGGCGTACGTGAAGATCCGCAGGTCGAGGACGGCGGCGCCGCGGCGCTGCAAACGGATTTGCCGCCACGCGAACGCTCCGATACCCACCAGGTCCAGCGGGAGCGAGATCCAGGTCAGCGCAGGGAATCCCTCGCCACCGGATTCGCCGGCACTTGCCAGACCGTACACCAGGGCGCCGAATCCAATCGCGGAGAGCACCAGCGACAGTGCGTCGAAGCCGATGCGCCGTGGAGTGGTGAGGTTCGGCATCTTGATCGCGCCTATGAGCAGGCCAAGGACCGACAGCGGCAGGATGATGATGAACAACCACCGCCAGGAAAGCTGCGACATCACCAGGCCCGAGAACGCGGGTCCGAGGGCGGGGGCGACGGCGGTCACCGCGGTGACCAGTGCCATCATCTGTCCGCGACGAGAGGGTGCGACGAGACCGATCGACGTCGTCATCAGCAGCGGAACCAACACCGCTGTGCCCAGTGCCTGGACAATGCGGCCGGTGAGGAGGAGCGCGAAACCGGGTGCGACAGCTGCGATGAGGGTGCCAAGGGTGAACAGTCCGACGCTGACGATGAAGATCGTCCGGAGCTGAAACCGCTGCATGACGTACCCGGTGGTCGGGATGATGACCGCCAGGGTGAGGGCGTACCCGGTGGTAAGCCACTGCCCGGTCGTCGCCGTGATGTTGAGGTCGTTCATGATCTGCGGCAGGGCCACCCCGATCACCATCTCGGACAGGAACGCCACGAAGGCCGAGAAGACCAGGACGGAAATTGTCAGGATCTCTCCTGGAGACAACCGCCTCGTCGGAGTAGGAGTGGTCGCGATCGAGCCGATGACGGATTCTTGAGGGTCGGCAATCATGCTGATGGGCCCTGTTGCAGGGGTGATGCGCGTGTCATTACTCATGAGGTGTTCGTTCCAGTGCTCGTGTTGTTATGCGAGTTTCGGGGGTTTGACGGCGCCCAGGATGATGGCGCCGAGTATGGAGGCGAGGCCGCCGAGGACGAAGGCTGTCTGCACGCCGGCGCCGTCGACGAGGAGCCCGCCGATGAACGCGCCGAGGGCGATCGCGACCTGGAACACGCCTGTCTGCAGTCCTCCGATGCTCTCCAGGCGGGCCGGTTCGGCTCGTGCGAGCCAGGTCGAGATAACCGTCGGCAGGGCACCGAAGCCAGCTCCCCAGAGTGCAGCGGCAATGAGGAGCAGCACGGAGCTGCCGCCCATGTCGGCGAAGGCGATCATCGCCAGGCCGAGGATGAGCGGGAAGATCAGTGTCGCAATGCGCAACGTTCTGTCGGCCAGGGGCCCGGCAATCAGGTTGCCGCCCACAATGCCCAGTCCGTACACCAGGAGCAGGACAGCGAGCTGCTCGGGAGCCAGTCCGCCGACCTCGGTCGCCGCAGGACGGATGTAGGTGAAACCGGCGAAGTGACCGGCGCCCATCAAGGCCATGGTGAACAGGCAGAGCAGGACCATGCGGGAGCGCAGCGTCTGGATCAGGGGCCGGAATCCGCTCGAGGGGCCGGCGAGGATCGAGGGCAGGGCAAAGAATTGGATGACCATGGCGATGATGCCGACGCCGGCGGCCAGGGCGAACACTGCACGCCAGCCCCAAATCTCACCAAGCAGTGTGCCGAGCGGAACCGCGGCGACGGTGGCCAAGGTCACGCCGACGTTCACAATTGTCAGACCCAGACCGAGTTTCGATGCTGGAACCAGGCGCGCCGTGATGGAGATCGCCAGCGCCCAGAAACCACCGATCGCGATGCCAAGCAACACGCGGGCGGCCAGAAGTATCGGGTAGGTCGGCGCGATCGCCACCAGCACGTCCGAGACGACGGCCAGCGCCGAGAGGATGAGCATCAGGTGCCGGCGGTCCATGCGTGAGAGCACGACGGGGATGGTGATACCGGAGATCGCTGCGACGATGGCGGTGATTGCGACGGACTGACCTGCCACGCCCTCGGTCACTCCCAGATCCGCGGCAACCCGGGAGAGGAGGCTCGCCGGCAGGAACTCGGCCATGACGAGGGCGAACACACCCACGCTGAGCGAGGCCACCCCAGCCCATGATGGTTTCTGTGCTGGGCCTGCACTGTCGGACGGACTGCCGGATCCTGATCCGTTAGTGCCGGTGTCCTGTGTTGCTGTTGCTTCGTGAGGAGTCATTCGTTCGTCATCCTGGCTTGCGTGCTAGTACGTACATAGGTGCGCGTAGGTGCGTGCGCGGGGGTATGTATGGAGTGCGGTTGATCGGTGTGGGACTGGTGGCGTCAGCTGTAGCAGGCGCGGTTGATCGCGACGAGGAAGGGGCCGGTCACGCGGTGGCCCTCACCGAATGCCGGCGTACCCGCGTACTCACCAATGACCTCCATGGCGAGATCGCGGCGCTGCGGAACGCGGTCTCTGTCCGCAGCGGCCAGCCACCGTGGCATCTCATCGAGCGTCCGGTCGGTGCAGTAGACGGGGGCGCCGGGCTGCTGTCGCCATGATTCCGCGAGAACGCCCGCGTCGAAAGCATCGAAGCCGGTCTGCTTCACCAGGGACATCGCCATCTTCCGGTGCTCATCGTCATCGGACGCCACCGGAATGGCCACCCGGCCTGCCGTGCCGGCCTCGGTGGCCTTTGCGTCAAAGGACTGGGACGTGATGGCATTCCAGGCCTTGGTGACGGGGCGGCCGAACAGCTCGGACAACCAGACGCTCTCGGGCTGGCCCTCAATGAAAGCCGGGACGATGCCGTCGCGCGCCGGGTAATAGTTCGAGGTGTCGATCACGACCGCGGCCTCGGGTGCACGCCGTACGTGCTCGGCGATGTCCTCGTTACGGTTCATCGGAACCGACACGATGAGGACATCGACGTCGATGGCCGCTTCCGAGGCGGTGACGGCTCGTGCGCCGGTGCTCAAAGCCGCGGCAGCGATCGTCTCCGGGCCACGTGAGTTCGCGATAGTCACGTCGTGTCCGTGACGGCTGAGCCGCCGAGCGATAGTCGAGCCAATCGAACCCGCGCCGATGATTCCGATCTTCATGTTTCTCCCTCAAGCGATGTCTGTCCTCCCATCATCAACATTGCCATTAGTGTGAAGGTCAAATCGTGGCTGTCACAGACCGGCTGCCGAGGAACGTAAAGCTACTGATCGGTGGTGATAGCTCACCCATGCATCAGGCAGGGTCGAGCTCGTGCAGGGCCCGGTATTGGCCCTGGAAGTACAGCAAAGGGTCAGGGTCCCTGTCAGGGGATGTTCCCAGTTCAATGACGCGTCCGAGCACGATGAGGTGATCACCTGCGTCGTGTTCGGCCCAGATCGTGCAGTCGAACCATGCCAGGCTTCCTTCAACGATCGGGTTGCCCTGCGTCGTCGGACTCCACGGAATGCCTGCCCATTTGTCGGTGCCCCGTCGAGCGAACTGGTTCGACAGTGCTTCCTGATTTCGGGCGAGAACGTTGACCGTGAAGGATCCAGTGTCGCGGATCCTCGGGTAGGTGATGGAGGTCTTCATGACGCTGAAGGACACCAGCGGCGGGTTGACGGAGACACTGTAGAACGATTGGCAGGTGAACCCAATCGGCCCTTGGTCATGGTGGCCGGTGATGATCGTGATCCCTGAGGCGTATCGGCCAGCAGTACTGCGGAAGAGGTCGTGATCAATGCTGGAGCTCTGACTGTGGCCCTGACCCTGGCTGTGACTTTGGCTGGGGTTGCCGATAGTTGTCGTCATTCGGTGGGTTCCATAAGCCGGGTGTCCAAGCCGTACTGGGCCGGGGCGCCGAGGTGATCGCGTAGGGTCGTACCCTCGTAGTCGTCGTGGAAGAGACCGCGTTCCTGCAGTAAGGGGACGACCTCGTCCACGAAGGTATCGATCCCATCCTCGTAGACATCGATGGACACCCAGAAGCCGTCACAGGCGCCAGCTTCGAACCATTCCTGCATGTGATCCGCGGTGACCGATGCCGGGCCCACAGGAGTGGGGTGGTAGTCGATGACCCCGTGGGCGAGGATGTCGCGGAGCGTCCATCCTTCTCGGGCAACCTCGAGCACTTTGGGGGAGCGGGGATCGAAGGGACTGGGCCGGACTGCTTCCAGCTGGGCGGGCCGGAGTGGCTCGTCGATCTGGCTCGCATCCAGCGTCAGTCCCAGCATGGACCCGAGATAGGGCACCATCGCCGGGGCGGCTCGGTCACCCAAGGCTGCACGGCGGTCCAAGGCCGCCCGCTTGGTGGCAGCGATGGCCGGCATGACTCCGGCGATGAACTTCACCTCATCCGGGTTACGGCCTGCCTTGCGCGCAGCGTCGCGGACGGCTTCGCGCTGGGCGCGCGCGTCTTCGATGGTGAACACCGCGCCAATGACGGCACTGGCGTACCGGCCAGCGATCTCGAGGCCGTTCGCGCCTCCACCGGCCGAAAAGACCACGGGTTGGCCCTGCTCCGAGGGAGGTATGGGCAGCGGCCCGCGGGAGGCGACGTAGGTTCCCTGCAGGTTGATGGCCTGGATCTTCTCCGGATCGAGGAACCGGGCGTTCATGGTGTCCCGGATCCAGGCGTCCTGCTGCCAGCTACCCCAGAGCGCCTGCGTGATCTGGATCGTCTCATGCGCGCGCTGGTAGCGCTGCGGTCGGGGCGCGATTTCCTGCCCGAAGTTCGCGGCGGAGTCTGGGTCGCTGGTCGTCACGGCATTCCATCCGGCCCGGCCGTGACTCATCACGTCCAGGGCCTTGAACTGGCGTGCCAGGTTGTAGGGCTCGTTGAAGGTGGTGGAACCAGTTGCTACAAGACCGATGCGTTCGGTTGCCCGGGCGATGGCCGCCAGGGTCAGCATGGGTTCCAGAGTGAGCATCGGTGCTTCCTGCACACCGTCTGCCTTGTAAGCGAGGAAGTCGGGCAGGAACAGGAACGCGAACTTGCCCCGTTCGGCCGCCTGGGCGTAGCGCACCTGGGCGTCGAAGTCACTGTAATTGGCTGGGTTCACGCCGGCGCCACGCCAAGCCGACCCATGAGCTCCGTACCCATTGCCGAGCTGCAGACCGAGGATCATTTTTGAAGAGGAAGAAGTCACCTACCCATAGTGCAACCTTCTCATTAGTGACAAGGTCAAATCGTGCGCCTACTGCTGCGCCGATTGCCGTTCGCGAGTGCCGTGCTTGCTACCGGCGGCTTCGAGTGCCTGGACGTAGCGGGTGATGGCGTCCCGGTTCTGCGACAGGACGTCGATCTTGTGGGCCATCCGGTCCCGCTCCTCTCGCAGGATCTCCAGGAGTTCCGGGTCAGCGTCGTCGACGACGACTCTTTGCGGCTGGTTCAAGCACGGCAGGATGTTACCGATGATCCTGGTCGGAATCCCTGAATCGATGAGCCCGCGGATCTTCGCCACGCGGTCCACAAGGTATTCGTCGTACTCCCGGTATCCGTTGTCGAGGCGGCGCGGCGTCACCAGACCCTGCTCCTCGTAGTACCGGAGCATCCGAGCCGGCACCCCAGACCTCTGTTCCAATTCGCCTATACGCATACCCACTCCTGCAATCGAACCTAAACTCCAGACCAACCTTCACACTAGTGGAAGGGTAGCATGCAGCGCTCACGCTACCCTTCTGCGGGAGCGGCTTCTGCTGGTCATCACGTCGGCGCTCCTCGTTTCTGGGAGTGGATCTACTTGCCCGGGTACGGGATGCACCTAGAACAAAGGTATTTGCGACGCGCTGCGGGGACGCTCCTACCTGGCTCCTGGGACCCTCTTCGGCGTAGCGATACTCCGTACCAGAATCTACGGTCTACTCCAGCCTGCGTGTGTTGAATTTCGCTACACATTGTTCGCCGGTCTGTTCGAACTTCTCGACGTCCTGGCGGGAGTTGCATGCGGCAGGACTGAGCAAGGGAGGGGTGGTCGGTCTTGCAGCGACAACCGGCAGACGTTGATTAAGTGACATTGACTTGGTCAGCGGCCGCGTCCCGCTAGAGACGGCTCAACGTAAGCTTTCCTGGATGGGGGACCCCCGCATGCTCGAACTGACGACGACCAGCATAGATGATGGGGCCTTCGCCCAGCGTGAGATCCGCGGTCGTAGCAGGGATCAGGATCGCAGGATCTTCTCGATGCTCTTGCCTCGGGCCAGCTCATCGACCAGCTTGTCGAGATAGCGAACTTTCTGCATCACAGGGTCTTCGATGTCCTCGACCCGCACCCCGCACACGACGCCGGTTATCAGCGGCGCATTGGAGTTCAGGCGTGCATCGGCGAAAAATGCCTCGAACGGAGTTTCCCGCTCTAGATGACGCTCGAGATCGATGTCATCGAAGCCGGTCAACCACCTGATGACCTGGTGCAACTCCGCTTTCGTGCGGCCCTTTTTCTCCACTTTCGTGACGTAGTGGGGATACACCGCGGAGAACGGCATCCGGTAGACCCGGGTCAGGGTCTTTTCGTCCGTCTTCATGCCGCAATCGTATCGCTGGATGGTAAATCAGGATCGGCACGTTCTTCGTCCTCGCCTTCGTACGCTCAGCTAACGTTTTGCTCGTCGTGATGTTGTGTTTCAACCGGGAGGACGAGGAGCTCGGCGATCCGTCGTCGATCGATGCTGGTGACCTGGAGGGTCGCGCCGTCTACCTCAACGGTGTCTCCGGGAGTCGCGAGTCGGCCGAGGCGGTCGAGGACGAAACCGGCTACGGTGTCCCAGGTGCCGCGGGGAAGCTCGATGCCGGTGGTCTCGGCGAAATCCTGCAGGTTCAGTCGCCCGTCCACGAGACCTCCACCGTCAGCGAGCCGCACAGGTGCGGCGTCGGTGTCGTACTCGTCGAAGATCTCGCCGACGACTTCCTCCACGAGATCCTCCAGAGTAACGATGCCGTCGGTGCCGCCGTATTCGTCGATGACGACGGCGATGTGCGTGTTCCGGGCACGGAGTTTCGTGAGTGTGGGCAGGACACGAGCAGTAGCGGGCAGGTACGGGATCGGTCTGAGAACCTGTTCGAGTGGCGCACTCGGGTCGTGGGCAGCGGCGTCGTACACATCACGCACATGCACGAAGCCAGTGATGTCGTCGATGGACTGGTCTACAACCGGGTACCGGGAGAACGGCAGTTCCTGGATGCGGGTGATGGCCTCACTGACGGTGTCACTGCTTGGTATGGCAACGACTTCGGGCCGTGGACGCATGACTTCGCTGATCTGGCGGTCGCGCAGCGAGAGCACGTCGTCCAGGATACGGCGTTCATCCTCGGGCAGTCCCTCATGGCTGGTCACGATGTCTCGGAGTTCCTCCTCCGTCATCTCCTCGCTCGTGCGGTGCGGATCACCGCCAAGAAGGCGCACGACCGCATTCGTCGAGACCGACAGCAACCAGATCACCGGCCGCATCAGGACCGCGAACCCACTGAGCACTGGTGCCACTGCGTAGGCGAACTGTGCGTTGCGTTGAATCGCCAGGCGTTTCGGTGCGAGTTCACCAAGGACGAGGGACAGGTAGGCAACAACCAGAGTGAGCAGAATCGTGGCAAGGGTGAGGGCGGCCGGTTCAGCCAACCCGAGTGACACCAACCAAGGTGCGACGGACGGAGCGATCGACGAAGCCCCGTACGCGGCCGACGCGAACCCGGCGACTGTCACCCCGATCTGCACCGCGGACAGGAACGTGTTCGGATTGCGAGCCAGCGCGGCGACCTTCTCGCCCCGCTTTCCACGCTGGGCTATCGCGTTGACCTGGCTGTCGCGGAGCGTCACCAACGCCATCTCGGTCGCGGCGAACACGCCACCGATGAGGACGAACACCACGACCAGTGCGATGTTCAAGCCCAGCTCACCGTTCATCGGGCCACCTCGAGAAGAGCTGTCCGGCCCGGCCTCCGCCGGGCGCCGGGTCTATCGCAGTCGGACGAGGTCTCAGGAGAGCGGGTCATGCCTCCACTCTAGGAAGAGGAAACCGCATTGGTCGACTCAGGGGAACCGGCGTGGATCCGCCCGCGAACCGGTGGATCTCCAGCCCAGGCTCTAACCGGTCGCGGCCCCTGATTCCAGAGCGGGTGGCGCTGCGGAGATGTTCGAGATGGCCTTCCACAGCAGGGCCAGGGTGATGGCGGAGCCCGCGAAGGCGAACCACCACGGCCCGGTCAGTCCCCACACCTGGGCGATCAGACCGCCGAGCAGCTGCCCGATCACGAGCCCACCGAAGACGCCCACCATGTTGACAGAGGCAATGCGCCCCTGCAGGGACAGGGGGACGAGGCGTTGGCGGACCGTCGTCGAGATGGTGCCCCAGATGAAGGCGTAGACGCCGAACCCGAACATGATGGCGAAGGCGACGGCGGCCGACGTCGTGAGAGCGAAGCCCAGGTGCATCACCACCTCGAGGCTGAGACAGACCCGCATCATGGTTGCCAGACGAACGCGCCGTTCGAGCCAGCCGAAACAGCTGATTCCCACGAGTCCGCCGAGAGCTGCCGAGGTCGCGAGCAGGCCGTAGCCAACGGCGCTGAGGCCCAGGTACTCCGTGGCGTAGAGCACGAGGACGTACCAGGGGGCCGCCCACGTCACGTTGAAGATCAGGACGATGAGGATCAGCGTCCGGACGGGCGCGTTGTCCCGCAGCCAGGAAAGACCCTCCCGGATAGGCCGGTGTTTGACGCCGTCGACGAGGGCAGGTACGTCCTGCTGCGGAGGAGGCGTTCTCGCCATCCTCGAGACGAGGACAACGGCGAGGCTCACGCAGAGGATCTGCACGGTGAACGGCCAGAACGAGCCGACAGCGAAGAGGAAAGCGCCCAGCGGCGGCCCGACGAGTTGGTTGGCTACGAGGTATCCGGCCTGCATGCGGGCATTGCCGATTCCGAGATCGGCCGACGGCACTGTCATGGGAAGCAGCGTGCTGCCGGCCGTGTCCGCGAAGACTTCGGCCGTTCCGTAGAGGAAAGCCGAGACGAGCACCACCCAGATGCTCACGTGACCGGTCACGAGAACGGTCACGAGGCCGAGGACGATGACGGCCCGGACACCGTTCGCAAGCATCACGAGTCGGCGCCGGTCATGGTGGTCGGCGATCGAGCCCGCCAGGAGTCCGAACAGGAGCCACGGCAGGACCTGCATCATGGCCCCGGACGCGACCAGGAGCGGCGATGACGTCACCGAAGCGATCAGCAGGGGAGCGGCCGAGAGGGCGATCCCATCACCGATGTTGCTCGTCCAGGTGGACGCGAGCAACCATCTGAAGCTGCTGCCCAACCGGCGCGGAGCGAGCACCTCACCGAACGAGGACATTGCGTTCTCCTGACGAAGGGAAGGTGACGGGGCGGCGGTTGGTTGCCCCGTTCGTCTTCGGATCGTATCGGTTGGGCGACGCCACCTGTCCGTAAGCCGGTCGCTCGCCGGTCGCCTCAGTGGATGCGGCGCCGCCAGTCAGCGGGAACTCGGCCCGCAGGACCTGGCACGGTCTGGTCCAACGGCCGACTGGTGGGCTCGGTCAGAGGCGGACCGTCGAGGAATTCCTGGCTCCGATAGTCCCAGAACCAGTCCTCCCCCGGCTCGAAGGACATGGCGATCGGGTGACCGCTGCCGGCGGCGTGGGCCGACGCGTGCTGCGCGGGCGAGCTGTCGCAGCACCCGACGTGCCCGCAAGCGGCGCAGCGGCGCAGATGCAGCCACCATCCGCCGGAGCTCTCGCACTCGGAGCATCCCGTACCCGATGGTGCTGCGCTCGTATCGATGGCGTCGTTCGTCATTCCCGTCGTCCTTTCTGGTGGTCCTTCGGAAAAGCTACTCCTGCCGACGCGGCGAATCGATCAACCGCGTCCTCGGGCAGCGACGCGGCGGCCACGAAGCCGTCGGGCCGGACGAGGTAGAGGATGCCGGGCTTGAGTGCAGTCCGGCCCGTGGTCGTGAATTCGTGCAGTGCAAGACCGAGGTGGCGTGCGACGGCGTCCGCCTCGTGGATGCGCCCTACATCCGCCGCATAGACGTGCACCTGCCATTCGGCAGATCGAAGCACCCCGAAGTTCGCTCCGGTCCAGGGCAGGCGGCGCCCGACGACGGGGTGACGGCGCCGTCGACGCGCATACTCCTCCATCGGGTAGCGGATGCGGATCTGCCCGAGGTACCCGGCGAGGCGGCGCCCGATCGGCAGATGGGGAAGGACGGCGACGCCGATGGGCAGCGCCACGCGCGGTGCGAACCTCCGGACCACGGTCACCACCGGGGAACGGGATACGACGCCGCGGAACAGTCTGTCCGTGGTCCTCAGGAGGTGCAGGGCTACGGGCCTGCGTTCTGCCGAGTAGCGGTCGAGCGATGCCGGGGAAGTGCGGCCGGCGACGACGTCGGCGAGCTTGAACGCCAGGTTGTGTGCGTCCTGGAGGCCGGTATTCATGCCCTGTGCCCCAACGGGCGAATGGACATGGGCTGCATCGCCGGCGAGGAAGATCGGTCCGGCACGGAAGCGTGCGGCAATGCGGTAATGCAACCGGTAGGTGGAGAACCAGCGGTAGTCCTCATAGGTCACGCCGAACGCTTCGGCCAATCGGTACCGTGCGAACTCCTCAGTGACGGCGGCGACGTCGTCGTCGCTCGCGACCCCGATGAGGCGCTGGCCGCTCCTGCCGGCATCGTCCGGCTTCATGGGGAAGGCCAGCAGGAATTCGGCGGTTCCCTGACGGATGTTCACGGAAGCGGGGGCGAGGCCGCGGACCCCGACCGCGTCGACGAGGTAGAACGTCTGCCGGCTGGTCGTGCCCTCGAACGGGATACCGCTCAGCGAGCGGACGGCGGATGATGCGCCGTCGCACCCGACGGCGAACCGCGCGCTGATGGTTCGCGGTCCATCCGCGCTCTCGACGACCGCGCGCACGGCGGACTCCGACCGGTGCAGCTCCACAAGCCGGTGCCGCCAACGGACCGAACCACCCAACGCCTGGAGGTTGTCGGCGAGAATCCGCTCGTTGGCGCTCTGTTCCAGTATGTACATCCCCGGGTACGGCGTGATCCCCCTGCCGAGGTCGGTCAGCGGGACCGGCGCGAAAGCGACGGGCCCGAAACCCTGCCGCATGGACTCCGCGCGGACAACCTGCCCCAGCACGAGGTCGGAGACGCCGAGCTGGTCGTAGATCTCCATGGAGCGCGATTGGACGCCGAGCGCACGCGACTCCACCGTGGGTCCGTCCTTGCCGTCGATGATCGCGACGCGGACTCCGAGCTTCACGAGCCAGTTCGCCAGCATCAGTCCCGTCGGTCCGGCTCCCACCACGAGGACCTCGACCTCGTCGTTCCGGTGGTCCGCAGCCTCCACCGCGGTCACCGGAGCGGGATTCTCAGCGTTCAAGGACGGTGCAGACGCAGGCCCGATTGCCCTCGGGATCGGCCAGGACGGTGAAGGCGGGTGCCTGGGCTGCGTCGACGATGGTGCCGCCGGCGGCGACGGCAGCCGCAATACGCGCCTCAGCGGCGTCGTGCGGGACCCAGACGTCGAGATGGAAGCGCTGCCGTGGGGTTTCGTGCGCATCCGTGTGCTGGAACCACAGCAGGGGGACGCGGCCGGTCGGGTCGGCGACGTCGTCCCCGTCCACGGCGCCTGCATCCCCCGTCAGGAGTGCGGCCCAGAACGGTCCGGCTGCCGCTACGTCCGCGGTGTCGAGGGCGAGTTCGACGACGACGGAGGCCGAAGGGTCGGCCGGAATGCCGCGCTCGCGGGCCAGGGCGCTGATGCCGCGGGCCAGGTCGACGTCCCGATCCGTCACCCCCGACGCGTCGTGGCTGATGAGCTTCACGTCGACGTGTGTATACGTCAGCACGATGTCCGGATGGTGGTTCGCCTCCTCGGCGAGTTCACCGATCGCCGAGACGAGGGCCAAGCCCGCGGAGAAGTCGCGGGTCAGGAAGCGGGCGTGCAGCGCCTGTGCCAGTTTGCGCCAATCGTCGAGGCCGGCGTCGAGGATCTGCGCTGTGTCGAGGATGCTCATGCCGTCAGTATGTCCTTCTCCCGGCGGCATGAGAAGGCCCGGGGGAGGCAGACGCCTGCCCATCCCGCCCGGCGGTGCAGGGGCCGTCCTCGCGGGGAACTCGTGATCCAACGCGATCCACCATTTCCATGGGTATGACGGCGGATGGTGCTGGCACCGAATGGTCCCAGAAGAACCACCGGTGCCAGCACCGCGGACCTGGTCTGAACCGTCTCCGCGTATTCCCGGCCGTTGGGGGGATAGCCGGAACCTCATTCTAGACGACATACAGACAAGTCTGTCTATCGTAAGATCAGAAGGGAGTTCACCCTCTAAGGAGCCCGAATGAGCACGAAGGTCACGGCATCGGAGAAGGATGCGCGTGAGCGGATCCTCGCGGCCTCCTACAACCTCTTTGTGGAGCGGGGGATTCGCGCAGTCGGCGTGAACGAAATCATCTCCACCGCGGCAGTCGCCAAGGCCACTTTCTACAGCCACTTCCCGTCCAAGAACGACCTGGTTCTGGCGTTCTTCGCACGCAGGCAGCAGGTGTTCACCGCCGGGTACCTTGCGGCTGAGTCCCAGCGGCGGGGCAGTACGCCGCAGGAACAACTGCTGGCGATCTTCGACATCTTCGACGAGTGGTTCCACGCTTCTGGCTTCACGGGGTGCCCCTACATTCGCGCACTCCTCGAGACGGGCCCGCAGCACCCCATCGGTGCGGCCAGCATGGCCTACCTCAATGAGATCCGCACCAGCGTCGAGGACGCCGCGACTGCAATGGGCCTCACCGATCCTGAGGACTTCGCCTATTGCTGGCTGGTCCTCATGCAGGGAGCCGTCGTCTCGGGAGTCGGCGTAGACCCCGACAGCGGAACCAGGATCCGGAAGCTCGGCGAAATGCTGATCACCCTACATTCACCAGCAGAGTCCCTGGAAGCTGCTGCCAGGACCTGATGGGGCCTCCGCGCTGCTTGACCGAACGCGTGAAGCGATGGAGTACCTACTACCTGATGAGCGCCACCAGTAGACAGACTGGTCTGCATCTGTCCTATAGTGGCAACGGTCCTGGCTGTCCCCCCATCAGCCAGGTGCGGAAGGGCTTTGACTCTGTCTGCGGTGTCGGTACCGGTCGTGTTCTTCGGATTTCGTGGTGCCGACACCACCAGCGCCACCCGCGGCGAGGGGCACGCCTCCGACCCGGGAAGGGAATCGGAACGCCTGCTGTGGAGCGGCGTCGGTCCGCCTTCTGCAGGACAAACAGGACCGAAGGCAGCGCGGGTGCAGGACACGCACGACGCGCGAGGGCATAGAGTCGATGGCAGGCTCGATCCTCGACGAGTCTTCGCCGGGCGACGCGAAGTAAAACCCGTCGCCCACAATCCGAAGGAGCACGTCCGATGAACGACACAAGTATCTCAGCAAGCCGCACGATCGATGCACCGGCCGACGCCATCTTCATGTTTCTTTCGAATCCGGCGCACCACGCTGCCTTGGATGGCTCCGGGATGGTGCAGTCGGACAGCAAGTCCGACCGCATCACCGCCGTGGGCCAGGTGTTCACCATGAACCAGAGCTGGGACAAGATGGGCGGCGACTATCAGACGGACAACCATGTGGTGGGCTATGACGAGAACAAGCTTCTCGCATGGAAAACCGCGCCGGCGGGGGAGGAGCCTCCGGGTTGGGAGTGGGTCTGGCGGTTCGAGACAGCCGGTCCCGGTGCCACCGAGGTGTCCGTCACCTACGACTGGTCCGGCGTCACTGACAAGGAAACCCTGAAGAAGCTGAGTTTCCCTGAGGTGTCGCAGGAGGCGCTGGACTCGACGCTGGCCAATCTTGCAGCGCAGGTGTCCGAAGCTTAGGTCCGTTTCCAACCAGCAGGACGACGACGGCCGGTTCCCTCCTGCTAGGGGGCCGGCCGATGTTCTCGCGCGCTGCTGACCTGGTCGCAGGAGCTCGCTACGGTCCCATCTCCCCGCGGCCCCGAACCCTGTGCCTACGTCGACCGAGCCCAGGCCGCCACACGACCTGTCATTCCTGCCGCATGAAGAGGACGACATGCTTGACGCCGCAGGGACGTCCGCCGGGGCGATCTCGCCAGATTGCCGAACAGGTGAGTCCGGATGCAGGATCGGCAGAGGACTATGGAGGAGGGGCAATTTTAGTGTTTCCCTCAGGCGGCCGGCTTCTTGACCGCGAGAGGGAAACCCACCGCCATGTTCAAAGTCCGGCAATGTCTCCGACTGAATCGCGCGTACCGTGATCCGGTGACAGCCAAGTTCCTCCAGTGTGCGCCCTGCTGCCGCGGATCACACCATCCCCGACAGTGACGGACGCCGCCTTGACAGCGGTGCTGAACTGGTCGCCTTCGGTAGCGGGCGGTCCTCCGTCCTGCTTCCGCCGGTGCGGCAGTCCACCGGCTACGAGCGGGCGGGCTGCTTCCGGCCCAGGAGCGAAGCGTTCAAGCTCCCGATGGCCGCTGCCGTCACGAGGCTGTACAGGACCGCGGACTGCAGCGCCCGGCCGGTTTCGGTGTGCGCTGCGACGAGGATCGGGGTCACGACAAGGATGGTGGCAAGGAACCAGAGGGCCCTGCTGTGGACGAACCGCATGTCTCCTCCTTCTTCCGACCCTTCAATGCTAGGCCGATGGTGCGGCCGGCGCGTCATCCCTGAGTAGGAACGGCATGCGAACGGTGTCATCCCTGCGAGCGCACTGCCCGTACGGGAGCAGGACACGCACTATCCCTCACCGAACCAACGCTCGAGGGAGTCCGCCGGTGACCTGCCGGACTTTCGCGGCGGTCGGACACGGAGGCATGAAAAAGGGAGGAGAGGCACGACGGCGCGTACCTCTCCTCCCGATGACGCGTATCAGGTGAGGTCGCGGGTCTTGGCGAACCGCTCGATCGCCCTCTGCGTGGAGCGGTTGGTCAGCACCTGGATGGTGGTGCTGACGGCTCCGGAGATGATGGCGAAGACCAGGGCGGAGCGCAGGGTGTTCTCCAGCCCGTCCTTGCTCTTGGGGGGCGCCTCGCCCGTGATCTTCTCCCAGAGAAAGTCCACGAGCTTCGTCCCCACGTATCCGGCACCGACGCTCATGCCCACACCGAGCACTTTGAACACTACTTGCATGGTCTCTCCTTCTGATTCGATAGTCCTGCGCCTAGCCTAACCGCGGCTCAGGAGCCATGCAGGTAGTAGTCGGCAGGTGTAGGATCGGTAGCGCTCAACCAACAAACGACAGGGGAGCGCCGATCCGCAGCGAGCTGCGGAGCGGGCGCTGAGAGTGCGGACCGCCGCAGACCCTCGAACCTGATCCGGCTAGTACCGGCGAAGGGAGTCGAGTTCTCAGAGTGCTGTGCGCTGCCTTCGCGGCAGCCCTGCACTATCCCCTCCTGTACCTCAGGAGGAATCATCATGACTTCATCAACAGCCCTCAAGGGCACCACTCCGCGTTCCAGCCAGTGGCGCGTCGTCGACATCGTGGTGGCCTCGGTCATCGCGGTCGCCGTCGGCGTCCTCTTCTTCGCCTGGTCCGCGGGCTACTCCGGCATCAGCCTGCTCACCGCAGGGTTCCCGCCCCTGGCGGGCCTGTACTCCGGCGGGTGGCTCATCGCCGGAGTGCTGGGCGGACTCATCATCCGCAAGCCCGGTGCCGCGCTCTACTGCGAAGTGCTGGCAGCAGCGGTGTCGGCCCTCATCGGCACGCAGTTCGGCATCCTCGTCCTGGTGTCCGGGCTCATCCAGGGACTCGGGGCAGAACTGGTCTTCCTGCTGTTCCTGTACCGGAAGTGGAACCTGCCCGTGGCGTTGCTCGCCGGCCTCGTCGCAGGCCTCGCCCTCGCGATCAGCGAGAACATCATGTACAACGCGCTCTGGACCATCGAGTTCAAGCTCATGTACACGCTCTTCGCCGCGATCTCGGGAGTCGTCATCGCAGGGTTGCTCTCCTGGCTGGCGATGCGCGGACTCGCGAAGACCGGGGTGCTGTCCTCGTTCGCGGCCGGCCGCACGGCGGACGTGTGACACCAGCGCACGCTCCGGCCCCGGGAGCAGTGCACGTCCGTGCCCGGGGCTGGGGCTGGCGCCATGCCGGCCGCAGAGCATTCGCGGCTCGCCGCCTCGACCTCGACATCCAGGCGGGGGAGCGGGTGCTGCTTCTCGGCGCGTCCGGCGCCGGCAAGTCCACCGTGCTGCACGGGCTCGCAGGGGTGCTCGGCTCCAGCGACGAAGGCGAGCAGGAGGGCGAGCTGCTGCTCGACGACGCCGCGCCCGCCGCCGCACGGGGACGGGCAGGGCTCGTGCTGCAGGATCCCGAGACGCAGGTGGTCCTGGCGCGGGTGGGTGACGAGGTCGCTTTCGCCGCCGAGAACCTCGCCGTGCCCCGCGACGAGATCTGGCAGCGCGTGGGACGCGCGCTCGACGACGTCGGGCTGGACCTTCCACTCGACCACCCGACCACTGCGCTGTCCGGCGGGCAGAAGCAGCGCCTGGCGCTCGCTGCCGTCCTCGCGATGGAACCGGGGCTGCTCCTGCTCGATGAACCCACCGCGAACCTCGACCCCGACGGCGTGCTCGAGGTGCGCGACGCCGTCGTCCGTGTCCTCGAACGCACCGGGGCGACGCTCGTCGTCGTGGAGCACCGGGTCGCGGTGTGGGCAGACGTCGTCGACCGGGTGATCGTGCTCGACGCCGGGGGAGGGGTCCTCGCGGACGGCGCGCCCGCAGCGGTGCTGGGTCAGGAACGCACGCGCGAGCGCCTGGCCGCCGCGGGCGTGTGGGTCCCGGGCTGGCAGCCGCCCGTCGGCGGCCCCCTGCCGGGCACAGGCGGGGAGGTGCTGCTGTCCAGCCGCGACCTGACCGTCGCCCGGACGAAGCGGGGACCAGCCGCCGTCGAGGGCCTCGAAATCGAGGTGAGGGCTGCGGAAGCCCTGAGCATCACCGGGCCGAACGGCGCCGGGAAGTCCACGGCGGCCCTCACCCTCGGCGGTCTGCTCCGCCCGCGCTCGGGAAGGCTCGACGCGTCGGAAGCCCTCGCCGGCACGGCCGGCGCCGACCCCTTCCGGTGGCGCTCGTCGCAGCTCGTGCAGCGCATCGGAACCGTCTTCCAGGAGCCGGAGCACCAGTTCCTCACCGCGACGGTGACCGAGGAACTCGAGTTCGGCCCGCGGAGGGTCGGCGGAGGCTACGATCCACGCCGCACTGCCGACATCGCCGAGCGTCTCCGACTCACCCACCTGCTGGAAGCCAATCCCTTCACGCTGTCCGGTGGGGAAAAGCGCCGGCTGTCCGTGGCGACGATGCTCGCCACGGCACCGCGGATCCTGATCCTCGACGAACCGACCTTCGGGCAGGACGCCGGAACCTGGGCAGAGCTCGTCACCCTGCTGCGGGAACTGATCCACGACGGCGTCGCCGTCCTCTCGGTGACCCACGACACCGAGTACATCGCGGAGCTCGGCGGCGCGACCCTGCGCATCGCGGATGGCGCGGGACGGCTGGTGGCGCAGTGAGCAACGACTACCTGACACCCGTGCTGACCGGGAAGACGCTGGTGCGGGCCAATCCCGTCTCCAAGCTGTTCGCTGCCGTCGCCATCACCCTTGCCCTCCTCGTGAGCATCGACTGGGTGAGCGCGGCGGTGGTCCTGACCTGCGAACTCGCGCTCATGCCGATGCTGGGCATCAGTGTGCGGGGCCTGGCGCGGAGGATCTGGCCCCTGCTGGTCGCCGCGGTGATCGGCGCCTACGGCACGGCACTGCTCGCCGAGAAGACCGGCGGTGTCCTGCTCGACGTCGGTCCGTTCCTCTTCACCGAGGGATCCGTCACCGCCGGAATCGCCGTCGGGCTGAGGGCACTGGCGCTCGCGCTGCCGGGAATCTTCATCCTCCTCACCACGGACCCCACCGACCTCGCCGACGCACTGGCCCAGAAGCTCCACCTGCCCCACCGCTTCGTCCTGGGCGGCCTGGCATCGCTACGGCTCGCGGGCCTGCTCGTGGAGCAGTGGGAGACGCTGGGGCTGGCGCGCCACGCGCGCGGCATCGGGTCCGACAGCTCGATCGTCGCCCGGACGCGCAACCTGCTGGGACAGTCCTTCGGGCTGATCGTGCAGGCGATCCGCCGGGCCACCCGACTCGCGACCGCGATGGAGGCACGCGGATTCGGTGGCGGGACGCGCACCTGGGCACGCGAGAGTACCTACGCCCGGCTCGACGCGGTCGTCGCTGTCGTCGGGCTCCTGATCGCTGCGGGCGCGATGACGGCGGCCGTCCTGGCCGGGACGTGGAACTTCATCCTGTCCTGACCGGGTCGACCGCCGTCCTTCGGTGGGGTGCGCGATGATCCGCCGTCGTGCCTAGAGGACGTCCGAGAGGAACGACTTCAGGCGGGGTGTCTGCGGATTGTCGAAGATCGCGGCCGGAGGGCCGGACTCCACGACGACGCCGCCATCCATGAAGGTGACCGTGTCCGAAACGTTGCGGGAGAACCCCATCTCGTGGGTCACCACGACCATGGTCATTCCGGCCGCCGCGAGGTCCGCCATGAGGGCCAGGACTCCCTTGACCAGCTCCGGGTCGAGTGCGGAGGTCGCCTCGTCGAAGAACATGACCTCGGGGTCCATCGCCAGTGCGCGGGCGATCGCGACGCGCTGCTGCTGTCCACCGGACAGGTTGCCCGGCCGGACGTCGGCCTTGTGCTTCAGGCCCACGAGGTCCAGCTGCGCAAGAGCCTTGTCCCGCGCCTCGTCCGCCGGCATCTTCCGGAGCTTGCGCAACGCCAGCGAGACGTTGTCCACCACGGTCTTGTGGGGAAAGAGGTTGAACTGCTGGAAGACCATCCCGATGCGCCGGCGCAGCTCGTCCGGGTTGTCCTTGAGGACGGACCGGCCGTCGAGCAGGATGTCGCCCTGGTCGGGTTCGATCAGCCGGTTCAGGACGCGCAGGAGCGTCGACTTGCCGGAGCCGGACGGGCCGATCACCGACGCCGTCGTGCCGCGCTCCACATGCAGGTCGATCCCGCGCAGGACATGGTTGGACCCGAAGGACAGGTGCAGGTTCTTCCCCGTCAGGGTTCCCGATTCGATCGTCTTCACGCCTTCGCTCCTTCGCCGATCCTCGCGGCCAGTTCGTCCGGTTCCGGCTTCTCCTTCTTGCCCATGCGCAGCCGGTGGTCGATGAAGTTGACCAGGTGCGTCAGCGGGATCGTCAGGCACAGGTACAGGACGGCGGCCGCGATGAGCGGCGACAGGTTGCCCGTGGTGCTCGCCGCGTCGTTGCCCACCCGGAAGAGTTCGCGCTCACTGGCGACGAGGCCGAGGAAGTAGATGAGCGAGGACTCCTTGATGAGGGCGATGAACTGGTTCACCAGGGCGGGCAGCACGCGCCGCACGCCCTGGGGAACCACCACGAGCTGCATCGAGGAACGGTAGCTGAAACCGAGCGCACGGGATGCCTCCAGCTGGCCCTTCTCCACGCTTTGGATACCGGAGCGGAAGATCTCCCCGATGTAGGCCGCGGCCATGAGCGACAGGGCGAGGATGCCCATGGGGAACGGGCTGGTGCTGCCCGTGAGCTGCCGGAAGATCGGCCCGAGCCCGATGCCGATGAGCAGGATGATCACCACGGCCGGGACGCCACGGAAGATGTCCGTGTAGACGCGGGCAGCCCAGCGCAGGGCCCGGTTGCGGGAGATCCCCATGATGGCGAGGACCATTCCGAGGACCGTTCCGATGATGCCGGAGGCCAGGGCGAGGATCAGGGTGTTCGGCAGTCCGACCGTCAGGAGGTTCGGCAGGACGGCGGCCATCGCCTCCCAGTCGAAGAAGGTCTGCGCAAGCTGTTCAAAGGCATTCATGCAGGGTCAGCTACTTTACTTCCACGGCTTTGCTGCCGGGCTTCCAGTCCGAAGGCATCTCGCGGTCCGGGTACCACTCCTTGGTGAGCTCGGTCCATGTGCCGTCCTCGATCACGGCGTCGAGGCCGGCATTGAGGGCGTCGATGAGGGGCTGGTTCTCGCTGTTCACCGCGTAGGCGGTGAAGTTCTCGGTGTTGATGATGGTCTCGGCGATGGTGGTGTCGTCGCCCTCCTTCACCTGGCCGGTGGCCTGCTGCGACGGCGCTACCCACGCGTCGACCTGCCCGTTCTTCACGTTCGCGTACACCGTGTTGTAGTCCGCGAACCGCACGGGCTCGAGCCCCAGCGTGTTGGTGACGTAGTCGTCCTGCACGGTGCCCTGGACGACGCCGATGCGCGTGCCGTCGGACAGCGAGTCGAAGCCCGTCACGGAGGAGCCGTTCTTGGTCACGACGGCCATGTAGCCGAAGTCGTAGCCGTTGGTGAAGCCGACGTTCTCGCGGCGGGCGGCCGTCGTGGAGATCGACGAGGATCCGACGTCGAACTGCTTGTTCTGCACCTGCGCGAGCAGAGCGGAGAAGTCGGTGGACGCGAACTCGACCTCGAGGCCCAGCTTGTCGCCGATCGCACGCAGGAGTTCGTTGTCGTAGCCCGTGAACACGCCGTTCTCGATGAAGATGTTGGGCGGTGCGTCCGAGAGGGTGCCGACGCGCAGGGTGCCGTCGGTGACGAGCCCGAGCTCGGAGGTATCGATCTCGTCGATCGGCGTGGTGTCGGCGGTCGTGTACTGGTCCAGCGACTGCTGGTCGCTACCGGCCAGGGCGTCGGTGGTCTCGGCGGGCTCGCTGCTGGTGCTGCCGCAGGAGACGGTCAGGGCGAGGAGGGGGACGGCGAGAGCCGCGAGAACCTTGCGGGAGATGTTCATGATGTCCTTCGTGGAGGCTGGCCCGTTGTACGGGCGCTGATGGTGGTGCGGAGTGCCGGGTGACGGCAGGGAGGAAGACGGCTGGCTGCTGGGTGACACGCTCGCTGTTCTGGGCTGTGCGCGCTGTGGCGGCACCGGCCGGAGGAATTCCGGGTGGGACCGCACGACGCCGTACTTGCCGACCGGGGGACTTGGCCCGGCGGCCGAATCTTCACCTGGAGCACCCCACTACGGGAGAGGGTTGCTGTCCAGCCGGCCAGGGCCTATGGCTGGATCTCTTGATTGCATGAAAAACGCTAGGGCAGCACGAAGGCCCGGGTCAAAACGCAGGAGGCATGAAACCCGCCATTGACGCCGGAATAGTGCCTGCAGGGGCACTTATGTGGTGGAAATTACACGAAGCGGTCCACGAGCTCGGTGAGTTCGGCGGTCAGGGACGCCGAGGTGCGGAGCTCCTGGCCGTCGAGGGAGAGGACGGGAGCGAGCAGACGGATGCTCGAGATCAGCCAGACGGCGTCGGCCTCGAGGAGGTCATGCGGCTCCAGTGGTCCGTAGCCGAGCTCCCACCCCTGCTCCTTCGCCGCGGCGAACAGTGCGCTCTGTGAGGTCCCCGCCAGGATTCCGCTCTCGAGCTGGGGAGTGAGGAGGGTCTTCTGCCCGTCGCGGTCGTAGGCGAGCAGCACCGTGGAGGTGGGTCCTTCGAGGACCTTCCCGTCGGAGGACGTGAAGATGACGTCGTCGGCGCCGTGCGCCCTGGCGTACCTGACCGCGGCCATGTTGACGGCGTACGAGAGCGTCTTCGCTCCCATCAGCAACCAGGGAGCGCGCTGGGCGACGGTGCTGTCGTACCCCCGCTCGAGGAAGAGGACCTTCAGGCCCGCCTCGCGCTGCGCCACCGTCGACGCAGGGACCGGCGCGACCTGCACCCATGCCGTCGCGCGCCCGGCACCCTCCACCCCGCGCGTCGCGAGGAGCTTCACGACGGCGCTGTCCTCGTCGGGCTCCGCCGCGGCGAACTCGCGCAGGCCCGTGCGGATCGCGCGGCTCCAGGCGGCGGCGTCAGGCACCACGAGGTCCAGGGCGGCAGCCGACGACGCCAGCCGGGCCAGATGTGCCTGCTCCTTGCGAGGTGTGCCGCCGACGGCGAGGAGGGACTCGAAGATCCCGTCCCCGCGGGTTGCTCCGAGGTCGGTGGCCATCAACTGCGGCTGCGACGCGTCGACGACCTTGCCGTCGTCGTACGCCGGGTCCAGGAACACGAGAACAGTCATGGCGGACATCGTATCGGCTGGGCTTGCGCTTCCCTGTGCCACCCGGCGTGGCGCGCCGGGTCATAGGCCTACCCGGCGTTCGGCTGCGCTTCGGCAGCTGCGATCGCTCGGTTGGTGAGGATGGGCATCATCCCGAGCAGCGCGAGCGTGAGCAACCCCATGATCCCGAACATCGCCTGCAGGCCCAGCCATTGGGCCAGGAGGCCTCCCGTTGCCGCTCCGAGCGGCATGGTGCCCCAGGCCAGCAGGCGGTAGGCGCTGTTGACCCGGCCGAGCAGGCGGTCGGGCGTGATGCGCTGGCGTAGCGACACGGTGATGACGTTCCACAGCACGATGAGGAGGCCGCCCAGGAGGAAGATCGGGCCAAGGACGAAGGGGCTGCTGCTCAGGGCGGGTGCGCCCACGAACAGCGCACAGCCCACGATCGTGAGCATCAGCGACACAGCGCGGCCCAGTCCCGCCTCGATCCGCTCTGCGGTCAGCGACCCGATGAAGGAGCCGACGGCCGACGTCGTCAGGAGCACCCCGAATCCCACCTCGGACAACCCCATCTCCGACGACGGGCCCACGGCGAACAGAACGAGGACCGCGAAGGCCGCGCTGGAGGCGAAGTTCAGCACTCCGGTCATCGCCGCCAGCGTCCGGAGGACTTTCTGGTTCCACAGGAAGCCCAGGCCTTCCCTGATGTCGGACCTCAACGTCGTCCTCCCCTCCCGCTCCACACGGAATGAGCCCGGAAGCAGGAGCAGGCCACCGACGGCCGCGCACCACAGCGCTGCAGGCACGACGAGGCCCGCAACAACGCCGATGCCCACCAGCAGCCCGCCCAACGGGGGGCCGACGAACTGATTGGTGGTGAGCTCGACGGTGTAGAGGCGGCCGTTGGCGCGCGAAAGCTGGTCCCGGTGCACCACCTGGGGCAGGATCGACTGCGCTGACGTGTCGTACAGAGTCTCCGCCACCCCCACCATCAGGGCGACGACGTAGAGAGCCCAGATGGAGCCCAAATCCAGCAGGAGCACCGCGACCAGCAGCGCGGGAAGTACTGCACGGCTGAGGTTGGCCCACGCCATGAGCCTGCGCCGATCCATCCGGTCCGCCAGAGCCCCGGCGGTCAGGGCGAAGAAAAGCCAGGGGAGCGTTGCCGCGACCGTGAGTCCGGCGATCAGCGTCGGAGACTGGGTGACCTGGATGGCCAGCAGGGGAAGCGCGATCTTGAGGACGCCGTCCGCGAGGTTGGACAGCCCGGAGGAAACCCACAACTTCCAGTAGGACGGCCCGAGCGGCGTCCGATTCCCCTGGTCGGTCCGTACTGAAGGATCAGTCATGGGGTGAACCATGCCATAGAGACGGAGCCCTGGTCCCTGAAGCACAGTGGCCGGGTGAGCAATAGTCAACTTTTTTCACTATTTCCCCTTAATTGCGCTAAAAGTGTTGAATGACGCTCAAAACCTCGTCGTCGAGGCGCTCCCCGTACGGGCTCTTCCACGTCCCGTTCGCGGTGGCGGCTTCCTTTGCCGTCCTGACCGGCTTCACGGCGATTGTTTTCGGTCTGCCACTGCGCGACCCCGACGGTTTCCTCGGTCCCAGCTATATCCGCCTGCCGTTGCTGCTGGTAGCGATGATCCTTGCTGACGTCCTCCCCCGGACCCTGTGGAGGAAGCCCACCCTGCGGACCGTGCATCGTGTGGCGCTGGTCGAGTTCCGGCGTCGCTGGCCCGGGCCACGGCTCGTGCTGACGTCCGTGGGCCTCGCAACCTTCTATCTGGCGTATGTCTCGTACCGCAACATGAAGAGTTTCCTCCCGTTCGTCCGCGACCGGGTGGTGGATCCCTTCCTGCAGGAGACCGACCGGTGGCTCATGGGTGGCGACCACCCAGGTGACGTGCTCCAGCAGATGCTGGGTACCGGAGTGAGCGCGCATGTGCTGTCCGCCGTGTACCTGTCCTACCTGGTCTTCGTGCCCCTGTCGGTCGCCGCCGCGCTCGTGTGGTCCCGCACGATCTCACACGGAGTCTGGTACGTCAGCGCGTTGTCCTTCAACTGGATACTGGGCGCTGCAAGCTACTACGCATTACCGTCCCTGGGCCCGATCTACATCGAACCGAGGCACTTCACGGACCTGGCCGACACGGGGGTCACCAGCCTGCAGGAGTCCCTGTACCGCAACCGGGTGCGGGTGCTCGCGGATCCGCATGCCACGGAGTCGGTGCACGGCATCGCGGCGTTCGCTTCCCTTCACGTCTCCGTCGTCTTCACTGCGGCCCTCGTGGCTCACCTCATCCGCCTTCCGCTCGTGGTCCGGGCAGCCCTGTGGGCCTACGTCGTGCTGACGGCCCTCGCGACCGTCTACTTCGGCTGGCACTACGTCGTCGATGTCTTCGCAGGCGCGGCCCTGGGTGCGCTTGCCACCTGGCTCGCGGCGAAGGCCACCCGTTCGGACGACCTTCCGATCCGGATTCCGGCCGCCCAGGCAACCAGGGTCACCGCACCGAGCCAGTAGCGGACAGGGTCACGGCTCGACGGTCCTGTCTCTCCCTGCGGCGCTTCCACCGGGGAATACCGAATGGAGGGCCGACAGGACCCCGCGCGCCTTCGTCCGCACCTCGTCCCACTCCTCGGCCGGATCCGAGTCGGCCGTGATCGCGCCGCCGACTCCGAGCGTGAGCCGGGCTCCGCCGTCGTCCTCCTGCACCACGAGTGTCCGGATGACGACGGCGAGATCCGTCGCACCCGTGAGGCTGAAGTACCCTGCTGCTCCCGAGTACGGTCCGCGAGGCGTCCGCTCCAGCCGGTCGAGGATGTCCATCGTGCTGATCTTGGGTGCTCCGGTCATCGATCCGGCGGGGAACGCGGAGGCGACGACGCCGGCCCTCGCGCTGCCCGGCCGTAGCCGGGCATCGATGGTGCTGACCATCTGGTGCACGGTGGCGTAGGTCTCGATGTCGCAGAGCCGGCTGACCGTGACCGAGCCGGGCAGCGCATGGTGGGAGAGGTCGTTGCGGAGGAGGTCCACGATCATGATGTTCTCCGCGCGGTCCTTCGCGGAGGCCCGGAGGTCCTCGAGGAGCGCGGCGTCGGCGGCGGGATCCGCGGACCGGCCCCGGGTCCCCTTGATGGGCTCCGCCCGCATGAGGCCTCCGGCCGTGAGCTTCAGGAAGCGCTCCGGCGAGGTACTCGCGACAGCGAAACCGGGGAAGCGGAGGAAATGCGCGAAGGGGGCAGGACTGACGGCACGCAGCCGAAGGTATGCCTGCAGGGCGTCGAAGTTCTCCGCGTGCGCGGACAGCGCCGTCGTCAGGCACACCTCGTAGGTGTTTCCGTCCGCGATCTCAGTCTTGGCCAGGTCGATCTTCGCGAGGTATTCCTCGCGGCTGTCACGGGTCCGGAAGGTTGGCACCGGTAGCGGTAGCCGGTCCGTCGCAGGGGCCGTCGCTTCGACCGCAGCCCGTGCACGTTCGAGCCAGTCGTCGCGCTCGGGATCGGGCCGCCCGTCGGACAGGAACAGCAGGAAGACGGAGCCCTCGAGGTGGTCGACGACGACGGCCCGCCCGGCGAAGACGAGGGCGGCATCAGGAAGCGCGCCGTCGGGCGTCGAGGTGTCCGAACCGCCTGTCTCCCGCTTCAACTCGTACCCGAGGTACCCCAGCCAGCCCAGCCCGAACTCACACCCGAAGCCCTCGGGCAGACGCACGGCCCGGCGCCCCCAGACGTCGTCGAGCCAGCGGAAGAAGGGTGCCCGGACACGGGCGGTGACCGCGCCGGCGCTGATCTCCGTGACGCCGGCACGGTGCAGCGCCTGCTGCCCGAACGCCCCGCCGGCATCCGCCAGGATGCTGAAACGGTTACGGTCCGTGGGCGGGCCGGTCGTGGCTGCATCGGAGCTGTCGAGCCAGACCGCTGCGGGCGACTCCCCGTACAGCGCGGTGAAGAGTTCGGCGGTGTTCGGGGCGGCGTCGATGCGCTCGTGGTCGAGGGTCAGTCCACGACGGCCCGCGCGCTCCGGAGCCAGCAGGACCGCGCACGACGGCAGGCCGGTCAGGGCCAGGCGCACCGCACGGGGCGAAGGTGGGCCCCGGTGGCCCTGCACGATGATGTCCGCTGAGACGGAAGGGTCGTCCTCGCTCAGCCAGGCAACCTCCTGCTCGGCCCACCGCTCCCAGAACGGCGCGTACGTGGCGCCGTCCCGCTCGATCGCCGTCCGGCGCCGGACATCGGGGTCGGCCTCCACCCAGACGACGGCGTCGAGGTAGGGACGGGCCGCCGACGCCGCTGCGCCCACGCCTTCGAGCAGCACGATGTCCGCCCCGGGTGTCACGTGTTCCTCGCCGTCCTCACCGCGGGTCCAGTCCCACGCGCGCCATCGGGCGGCGCGCCCCTCGCCGAGCGGCCGGAGGACATGCTCCACATAGCGGCTGATCCCGTCGGCGAGCCCGTCCCAACCGGGATAGATGTCTTCGAGGTGGAACAGGCTGACGCTGTGGTGCTCCCGGAGGAGTGCCGCGAGTTCCACGGCGAGGGTCGTCTTCCCGGCGCCGGACCGGCCGTCGACGGCGATGAGGAGGGGTCGGGTGCCGGGCACGGCTCAGGCCAGCGCGAGGAGCGCGCCGACGCCCACGAAGAGCGACCCGAAGGTGCGGTTCAGGATGACCTGGCCGCGGTCGTCGCGCGTGAAGCGCCGGAATGAGCGTGCGGTGCCCGCGTAGAAGAACCACATCACCAGCAGGTCGATGGCGATGACGGTTGCCGCGAGCACCCCGTACTGACCGAGCAGGGGCTGTTCCGGCCGGATGAACTGGGGGATCAGGGCGAGGAAGAAGACGATGGCCTTCGGATTGAGCAGGTTGACCCACACGCCGCGTCGGAACATCGAGAACGGTCTCTCACTGCTCTGCAGCGCCCGGACGTCGCTGGGCTCGGGCCGCTGCAGGAACTTGCGCACGCCGAGGTACACGAGGTAGGCGGCTCCGGTGTAGCGGATCAGGTTGAAGGCAAGGGGGGAGTTGCTGACGAGGATGCCGACGCCGGCTGCGGCGATCGCGATGTGCACCAGCAGTGCCACCTGCTGGCCGAGGACCCCCCAGATGGCGCGCCGGAATCCGACGGTCAACGCATTGCTCATGGTGTTCACGGCGCCGGCACCAGGGACGAAGCTGATGAGTGTCTGGGCGCCGAGCAACGCCAGCCAGAGGGAGGGATTCACCCGTTCATGGTAAGCGCCGCTCGTCAGGCGTCCGAACCGTCGGCATCGAGCTCGTTCCGGACGTACCGGACGACGCCGTCCACTGCGCCGTCGACCATCTTCCACGTGGCCTCGAAATCGCTGGCATCGCCGTACCAGGGATCGTAGATGCCCAGTTCCTCGAGGTCGGTGTCCGTCGTCGAGGGATCGAACTCACGCAGGAGATGGATGCGGTCACGCGCGTCGTCGTCGGGTGCCTCCTCGCGCAGCTCCCGGTAGTGGTCGAGGTCGAGGGCGAGGATGAGGTCGCGCTCGCGGTACCAGCCCGGTTCGAACTGGCGCGCCCGGTGCAGGTGGCTCTCGATGCCGAGTTCGGTCAGCTTCGCCGCCGCCCGCTCGTCGATGGGCCTGCCGGCCTCCCAGCCGGTGGTACCCGCGGAGTCGACGACGACGTCGTTTTCCATGCCGGCCTTCGCGAACGCGTGGACCAGCATGAGTTCTGCCATGGGCGAGCGACAGATGTTCCCGGTGCAGACGGTGACGATGCGGTACATCCGGACAGCCTAGCTGCGGTGGTCGCCGCCGGGGGTCCGGCGCTCAATCCCGGGCGAGGATCTCCACGCTCGGCATCAGGAACACGCCATCGTCCGTACGGGCCCACCTGCGCCAGCCCGCGGCCAGCCGCTCCAGGGTCTGCTGGTCCGCGATGCCGCGCTCCAGGGTCTGCTCCGCGAAAGCCGAGTGCAGCACACGCTCCGCCCACGACTCCGCGTGGAAGTTCCGCTCCTCGGGCGTCGCATACACCCAGTTCGACGACGACACCTCGACGACGGCGAACCCGGCTTCGGTCGCCCACCCCGGGAGCCTCCTGCCCGCGTCCGGCTCGCCGCCGTTGCCGCGTGCCAGGTCCCGGTACAGTTCCCGCCACTCCTCGAGCTCGTCGACCGCGGGGTACCAGGTCATCGCGCCGAAGTCCGCGTCGCGGGCGGCGACGATTCCGCCGGGACGTACGACGCGCCGCATCTCACGGAGCGCCGCCACGGGGTCGGCGAGGTGCTGCAGTAGTTGGTGTGCATGGACGACGTCGAAGGACTCGTCCGGGGCGTCGAGGTCGTACACGTTCCCGACGCGGAACTCGACGTTCGCGAGATCGGCGTGGCCCTCGGCTGCCTGCGCGATGACGTCCGCCGAGCTGTCGATCCCGAGCACTGTCCCCGGTGCCACGATGTCGGCCAGCCCGGCAGTGATACTGCCGGGCCCGCAGCCGATGTCGAGGACGTCCATGCCGGCTTCGAGGAAGGGTTCGAGATAGGCCGCGGACGAAGCGACGGTGCGCGTCGCGTGAGCTGCCGTCACGCTGGGATGGTGACCGTGGGAGTAGACCTCGTCGTTCATGCTTCGAAGGCTAGCGCGCAGCGGGCTGATCAGTCAGCGCCGGCGTCTTCCCGCGCCTCATTCTTGGCGGCAACGGTGGCTTCGGTTATTTTCCGCATCATGTCGCGCAGGAGTTCCAACTGCTCCTCCGGGTACTGGTCGAGGACGGCTCTGATGTGCCGCGCCAGCGGAGCGAACAGTGCTGCGCCGGTGACACGGGCCTTCTCCGTCATCTCCAGGTGGACCTGCCGCCGGTCGACGTCGCTGCGACGCCTGGTGACGTGCCCCGCCGCGTCGAGGCGGTCGATCAGGGCGGTCGTCGCGGGCGAGCTGAGGTTGAGCTCCTCGCGCAGCAGTCCGGGAGTCACAGTGACCCCTGCGCGTGCCGCCCCGACCATGATGCTGAGGGCCTGGAGATCGGTGCGGTACAGGCTGTCGCGCTCGCCGGCAGCCTCGACGTACCGGTCCGTCTCGATGGTGAACTGCTGCATGAGAGCCATGAGCTCGTCCCGCGTGGCCATGAATCCTCGTCTTTCTTTCTCCAAGTCTAGGCAGACCCCCGATATCTCCATGATGGATATACTCGATTACAGAGATAAGTCGAGGAGAGGGTTGCATGCCATGAGGAACCGTTGGGTGCGGGTGCTCCTGCCCGTCGTCGTCGTCCTGATCTGGTTGGTGGGCGCAGCCGTGGGCGGCCCGACCTTCGGGCGGCTCGAGGAGGTGTCCAGCAACGACCAGGCATCGTTCCTCCCGGCGAGTGCAGAGTCCACGGAGGCCGGCGAGCTGCAGCAGCAGTTCAGCGACTCCGACGCCGTTCCAGCGGTCATCGTCGCCGAGTTCGAGAGCCCGATCGAGCCGCGCGACCTCGGCCCCTATGAAGCACTCGGTTCCGCGCTCAGCGGGGTCGAGGGGCTCCATGCCCCGGCCGGGGGGCCGCCGTCCGTCGCAGGCCCCATCCCCTCCGAGGACGGATTCGCGGTGCAGTACGTCGCCTTCGTTTCCGCCGATGCCGAACCCACCGAGGTCGTGGACGGTCTACGCGCGGTCCTGGCGGACGAGCTGCCCAGCGGGGTCAGGGGGTATGTCACAGGACCGGCCGGCTTCACGGCGGACCTGGCGGGTGCCTTCAGCGGCATCGACGGCATCCTGCTCGGCGTTGCGCTCGGAGCGGTGTTCATCATTCTCCTCGCCGTCTACCGCTCCATCGTGTTGCCGTTCCTGGTGCTCCTCACCTCGGTGGCCGCACTGGCAACATCGATCCTGCTCGTCTTCGCGTTCGCGAAGCTGGACTGGATCCAGCTGAGCGGCCAGAGCCAGGGCATCCTGTCGATCCTCGTGATCGGGGCAGCCACCGATTATGCGCTGCTGCTCGTCGCCCGGTTCCGCGAAGCGCTCGTCGAGAAGGAGACCACGTGGGAGGCGATGCGCGTGGCCTATCGCAGCTCCGTCGAACCGATCCTGGCCTCCGGCGCCACCGTGATCCTCGGACTGCTGTGCCTCCTGTTCTCGGACCTCAACTCGAACCGGAGCCTTGGCCCCATCGCCGCGATCGGCATCGTCTTCTCCCTCGGGGCGGCCCTCACGCTCCTCCCCGCCCTCCTGCTGCTCTTCGGCCGGTCGGCCTTCTGGCCGCTGCGTCCGCGCTATGACGTGGCCAAGAACGCCGCCCGGCACGAGGGCATGCATGCGGCGCCGAGCGAGGCGGGTCCGGAGACGGGACTCGAGCAGCTCAGGGGCGTCTGGAAGCGCGTCGCCCTCCTCGTCGCGCGTCGCCCTCGTGTCCTGTGGATCGCCTCGTTGCTCCTCCTCGTCACGGGCGCCCTCGGGTTGACTCAGTTGCAGGCCAGTGGAGTACCGCAATCCGCGCTGATCCTGGCGCCGTCGAACGCGGTGGACGGCCAGGAGGCCCTCGCGCGCCACTTCGACGCCGGCTCCGGCAGCCCCGTCCAGGTCGTCGCTCCAGAGGCTGATCAGAGTGCGGTGCTCGAGGTGGTCACGTCACAGCCCGGCATCTCGGACGCGGGGGTGACCTCGGATCCAAGCGGTGCGGCTGTCGTCATGAACGGGCGCGTCCTCATCAGCGGGACCCTCGTGGACCAGGCGGACTCCGACCAGGCCGAGGACGTGGTGCGCGCCCTGCGGACCGAGCTCGACGACGTCAGCCCGGACGCCCTTGTGGGTGGTGTCACGGCGACGGCGATCGACACGAACGACACGGCACTCGCTGACCTCGTGAAGATCATCCCCCTCGTGCTGCTGGTCATCCTGGTGGTGCTGATCATCCTGTTGCGCTCGATCCTTGCGCCCGTGCTCCTGGTGGCCAGCGTCGCGCTGTCCAATGCGACGGCGCTGGGGGTATCGGCCCTGGTGTTCAACGGCATCCTCGGCTTCGAGGGCGCCGACGCCTCCGTGCCGCTTTTCGCCTTCGTCTTCCTGGTGGCGCTCGGCGTGGACTACAACATCTTCCTGATGACCCGGGTGCGTGAGGAGTCACTGCGGATCGGTACGAGGCCCGGCATCCTCCGTGGGCTCGGGATCACGGGAGGGGTCATCACATCCGCCGGCGTCGTCCTCGCCGCGACCTTCGCGGCACTGGGCGTCATCCCGATCCTGTTCCTCGCGCAGATAGCGTTCATCGTAGCGTTCGGGGTCCTGCTGGACACCGTCCTCGTGCGCTCGCTGCTGATCCCCGCGCTCGCCTACGACATCGGACCGAGGATCTGGTGGCCTTCGAAGCTAGGCGCTGTGCCGTCGCAGCGGTAGTTCCCGCAGGCGGCACCCGTGCAGGAGCTGGGAGTTGCCTGCACAGGTGCTGCACAGCTTCGCGAAAGCCGCGGCCTAACTCCGGCCGCCACAGTGGAGGAACAACACCACCGCCAGGAGGACACCATGATCAGCTACCGACCCATCCCCGAACTCACCGCAGGACGCAGGGGCTTCAGGGCGGCGATCGGCGCCATGGCGCTGGCAGCAGTCCTGGGGACTACCGCCTTCGCGCCGATCGGAGCCGAAGCCCCTGCCGCCTCGGCGGCCCGCACCGCCGTCGTCGTCGGCTCCACCGTTCCCGCGGAGCAGGCGATCGTGCGGCGTGAGGACACCGGGGGCTCGCTCGACCAGGGCGCGGCCGCCGGACCGCTCGACGCCTGAGACCGCGGACCAGCGGAGCAGGACGTCCTACGGGATACTGGACCGCAACGCACCACCTGCACACCCCCTCCCGCTCCGGGCACAGCCCGGATCCGAGGACGACACCGAGGTAGACACGATGGCCGACGCCACGCACCACTCCATGACCGACAACCTGCCTCGCCTCGCGCATCCGGACGGCAGTCCCATCCGCGCCCTGGTGGTCGACGACGAGACGAGCCTCGCCGAGCTGGTGAGCATGGGCCTCCGGATGGCCGGCTGGAGCGTGACGACGGCGAACGACGGCCTGACCGCGGTGACAGCGGCGCGGGACTTCCGGCCCGATGTGCTCGTCCTCGACGTCATGATGCCCGGGGTGGACGGCATCGAGGCACTCACGAAGATCCGCACCTTCGCGCCCAACGTCCCAGCCCTGTTCCTCACGGCCAAGGACGCCGTGCAGGACCGTATCTCCGGCCTGTCGGCGGGAGGAGACGACTACGTCACGAAGCCGTTCAGCATGGAGGAGCTCATGCTGCGCCTGCACCGGCTCGTCCAGCGTTCGGGCGTCGCAGCATCCGACTCAGCGGAACTGGTGGTCGGGGACCTTGTCATGAACGTCGACACCCGCGAAGTGACCCGCGGCGGCGAGGACATCGCCCTGACCTCCACGCAGTGGGAGCTGCTGCGCTACCTCATGGAGAACCCGCGCCGCGTGGTCAGCAAGTCCCAGATCCTCGACAACGTCTGGAACTACGACTTCGGCGGCCAGGCGAACATCGTCGAGCTCTACATCTCCTACCTGCGCAAGAAGATCGACGCCGGACGCACGCCGATGATCCACACGGTCCGCGGCGCCGGGTACGTTCTCAAGCCCGCTGCCCCGTGACCCACCCGGACCGTGCGGACGGTGCGCGCCGCCAGCCGGGAGGAGGAAGGCGCCCCCTGCACCTGCGCACTAAACTCATCCTTGCGACGCTCGCCCTGCTCACGGCAATCTGCGTCGCGATCGGCGTCTTCAGCCATGTCGCCATGAGCAGCTACCTCACCGCGCAATTGGACGAGGCGTTGTCTCCCGCGGCCGGACGGGCCGGCTTCCCCGGCGGGCGTCCACCCGGCGGTGACGATCGCCCGTTCCGCGACGTCGATCCGGAGAATGCCGCGGGCCAGCGCCCCGGCACCCTCAATGCCGTGTTCGACGGCGACGGCGAGGCGCAGAGCTCCGCGCTCGTGCAGGACGACGGCAGCACCGAACCGCTCACGGGAGCAGACCTGGAACTGCTGGCAGGTGTCGACC
Organism: Arthrobacter sp. B1805; assembly: GCF_002929745.1. Taxonomy (GTDB): domain Bacteria; phylum Actinomycetota; class Actinomycetes; order Actinomycetales; family Micrococcaceae; genus Arthrobacter_D. The sequence goes on from NZ_PJIQ01000001.1 coordinate 351,397, forward strand.
CCGCGCGAGGGCCCGAGGAACTGGCCCTGAGCACGGGTCGCTACCGCGTGGATGCAGCCGAACTCCCGGCCGACCTCGATGGGGATGTGCTCGTGACGGGCCTTTCCACGGCGGAGCGGGACAGCACCCTGGTATCCCTCGACGTCACGGTGGCGGGCCTCTCCCTCGCCGGCCTCGTGCTGACAGGGCTGGCCGGGACGGTGATCATCCGCCGGTCGCTGCGCCCGCTCGAGGAGTTGTCCGCCGTCGCGACCTCCGTCTCGCAGCTTCCGCTGTCCTCCGGCGAAGTGGTCATCCCGGTGCGGGTACCGCCTGCCGCGGCGCAGCCCGGTACGGAGGTCGGTACCGTTGGCCTGGCCCTGAACGAGATGATCGACCACGTCACGAGCGCACTGCGTGAACGCCATGCGAGCGAGATGAAGGTGCGGCAGTTCGTGGCCGACGCGAGCCATGAACTGCGCACGCCCCTGACCTCGATCCGCGGCTACACCGAGCTGATCCTGATGAGCGAGACGGTGAGTCCCTCCGGACGGTCCGCCCTGGAACGCGTGGACAGCGAGTCCAAGCGCATGTCCTCCCTTGTCGAGGATCTCCTGCTTCTCGCACGCCTCGATGAGGGCCAGCGTGGGGAGGTGTCCGACGTCGACCTCACGGAACTCGTGATCGAGACGACGAGCGACGCCCAGGTGTCTGCCCCTGACCACGCATGGAACCTCGACCTGCCGGACGAGCCCGTCGAGGTGCGGGCCGTCGAGGCGGAGATACGCCAGGTGCTCATCAACTTGCTCTCGAATGCCGCGAAGCACACGCCATCGGGCACCGTGGTCTCCACGGCACTGGCCGTGGAGGAAGGAAAGGCGAGCATTTCCGTCACCGATTCCGGGCCCGGCATCGATCCCGCCTTCCTGGGCACCATCTTCACGAGATTCAGCAGGGGTGACGCCGCACGGTCCGCGCATGCGGGGAGCACCGGGCTCGGCCTCGCGATCGTCCAGGCCCTCGTCGAGGCCAACGGTGGCGATATCTCTGTGACCAGTGAGCCCGGCAGGACACAGTTCCGCGTCGAGCTGCCGCTCGTGCAGCCGGGCCTACAGCGCCACCAGGAGCCCGGCCAGGAACTGCCCTAGGCAGAGCTCGCCTGCCCGCCTGCCGTGGTGGGGAGCGGTCCTCGGGCAGAACCCGCGCACCGACGGGCAGGTCCTTCCGCAGGCTTTGCGCAAGAAGCTGCGGCTCCTCGGTCGGGGGCAGCAGGGATCGATACCCTTGTACCATGTCCAGCCCTCCCATCCCGCCACGTCATGGCCTGCAGCAGGACGGCGGGCCGTCGACCCTGCCGAAGGACGCCGTCGACGATCCGGGCGCGGGAGGCAGAGCCGCCCCGTTGATCGATCTCCATGTCCTTCAGGACCTGGAGGACGACTTCTACGACCCGTCCGTGGTCGAGCGGTTCGCGCTGGACTTCTCGGCGACGCTCGACGGGAAGATTCGCCGCCTGGAGCAGCGGCTCCAGGACGATGACCTGGCAGGAGCCCAGGACGCCGTCCTCAGCCTGACGACGTCGTCGGTGATGGTGGGGGCCCGACAGCTTGCCCACGCGACGCTGGCCGTCCAGCGGTTCGTCTCGGCCGCAGACCTCGACGCCTGCCGGCGCTCGATCACGCTGCTGCGCGCCTGTGCTTCCGACACCGAGCACGAGCTCCGCACCACTTACCCGAGGCGCCCCTGACTCCGACGGCCGCCTAGCGGGGATCGGCGCTCCGGGGCATGATGCGGAAGCCGACGCCGCGCACTGTGGTGATGAGGTCAGGGTCCGCGTCCGCCCTCGCGAGCTTCTGGCGGAGATTGGCGATGTGCACCTCGATCGCCCGCTCATCCGTGCGGCTGACGAAGTTGTAGCCGCGGTAGTCCGCGCCCCGAGATACCCGGACCAGTTCCTCCTTCGTCCGGACCGCCCCGTTGCTCCTCAGGAGTTCGTGCAACAGGTTGAACTCGGTCTTGGTCAATGGCAGTTCGACGCCGGTGCACGAGACGGTCCGGGCATCGCCGTCGAGTACGAGGGCGCCGTGTGTCACGAGGTGACCCGTAGGGTCCTTGTCCGTGAGGTCTGCGATCGTCCCACTCGAAGCGATAGGCACGGACGACTGGAGCGGGACGTCCTGGGCTTCCTCCACCTGCGGCTTCCGTCCGATGCGGGGCCGTCGGAGCATGGCGTCGATACGCGCGCGCAACTCGCGCGGGCGGAACGGCTTCAGGACGTAGTCGTCCGCTCCCGCCTGCAGTGCCGTCAGGATGTCCATCTCCTCACTTCGTCCGCTCAGGACGATGACATAGCAGTCGGTCGTCGACCGGATCCGGCGTAGGACCTCATGCCCGTCGATGTCGGGCAGGCCGACGTCCAGGGTGACCACTGTCGGATGTTCGCTGCGCACGACGGCGACCCCGTCCCTGCCGGTCGCGGCGCCGCTGACCTTGAAACCACACTGCTCGAGGATGGCGCAGACGAGGTTCCGGATGTCCAGATCGTCCTCGATGACGACGGCCGAGCGGTAGTCCGTGGAGGGGGAGCTACTCATGACCCGGAGCTCCGCGCCGGTTCCGCAGTGGCCAACGCCTGCCGGGATCAGGGTATGCGAGCGCGGCGAGATGGGCTGCTGCGGGGACCGTATGAAAGTGAGGTGTCCGAGGCATTCTTCGTGGACCTGTTCTTTTCGGCGGCCCGGCTGACCGCGTGGGTCCCGTGGCTTTGCGTCCCCGGCTCGCACCGGGTTTGCCCTTATCGACGAGCGGTTGCCCGCTCCTCGATATTAGCAACCGCAGGGGGTACTCGCGCGACCGGATACACCGCGCCTGTGCTCGGCTCGGGGCGGTATCCGCTCCTTCACGGAACCACGGGCGCGGGCCGGCGGAGGACGGCGGCGGCCTGCCGCACAGCCTCGCCGACCGTCGCCAGGGCCGATGAGCCATGGCGCCACTGCTGCCAGTAGAGGCGAACGTCTACGGGGCCCCCGGGGGAAAGCGGCACGAGGCCCTGCGGGTCGTCGCCCAGTTCCAGCTCGGAGACGAGTCCCCAGCCCATGCCGAGCCTGATGGCGTCCGTGAACTCCTGGGCTGCAGGCACGTAGTGGCGCGGAGGATCGAGGACGCGGCGCGTCCGTGACCGGAGGTACTGGTCCTGAAGGTCGTCCTTCCGATCGAACACGATCACGGGGGCCAGGGCGAGCTGCTCCGCCGTCGCGCCGTCGCGGAACCATGTCTGCTGGAATTCACGCGCGCAGACGGGGATGTAGCGCATGATGCCCAGTGCATGGGAGGAGCAGCCGGGCATGGGCGCGCTGACGGACGTGATGGCCGCGGCCGCCGCGCCGCTGCGCAGCAGTTCGAGGGAGTACTCCTGGTCCTCGCGCAGCATTTCGATCTGCAGCGACTCGGCAACCGGAACCAGGGCGGGAAGCACCCAGGTGTGCAGGGAATCGCCGTTGACCACGATCGTTATGCGCTGCCGCGGGCCGTCGTCGGACGCCTCGAGTTCGGAAGCCAGGTCCGCGGAGAGCAGATCGAACTGGCGGGCGAATCGGACGATGGCGAGACCGGCCTCCGTCGGACGGAGTGGCCTGCTCCGCGTGATGACAGGGCGTCCCACGGCAACTTCCAGGGCACGGATGCGCTGACTGACCGCGCTGGGAGTCACCGAGAGGGCGGCGGCTGCGGCTTCGAAACTGCCCCCGCTCACGATTGCTGCAAGAGCATGCGCCTGAGCAGGATCGATCGGCTTCATTAGCAACTCTTACCACGCCGAAGAACGTTTAGCTGGCCTGAACGAGCGGATCAGCCTAGATTGAGTCGGTGCTCGCTTCCGCTGCCACCGGCCTCGCTGCCGGCCTCACCCTGATAGTCGCCATCGGTTCCCAGAATGCGTTCGTGCTCCGGCAAGGGCTGCGGCGCTCCCACGTGGTGCTCGTCGTGACCGTCTGTGCGTTCTCGGACCTCGTGCTCATCGCGCTCGGGGTCGGGGGCCTCGGGGCTGTCATCGAGCGGATGCCGATTCTCCTCGAGGTGGTGCGGTGGGCGGGTGCTGCCTTCCTGGCCGGGTACGCCGTGCTGGCCGCGCGACGAGCCGTGACAGGGGAGGAGCTCGACACGTCCGGGGAGCGCAGCGAGATGTCCTGGCGCACCGCTCTCGGGACCTGCCTCGCCCTGACCTGGCTGAACCCGCACGTGTATCTCGACACAGTCCTCCTGCTCGGGTCCCTGGCGAGTACTCACGGTACGCCGGGCAAGTGGTGGTTCGCGGCGGGTGCGGGACTTGGAAGCCTCCTCTGGTTCACCGCACTCGGCGTCGGTGCCCGGTACCTCGCGCCACTCTTCGAGCGGCGTTCTGCATGGCGCGTGCTCGACGCGCTGATCGCCGTCGTCATGCTCGCCCTGGCGGTCACGCTGGTCGTTTGACCAGAAGATGCAGGTCTCACGGCCACGGCACAAGAAGGGGTGAAGGCAGCCGGTCCCGGCGCCGCTGACGACGGCTCCCGGTCAGGATTCAGGTGTCCTGGCCGGCCTGGTCCTCGCCGTTGGCGTGCTCCTCGATCCAGTCCGTCGCCGCGTCGGAGAGGAAGACACCAGCGGGGCCTCGCTGTCCCAGCCACCATGCGTCCGACGCCACGAGGCCGCCGGCCCTGCTGATGTCGGCGACGACCTCGGGCGTCAGCGCCTCACCGTTGTGGGCAACCAGCCACTCGCGCGTTCCGGGCATGACGCGCGTCCACCACTGTTCAAGGTCCATATCGGCAGTATGTATCGCTCGGCCACGGACGGGCTAGGGGGAGCTGCCGGAACAGTTCGTGGACATGCCTGTCGATGTCGTCGCGTACCAGCCGCACGCGCTCGATGCCGTCGATGCCGCGCGTACCCGGTCTCCCTCCGCTGCCATCTGCGACTTGCCTGCGTTCTTCACGCAGATGGCGGCCGGCTTCCGGGTCTTGAAGGTCATCGGGCGCTGCTGCGGTCTGAAGCGGTGAGCGCGGAGGCGAGTGCATCAGCCCGGACGCCCGCCTGGGGTTCGGTCAGTAGTCGGGGCGCCGGAACGGCCATGAACTGTGCCGGTGGGGAAGCCGATCGTGACCAGCTGCGGCGCGGAACAGCACCCACCAGCATCAGCACCAGGTGCACCGGTTCCACAGGACGCACCAGCGGTCTCACTGGTGTTGCTGGATGGAGTTGCTGCGGGTGTGTCGCAAGAGCCCCCGAGGTCGGTGCTGCAGACCCCTGTCTCGGGCAGTTCCAGCTGGAGCCTGGACGCGGCCTCTGAGTCACCGGCGATCGCGGCTGTCACGGAGCGGACCTGCTCGTACCCGGTGGCGAGCAGAAAGGTAGGTGCTCGCCCGTAGGACTTCATCCCGACAAGATAGAAGTCTCTTTCCGGGTGGGCGAGGACACCCGCGCCGTGGGCTGGGACTGTACCGCAGGAGTGGAACTCCGGGTCGATGAGGGGCCCGAGTGCACGCGGCGCTTCGACTGCCGGGTCGAGTTCCAGGCGTAGTTCGCGCAGCATGTCCAGGTTCGGCCGAAATCCGGTAGCGGGTACGAGGACGTCGACGTCGATGGTGCGGGGCCCTTCCGGCGTCGACGCGATCACGGCCAGGCCGGAATCGGTCGGGTCGAGGTTCGTGACGGTGAGGTTCGTGACGAGCTCGATGACGCCATCGTTCACGAGGGTCCGTAGCCGGCTGCCGAGCTGCCCGCGGGCGGGCAGGCCGTCGAGGACCCCGCCTCCGTAAAGGCGCCGAGCGGATCCGCTGCCGCGGACCGCCCAGAGGATGCGGGTGCCGGGTTCGTTCTTGGCAACCTGGCCGAGGTTGATGAGGGTGTTCGCGGCCGAATGTCCGGCGCCGACGACCATGACAGTCCTCCCGGCGAAACGCTCCCGCTCGGCACCGACGACGTCGGGCAGCGCGGTGGTGATGAATGCGCCTGCTGTATCTTCGCCGGGTGCCGGGAGTCCTGCCTGACCGAGCGGGTTGGGCTGGCTCCAGGTTCCGGAGGCGTCGATGACGGCACGAACGAGGTGATCCGTGGTGCCCTCGTGGCTGCTGACGCGAACGAGGAACGGGGTGGTGTCACGGTCCTTCGTGCGGGTCTTGTCCATCCCAAGCCGAGTGACAGCGGTGACCGTGCTTCTGAAGTGCAGGGCCTCCTTGATTGCGGGGGTGGCGGCGAGGGGTTCGAGGTAGGACTCTACGAGCTCACGCCCATACGGAAGGGCGGTCTGGCGGGGCTCGACCCACCCACTGGGCTCGAGCAGGCGCCGGGCTGCGGGGTCGATGTTGTACTGCCAGGGTGAGAAGAGGCGGATGTGCGCCCACTGCCGGACAGCCGCTCCGACGCTGTCACCCTGCTCGAACACGATCGGGGTCAACCCCTGCTCGAGGAGGTTCACGGCTGCGGACAGGCCGATCGGACCGGCGCCGATCACCGCGACCGGCAGATTCTTCATGGCGTCCTCGGTTGCGTGGATGTTTGCGGTGACGGTGGTGTCAGACATGGGCGTTCTCCTCGATGAGAGCGGTCGCGATACTGGGGGCGTCCTCGAGTGCTGCAAGGTTTCGTTCCGCATCCAGGGCTGCAGCGCAGCCCAATCCTGCCGCAGCGATGGCTTGCCGGTTTTCTACCTAAGGAATGGGCCGCATGTGCTGCAGCCGTTGTGCCTGATGAACGCGCAGCGCCGACGTCAGGCCGTGGTGCTGGTCCCGTTGATGGGCAGGAGTTCGCTGATGAGCTGTTCGATGCGGCCTTTGATCTCGTCGCGGATCGGGCGGACGGACTCGACGCCCTTGCCGGCGGGGTCTTCGAGGACCCAGTCCTCGTACCTCTTGCCGGGGAAGTACGGGCACTCGTCTCCGCAGCCCATCGTGACGACGACGTCGGAGGCCTTCACGGCTTCGGGGGTGAGGATCTTCGGGGTCTCGGCGGTGATGTCGATGCCCTCCTCCTTCATCGCCGCGACCGCTGCCGGATTGACCTGCTCGGCCGGCTGGGAGCCGGCTGACAGGACCTCGATGCGCCCCTCGGACAGGTGGTTCAGGTAGGCCGCGGCCATCTGCGACCGGCCCGCATTGTGGACGCACACGAACAGGACCGACGGTTTCTTCCCCGCCAGAACATCAGCCGAACCGTTGGTCTCAGGGGTATCTTCTGCTGTCTCGGTGGTCATGGTGATCCTTCGGGTCTCGCTCTGTCCCGGTGCTTCGGACAGGCCTCGTGAACAGTGGATAGGAGTCGAACAGCTCACTGGTACTCGCCTATGCGGACACCTTCAGAGAGATTGACTGACTTCGATAGTGAGTATGAGGAGCTATATCGACGGTTGTCAATGTATGGGTATGCTGGGTGGCATGACGACGATCTCCGAGTGCCGAACCGCGGACCTCGCAACCACCGAACTGGCTGATGCTGCAGCGGATGATCTTGTTGATGGGGGTCGGTGCTGCGTGCCGTCCGGGGCGCCGGCGATGAGCGCGGAGCGGGCTGAGGCGTTGTCCAAGCAGTTCAAGGCGATCGCTGATCCGAACCGGTTGCGTCTGGTCTCGCTGATTTCCTCCAGCGCCGAGAACGAGGCCTGCGTGTGCGACCTCACCGAGCCGTTGGATCTCGGGCAGCCCACGGTGTCACATCATCTGAAGATCCTCGTCGACGCCGGGATCCTGCACCGTGAGAAGCGCGGCGTGTGGGCGTACTTCTCCATCGTGCCCGGGGCCTTGGACGTTCTCGCCGGCGTCCTCACCGAACCCAAGTAACACCCCCGGCAGCCTCCCTGGGTCCTGACCGGTTCCTGCCTGACCCTGTTTTCCTCCCTACCGACCAGAAGTGAGTACTCCTGTGAGTTTCAAGGCCGACAAACCCTCTGTCCTGTTCGTGTGTGTGAAGAACGGGGGCAAGTCGCAGATGGCCGCTGGTCTCATGGACAAGGTTGCCGGCGAGTCCGTGACCACCGCCTCCGCCGGGTCCAAGCCCGGGTCCGCGGTCAACGACCTCTCCGCCCAGGTCCTGGCCGAAGTCGGGGTCGACATCACCCAGAACGTGCCTCGTCACATCACCGCCGAGGATCAGCAGCAGGCGGACCTTGTCGTGATCCTCGGTCCTGAAGCCCAGGTCGACGAGGTCGAAGGCACCCTGTACGAGCGCTGGAACACCGACGAGCCCAGCGACCGCGGCATCGACGGCATCGATCGCATGCGCCTTGTCCGCGACGACATCCTCGAGCGCGTCACTGCCCTCCACACCACCCTCACCACCCGCTAACCCCAACCCCACCGCTTCTCGCCCGGGCGACAACGGTTACGATCGACTGCCCTGTTCGCCTGGTGTTCAATTCCGAGCCCGTCGCGACCTCACCACGCATCCGCAGGTGAGTTCGTCCGTGCGTTTCTTCCTGCCCTCCTGTTAGGAGCCCTGCTGCCATGACTGCCATGACCGTGGTCGCTGTGCTGATCTTCCTCGCCACCCTGACTCTGGTCATCTGGCAACCCAAGGGCCTCGGCATCGGCTGGTCGGCCCTGGGTGGGGCCGCGGTCGCGCTGATCACGACAGTCGTGAGCCTGTCGGACATCCCGGTCGTGTGGGACATCGTCTGGAACGCGACCTTCGCGTTCGTAGCGATCGTGATCATCTCCCTCATCCTCGACGAGGCCGGGTTCTTCACATGGGCGGCCCTGCACGTCGCCCGCTGGGGGCGGGGCAACGGGCGCCTTCTGTTCACCCTGATCGTCCTGCTCGGGGCAGCGATCGCGGCGGTATTCGCCAATGACGGGGCGGCCCTGATCCTCACCCCGATCGTCATTCAGATGCTCCTGGCCCTCAAATTCCCGCCCAAGGCATCCCTCGGGTTCGTCATTGCATGCGGGTTCATCGCCGACGCCGGCAGCCTGCCGCTGGTGGTGTCGAATCTCGTGAACATCGTCACCGCGGACTTCTTCGACATCAGCTTCGCCCGCTACGCCGTCGTCATGGTTCCCGTCGGCATCGCGTCCGTCGCAGCCAGTCTCGGTGTGCTTTTGCTGTTCTTCCGCAAAGTCATCCCCCGAACCTACGACGTCACCGCCCTCGAGACCCCGAAGACGGCCATCGCGGATCCGCTGACCTTCACGACCGGTTGGGTGGTTCTCGGCGTCCTGCTCATCGGCTACTTCGCCGCTGAACCACTGCACATCCCGCTCTCGGCCGTCGCCGGCCTCGGCGCCGTCGTCCTCATGATCGTCGCATCCCGCAAACCTGCCTTCCTCTTTCCCCGGGCCGCAGCTACGCAGGCGGAAATGTCCGGAGCTGATGCTCCTGGTCGGACTGCGGACCCCGATTACGAATCAATCGGTGCAGTTCACCGCTCTACTGGTGGCATCGCGAGCAGTGCTCACCCAGCCTCCGACAAGAGCAACTCGGACGTGAACGACGGCTTGTCCCTCTCCTCAGCTGGTGGCGGTGCGGTGCTTCCGAACGGGCGGATCTCGGTACCGCGGATCCTCCGTGAGGCGCCCTGGCAGATCGTCCTGTTCTCCATCGGCATGTACCTCGTCGTCTACGGGTTGCGGAACCAGGGCCTCACCAATGAGCTCGCCGGCGTCTTCTCGGCCATCGGCGACAACGGTGTGCTCATCACCGCTCTCGGCGTCGGCGTTATCGTCGCGGTCCTTGCGTCCCTGATGAACAACATGCCCACAGTCCTGATTGCATCGCTGGCCATCGGGTCCGCCGGAGCCGCCGGGTTGACGCAGGAAGCGATGATCTACGCCAACGTCATCGGCTCCGACCTCGGCCCGAAAATCACCCCCATCGGCAGCCTCGCGACCCTCCTGTGGCTGCATGTTCTGGACCGCAAGGGCATCCACATCGGCTGGGGCCAGTACTTCCGCGTCGGCATCGTCCTGACCATCCCCGTGCTGATCATCACCCTCCTCGCCCTCGCAGGATGGCTCACGCTCATCGGCATCTAGGCGGGTAGCCTACGATGCCACCCATGGCGGAGTCACTTACCGACCTTCTGGTGGGAAGCGTGCGGATGCCCACGCGACGGTCATGCTGAAGTAGAAGGCGTCGAGCAACACGGCCATCGGCTTGCTCGACACCATGCACGCCCGCGGGTGTCGTGGAGAACGGCGCGGACGCGGGGTCGGGCGGGGCAGCGTCGGCCGGCCCGCTCTGCTGACTCCCCGCCTACCGCACAGGCAACGCGGGTACCGTGGGCGGATGGCAGCCACAGATTCCCGTCAGCAGCACATCGTCAGCACCCTCGTCGAAGCGCACCAGGACCTCATGAGCGTCGATCCGCTGGCCTTCCGGGCGAGATTCCGGAAGATGGCGGCGGATCCGTACGCCTTCTACCGTGGCAGCGCCTCGCTCTTCTACACCGACATGGCGACGCTCGACGATGCCTGGGCCGACGAGCGCACGGGCCGCGTGTGGATCCACGGTGACCTGCACGCGGAGAACTTCGGGACCTACATGAGCAACGAGGGAAGGCTCACGTTCGATGTCAACGATTTCGACGAGGCGTACGTGGGCCATTTCTCCTGGGACCTGCGCCGCTTCGTCGCCTCGCTGACGTTGCTCTGCTGGCAGAAGGCCCTGCCGTCGCAGGCGGTGAGGGACCTCGCGCGCATCTACCTCGAGGCGTACCTGGGGCGCGTCGAGGACTATGTGGACGACGAGCAGTCCGCGTTCGCCTTCGGTCTCGACAACACCGACGGCACCATCCATCACGTCCTGCAGCAGGCCCGGGCGGCACGGCGGACGCGCCTGCTCGACTCGCTCACGCTGATCGAGGACTACGAACGCCAGTTCCGCGACGACGGCACCATCCGGACGCTGGACGACGGCGAGTACACCGAGGTGGCAGCAGCTTTCGACCACTATCTCGGCACCATTCCCGACAGCGAGCGCTCGCGCCGACGTGTGTTCTACCGGGTCAAGGGAATCGTCGGGAAGAAGGGCTTCGGTATCGGCAGCGCCGGCCTGCCGACGTACAACGTGCTGATCGAGGGTTTCGACGAGGCCCAGGAGAACGACATCATCCTGACGATGAAGCAGTCGAACATCGCCGCACCCAGCCGCATCGTCCATGACGAGCGCGTCCGCAGCTACTTCAGGGACGACGGCCATCGCGCGGTCATCAGCCAGCGATCCCTCCAGCCCCATACCGATCCCTTCCTCGGCTACACGACCATCCGCGGCGTCTCGTTCGTGGTCTCGGAGCTGTCGCCCTACAAGCGCGACCTCTCCTGGGAGGACCTGACGGAGCCGGAACAGATGGGGCCCGTACTCGAAGCGCTCGGGCAGGCTACCGCGAAGATCCATTGCTCGACGGACGAGGACAGCGACCACGATCTCGTGCCGTTCCGCACCGAGACCGCGATCATCGCCGCTGTCGACCGCTCCCGTGCCGACTTCATCGAGGACATCATCGCTTTCGGTGAGCGCTACGCCGACACTGTCAGGGAGGACCACGCACTGTTCGTCGACGCCTTCCGCGAAGGGCTCATCACCGCGGTCCCGGCGGCCTGACGAGGAGGAGTTGAGCCAAGCACGCTCAACTTCATTTTGAACTCGGCCGGCCCGGCGCTATACTTGAGTGCAGAACGCTCAATCTACGCGCCCGGCGGATGAGCGCCTCGCAAATCCCGGGCAGTCGAAAGGAAATTGCATGTCACGTGCAGTAGGTATTGACCTCGGAACCACCAACTCGGTCGTCTCGGTCCTCGAAGGTGGCGAGCCCACCGTCATCGCGAACGCCGAGGGCGCGCGCACCACGCCGTCGATCGTCGCTTTCTCAAAGTCCGGTGAGGTGCTGGTCGGCGAGATCGCCAAGCGCCAGGCCGTCAACAACATCGACCGCACCATCGCGTCGGTCAAGCGCCACATGGGCACCGACTGGACCGTCGACATCGACGGCAAGAAGTACACCGCGCAGGAGATTTCTGCCCGTACGCTGCAGAAGCTGAAGACGGATGCCGAGAGCTACCTCGGCGAGAAGGTCACGGACGCCGTGATCACCGTGCCCGCGTACTTCAACGACGCCGAGCGCCAGGCCACCAAAGAAGCCGGCGAGATTGCCGGACTGAAGGTACTGCGCATCGTCAATGAGCCCACCGCGGCAGCGCTCGCCTACGGCCTCGACAAGGGCAAGGAAGACGAGCTCATCCTCGTGTTCGACCTCGGTGGCGGAACGTTCGACGTCTCCCTGCTGGAAGTCGGCAAGGACGAGGATGCGTTCTCCACCATCCAGGTCCGCGCGACCGCCGGTGACAACCGCCTCGGCGGCGACGACTGGGATCAGCGCGTCGTCGACTACCTGCTCTCGCAGGCCAAGGCGAAGGGTGCCGACCTCTCGAAGGACAAGATCGCGCTCCAGCGCCTGAAGGAAGCCGCAGAGCAGGCGAAGAAGGAACTGTCCTCGGCGACATCCACCAACATCTCGCTGCAGTACCTCTCCGTCACCGCGGACGGCCCCGTGCACCTCGACGAGCACCTGTCGCGTGCCAAGTTCCAGGACCTGACGAAGGACCTGCTGGACCGCACCAGGAAGCCGTTCAACGACGTCATCGCCGAGGCCGGGATCAAGGTGGCCGACATCGACCACATCGTCCTCGTCGGTGGGTCCACCCGCATGCCCGCCGTCGTCGAACTCGTGAGGGAACTCGCCGGTGGCAAGGAGCCCAACAAGGGCGTCAACCCGGACGAGGTCGTCGCAGTCGGCGCCGCGCTGCAGGCCGGTGTCCTCAAGGGTGAGCGCAAGGACGTCCTCCTGATCGACGTCACCCCGCTGTCCCTCGGCATCGAGACCAAGGGCGGCATGATGACAAAGCTGATCGAGCGCAACACGGCCATCCCGACCAAGCGCAGCGAGACCTTCACCACGGCGGACGACAACCAGCCGTCCGTGGCCATCCAGGTCTTCCAGGGCGAACGCGAGTTCACCCGCGACAACAAGCCGCTCGGAACGTTCGAGCTGACCGGCATCGCGCCGGCCCCGCGCGGCGTCCCGCAGGTCGAGGTTACCTTCGACATCGACGCCAACGGCATCGTCCACGTATCCGCTAAGGACAAGGGCACGGGCACCGAGCAGTCGATGACCATCACCGGTGGATCCTCCCTCTCCAAGGAGGACATCGACCGCATGGTGCGCGAGGCCGAGGAGCACGCAGCCGAGGACAAGAAGCGTCGCGAGGCCGCCGACACCCGCAACGGTGCCGAGCAGCTCGCCTACTCGGTGGACAAGCTGATCGCCGACAACTCGGACAAGCTGCCCGAGGACGTCCGCAACGATGTCCAGGCCGACGTCGACGCCCTCAAGAAGGCGCTCGAGTCGCAGGACAACGACGACGAGGTCAAGTCGGCCTTCGAGAAGCTGCAGGCCTCACAGTCCAAGCTCGGTGAAGCGATCTACGCTTCCGCGCAGCAGGACGCCGGCCAGGCAGGAAGCGCGACCGCTGATGACCAGCCATCCGCCACGGGCAGCGACGAGGACATCGTCGACGCCGAGGTGGTTGACGAAGACGCCAACGAGAAGAAGTAGCCATGCCGCACCACGGAAATGAAGAAGAGCACCAGTCAGAGCCGGTGAGCTTTACCGACAACCGGAAGATCGACCCTGAGACGGGCGAAGTCCGTGGGCAGCAGAACGATGCCGGCACTCCGGCCGCGGAGGAATCCGCGGCCGGAGGGCAGGCCGGTCCCGCTGATGACGCGATCGACGGGGACGCCCTGGCCCAGGCGGAGGCGATCCTCAACGAGGCCGGCGCCGAGGGGGACAGCAATCCTGCGGTGGATGTCGTCGCGGAGCTCCGCGATGATCTGCTCCGCCTGCAGGCGGAGTACGTCAACTACCGGCGCCGCGTCGAGCGAGATCGTGACGTCGCCCGGGACCAGGCGGTCATCGGCGTCATCAACTCGCTGATGCCCGTCCTCGACGACATCGACGCCGCGCGTCAGCACGGCGACCTCGCCGAGGGACCGTTCGCGGCGATCGCGGGCAAGCTCGAGAACGTCCTCAAGACGTACGAGCTCACCCGGATCGACGAGGTGGGCGTCGCGTTCGACCCGAACATCCACGAGGCACTTATGCAGCAGCCGAGCGCGGATGTCCAGGTGGACAGCGTCAGCCAGATCCTTCGTGCGGGCTACCGCAAGGGCGAGCGCGTCCTCAGGGCCGCGCAGGTCATCGTGGCGGTACCGGAGTAGGCAGCATGAACGCCGGGACAGTCCCCGAACGGCGGCAACGAAATTCCTGCGGGCCTGGCGGCCCTTGGAATATTGAAGCCGCCTTCCTCGGGAACTGTCCCGGCGTACGCCGCTTACTCACTAATGAATTGGAAGAACGACGAAAGGAGACGCCAATTGGCTAGTCAGGATTGGGTCGACAAGGATTTCTACAAGATCCTGGGTGTCTCCAAAGATGCGTCCGACGACGACATCAAGAAGGCGTACCGGAAGCTTGCGCGCAAGCACCACCCTGACCAGAACCAGGGCGACGCCGGTTCCGAGCGGATGTTCAAGGACGTGTCGGAGGCGTATTCCGTCCTGTCTGATTCCGAGCAGCGCCAGCAGTACGATGCCATTCGAGCGATGGGCGGCGGAGCACGTTTCTCGGCCGGCGGTGCCGGTGGGAACGCCGGTGGCAGCGCCGGTTTCGAGGACGTGTTCGGCAATCTCTTCGGTCAGGGCGGCGCAGGCACGCGCCAGCGCACGGGATTCTCGAACGGCAACCTCCCTCCGGAATTCGCCGACCTGTTCGGCGGCGGTATGGGGGGCAACGGCTTCCCCGGCGGATTCCAGTCGACGCGCCCGCAGAAGGGCGCCGACCGCACCGCCAGCACGTCGATCTCGTTCTCGGGATCGATCAACGGGACGACGATCGGCCTGCGAGAGCCCTCGGGCGAGCAGATCGACGTGCGCATCCCGGCGGGCATCCGGGACGGGCAGAAGGTCCGCGTCAAGGGGAAGGGACAGCCCGGCCAGGCCGGTCCGGGTGATCTCATGGTCACCGTCCACGTGAAAGAGCACCCGGTCTTCACGCGCGACGGGGACAACATCCGCATCCATGTGCCCGTCACCTTTCCCGAGGCGGTCCTCGGTGCGCAGATCGAGGTGCCGACGCTCACCGCGGAGATGGTGAAGATGCGCGTCCCGGCCGGAACGCCGTCGGGCAGGACCCTGCGGCTCAAGGGCAGGGGCGTGAAGACAGCGAAGGGAACGGGCGACCTGCTGGTGACCGTCGACGTCGTCGTCCCACAGAATCTCTCGAAAGAGGCTGAGGCCGCCGTCGAGGCGTTTCGGGATGCCACGAAGGATGCCGATCCGCGGGCGGGTCTGGCCGCGAAGGCCCGCCTGTAACAGTACATTTGAGCGATCGCCGGGCACACCGGCAACGGAAGGAGGCACGCAATGGACTACTCAATGCCCATCTATGTCATCTCCGTGGCCGCCGAGCTCGCCGACATGCACCCGCAGACCCTGCGCCAGTACGACCGGCTCGGCCTCGTGACGCCGAGCCGGGCGCCCGGCCGTGCGCGGCGATACTCGCAGAAGGACGTCAGCACGCTGCGGGAGATCCAGAGGCTCTCGCAGGAGGGAGTGTCCCTCGAGGGC
This sequence comes from Arthrobacter sp. B1805, assembly GCF_002929745.1. Taxonomy (GTDB): domain Bacteria; phylum Actinomycetota; class Actinomycetes; order Actinomycetales; family Micrococcaceae; genus Arthrobacter_D. Next base: position 367,024 of record NZ_PJIQ01000001.1, read on the forward strand.
ATCCGGCGCATCCTCGATCTCGAGAACCAGGTGTCGGCGCTGCAGTCGCGCGTCAGCGAGCTCTCGTCCGAGTTGGCCAGCCGCCGCGTCCAGTCCGAGTCGAGCAGGATCTTCGCGGCGGGGCTGGCGGGCGACGTCATCACGCTGTCACGGGGGCAGCGCCCGCGCCCGCGCAGCCAGGCGCTGGTCGTCTGGCGACCGGATTCCGCCCGGACGGATACTGCCCGGGCGAACTAGGCGGGTCGGGTTACTGCCCGCCGGCGGGCGACGCGTCCGTAGCCTGTGCCGGGCTATCGGGGAGCATCGGCCAGCCGCACTTCCTGGCGTCGCGTGTCGACCGACGAGGACACCGCTGCGCCGAGGAGCAGCAGCCGCATGGTGCGTTCGGTCGCTTCGATCAGGAGCTGCTCGCCGTTCCCGACAGCATGCGCTGGAAGGGCCGCTGTCGACGCTCGTTGCAGGGTCATGACCGGTGGAAATTGTCAGGGTACGCAGGCAGACTGGAGTGATGGACAACGCCGCGGAGTCACACCATGATTGAGGAATTCGTCGAGGCCCTCGTGGTCGGACTCGGTGTGCTGACCGCGCTGGGAGCCGGGACCGGTGTGGCCGGGTGGCTGGCGGTACGCAAGATCCGCCGATCGCGGATCATCGAGCGGACCAAGGATCGTGGGATGCTGGCTGCCCGCGCCTACGCCCCGGACAAGCTGACGCGGGAGCCCGCCCGGTTGATCGGCGAACTGAAGCGATCCTCGCACGCCACCCAGCTCGCACTCGGCGAAGCCGCGGCCCAGGGCCGCCCCGTCGGCGACCTGCCCCGGGCGGCCGCGGAGATCGACCAGGCAGCGGCATCTCTGGAGGACCTGTTGAGGGTGGCGGACCGCGAGCCCAACCGGGCCCTGAAGCAGGAATTGACCACGGACCTCGCGGCTCAGGCCCGCGCGCTCGACGAGCTCTCGGCCGATCTGCGCCGCTCCCTCCTGCAGACGTCGCGGTCCATCGACACCCTCCAGCTCGAGCAGGCGACGAAGAGGCTTCGCACGGAGATATCGGCGATGTCGACGTGGCGGGACTCGTACGGGAACCGGCAGGTCTGGTAACCGGTTCAACAGGTAACCTCAACCATCCGCTCCAGCTCCGGGGGTCCGACCATGTCGATCAAACGCCGCATCACCCGCATCGTGCGGGCGAACCGCACTGCGGCGGCCGAAGCCGGGCAGGACCCCCAGGCCCAGGCGCAGAACGCACAGCAGGTGCAGCGGACGCTGCTCGATCAGGCACGGCGCGGCGCAGCTGATGTCGCGGCACACCACCACCGTGTGGGCCTCGCCGCCAACGAGGCCGCGGCCTATCTCGACCGCGTGGAGGCTGCCGCGGCTGCGGCCGTGCAGAGGGGCGACGACGACGCCGCCCGAAACGCGATCCGAGAGTCGATGGCAGCTCGACGCCGCCTCGATGCCCTGGTCGCCCAGCTGCGCGAAGCCGAACGGCAGTCACGGCAGCTCCATGACGACGTCCAACGGATCGAGCACCGTGTGCAGCAGAGCGCGATGGAGTGGGACACCATGCTTGCTCGCCGTGCTGCTGCGCAGGCCGCCCTCGGTGTGCACGACGCGCTCGCTTCGTCTACCGGCGAAGCCACCGCGCTCGACGCTGCACGCCGCAACGCCGAGCTCGACGTCAGACGCCTGGAAGCCCAGGCCAGGGCGCGCGAGGAGCTGTCCTGGACCGATCCGTCATCGCCGCGCCTGAAGCAGGCTTTCGAGGAGCTGGAAGCCGAAGCAGAGGCGCAGCAGGAACTGGAGGACCTCAAGCGAAGGAATTCCCGAGGCTACCCACCCGCGCAGCAATGATGGCGCGGAGGGCGGCGTCGACGTCCTCCGCGAGACGGACCCGGATGTGCCAGGTAACCGGACTGTTCGTCGCCCGGACGGCCACGAGCCCGGACGGCCACGAGCCCGGACGGCCACGAGCCCGGACGGGTACGCCACCGCCGTCCAGAAGTACAGCCGCGTTCGGTTCGCATTCCGGGAGCTACACTCGGCCCATGGCTGAACTGAACGGTTCCCACGTCCTCGTCGTCGGTGCTACCGGCGTCCTCGGAGCGGAGCTGGCCCGACAGCTCGCTCTCGAGGGGGCCCAGCTCACGCTGTCGGGGCGGTCGAGGGAGAAGCTGTCGAGGCTGGCGGACGAGCTCGGCGACGCCGTCGTCGATCAGGTCGCTGCCGATCTCGGCAAGCCGAGCGGCCCTGCGGACATCGCCGCTGCCGTGTACGGACGCGAACTGAACGGTGTGGTCTTCGCTTCCGGCGTCGTCGCCTTCGGTCCCGCGGTCGAGGTGGACGACGACACCCTGGACGAGCTCATGCTCGTGAATCTTCTCGGATACATGCGACTGATGCGGGATGTCGCCCCACGCCTTCCGAGGGATTCGTTCGTGGCGCAGATCAGTGCCGTCGTCGCGGAGAGCCCGACGGCGGGGATGGCCGCGTACTCGGCCTCGAAAGCCGGCCTCAGCGCCTACGGCACAGCACTCACGCTGGAACTGCGCCGGCAGGGCGTCCGGGTCCTGGATGCACGTCCGCCGCACACCGAGACCGGGCTGGCCGCCAGACCCATCGCGGGGCAGGCGCCCAGACTGCCGCAGGGCAAGGACCCGGTGGCCGTGGCCGGGCGCATCGTCGCGGCGATCCGCGAGGGTGAACGGGACCTCCCGTCCACGTCGTTCTGACGCCTGCACCCCGCGTGTCTACTATCCCGGTGTGACAGCGCTCCGCGCCGACAGCGTTCCGACCGCCTGCAGGAGCGACCAGCCCAGCAGCACCGCGCCGGAGCCGACGCCCGAGACCGCGGCAACGAGGACGGCGTCGTGCAGCGTGAACGCCAGGAGCAGCCCGATGACTCCGAGGATGGTCATCGCGGTGGCGATGGAGAGCAGTTGGCGCCGCCCCTCGCGCCACAGCCGCGCCAGGGGATAGAAGTGCACGCCCACCACCAGTGCGATCCAGCCGAGTGCCGCAGCGGGTTCGATCTGGCTCAGGACGGCGAGCCCACCGAACAGCGCGACCGCCTCGATCACCACCACCAGCCAGAAGAACCGCGTGAAGCCCACCGGGGGACGGTCGCCTGCTGCACGCAGGATGCGCATGGTGCGGACGAAGGCCACGAGGACGACAGCGAACGCCGCCACCGCGAGGATCCGCAGCGGAACGGCGGCAGCAGCCTCGAGTCCCGCAGCGTTGACGATGACGAAGACCACGCCGAAGGACGCACCGATGAGGTGGCCGACAAAGGTAGGTCTACCAACAGTCATGCGAAGTCCTGCACTTTCTTCCAGCCCGGGTCGAGGACGTGGCGTGCCGAAACGGTGGGGTGCTCGCGGGCGGCGGAGTCGAGGACATCGCGGCCGTTCTGGTCCTCGGAATCGGAGTAGAAATGGAATGTCCGGATTCCCTTCGAGCTCTCGACGGCGACGAGCATCCCGCGGGCACCCATAGCGCGCACGAGCGCGTCCTCCAATCCGTCCAGTGCTTCGGACGACTCCGGGGTAGGAAGGCCCTGGGCATCGGCTTCGAAGGAGGCCCGCAGCGCGGTGTGCAGGTCGAAGCGCGGATGATCGATCCAGCGCAGCGGCCGTAATACGCGGACGAGGATGGTCTCGCCCCCGCCCAGCGTGCCCTGCATCAGGAGCCAGCCAGGCTCGGGCAGGGTCCGGGCGAGGGCCGCCACGCGATCGGGCAACTCTGAGGCGGGAATGCTGTCGACGACGTCGTAGGCGATGCAGTCGATGCGTCTCACCCAACGTTCGACGTCGTCCTCGCCGAGCAGCCATTCGAGCATGAGGACACAGAGCCCGTACTCGTCGTCCCACTGACCGGTGAATCCAGGATTGTGGACGGACACCATGAACCCGTAGCCGGCGGGGGTCGTGGCGACGTGGACCTTGGTGCGGCTGAGGTCGAAAGTCCTGCCGCGGTAGGTGATGGTGGAGTCCAGCATGTCCGGCTTGGCGCTGCGGGCCGGGATGAATTCCCAGCGCCTGGTCCGCGGTGGTGACGCCCTGTACCATCGCTCGGCGATCGGGCGCAGCGACGGGTCACCACCGCTCGAGACGCAGAGGGCGTGCTCGGCATCCGTGCCGGCCCGTGTCTCCCACTCCAGACCACGGGCGATCGCCTTCACCCGTCGGGTGACGACATCGACGTAGGCATCGAAGTCGCCGGCACGCGTAGCGGTCGTCAGCAGGTCCTCGCCGTCGTCGGCCCACCACTGCCAGAACGCCGCGACCGGGTCCTTTCCTGCCGCCCGGCGGGAGGTAGTACGACGCCTCAAAATACCCATGCTTCCTGAGTTCCCCTGGTGCTCGCAGCCGGGATCGTCCGGCCTGCTCCGACTCCAGCGACGCTACACCCTCCATGGCCCCGGCCGTCGCCCGCTCGTGCCCCTCCCGCCGCCCGGCCGGCCGGGCGGTACTCCGGGCGCTGCAGCGCTGAATCTCACTCGTTCCTCGGAGCGCGCGGCCCGCTCCCCGGAGCACCCCGCAGCGCGACGACGGCGATAATCCCGGCTGCAGCAGCCAGGGAACCGCTGAACACAGCCACACCCCGCCAGCCGAACTGCCCGAAGAACAGGCCGCCCAGCCAGCCGAGGACGCTCGACCCGGCGTAGTACGCCACGTTGTACAGCGCCGATGCCTGTGCCCGGCCGGCGGTCGCCAGGACCGTCGTCCATCCCGACGCGACGGCGTGAGCGGCGAAGAAGCCGCCGGTGAAGACCACGAGGCCGACGACCACGAGCGGAAGGAACGCCGTGAGGGTGGCCGTGAGCCCGACCATGATCACCGGTATGGCCGTGAGCAGCACCGGAAGGCGGCCGAACCGTGCACTCAGCCCACCGGCGAGGCGCGACGTCGCCGTGCCGGAGAGATAGGCGAGGAACAACAGGCTGACGAGGGAGGCGGGCAGCACGAAGGGCGGCGCCTCGAGGTGGAAGCCCAGATAGTTGTAGACCGCGACGAACCCGCCCATGAGCAGGAAACCCTGCGCGTATACGGCCACCAGCCCGGGCGACCGCAGGTTCGTGGTGATGCGCCCGACCAGCGAGGGTCCCGCACCACGGATGACAGCGCGGAAACCGCGGGGCCGGGGGGCGAGCAGGATGAACGCCACCGCGGATCCACCGGCCATGATGCCCACTGCCAGCACGCCGTAGCGCCAGCCGAACGCGTCTCCGATCGGTCCGGCCACGAGACGTCCGGCAAGTCCGCCGAGTGTCGTTCCTGCGACGTAGGTGCCGGCAGCGACGGCGGCGTGGAGCCTTTGCACTTCCTCGTACAGATACACGAGCGCGGTGGCGGGAACCCCGCCGAGGGCCACGCCCTCGAGGAAGCGAAGGATGATCAGCAGCTCGAAGGTGGGCGCCAGCGCCGCGACGGAACCGAGGACGACGGCGCCACTGATGGCCCACGCCATCGTCCGCCTCCGCCCCGCCCGGTCCGCGACGGCGGACCAGGGGATGACCGCGACGGCGAGTCCCAGCGTGGCGGCGGAGACCGAGAGCGCCGCATCGGCGGGGGACACCCCGAACTCGGCGGCGACACCCGTCAGCACTGCCTGCAGTGAGTAGAGCTGCGCGAAGGTGGCCACACCGGCGAACAACAGGGCGGCGAGGATCCTCCTGTAGGCAGGGGAGCCCTGCGCATGACCCGGCCAGGTCCCTTCCGTCACGCGAGCACTCCCGAAGGCGGACGTCCGATCACGGGTGCTGTCCGGTCAGCGGCGGCGGTAGGCGAGGTCGAAAACCATCCGCCCGGCTTTGATCGCCTTGTTCTCGAAACTCGTGAGGGTCCGGCCGTCGAAGCGTGGTGCCCATCCGCCGACCTCGTCGATGCCCTCGTTGACGCCGGTGTTCCCGGTACTGACCGGGTCCCGGCCCTCGCGCACGGGCGCACCGCCGACCACCGACTCCACGCCGCTCTCCCATACCTGGGTGAGAGGGCTCTCGGCACCGGCGCGCTCGCCGTCGTGGAGGTTCTCGAAATGCCCGCTGGCGTCGAGCACGGCGCGCATCTGCACCGCATAGCTGGACCAGTCGGTGGCGAGGCGGAAGATCCCGCCAGGCTGGATGACGCGTGCTGCGAGCTCCACGTAATCGTTCTTGACGAGCCTGCGCTTATGGTGGCGCGCCTTGTGCCAGGGATCCGGGAAGAACGTCCACAGTTCGGTGACGGACGAAGCCGGGATCATCCCCGCGAAGGCTTCCGTTGCGTTGACCTGGGCGGTCCGTACGTTGGTCAGGTCCTTCTGGCTGATGCGCAGCATGGTCTGGGCCAGTCCCGGACGGTATACCTCGAGCGCCAGGTAGTCGCGGTCCGGGTCGAGTTCGGCGGCATGCGTGATGGCCTCGCCGAGTCCCGACCCGATTTCGACGACGAGCGGAGCGGACCGCCCGAAGGTGGCGTCGACGTCGAGCACGAAGCCCGGCGCCACCGAGGTGTCGGCAGTGTCGATGCGCGGCACGTCGATGAGGAAAGCCTCCGCGAGCTCGTCCCAGGCTTCGCGACGCCGGCCCTGCAGGCGCGAGCCCCGCCTGACGAAGGACACGGGCTGCGTGCGGTGCGGCTGGTCGGGGGTCTGTTCTTGTGGCTCCATCACCGTCAAGGCTACCGGCAGGTGCAGCGGAGCGGCCGCGCACGGAACGGGCGGTCGTCGGTGCTGGGGCAACAGGCCGCGGACGCCTGCCGATGCGGGGATCGGGCACCCCTCCTGATAAACTGGCCCTACTTGCCTGCGCACGCCGGATCAGTCCGGCGAGTTCAACGCGCAGCCTGCGTCGATGAACGCATTCTTTTGTCCCGCATCCAGCTCCCAATTTCGTGAGCGCGGTGGACACTGTCTGACTTTCCTTCGGCGAACCCCTGCGCCAACCGGCGCCGGGGAAGATGAGAAGAAAGTTCGTGCTAACTACATGACTACTTTTGCCGCCCTTGGTGTGCCTAAAGCGCTGGTCGAGAACCTCGCCGCGCAGGGAATCACCGAACCTTTCCCCATCCAGGTCAAGTCCCTTCCTGATTCCCTCGCCGGGCGCGACGTCCTCGGACGCGGCCGTACCGGCTCGGGCAAGACCCTGGCCTTCACGCTTCCCATGGTTGCGCGCCTCTCCGAGCAGGAAGCGGCCTACCGCCGCAAGCCGGGCCGTCCCCTGGCGCTGATCCTCGCCCCGACGCGCGAGCTCGCGACCCAGATCAACGCCACGGTGGAACCCCTGGCGAAGGAACTCGGCCTGAACACCACCGTGATCTATGGCGGTGTATCCCAGCAGCGCCAGGAGAAGGCCCTGCGCGCGGGCGTGGACATCGTCATCGCCTGCCCCGGACGCCTCGAGGACCTGATGCGCCAGAAGCTCATCACGCTCGAATCGGTGGAGATCACGATCCTCGACGAGGCCGACCACATGGCCGACCTCGGCTTCCTGCCGGTGGTCAAGAAGCTGCTCGACACGACGCCGGCCGACGGTCAGCGCCTGCTGTTCTCGGCGACGCTCGACAACGGCGTGGACAAGGTCGTGAACCGTTACATGACCAACCCGGTCACCCACTCGGTCGACGATCCCCAGGCCGCGGTCACCACGATGGAGCACCACGTGCTCCTGATCGGTGATCAGACGCAGAAGAAGCAGCTGATCGTCCAGCTGGCCTCGGGCACCGGTCGCCGCTTGCTGTTCATGCGCACCAAGCACCACGCGCGGAAGCTCGCCAAGACGCTGACCGACGCCGGGATCCCCGCTGTCGACCTGCACGGCAACCTGTCACAGAACGCCAGGGACCGGAACCTCGCCGAATTCTCCTCGGGCGATGTCCGCGTTCTCGTGGCGACCGACGTCGCGGCTCGCGGCGTGCACGTCGACGACGTGGAGCTCGTGGTCCACGTCGATCCGCCCACCGAGCACAAGGCGTACCTGCACCGCTCCGGCCGCACGGCGCGCGCGGGCTCCTCGGGAACGGTGGTCACGATCACCCTGCCCGAGCAGAAGTCCGAAGTGCAGAAGCTCATGAAGGCTGCCGGCGTCGACGTGGCTTTCGAGAACGTCAAGGCGACCTCGCCGCTGGTCCTGTCCCTGACAGGTGACCTCGCGGACAAGATCGATCCCCGCACTCGAGCAGCTCTCCTCGCGTCCCGCGAGGCATCGCGCGGTGCGGGTACCTCGACAGGGGCCAACGCGGAGCGCAAGCGTGCGCGTCGTGGTGCTGCTGCTCCCGCCGCAGGCGGACGAGGTGGCAGGGGTGGACGAGGCCGCGTGTCCGCTGACCCGCAGTCCGCGCAGGGCAACCGGGCCGAGCGCCGCAAGGACCAGCCACAGGCGCCTCGCTTCGGCACCGATGCTGGTGCTGCTGCGAAGTCGGGTGGATCGCGCCGTCGGACAGAGGAGCCGCGTACCGCGTCGGAGACGGCGACACGCAGCCGCCGTCCTGCAACGGGCCAGCGAGTGGGTGACGCCGTGCGTCGCCCGGCCGCGGGTGCACCCGCCGCTGGCGGTCAGCGCAGCCACGCGCCGTCGTCTGCCCCCCGGGCCGAGGGCGGCGCCCGCCGCGCAGGTGGATCACGCAGGGCCAGCGCTCCGGCGTCGAACGACCGACGCTCGCACTAGCGTTCCCCGAACGACGAGTGCCTGAAGGGCCTCCTACCCGAGGGGTAGGAGGCCCTTCTCGTCCGCGTTGCGTGCGGTGAAGGACCGGGTGCGGAACAATGGGCGCATGAACGCACTCCTGAACGTCATCTGGCTCCTGTTCGGCGGAATCTGGCTTGCACTCGGTTACTTCGCGGCAGGCATCATCTGCTGTCTCCTCATCGTGACCATCCCGTTCGGGATCGCCTCGTTCAGGATCGGCGTGTATGCGCTGTGGCCCTTCGGTCAGACCGTCGTGAATCGGGGCGGCGGGACCGGTGCCTTCTCCGCCATCGGCAATGTCATCTGGCTCTTGGTCGCCGGTATCTGGATCGCCATCGGCCACGTGCTCACGGCCATCCCGATGTTCGTCAGCATCATCGGGATTCCACTGGGAATCGCCAACCTCAAGCTCATCCCGGTGTCACTCGCGCCCCTCGGCAAGGTCATCGTGCCGTCGTCCGGGACGTACTTGCCGACCTACCGCTGACTCAACGTGGTGCCCTGACGACGACAGCACCTGGGGGCGGAATCTCGCCCCCAGGTGCTGTCGTATCTACCAGTCGTGCGTTCCGGGCAGCTCGACCCGTCCTGTTGTGGCCGGGCGACCCGTCAGGGTGATCAGGCGTTTCCGCTGCGTCGCACCCTGGATGGTGCGACGGCGCCTGCTCCGAGAAGCAGGACCGCGAGGCCGCCGAGGGCGATCTGGCCGGCGGTGGAGCCGGTGTACCAGCTTGCCCTTCGCCGGAGGTGCCGGCTCCTTCGGAGCGATGACCACAGGTGCTTCGGTCGGCCTTCGCGGTCGACGGATCCGAGGTGACCGGGTCCTCACCGGGAACGGTGCCTGTTCCGGTCGCGGTGTTCGTGATGTCCTTGCCCGTGAGGTCGGCTGCGGACGCGACCCCAGGTAGATTCCGAAGGTGCTTGCGGGCACATCTGCCGTTCTCCTGAACGTCAGGGCGCTGAGTCGGTATGGGAGTGACGTTCGGCGGAAGGGAGATCAGGGGAAATCCTGGGCGCTCGTATCCTGTTCCTCAGTCGCCGACGTACCCAGGAAGTCGTCTTCTCCTGCCTCGAGGGTCAATGAGTCCAGGTGCCCTATGTGTTCGGGTACGAGCAATGAGTCGTCGTCGCTGTAGTAGGCGCCACCGATCGTCAGATCGGCATAGTCGAGCAGTTCGTTGATGGTCTGGGTGAGCAGGTCACGTTCCCTCTCGGGCAGCATCACCACGCCCTCGAGATACTGCCGAACCTCCGGGGCGTCGGCGCGCCCGGTCGCGTCGATGTACGCCGCGACGACGTCATCGGGTTCCAGGCCCGACGCCTCGACGGCGTTGATGGTGCTCCACCGCTGCGCGAAGCCGCCCAGCACGCTACTTCTCCCTGATCACGAGCAAGACCCGCACGGGGAGAGCACTAACGAGCGCCATCAAGGACGTCATCCGTCGCTGAAGGATCTGTTGGTCCCGCCGCACCGGCGGCGACAGGAGCGCCATCCTGCTCGACGTCCTCCTCGGCATCCTCGCACGGGGGGAGAGTTGGATCGCCCTGGATCTCCTGCCCGGTGCCCGGCGCCGGAACAGGAGCCCGCACGTCCTCTACGACCTCGCACTTAGGCTCGGGTTCGGGCGTGAGCTCAAGGTCAGGCGTAGGCGTAGTCTCAGAACCCGGCGTGGGCGTGGGCGTGAGCTCAGGGCTGGGCGTAGGGATTGGCGTTGGAGCGGCTTCCTGTGTCGGCTCAGGCTTCGGTTTCGGTTTGGCATCGGGAACGGCTGCTGGAGGTGCCGCCTGTGGTCGATCGGGGTTCGGGACAGGCGGAGGAACCGTGACCGGAGGCCCGGGCCGTGGTGACGTCGGTGGTGTCTGGGGATCCGGGGTAGTTCCGGTGGGCAGCTTCTCCGGTGTTACCGGGGTTCCTGAAGAGAGCGGTGTCTGAGGAAGCTCCGGTATCCCGAGCCCAGAAGGTGCAGCGGGTGTCGTGTGGCCTGCGCGGGTGACTGATTGCGCCCAGGACGGGATGTCCGTTGGTGAACCGGCACCAGGCGTGTAGTCCTTGAAGTGCTGTGCGCTGCTGTCAGGTGCGGTGAGTTGCAGCTTCCAGCGCTGGGGGTCGACGTGTTCGCCGTGCAGGATCGTCTCGAAGTGCAGGTGGCAGCCGGTGGAGGACCCGGTTGTTCCGATCGTCGCAATGGTCTGGCCGCCGTTGACGGTGTCTCCGGTGCTGACGGAGATGCCCTGGAGGTGGTTGTAGGTGGTGATGAGGCCGTTCCCGTGGTCAACTTCGACACGGTTTCCTCCACCCCAAGGGTGCCAGCCCACGGCTCGTACCGTGCCTGCGTCGGCTGACTGGACCGGGGTGCCGCAGGGGGCCGCATAATCCTGGCCGGTGTGGAACTCTCCTGCTTCACCGGTGATGGGACTGATCCGGTAGCCGAACGCCGACGTCGGAACGAGAACCTCCAAGGGTGCGAGAAGCATGCCCTCGGCCGGTCGCCTCGCAGACGCGGCTGCGTCGGCTCCGGTTTCCTTCAAGGATGCCGCGCGAACCTTGGCCTGTGCTTCGAGGCTCTCGTGGGTTCCGCTGGTGGTTGTGTCCGTCGGCAGGAGAGGGGTGCCTACGGAACCTGTCGCAGGGTCGGCCGGGGTGCCCGTGATGTCCTGGCTGCTGCCGATCCCGAGGCTGATGGCGTCATGGGCTGGAGACGGCACGACACCGGGGACGCCGATGAAACAGACGACCAGCGCGATGCTGGCACTCGTTCGGCCCCCGGACCTGCGCCGCCGCGACGTGATCGCAGTGACGGGTGCGGAAATGGCCTGTTTCGGCGCGACGTTTACCACGTGGATATCCCCTTGTGAGTAGTGCTTGACGGCCGAGCAGGAGTGAGACGAGCTTCCCGCACATGAATCAGCCGCTGGCACCGACGTTATTCCAGAAACCTGTTGTGCACGAGGCTTCAGGACTCACATTACCCACAAGATTTGTCGAAGCTTGACAGAGCAAGCCGGAGACTGTCGCGCCGTTGGGGATGGATTGAACAAGCGAACAATTGCGATCAACGCCAGGGATAACAGGAGCTGTGCAGCCGTTTCGGGACCCATCCCTCGTGCTCACTGCAGGAATCAGAACCAAGCGTTCTGGTATCAGTTTTTCGATCCTCGTAGTGCGAGCATCGGCAGGAAGTCTCCCTGAGGCAGGGCAGGACCGGGAGGGCGGTCGGAACGACTTCCGGCAGGGATATAGAAGGAGTCACGGTGGCCATGCGGACGCACCTACCGTCCTGCATCGGGGCTCTCGGTCCCCGGACCACTCAGGGATCAAGGTGCTCCACAGTAAGGCTTGAACACCTCACCGCCTGCGTCAACGACGCGCCGCGGGTGATCACGGAGGTCGCCATCAGTGAGGCCAGCGCCTTCGGTGAGTCCAGCACTCCATCAAACATTTCGGCCGGTGTCTGCGTGCCGGTCCGGATCTCCTCACCCTTCATGGTCGCGTCATCGATCTGGGCGATCAGGAACTGCCGGGCGATCTCGCGGGCGGAACCCTCGTCGAGAACGTCGAGATCGAACTCTGCCCTGATACGGAAGCTGGCCATGACGTCGATTCTGGCACGGCAAGGAGCGGACGCGGGTCCGACGGTGCTGAAGAGCAGGAAGGACCGCCACCGACGGAGCGGCAGCGGTCCCTCCACCAGGATCAGTCGGAGCCGGACACGACGGCGGGACCGCTGGAGCCGTTCATGCTCGGCTTGTCCGCGTTCTTCAGCAGATCACCCAGCAGCGCTATGATGTCGAGGCCCGTGGTGTCCTTCACCATCTGCGTGGTCTGGTGGACACCGCTGGAGACATTCTTGCTGAGCTGGCCCGCACCGTCGTTCGAGACGACGGTCATGGTATCGATCGCCGCCATCGGTGCTGCGATCTCGCGGGCCATCGCGGGCAGGACCTCGAGGACCTTCGACAGGATGGCTGCCTGGTTGAACTTCTCGTAGGCCTCGGCCTGCGCGGCGATACCTGCGGCTTCCGCCTTTCCCCGCGCCTCCGTCGAGCCGGCCTCGGCCTGACCCCGCGAAGCGATAACAGCGGCATCGGCGCGGCCCTTCGCCTCGTCGATAGCAGCCTCGGCGGTACCGCGTGCGGTGTTCGCGGCGGCGTCCGCCTCGGCCGCCACGCGGTCACCCTCGGCAACCAGTTTGCGGCGCGCGAGGTCGACGCGCGCCTCGATCTCGGTCGCTTCCGAAGCGCGACGTCGTTCCTCGAGCTTTGCGTCGGCTTGCTGGATGAGGCGGTACTTCTCGGCATCCGCCGGCTTGCGCACCTCGGTGTCGAGTTCGCGTTCGCGAAGCTCGGAGCGGCGCTGCGCAACCTGCTGCTCGCGCATGATTACCTGCTCCTGCTGTTCCGCCTGAGCGAGAGGGCCGGCCGCGTCAGCGCGGGCCTGGCGGGCGTCGGCCTCTTCCTTCAGCTCCGCGCGGCGGATGATCAGCTGCTGCTGGGCGAGTGCCACCTGCTCGTCGGAGAGCGCGCGGGCCTGCTCGGATTCCTGCATCGAACGTGCCTCGGCGATCTTCGCGTTGCGTTCCGCGAGGGCGGCCTCCGGGCGGCCGAGGTTCTTCAGGTATCCGGAGTCGTCATCCACCGACTGAATCTGGAAGGTATCGATCTCCAGGCCCTGGTTGTGCATGGAGTGCTCCGCCTCCTCCTTCACGCTCTTCGCGAAGGTGGCGCGGTCACGGATGATCGACTCCACGGTCAGCGTGCCGACGATGGAGCGCAGCGAGCCCGAGAGGGTCTCCTGGGTGTAGTGGTCGATGGCGTCCTGCTGGTTGAGGAAGCGCTGGGCCGCCTTGCGGACGGCGTCCGCATCACCACCCACCTTGACCTGGGCCACTCCCGTGAGGTGGAGCTTGATGCCGTTCTTGGAGATGCCCTCGATGCGCAGGGAGACCTGGCGGGAAGCGAGGGACAGCGGATAGGCCCGCTGGGAGAACGGATTGATGAAGATGCGGCCGAAGACAACGCGCTGGCTGTCCGGATCCGGCTGCCCCTTGCTGTCCTTGGACGAGATGATGAGCGCCTGGTCCGGGCTCGCGATGTGCAGAGCCATGCGGGCGAGCACGATGGCGACGACGATGGCGACGAGCAATACCACCGCGCCGATGATGAGCGGGATGAACGTGAGATCCACTGCGACCCTTTCAACGGTCTTCGAATTGCCTCCGGCGCAGCTTCTGCCCGCCGGAGGATGATCAAGCTACTGCAAGCACTGTGTGATCTGACCCCCATGTCATTCGAAGTGGATAACCCGCGACCCCGGCGGACGCTGAGTCCTACCGCGCGGCCGCTCCGGCGAGAAACGCCTGCATCAGCGGGCCCCCCGAGGTCGATCCGAGTTCGCCCTCCTCGACGAACACCGCCACGGCGAGGTCACCCTGCAGGGCGACGACCCACGCGTGCGTCCGCGGGGGATCCTCGCTGCCGAACTCGGCAGTACCGGTCTTCGCGAGCACGGGCTCGCCCGGAACGTCCCGCAGCAGCTGGGCGCCACCCTGCGCGACGACGGCGGCCATGAGCGTCTTGAGCGTGTCCGATTCCGCGGCCGTGAAGCTGCTCGGCGCAGCGTCCCCGGACGGCTCGGTATCGGCGGAAGCACTCGCCCTCGCGTCGTCGGAAGGCGCCTGGCTCGCGGCGGCGCTCTCCGAGCCGGGTTCGAGCTCGGTGGACTCACCGGGCGCCAGGAGCGTCGGCGTGATGCGCGAGCCGGCTCCGACGGAGGCGGCCATCGTGGCGAGGGAGAGTGGCGAGACGAGTACCTCTCCCTGCCCGATCATCGCGGCGGCATGTGCTGTTCCTTCGGCCTCGCTCGGGACGGAACCGAAGAAGGCGGGCGTGCCGATGCTGGCCTCGACGCCGATTCCGAGGTCGGTGGCGGCCTTCGCGAGGTCGGCCTGGGTGATCTCGCCCCGCGCGGAGATGAATCCCGTGTTGCAGGACTGGGCGAAGGTCTCGAGAAGCGGGATGGTGCCGATGAACTGGGCGGGGTAGGTGCTGGCATTGTTGAACCGCCGGCCGTCCACGGTGACCTCCTCGGCACATTCCGTGGGCGACTGGGGCGTGAAACCGTTGCGCAGGAGGGCGAGGCTCGTGGCCACCTTGAACGTGGAGCCTGGAGGGTACTGGCCGAGGAGCGCGGTCTGCAGGCCCTCGCTGCCCGGCCCGTTGGCCGCGGCGAGGATCTCGCCGGTGCTGGGGCGGATCGCCACGATCGACGACGCCGAGGGCTCGTCTGCGAGCACTTCCTCGCCCAGGGCCTGCAGCCCCGGGTCGAGCGTTGTCGCGAGGTCCTCGCCGTCGACCGGGGGTTTCGCGAAGAGCCGCTGCGTCGGTTGTCCCGGGGCTTCCACGGCGACGGCATTGACCTCGAGGCCGGGCGTGCCCCCGAGGTGGGCGTTGTGCTGCAACTGCAGCCCGCTGATCCCTGTGATGTCGCCGGCCCTGACGGCGCCGCCGGACTGCTCCACCAGTTCCTCGGTGGCTTCGCCGACGCTGCCGAGGAGCTCGCGTGCGAAGTTGCGGGTCGGGGCGAGTTCCAGTGTGTCGGCCTGGCCGAGGGCTCCCGGGATGGCAGCGATCTGGGCATCGGTCACGGTCCTGGTCGCGTCGTCACGCAGGACGAGGGCCACGACGAACGCTTCCGCTCCCGCGGACAGCACCTGTTCCTCGTAGGCGGCCGGATCGAGCTCGAGCAGCGTTGCGAGGGCGCGTGCCGAAGCGCCCTGTTGCTCCTCGGGAACGCGCGTCTTGTCGATGCCGACCCGGACGACGGGCCGCTTGGTGACGATGACCTCGCCGCCCGCTCCGGTGATCTCCCCACGATCCGCCGGCACGCTGGTCAGGGTCAGCTTCTCGTCCGGCATGAGGTTCGGGACGAAGACGGCGGGTTCCCAGGCTGCCTGCCAGACGTCCTCGACGCGCGTGAGCTCCGCCGTCGTGCTGTAGGTCCAGTCCTGATCGGTGTCGTCGAGGTCCCATGTGTAGTCGAGGGTCGCGGTCGCGCTGTCATCACCGGTCTCCTCGACGCCGGCGACCTCGACCTGCGGTGCCTGCGGCCCGAAGCCTTCGGTGATCGTGGCGAGCTGGCCGGTCACCTCGGCGGGTTCCACGGAGGTGAAGGCGGACTGCCCGACGTCGAGCTGGGCCAGTCCCTCGGCGAGCGTGCTTGCGGCGTCCTCGGCGGTCGGACCGTCATCGGTGCACCCCGCTAGCGTGAGGGCCAGGACTGCAGTAGTCAGGACACAGGTGGCGCGCTGGTATTTCCCCATAGGGCCCATTATGTCCGAGAACACCTGACGCCCCCTTGCGGGGGAGGTGTGCCGCGGAGGGGAATCTCAACGCCGGTGTTGCCGGCGCCGTCGGTATATCGGGCGTACTGGCCCCAGATTGCCCGATATAGGAGGGCTTGCCAAACCTCGGTGTGATGGAATAATTTCTCCCCGGGCAAAGTTGAGTCAAGTACACTCAACATGATCGAGGATTCCCCCTGTCGGAGAGAAAGGAACCGCGCGTGGATACCAACTTCACCACCAAGAGCCGTGAGGTGCTGTCGGCCGCCGCCATGAACGCATCCACGGCGGGCAACGCCCAGATCGAGCCGCCACACTTCCTGAAGGCGCTCATGGATCAGCGGGACGGCATCGCCGTCGCGCTGCTGAAGGCTGCCGGAGCGGACCCCGACTCCGTGAGCGTGCAGGCCAGTTCAGCGATCAAGGCCCTGCCGTCGTCGTCGGGCTCGTCCGTCGCTCAGCCGCAGTTCTCCCGTGGCGCCCTGCAGGTCGTCAATGCAGCGAAGCAGGAAGCGGAGACCCTCGGCGACCAGTTCGTGTCCACCGAGCACCTCCTGCTCGCCCTCGCGGCCGATGGCGGAACCGCCGGCACCCTACTGCGCTCGGCCGGGCTGACACGGGAGGCCCTCGCATCCGCGCTGCCCGGTGTCCGGGGTGACCGCCGCGTTACGACCCCTGATCCCGAGAACACCTTCCAGGCGCTCGAGAAGTTCGGCGTGGACCTCACGGAGGTGGCGCGCAGCGGCAAGCTCGATCCGGTGATCGGGCGTGACGCCGAGATCCGCCGCGTCGTGCAGGTGCTCAGCCGCCGCACCAAGAACAACCCGGTCCTCATCGGTGAACCCGGCGTCGGGAAGACCGCGGTCGTCGAGGGTCTCGCCCAGCGCATGGTCGCCGGTGACGTGCCCGAATCGCTGCGGGGCAAGACCCTCATCAGCCTCGACCTCGGTTCGATGATCGCGGGCGCGAAGTACCGCGGCGAGTTCGAGGAGCGGCTGAAAGCCGTGCTCGAGGAGATCAAGGGGTCGAACGGGCAGGTGGTCACGTTCATCGACGAACTCCACACCGTCGTCGGAGCGGGTGCGTCCGAGGGCTCCATGGACGCGGGGAACATGCTCAAGCCCATGCTCGCCCGCGGCGAGCTCCGGCTCATCGGTGCGACGACGCTGGACGAGTACCGCGAGAACGTCGAGAAGGACCCGGCGCTGGAGCGAAGGTTCCAGCAGGTCTACGTCGGCGAGCCATCGGTGGCGGACACCATCGGCATCCTGCGCGGGCTGAAGCAGCGGTACGAGGCGCACCACAAGGTGTCGATCGCGGATTCCGCCCTCGTCGCCGCGGCGAAGCTGTCGCACCGGTACATCCCGGGCCGACAGCTTCCCGACAAGGCCATCGACCTCGTGGACGAGGCCGCGTCGAGGCTCCGCATGGAGATCGATTCCGCGCCGGTGGAGATCGACGAGCTGCGCCGTGCCCTTGAGCGCATGCACATGGAGGAGATGGCGCTGTCCCGCGAGAAGGATGAGGCGTCCGCCGAACGGCTGCAGGCCCTGCGCGCCGAAATGGCCGACCGCCAGGAGGAACTCGACGGGCTGAACGCGCGGTGGGAGGCCGAGAAAGCCGGCCTGAACCGCGTGGGCGACCTGAAGGCGTCCCTGGACGATCTGCGCTCGCAGGCCGACCGCGCCCAGCGCGAAGGTGACCTCGAGACGGCGTCACGCATCCTCTACGGGGAGATCCCGCAGGTGGAGCGTGAACTCCGCGAGGCCCAGGCCGCCGAGGAGCAGTCAGCCAACGCGCCGGAGCTCATGGTTGCGGAGGAGGTCACCGCGTACGACATCGCGGAGGTCATCTCCGCGTGGACAGGCATCCCCGCAGGGCGAATGCTCCAGGGCGAGAGCGAGAAGCTCCTCCACATGGAGGAGGTCATCGGAGCGCGCCTGATCGGCCAGCAGAAGGCCGTCGCAGCCGTGTCCGACGCCGTCCGCCGGGCCCGCGCAGGCGTGTCCGACCCGAACCGCCCCACCGGTTCCTTCCTGTTCCTCGGCCCCACGGGCGTGGGCAAGACGGAGCTCGCCAAGGCGCTCGCAGACTTCCTGTTCGACGACGAGCGTGCGATGATCCGGATCGACATGTCCGAGTACTCGGAGAAGCACTCCGTGGCGCGGCTGGTCGGTGCCCCGCCGGGATACGTCGGCTACGAGGAGGGCGGCCAGCTCACCGAGGCCGTGCGGCGCCGCCCGTACAGCGTGGTGCTGCTGGACGAGGTCGAGAAGGCACACCCGGAGGTCTTCGACCTGCTCCTGCAGGTGCTCGACGACGGGCGACTCACGGACGGCCAGGGCCGGACGGTGGACTTCCGGAACGTGATCCTCGTGCTGACGTCCAACCTCGGTTCCCAGTTCCTCGTCGATCCGTCGCTCGACGACGCCGCCAAGCGCTCGGCCGTGATGTCCGCGGTGAACGCGAACTTCCGGCCGGAGTTTCTGAACCGGCTCGACGACGTCGTGATCTTCGACCCGCTGAGCCTGGACGAGCTCTCGCGGATCGTGGAACTGCAGGTCAAGGCGCTGGGTGACCGGCTGCGTGACCGCAGGCTGGAGCTCGATGTCAGTGCCGCTGCCAGAGAGTGGCTCGCCCTCACCGGGTTCGATCCCGCCTACGGCGCCCGGCCGCTGCGCAGGCTCGTGCAGCGCGAGATCGGTGACCGGCTGGCAAAGGGTATCCTCGCCGGCCAGATCGTCGACGGTGACACCGTCGTCGTCGACCGCCAGGACCCTGACGTCGACGGTGACGCCGGCCTCGACGCCGGCGGGCTGCTGGTGCACGCCGCCCGGTAGTCCCGGCCCGGATGAACGAAGGGGAGGAACATGCGTTCCTCCCCTTCGTGCGTCCTGCCCCGGTGGAGACTCAGGGATTGAGCAGGCTCTGGCTCACGGTGCCGCCGTTCTCGATGACGGCGAAGCAGTCCACCCTGCGGTCCCCGTCCGCCCAGGTCTCCGCCGTCGGGGTCGCGCGGAGCAGCGTGACGTCGAGCTCGTCCACGACGACCTCGGGATTGATGTCCGCGGAGGCCGCTGCGCAGGCGGCTTCCGCGCGCAGGCCCAGCTGGTCGCGGCCGGGGAACTCCGCCGCGTCCGGATAGCTCTCGCTGGCGAGGAGTTGGGCGTTGTGGGGCTCCGTGCAGTCGACCAGCACGGCATCCTCGGTGATGTCCGTGAAGTCGGCGAGACATTCACCGGCAGCCAGCGACGACGGATCGACGCGCCCTTCATCGCCGGACCCGCCGAACAGCGACACCAGGAGCCAGATGAGGAGCCCGACGAGCACGACGGCGCCCCCGAGAACGAGGAGTAGCGGCAGGTTGCTGCTCTTGGTCCGTGTCCGGTCCCGTTTGGGATGCCCGTCCGTCTCCTGATCGACTCCGGAGGCTGACGGGATCCAGCTGCGGGGCCCGTCGATGTCGGCGTCAGGTGCCGGGGAAGGGCTGACAGCAGACGATCCGGTGCGGCCGACTGCACCCGGATCGGTGCCCGGGTACAGCCCCGGGTGACCGAGCCCGGGCTCGCCGCCCTCGGGGGAGAACGCGTAGGGACCACCGACCGGACCGTCCGCGTCGTGGTCCGTCTCAAGGCCCTGGCCCTCGTGGTCCGCCTCCTGGCCCTCGTGGCCCTCATGGTTGTCCTGGGCCGACTGATCCAGCTCTTCTTCGCTCGCGCCGGGACGCGTGCGTGTCCCTGACGTCGCACCCTCCTCCATGGCGTCGCCGGATCCTCCTCCGGTATCGGGCATCTCCTCGCGCGAAGCGTCCGCATCGAGCTCGGGTGTCACGGACCGCTCGTCGCCCGTGTTCTCCGGTTCCCCGTCGAAAGGAGCGGCCGCGGCTGTGTCGAGGTCCGTCTGCGTGCCCGTGTCGGCGTCCTGATCCGTATCTCCCGCAGGGCCGCCCGGGGGAGCAGTGCCGTCCGGGGCCGCCTCGACGACGGGTGCGTCCGCGGGCATCGGACCACCGACGAGGGTCCCGGTCTTCTCCGCCTCGGCGGCCACGGCGCGGGCCTCGGCGGCCGCGTCCTCCAAGGACGCTGCTTCCGCCGTGTCGCTGCTGATCTGCGCGGGTTCGAGCGCAGGTTCTGCCAGATCCAGGGTGTCAGGCGATACCGACAGTTCCGGCTCCAGGGACTCGGCGGAGACCTCGCCGTCGTCCAGCACGACGTCGTCGGGATCGACCACGGTCGGGACGTCCTGAGCGGGCTCCTGACTAATCTCCTGCCTGGTTTCCTGCCCGCGCTCCTGCCCTGGACCCTGTCCGGGCTCCTGCGCGGGCCCCTGCCCGGGTCCCCCGGGTACCTGCTCCTCATTGCTCATGGTGGGGCGCTGTCTCCTTGGATTCCTGGTGCCGCGAAGCCGGGGCTCTGGTCTGGCTTCGACTCTATCCAAGATCACCCGCACACGGGCCTAGGTGGAGCCGGTCACGTCATGTACTCCCCTGCACCAGTTCCCCCGCACGTGTCGTGGCTCCCACCTGATGGACAGGGCACTCGGATGCCACGGAAAGCATGTAACCTATAGTCACGACAAACTGACCAAATACTCCGGGGCCTCGCTGCAGCCTTGGGCCTCGTGCCCCAGTGACCACCTCCGGATCGACGCACAAAGGGGGTCACGCCATGGGGCGCGGCCGTCAAAAGGCAAAAGCTACCAAGCAGGCCCGGGACATGAAGTACTTCAGCCCGGCCACAGATTATTCGGCACTGCAGCGAGAGCTCACAGGCCCGGGTAGTCGCGCTTCCACTCGACGTACCGAACCTCTCGAGCCGGTTGAACCGGACTACTCGGAGTATGCGGACAAGTACGCCGATGAGCTCGACGACGACGGTGGGGAGAGCGGCACACGCCGCATCGGCTGATTCAGGTCAGTCCTTCTTCTGTGAACCACACACGGCGCATCAGGTCCCTCGGGACGATGCGCCGTTTTGTGTGTCCGGAAGTACTCGGCTGCCCTCCTCTCGCATGATCAGGAGGGCGATGCGAGCAGGGGTCGAAAGGCGAGTTCCGCCGCGCCGACGAGCAGGAGCTCGGGGCCGAGCGTTGCACGGCGCACGGTGACTCCGCCGGCCAGTGCCCGCGCATTCACGGCGTCCCCGAGCTGATCGCCGTGGAAGCCGAAGAGGGAGCCGAGGAAACCTCCGAGGACGATCAGCTCCGGGTCGAAGATGTTGACGAAATTCACCAGGGCGACGGCCAGGAGTTCCAGCTGTCGCTCTGCTTCGCGCCGGACCGCCGGGCCGGGATCGTCGGACAGCACTCCCTCGAGCGCCTCGATGCCGCCGCCTTGAAGGCCTGCGGCGTCGAGCAGGCGCTCAAGGCGCACCTCCGCATCGAGGCAGCCCGAGCGTCCGCAGTGGCACGGGCTCCCGCCGGGGCTTACGAGCGTGTGGCCCAACTCGCCCCCGTAGCCGCGGCTGCCCACCAGCTGGGTGCCACCGGCCACGACGCCGCCACCGATTCCACTCGCGCTTCCGTTGAGGTACACGGCATGACCCACGCCGAGCGCCGCGCCGAAGATGCTCTCAGCGAGGGAGCCGAGCGACGCATCGTTCGCGGCGACCGAGGGAAGGCCGAGCGCGGTTTCGAAGGGGCCCGTGAGGTCGGCGTTCCGCCAGCCCAAGTGTGGTGCGATGAGCACGCGGCCGGAGCCCGCATTGACTAGTCCGGGAAGGGCGATCCCCACGCCCACGATGCGATCGAGCCGATCGAGTGCGGGGGTCAAATCGGCCACGATGGCGCGCGTCAGCTGCACCGCATCGTCAAGGGTGGGCAGTCGACCGGTCTCGCGACGCACCCGCTCGTGCACTCGCCCTCCGAGTCCGACGACGCCGACGGTCAGCGCATCGATGTCAGGGTTCACCGCGATGACCGCCACGTCGGGATTCGCCTGCACGATGGGGCTCGGGCGCCCTACGCGCCCGCCCATCGCCGGCTCGGTCTCGCGTGCGAGCCCCTTCTCGACGAGCGCGGACACCAGCGCACCGACGGTCGATCGGTTGAATCCGCTCCGCCGCGTCAACTCGGCGCGGGACAGCGGTCCGTTGCGGTGCACCATGGTCAGGATGTGGGAGAGGTTCTGGGTACGAAGACCCTCGGTGCCGTTCACCACGCCTGATAGCGACTGCACAGCCCTGCGTTCTCCTTCGTCCTGCAGGGGCCCTGGCGCACCTGGCACTGTCCTATCGTATCCAGACGAGGTTGCGGCCCCCCGGGTCAGGCCCGCTGCTCGGCGGCTCGCGCTGCCCGTCCTCTCGGCTCGGCCGGCGCCGCCGTGCTCTGCCGCACCACGAGGCTGACCGCGAGGTCCAGGCGCAGATTGTTCGGCCGTTCCCCGTCACGCAACCGGAGGACCATGCGCGTGGCCTCCTCCGCCATCTGGATCAGCGGCTGGTGCACCGTCGTCAGGGCCGGGCTGGACCACTGCGCGAGCTGCAGGTCGTCGTAGCCGACGATGGAGAGCTCATCCGGAACCCGGATCCCTATCTGGCGTGCGGCGTCGAGCACTCCCAAAGCCTGGAGGTCACTGCCGGCGAAGATCGCCGTCGGGCGCTCAGGGCCGCGCAGGAGGGTGAAGGCGTGGTCGCGCCCGCCGTCGACGTGGAAGTTGCCGTACCGGATGAAGTCCGGCTCGATGGGCAGGGACGCCATATTCATCGCCGAGCGGTAGCCGTCGATCCGGGCGAGGGAGCACATCATGTCCTCGGGGCCGCTGATCGCCGCGATGCGGGTATGGCCGAGGTCGATCAGATGGCGGGTCGCGATCATCCCGCCCGACCAGTTGGCCGAGCCGACCGATGGAACGTCGGGGGCCGGGTCCCCGGCCGGGTCGATGATGACGAAGGGAATGGCGCGGGCATCGAGCTTCCTGCGGAACTCCTGTGGCAGGTCGGAGAAGACCAGGACGACGCCGGCCGGGCGCCTCGCCATCACTCCCTCGATCCACTCCGCTCCCGGGGCGTGCCGCGTGCCGGTCTCGGTGAGGACGACGCTCATGCCGTGCTCGCGCGCCACGTTCTCCACGCCGCGGATGAGTTCGAGCGCCCACGCGCTCTCGAGTTCGTGGAAGACGAGTTCGACGAGACCGGCTTTCGCTGCCGACACCTTGCGTCGGCGGTAGCCATGCTCCTCGAGGAGCTCCTCAACTTTCGCCCTGGTTTTCGGCGACACGTCGGCACGGCCGTTGAGAACTTTCGAGATAGTCGAGAGCGACACGCCTGCCGCCGTAGCCAGCTGGGCCAGTGTGACGCGCGGTTCTTCCGCCGGAATCGACATGTCGACAGCTTACATCCGGGCATTGGGCCGAGAAGGAGCTGCCGTTCGCCTCGTCATGTGACCGCTCGCACACATGGTCTTGCGCATTCACGGTGTCGATACATACACTCATGCCATCACACAACTTTCGATAATAACATCGAAACTTTCGAGAGGCGTTCAACGATGAACAACCGAACCTGGATGTCACGCAGCCTTGCGGGCACCGCGGTCATGATGCTCGGCTTCACCCTTGCCGGATGCGGTGGCGGCGGCGGCGACGCGTCAAGCCGGCCCGAGAACGAACTGCACCTCGCCGTCTACGGGGATGCCAGCAACAAGGTCGAGCAGGCCATGGTGGACAAGTTCAACGAGACGTCCGACGTGAAGATCGTGCTCGACACGATTCCCGGCGCGGACTACCAGACCAAGCTGCAGACCATCATCGACACCGATTCCGCTCCTGACATCTTCTTCAACTGGGGCGGGGGAAGCATCGCGAACTTCGTCGAGGCCGACCTGCTGCTGCCCCTCGACGACTTCATCGAGGAGGATGCGCAGCTCAAGGACGCATTCCTGCCGTCGGTCTTCGAGACCGCCGTCATCGACGACAAGAGCTACGGCATTCCCATGCGCGGGACCCAGCCCGTCATGCTCTTCAACAACTCCGAGGTCCTCGAGCAGGCCGGTATCGACGCACCTCCCGCCACCTGGGACGAGCTCCTCGACGCCGTGGAGAAGCTCAAGGCCGCAGGTGTCACGCCGATCGCGCTCGGCGGCGCTGACCAGTGGCCGACCCAGATGTGGTTCCAGTACATGTTCGACCGCGTAGCCGGCGAAGGCCTGTTCCAGGCAGCACTCGACGGTGACACCGACGTGTGGGAGTCGGAGGAGAGCCGGAAGGCGCTCGGAATGCTGCGCGAACTCGTCGACGCAGGAGCCTTCGGCACCAACTTCGACTCCGTCAAGTTCACCGACGGAGGGTCACCCACACTGCTCTCCAGCGGCCGGGCCGGCTTCGAGCTCATGGGATCGTGGGCCTACGCGACCCACCTCGATGCCAACCCCGAGTTCGCCGAGAACGTGCTCGGCTACAGCGAGTTCCCCGCGATCGAGGGCGGAGAGGGCGATCCGGACAACCTCGCCGGCAACACGAACAACTTCTACTCCGTCCACAAGGACACCCGCTACCCCGAAGAGGCAGCCGAGTTCCTGAAGCTCATGTACTCGGACGAGTTCGTGCAGGAGCAGATCGCCATCGGCAACCTGCCCACCACCACCAACACCGAGCAGTTCCTCGACGAGGCCTCCAACCCGGAGTACGCGAAGTACCAGTTCGACCTCGTGAAGGAAGCACCCCACTTCCAGCTCTCCTGGGACCAGGCCTACCCGCCCGAGGCGACCGTGACCATCCACACCGCCGTTTCCCAGTTCTTCAGCGGCCAGATCGATGAAGACGGCTTCATCAAGGCCATGCAGAGCCTCTAGGACATCCCATGACAACGCTTGCCACCCGCAAGCGTCCAGCACCGGGCGGCTCCCCCCAGAGCCGCCCGGCCCGCTCGGGCGCTTCGTCCGTGGGCCGCCCTGGCTTCGCCTGGGCCCTGCCCGCCACCATCTTCTTCGCACTGTTCGCCCTGGTTCCGCTCGCGGCGGTCGCCGTCCTGTCCTTCAC
The DNA here is from genome assembly GCF_002929745.1 of Arthrobacter sp. B1805. Taxonomy (GTDB): domain Bacteria; phylum Actinomycetota; class Actinomycetes; order Actinomycetales; family Micrococcaceae; genus Arthrobacter_D. The sequence continues at coordinate 392,005 of NZ_PJIQ01000001.1, forward strand.
CTCATGGAGCGGCCTCGGTGATCCGAAGTTCGTGGGGCTCGAGAACTGGGAGACCCTGATCGCCGACCCGGTGATGCTCAAGAGCCTGTGGCTCAGCCTCCTGTTCATCGTCCTCGGCGTGGTCACGCAGACACCCTTGAGCATCCTGCTGGGCGTATGGGCGGCGGGCAACCAGCGCAACCGCGCGGTACTCAGCGCCATCTACTTCATTCCCCTGCTGCTGTCCTCGGCGGCGATCTCCGTCCTCTGGCGGGCGCTGCTGGACCCCAACTTCGGTATCCCGGGGCAGTTGTCGTGGCTCTTCGGGGACGGCAACCTGCTGGGCACCCAGAGCGGCGCGATCGGCGTCCTGATCTTCGTGGGGATGTGGCAGTTCACGCCCTTCCACACCCTGATCTACCAGGGCGCCGCGAAGGGAATCCCGACCGTCCTGTACCAGGCGGCAGCGATCGACGGCGCGGGCATGATGCGCCAGTTCTTCTCCATCACGCTTCCGCAGCTGCGGAACACGGCCATCACGTCGATCATCCTCATGGTGGTCGGCGGCCTGACGACCTTCGAGACGGTGCTGATCCTGACCAACGGCGGACCCGGCACCGACACCACCATCACTGCCTTCTACATGTACCAGGAGGCGTTCCAGAGCTTCGACTTCGGTGTCGGTAGCGCGATCGCCCTGGTGCTCGTCGTCGTCGCGACCGTGATCTCCCTCGTGGTGGTCAAGGTGTCCGGCTACGACAAGATGAACAGCTCCCTGGAAGGACTGTGATGAAGACCCGCCCAAACTACTTCGCCGGCATCGGCTCGTTCCTGTGGCTGCTGATCGTCGCGATCCCGCTGTACGTGATGCTCTCCGGCACCTTCCAGACGCGCGAGGAATTCGGCGACAACGGCCCGCTGTCCTTCCCGACCAGCTTCACGCTGCAGAACTATGTGGACGCGATCACGAGCGGTTTCGGCAGATACTTCCTCAACACCGTCGTGGTGACGGTCGGCGTCGTCGCCATCGTCCTGCTGCTCGTACCGCCGCTCAGCTACGCGATCGTGCGCAGCCAGAGCCGCGCGGCGTCGTTCGTGTTCCGGTTCTTCCTCCTGGGCCTCGCCATCCCGGCGCAGGCGGTGATCGTCCCGGTGTTCTACCTGATCAACACGGTGGGGCTCTACGACAACCTGATCGGCGTCATCCTGCCCACCGCGGCCTTCGCGCTGCCGATCTGCACGCTGATCCTGAGCGGCACCATGCGTGACATCACCGGCGAGCTGTACGAGGCGATGGCCATGGACGGTGCTAGCCCGGCGCGTGCCTTCTTCCGGCTGGTCCTCCCGCTGTCCAAGGGCGGGATCTCCACGATCGCGGTCTTCTCCGCGCTCCAGGCCTGGAACGGTTTCCTCTTCCCGCTGATCCTCACCCAGTCCGAGAGCACCCGTGTGGTCACTCTCGGCCTCTTCAACTTCCAGACCCAGTACGGCATCAACATCCCCGGCCTGCTCGCCGCGGTCACGCTCTCGATGGTGCCCGTGCTGCTCGTCTACCTGTTTGCGCGCCGCGCACTTGTCCAGGGCCTCATGGGCGCTGGCGGAAAGTAACCATGACTGAGACAACACTGAACGACGCCCCCTGGCGGGACACCGCTACCGCACCCGAGGAACGCGTCGAGGCGCTGATCGGGGCGATGACCCTGCGGGAGAAGGTGTCGCAGCTCGTCGGAGTGTGGGTCGGCGCCAACACCGAGGGCGGTGAGGTGGCCCCGCACCAGCACGAGATGAACGAGGCCGTGGATCTCGACGAGCTGCTGCCGCACGGGCTCGGCCAGCTCACGCGCCCCTTCGGCACCGCCCCGGTGGAGCCGGGTCTCGGCGCGCTGTCGCTGCAGCGCACGCAGGAGCGCATCGCGGCAGCCAACCGCTTCGGCATTCCTGCCCTCGTGCACGAGGAGTGCCTTGCCGGCTTCGCCGCGTGGAAGGCGACGGCGTACCCCGTGCCCCTGGCCTGGGGCGCCACCTTCAACCCCGACCTCGTCCGGACCATGTCCACCGCCATCGGCTCCGACCTCCGCTCCGTGGGCGTGCACCAGGGCCTTGCGCCCGTGCTGGACGTGGTGCGCGATGCTCGCTGGGGTCGCGTGGAGGAGACCATCGGCGAGGATCCGTACCTCATCGGAACGATCGCGACGGCGTACGTGCAGGGACTCGAACAGGCCGGCATCGTCGCCACGCTCAAGCACTTCGTCGGTTATTCGGCGTCGAAGGCGGGCCGCAACCTCGCCCCGGTCTCCATCGGCGAGCGTGAGCGGGCGGACGTCCTCCTGCCTCCGTTCGAGATGGCTGTCCGCGAGTCCGGAGTACGCTCGGTGATGCACGCCTACACGGACATCGACGGGGTTCCGACGGCGGCCGACGCCTCGCTCCTGACCTCGCTCCTCCGCGACACGTGGGGCTTCGACGGCACGGTCGTCGCCGACTACTTCGGCATCGCCTTCCTCAAGGAGCTCCACCGGGTCGCCGCGACGCTCGGAGAGGCAGCGGCCGCGGCCCTCACTGCCGGCGTCGACGTCGAGCTCCCTACCGTCCACACCTTCGGCGAGCACCTGATCGCCGAGATCGACGGCGGGAGGCTGGACGAGGGACTGGTCGACCGCGCCCTCCGCCGGGTCCTGCGGCAGAAACTCGACCTCGGGCTGCTGGATCCTGACTGGTCGCCCGTCCCGTCGGCCCTTCGCGGTAGCGGAGCGGGCGTGCCGTCGATCGACCTCGATCCGCCGGGCAACCGTGCGATCGCGAGCGAGCTGGCCGAGCAGTCGATCGTCCTGGTCAGCAACAACGGCATCCTTCCCCTTTCGAAGGCTCCGAGGATCGCCCTGATCGGACCGAACGCCGATACCCACCGCGCCTTCCTGGGCTGCTACTCCTTCCCGGCGCACGTCGGCGAGCAGCATCCCGACGTCGCCATGGGGCTGACCATCCCGACGGTCGCGGACGCGCTCCAGCGTGAGTTCTCCGAGAGCGACATCACCATCGCGGCTGGCTGCACCGTCGACGGCACCGCGACCACGGGATTCGACGAAGCGCTCGCCGTCGCCGGCGGGTCCGACGTCGTCGTCGCCGTGCTGGGGGACCGGGCCGGACTCTTCGGGCGCGGTACGAGCGGTGAGGGGTGTGATGCGGAATCGCTGGCGCTGCCCGGCGTCCAGCAGCAGCTGCTCGACGCACTGATCGCGACCGGCAAGCCCGTCGTGGTCGTCCTGCTGACAGGTCGCCCGTACGCCCTCGGCTCCGCTGCCAGGGGTGCTGCCGCCGTCGTCCAGGGATTCTTCCCGGGGGAGGAGGGTGCAGCGGCCGTGGCCGGTGTGCTCAGCGGGCGGACCAACCCGAGCGGCCGGTTGCCCGTCAGCATTCCCGGGACACCGGGTGCCCAGCCGTCCACCTACCTTGCCGCGCCGCTGGCACAGTCGAGCGGCGTGTCCAACATCGATCCGACGGCGGCCTTCGCCTTCGGGCACGGCCTCAGCTACACCCGGTTCACGTGGCACGATGCCGGGTCGACGGCGGACACCGCCGCGACCGACGGCGAGGTTACGGTCACGATGACGGTGACCAACGAGGGCGAGCGCGACGGCGTCGAGGTGGTCCAGCTCTACCTGCACGATCCGGTGGCGTCGGTCGTCCGGCCCGTGCAGCGGCTCATCGGCTATGCCCGGGTGGAACTGGCGGCTGGAGCGTCGGCGCGCGTCGCCTTCACCGTCCCTGCGGATGTCACGTCCTTCACGGGTCGCGACGGGGCGAGGATCGTCGAGCCGGGGGCGCTCGAGCTGCGGCTGGGAGCGTCGAGCAGTGACATCCGCGCAGCCCTGCCCCTCGACCTGACGGGTACGGTGCGGACCGTGGACCACACCCGCCGGTTGCACTGCGACGTGCGGGTGAGCGCCGTCTGACGCCGGGCCACGGGCAGCCCTGGCATCAGCCCGGACGGGCGGCGGACCCACCGTACGCCTGTTCTCCCCGCGACATGTCGATGATGCTGCGCACCGTCGACACGTCGCGGGGAGTTCATTTTTCGTTCATCGGGGCAACAATCGGTGTCATGGTGCCGTGCCTAGCGTCGGAGCCATGGACGCCATCAGCCGCAGAACACTCCTCGGCGCCGGCCTCGGTGCCGGTGCCATCATCGCCCTTCCGGGCGCTGCTTCCGCCAACGTCTCGACCGCTCAGGATTCCGGTCTCCGTACTGATCCGTTCACTCTCGGCGTCGCCTCGGGTGAGCCCTCACCCGACGGATTCGTCCTCTGGACGCGCCTCGCCGTCGATCCGCTCGCCGAGAACGGGCTGGGTGGCATGCCCACCCGTCCCGTCGTGGTGGCATGGGAGGTCGCGGAGGACGCCCGCATGGCGAGGATCGTCGCGCGCGGTGTGCGGCGGACGACCATCGACGAGGCGCATTCGGTGCACGTGGAGGTGTCGGGCCTGAGGCCCGGACGCGAGTACTTCTACCGGTTCCGCGCCGGCCGCCACCTCAGCATGACCGGCAGGACGCTCACGAGCCCCGCGCCGCGTGAGACACCCGCAGCCCTGGCGATGGCCTTCGCCAGTTGCGCCCAGTACGAGCACGGTTATTTCACGGGCTACCGGCGCCTCGCCGAGGACCACCCCGACCTCGTCCTGCACCTGGGCGATTACCTGTACGAGTACCGTAAGGACAGCTACGTCATCGACGGAGGGAACCCGCGCGACCATGCGGGGCCGGAGACGGTCAGCCTCGAGGGCTACCGGCAGCGTCACGCCCAGTACAAGTCCGACCCCGACCTGCAGGCGGCGCACGCGATCGCTCCCTGGCTCGTGGTGTGGGACGACCACGAGGTGGACAACAACTGGGCCGATGACGTCCCCGAGAACGTGAACGCCGCGGAGCAGAACGACACGCTGGAGCGCTTCCGCCTGCGGCGTGCCGCAGCCTTCAAGGCCTACTACGAGAACATGCCGCTGCGCGCCTCGTCCGTGCCGACGGGCCCGGACATGAAGATCTACCGCACCCTGCAGTGGGGACAGCTCGCCAACTTCCACATGATGGACACGCGTCAATACCGCGACGACCAGCTTGCCGGCGACGGCTGGAAGAAGAACGTGGCGGAGCGGCTCGCGGAGAACCGCACCATCACGGGAGACGAGCAGGAGAAGTGGCTGCTCGACGGGTTCAGGAGTTCAACGCAACAGTGGGACATCCTCGGGCAGCAGGTCTTCTTCGCCGAGCGGGACCGCGACCGAGCCCCCGAGGTCGATGACGTGTCCATGGATGGTTGGGACGGGTACGCGGCATCGCGACGCAGGATCACCCAGGGCTGGGTCGACGCCAACGTGCGCAACGCCGTGGTCCTCACGGGTGACGTGCACAGGAACTGGGCGAACGACGTGAAGGTGGACTACAAGGATCCCCAGTCACCGGCCGTCGGGACCGAGCTCGTCTGCACGTCCGTAACCTCCACGGGCAACGGCAACGGCGCGACGAGCGATCCGGTGCAGGCATGGAATCCGCACCTGAAGTTCTACAACGACCAGCGCGGCTACGTGAACACCCGCATCACCAAGGACTCGATGGCGGTCGATTTCCGGGTTCTCGACTACGTGACGACGCCGGGATCGCCGATCGGCACGAAGGCGTCCTTCCGCATCGACGACGGCGTCGCCGGGCTGCAGGCGGCCGGCTGACCCGACGCCCGACCGGCCCCGACACGACGGCAGCCTGCCGGAACGAGAAAGGAGGCGCCACTCCACGAGGGGCGGCGCCTCCTTCTCGTCGCGATCCGCGACCCTAGAAGGTCACCGATCGTGCCGCAGCGTGGTACTGCTCCCGGATGATCGGCCGATGGTCGACGGGGCGGTCATCCGCGGCCTCCACCCGCCACTGCGGCCGGGACCTCGTGAGTGCCCACGCGGCCTGCACGGCAGCGCCCCGTGCGACGTACTCGCCGGGAGCGGGAACGCGGACGGGGAGGTCGAACACCTGCGCGGCGACCTCCTGCACGGCCTTGTTCTGCGCCGCCCCGCCGATCAGCAGCAGATGGCGCGGGAGGACCCCGGTAGCCCGCACGGCATCGAGGGCATCCGCGAGCCCGCACAGCATCCCCTCGATCGCGGCCCGGGCGACGTTCTCCCGGGTGGTCGAGGCGATGCTCAGGTTGTGGAAGCTCGCCTTCGCCGTCGGGAGATTGGGGGTGCGCTCGCCCTCGAAGTAGGGCAGCAGGACCACGCCGCCGGATCCAGGAGCGGCAGCCAGGGCCAGGGCCGCGAAACCGGCATGGTCCACGCCCAGGATCCCCGACACCGAGGACAGCACGCGAGCCGCGTTGAGGGTTGCCACGAGGGGCAGGAACAGTCCGCTGGCGTCGGCGAACCCCGCCACCGCGCCGGACGGGTCGGCTACGACATCCGCGGCGACCGCGAAGACGGTACCGCTGGTCCCGAGGGACACGACGACGTCGCCCTCCTCCGCGCCCAGCCCCAGCGCAGCACCCGCGTTGTCGCCTGCGCCTGGCGCGAGGACGATCCGCCGGTCTGCCGAAGCAAGGTACGAGGCATGCACGGTGCCGGCGGAGGCGTCCGCCTGCAGGACGCGGGGGAGAACCACCGCGTCCTTGCCCTTGTCCTTGTGCGCGTCGCTCTGCGCCTCGCGCGCAGGGCGCCCGAGGATCCGCTCGAACAGCTCGAGGTCGTAGCCATCCGTCGCGGGGTTCCAGTAGCCGGTACCACTCGCATCCGAGCGGTCGGTGACGAGTTCCTCCAGCACAGGGCCGAGCGGCGATTCGCCCTCGGGGCCGAAGCCTCTCAGCCGCCACGTCAGCCAGTCGTGGGGGAGCGCGACGGCGGCGATCGCCGCCGCGATCCCGGGTTCGGCATCGCGCACCCACCGCACCTTGGTGCCGGTGAACGACGCCACGGGAACAAGACCGGTGCGAGCGACGAGTTCATCGGCACCTAACTCGCCGATGAGGTCCCGCGCAGCGTCCGCTGACCGGGTGTCGTTCCACAGCAGCGCGTCACGGAGGACCCTGCCGTCGGAGCCCAGCAGCACCATTCCATGCTGCTGTCCCGCGATGGAGAGGGCGTCGACGTCATCCCCTAGTCCGTCGGCGCCGTCCAGTGCGGACAGCAGGGCCTGCCACCACGCCGCGGGGTCCACCTCCGTGCCCTCCGGGTGGAGGGCACGGCCGCTGCGGACCTCGGCGCCGGACAGGGTGTCGACGACGACGACCTTGCAGCTCTGCGTCGACGAATCGACTCCGGCAACGACGGCCATGGGTCAGCGGGCCCCGAGCAGGTGCTCGATGAAGAGCTGCTGGAGCTTCACGAAACCGAAGCCCTTGCCGTTGAAGTAGGCGTCGGTGTCGAACTCCTCGTAGGAGGCGCGGTCGGCACGCAGTGCCTCGTAGCCCTCGCCCTCGTTCAGGGTCGGCTCATTGATCTCGGATACGCGTGATGCGGCGAGTGCGGCCTGGACCTCGGGGTCGGCGCGGAATGCTGCGGCACGTTCCTTGAGCAGCAGGTAGGTCTGCATGTTCGCTGCAGCCGAGTCCCAGACGCCGTCCATGTCCTCGGTGCGGCTCGGCTTGTAGTCGAAGTGGCGCGGGCCGTCGTAGGACGGGCCGCCGGCGGGGCCGCCGTTCTCGAGCAGGTCCACGAGCGAGAAAGCGTTCTGCAGGTCGCCGTGTCCGAAGACGAGGTCCTGGTCGAACTTGATGCTGCGCTGGCCGTTGAGGTCGATGTGGAACAGCTTGCCCTGGTACAGGGCCTGCGCGATGCCGTGCGTGAAGTTCAGCCCGGCCATCTGCTCGTGGCCGGTCTCGGGGTTGATGCCCACGAGCTCGGGACGTTCCAGCGTCTCGATGAAGGCCATCGCGTGCCCGAGGGTGGGCAGCAGGATGTCGCCGCGTGGTTCGTTGGGCTTGGGTTCGATCGCGAAGCGGATGTCGTAACCCTTGTCGGTGACGTAGTCGCCGAGCAGGTTGACGGCCTCGCGGTAACGCTCCAGTGCGCCGCGGATGTCCTTGGCGGCGTCGTACTCGCTGCCTTCGCGGCCGCCCCACATGACGAACGTCTTGGCGCCGAGCTCTGCCGCGAGGTCGATGTTGTCGAGGACCTTGCGGAGGGCGAAGCGGCGGACGCCGCGATCGTTGCTCGTGAAGCCGCCATCCTTGAAGACCGGGTGGCTGAAGAGGTTCGTCGTGACCATGGGAACGATCAGTCCGGTCGACTCCAGGGCGCCCTTGAGCCGGTCGATCTGCGCCTGGCGCTCGGTGGCGCTCGAACCGAAGGGGAAGAGGTCGTCGTCGTGGAAGGTGATTCCGTAGGCACCGAGGTCGCTGAGGCGGTTGACCGCTTCGACGACGTCGAGCGGCGCTCGGGTTGCGGAACCGAACTGGTCCTGGGCTTCCCAGCCCACCGTCCAGAGGCCGAAGGAGAATTTGTCGTCGCGGGTGGGCTCGATCGCCATTGAGTGCTCCAGGGGTGTGTGACCAATATGTTGTCCTAATAAACATATTGGGTTTACGCCCGAAGTCAAGCGGAAGTTGCCGGAGGCCGTATCAGCCGGCCGCCCGCACGCTCGCTCGGGTGACGAGGCGGGTGGACAGTTCGATCCGGGGGCTCTCGACGGCCTCGCCCCTGATCAGGCGTACAAGCGTCCGGGCTGCGAGCGTGCCCATCTCGGACAGGGGCTGCCGGACGGTCGTCAGCGGGGGAGACGCCCAGCCGGCTTCCGGCAGGTCGTCGAATCCGATCACGCTCAGGTCGTCCGGGATGCGTAGTCCCTGCTGCCGTGCCGCCTCGTAGACGCCGAGCGCCATCTGGTCACTTGCGGCGAAGATCGCGCTCGGACGGTCGCGGAGCGCGAGCAGTTCCGTTCCGGCGGAGAATCCCGACTCGTAGTCGAAATCGCCGCTGATGACGAGTGCCGGGTCGAAGCCGATGCCCGCGGCGTCGAGCCCTGCCCGGTAGCCGTCGAGGCGGGCGCGGCTGCACCAGAGCCCCGGCCGCCCGGCGACGAACCCGATCCGACGGTGGTTCTGCTGGATGAGATGCTCGGTGGCCGTGACCGCCCCGGTCCAGTTGGTGGCGCCGATCGTGGGTACCTCGAGGTCCGGAACTCCGGCGGGATCCACCACGACCACGGGTAGGTTCAGGCGCTGCAGTTCCGCGTGGAGGAACGAATCCAGGTCGGTGGTGACGAGGATGGCGCCATCACTCGTCCGGGCTCCCAGGTTGTCGAGCCACTTCCGCGTCGAGTCGGCGCTGCCGCGCCGGTGGATGGCTGACACGACGACGGACAGCCCGTCAGCGTTCAGCGCCTCCTCGACGCCCCGGATGATCTCGACGGCCCAGGGGCTGTCGAGGTCGTTGAACACGAGGTCGACCAGGCGTGACGGCGCCTGGGTTGCTCCACGGCGGCGGTAGCCGTACTCACGAAGCAGGTTCTCGATGCGTTCGCGCGTCGCGGGGGCGACATCGGAGCGACCGTTGAGCACGCGGGACACCGTGGGGACGGATACTCCGGCCGCCGAGGCGATGGCCGAGATCGTCACGGCTTGCTGGGTGTTCTCCTGCACGAATCCTCCTCGGGCACCCGAAGACGCTGGCGTACACCCCGGGGACATATTTCCGCCGCACCCTTGACCTCACCTGCGCGGTGTTCCTAACCTACAGCAACGGTATTTCCGGAAACTTCCGGAAACGTTCCGATCAAAGTATCGGACTGCCGCACCTCAGGTACCTCAAAGGAGAGCTCATGAAGGTTTACCAATCCATTGCCGCGGCAGTCCTGGCTTCGGCGATGATTTTTCCCACCGCGGTCCCCGCCTTCGCGGCACAGGACCAGAGATCCCAGGCACCGGGCATCCAGAAGCAGGACACCCTCCGGTGGGTCGCGCCGCAGGATCTCAAGATCGGAACGGCCGTTGCCGGCGGTGGCCACCACGAGACCCAGGGCTATCCCGCTCCGTTCCCGAATGACAAGGAATACCTGCGGCACCTCGCCGCGGAGTTCGACTCGGTGTCGCCCGAGAACCAGCTCAAGTGGGAGTTCGTGCACCCAGCCCGCGACGCCTACCGTTTCGCCGAGATGGACGCGATCGTCCAGTTCGCACAGGAGAACAAGCAGGTGGTTCGCGGACATACCCTCTTCTGGCACAGCCAGAACCCCGCATGGCTCGAGCAGGGCAATTTCTCGAAGGACGAACTGCGGGCGATCCTCAAGGAGCACATCCAGACCGTCGTGGGTCGGTACGCGGGCAAGATCCAGCAGTGGGATGTCGCCAACGAGATCTTCGACGACAGCGGAAAGCTGCGCACGACCGACAACATCTGGATCCGGGAACTCGGGCCCGAGATCATCGGCGATGCGTTCCGCTGGGCACATGAAGCCGACCCGCAGGCGAAACTGTTCTTCAACGACTACAACGTGGAGAGCCTGAACGCCAAGAGCGATGCCTACCTCGACCTCATCCCGAAGCTGCAGGCCCAGGGTGTTCCGGTCGACGGCTTCGCCGTCCAAGGGCACCTCAGCACCCAGTACGGGTTCCCTGCGGACCTCCAGGCGAACCTCCAGCGCTTCGACGACCTGGGGCTCGAGACGGCCATCACCGAGATCGACGTGCGCATGAGAGTGCCCGCCGGCACCCAGCCGACGGCAGCCCAGCTCGCTGAGCAGGCCTCGTACTACCAGCGTGCCCTCCAGGCGTGCGTGAACGTGGACGAGTGCAACTCCTTCACCATCTGGGGATTCACCGACAAGTACTCCTGGGTCCCGGTCTTCTTCGCGAATGAAGGTGAAGCGACGGTCATGTGGAACGACTTCACCCGCAAGCCGGCCTACTACGCGCTGCAGGACACCCTGGAGCAGGCATCCCCAGGCCGCGGTAACCGCTAGGAACGTGTAGCACCTCCCCCCACAAGAAGCACGGCGGCCCGTCCCCATCCCGGGGGCGGGCCGCAACGACAGGAGAATCATGAGACAACGACGTCTGATCGCGGGCGCCACGGCGTTCGGTTTGATGACCGGCGCCGGCGCGCTCGCGCTGCCGGCTGCCTCCGCCGACGAACCGGCGGTGCTGCTGACGGAAGATTTCGAGGATGGCGACTTCGGCCCGCTGAGCCAGAACGGTGGGTCCGCGCTGTCGATCGTCGATGCCGACGGCGACAAGGCCCTGCTGGTACAGGGCAGGGCGAACGACTACGACGGCTTCAAGACGCCGGCCAACCTCTTGCAGGCGGGAGGCAGCTACACCTTCTCCGCGCAGGTCAAGCTCTCGGCGGCAGCAGGCACGACGACGTCGGCCCGGTTCGTCGTGGAGCCCGCCTACACGTGGGTCGGCAACACCTCCGTCTCGGCGGACGCGTGGACGACTGTGACGGGAACCTTCAATGCCCCTGCCGGTGCCAGCCCTGCCGCGCTGCGGGCCTACCTCGGAACAGGAAATCTGAGTGCGCCCTATGACTACCTCGTGGACGACGTCGTGATCAGCGGTACGGGTGCACCTGCTGACGGCGGCGCCTGGCAGCCCACCCCCGATCCGGCCTTCGTTCCCGGCGGTGCGACCAATCCGACGACAACGCCCCTCGCAGCCGCTCGCGGCACGGGCAATGTCGCAGCCCTGACGTTCGACGACGGCCCGAACCCGGGTGAGACCACCGCCCTCCTCGACTTCCTGAAGGACAAGGGAATCACCGCGACGTTCTGCGTCATCGGACAGAACGTGACGGCACCGGGCGGCACCGAGTTGCTGCGCCGCATCGTCGCCGAGGGGCATACTCTCTGCAACCACGGTACGTCCTACGCGGACATGGGATCCTGGACGCAGGCGCAGGTCGAGGCCGATCTCAAGGAGAACCTCCGGATCATCCGGGCAGCCGCAGGTGATTCAGCGCTGCAGGTGCCGTACTTCCGGGCGCCGAACGGTAGCTGGGGTTCTACCGGCGAGGTGGCCTCCGCCCTCGGCATGCAGCCGCTGGGCCTCGGTAAGGTCATCTCCGACTGGGACGGCAACGATCTCAGCGAGGCGACCCTCACAGCCAACCTTCGCGAGGCCTTCAGCCCCGGCGCTGTGGTCCTAGCCCACGACGGCGGCGGCGACCGCTCGAACACCGTCAAGGCCGTGGCCACGGTCGTCACGGAGAAGATCGCGGAGGGCTGGACCTTCACGCTCCCTCAGGGGGGCGTGGCAGACGCGCCCGCCGGTGTCACCTCCGACTTCGAGACGGGTACCGACGGTTGGACTGCGCGTGGCGACGGCGTACAGATCGCTGCAAGCAGCGACGCCCACTCCGGCACCGGCAGCCTGCTCGTGACCAACCGTACCCAGCCCTGGCACGGCGCCGCCCTCGACGTGACCGTGGGCATGCCTGTCGGTACGGCGGTGGAGATCTCGGTATGGGCGAAGCTCGCACCGGGTCAGTCGCCGGCGTCGCTCAAGGTCTCCGTGCAGCGGGACAACGGCGGGGGAAGCGCGTACGACGGCGTCGCCGGTGCCGGTGCCTCGGTCACCGCGGACGGCTGGACACAGCTCAGGGGCACCTACACTCTCGGCGCTGCCGCGGACAAGGCGCAGGTGTACGTCGAAGGACCGGCCGGTGTCAGCTTCCTGCTGGACGACTTCAGCCTTGCCGCGATCGTCGAGAAGCCCATCCAGACCGACGTTCCCGGGCTGAAGGACGTCCTCGGCGCCGGGGGGATCGAGCACGTCGGTGTGGCCATCGACGCGCGGGAGACCGTCGGCACGGCCGCGGACCTGGTGCGCAAGCACTTCAACGCGTTCACACCCGAGAATGCCGGCAAGCCGGAGAGCGTGCAGCCTGTCGAGGGACAGTTCGCGTTCACGCAGCTCGACCAGCTGCTGGACTTCGCGGACGCCAACGATATCCAGGTGTACGGACACGTCCTTGCCTGGCACTCGCAGACCCCGGCCTGGTTCTTCAAGGACGGCACGCGGGATCTCACCAACAGTGCGGCAGATCAGGCGCTTCTCAAGGCCCGGATGGAAGCGCACATCAGGGGCATCGCGGACCACATCGACGCGCGCTACCCCAACGGGGACAGCCCCATCTGGGCGTGGGACGTCGTGAACGAGGTCATCGCCGACGGCGATACGGCCAACCCGCACGACATGCGCGACAGCCGCTGGTTCCAGGTCCTCGGCGAGGGATTCGTGGACGAGGCCTTCCGACTCGCCGACCGCTACTTCCCGAATGCAGCCCTGTTCATCAACGACTACAACACGGAGATGCCGGAGAAGCGCGCCGACTACCTCGAGCTGATCGGAGCACTCAAGGCCCGGAGCGTGCCCATCGACGGCGTCGGTCACCAGGCCCACGTCGACGTAGCGCGTCCGGTGCAGTGGCTCGAGGACTCCATCAAGGCCGTAGAGGCACTGGACCCGAAGCTCCTGCAGGCCATCACGGAGCTCGACGTGAACTCGTCCACTGAGAATCAGGGCGCCGATGTCAGCGGCGCTCCGGCGGACCCGTACAGTCCCGCATTCGAGGACGACGCCGACGCAGCTGCGGAGGTCGGCTACTACTACCGCGACCTCTTCGCGATGCTGCGGGAGCACAACGCGTCCGTCGATTCGGTCACCTTCTGGGGCATCAGCAACGCCCGGACATGGCTCCGCACCTGGCCGATGGCACGTCCCTGGGAGCAGCCGCTGCCTTTCGACGATGAGCTGCAGGTCACCCCGGCCTACTGGGGGATCGTCGACCCGAGCCGCCTGCCTGCCCGTCCGGCGGACGTGCTGCCGCCGCGGATCGCCGACCAGTCGGACATCCGGGCGGTGTCGAACGGTGCCAGCGGGGTCAAGGTGAACTACTCCCTGCCGTCCGCCATCGACACGCTCGACGGCCCCGTGCAGTTGACCTGCACGCCTGCCCCGGGCACGCGTTTCCCGGTCGGCACCACCACGGTGACGTGCACGGCGACGGACAGAGTGGGCAACACCCGCACCACGTCGTTCGACGTCATCGTGACCCGCAAGCAGGCCGGTAGGCCCTGACGGTCCGGGACTGACCAGCGATGTCGCACGAGTTCGTGAGGTTGCGGCTTCCATCCCATTCCGGCACCTCGACGAGTGGGGATGTTCGAACGTGCCCACTCCGAGTCGAGCGGGAGTGGAAGATTCGTCAGGCGTAGGCGCCGACCAGCCGCACTGATCCGCCGTCGACGCCCTTGGCGCCCTGCACGTAGTCCGGTCCGTCCGTGCTTCCGGTACCCGCGGCCTGCACCGTGCCCATTACCCACGAGGGGACACCAGCGGCATTCAGCTGGGCCAGCGCGGTGTCGGCACCCGCTGCTCCGACGATCGCCACCATTCCCACTCCGAGGTTGAGGGTGCGCTCGAGGTCCGGCAGGGGCACGTTGCCGAGCTGCGAGACGAGGGTGAAGATCGGGGGCAGGCCCCAGGTGGCACGGTCCACCGTTGCCTCCAGCCCGCGGGGAAGGACACGCGCGAGGTTCGCTGCGAGTCCACCGCCCGTGACGTGGCTGAAGCCGTGCACCTGGGCGGCGTCGTTCCGGGCCAGCGCGAGGCAGTCCGCGGCGTAGACGCGCGTGGGTTCCAGGAGCTCCTCACCGAGCGTCCGGCCCAGTTCGGATACCTGCCGGTCGAGGGCCCAGCCCGCCTGGTTGATGACGCGCCGCACGAGGGAGTAGCCGTTGGAGTGCAGGCCCGACGACGCCATCCCGATGACGACGTCGCCCGGGCGGACACGGTCGGGTCCGAGGACGCGATCGGCTTCGACGACACCCGTAGCAGCGCCGGCGACGTCGTACTCGTGCTCACCCAGCAGGCCCGGATGTTCGGCCGTCTCGCCACCGACCAGGGCGGTACCGGCCGCCGAGCAGCCTGCCGCGATGCCGCGGACGATGTCGGCGATCCGCTCGGGGACCACCTTCCCGCACGCGATGTAGTCCGTCATGAAGAGCGGCTCCGCACCGACCACCACGATGTCGTCCACGACCATCCCCACGAGGTCGAAACCGATGGTGTCGTGGATGTCCATGGCCTGCGCGATGGCGACTTTGGTGCCCACTCCGTCGGTGGACGTCGCGAGGAGCGGCCGCGTGTACGTCAGGAGGCGGGAGACGTCGAAGAGACCCGCGAAGCCGCCGACCCCACCGATGACCTGCTCCCCGTGCGTCGCGCGGACGGCATCCTTCATGAGCTCGACGGCGCGGTCACCCGCTTCGACGTCCACTCCTGCACTGGCATAGGTGATGGGATTGGACATCTGGTCCTCGAGGCTCATACCCGCTCTTTCTTGTCTTCGTCAGTCAGTACGGCTTCGAACTCGGCGTCCGGTCCGGGGTCGCATCCCGTGGCGCCGGATTTGTCGGCCGGGTTGGAGCGCTCCAGCAGGTTCTTGCCGAGGCGGTCGTCGTCGGGCAGTTCGATCGGGTAGCTCCCGGTGAAGCACGCGGTGCACAGGCGCTCGCGCGGTTGCTGGGTCGCGTCGATCATGCCGTCCTCGGAGATGTACGCGAGGCTGTCGGCTCCGATGGACGTGCTGATCTCGTCGATCGCAGCGCCGTTGGCGATGAGTTCGGCGCGGGAGGCGAAGTCGATGCCGTAGAAGCATGGCCAGCGCACGGGCGGCGAGGAGATCTTGACGTGGACCTCGGCTGCGCCGGCTTCGCGCAGCATCCGGACGACGGCTCGCTGCGTGTTGCCGCGGACGATCGAATCGTCGACGACGATGATGCGCTTGCCGCGGATGACGGACTCGAGGGCGTTCAGTTTGAGCCGGATGCCGAGCTGGCGCAGGGTCTGGCTGGGCTGGATGAACGTCCGGCCCACGTAGGCGTTCTTGACGAAGCCGTGGGCGAACGGGATACCCGATTGTTCCGCGAAGCCGACGGCGGCCGGCGTGCCGGATTCGGGGACGGGGATCACGATGTCCGCCTGCGCCGAGTTCTCGCGGGCCAGCTGGCGGCCCATCTCGACGCGGGACTCGTAGACCGAGCGGCCGGCGATCGCGGCGTCCGGCCGGGCGAGGTACACGTACTCGAAGACGCAGCCGGCGGCGGTCGGAGTGGCGAAGCGGCTGCTGCGCACGCCGTCCTCGTCAATCGCGATGAACTCGCCGGGCTCGATCTCGCGGATGTAGCTCGCGCCCACGGTCGCGAGGGCGGCCTGCTCGGAGGCAACCACCCAGCCGCGCTCGAGGCGGCCGAGGACGAGGGGACGGACTCCATAGGCGTCGCGGGCGGCATAGAGGGTTCCTTCGTCCATGAAGACGAAGCAGAAGGCACCGCGGATGCTGGGTAGGAGCTCCATGGCCGTCTCCTCCAGCGAGCGGCCGTCATTGCCGGCGAGGAGTGCGGTGACGAGTGCGGTGTCCGTCGTGTTGCCCTGGGCCAGCTCCCCGGAGCGGGGTTTGCCATGCCGGGCGAGGACCATGTCGTAGAGCTCGGCGGAGTTGGTCAGGTTGCCGTTGTGCGCCAGGGCGACGGTTCCGGCCGCGGTTGCACCGAGCGTGGGCTGTGCGTTGGCCCAGTGCGAGGATCCGGTGGTGGAGTAGCGGCAGTGACCGACGGCGATGTGCCCGGTCAGGGTGTTGAGTGTCGCCTCGTCGAAGACCTGGGATACAAGGCCCATGTCCTTGTAGACGTTGATGCGCCGGCCGTCGCTCGTCGCGATGCCTGCGGACTCCTGGCCGCGGTGCTGCAACGCGTACAGCCCGTAGTAGGTGAGCTTGGCCACCTCCTCGCCGGGCGCCCAGACGCCGAAAACACCGCAGGCATCCTGTGGTCCTTTTTCGCCGGGAAGTAGATCATGGGAGAGTTGTCCGTCGCCGCGCACCATGGGCCCATTCTCTCACGGCGGGCAATGCCGCCCTCGCGGGAGGGAAGCCGGCGTCGTGCCGACGCGGGAGCCGGCGCTGGGTCTCAGGCGGCGTCGTCGTCGTACGTGCGTTCCGCCCGGGCCCGCTCCGCCTTCCTCACGCTCCGCCGGTCGAAGATCAGCACGAGCAGCGCCGCGAGCAGCAGGCCCGGGATGGCGAAGGCCACGGTGAAGAAACCGAGGATGGACTCGCGGGTGAGCGTGGGATCGGCCGGGCCGGTATAGGCGACCACGAGTGCTCCGAGGAAACCGAGGATCGCGCCGATCGCCATGAAGGGCACGAACTTTGGCGCTCTCCGGACGGTCACCTCGCGGTAGGCGGGAGCCTCGGCGACGGGAGCGGCGCCGGGAGCCTCCGCGACGGAAGCGGCGTCGACCTCGGGGACCGACGCCGGAGCAACACCGCGGTCGGCGGGTGCGGGCTGCCGGTCCGCAGGCACCGCGCCGCGCGTGTCAGGCTGCTCGGGAGTGCTGTTCGGCGAGTGCTGCTCGGAGGTCATGGTTTAAGGCTACCGGGCATCAGCGTTGCCGCTCGACGAGCTGGTAACCCGCTTCGCTGAAGACGAGCGCGTAGTCTGTGCCGGCGTACCGCTCCTCGGCGTGGGCCTCGGCGTCGCTCGGCCGGACCGGTCCCCAGCTCCAGTCATCGGCGTCCACGATGAGATAGTCCGGCGGCGGATTGGCGTTCCCGAGCCAGTACACGCGGGTGTCCGGGACGAGGTAGGCCATCAGCACCACGCCGCTCTCGACGCTGGATTCCTCGGGAATGAGGTCCATCATGCGGTGGGCGGCGTCCCAGCGCTCGGACTGCCGGTACGTCTCCGGCTCGAGGAGCACGCCGAACTTCTGGGTTGGCAGCAGGACGAGGCAGCCGACGACGGCGGCGGGAACGCCCACGACTGCGGTGCTGCGCAGCCAGTCGCGGCGGCTTCTCCGAAGAGCGTGCACGCCGTCCACCAGTGCGAGGAAGAGCGCCGGCATCAGGACGGCGCTGTAGTGCCACTCCGGTCCCCAGTACCCCTCCTGGCCCGAGGCGAATCGCCACAGCAGGGTCGGCAACAGGACCAGGGTGAGTGAGGAGCGGAGGAACAGGAATCCGCCGGCCAGGAGGAGCAGCAGGAGGGTCTGGTGCTTCGCCGTGCCGGATGCGAGGTCGACGAGGGCACCGACGGGATCCGCGATCATCGCACTGACGTCGATGCGGTCGGAGTAGTCGTACTGCCCGCCGGCGTTCAACGCCGGCAGGATCAGCCGCACGGAGATGATCAGCCACAGCGCACCCCAGACGGCCAGCCAGAGACCGACGGCGGTGCGAAGCCGCAACGCGATGACCAGGCCGAGCGCGATGACGGTGAGCCCGAGGTCCTCCTTGACGAACACGAGCAGCCCGCCCCACAGGACGGCGGGCAGGGCTCGACGCCGGAGGACCGCTTCGAGGCTCAGCGCCAGGATCGGCACGGCGAACGCGATCTCGTGGAACTGCGCGGCAACCGCCGACTGCAGTCCCCAGGACAGGGCATAGGCGGCGCCGACGGCGACCCCGGCCGGCGTGCCGATGAGCCGGATGCCGACCCGGCTCACGACGGCGACCGACAGGCCGAAGAGGAGGTTCTGCACGATCAGGATGGTCAGGCCTGACGGCGCGACGGCGTACGCCGGTCCCAGCAGCACGAGCAGCGGGTGGAAGTGGTCGCCGAGCAGGTTGAAGCCCTCGCCCTTGATGGGCACGATCGGGGTGGCGAGGTCGGCATAGGCCTTGGCGAGTTGCGTGAAGATGCCCAGGTCCCAGGAGGGCGAACTCAACCTGTGCCAGTGCGTGACGGAGAAGACGGAATACAGGACGGCAGCCAGGAGGCCGGTCAGCCAGGCGCCGGGGGGCTGGCGGCGCACCGCCGCGACAGTGGCTGCCCAGCCTGCGGAGACCGTGTTCCTCGTAGGAGCACCGGCGCTCACGCGGGGCGCCCGAAGAGGGGCAGCCAGTCGCTCAGGTCGGCACGCAGTCCCGAGGCAGCGACCTTTCCGGCAGCGACGGCGTCGGACCAGGTTGTGGAGCCGGTGACGAGGGCGAGCCAGGTGGCGGCATCGGTCTCCACGACGTTGGCCGGAGTGCCGCGCGTGTGGCGTGGGCCTTCCACGCACTGGGTGACGCCGAAGGGCGGCACCCGTACCTCGACGCTGTTGCCGGGCGCCAGTTCGGCGAGTTCCTCGAGCGTGAAGCGCACCGCGGTCGCCAGCTCGGAACGCCCGGCCGAGCCTGCCGCCACCAGGTCCAGAGCGTGGTGGCCGTCCTCGCGTGGAATACGTCGCCGTGCCATGGTTCTGCCGCTCCTAGTCGAGCAGTGCCATGATCGGGGCGGCGAGGCGGAGGCTGCCGACGGCGCGGCCGCCGCCGAGGACCGGGGGAACGACTTTCTCCAGTACGGGCCCGACCTTGTCGGCATCGATCGCGCCGGATGCGGCGAACAGCGTCAGGCCGACGAGCGTGGCCGCCCGGGCATTGCCGTCCAGGACCTTCAGGGCGAGGGATGCGCCGGTCCGGGCAGCGAGCACGAGGACTCCCTCGGCACCGCTCTTCGCGATGACCCCCAGGTCCTCCATGACCACGGAGTTCTCCCTCCCGTTGCCGTGCACGGCCCACGGGTAGTCGAGCATCGCGGTGGCGATCGTCGCCGCGCGCGCGTCGGCGTGCTTGTCCGACGGCGCCTTGGCGATCTTGCCGATGCCGCGCGCAAGGCCCGTGAGGGACACGGCGGCTACCGGGGCGCCACAGCCGTCCACGCCCCACGCGGCCACGGGCTCTCCCGTGTACTCCTCGATGACCGACGCCACCGAACGCTGGAGGGGATGCGTGGGCTCGAGGTAGGTCGCCGTGTCCCATCCGTTCTCCGTGCAGGCCCAGAGGAAGGCGGCGTGCTTGCCCGAGCAGTTGAAGGCGATGCGCTGCTTGCCCTTGCCGCTGCGCACGAGCTCGTTGCGCGCGTCCTCGTCCTGGGGCCAGTCCGCCGGGCACTGGAGGTCGTTCTCCGTGACACCCGCGGCATCGAGCATGCTGCGGACCACGGCCATGTGCTCGTTGCTGGCGACGTGGCTGGCCGCCGCGAGGGCCACCTGGGGGCCCCGCAGCGGCACGCCGGCCTTCATGCTGGCGAGTGCCTGGAAGGGCTTGAGCGTGGAGCGGGGGAAGATCGGGCTGGCGATGTCTCCGAGTTCTGTCACGACCGAGCCGTCTGCGGCGAGGACGACGGCAGAACCCACGTGGCGGGACTCGATGAAGCCGTTGCGTTCGAGGACGGCGAAGTCCACGGCATCAGCCGTAGTGAAGGTGGAGGGCATGGTTCCAGTATTCCCTATCCGTCTCCGTGGAACCGATGACGCCCCCGGGGCAACTGCGCCCACCGGAGAGGACGGTCATCCGGTGGGCGCAGGTCCTGGAGATCTCCGCGGGGATGCTGCTGCTTCACCTACTTCACCGTGAACTGCACCGACTGCCAGCCCGACGCGCCGTTGGGGACCGTGTCGGCCCGCTCGTCCGTCTGGAGGCCGTCGACAGCGTCCGTCGCCCGTGCCCTCACCGTGTGGAGGCCGGGCTCCAGGGTGAGCTCGTGCGACCACTGGCGCCAGGTGTCCACCGATGCTTCGGCCGCGAGTGTCACCGCTTCCCAGTCCCCGCCGTCCACCGAGACCTCTACCTTCGTGATGCCCCGCTGCTGGGACCAGGCCACGCCGCCGATCATGACCGGTCCGGCGTCGAGCGACGCGAAGGATTGCGGAACCTCGACGCGGGCCATCGTCTTGATGGGTCCCATCTCGGACCAGCCGCGATCGGTCCAGTACGCCTTCCTGTCCGCGAACCGCGTGACCTCCAGGTCGACGACCCATTTGGTGGCGGAGACGTAGCCGAAGAACCCCGGCACCACCATGCGGACGGGGAAACCGTGCTCCACCGGCAGCGGTTCGTCGTTCATGGCGATGGCGAGGATGGCGTCGCGGTCGTCCTGCAGCACGGGAAGGGGAGTCGAGGCGCTGAAGCCGTCGGAGCTCGTGGAGAGGACCATGTCGGCGCCGTCGAGCGGTTTGGCACGGGCCAGCACCTCCCGCAACGGGTAGCCCAACCACTTCGCGTTGCCTGCGAGGTAGCCACCGACGGGATTGGAGACGCACGTCAGCGTGATGTGCCGCTCGATGAGATCGGCGTCGAGAAGATCCTGGAATGACAACTCGAATTCCTCCTCCACCATGCCGTGGACGCGGAGCACCCAGTCGTCCGTGGTGAGCTGGGGAACGCTGAGCGCGGTGTCGATGCGGTAGAACTCGCTGTTCGGGGTGACGAAGGGTGTCACGCCCGCAACGGGAGACTGGACTCCGGCGGGTAACGCCGGCGCTGGACTGGCGGGCGAGGGGAACTGGAGGCTGTCCCGCACCGCCGCGATGTTGTTGCGGGCGCCGGCCAGCAGTCGCCCGCCCCCTGCTGCTGCCACGGCAACGACGGCGGTGATTCCCGCCGCTGCGAAGAACCCGCGGCGGGAGGTGGTGCCGGTCGTTCCCGTCGCCGCAGCCGCGGCCCGTGCGCTGACCGGGGTGCCGTCGACGTGCCGGGCGGACGGGGTGCGGGACGGGGTGCGGGACGCAGCGCGGAACCGTGGTCGCGCCATGGCGACACCGGCGGGATCGGAACCGTCCGTCGTGACCCCGGTGGTGGGAGAACCCGAGGGGCCGGCGACGGCGGCGTGGCGCAGGCGAGCGGTCAGCCAGCGAAGGGCAAGGAGCCCGGCGGCCGTGCCGACGACGGTGGGGATCGCGTCGGGGAGGGATGCCCCCGCGCGGGTGAGGACGCACGCCACGATGATCGAACCCATCAGGAGCACTCCCGCGACCCCGAGGATCCAGCGCTTCATCGCCACGATGCCAAGGATCGCGGCGAGGATCGCGATGGTGACAGCCATCCCGACCAGCAGCGCCAGCTTGTCGTTGGTACCGAACGTCCGGATCGCGAAATCTTTCATCCAGGGTGGTGTGAAGTCGATGAACGTCGAACCCATCGCGATGACCGGGGTCGCACTGGCGCGGAAGAAGGCGCCGACGAGCTCGGCGATACCGAGCACCACGCCGGCGGAGAGGACCCCTGCGAGGGCGGCAAGGAGGGTGATGCCGCGGCGGGGCTTGATGGAGTTGCTCATGCGAGGTATTCGGAGAGGGACGCCGGCAGTATGGGTACCGAGGCCCTCACGAGGACGCACACTGTGTCGCCCTGAGTGCCTCCAGTACGCTGTCCTACTGTGAAGGTACTTGTGCTGGGCCCCGGAGGCCGCGAACACGCCATCGTCCGGGCCCTGGTGGCCGACCCGTTCGTGCGGGAGGTCCATGCGGCACCCGGCAATGCCGGAATCGCTGAGGACGTCCCGATCCACGACGTCGACGCGAACGATCCCGCCGTCGTCACCGACCTCGCGCGCAGCCTCGCTGCCGACCTCGTGGTCATCGGGCCGGAAGCGCCGCTCGCGGCCGGTGTCGCCGATGCACTGCTCGACGCAGGCATCCCCGTCTTCGGTCCCACGAGGGCAGCAGCCCAGCTCGAGGCGTCCAAGGCCTTCGCGAAGCAGGTCATGGCGGCAGCCAGCGTCCCGACAGCCATGGCACGCGTCGCCACCACGGACGAGGAGGCGAACGAGGCGCTGTGCACCTTCGGAGCCCCCTACGTGGTGAAGGACGACGGACTGGCCGCGGGCAAGGGTGTGGTCGTGACGGACGATCTCGACGCTGCACTGGCCCATGCGTCGGCGTGCTTCCAGGCCGGGGGCAGTGTGGTCATCGAGGAGTACCTCGACGGTCCCGAAGTATCCCTCTTCGTGCTCTCGGACGGACGCACGGTGGTCCCGCTGGCGCCCGCACAGGACTTCAAGCGCATCCACGACGGCGACCAGGGACCGAACACCGGCGGAATGGGCGCGTACTCACCGCTCGAGTGGGTTCCCGCGAGTTTGGTGGACGAGGTCATCGAGCGTGTGGCGCAACCCGTCATCGACGAGATGGCCCATCGCGGAACCCCCTTCGCCGGTGTCCTCTACGTGGGCCTCGCCCTGACCACGCGCGGGGTGCGCGTCATCGAATTCAACGCGCGGTTCGGCGACCCGGAGACGCAGGCCGTGCTGGCCCGCCTGACGACGCCGCTCGGGGGCGTGCTGCTCGCCGCAGCCAAGGGAACCCTCGACCAGATCGACCAGCTCAACTGGTCGCCGAAAACGGCGGTCGCCGTCGTGCTGGCGTCCGAGAACTATCCGGACGCTCCCGCCACAGGGCGCCGCATCCGCGGACTGAAGAAGGCCGCGAAGGTGGCGGGCGCCCAGGTCCTCCACGCAGGCACTGCTTCCCGCGACGGCAAGGTGGTCAGTGCGGGCGGCCGGGTGCTCGCTGTTGTCGGTCTCGGCGATTCACTCCAGGACGCGCGGTCCACCGCCTACGAGAGCCTCTCCCACATCGAGCTCGAGGGTGGGCAGTTCCGCACCGACATCGCCCTCAAGGCCTCACGCGCCGAGGTCACGGTCACCGGCCCCGCAGCGGCGACGGCATGAGCGTCTTCGCGCCCGCGCACCCCGAACTGCCCGGCTGGCGGCATGTCTATTCAGGCAAGGTCCGTGACCTGTACGAGCCGGAGGACGGGACCGACGACGTCGTGCTCGTGGTCGCCAGTGACCGCATCAGCGCCTACGACCACGTCCTGTCGACAGCTATCCCCGACAAGGGACGCGTCCTGACGCAGCTCAGCCTGTGGTGGTTCGAGCGGCTCGAGGGCATTCCCAACCACGTGATCGCCTCCGACGTCGCCGGAGGTGTGCCCGCCGAGGTCGAGGGCCGGGCCATGATCTGCCGGAAGCTCGTCATGTACCCGATCGAATGCATCGCCCGCGGCTACCTCACCGGCAGCGGCCTGCTGGAGTACCAGGCGTCCCGGACCGTGTGCTCCCTGCCGCTGCCGGAGGGGCTCGTGGACGGATGGCGTCTGGAACCCGCGCTCTTCACGCCGTCGGCCAAGGCGGAGGTGGGCGAGCACGACGAGAACATCACGTACGACGCCGTCGTCATGACGGTGGGCGATGACGCCGCCGCGCAGCTCCGGTCGCTCACGCTCGACATCTACACCAGGGCCGAGGCCATCGCGCGGGAGCGGGGGATCATCCTCGCCGATACCAAGGTGGAATTCGGGCTCGATCCCGTCTCGGGCCGAATCACCCTCGGGGACGAAGTGCTGACGCCCGACTCGTCACGCTTCTGGGACGC
Source organism: Arthrobacter sp. B1805 (assembly GCF_002929745.1). GTDB lineage: Bacteria > Actinomycetota > Actinomycetes > Actinomycetales > Micrococcaceae > Arthrobacter_D. The sequence goes on from NZ_PJIQ01000001.1 coordinate 416,157, forward strand.
AGCGCTCTACGCGCCCGGGCAGGCGCAGCCCTCCTTCGACAAGCAGTTCGTCCGGGACTGGCTGACCTCCGATGCCTCGGGCTGGGACCGCCGGTCGGAACCCCCTGCGCTGCCCGACGACGTCGTCGAGCGTACGCGCTCCCGCTACATCGAGGCCTACGAACGGCTGACGGGCCGCACCTTCGTCTGATCGCCGCTGGTGCCGGGTTCGCCCGGTCACCGTGCCGGACCAGGACCGAGTTCGAAAGATGAAGGCCCGCCGGCAGATGCCGGCGGGCCTTTCCTCACTGGTCGGGGTGACAGGATTTGAACCTGCGACCTCGTCGTCCCGAACGACGCGCGCTACCAAGCTGCGCCACACCCCGATGTCGCGTCCGTAAGGCCAAGCCTCCCGATCGGCAACTGTCCAAGAATAGCCGAGGATCAGCGGCGAGGAAAACCGGGCGGAACCATTCCGCGGGCCATCAGACCAGGGAGTCCTTCCACGCGGCGTGCAGGGTCGCGAACCGGCCCGTACCGGCGATCAGCTCGGCCGGCGTGCCGTCCTCCACGACGTGGCCGTCATGCACCACCAGTACGCGGTCGGCGATCGCCACGGTGGACAACCGGTGCGCGATGATCAGGGCCGTCCTCTTGCCCAGCAGCTTCTGCAACCCCTCCTGCACGAGGCGTTCGCTCGGGATGTCGAGCGAGGACGTCGCCTCGTCGAGGATGAGCACGGCCGGGTCGGCCAGGAACGCACGGGCGAAGCTGATGAGCTGCCGCTGACCCGCGGAGACCCGACCACCGCGCTTGTTGACGTCCGTGTCGAAGCCTTCGGGAAGCTCGAGGATGAACTGCTCCGCGCCGACCGCGCGGGCCGCAGCGACAATCTCCTCACGGCTCGCGTCGGGCTTTCCCAGGGCGATGTTGTCCGCCACTGAGCCGCTGAAGAGGAAGGCCTCCTGCGTGACCATGACGACCGCGCGCCTCAGGTCGGTCGATGCGAGGTCCCGGAGGTCCACGCCGTCGAGCGTCAGCCTGCCCTCGGACACGTCGTAGAAGCGGGCGATGAGCTTTGCGAGGGTGGATTTCCCGGCGCCCGTCTGTCCCACGAGCGCGACGGTCTGCCCCGCCTGGATGGACAGGTTCATCGTCGGCAGCACCACGGGCCCGCTGCCGTAGCGGAATGCGACGTCGTGGAACTCGATGGCACCGTGTGGGCTGGGCAGGGATACCGGGTTCTTCGGCGGCCGGACGGTGGGCACCTCCTCGAGCAGGCCGGAGACCTTCTCGAGCGCAGCGGAGGCGGACTGGAAGGAGTTGTAGAACATCGCCATCTGGTCCACGGGCTGGAAAAAGCGCTTGCTGTAGAGGATCAGGGCGAGGAGGGCTCCCACTTCGAGCGTGCCTCCGAGCACCCTGAACCCGCCGAACACGAGCACGACGGCGACCGTCACGTTGCCGATCAGCACGAGACCGGGCTGGAAGACGCCGTTCAGGTTGATCGAGCGGACCGTCACCCTGCGGTAGTCCTCCGCGAGCTCGTCGTAGCGCTCCGCGTTCACTGCCTCCCGCCGGAAGGCCTTCACGGCGCGGATGCCGGTCATGGTCTCGATGAAGTGGACGATCAGCTTCGCCGACACCACGCGCGACTCGCGGTACGCGATCTGGGAGTGTTTCTGGTACCAGCGCGCCAGGAAGAACATGGGTACTGCCGCGGCCAGGATCAGGAAGCCGGTGCGCCAGTCGAGCGCGAAGATGGTGGCCGCCGTGAAGAGCATGAAGACAGCTCCGGAGGCAAGGGAGCTGACGCCGGAATCCAGGAGCTCCCGCAGCGCCTCGAGATCCGAGGTCTGCCGGGAGATGATGCGCCCGGACGTGTACTTCTCGTGGAATTCGAGGCTCAGCCGCTGCGTGTGCCTGAAGACCCGCACGCGGAGGTCCAGTAGCATCGCCTGGCTGAGCTGGGCCGTCGCCCGGACATATCCCGCCGTCAGGACCGAGGCGAGCACGGCTGCCAGCAGGTAGGTGCCACCGGCGAACCACAGCAGAAGCGGATCCCCCGCGATCAGTGCGGGAAGCGCGCGGTCGATCCCGAAAGCGATGATGGCGGGCCCCGCGACCCGGGCAGCCTGCGAGATGACCACGAGCACCACCGTCCAGATGAACTGCCGGCGGTTCGGGCGGATGAGGGAGCCGAGCAGCCGGAAGGACCTCGAGCGGACCGACCTGCTCTGCGCGCGGTCGAGGAGGACATCGTCCTCGTTCAGGACCCCGGCGGACGTGGGGCCCTGAGCGTTCCTGGCGTTTCTGGCGCTCTTCGGGCCGTCCCCCGGTGCTGCGGTGGTACGGCTCATGCCAACGCCTCCTCGTCGTCGTGCACGGATTGCTCGGCGCGACCGAGCTGCGCGATCTCCTCGTCATCCAGGCTGGCGATGACGTAGCGGTAGTGGTCGCTGCGGGCCAGCAGTTCGGAGTGCGTTCCCACGTCCGTGATGCGGCCTTCCTGCAGGAGTGCCACGCGGTCGGCCAGGGCGACGGTGGAAGGACGGTGCGCCACGATGAGCGTCGTCGTCGAGCTCAGGACCGCACGGAGCCCCTCTTCCACGCGTTCCTCCGTGGCGACATCGAGTGCCGAGAGCGGATCATCCAGCACCAGCACCGTGGGACGCGCCGCGATCGCACGTGCCAGTGCGATCCGCTGGCGCTGGCCACCGGACAGGCTGAGGCCTTCCTCTCCGATGAGGGTGTCGAGACCTTCGGGCAGGGAGTAGGCGAACTGCGCCTGCGCGACCTCGATCGCCTCCGCAAGGACCCTGTCTGCGGCCGAGCCGACGGCGTCGGAGCCCATGAGGACGTTGTCCCGCACCGAGCTGGAGAAGAGGGTGGTGTCTTCGAAGGCCACGGCGACGAGCGTCCTCAGCTCGTCGAGGCTGAGAGCGCGGAGGTCCACCCCGTCGATGCTGATGCTGCCCCCCGTGACGTCGTGTAGGCGTGGGACCAGCTGGAGGAGCGTGCTCTTGCCGCATCCCGTGACGCCGACCAGTGCCATCGTCTCGCCCGCCCGTAGCTGGAGGTCGATGCCGTCGAGGACGTCATCGCTGTCGTCCTGCGCATCCGGGTACCGGAAGTGCACGTCGCGGAACACGACATCACCGCGCGGTGCCTCGAGGTGGACGGGCTCCGCCGGGTCGGTGATGGTGTTCTCCGACTCCATGACCTCGTAGTGCCTGTCGATGGCGGTCTTCGCCGTGAAGGTCATGGCGAGGAGCGGACCGATGAATTCCACGGGCCCGGCCACCGCGGCCGCCGTCGCGAAGAAGGCCACCAGCGCCCCGATGGAGACGTCACCGCTGGCCGCCAGTGTCACGCCGACGACGAGCGAGGCGCCGAGCGCGAGCTCGGGGAGCAGGGTGACGACCATGGAGAAGTTGGCGAGCGACTTCGCCTTGAAGATCTCGGTCCGACGGAGCTCCTCCGCCTGCTCCTCGAAGTCCTCCAGCGCCTCGCCGCTCCGACCGAAGGCCTTCAGGACGAGGATCCCGTGCACGGACTCCTCGACCGTCGTGGCGAGGTCTCCGGCCTGGTCCTGGCTCTTGCGCGATACCCGGCTGTAGGACGTACGGAAGCGGTAGCCGTAGATCATCAGTGGAACGGCGGCCGCGACGAAGATCAAGGCGAGGGCCCAACTGGTCATGAACATGACGATCACGCCCATCACCACGGTCAGCGAAGTGACCACCAGCATGATGAGGCCGAATGCCATCCAGCGCCGCATCAGGTTGAGGTCGCTCATGGCGCGCGAGAGGAGTTGCCCGCTGCCCCACCGATCGTGGAACTCGACGGTCAGGTTCTGCAGATGGCGGTAGAAGGACGTGCGCATCCTCGTCTCCACGGTCGTTGCCGGGGCGATGACGAACTGGCGGCGTAGTGCTACGAACGTCGCCTCGAGGACTCCGAGCAGCAGGACGACGCCGGATGCGATCCAGACAGTGCGGGCGGAGGCGCCTTCGGCGAGGGCGTCATTGATGAGGACGCGCAGCACCTGGGGGATGGCGAGGGCCATGACGCTCGCTCCGAGGGCGCACAGCAGACCCAGGACGAGCCGGGGAATGATGGGTTTGACATGCGGGTAGAGCCGTCCGAGCGATTCCCACAGCGTGGTCTGGTTCTTCATGCCAACTCTTCGGTCATCGATAGTTGTTGGTGTCCCTCAGCAACCATTCTAGGTCAGGGCGCTGCACAGCAGATCACGATGTGCAGGACCCGAAGAAGCCAGGAAGTGCTGGCTACCGCGCGCTTCGGGGAGTAAGCGTCAGCAGCACGGCTTCCGGGCGGCAGGCAAGCCGGAACGGTGCGAAACGGGAGGTTCCGATGCCGGCCGACACGTTCAGTGGCACGGTCCGACCGTTCGCCTCCCACTGGGTCAGGCCGCGCGCGCGCCAGGTCGGGAGGTCGCAGTTGCTGACCAGCGCACCGTAGCCAGGGACGCACACCTGTCCGCCGTGCGTATGGCCGGCGAGGATCAGGTCCGCTCCACCGTCGGTGAAGTAGTCGAGGACGCGCTGGTAGGGGGCGTGTGCGACGGCGACCTTGATGTGCGGCGCCTCCGCCGAGGTGCTGCTGCCCGGAGGGTAGGGAGTGTAGCGGTCCCGGTCGAGATGGGGATCGTCCACCCCGGTGAAGTCGATGCGGATGTTCTTGAACCCCATCGACTGCGACCTGTTGGTCAGGTCCACCCAGCCGGCAGAACCGAACGCACTGAACATCTCCGCCCAGGGCAGGTCCTCGGGTGTCGACTCCTTCGGTGCGATCGACGGACCTGCGAAGTACCGCAGGGGATTCTTCAGCATCGGGGCGTAGTAGTCGTTCGAGCCCGGTACGAAGACACCGGGAACCTGCAGGAGGGGCTCGAGCGCCTCGAGCAACGGGCCCAATCCCTTCCTGGAACTGAGGTTGTCGCCCGTGTTGACCACGAGGTCGGGCTTCAGCCCGGCCAGGCTGTGGAGCCAGTCGGACTTCGACTTCTGGCCGGGCACCATGTGGATGTCCGAGAGGTGCAGGACCCGCAGGTCAGCGGCACCCTCCGGAAGGATCGGAAGGGTCTCTTCACGTACCTGGTAGAGCGTGCGCTCGACAGCCGAGGCGTAGGCGAGGGTTGCGGCGGCGGCAGTCAGGGTGAGACCTGCCGCCCAGCCGAGCGGTGCCCCGCTCCGGGATGTCTGAGTCGGTGTCACGCTAGTCGTTCCCTCCGCCGTTGTCGGTGCCGTTGCCGGCGTCTCCTCCAGTGTTACCACCGGTCTCACTCTCGGTGCCACTGTCGGTGCCAGTACCGGGGTTGGTACCGGTGCCAGTACCGGGGTTGATGGTGGTCCCGGTGTTGGTCCCGGTGTTGGTCCCGGTGTTCGAGCCGGGGGCGATCGGGAAGGCCGGACGGAGCGGGTTGACGGGTGTAGTGCTGCGCTGCGTGCCGTTCAGCATGGCGGGAGGCGGTGCAGCGAAGGGAGTCCCCACGTACAGGCCGGGAATCTGCTGCATGAAGCGCGCCCAGGAAGGTGCCGCGATGAGGGAACCGTCGATCTCCGGGTAGACCTGGCCGCCGATCTGCAGCCCACCGAGGGAGCTGCCCTCGCCCTCGCCCTGCCAGTTACCGACCCAGCTCGCCGTGACCATGTCCGAGTTGTAGCCCATGAACCAGGTCTGCGATCGGGCATCGTTCGTGCCGGTCTTGCCGGCCATCGGGATCCCTCCGTACTGGAGTGTCGAACCCGATCCGATCCGCATGACCTCCTGCGTGGCTGCATTGACGCCCCGTGCGACCTCCTTGGAGATGGTCTGCTTGCAGGAGGGAGCAGGAACGGGGTAGCTGGTTCCGTCGACCGCGGTGACCTCCGTGATCGCCCGCGGCTCGCATACCGTCCCCTCGTTGGCGAATCCACCGAAGGCCTTCGCCATGGACATCGGAGCGGCGGCTACACCGCCACCGATGAGGGCCGGGGGGTTGATGGACGGGGCCGCGAGGGAGCCGTCGCTGCTGCTCGCTTCGTGGACGCCCATCTCGTAGGCGATGTCACGGATGCGGCACAGATCGAGCTGCTTCGCAGTGGCCATCGTGATGGTGTTCAGCGACTGCGCGAGACCGTACAGGACGGTGTTGGTGCCGTAGTTCTCGTCCCCGTAGTTCTGGGGCGTGTAGCCCTCGAGCTCCGGGGTGTTGATGACGTAATTGCCGCCCTCGACGCAGCTTGCACGCCAGCGGTCCCCCTCCGGGTAGGTCCGCTTGCGTCCGTCCACCTGCTGATTGAGAGCCTTGCCGGCCTCCACCCACGCGGCGACCGTGAAGGGTTTGTAGGTTGAACCGGGCTGGAAACCGCCGCCGCCACCGAGGCTCTTGCTGGGGTCGCCATTCGCGTACTGGTCGACGTTGAAGTTCAGGACCGTGTTCCCCTGGGCTACCTCCGGGTTGTAGCGCGTGTTCTGGGCCATCGACAGGATGTTCCCGGTCTTCGGGTCCAGGCTGAGCATCGTGTGGCCGACGGCGCCGTCCGTGGTGTCCGGGTTGGCCGTCTCGTTGACGGCCGTCTGCGCTGCGGCCTGGACACGGGGGTCGAGGGTCGTCCTGATCGTCAGTCCCGAGCGCTCGAGCACCTTCCTGCGGTCCGCCTCCGTCTCTCCGTAGGCGGGATCGTTCAGGATGAGGTGCGAGACATAGTCGCAGAAGTACGGGGCCTGAGCTGCGCCGACGCACCCGCTCAGTGTCGGCGTGACGACGAGGCCCAGGTCTGTGGCGATGGCGGCGTCGTGCTCCTCCTGCGTGATCTTCCCGCGCGTCAGCATGGCATCGATGACCAGGTTCCGACGCTGCAGCGCGCGCTCCGGGTTGTCCGTCGGGCTGTAGTACGTCGGTCCGTTCACGACGCCGGCGAGCAACGCGCTCTGCTGGATGTTGAGGTCCTTCGCGTCCACGTTGAAGAAGTACTTCGAGGCCGCCTGGACGCCGTAGCTCGTGCCGCTGAACTGCACGATGTTCAGGTAGCCCTCGAGGATCTCGTCCTTCGAGAGCTCCTTCTCGACCGCGATCGCGAGCTTCATCTCGCGCAGCTTGTCGCCGACCGACTTGCCGCCGCCGTTCAGGGTGACCTGCCCGCCGTTCTGCCGCGCCGAGTCGTTCAGGACGTTGGTCACGAACTGCTGCGTGAGGGTCGAGGCGCCACGTTGTGTCCCGCTGGAGACGTTGCTGGCGATCGCACCGAAGATGCCTTCGAGGTCCACGCCGCCGTGCTCGTAGAAGCGGTAGTCCTCGATGGCTATCAGGGCGTCCTTCATGAACGGCGACACCTGGTCGAGCGTCACCGGCTGCCGGTTCTCCTCGTAGAGAGTCGCGATGAGCGAACCGTCCGCGGCCAGGATATTGGTCGGCTGCGCGAGCGCCTCACGCTCCAGTTCGGCCGGCAGTTCCTCGAAGAACTGGATCGAGGCGGATGCCCCGGTCCCGGCAGCCGCGGCCACGGGAACGAGGAGGCCTGCGGCGAGCACGCCGGCGAGTCCACTGATTCCGAGGAACGCAATGATCTTGCCGAGGGTGGTTGCCGTGTCGAAGAGGGGTGATTTGCGCGCAGCCATTATTCCAGTTTACAAGCAAGCGCTAGGCTTTCCCCATGACGAAATGGGAGTACTCGACGATTCCGCTCATCATCCACGCCACGAAGCAGATCCTCGACCAGTGGGGCGATGACGGCTGGGAGCTCGTGCAGGTGGTTCCCGGTCCGGACGGCAATGGTCTCGTCGCCTACCTCAAGAGGGAGAAGAGCTAGCAGTGTCTGCTGGAAACACAGCGGTTTCGGCGGTCGAGACGCGTCTCGCAGGTCTCGGCATCACCCTGCCGGACGTAGCTCCGCCGGTAGCCGCCTACGTTCCCGCCGTCGTCACGGGCTCCTACGTGTACACCTCCGGCCAGCTGCCCTTTATTGAGGGCAAACTCCCAGTTTCGGGCAAGGTAGGGGCACCCGGAGGCGGAATCGACGCCGGGACCGCGACCTCGCTGGCCGCAACGTGCGCCGTCAACGCCCTCGCTGCGATCAAGAGCCAGATCGGCGATCTCGACCGCATCACACGCATCGTGAAGGTCGTGGGCTACGTCGCGTCCGACCCTTCGTTCACCGGCCAGCCCGGCGTCATCAACGGCGCATCGGAGCTGCTCGGCGCCGTCCTCGGCGACGCAGGCGTCCACGCCCGCTCTGCCGTCGGCGTATCCGTCCTTCCACTCGACTCGCCCGTCGAGGTCGAGGTCATCGCGGAGTTCGTCTAAGCCGTGGACCGTCTCAGCACCAGGCTCTTCCCCGTGCACCCGGACCAGCGCACCGCGGCGCAGAGCTGGATCGAACACGGGGAGCGCACGCCCCTCAAGGCCCGGCCGGCGTCGTCGGTCGTCCTGCTTCGCGACAGCGCCATCGGTACGGAGACCTACCTCTCGTACCGCCGCGGGCAGTCGCCGCTCGGAGTGATCGGGTTCCCTGGTGGCAGCATCGAGGAATCCGACGACGACGACCTCCCGTGGTTCGGCCCCACGCCGTCGGCCTGGGCGAAGACGCTCGGCGTCGACGATCACCGCGTGGCGCGCCGGCATGTGCTCTGCGCGATCCGGGAGCTCTTCGAGGAGACAGGAGTGCTGCTCGCCGGCCCCGATGCGTCGTCGATGGTCGAGGGCACGCAGGCCAAGGAGTGGATGAAGGCCCGCGTGGCCATCAACGAGGGTGAGTGCCGCTTCACCGACATCCTCACGCGTCGGGGCCTCGGCGTTCGCACGGACCTGATCAAACCGCTCTCGCACTGGCTCACCCCCGACTTCGCGCACCGCCGCTTCGACACCCACTACTTCGCTGCAGCGCAGCCGGTGAATCAGGAACCGAGCATCCTCGCCAGCAAGGGTGTCTGGGGGCAATGGCGCTGGGCTGCGCAGGAGGTCGCGGACCGTGACACCACGAAGCTCGGTGACGAGGTGGGGCAGCCCAACACAGTCGGCCGGACGCTCAGCGAGCTCGCGGTCCCCGCGGTGGAGATCATCCTCGAGAAGATCGGGTCATCGCGCGGCTGCATCGCGTACCTCTCGCACAAGCGGCCGGTGAAGGTGTACCACCCGCAGCTGTCCGAGCAGGAGGGGAACCTCATGCTGCAGGTCGAGTGTCCGAAGCTCACCGAGGGCGGATCGTTCCAGCGCGGTCGCTGACAGCAGGGCGCGTACCGACGGGCACTGCCCGCAAGGGTTCGCGTCGACGGTTCCGCCTGTCCTCCCGGCAATGGTGGAGGACGAAGGGTCTCGCATACAGGAACGGCACCTGCCAGGGGCAGGTGCCGTTCCTGTATGCGACCGATGGGTCAGCGGCTGCGTTGCCGCAGGCGCTGGATGTCGAGGATGACGACGGCGCGCGCCTCGAGGCGCAGCCAGCCACGCTGCACGAACTCGGCGAGGGCCTTGTTGACCGTCTCACGCGAAGCGCCGACCAGCTGAGCCAACTCCTCCTGCGTCAGCTCGTGGGCAACGAGGATGCCGTCCGTGGCAGGCCTGCCGAAACGGTCCGCGAGATCGAGCAGAGCCTTCGCGACCCTGCCGGGGACGTCGCTGAACACGAGGTCGGCGAGAGATTCGTTGGTGCGGCGCAGCCGTCGGGCGAGGGCCTGCAGCAGCTGGGCCGACACCTCCGGCCGGGTTTCGAGGAGCGTGCGCAGGTTCTCGTTCTTCAGGCCCGCGAGTCGCGTCTCGGACACTGCGGTCGCTGTCGCGGTGCGGGGGCTGGGATCGAAGAGGGCCATCTCGCCGAAGAGCTCGCCCGGGCCGAGGATCGCGAGAAGGTTCTCGCGCCCGTCCTGCGCCGTGCGGCCGAGCTTGATCTTGCCGGAGACGATGAAGTACAGCTGGTCGCCCTGGTCGCCCTCGCGGAAGACCGACGAGCCGCGGGGGAGGTCCACCTCGATCAACTCGTCCGTGAGTGCGGCGAAGACGTCGTCTCCGAGTGATGCGAAGAGGGGCGCCCGGCGCAGTACCTCGATGTCCATGAATTCTCCTGATGCGTCTCTAGTGCGTCGTCCTGCGGCTGTCCCCGCTGTCTTCTCCTGTCCATCTTGCCGTACGGGAGCGGCTGTGACGACTGATACACGGCGTGCGGCCCGTATTGCCGGCAGTGCACCCATTCCTCCCACCGTGCTCCCATGCTTGACGGCTAGAATCGCTCGCAGTGCCGGGAGCCATGCCGCGCCCCGTCGTTCATAGCCAGGAGAGAATGTACGTGCCGGAATTCAACCTCGCCGAGTTCACCCTCCTCGACCTCATCCTGGTGGTGGTCCTCCTCGGCTACCTCGTGAGCGGTCTCCGCAACGGGTTCCTCGTGACGCTGGGTGGCATCGCCGGCTTCGTCGCAGGAGCCATTGCGGCATTCTTCGCGATCCCCCTCGTCAGCGCCTGGGTGCCCGACAACCCCTGGCGCCTGATCGCGGTCATCGGCACGGTCATCGTCCTCATCATCGTCGGACAGGCCGTCGGTTCAGCGCTCGGCGCATCGATCCGCCGCTGGTCCGACTTCCCGCCGCTGCGCGTCATCGACCGGATCCTCGGCGGCGTGGTGAACGTCGTCGTCGCCGCTCTGGTCCTGTCGATGCTCGCTTTCAGCGTGGGGACGCTCGGCGTCCCGTTCCTGTCCCAGCAACTCGCAGCCTCGCAGGTCATCCGTGCCATCGACACCGCGACCCCCGGGCCGGTCCGCACCTGGATGGCGCAACTGAGGACTATCGCGGTCGACGACGGCATCCCCACGATCCTCGAGAGCGTCGGCCCCGTGGCCCCTGCCGAAATCCCCGACGAGTCGGTGGACACTCCCGAGCTCGCGGCGGCCGCCGCGTCTGTCGTCCGGATCACCGGCACCGCCTTCCAGTGCGGGCAGAACCAGACGGGCTCAGGGTTCGTCGTGGCGCCGGGCCGGGTGGTTACCAACGCGCACGTCGTCGCCGGAGTGAACGAGCCGGTCGTCGAGGTGCCCGGCGGTGGCGCGCTGCCCGGCCGCGTCGTCCAGCTCGACACGGCCCGCGACATCGCCGTCATCGCCGTGGACGACCTCGAGGCGGCGCCGCTTCCGCTCGGCGAGGAACTCGACAACGGATCGACGGTCGCCTTTGCCGGCTACCCGGCGGGTGGGCCCTACCGGATCCAGCCCGCGAGCGTGCAGGGCCTGTCGCCCGTGCTCGTGAACAACATCTACGGCGCCGACCCTCGGCCCCTACAGGTGTACAGCCTCGCTGCGAATGTCCAGCAGGGGAACTCGGGCGGCCCGCTGCTCGACCTGCAGGGCCGCGTCGCCGGAGTGGTCTTCGCCAAATCCACCGCAGAGGCCCCGGTCGGGTACGCCCTGTCACTGGAGGAGCTCCGGCCGATCGCCGAGAGTGCTCCGGCGTTGAATGACGCCGTCTCGGCAGGGCAGTGCACCCGCGGCTGACGCCCGGCTACAGCCACTCGATGGATTGCCCGTGCGGTCCCGTCCGGGCGACGGTCCGCCCGTTGTGCTGCAGGACGAAGCGGCCATCCCGTTCCCCGGGCGCCTTCTCCATCGCCCCGGCCACGCCGGCCAGGGTGCCCTGGCCCTCGTGTGAAAGCCAGTGCAGCGGCCGGGCTCGGTCCTCCGCGAGCCGCAGCATCGTGGTACGGAAGCGCTCCCGCCCGGCGGGGTCGAGGTAGGCGAGCACCGCGCTGTGGAAGACGACGACGACGGCGTCCGACGGCGCACGGTCGATCAGCGGAAGGACGTGCTCGTTGAGGTCGCCGCGGACGAGCAGTGGCGGGTCTGCCCTGACGACCCCCAGTGCGGCGCGCAACCGCTCGGCACGGAAGCCGTGCTCCGGCCAGACGAGCGCCTCGAGCCACCGGGTGTCGTCGTCGTTCTCGGCGTCCAGGGGGTTCAGGTCGACGCCGCTCCGCGACACGACCTCGGGGAGCCGGGACGGCCACGGCACGTCCCCCGACGCAGAGCATGTCAGAGGGGGTACCGGGGATCCTCCTGCGGGTTCCAGCACGGGGCCGGGGGAGTAGGAATAGGCGTACCGGTCGGGGTACAGGCACACGCCGGCCGATGCACCGACCTCGATCAGGGCCAGCGGCCTTCCCTCGGACGCACTGATCGCAGCCAGGGACGGGAGGAGGACGGCGCAACGGCCGGCCTCGTTGGTCTGGGTGCTGCGGCTCGCCATGACGTCGCGGATGCCGGGCCAGCGGTCGAGGACGAACGAGCGGAAGGAGGCGTAGTCGCCCAGCGGGGCACCCACGAAACGGGCCGCGCCCAGGAACAGGTTGGGCTGGCGGCGGGGGGGGGGGAAGGGTGTCGAGCAGGGCGAGGAGTTCCGGGTCGCCGCTGATGCCGATGCACCACTCGTCGTACGTCGGCGAGTAGCCCCGAGCCTCGATCTCCGCGAACCGCCTGTAGCGTACCGATGTTGCGGCGTCTGTTTCAGTCATCAGTCCTCCGGTTTCGGGGATGTATCGAGAGGATGACGTCCTCCGGGCGGGTGTTCCGCGATGCCAAATCGTAACCATGGATGCCCCGAAAATACCGCCACGGGACTCTCCGGAAGTTAGGCTCGTCACACGGATCAGCGCGTTCGCCGCTGTGGTCCCCATGGATACCGGTTACATCCGGTAGGAATCACTCGTTCACCAGGGAGCAACACATGTCTAACCGAGGCACATCCGTGCGAGGTGCAGGTTTCGCGAGGAAACGCGCTGCGCTCACCGCAGGATTCTCCATCGCCGCACTCCTCCTGACCGGCTGCGTGCAGAGCCAGCGTGAGGAGAACACCGGTGCCGAGGGCGAGAGCGCCGTCGACTCCACCTTCGTCTTCGCCGCGTCCTCGGACCCGAAGTCGCTCGACCCGGCCTTCGCCAGCGACGGCGAGTCCTTCCGTGTCAGCCGCCAGATCTTCGAGGGCCTCGTCGGCGTGGAATCCGGCACCGCCGACCCGGCTCCGCTGCTCGCGGAGTCCTGGGAGACTGCCGAGGACGGTCTGTCCACCGACTTCCAGCTCAAGGAAGGCGTCACCTTCCACGACGGCACCCCGTTCAACGCTGAAGCGGTCTGCTTCAACTTCGACCGCTGGTACAACTGGACCGGGATCCAGCAGGCCGAGACGACGTCCTACTACTACGGCTCCCTGTTCCGCGGCTTCGCAGACAGCCCGGAGAACGCCGTCTACGAGTCGTGCGAAGCCAACGGCGACAACGAGGTCACCGTCAATCTCGCCAAGCCGTTCGCTGGATTCATCGCCGCGCTGTCGCTTCCGGCCTTCGCCATGCAGAGCCCGACGGCGCTCGAGGAGTTCGCCGCGGATGAGATCGGTGGGACCGCCGAGGCGCCGTCCCTGAGCGAGTACGCCCTGGGCCACCCCGTCGGAACCGGTCCCTTCAAGTTCGATTCCTGGGACGTCGGGCAGCAGCTCGAACTGTCGATCTACGACGACTACTGGGGTGACAAGGGCCAGATCACCAACACCATCTTCCGCATCATCGACGATCCCCAGGCACGCCGCCAGGCCCTCGAGGCCGGCGACATCGACGGCTACGACCTCGTGGCTCCCGCGGACACCGAATCGCTCAAGGATGCGGGCTACAACATCACGCCCCGCGATCCGTTTACCATCCTTTATCTCGGCATGAACCAGGCAATCCCCGAGCTGAAGGACCCGAAGGTCCGCGAAGCCATCGCGCACGCGATCGACAAGGACGCGCTCGTCTCGCAGACCCTGCCCGAGGGCACGAAGGTCGCCACGCAGTTCATCCCGGAGGTCGTCGACGGCTACAACGAGGACGTCACGACCTACGAGTACGACCCCGAGCGTGCGAAGGAGCTCCTCGCCGAGGCCGGCTACCCCGAGGGCTTCGAGGTCACGTTCAACTACCCGACGAACGTCTCGCGTCCGTACATGCCGACCCCGGAGCAGGTCTTCACGAACCTGCAGGCACAGCTCAGTGAGGTGGGCATCACCGTCAACCCGGCTCCCGCCGCATGGTCGCCCGACTACCTGAACCAGGTCCAGGGCACACCGGACCACGGCCTGCACCTGCTCGGCTGGACCGGCGACTACAACGACACCGACAACTTCATCGGCGTCTTCTTCGGTCAGGAGAAGCTCGAATTCGGCTTCAACAACCCCGAACTGTTCGCGGCCCTCGACGAGGCCCGCGGCATCAGCGACCGCGACCAGCAGACGGAGCTCTACAAGGACATCAACGAGCAGATCGCCCAGTTCAACCCGGCCATCCCGCTCGCCCATCCGGCCCCCTCGCTGGCCTTCGCGCCCCGCGTCACCTCTTACCCGGCAAGCCCCGTCAACGACGAGGTCTTCACGGATATCGAGCTGAGCGAGTAGCAGCAGTACCGTCGTCCGGGCCGGCCATCGACGAGGTGGCCGGCCCGTGCTGTGCACAACCCCTGTCCGGCAGCAGCCGGTCAACCCGGAAGGAACTGAGTGTTACGCGTCATCGGTAAGCGGCTAGCGCTGCTCATCCCCACCCTGTTCGGACTGTCCATCCTGCTGTTCCTCTGGGTGCGCAGCCTCCCGGGCGGTCCGGCGACAGCGCTGCTGGGGGAGAAGGCGACCCCCGAGGCGATCGCCCGGGTCAACGAGCTCTACGGCTTCGACCGGCCCCTCATCACGCAGTACCTGACCTACATCGGCAAGCTGCTCCAGGGCGACTTCGGCGTGTCGATCAACACCGGGCGTCCCGTCCTCGAGGAGTTCGCCACCCGCTTCCCGGCGACCCTCGAGCTCACGGTGATCGCCCTGATCTTCGCCATCGGCGTCGGGGTGCCGCTGGGCTACCTCGCCGCGCGGCACTACGGCCGGTTCCTCGACCACAGCTCCGTGGTCCTGAGCCTCGTCGGCATCACCGTGCCCGTCTTCTTCCTGGCCTTCATCCTGAAATACCTCTTCGCCATCCAGTGGTCCCTCCTGCCTCCGGACGGCCGGCAGAGCCCCCGCATGGACGCGACGCACTACACGCAGTTCTACGTCCTCGACGGACTGCTCACGGGCGAGTACGACGCCGCGTGGGACGCCTTCCTCCACCTCATCCTCCCCGGGCTGGCTCTCGGCACCATCCCGCTGGCGATCATCGTCCGCATCACCCGGGCGTCGGTCCTCGAGGTACAGAATGCCGACTACGTCCGCACGGCGCGGGCAAAAGGACTCATGGAGCGGACCATCCGCGGGAGCTTCATCCTGCGGAACGCAATGCTTCCCGTCGTCACGACGATCGGGCTGCAGCTGGGACTGCTGATCTCGGGCGCGGTGTTGACCGAGACCGTGTTCGCCTTCAATGGGATCGGTCGGTTCCTGCGTGATGCGATCTTCGGGCTCGACTATCCGGTTCTTCAGGGCTTCATCATCTTCATCGCGATCCTCTACGCGCTGATCAACCTGATCGTCGACCTCTCCTACTCCGTCATCGACCCGAGGGTGCGTGTGCAATGAGTACCATCCTGCCTCCCGCCGCCGGCGGTTCAGCGGCTCCCAACGATCCCGCCATCGACACGGGGCGGGGCACCGGCCTGTGGAAGGACGCCTTCCTCCGGCTGCGCAAGAACCCGCAGGCGATCGTGGGCGCCGTCATCATCGGACTGTTCCTGCTCGTCGCGATCCTCGCCCCTCTCCTCGCGCCGTACGGCGGCAACGACCTCCCGGGGCGCACCTCGATCACTCCGACCACCATTCCGGGTCCGGGCGAGATCGAGGGATTCCCGCTGGGTCTCGACCGCTTCGGTGGTGACGTCCTCAGCAAGCTCATCTGGGGCGCCCAGGCCTCCCTGCTGATCGGGGTGGTCTCGACGGCGCTCGGACTCGCCGGCGGCATGCTGCTCGGCATCCTCGCCGGCGGCCTCGGAGGGTGGGTGGACAACGTGATCATGCGCTTCGTGGACATCCTGCTGTCCGTTCCCAATCTCCTGCTCGCGGTCAGTATCGCTGCGGTGCTGGGGCAGAGTTCCTACGCGATCATGATCGCCATCGGTGTCTCGCAGATCCCGATCTTCGCGCGGCTCCTGCGGTCCTCGATGCTCTCCCAGCGCGGCGCGGACTACATCCTGGCCGCTCAGACCCTCGGCCTGAGCCGCCGGACTATCACGATGAGCCACCTGCTGCCGAACAGCATGGGGCCGGTGATCGTGCAGGCGACCCTCACGCTCGCGACCGCCGTCATCGATGCGGCGGCGCTGTCCTTCCTGGGCCTCGGTGGTGGACTGCCCCAGGCAGCCGAATGGGGGCGCATGCTGACCTACGCCCAGGTCGAGCTCGCGGTCGCCCCGCAGCTGGCCTTCCTGCCCGGCGCCTGCATCGCCATCACGGCGCTCGGGTTCACCCTGCTCGGGGAGTCCCTGCGCGAGGCCCTCGATCCGAAGACCCGCAAGAAGTAGGCATCTGCGAATACGAGAAGCGGCCACCGAACGGGGATTCGGTGGCCGCTTCCGCGTGCGACGGCGGCTGCCGGGTAGGTGGAGTGTGCCGCGGTCGAGGACCGGGCGTGCCTGTTCCGGCGGAGCGGTCGCTTGTGCCGCGGTCGAGGACCGGGCATGCCTGTTCCGGCGGAGCGGTCGCTTATGCCGAGGTCGAGGACCGGGCGTGCCTGTCCAGGCGGTGTGGGTCGGTGAGTAGACCGGCGTCCCAGTCGCCCGCCGTCGCCGCAGCCCGGTACGTCGCGCGCAGGAACTCGAGCAGTGCGGCGTCGGGATCCTCCGCACGGCGCACTGCCTCGTACGGCAGCAGGAACTGTCGGAACTCGGCGCTGTAGTAGGCGCCTTCGACGTCGATGGGCGTCTCGCGGTAGCCCTCGGGTTCCGGGTACGCGTACGAGTAGAACGCGCCCTCCTCCCCGCCGCCCGGCCAGAACCCGCAACTGGAGAGCTCGTGGGAGTATCCCTCCTCCATGACCCAGTCGGCGCAGTTCGGGGCGCCACCGGGATGGGTGGGAGCCGATCGGCCGGAGAAACGCGTGCACGCCAGGTCCATGCCTCCCCAGAAGAAGTGCACGGGGCTGACCTTTCCGAGGAACTCCGCGCGGAAGCGGGTGATCACGCGCTCCGCCTGGATCAGCTGCCGCCAGAATGCCGTCACGGCCTGCGCGTCGTAGGACGCGTGGTGGTGGTCCTCCGCGAAAGGAACGGCGGGATCGACCTCGGTGGGTACCGGCCGGATGGGTGCATCTATGCCGAGTTCGGCCAGGGCCGTCAGTGTCCGCTCGTGGAACCGGGCCACGGACTGCGGCTCGAGGGGCACGCTGCGGTCCTCACCGGACGAGCTCCTCACGAGCAGGCGGTGGGCGACGACGTCGAACTCCAGGTCGAACATGCCGTGCCGGTAGGGGATCGACGACGTGCCGAGACCACGAGGGGTCACGTAGAGCGGCACCTGCCACCAGTGGTTCACCAGCGGAGCATGCGCCATCCTGATCTTGCCGACCACCTGCATCCACATGTGCAGGGTCGCCTGGGTGTCCTGCCAGTCCGCTACGCGCAACTCGGGCCATTCGCCCGTCGTTCCATCCGTGGTGCCCCGCTCGGTCATCATGTCCTCCGTCGTCGTGATGTGCCTGTCGTTCATGCTCCCGGGCACCCACAGTCGCCCGACGGCAGCCGGTGCCGGGATGCCATGACGGCCCCCACGCGCAGGCTTCCGTTTCCGATCAGCTGACAAGTGGCGCTAGGACGCCAGCTCTTGGGGGATATTGAGCTCGTTGCCGGGGATCGAGGCCAGAAGCTTCCGCGTGTAGGGGTGTCGCGGGTTCTGGAAGACCTCCTCGGAGCTTGCCGCCTCCACCAGTTCGCCGTCCTTCATCACGCAGACGTAGTCCGAGATGAGGCGCACCACGGCGAGGTCGTGCGAGATGAAGAGGTAGCTCAGCCCCAGTTCGGACTGCAGGTCGCCGAGGAGTTTGAGGATCTGCGCCTGCACCAGCACGTCGAGCGCGGAGACCGGTTCGTCACACACGATGAGCTCCGGCTGCAGGGCGAGGGCGCGCGCGATCGCCACGCGTTGCCGCTGCCCGCCCGAGAGCTCCGCCGGATAACGCCGCAAGGCGTTCTGCGGCAGCGACACCTGGTCCATCAGCTCACGCACGCGCGCCGCACGTTCCTTCTTCGACCCGCGCTTGTAGGCATTGAGCGGCTCCTCGACGATGCGCTCGATCGTGAACATCGGGTTCAGGGAGGAGTAGGGGTCCTGGAAGATGGGCTGCACGCGCTGGCGGAAGTCGTTGAGCTGCGCCTTGTCGAGGGTCGCGACGTCCATGCCGTCGAAGGTCATGGTGCCCGACGTCGGCTCGATCAGCTTCAGGAGCATGCGGGCCGTCGTCGTCTTGCCCGAGCCCGACTCTCCGACGATCGCCACAGTCTTTCCGCGCGGGACGTCGAGCGTGACGTTCTTCGCCGCGTAGAAGTCCTCCTTGCTGCCCCGGCGCTTGTAGATCTTCGTGAGGTCCCGGATCTCGACGATGTTGGCGGGAGCGGCCGGAACCGCCTGCCCTTCGGAGCTGCCGGCCCCGACCGGAGCTGCGGGGCGGTCCGACGACGACGTCGCAACGTGGGTTCCGGTGCCTCCGCGGGAGGAATCGGAGTCGGAGCCCGCGGTGACGGAATCAGCCACGCGTCGGCCACTGCCGTCCGGGAGCACCGCGCCCGTGCTCCCGCTCTGGTGCCCGGCTTCGTGCTCCGCGAACACGGCTTCAGCCAGCTTGAGCCGGGTTGCCGCATCCGCGGTGAATGCGCCCGGCCGCAGGCGCACGGCCGCGACACTCGGCGCAGCCCGTACGAGTGACTGCGTGTAGGGGTGTTGCGGGTCGTTGAGCAACTGGTCCGCAGGGCCGGTCTCGACAACCCGGCCCCGGTGCATGACCACGAGTTGCGAGGCACGCTCGGCGGCGAGGCCGAGATCGTGGGTGATCAGGAGAACCGATGTGCCGAGTCGCTCGGTCATCGTCTCTATCTGGTCCAGGATGGTGCGCTGCACCGTCACGTCCAGGGCAGACGTCGGCTCGTCGGCGATGAGCAGCCGCGGCTGGCAGGCGAGGCCGATCGCGATGAGCGCCCGCTGGCGCATGCCGCCCGAGAACTCATGCGGGTACTGCTTGGCGCGCTCGCCCGCATCCGGGAGCCCGGCGGCCGTCAGTACCTCGATGACACGCTGCTTGACGTCCTTCTTGGTCGCCATGCCGTGCACCAGGAGTGTCTCGGCGACCTGCGTGCCGATCTTCGTCACCGGATTCAGGTTGGACATCGGATCCTGCGGCACCAGGCCGATGGCCCTGCCGCGAATGGAGCGCATCCTCGCCTCCGACAGCTTCACGAGGTCCTGTCCCTCGAACAGGATGCTGCCCGAGGTGACCCTGCCGTTGCCCGGCAGCAATCCGATGCACGCCATCGCCGTCGTCGACTTGCCCGAGCCGGACTCGCCGACGATCGCCAGGGCGCTGCCGCGCTTGAGCGTGAAGCTCGCGTCCTCGACCGCCTGCACCTCGCCATGCGTCGTCCGGAAGCTCACTGCGAGATTCCGCACCTCGAGCAGGGGTGCGTCGGGGTCATGGGGCTGGTCGGTCGCGCTCTCGGCGGGAGTGATGTCCGTCATAGCACCATCGTGCCCTATGAGCGATCTCGTCACCGTCCAACGGGCGGCGACGGAGCTAACTTTCTGGTGACGATGCGGAACCGGCAGCCGTCGCCACGAGCCGTCCGGCGAGATGGTCCACCGCCAGGCGGTAGCCGTCGATGCCCGCTCCCACGATCACGGTGTCGGCCACCGCGGAGATGTAGGAGTGGTGACGGAACTCCTCGCGTCGATGCACATTGCTGATGTGGACCTCCACGACCGGTAGCGCTACGCCGGACAGGGCATCACGGATCGCGATCGAGGTATGGGTGAACGCCCCCGCGTTGATTACGATGCCGTCCACGGTCAGCCGGGCGGCGTGGATCGCATCGATGATCTCGCCCTCGTGGTTGGACTGCATCGCCGTCGTGGTGCAGCCGTGCTGCTGCGCTGCGGTCTCCGCGAGGCGGACGACGTCGTCGAGCGTGGACGAGCCGTAGACGGACGGTTCCCGGCTGCCGAGCAGATTCAGGTTCGGTCCGTTGATCACGAGGATGCTGGGTGCGCGCGCGGGGGTCATGCCCTAACTATGCCGCACCTGCTCGGGTACCCACCGGATCGATGAGGCGGGAACGCAGGCGTACCGCGCCGAGGGCGCCGGCAACCGTCACGAGGCTCATGGACGCGAGCACGACGCCGGGGTGCCACCAGGCGCCGTCCGTGGCGATTCCGAACTGCTGCGTGATCGACGGCGCAAAGCCGGCGACGATCGCGGCGATGCTGTAGGCGAAGGAGAGCGCTGTGAACGCCGTCGCAGGCTTGAAGATGTCAGCCATCAGTCCGCCGAGCGCTGCCCAGCTGGCCGTCGGGAGGATTCCGCCGAGGATGATCGCGGCGATGTACATCGGTTCGGTGGCGATGCTGATGATCCAGTACAGCGGAAAGGCGATGAGCGCGGTTCCGAGAGCGCCCCCCGCGACGACCTTCGCCGAGCCGATGCGCGTCGCGAGGAAGCCGAAGGCCGGGATGGTGACGAGTTGCAGGATCGACCCGACGAGGGCCGCATTCAGAACCGTCTCCTGCGACAACCCGAGCGTCTGGGTGCCGTACGCCTGCGTGTAGGTGACCATCAGGAAGTAGGACCCGATGCCGAGCACAGCTGAGGCGATCGCGACCACGATGGCGGCGGGCTGGGACTTCAGGACTTCCAGGAACGGGACGCGGGGCAGTGCTTGCTTCCGGCTCGTCTCCTTGAACACGGGCGTCTCATCGATGGCGAGGCGGAGGTAGATCGCCACGGCAAGGAAGGGAAAGGCGAGCAGGAAGGGGATCCGCCAACCCCACGTGGTCATGACATCGGGTGCGACGACGGCGAGGATCAGGAAGATGGCCGAGATCAGCATGGTGCCGACGGGGGAGCCGAGCTGCGGGATGGACGCGTAGAGCGCTCGCTTGCGGGGCTCGGCATGCTCGGTTGCGATGAGGATGGAACCGCCCCATTCACCACCGAGTGAAAGACCCTGCAGCAACCGCAGCGCCGTGAGGATGATCGGTGCCCAGATGCCGATGGTGTTGTAGTCGGGCAGCAGTCCCACGGTCCCGGTCGCGACACCCATCAGCGTGATGGTCCAGATGAGGGTCCGCTTGCGCCCGATCCTGTCGCCCAGGTGACCGAAGAGGATCGCGCCGAGAGGGCGGGCGACGAAGCCCATCGCGAAGACGAGGAAAGCGGAGAGGGTGCCGGCCAACGGATCCTGCTCAGCGAAGAAGACTGTGTTGAAGACGAGCGCGGCTGCTGTGCCGAACACATAGAAGTCGTAGGACTCGAGGGCGGTTCCGACGAAAGAGGCTCCGGCGACGCGACGGGCCATGCGCGGATTCGATACGGGGGGCTGCTGCACGGTTGTGGACACGGTGAAATTGTCCTCTCGCCCTCTGCCCTGGGCCATCTTTCACGACGAACATCACACTGCCCTGTGATTTGCCGCTTTCGGGAGCGCGGGCCGGCGCTGGAAATGCTCCTCGTCGCCTTCCACTGAGGGTTCTTCCCGGGGCGCGACTTCCCGCGCTGCATTCCGCGAATCCGGCCGGAGGTAGGGTTACCAGCTGGTAACCCTCGGGGCGGGCGGATAGCCAGGCTCCACGACCGAAGGATGGACAGCATGAGTGCTCTGTACACAGCAGTGGCCACGGCAACCGGCGACGGGCGGAACGGTGCAGCCCGCACCGACGACGGGCAACTCGTCGTCGACCTGGCCGTGCCCAGGGAGATGGGCGGTCCTGGAGGAGCAACTAATCCGGAGCAGCTCTTCGCCGTCGGCTACGCAGCGTGCTTCCACAGTGCCCTGAAGCTCGTCGCGAGCCGCAGCAAGGCTCGGATCAGTGATACAGCCGTCACAGCGGAGGTCAGCATCGCTCCGGTCGAGGGCGGTGCGTTCCAGCTCGCCGTCGCCCTGCATGCGGAGATCGGCGGGGTGGACCAGGAGACGGCGGACCGGCTCGTCGAGCAGGCACACCAGGTGTGTCCGTACTCGAACGCGACCCGCGGCAACATCGAGGTCACCGTCGACGCGACGATCGGCTGATTTCTGTCCCGCGCGTCACCGGTGTCGTCCCGCCGGTAGGAGGAAGGACCCCAGCAGATGCAGGGGTCCTTCTCCTATCCCGGCCTCGAGCCCCGGGGCCGTACCCGCCCCGTTACCTCCTGAGCGAGCCCTACTTCCTCAGCGAGACTGCGATCTGCTGCATGATCGTGGGATCCGACAGCGTGGTCGCATCGCCCACTTCCCGACCCTCGGCGACATCCTTGAGCAGCCGGCGCATGATCTTCCCGCTGCGTGTCTTCGGCAGTTCGGGGACCACCAGGATGTTCCGCGGCTTCGCGATCGGGCCGATCTCCTTGCCGACGTGGTTGCGCAGCGTGGTGACGATGTCGTCGTCGTCCTTCGCGGAACCGCGCAGGATGACGAACGCGACCACCGCCTCGCCCGTCGTCTCGTCGCTCGCCCCGACGACAGCCGCTTCCGCCACGGACGGGTGACTCACCAGTGCTGACTCGATCTCGGTCGTGGAGAGTCGGTGGCCCGAGATGTTCATGACGTCGTCGACCCGGCCGAGGAGCCAGATGTCGCCATCGCTGTCCTTCTTCGCGCCGTCACCGGCGAAGTACATCGCGTCGAAGCGGGACCAGTACGTGTCCTTGAACCGCTGCGGGTCACCCCAGATGCCGCGCAGCATGGCCGGCCACGGTTCGCGGATCACGAGGTAGCCGCCCGATCCGTTGGGCACCGACTCGCCCATCTCGTCCACGACGTCCACGGCGATGCCGGGGACGGCCACCTGCGCGGAGCCGGGCTTGGTCGCGGTGACTCCGGGCATCGGCGCGATCATGTGGGCACCGGTCTCCGTCTGCCACCACGTGTCGACGATCGGAGCCTTTCCGCCGCCGATGACCTCCCGGTACCACATCCACGCCTCGGGGTTGATGGGCTCCCCGACGGAACCGAGCACCCGGATCGACGAGAGATCGTACTTCTTCGGGATGTCGCGGCCCCACTTCATGAAGGTGCGGATGGCGGTGGGGGCCGTGTAGAGGATCGACACCTTGTACTTCTCGATGAGTTCCCACCACCGACCCTGGTGCGGCGTGTCCGGTGTGCCCTCGTACATCAACTGCGTCGCACCGTTCACGAGGGGGGCGTAGGTGACATAGCTGTGGCCGGTGACCCACCCGATGTCCGCCGTGCACCAGAAGACATCCGACTCGGGGCGCAGATCGAACGTGTTCCGGTGCGTGAATGCCGTCTGGACGAGGTAGCCGCCGGTCGTGTGCAGGATGCCCTTCGGCTTTCCGGTGGTCCCCGAGGTGTACAGGATGAACAGAGGGTGCTCGGCGTCGTGCGCCACCGCGATGTGCTCGTCCGGCGCGTTGCCGACGACGTCGTGCCACCAGACGTCGCGGCCCTCGGTCCACTCCACGGGCTCGTTGTTGCGGCGTACCACGACGACGTTCGTCACGGTGTGGCCCTCTCTCTCAAGGGCGCCGTCGACGGCCGGTTTGAGGGAGCTGGGCTTCCCGCGGCGGTAGGTTCCGTCGGAGGTGACCACGAGTTTTGCCTCCGCGTCGTCGATGCGACTACGAAGAGCGTCCGCCGAGAACCCCCCGAAGACCACGGAGTGGACGGCGCCGATCCGGGCACACGCAAGCATCGTGATCACGGCTTCGGGGATCATCGGCAGGTAGACGGCGACGCGGTCGCCCTTCTGCACGCCGAGTGATTCGAAAGCGTTCGATGCTTTCTTGACCTCCTGGGTCAGCTCCGCATAGGTGATGGTGCGCGTATCGCCCGGCTCGCCCTCGAAGTGGATCGCCACGCGGTCGCCCAGACCGGCTTCGACGTGACGGTCCAAGGCGTTGTACGCGGCGTTCACAGTTCCGCCCACGAACCACTTCGCGAAAGGTGCGTCCGACCAGTCGAGCGTCTCGGTGAAGTCCCTGTCCCACGTGAGGAGTTCCCGGGCCTGACGCGCCCAGAAGTCCGTTCCCTCGTTCCGAGCCTCGTCATAGAGGGACGGTTGGGCAACCGCATCCGCGGCGAACTCCTCGCTGGGCGGGAAGCGACGCTCCTCGTGCAGCAGGTTCTCGAAGGCGTCGCCTTGCCGTTCAGCGCTCATGTTCTACCCCTTTGTGACGTGTTCGGTGGTGGACGGGACGGGACCCAGTCTGGTGCGACGGCTTGCCGCACCACCACGTGCTCTAGGGGAACCCTATCGAGTTCTCCGCCTGCGCGTGTGCCCCGCGTCACAGGCCCTAGCCGAGTTGCGGTGATTGTGCGATGAGCGGCTTCCTGCCCGCGCAGTGCGTCGGTGGAGAAGGCCCGGGCCGGTGGCTAGGGTGGAAGGAGGTAAACGACGCCTTCGGCCATGGTCGGCGGCACCAGCGCGACGAACGGGAGTACGACATGACCGAACCAACCGAGGGGCAGCGCGATGCTGGCCCCTCCGAGACGGCTCGACAGGCGAACCTCGAGGGTGCTGGCCGATCGCCTGTCGCGACTGAGTCCACTGCTGGCGGTTCTCCATCCAGCGCTACGGAGCCGGTCGGAACCGCTGCGTCCGGAGCGCCTGGGCCGGACCAGGAACAGGGTTCGGGTCCGAGCAAGGCCCTCCTGGGTCCCTTCACACTGCGGGAACTGGTGTTCGGCGGTGGCGTTGCGCTCGTGTTCATCGGTACGTTGTTGCCCTTCGTCGACGGCATTGTGCGGTACATCAACTTCTGGAACAGCGTCCCGCTGTTCTTCGTGGGAATCGGGATACTGCTGCCCGTCATCGCGCTCGCACTCCTTGCGGGACGTCGGCTGGGGGGCACTGGCCTTCGCGTCGGTTCGCTGTCCGTCGACCAGTTCGCATCCGTTTCAGCGGTTCTGGCGGCGACCTTCTTCTTCCTGCAGACGGCCACGGACTTCCATGCCGGACCGATGGTGGCGCTGATCGGCTCACTGGGCATGGTGGCCGCGACTGTCGTCGGGCCGTTCCTGCCGATCATCAAGGACGACTTCGCTGGTCGGCCGGAGGTGCCGGCGCATCGTCTGGCACGCCCCATCGCCGCCGCGCGTCCCCGCCCCCCGAAGCCGCCGAAGCCCGCCGAAGCGAGCACGATCCCTGGAGCAGTGGGCCCTCGCTCCGGGCACCCCGGCCAGGCGGGTGTGAACCCGGCTGCCGCCGCGGTCCTTCAGAACGGTGCGGGTCTCTACGGGGCCGGCGGGGCCGGCGCCGTGGGAGCAGGTGCTGCCGCATCCGGGCAGTCTGGGCTGGCGGCAACGGGAGGCAGGCAGGCAGGGCAGGGCCTGGACGGAGCACCGGCCGGCGTGCACGCTTTCGGTAAGGATGTCGATCAGGACGTCGATCGGGAATCCGCTCACGACGAGACAGGCGAGGGCCGGGATCACCCGGTCGCGGCCGGCACACCGGAGGCGCGCTCGTCGCAGTCCCCGTCCAACGACCAGACGCGCCTGCAGGACGTCGCAGCCGACGACTCCACGCGCACGTACGCGACGGTCGGCCACTCGGAGGACCGGGGTCGGCAGGAGCCCATCACGGCGACGCGATCGGCGGAGGAAGAGCCTGTTGTCGAGGCCTTCTGGTTTGCCGTCGGGTCCCCGAGGCCCGTGTTCGACGAGCAGGCCGGGCGAGAAGTGTTCGCATTGCAGCCGGGCGACTGGGAGGTGGGAATCGAGGACCGCGGAAGTGAATTCCTCGTGCAGGACAAGCGCACGGGCGCGGTCGGCATCTTGCGCGACCTGCGCAACATCGAGCGCGCGCCCCGCGACTGAACCCTGGACCTCCGCCACTGATTCCCAGTGTTCGAGAGGTATCGCTGGAAGGAGAGGTGCACGTGGCAGGCAGGAAAGCGAAGACCGAGGAAGAGTCACCGGTCGCCCTCAAGCGCAGGGCGCGGAAGATCAACAGGATCCTGGCCGAGACCTACTCCTACGCGGTGGCGGAGCTCGACTTCCGCAACGCCTTCGAGTTGCTGGTGGCGACGGTTCTCTCGGCGCAGACCACCGACGTCAGGGTCAACCTCACCACGCCCACGCTGTTCGAGCGCTACCCCGATGCCCAGGCGCTGTCGGAGGCTGACGAGCTCGAGTTGCAGGAGATCATCCGGCCCACGGGGTTCTACCGGGCGAAGGCCAACAGCCTCCTCGCGTTGTCCCGTCGGCTGGTCGATGAGTACGACAGCGAGGTGCCGGGCCGGCTGGAGGATCTGGTGACTCTGCCAGGTGTGGGGCGCAAGACCGCGAACGTCGTCCTCGGTAACGCCTTCGGTGTCCCTGGCATCACCGTCGACACGCACTTCGGCCGATTGTCCCGCCGGTTCGGATGGACGGCCTCCGAGGATCCGGTCAAGGTGGAGCTCGAGGTCGGAGCTCTCTTCGACCGCCAGGACTGGACGATGCTGTCCCACCACGTCGTCTTCCATGGGCGTCGGATCTGTCATGCCAAGAAACCGGCATGCGGCGTGTGCCCGGTCGCTGCGCTGTGCCCGTCCTACGGGGAGGGAGAGACGGATCCCATGAAGGCTGCGAAGCTTCTCAAGTACGAACTCGCTCCGGGCAGGGAAGAGTTGCTCGACCTGATGCGCGCAGGACGAACGCGTGCAGAATTGCGCGAGGCCGGGTACGGTCTGGGTGCCTGAATCCCGACGTGCTCTGGTGGAGCACATTCCCCTGGTCCTGGCATGAGCGCTCGCGGCGAGCTGACCGAGTGGGTCGGACGGATGGGAAGCCCCGATGCCGTGCTGCTGCAGCCGAGTGGTTGGCAGTTCGGGGCGCTGGACCCCGAGAGGACCCGTCGCGCCGCCGTCCTCATCCTCGTCGGAGTTCGTCAAGGCGTGATACACCGCTCGGCCGGGGAAGCCGCCCGTGATGACCTCGACATCCTGTTCGTGATGCGCGCAGCGTCGCTCGCCAACCATCCGGGCCAAGTCGCGTTTCCGGGAGGTGCTATCGACCCGGGCGATGTGGACGAGGGGGCAGCGGCGCTACGCGAGGCGCGGGAGGAAACCGGGCTCGATCCGAAGGGCGTCGAGATTCTGGGAACGCTGCCGGAAGTCGGGCTCCCGATCAGCAACTTCCTGGTCACTCCGGTGCTCGCCTGGTGGGCGGAGGAGTCACCCGTCCACGCGGTCGACGCGGCCGAGTCCGAACTGGTCTTCCGATGTCCGGTCAGCACTCTTCTGGATCCGTCACGGCGGCGAACGGCCGTGGTGCGCAGAGACGGATTCGTGAGTCGCACGCCCGCTTTCCTGACGTCCGATGCAGTTATCTGGGGTTTCACGGCGCTGATGCTGGACGCGATGTTCGATGGCCTCGGCTGGACGCGGGCCTGGGACCGGTCGCGGGAGATGCCTGCACCGCTGTGAGACGGCCAGGCCCCGCTGCGCTGGCCGCTGGGCCTTCGATCCTCCCTGGCGCATAGCGCGCCACGGATGACGCGGGAAGCGCCGCGAGGTCTATGACGGTCTCGACCCGGTCCTTGGCGCGAAGGGTCGCTTCGAGCGCGGGCATCGTCCGGGGCGCCCGGAAGCCTGTCGTCCGCAGCACCGCAAACGCCTGCTCGGTCAGGTCACCTTTGACCGCACTCGAACCCAGCACGTTTCGGCGGACGTGCCACGCCAGTTGCTCCCGGGCGAGCGCCGCCGGGCTGGACAGGGCCACGGACACCGCCTTCGAGTCGAGGATCTGGATGCCGGCTTTCCCGAGCGGACGGACGATGCGGACGGCGGGTGCAAGCCGCGACAACGTAGCCGTCATGACCGGGGAGCGCAGCGCGGGGACGAGTGTCCGTTCCGCGGAGCGCGCGGCTGTTCCGAGCACAGCCGGTGTCCTGGCGAGGGCCTGCAGCCCGGCTGTGAGGCGAGTAGCTCCTGGCATGCGCGACGCGAATACCGAGGCGGTGCGCGCGAGCGCAGCGAGCCGCGTGAGCACCTGATGCACCCGTGCGATCATCTGCGCGGTGCGGGCGGCGCCGATGAGCGTGGTGATGGCTGCCGACCCTCCGAGTGTGACGAGGCTCAGTGCGGTGCCGGCCACAACCAGGCCGGCGCACTCCAGGGCGAACGACTGCGTTTCGTGGATCAACTCCTGATGAGCCGCTTCTACAGCCTCGGCGAGGGACGTACAGCCAGCTGCGATGTCGCGCGAGGCACGTGCGGTCTCGACTCCGGCTGAATTGATTGCAGCACTGCGCTCACGAAGGAGAGTGAGATCCTCGGCCATCAGGCCGTTCACCGCGTCCTGCGCCGAGCGGACAGGACCACTGACGCTCGCCTCGACGTCGTCGGCCAGAGTGCACCACGCAGTACCGGCTACCCGAAGCATCTCCGGGCTGCCCGTGGGCCAGACGACGCCTGCCAAGCCGGCGATGATGTCCCAGCACGGCGGGGGCCACCCTGGGTTGGCGCCACCGGCGGAAGGCAGGTTCGGAGCAGTCATATCCGGCACAGATGCCGGCAGCAGCGGCACGACAAGCTCGGACAACCCCATGGACGCTACGTACTCGGCATCGATGTAGTTACCGGCGGAGTAGGTGAGCGCCCGCGATGTGTCCGACGATGCGAGCGCGAGCTCCCGACAGGCTTCGAGGACTTCACGGGCCGCCCTGTCGTACGAAACCGACCACTCCGCACCCATCGCATCCCATCCCGCCATGCCGGCAGTGTGCATGAGCGCGGAGTTCGTCGACACCACCGCTTCGGAGATTCCCTGTCCCGCTACAGCAGCGAGGCCTGCCGCTTCCCCGTATCGGTTCGTATCGATTTTCAGGATGCTCACGCGCACCGTCCTTCCCCGTTCGTGATGTCACCGTACGGGCACTCCAGGAGTACCGGGAAAGGTGGCCGCGGTATGTGGACAAGCGGCGCGCGGACGGTACGGTCTGCCTACTTCGCGTCCGCGTAGGACATGACGGTGACGGTGTTGATGGAGAACTCGATGGGGATGTCGCCGAAGATCAGATGGGTGGCTGCCCGGGCAGCGTCCTCCAGGATGACTGCTGCATCGCCCGCCTGCTCCGACGGGACATGGAGGACCACCTCATCATGCAGGAAGAGGGCGATGCGGCTCCTTGGTTCCGGAATGCTGCTGGCTCTCAATCGACGCCGGATCTCGGCGAGCCAGCACAGCGCCCACTCGGCCGCAGAAGCCTGCACCACGAAGTTCCTCGTGAAACGACCCCGGGCGCGCGCGGCTGCATCCGCGCGGCGCTGCTCCTCCGCCGTCGTCGTCCGCTGCCTGGCACGCCATTCATCCGAGGCGGGCGGGCAGCCCCGGCCGAGGTAGCTCGACACGCCCTCTCCCGCTTCCCCTGATCTCGCGGCCGCCTCGACGACACCGATCGCCCGCGGGTACGCGCGCGTCAACTGCGGCATCAGCCGACCGGACTCGCCGCTCGTCGCGCCGTACATAGCTCCCAACATCGCGAGTTTGGCCTTGGCCCGGTCGCCGCCGAACCCCTGATCGGCAATCCCCTGATACAGATCCCTGTCCCTGGCTGCGGCGGCGAGCGCGGAATCCTGGCCGAGAGCCGCCAGGACCCTCGGTTCGAGTTGCGCCGCGTCGGCCACGATGAAGACATGCGCGTCGTCGGGACGGACCGCGTCCCGGACCTGTCGGGGAATCTGCAGGGCACCGCCACCGCGTGACGCCCACCGCCCGGACACCACGCCGCCCACCACGTACTCGGGCCGGAACCGGCCGTCGTGCACCCACGCGTCGAGCCAGTTCCAGCCGTTCGCCGTCATGAGCCTCGAGAGCTTCTTGTACGTCAGGAGTGGCGCGATGGCAGGGTGCTGTTGCCGCTCGAGCTCCCAGGAGCGTGTCGTCGTGACCTCGATTCCGGCCCTGTGCAGCGCGCGCAGAACCTCCTGCGGTGAGTCCGGGTTGAGCGAAGGGCTCGCGAGTACTGTCCGGAGCTCACCGGCGAGCCTTTCGAGTTCTGCCGGCCGCCTGCCCTCCGGCGGGCGCGGTCCGAGGGTGCGTTCGAGTAGGTCCTGGTGGACGTCCTTGCGCCAGGGGAGCCCCGAGTGTTCCATCTCGGCGGCGATGAGGGACCCCGCCGACTCGGCCGCCAGCAGGAGGTTGAGTCGTCCGGATTCTGTCGCTTCGGCAGCGGTGGCCAGCTGCTCGCCGAACTCCTCGATCACAGCGTCGAGTGCGGGGCCGGCGTGGTCGCGAGGCTCATCGAACAGCGAATGCTGGTTCGGCGGCGGTGGAGGTGGCAACAGGATCCGGGGCGGCTCGGTACCGTCGTCCGTCGTCGCGCTTGCCCTCGCCGCGTCGATGTACGGGGAAGGCCGACACGACCCCGAGTGCGCGAGGATGTTCCGTGTCAGGCCCAGGTCCCAGCACCGGTCGACGTCGACACCCGCGCGCAGGAGGTCCGGGTACCATTCCCGCGTGCTGTTCCAGACCCACCGAGGACGCCGTTCGTCTGCACGTGCTACCGCTTCCGCAAGCTGCTGGGGGTCGACGACGACTGCGTCACCGCGTCGGACTCCGCGTGCATCGAGGTCCTGAAGGGCGATGCCGGCCCCGCCGCCGGCACTCGACGGGACGGGCCCCACGGCTATGTACATCCCCTCATTGTCGGCCGACCCGGTGCCATTCCTGCAATCCGTGTTGTCCACATAGGACCGGGGCGAGTAGGTGGGAGCGGTCTGCGGGACGAGGCTGTGTCCATGACGCAGCAGACGTGGGCCGTGGACGCCCGACGGCAGCCGGTAGTCCTCGCCGGAGGTTCTCAGCGCGTTCGGGACCTGGTGGCCAGAGCGTGCGCCTCGGCCGGGGTGGCGCCCGTCTTCGTTCCTGGTCTCGAGGAAGGTCTGGCCCTGAATCCCGTGGTGCTGCTCGTCGGGCCCGAGCAAGCGGCCGGAGGGACGACGGGTCAGCGGGACGTCATCGTGGTGGGCATGACCGAGGACGAAAACTCGGTCTGGGGGACTGCCGCCAACCTCGCCTCCTCCCGAGTAGCCATCCTGCCGCAGGGGGCGGGCTGGCTTGCCGAGTATCTGGGACGCCGGTTGGGCTCGGCCACGTCCGGGTCCGTCGTCGGGTTCCTCGGAGCTGCCGGGGGCTGTGGGGTCAGCACGTTCGCCTATTGGTGCGCCCGCCAGATCGCGGGCGCGGGCAAGTCGACCGTGCTGGTGGACGGACATCCCCTGAACGGCGGGCTCGACCTCGCCCTCGGCATCGAGGACCGCCCGGGTGTGCGGTGGCACGACCTCAGCGACATCCGGGGCACGCTCAACCCCGAGCAGCTCGCGTCTGCCCTACCCAGCGATGGCAGGCTCTCCGTGCTGTCGCATGCAGCGCGGGCGGGGACGGCCGGCGGCGGGCCCGGTGACGCCATGCCGTCCTCCGGAGCGGTCGTCGACGCCGCCCGTGGAGCCTTCGACGTGACGGTCATCGACCTCGGCAACGGTCCCGCTGCCCGGTTTCTCGCCGCGGTCTGCGACCACGTCGTGCTCCTCGTTCCGTCGAGGCCGCGCAGCGTCGCCGCAGCTGGTGGGGTTCTCCGCGCTCACAACTCGGTACCCACGACGGTCGTCCTGCGCGGGCCAGTACAGGAAGGGTTGGATGCGTGGCTCGTCGCGGACCTGATGGGGCGTCCCGGACCGCTTCCGTTCCTTCCGTTCGTGCGGGGCGCCCACCAGGCCGAGGCAGCCGGCCGGATGGTGTCTTTCGTGGTGCCTCGATCCGTGAGGAAGGTTGTTCGCTCCGTCACGAGCGCGATCGAGCTGTTGGAATGACAGAGGCGAACACTCGCGGCGATATGCAGGGTGGGCTGACGAGACGTCAGATGCGCGTAATGAGAAACGACACGGGGTACCGGGGCGGTGAGGGGTGGCACGAGGAGGGCCATGCCGTGCAGGATGGCCAGGGCCCGGCGTCGATGGTGGACACCGTGCGCAGGGCGGTCCTTGCGGGAACCGTGCCGGCAACCAGTGCGGCGCTCGCCGGCGCCGTCGGGTCGAGTGGCAGGCTTCTCGGTTCCGAGGGCACCCTCTCGGTTCTGGATCGTGTCCGAGCAGAACTCAAGGGACTTGGACCCCTCGAGCACCTCCTTGCGGACCAGACGGTCACGGACATCCTCGTCAACGGACCGGACGACGTCTGGGTCGACGGGGCGACGGGCCTGCGGCAGATCGACCGCGTCTTCCAGCACGATGACGAGGTCCGTTCGCTCGCCGTCCGACTGATAGCCGCAGGTGGCAGGCGGCTCGACGATGGAAGTCCGGCGGTCGACGTGCGGGTGGAAAACCTCCGGGTCCACGCTGTGCTTCCACCGATCTCGACTGCGGGAACGCTCCTGTCGATAAGGATCAGACGCTCCCGCGTCTTCTCCCTGCCAGAACTGGTGGACAGCGGAACCGTGGCGCCCGTGATGGCTCAGGCACTCACGTCGATGATGCAGCACCGCTTGAACTTCCTGATCAGCGGCGCCACGGGGACAGGGAAGACGACACTGCTCTCCACGCTCCTCGGCCTGGCTGCCCCGGATGAGCGAGTGGTGCTGGTCGAGGACGCAGCGGAACTGAACCCTGCCCACCGACACACTGTCGGGCTCCAGTCCCGCCACGGCAATCTGGAGGGGACTGGCGTGCTTGACCTCACCGAGCTCGTGAGACAAGCCCTCAGGATGAGGCCGGACCGCCTGGTCGTCGGAGAGTGTCGCGGAGCGGAAGTCCGGGAACTGCTGTCGGCGATGAATACCGGGCACGACGGCGGCGGAGGGACTGTGCATGCCAATTCGGCGGACGCGGTACCGGCACGGCTGGGGGCACTTGCAGCGCTCGCGGGACTGAGCCCGGAGGCCCTGGCTCTCCAGGCTGCAAGTGCCCTCGATGCCCTCGTGCACGTGGTGCGTGATTCCAGGGGTCGCCGTGTCGAAAGCCTCGGATTATTGGAGTTGAGTCCGGACAACACACTCGTGGTCAGGCCCGTTCTGGTGAATGACGGGACAGCGTGCCGAGCAGGCACAGCATGGCCGGAGTTCGCCCGTCGCGTCGGCTGGACCGGAGTCCACATATGACAGGGATGACGGTGGCCGTTCTGCTGGTCGCAGCGTGCGCGGTGACCGTCCTGCAGGGTCCGGGGCAGTGGCGTCGTGACCAACTTGTGCGGTTCCCCGGTGCCGGCGGCAGTGCCGGGCAGCGTCGGGATGATGCGATGGCGTCGGCACCGACGGGCGTGCAGAGGCTCGTCCAGCGGTTGTCAGGCAAGTCTCCGACGATGGATCCGCATGAGCTCCCGCTCTTCGTCCATCAACTCGCCGGGCTCCTTCGAGCAGGGCGACCGCCGCGTGTCCTCTGGGCGGACATGGAGCAGGTCCATGCCGACGGGCGCACCGTATTCTCCTGTGCGGTGCTTCCCGTCATCGCCAGGGCACGTCGTGCTGCTGAACTCGGCCTGAGTGTCCCCGATGCGCTCCGTGATGATTCCGTGGGATGCACCGGTCGTCGAATCTCCGCGGCGGAGCACACCGACCGCATGTGGATCGATCTCGCCGGATGCCTTGAGGTGGCAGAGCGCAGCGGGGCACCGCTGGCAGGGATTCTCGAGCACTATGCCGCTCAGCTCGACGCCCAGCTCGACGGCTTGTCAGCCCGGGACACAGCACTGGCTGGACCACGCGCGACAGTCGTTCTCCTCGCCTGGCTTCCGGCCGTCGGTATCGTTCTCGGCTTCGCACTCGGCGTCAACCCGATAGAGGTGCTGGTGGCTTCACCGCTGGGACGGTGGGCTCTTGGGGCAGGAGTGCTGCTGATGCTTGCCGGACGAGTGTGGTCCCGGCGTCTGGTACAGCGGGCTGGAGGAGGGACGCCGCGGTGACGGGGTTGCTGGTGTCGTTCCTCCTGGCGTGCGCAGCGAGCGTTCTCGACGCTCGATCCGCGGGCGTGAAGCGCCACGCTGTGAGACCGAGGAGCGCGGTCACTCAGCGTGGCGTCCGTGAGGCGCCGCTCATTCTCGACCTCCTGGGCGCTCTCCTCACTGGCGGCGCGTCGGTCGAGCACGCGTTGTCCGTCGTCGCGGCGTCCTGTGATCCCACTATGGGCTTCCTACTGCAGAGAGTTCATGCAGCCAGGTTGCTCGGTGCGTCCTGGAACGCGGCTTGGGACGCGGGACTGGACGCACATCATCACCGTCTCCCACAGCGGCGGCGCGGACTTCCCAGAATGATCGCGCTGACGGACCAGGCAGTGCGAAGCGCCGAAGAAGTGCGGGAGGGTCTGCGCTTCGCGACGTCCACGGGTGCACCTTCCGCGGCGCTCCTGCACGCTCACGCGGCCCAGTTGAGACGGCGACATAACCGGGAGATGGAGAGGAAAGCAGCGGCACTCGGAGTGCAGCTCGTCCTGCCACTCGGACTGTGCTCACTGCCGGCCTTCATCTGCCTGGGAGTCGTGCCTGTTGTTCTGGGGCTCCTTCCTGCCCTGTAGCACCGGCGTTACGGGCACCGGCGTCGAGGTGGAGTCCGCTACTCCCACGTGCCCTGTGCTGGTACGGGAACCAGCCGGATCCTGCTGCCGATGCCCGCGTAGACGCTAGATGCGGGGACACGCCTGAACGGTCGGCTCCAGTTGTCCACTTAGCCCGCCCCGGCAGTCCGTGTCCGGCGCTGCTTCGCCAGAGTTGTTGCAGCGATAGCCGTCGCTACTAGCGGAACGCGGGGAAGATACCCCGCGTCGATCGAGGGAGACTCCATGTCTATTGGAACGCAGCCGACAACGAAGAATGGCTCGGCATTCCGGGTTCAGTGCACACGGCAGGGCATTGACGAGTACCCGCCTGACAGTGCTTCGCCCGAGCAGACGCAGTGCACCCGCCTACGCGTTCTCGCGTCCGGCGGCCCGCGCAGCAGGAAGCTGTTGCAGCCGACGCCTGCGTCCGGTGAGCAGGATACGGATTCGCCAGCAGGCGAGCACGAGGCACAGGGCGGGCAAGTCGAGCCACGCATGCGATCCGTGGAGTCCGGTCCCATCGGACAGCGGCAGTGGGGTGGCTTCTTCGCGGGCTCACAGGACGGAGCGCCGGGTGCTGCGAACGGGGCGAGCGGCGATGACCGGGAGACCCGCCGGCGCGACGCACGACGGGAGAGAGCCATTGCACGGACAGTACGACGTCGTCGGGCTGGAGTGCTGGACCGGGAGGCAGGAATGGCAACTGCCGAGTACGCCATCGCGACGCTTGCCGCGGTAGGTTTCGCCGCGCTTCTTGTAGCTGTCCTGTCCAGCGGTGAGATCAAAGGACTCCTGATGTCCCTGATCACGTCCGCACTGAATTTCGGCTAGTGAGGAGCGACCAGGGCGGCTCGAAGCATCGACCGGGTATTCCTGGCCCTACGGAGAGGCGCTGCCACTCCAGCAGGCTGGGCCGAGCGTCCATGCAGTTCGAGCCACCAGTCGTAGCCGACGGACATCAGCGAGGATCGGTGACCGCAGAGGTTGCGGTCGTGCTTCCCGCCCTGGTCGCGCTCCTTGCGCTCCTGCTGGGAACAGCTCACGTGGGCACGGTTCAGCTGCGGATTGAAGAAGCGGCTCGTGCCGGAGCGCGGGAAGCGATGCGGGGCGAGAGCGATCAGTCCGTGGAGCAGACGGTCCGCCGATTGGCCGGGAAAAATGCGACGACGACGGTAGGGGGCGGGACAGAGTGGACCACCATCGAAGTCCGGGCAAAGGTCGACGGACCGGTCGTGGACCTTCTGGGCCTCGAGTTGAGCGCGACAGCCACGGGGAAGGTCGAGCACAGTGGGTAGGCAGGCCCGTGCAACCAGCCTGCGACGACGACGATCTGTATCGCATGGCGCGCGACGCACACGCTGCGCGTCACGTAGCCGCCTCGGTCGCGGCACTCGTTCGGTGGCGGGTTCCGATCAGGGCGCGGGAACACTCCTGATGGCCGCTCTCGCGCTGCTGACACTACTATTGATCGCCGCGGCCGTCCTGCTGCTGCAGGCGGCATCGGCAGCATCGAAGGCAGCTACAGCAGCGGACCTGGCAGCACTGGCTGCTGCTGATGTTGCCCGGGGTCTGTCTGCTGGTGACCCCTGCTCGGTCGCCGGATCGGTCGCGCAACGGCAAGGAGCTGCCCTGCGTGATTGCTCGATAGGAGCAACTGGGGCCGGAACGGCGCAGATTCGCGTGTCTGTCCCTGTGGAAGGGCTTTTGCCGGACGCGGTCGGAGCAGCGCGAGCGGGGCCTCCGCCGTGAGCCCAAGACAGCATCGAAGACCGCACGGAGTCGATGCGCCGGACACCTCGGGAAGGTTCCGCGGACTTCCCCGCGCGCGTCCTCGATCAGGTGCGCGAATTCGAGAAGGTGTTCGGATGGCTGGACGAGCTGCCGTGAGTGCGCACAGCGTGCGGACAGAAGGGTCAGGCCGCTGGTGCACCGCTCCTGGTTCCGTCAGTCCTGGTGGAGGTCGCCGGAGTCGTTCCAGTCGCACCCTGGACCGGGTCGACGGGCGGGTTCGCGTCGGCCGCGCCGCCGGGTGTCCCCGTACCGCCGGATCCCATGGCAATGCCGGCCTCCCTGAGGATCAGTGTCAGCACCGCAACTGCACCCCCTTTGCTCAGCGGGTTGTTCCGGTTCCCGCACTTGGGGGACTGCACGCAGGACGGGCAGCCCGACTCGCACTCGCACGCTTCGATGGCATCCCGGGTTGCGGACAACCAGGTCCGTGCGGCCTCGAACCCTCGCTCGGCGAAACCGGCGCCGCCGGGATGACCGTCGTATACGAAGATCGTCGGCAGGCCGGTGTCGGCATGCAGGGCGGTGGACACCCCGCCGATGTCCCACCGGTCACTCGAGGCGACGAGAGGCAGCAGTCCGATCGCTGCGTGCTCGGCGGCGTGCAGCGCTCCGGGCAGCTCCTCCGCGAGGATGCCCTCGGCCTCGAGCAACTCGGGGCTGATCTCGAACCAGACACTCTTGGTGAAGAGGTCGCGGGCCTCGAGTTCCAGGGGTTCCTCGCCGAGGACCTCGTTGGAGGAGAAGGCCTTGCGCTGGAAGGAGACCACCTGGGTGGTCACTTTCACATCGCCGAAGTTCGCGAGGACACCGCCCCACAGCTGGCTGACATCGCGGCCGATCACCTCGATCTGCGTGACGTCCCGCGCCTGCGTGTAGTAGTCCGGATGCGCGCGGGCAACCACCGCACAGTGGTCCTGCTCGTTGAGCTCCTGCACTACATAGGTGCGGCCCTGATGGACGTACACCGCCCCGGGATGTGCCTGGTAGTGACTTTGGGGAGAGTCCATCGTGCCGAGGAGGGCGCCGGACTCCGCTTCCACGATGTTGATCGGTCCACCGCCGTCCGCTCGGAGGTTGACCATCGCCGCCGCGCTCTGCGGGTGCGTCCAGAACCACCCTGCAGGGCGGCGCCGGAGGAATCCCTGCTCACACAGGGTTGCGAGCAAGGATTCCGAGGTGGCGCCGAACAGATCGAGGTCAGCGTCCGTCAGGGGTAGCTCGGCCGCGGCAGCGCACAGGTGCGGGCCGAGTACGTAGGGGTTGGAGGGATCGAAAACGGTGGCTTCCACTGCGAGGTCGAAGACCGCCTCGGGATGGTGCACCAGGTATGTGTCCAGGGGGTCGTCACTGGCGACGAACGCGGCGATGGCGTCCTGGCCCGAGCGACCGGCACGTCCGATCTGTTGCATCAGGGACGCGCGTGTTCCCGGCCACCCGGCCACCAGGACCGCATCGAGTCCGGAGATGTCGATACCGAGTTCGAGGGCGGAGGTGCTCGCTACCCCGAGCAACTCACCGCTGCGCAGATCCTTCTCGAGAGCGCGCCGTTCCTCCGGCAGGTACCCCGACCGGTAGGCCGCGATGCGGTGCGGGAGGCTCGGATGCACGTCCTCGAGCATGCGCCGGGATGTCTGTGCGATGCTTTCCGCCCCTCGCCTGGACTTGATGAAGGCGATCGTCCGCACATGGGAGGAGACCAGGTTGGCGAGGAGGTCCGATGTCTCGGCGATGACCGTCCGCCGGGTGGGAGCACCGTTCTCGCCCTTCATCCCGGTGAGCTGTGGCTCCCAGAAGGCGACCGTGGTGGATCCGTGCGGAGAGCTGTCCCGGTCGAAGGCACGCGCCGGAGCGCCGATGAGGCGCCCGAACGACGCTGCCGGTTCGGCCGACGTCGCGGAGGCCCCGATGAACACCGGGTTCGCTTCATAGCTCGCGCAAATCCGGCGGAGCCGTCGCAGGAGATTGGCCACGTGAGACCCGAACACGCCCCGGTAACTATGTGCCTCGTCGATGATCACGTACTTGAGCCGGCGGAAGAACCGCGCCCACCAGGTGTGGTTGGGAAGAATGCCGTAATGGAGCATGTCCGGATTCGCGAGAATGAGGTTGGCATGGTCCCGGATCCAGCGGCGGGAACCCGATTCGGTGTCGCCGTCGTACGTCTCTGCACGAACGGTAGGCAGCTTCAAGGCGGTGATCGCGGACAACTGATCCGCGGCAAGCGCCTTCGTAGGTGCCAGATAAAGGGCCACCGAGCCGTTCGGGGCCAACGTGGCGCGGTTCGTCAGCTCGCTGCGGTGGATCTCGTCGAGGACCGGCAGCTGGTAGCAGAGGGACTTCCCCGAGGCGGTGCCCGTCGCGATGATGGTGTGCGCTCCACCATGGGCGGACGTGGCTCCCTCCACCTGATGGCGCCAGGGCTCACGGACACCCCGCGCGGCGAAGGCATCAATGACGTCAGGATGGGCCCACCCCGGCCAGGGGGCGTGCTCGGCATCGCGCGCCGGTATCTCGCGGACATGCAGCAGCTGCTCGGGGTCGGGTCCACCCCCGAGCACGGAGATCAATGAGTTCTGCGCAGCCACCCGGCAATTGTCCCATCGGGCCGAGCGAAGGGACTCGGGTAACCGTTCTTATCCTCTGATAACGAACACGTCGGCGAGGTGCCGCCACCCGAGGAACTCGTAGAGCGCCCGTCCGTCCGCGGACGCCATGAGCAGTCCGGTGGTGACGTCGTCCTCCAGCACCCCTGCGGTCAGGGCTCGCATGACGTAGCTGCCCAATCCTCTGCGCCGGAAACCCTCCTCGGTCACGATGCGGTCGTAGACCGCGAAATCGCCGACCACGGACACGGAACCGCGCGCTGCCAGGAGCCCGTCGGCGTGCACCGTAACGCGGCGGCAGGTACCTTCACTGGAGCGTTCGAGGGTGAAGCCGTCGCCCGGCGCGCGCGGGTCCTCGACGTCCTGCCCGTGCATGTCGACGCTCATCAGGGACTGCTGGCGGTCCGTCACGCGCATGCGGAGCGGGGCTGCCGCGTCCAACAGATCCTGCGCCCGGTTCGTGACAACGGTCAGCACGCGCGTCGGGTCCTGCTTCGTCTCCCGCGCCAGTTCCAGGAACTGGTCGGTGTCGGGCTCGAAGAGGAAGTGCTCCGTCTGGTTCTGCTGATCGGTCAGGAGAACGGAGGTGGTGCGGCCGTCGTCGTGCGGCTCGTAACCCCGACATGCGGTCCATCCGGCTATCCAGGTCTGGAGAAGTTCGTTGTCTGCAGATGCGCCCATGTGCTGAACGATAGTTCTCGCCGGCCGACAAGCACAGGCGACGCCACGACAGTGACCGATTGCGACGCCCAGTAGGCTTTAAGCCGTGTCGATGAACCGTATTGCCCTCTTCTACGCCTTTGCACCACTGCCTGATCCCGAGGCTATCCGGCTGTGGCAGCGCGCCCTCTGCGAGAAGTGGGGGCTGCGCGGCAGGATCATCGTCTCGAAAGACGGCATCAACGGGACCGTCGGCGGCGAGATCGGTGCGGTGAAGCAGTACGTCAGGACCACGCGCGAGTACCCGGCCTTCAGGGGGATCGAGATCAAGTGGTCGGAGGGTGGCGCCGACGACTTCCCCCGGTTGAGCGTCAAAGTACGCGACGAAATCGTCTCTTTCGGTGCTCCCGGCGAGCTGAAGGTCGATGAGACGGGGGTGGTGGGCGGCGGGACACACCTTGCACCCGAGGAGGTACATGCACTTGTCGACGCCAAGCGCGCCGCAGGGCAGGAGGTGATCTTCTTCGACGGACGCAACGCCCTCGAGGCACAGATCGGACGCTTCAAGGGAGCCGTCGTCCCCGATGTCCAAACCACCCACGACTTCGTCCGTGAGCTGGACTCGGGCAAGTACGACGACCTCAAGGACAAGCCCGTCGTCACGTACTGCACGGGTGGCATCCGCTGCGAGGTGCTCTCCAGCCTGATGATCAACCGAGGCTTCCAGGAGGTCTACCAGCTCGACGGCGGCATCGTCCGCTACGGCGAGAAGTACCGTGACGGCGGACTGTGGGAAGGCTCGCTCTACGTCTTCGACAAGCGCATGCACCTCGAGTTCAGCGACGACGCCGTCACGATCGGCGCGTGCGTGCGCTGCCAGGCGCCGACGAACAAGTTCGAGAACTGCTCCAATCCCACCTGCCGCAACCTCACCCTCTACTGTGCAGGGTGCGCGGCGGATCCCGCGACCCTGCGTTGCCCCCAGGGTTGCGAGTCGGACGAGGCCGAGGCCACGGCGGCGGGCGCAGCTTGATACGCGACACTGCAAGCGTCCACGAGGGATTCGACGATGACGTCCCCTCGGCGCCGTCGAGCCGGGACCTGGCCGCGCTCACGGCGCTCGCAGCCGATCTGTCCAGGCTCCAGTACACGGTCGACGGCGTCGAGGACCTCCTCGGCGCGCAGGCCTATGCCGCCCTCGGCAGGGGACAGTTCGTCCCGGCGCTGCTGCGCGCACAGCAGCGCCACCGGGGGCCCGACGGCGTCCGGGCCGCGCCGGTCCTGCTCTGGCTCCTGGGGGAGCCGGTCGCCGAGGCGGACCTCGGCGACGCCTTTCCCACCGTCGGAGTCCGGGGCCTCGAGCACCTGCGACTCATCGAACAGGCTGCGCCCTCGGTCGAATACGCGACGGCGCCGGCGGCCGAGCCGGTAGCCGCGACAGCACCAGCGCCTGCACCGGCAGTCGGGCCGACGACAGCACCGGCAGCCGAGGCGAGCGAATCCGCAACCGCACCACTGTGGCGGGCAGCGGTCGAGCTGCGCCCGTACGGCTCCGACGTCGGCGGGAACCTCTGGGTCGCCAGCGACCTCGGGGCGGAGCAGCGGCCCGGACCGCTGCGCCACGACCACGTCCTGGGCATCGGTGGTGCGTCACTGACCCTCGCTCAAACCGTCATGAGGACACCCGTCGGCCGTGCCCTCGACCTCGGTACGGGGTGCGGTATCCAGGTGTTCCACCTCCTGCCGCACGCCAACCACGTGACAGCGACGGACATCTCGGATCGGGCGCTGGCCTTCACCCGCTTCAACCTCCTCCTGAACGCGCCCGCACTCGGCATCAACCCCTTGCGCCTCGACGACCGCGTCAGCCTCCGCCTGGGCAGTCTGCTGGAGCCGGTCGCGGGCGAGGAGTTCGACCTCGTGGTGTCCAATCCTCCCTTCGTGATCACCCTGCGCTCGGAAATGCGCGACGAGGCCTATACCTACAGGGACGGTGGGTTGGCCGGGGACGCCATCGTCGAGACACTGATCCGCGAACTGCCGACGGTGCTCGCTCCCGGCGCCGCTGCCCAGCTGCTCGGCAACTGGGAGATCACCGAGGGTACGCCCTGGGACCGCCGCGTCCGCTCCTTCGTGCCGCCCGGAGTCGATGCCTGGATCATCCAGCGCGAACAGTTGTCGCCGGTGCAGTACGCGGAGACGTGGCTGCGGGACGCCGCCGAGAACCGTGACCGCGCAGCCTACCTCGACAGTTTCGCCGCCTACCTCGAGGATTTCGCCTCGCGCGATGTCGAGGGCGTCGGCTTCGGCTCGGTATGGCTGCGCAGGCCGGCCACATCACGCGACCTCGTCCGGGTGACGTTCGAGGAGATCACGCACGACATCGAACAGCCCGTCGGCCCGCA
This sequence comes from Arthrobacter sp. B1805, assembly GCF_002929745.1. Classification (GTDB taxonomy): domain Bacteria; phylum Actinomycetota; class Actinomycetes; order Actinomycetales; family Micrococcaceae; genus Arthrobacter_D. The sequence goes on from NZ_PJIQ01000001.1 coordinate 458,228, forward strand.
CCTGGCCGCCGCCGTCGAACGCAGTGACTGGCTCGCCGCGCATACGGAACAGGCCGCTTCGGGCGTCGGCATCGCGGAGGAGTTCCTCCTCGTCGCGGACGACGTCACCGAGGAACGCCACCAGCGGCCCGGGGCCGAACATCCGGGCGTCATCCTCCTGCGGCAGGGAGCCGGGCTCCGGCGTACGACCCTGCTGAGCACCGAACTCGCCGGCTTCGTCTCGGCATGTGACGGTGACCTCACTGCCGGCCAGATCGCCGGCGCCCTCGCGATGCTGCTGCAGCGGCCGGACGCCGCGTTCACGTCGGAGTTGCTGGTCGATGTCGAGCAGCTGATCCGTGAAGGGTTCCTGATTCCGGCCCCCTGAAACCAGCGGTTACCCTTGTGTCGGTACGCATGACGCATACTGTGAGGGAGCCCCGGCAGCGGGATCCTGACCGGACACCTAAGAGTTGCAGCGGCATCGCCCCCGTATATATAGGAGAGAAGTGCCGACCAAGGCCACGGACAAGAAGCACGGCAAGAAGCTCGTCATCGTTGAGTCCCCCAGCAAGATCAAGAGCATCTCGGGCTATCTCGGCGAGGGTTTCCAGGTCGCGGCGTCCATGGGGCACATTCGGGACCTCCCGCAGCCCTCCGACCTCCCTGCCGAACTCAAGAAGTCCTCGGTGGGCAAGTTCGCCGTGGACATCGACAACGATTTCGAGCCCTACTACGTGGTGTCGCCCGAGAAGCGGAAGACCGTCGCGGAGCTGAAGGCCGCCCTGAAGGACGCCGACGAGCTCTACCTCGCAACCGATGCGGACCGCGAGGGCGAGGCCATTGCCTGGCACCTGCTGCAGGTCCTGAAGCCGAAGGTGCCCGTGTACCGGCTGACCTTCGGTGAGATCACGAAGGAAGCCGTCACCCGCGCCATGGGCGAGCTGCGTGACGTCGACATCCCCATGGTGGACGCCCAGGAGACCCGACGCATCCTCGACCGCCTCTACGGGTACGAGATCTCCCCGGTGCTGTGGCGCAAGGTGGCCCGCGGCCTGTCCGCCGGCCGCGTGCAGTCCGTGGCCACGCGTCTCGTCGTCGAACGGGAGCGCGAGCGCATGGCGTTCCGCTCGGCGTCGTACTGGGACCTGACGGGCACTTTCGCCCCACAGGACACGAGCAAGGGCAACGCCTTCCCTGCCAAGCTCGTTGCCGTCGATGGCAGCCGCATCGCCACCGGCAAGGACTTCTCCGATCGGGGCGAGCTGAGGGCAGCGAATGCCGTCCGCCTCGACGAGGAATCGGCACGCACGCTGGCGGCCGGGCTCGAAAGCGCGGCCTTCACCGTGCGGTCCGTCGAGACCAAGCCCTACACGCGGCGCCCTGCGGCCCCGTTCACGACGTCGACCCTGCAGCAGGAGGCGGCGCGCAAGCTGCGCTTCAGTTCGAAAGTCACCATGCAGGTGGCCCAGCGGCTGTACGAGAACGGCTACATCACCTACATGCGTACCGACTCCTCGGCGCTGTCGGACCAGGCCATCAACGCCGCCCGCCGCCAGGCCTCCGAGCTGTACGGCCCCGAGTACGTCCCCGAGGCGCGCCGCGTGTACAAGGGGAAGGCCAAGAACGCGCAGGAGGCGCACGAGGCCATCCGCCCTGCGGGCGACTCGTTCCGCACGCCCGCGCAGGTGGCCCAGTCGCTTCGCGGCGACGAATTCCGCCTGTACGAACTGATCTGGAAGCGCACGGTCGCTTCCCAGATGGCGGACGCCAAGGGTTCGACGGCGTCGCTCCGCCTCGGTGCCAGGAGTGCCGACGGACGGGACGCCGAGTTCGCCGCGTCCGGCACCGTCATCACCTTCCGCGGTTTCATGGCCGCCTACGAGGAGGGCCGCGACGCCGATCGCAACGAGGACGGCACGGACGACGACGCGCAGGGCACACGCCTGCCGAACGTCGCCAAGGGTGATTCCCTGGGCGCGACGGCGATCGAGCCGATCGGTCACGAGACCTCGCCGCCCCCGCGCTACACCGAGGCATCGCTCGTGAAGGTGCTCGACGAGCGCGGGATCGGCCGCCCGTCGACCTACGCCGCGACGATGTCCACCATCATGGACCGGGGATACGTGCGCACGCGGGGTCAGGCCCTCGTGCCGAGCTGGATCGCCTTCTCGGTCGTGCGCCTGCTCGAGGAGCACTTCCACGACTACGTCGACTACGACTTCACGGCGGAGCTCGAGGAGGACCTCGACCGCATCTCGCGCGGCGAGGCCGGACGCGTCGAGTGGCTCAACCACTTCTACTTCGGGGACCGCAAGGACACCGGCCTGCATACGATCGTCAACGAGTTGGGCGAGATCGACGCACGCCGCATCAACTCAGTGGAGATCGCGGACGGCATCACCTTGCGGGTCGGGAAGTTCGGACCGTACCTGGAGAAGCCGCTGCCGGCCGACGCGCCGGAAGGCACCGAGCCGCAGCGCGCCAACGTGCCCGAGGACCTCGCACCGGACGAACTGACGGCGGAGAAGGCCATCGAGCTGATGGAGGCGCCGACATCCGAGGAGCGCGTGCTCGGCACCGACCCGGAGACGGGCCGCACCATCGTCGCCCGGGACGGTCGCTACGGGCCGTACGTGATCGAGCTGATTCCCGAGATGACTGCCGAGGAAATCGCAAGCCAGCCGGTCGAGTACTACAAGAACGGCAAGCCGAAGCCCCCGAAGAAGCCTGCGAAGGTCAAGCCGCGCACGGGATCGTTGTTCAAGTCCATGTCCGTGGACTCCGTGACGCTCGAGGATGCCCTCAAGCTGATGAATCTGCCGCGCGTCCTCGGCACGGACGAGGACGGCAAGGAGATCACGGTGCAGAACGGCCGCTTCGGCCCGTACCTGAAGAAGGGCAGCGACTCGCGGTCGATCGGCTCCGAGGAGGAGATCTTCACGATCACCCTCGAGCAGGCGCAGGAGATCTACAAGCAGCCCAAGCAGCGGGGTGGCCGCGCAGTGACTCCGCCTCTGGCCGAGTTCGGCGACGACCCCGTGAGCGAGAAGCCCATCGTGGTGAAGGACGGCCGCTTCGGTCCATACATCACCGACGGCGTCACCAACATCACGGTGCCCGGCTCGATGGCCATCGAGGAGCTCACGCGCGAACAGGCGATCGACATGCTCGCCGAGAAGCGCGCCAAGGGCCCTGCCCCGAAGAAGACCACCCGTCGGGCGCCCGCAAAGCGCAAGGTCGCTGCGGGCAAGTAGCCTGCCGCGCGGTGCGGGACCAGACGATAGCGGACGGAAGCTGGAAGGCGCAGGAACAATGCGGCTAGGTGTGCTGGACATAGGGTCGAATACGGTCCATTTGCTGCTCGTGGACGCCCATCCCGGCGGACGGCCGGTGCCTTTCGCGTCCCACAAGAAGCCCCTGCAACTCGTCGCCTATCTCGACGAGAACGGCAGGATCTCGAAGAGAGGGCAGGACGAGCTCGTCGGGTTCGTCCGCGAGGCGCGTGAATTCGCCGCGGGTCACGACGCGGAGGATTTCCTCGCGTTCTGCACCTCGGCCATCCGGGAGGCCGGCAACGGCAGTGACGTGCTGGCGCGCGTCCGTCGCGAGACCGGCGTCGATCTTCAGGAACTCTCGGGCGACCAGGAAGCCGCGGTGACCTTCCAGGCCGTCCGCCGCTGGTACGGCTGGGGCGCCCACTCGATCCTCAACCTGGACATCGGAGGAGGATCCTTCGAGATGGCGATGGGCACCGACGAGCTTCCCGAGGTTGCGCTGTCCGTCCCCCTCGGCGCAGGGCGGCTCACGCGCGACTGGCTGCACGAGGACCCGCCGTCGGCGAAGAGCGTGAAGGAACTGCGCCGCTACATCCGCGACACGTTGCGGGACGCCGTGCCGCAGTTCGCCCGCCTCGGGGAGCCGCACCTCGTCGCAGGCACCTCCAAGACTTTCCGCTCGCTCGCGCGGATAGCGGGTGCTGCTCCGTCCGCCGCCGGACCCTTCGTGCGTCGTGAGCTGCGCCTGGAGGACCTCAAGCTCTGGACCAAGCGCCTCGCGGCGATGAGCATCGAGGACCGCAGCAACCTCGACGGGGTGTCCGAGCTGCGCGCGCCGCAGGTGCTCGCCGGTGCGCTCGTGGCCGAGTGCGCCCTCGAGCTGTTCGACGTTCCCTCCATGGACATCTGCCCCTGGGCGCTGCGGGAGGGACTGCTGCTGAGGCGGTTCGACGCCAAGATGTTCGACGCCGACGAGCCGTTGCCCGGTGCCGGGGTGGGGCACCACCAACTCGACTCGACCCGGCGGACGTCCGTCTCCGGTGGGGTCTGACGTGGCCGCTCCCGGACACGGGTCCCCGCACATTCCGGTGGCGCTCTCGAGCGCCTCCGTCTATCCCCTTGCGGTCCATGACGCCTTCGCGCTCGCGCAGGATCTGGGCTACGACGGCGTCGAGGTCATGGTCACGAACAATTCCGTGAGCCAGGATCCCGATCAGTTGAACGTCCTCAGCCAGCGGTACGAGATGCCGATCCTGGCCATTCACGCCCCGACGCTGCTCCTGACCCAGCAGGTGTGGGGCAAGGCCTGGACGAAGATCGAGCTCTCCGCCGCGATGGCCGCCGAGGTGGGCGCGAAGACCGTGGTGACGCACCCGCCCTTCCGCTGGCAGACAGGATATGCCGAGGAGTTCCCCGAGGGGATAGCGCGCGTCGCAGCGGAGTACGGGGTCGAGATCGCTGTCGAGAACATGTACCCGTGGAAAGTCCGGGGCCGTGAGGCGAAGGCCTACCTGCCGCACTGGAACCCCGTGCCGGAGCCGTACGAGTGGATCACCTGGGACTTCTCCCATGCCGCGATCGCGGGCATGGACTCCTACGAGGAGATCCGTGCGCTCGGCAGCAGGCTTGCCCATGTGCACCTGACGGACGGGACGCCGAACGGCAAGGACGAGCACCTGTTGCCGGGTCAGGGCCAGCAGCGGTGTGCCGAGGCCCTCGACCACCTGGCCGAATCGGAGTGGAACGGCGTCGTGGCCGTTGAGGTGAGCACACGCCGCGCGCGTGGTGCGGGGGAGCGCGAGGAGTGGCTCGCAGAGACGCTGCGCTTCGCGCGGACGCATCTTCGCCACTGAGGCATCTTCGCCACTGAGGCATCTTCGCCACTGACGCATCTTCGCCACTGACGGTGTCGAAGAGGCTGGGCGCTTAAAGAGAGATGGCGCCGGTGGCCTGCAGATGTTGGGGGGATCATCTGCTGCCACCGACGCCGGACCGGGTCAGGAAGTCCGGTCCTCATCACTCGCACCCTTATGAGGTACTTAGAACACTAGGCGCCCTCCTTGTGTCGCAACACCAAGATAGCTGGGAGCAGCCTGTGAGGTGCGCGTGGCAGGATGGAAGTCATGACGACAACCCGGCGCATCGCCTTCCTCGGCTGCGGATCGATGAACGAGTCCATCCTGGCCGGGTTGCTCGCGGCGGGCCTGGATCCCGCATCGGTCACCGCGACCGTCCGGCGCGCCGAGCGGGCCGAGGAGCTCCGTAACCGGCACGGCGTGAGGGCCCTCGCCACGGCGGACGACGACGCAGCGAACGTCGCCGCAGTGCGGGAGGCCGACGTCGTCGTCCTCGGGGTGAAGCCCGTCGGGATCGTGCCGCTCGCACGGGAGATCGGTCCCGCGCTCAAGCCGTCCGCCGTCGTCCTGAGCGTTGCCGCCGCAGTGTCGATCGCGATGATCGAGGGAGCCCTGCCGGCCGGCCAGCCGGTCATCCGCTCGATGCCCAACACGCCGTCAAAGCTCGGCAGGGGAGTCCTCTCCATCTCCGCCGGGTCCTCTGTCGGCCCCGACCTGATGGCGCAGGCGCGCGAGCTTCTGAGGCCGGCCGGCACCGTCGTCGAGATTCCGGAGGAGCAGGTCGACGCGCTGTCGGCGGTCAGCGGTTCGGGGCCCGCGTACGCGTTCTACCTCGCGGAGGCGATGGCCGCGGCGGGGGAGGGACTGGGGCTGGACGCCGGGCTGTCCGCGCTGATCGCGCGGGAAACGGTCGCCGGCGCGGGGTTCATGCTCGCCGAGCAGGGCGCGGACGCCGCGGCCCTCCGCCGCGCGGTCACGAGCCCCAACGGTACGACGCAGAGCGCCATCGAGACATTCCAGACGCTGGGCCTGGCGGGCATCGTCGCCGACGGTGCGCGCGCCGCAACCGCTCGGGCGGCCGAGATCACGCGGGAACTGGCAGGCCCGTCGTCGTCCTGACGGGCGCAGCGACCATGAGTGGGCGGTGCCACCCGCAGGACGGCGCCGAGCGCTGCGAGACCGCAGCGCGGCCGTGAACCTGCCCCGCCTTCCTGGCGGGCCCCGCCCTAGGGGCGGCCGGCGAACCGCTCGAGCAGGTCGACGTGGCCGGAAACGATCAGCATGTCGCGACCGGACACCTTCGTATCCGGCCGTGCGTAGGTGAAGTCCTCGCCCGGCGACTTCACGCCGACCACGGTGACGCCGTACTTCGAGCGGACGGACGATTCGGCGAGGGTGAAGCCCTGAGTCTCCTTCGGCGGGTACATCTTCACGATCGCGAAACCGTCGTCGAACTCGATGAAGTCGAGCATGCGCCCGCCGACCAGGTGTGCGGCCCGCTGACCGGCGTCGGCCTCCGGGTAGATCACGTGGTTGGCACCGATGCGCTTGAGGATCTTGCCGTGCGAGGGCGTGATGGCCTTGACCCATAAGTGGTCGATGCCGAGGTCCACCAGGTTGGCCGTGATCAGGACGCTCGACTCGATCGAGGTTCCCACCCCGACGACGGCGGCGGAGAACTCCTGGGCGCCGAGCTGCCGGAGGGCGTCGATGTTCGTCGCATCGGCCTCCACCACGTGCGTGAGGATGCTCGAGAACTTCTGGACGAGCTGCGGATCGCGCTCGATCGCCAGGACCTCGCGGCCCTGCCGGACCAGTTGCTCGGCCGTGGCCGCACCGAAGCGGCCGAGGCCGATCACGAGGACGGGTGCGTTGTGGGCGGGTCTTTCAGCCAATGATCGGCCTCTCGTCGGGGTAGCGGTACAGCGTGCTGCGTTGCCTCAGCGCGAGGGCCGAGGCGAGTGTGATGGTCCCCATGCGCCCGGCGAACATCAGGGCGGACAGGACGTACTTGCCCTCGGGTGGCAGCTCGGCACTGAGATTCGTGCTGAGCCCGCACGTGGCGAAAGCGGAGATGACCTCGAACACCACCTTGTCGAGCGGTTCGTCGGTCATCGCGAGGATGAGGCCGCTGCCGACCAGCACGAGCGTCGCACCCATGAAGATCACCGAGATGGCGACGCGCATGGCTCCATGGGGGATGGTCCGACCCCAGGCGCGGACGTCGGCGTCACCACGCGCCTCCGCCACGATGGCGAGGAACATGACCGCGATCGTGGTGACCTTGATGCCACCGGCCGTGGAGGCGGAACCGCCGCCGGCGAACATCAGGGCGTCCGTCAGGAGCATCGTCGTGCTACCCATGTCGTTCTGGTCCACGAGGTTAAAGCCGCCGGAGCGGGTCATGACCGAGGCGAAGAGGGCATGGATGGTCTTGTCGACGACGCTGAGGTTCGCGATGGTTCGGTCGTTCTCCCATTCAAGGAAACCCCAGGCGAAGGTGCCGGCCACGAGGAGGATCAGCGAGACCGCCACGGTCAGCTTCGCGTGGAGCGTCCACTTGCTGAAGCGGTGGCGCACCTGCACGAGGACCATGATCACGGGGAAGCCGAGGCTGCCGAGGAACACCCCGACCATGAGGGGCGTCAGGATCCAGAGATCCGTCTCATAAGGGACCAGGCCATCACTGTGCGGTGTGAAGCCGGCGTTGTTGAAGGCGGAGATGGAGTAGAAGACGCCGTGCCAGAGCGCCTGCCACCACGGTTCGCCGAGGATCATGAAACGGGGCACCAGGGCGACGGCGAGCACGATCTCGATCACGACCGAGGTGGTGATGACGATCCGCAGCAGCGTGCCGATCTCTCCGAGGCGGCTGGCGTTGTTGAGCGCCTCCTGGGCGAGCAGCTTGCCCCGGACGCCGAGGCGCTTGCTGACGATCAGGGCGAGGAGGGACGCGAGCGTCAGGGTGCCCAGGCCGCCGATGAAGATGCCGAGCAGGATCACCAGCTGGCCGAAGAAGGACCAGTGGGCTGCCGTCGAGACGACGGTGAGGCCCGTGACGCACACGGCGGACACCGCCGTGAAGAATGCATCGTGCAGGGGGGTCACCGTGCCGTTGCTCGATGACATGGGCAGGCTCAGCAGGGCCGTGAAGACCAGGATCACGCCGGTGAAGATGAACAGGGCGAGCCGCGCGGGCGAGCTGTTCGCGAAGGAGTCGACGAAGTCGCGGACCGACGCCAGCAGCCTGACGTATCCGCGTCGATCGTCCTTCAGCCGCAGTGGCTGTTGACTTACCATTGACGCCTGCTCTGCCCCGTTCGCTGGTCCGTGCCGCCGGAGCGGCACCGTGACCATGGCTTGTCGTTACCTGATTGTCCCTGCAGTAGTAAAGCATCCCACCCCGGGGCATCGTCGAAGTATCGCGCATCGCGTAGCCTTGCAGGGATGTCTACGCGCACCGGGCCGGCGGTACCCCTCCAGGTCGTCTGGGACGACTCGATGCTGGCCTACGACTTCGGTGGGCAGCATCCCATGAATCCTGAGCGCCTCCACCTGACAGCCCGGCTCGCACGCGACTGCGGTCTCCTCGAGCTCGACGGAGTCAGCGTCGCCGCTCCGTCGATCGCGTCCGTCGACGATCTCGCCTCCGTGCATGACGCCGACTACATCAGTGCCGTCCGGCGGGTCAGCAGCAATCCGGACCAAGCGGACGCTGCCCACGGCCTGGGCACGGAGGACAATCCCGCATTCGCGGGGATGCATGAAGCCAGCGCCCGGTTGGCCGGAGGGTCGATCGGGGCGGCGGAGGCGATCATGGCGGGTACCGTCGTCCGGGCCGTCAATTTCGGTGGAGGTATGCACCACGCGGCGCGAGCGCGAGCCAGCGGCTTCTGCATCTACAACGACGCCGCGGCGTCGGTCCAGCGACTGCTGGACCGAGGTGCCCAGCGTGTCCTGTACGTCGACGTCGACGCCCACCACGGGGACGGCACGCAGAGTATCTTCTGGGATGACCGACGCGTGATGACGATCTCGCTCCATGAGACCGGCATGAGCCTCTTCCCCGGAACGGGCTTCGCGAACGAGACGGGCGGGCCCGGAGCCGAAGGTTACGCGGTGAACGTCGCCCTGCCGACGATCGCCGGTGACTCCGCGGTCCTGCGTGCCTTCCACGCCGTCGTGCCCCAACTCGCGGAGGCCTTCGCACCGGACGCCATCGTCAGCCAGCATGGCTGCGACTCCCACCTCGAGGACCCGCTGACCAACCTCCGGGTCAGCGTCGACGCCCAGCATGCCCTGATGCTCGGCGTACGGGATCTGGCGGACAGGTTGTGCGGCGGCCGATGGATCGCCACCGGCGGAGGCGGTTATGCCCTGGCCAGCGTGGTGCCGCGCTCATGGTCCCTCCTGGTGGCCGTCGCCGCAGGATCCCCGTTGGGGCCGCGTACCCCGGTGCCGGCGGCATGGCGGCACTACGTGCTCGAACGGCACGGGATCGATGCTCCGGAACTCATGGGCGACGGCGCCGACACGTGGTGGCGGTCCTGGGAGATCGGCTACGACCCGAACGACGACCTGGATCGGACGGTGATGGCCACCCGCAAGGCCGTGTTCCCGTTGCACGGCCTGGACCCCTGGTTCGACTGACGACTCCGGGCAGGATGCCCTGCCACGTATATATCGCTAGGGTGGGCGAATGGGAATCGATGATGTATTCGCGGTCATCGCCGAAGGAACCCGCAGGCAGATACTCGAGAACCTGCGCGACGGCGACAAAGCGGTGGGGGAGCTCGTTGTCGAGTTGCAGGTGAGTCAGCCGACGGTCTCGAAACACCTCAAGGTCCTGCGGGAAGCGGGACTGGTTTCCATGAGAGCGCAGGGCCAGAAGCGCTACTACTCCCTGGACACTGCTCCGCTGGCACTGGTCGGCCAGTGGCTCGCGGCGTTCGATCGGCAGGCTGACCAGGACCACGGAATGCCGGTCGGGACGAACCTGCAGGATGTCGCGAACGGGGTCGAGGGCGGGAACACCACCGACACCTTCTCCGGGTCCGCCGGCGGCGCCCCCGCCGGGGCCCCCGCTGCGGACGAACAGGACGGGACGGCGGCCGGGGGAACGGATCCGGAGCTCGCCGAGGCAGGTGTCCTGGCGGCGGCAGTCCTGGCAGGGCCCGATTCGCCCTCCGGCGCAGACGTGCAGCGGCCCCCTATCGGACGGACGATGGGCCGGGCCGCGGAACGGGCCGCCGACCTCCTGTCACAGCTACGGCGACGCCGCGATCCGTCGTCCTGATCGGGGCAGAGGGGTGAACAGTGCACAGGCGGGGCGGTGCCCTTTCACTTTGGTCACAACTGCCACTAGGATTATCCCCTAGGCGGATAATCCTTATGCTTCAAGGCGACACGCCGAACAGTCGCTCCGGGGGTAGTCTTTCTGATGCCGGTCTCAGGGTGAGTACAGGCCTCCAAGCAAAGGAATAGTGGTGAGATGGCAGACGGGAATAACTTCTCGGATGTGCAGTTTCTGACGGTCGCCGAAGTGGCGGAGCTGATGCGTGTCTCGAAGATGACCGTGTACCGGCTCGTCCACGCAGGAGACCTTCCGGCGGTGCAGTTCGGCCGCTCCTACCGCGTTCCCGAGTCAGCAGTCCAGGAGTTCCTTCACCGCGCACAGGTCGACGGGCAGACCGAGAGCGCCTGAGGCGGCCGCCGTCCGGCCCGTTCTCCAAACGGATGTACCCTGTTAAGGAGCGTTTTGGGCGGGCTTCCGCCTGCTCATCTTTGTGTATCATCTCGGCAGCTGCCACCAGGCATTCGCCGTTCGTCATCCCAGCGCGGTCCCCGGCTTCCGGCCGGAGTTCCGCTGGCAACCAAACAAGTTTGTGAGGACTCTATGGGTTCAGTAATCAAGAAGCGCCGTAAGCGGATGGCGAAGAAGAAGCACCGCAAGCTGCTTCGCAAGACGCGTCACCAGCGTCGCAACAAGAAGTAGCAGGCGCCCGGCCACGAGTCGGAGCGTGCCGAACGGTCCGGATCCCAGCCCTCAGGGCATGGGAGCCGGGCCGTCGTCGTTCTCCGGAGCACGAACCCGATTCCGCGGCGTCCCGGCGCCTCGGAGCGTCAGTGGTGTCAGCGGCTTCTGAACCGCGAGAACCCGCGCCAGAGTCCGTAGACCGCACCGGCCACGGTGGCCACACGCAGGCCGAGGGTTGCGGCGCGGCGCCCGCTGCGGAAGTCGTAGACCGGCCAGTTGTTCGCCCTGGCATGCCTGCGGAGTTTGCTGTCCGGATTGATCGCCACGGGATGGCCGACGACCGTCAGTAGCGGGATGTCGTTGTAGGAGTCGCTGTATCCCCAGCACCGCGCGAGGTCCAGGTTCTCCCGTTGGGCGAGATCCAGGACAGCAGCCGCCTTCGCCGGCCCGTGCAGGAAGTCACCGACGAGCTTCCCCGTGTAGAGGCCCTGGGCAACCTCGCCCACTGTGCCGAGGGCTCCGGTCAGTCCGAGGCGGCTGGAGATCACGGCCGCCACCTCCACCGGCGTCCCTGTCACGAGCCAGACCTGGCGGTTCGAGGACAGGTGCTGCTCGGCGAGTGCACGTGCACCCGGCCAGATCTTCGAGGCGATCATCTCGTCGTACACCTCCTCGCCGAGGGCGAGGATGTCCTCGTGGGCGATGCCGATGGCGAAGGCGAGGGCGGCATCACGCACCGAGTTCACGTCCGTCATGGTCTCACCGCGCATGATGAAGCGGAGTTGTTTCCACGCCAGCCCGGCGGCGAAGCGGAGGGTGAAGGCCTTGCGTTGATACATCTTGCGCGCCACGTGGAACAGGCTCGCCCCGCGCATCAGCGTGTTGTCGACGTCGAAGAAGGCGGCCTCGCCCTTAATCTGTTCCGGATGCTCCGGGGAGGGCTTCGTGGCCCGGCTGGCGTCCGGCATGATCCGAGTCTAGTCATGCGTCCTTCCCACCTGCTCCCCGGCACAGCAATGCCGCGGAAGTGCCCCCCGGGGTGCCGCCGAAGTACGGTGGAAGCATGCAGACCCCGACGGACTCGCCCGGTGCCGGCGTCGTGCTCCTCACCCGGCCCGAGTGCCATCTCTGCGAGGACGCGCGGAGTGTCGTGGCACGGGTGGCGGCTGAACTCGGCGTCGATTGGCAGGAGCTGTCGGTGACCGAGGCGCCGGGTCTCGGTGCCCGGTTCGCGGAGGAGTTGCCCGTCCTCTTCATCGACGGCGTACAGCGCGACTTCTGGTCCATCGACGAAGCGAGGCTGCGCAGGTTGCTGGCCTGAAACGCTCCGTACCGGATGACAGGGCAGTGCTGCACTGTCCGATCAGCCGGCTTGGAGGCGCCGCGTGGTCGGCATAAAGTGGTGGTACTTCCGCCCCCGACGCCGGGATCACGGATCCGCTGTTCCGGACCGGGTGCGGCGGTGCTATCGACGGAGCGACGACAGTGACAACGCCGGACATGCCAGGCCTTCATCCCGTAGGCGATCCCGCGCGCCACATACCGCCTGCGTCCGTAGCCCGCCTGACCATCTACGTACGGGCACTCAATTCGCTGTTGGCCGAGGGCATCGAGCGTGTCTCCTCGGACGAACTCGCCGACGCAGCCGGCGTGAATTCCCCGATGCTGCGCAAGGACCTCTCCTATCTGGGGTCCTACGGCACGCGTGGGGTCGGCTATGACGTGCAGTACCTCAACCGGCAGATCTCCGCAGCCCTGGGGCTGACACTGGACTGGCGCGTCGCCATCATCGGAGCGGGAAACCTCGGCCGCGCGCTGGCCGGCTACTCGGGGTTCGTGTCGCGCGGGTTCGAGATCGTGGCGCTCTTCGATGCTGACCAGCTCGTCGTCGGGTCAGAGGTCGGGTACCTCCGCGTCAGTTCGGTCGGTGATCTCGAGACGGTGCTGGAACGTACGCGCACCAACATGGCTGTTCTCTCAGTCCCCGCGGCGGTCGCGCAGGAGCTGTGCGACCGTCTCGTCGCGGCGGGCATCTCGAGCATCCTGAGTTTCGCGCCCGTGGTGCTCCAGGTTCCGCCGCACGTGCAGGTGCGGAAGGTGGACATGTCCACGGAACTGCAGATCCTCGCCTATCACGCGCAAAGGGCGCAGGAGCCGGACCTCGGTCCGATCTCCCGCGCCCAGTAGGTTCGCGGCGGTAGATTCAGTAGCCCAGCTTCTGCGGGGCGAAGTAGGGGCGCGCGGGCTTGAGGTAGGTCATGATGACTCCGGCGAGGCCGAGGACCATCACGATGACACCCAGGGCCGTCGAGACCACCGGTGTCTCCGGCATCGACTGCCCGCTGGCTTCGGCTGCCTGGGTCGCCAGCGGCAGCAGCAGGAGTCCGCCGAGCACGAAGAGCGCGTTCAGGGTCGCCAGCACGGTCGCGGTGATGCGCGCCCAGTTCTGGCCCTTGCGGATGAAGATCGCGAGGACGACGTAGACCGCAGCGAAGAGGACGGCGAAGACGAGGCCGACCACCACGCCGACTGAAGCACCCGGCAGGTCCGGCACCTCGGCCGTCAGGGCCGAGATGATCGAGGACAGCAGCGTCAGGACGCCGGCGGCGAGGATCAGGTAGTAGGCACGCTCGACCTCACGGGGTGCGGGGCCCTTCCCGCTCGCGTCGGGATCACCGCCGGAGGTCGGATAGGCGTAGCCCGAGGGCTGGGCGGCCTGGTAGCCGTACTGGCCCCCGTCGTTCTGCTGCCCGTAGGGGCGGGGCTGGCCGGACTGGTGGTCCGGGCCCTGGCTGCCGCCGTTCGCGCCGGCGGGATTCCAAGCCGGCCCGCTGCCCTGTCCGTTCGGGTTGTCCTGTGGCGTGCTCATTGCGGCGTCCTCCGTTGATCTGATGCGGTCATCCTGCGCTGGTGCCCCCATGGACGTACCCGGCGTGGATGTGGTCCCTGTCAGCCTAGTTCGTCGCGTCGCGGCGGGCACAGTGCTTAACGCCGGCGGCCGGCGTCGTCCTCGGGACGACGCCGGCCGAGAGGCAGGCCGAAGGCGGTCTGCGTGGCGCGGCGGATCAGACCGTGGCGACGGCGGGAGCCACGAAAGCGGCTTCGATGGTGATGGTCACCTTGTCACCGACGAGGACGCCACCGGCTTCGAGGGCGGCGTTCCAGGTCAGGCCGAAATCCTTGCGGGAGATGGTGGTCGATGCCGAGACACCTGCGCGGGTCGCTCCGAAGGGATCGACGGCGACACCGTTGAATTCGGCGTCGAGCACCACGGACTTGGTGATCCCGCGGATGGTCAGGTCTCCGTGGATCTTGTAGGTTTCGCCCGAGCCCTCGTGGGAGGTGGAGACGAAGGTGATCTCGGGGAACTCCTCGACGTCGAAGAAGTCGGCGCCCTTGACGTGGGCGTCGCGGTTCTCGTCGCCCGAGGTGAAGGACGCGGTCTTGATGGTGGCCGTGATGTTCGAGTCCTCGAGCGAGGAGCCGACGGTGAGGGAGGCGTCGACATCCTTGAACGAGCCGCGCACCTTGCTGATGCCGGCGTGACGGACGCTGAATCCGACCTCGCTGTGAGCGGGGTCGAAGGACCAGGTGCCGGAGGTGAGGCCTGAGGGGACAGTCATGATGTTCTCCTGGAAGAGTGGGTGGCGAATGCTTACGGGGTGTAGAAGCATGCGTATGCATGTTTTATTCCACACATCGCTCAAATGTTCAACCAAAGTGACGTCGGAGGTCGAGCGCGCCGCTCAGGCCGATTCGCCGAGCCGCGGGCACATGCGAGAAACTGGGACCATGCAGCGATCAACCGTCCACCTGGTGCGCCATGGTGAGGTCCACAACCCGGAGGGGGTCCTCTACGGCAGGCTTCCCGAGTTCCACCTCTCCGACCTCGGCCGGCGGATGGCCGCACAGATGGCCGGGTACTTCGTGCAGCGACGCGACGAAGGCGCGAACATCGTGCATCTCGTAGCCTCCCCGCTGACCAGGGCACAGGAGACGGCGCAGCCCGTAGCCGATGCGCTCGCACTCACGATCTCCACCGACGAGCGCATCATCGAGGCGGAGAACCGCTTCGAAGGCATGTCGAGGATCAAGAGCAGGCTCCGCCAGCCGCGGTACTGGCCCCTCCTCGTCAACCCGTTCCTCCCCTCATGGGGCGAGCCCTACAACCAGCAGGTCGAGCGGGTCATGGCTGGAGTGCACGATGCCCGCCGGCGCGCTGTCGAGCTGGCCGGGCCGGACGCGGTGGACCGGCCCGCCGAGGCGATCCTCATCAGTCACCAGCTACCCATCTGGGTGACGCGACTGGCCGCCGAGCACCGCCGCCTGTGGCACGATCCGCGTCAGCGTGAATGCACCCTCACGTCGGTCACCTCGCTCGATTTCGACGGCGACGTCATCACGCGCGTGCGGTACGCGGAGCCGAGCGCCGATCTCCTGCCCGGTGCGGCGAATGTCCCCGGGGCGTAATAGAATTACTACACGTCGTAGAAATCAAGGGAAGAAGCCGTGACCGCAACCGCCCGTCCCACGAACCGCCGACGCCTGCTCAGGCTGGCGGCGCTGGCCTTCGCCGTGCCGGTCTCCCTCGTGATGACGTCGTGCACGGCAGAGGATCCGCTGGCCCAGCAGGCAGCGGCGGGCGACGGCAAGAACTACATCGCAGGCGACGGCTCGGTCACCGAATACGCCGAGTCGGACCGCGGTCAGCCCGTCGAGGTATCGGGCACGCTGTTCGACGGAACGCCGGTCTCCAGTGCCGACTGGGACGACCAGGTGACGGTCCTGAACTTCTGGTACGCGTCCTGTGCGCCGTGCCGGGAAGAAGCCCCTGATCTCGTGTCGCTCCACGACGAGTACACGCCACAGGGTGCCGCGTTCTACGGCGTGAACATCCGCGACGAGCGGGCGACCGCCGAGGCGTTCGAGCGCAGCTTCGGCATCCCGTACCAGAGCTTCGACGACAAGGACGGCGGCGTCCTGCTCGACATGACGCAGTACGTGCCACCGCAGGCCGTGCCCACGACGATCGTGCTCGACCGCGAAGGGCGCGTGTCTGCCAGGATCCTCGGGCTCGCCGACCGCGGCACCCTCAAGGCCCTGATCACCGATGCCCTCGCCGAGTAGCGCGTTGCTCGCGCCGCGCCCATGACGGGTCCGCTGGCCGTAACCGTTCCCCTCGCCGCGGGGAACGCCTTCGCCGACGCCGTGCTCAACGGGTCGATGCTCCTCGCCCTCCCGGTCGCGCTGCTCGCAGGCCTGGTCTCCTTCGTATCGCCCTGCGTCCTTCCGCTGGTGCCCGGGTACCTCGGGTACGTGACCGGCCTGACCGGCGTCGACCTCGAGAAGCAGAAGAAGGGGCGGATGGTCGCCGGGATCGGGCTCTTCGTCCTCGGCTTCTCCGCCGTGTTCATGGCCTATGGGACCCTGTTCGGCCAGCTGGGAGCCTTCCTCAGGGTGTCCCAGGGATGGCTCATCCAGGTCTTCGGCGTCGTCGTGATACTCCTCGGCATCGTCTTCATGGGCGGCCTGTCCTGGTTCCAGCGTGAGAGCAGGGTGCACGCCAGGGTCCCGGCGGGGCTCCTCGGGGCGCCGCTGCTCGGCGTGACCTTCGGCCTCGGCTGGGCTCCGTGCATCGGTCCGACCCTCGGCGCCGTGCAGCTGCTCGCGATCTCCGGCAACGACGCGACAGCCCTCAAGGGCGCCGTGCTGACCTTCGTGTACTGCCTCGGACTGGGGCTGCCGTTCCTGCTGATCGCGCTCGGAGTGCGTCGCGGCATGGGGGCGCTCGCCTTCTTCCGGAAGCACCGGCTCCTGCTGCAGCGTGCCGGGGGAGGGCTCCTCGTGCTCGTCGGCGTGCTCATGGTCACGGGTGTGTGGAACTTCTGGATCACCCGGTTGCAGGACGTGCTGATCGGGAACGTGGTGCTGCCGATCTGATCGGCGGCACGCACGGCAAGGAAGCAAACGACTCTGATGGGACAGGCACAGTGAAGCAGGACGTCACGCAGGACGCGACAGGCAGGGACTGTGCGCAGGGCACCAAGCCCGACGTCGTCCTGCCCTCCCTCGGGTTCCTCGGGACCCTCCGCTGGGCATGGACGCAGCTCACCAGCATGCGCACGGCCCTGTTCCTCCTCCTCCTCCTCGCCGTCGCGGCTGTTCCCGGATCGTTGTTCCCGCAGCGGCCGGCGAATCCTGCCGTCGTCACCCAGTACATCCAGGACAATCCGGAGAGCGGGCCGGTCCTCGACTGGTTCCAGCTGTTCGACGTCTACTCGTCGGTCTGGTTCTCCGCGATCTACCTCCTGCTCTTCATCTCGCTCATCGGCTGCGTGGTACCCCGTGCGGCCGCGCACTTCCGGGCCGTGCGCTCCAAGCCCCCGCGCACGCCCAAGCGCCTGTCGCGCCTGCCCGTCTACGGCACCCTGGAGGTGTCCGCGGCCCGCGCGCGCGACGCCGGACTCACGCCGTCGTCGGCCGCGGAACAGGCTGCCGCGGTGCTGCGCAAGCGCGGGTATCGGGTCGATGTCCGCGACGCAGGGACGGACCGTCCATCGGTGGGCGCCGAGCGCGGTCTCGCCAAGGAGTTCGGCAACCTGGTCTTCCACACTTCGCTGATCGGAGTCCTCGTCTCGGTCGCGGTCGGTGGGCTCTTCGGCTACAACGGCCAGAAGGTGGTCGTCGAGGGCGAGAGTTTCGTCAACACTTTGATCGGTTACGACAGCTTCAACCCGGGGTCGAACTTCACCGACGACCAGCTCGATCCCTACTCGATCCGCCTGGACTCCTTCGACGTCCGCTTCGACCGGGAGCAGGAGAGCCACTACGGCCAGCCGCTCGACTTCACCGCGAACATCACCACGCAGGACGGCCCCGGCGAGGACGAGGAGCAGCAGGTCCTCAAGGTCAACGCACCGCTCACGATCGGCGGGACCAACGTGTACCTCGTCGGGAACGGCTACGCACCGGTCGTGACCGTGCGCGACGGCGAAGGCAACATCGCCTCACAGGGACCGGTCGTATCGGTGCCGTCCGACGGCCTCTACACCTCGCTGATCGTGATCAAGGCTCCCGACGCCAAGCCCGAGCAGCTCGGCTTCGTCGGGTTCTTCCTGCCCACCGCGTTCGTGGACGAGCAGGGCGTTTCCTTTTCCCGGGACCCCGATCCCTTCAACCCCCAGCTCAACCTGAACTCCTACTACGGCGACCTCGGACTCGACGACGGAACACCCGAGAACGTCTACGTGCTGGACACGGAGAACCTCACGGAGCTCAACAGCAGGAACAACGACGACGGCGGCATCGTGCTCGGTGTCGGCCAGACCTACGACCTGCCCGAGGGCAAGGGCTCGATCACCTTCGACGGACTCAAGCGGTACGCCGCCCTCGACATCCACCACGATCCGGGCGAGCTGGGCGCCCTCGTGTTCTCGACGCTCGCGCTGCTCGGCCTCTCCGCGTCCCTGTTCATCGGCCGCCGCAGGCTATGGGTGAGGACGGGCGAGCATCCGGACGGGCGGATCATGGTCGAGTACGCGCTGCTGGCGCGGGGCGAGGACCACCGGCTCCCGGCGGAGGGCGACGCCGTCGCGAAGCTGCTGGCCGACCGATGGTTGGTGCCGAGCGGCACGCCGGAGGAAAATAGTACGCAGGACGCCGCCGCATCCACTGCGGTCGGCACGGGGCAGTCGCACCACAACGCAAAGGACACCTGATGCCACAACCAGTCAATGCCGAGCTCGGGCAGCTCAGTGAGCTCTTCATGCTCCTGGCTTCCATCGCCTATGTGGTGGCGCTCATCTTCTTCGTGCTCGACCTCGTGAAGTCGAGTGCGACCATCGGTACCCTCGAGGCGCGGCTCGCCGGCGAGAAGGCGGCTCCGGTGCTCGCCGGCGTCGGCGGTCGCGGATCCGGTCCGACGGCGGAGTCCGTGCCGACGCGTGCCGAGACGGCCGACGACTCGATGGACTACGGCAGGGGCCCGCGGCGTGGGACGGCACGCGTGGCTGTCTCCCTGACGGTGCTTGCCGCCGTGATCCACGGTGCCGCCGTCGTCACACGCGGTGTCGCCGCACACCGCGTGCCCTGGGGCAACATGTACGAGTTCTGCACGACCGGCGCCTTCCTCGTTGCCGCGATCTTCCTGATCACCCTCACACGGAAGGATCTGCGCTTCGTGGGATCCTTCGTCGTGGGACTCGTGGTCATCATGCTGTGTGCGGCGACCGTCGGGTTCCCCACTCCCGTCGCCCGCCTCATCCCCGCGCTCCAGAGCTACTGGCTGATCGTGCACGTCTCCATCGCGGTCGCCTCCTCGGCCCTGTTCACCATCACGTTCGCCATGTCCGTGCTGCAACTCCTGCAGACCTCCCGTGAGGCCAAGCTCATGGCAGGCAAGCCCGACAGGGCGAGGTTCCTCCGCCTCGTGCCCTCGGCACTGAGCCTCGAGAACCTGTCCTACCGCCTCAACGCCGTCGCATTCGTGGGCTGGACCTTCACGCTCATGGCGGGTGCCATCTGGGCCGAGCAGGCATGGGGCCGCTACTGGGGCTGGGACACCAAGGAGGTCTGGACCTTCGTCATCTGGACCGTCTACGCCGGCTATCTCCACGCCCGCGCCACGCGCGGCTGGACGGGCACCCGGGCTGCCTGGCTCTCGATCGTCGGGTACCTCTGCATCGTGTTCAACTTCACGATCGTCAACATCTACTTCTCGGGCCTGCACAGCTACTCCGGCGTGTAGCAGGCGGGTGGCGCGGCGCACCGGCGGCACGTCCGCCTGTGCGCCGCGCTGTCATATCCAGGACCTGCACCTCAGGGCCGTCTGCGCTGTCGTACCGAGGACCTGCACCTCAAGGCTGCGAGCGCTGTCCCATCGACGACGCCCCGTGCGAGCCGCCGCATCGAGGACCGGCACCTCAAGGCTGCGAGCGCTGTCCCATCGACGACCAGCACCTCAGGGCCGGTGTGCGCCTGCGGATCCCGAACCGGCGTCGTCGTTGCCGTCGTGCTCGTCGCCCTTGGCGGGCTTGTCCTTGTCGTCCTCGCGCGCCTTGGCCTCCCGATCCTTCTGCTGCTGTTCGCGGCGCCGCCTCTCCTGCTCGCGGGCCTGCTGCCGGCGCTGGGTCTCCAGGTTCTGGAGGAAGGCGGGATCATCGTCAGGAGCAGTCGGAGTGCGTGGCGCCGGGCGGCGAGGCCCGGAGGGACCCTGCGAGCGCGGCCTGCCGAAGAGGAACCACATCCCCGCGCCGATGAGCGGCAGGATCAGGATGGTGACGAACCAGGCGGTCTTCGAGATGCTCCGTACCTCATGTTTTCGGCTCATGACGCAGTCGATCAGTGCGTAGATGACGACGGCGACCCCGAGGATCGCGGCGAAGAGCAGGAGGCGGGGCATGCGCCAATTGTAGGCGAGTAAACTTGGAGCGTGGCCTTCCTCAAATTCACCGCCCTGCGCCTGGTGCTGATCGTCGTCTTCTACGTGGCGTGCGTGCTGCTGGGACTGGGGATCTTCCTGTCCGCCGTGGTGGCCGCCATCCTGGCCTGGTGCGTGACCTACCTCTTCTTCCGGGAACTCCGTGACTCCGCCGCGGCCTCGCTGCAACGCCGCTTCACGCCTGGCGCTCCGCCCGTGCGGACCGCGGTCGAGCTCGACGACGCCGCTGCCGAGGACGCGCTGGACCCCAACACCCCGGTGAACTCCGACCGCAAGCCGCGAGGCAACGCCGCCTGATCCGCCTGCCGGTCCACCTGCCCGCCCGGCAGGCAGGAGCTACGCGAGCACGGTGGTGATCACGATCCCCGCCGCGAAGAGAACACTGAACGCGAGATTGATCAGGCCCGTCTGCTTGAGGACCGGGATGAGGCTCTTGCGCTTCTTGCCCTTGAGCATGAGCCAGCTCGGCATCAGGCAGGCAGGGATGAGCAGCAGCACGAGCAGGACCCAAGGGTAGTCGTAGCTCAGGAACAGGGGCAGCAGCAGGGCCGCGGCGAGCATCATCACGTAGCTGACGCGGGCAGCGGTGTCGCCGAGCCTCACCGCCAGGGTCTTCTTGCCCACTGCGCTGTCCGTCGGGATGTCGCGCACGTTGTTCGCCATCAGCAGGGCCATGGCGATCAGGCCCGTACACACCGCGCCGACCCACGCAGGGCCACTGAGCCGGTCCGCCTGCGTGAAGGTCGTTCCCAAGGTCGCCACCAGTCCGAAGAACACGAACACGAAGATGTCGCCGAGGCCCAGGTAGCCGTACGGGTTCTTCCCCCCGGTGTAGCCCCATGCAGCCGCGATGGAACCTACTCCGACTAGGAGCAGTATCCAGGCCTGGGACAGGATGATCAGGGCCAGACCGGCGAGCATCGCGAGGCCGAAGCAGATGAAGGCCGCGAGCTTGACGTGCTGCGGCCGCGCGACCCCCGAGCCGGTGAGGCGAAGCGGTCCCACGCGTTCGTCGTCCGTTCCCCGGATGCCGTCCGAGTAGTCGTTGGCGTAGTTCACGCCGACCTGCAGCAGCACGGAGACCACCGCCGCGAGCACGGCGTTGAGCGGCTTGAACGATCCGAGGCCGAAGGCAGCGGCGCTTCCGATGATCACGGGAGCGAAGGCCATCGGAAGGGTACGCGGACGGGCCCCTTCGAGCCATTGAGCGGCAGTCGCCACAGGTGTGTCCTCCTGGTCGGGTCGGTCGTGCGTCGGGTGTCCGGGAGCCGGCTCAGGCACGTTCGAGGAGTGAGTGGATGGTGCGGCGGTCGGGCTTGCCGCCGGGCAGGAGCGGAAAGGCGTCCAGGGTCACGATCGCCTTGGGGACGGCGTGTGCCCCCAGTTCCACGTGCACGGCCTGGCGGATGACCTCGGCGTCGACGTCGCCCACCACGGCTGCGGCCACGGACATGCCCCACTCCTCGCTCCGGATGCCGAGCACCATGGCCTGCTCCACGCCGGGCAGGTTCTGGATCACGTCGGACACCTTCGTGGCGGAGACCTTCAGGGCACCCGTGATGATGACGTCGTCGAGCCGCCCGTGCACGGTGACCGACCCGTCGAGCGCCACGTCCCCGGCGTCGTCGGTCATGAACCACCGCCGGCCGGAGTTGAAGACGAACCTATCCTCCGTGAGCGCGGGCGCGTTGAGGTACCCGTCTGCAAGGACCGCACCACCGATGCGCAGGCGCCCCTCCACGGAGCGGAGTTCGACGCCGTCGAGCGGGGTGCCGTCGTACACGCAACCGCCGCAGGTCTCGCTCATGCCGTAGGTCTCGACGACCTTGAGGTCGTGGCTGCGAGCGAGCGACCGCAGCGCTGCTCCGGCCGGCGCACCGCCCAGCAGGATCGCGTCGAACCGCCGCAGTACCCGGAGTGTCTCGGGGGACGGATCAGCCAGCAGGCGGTGGAGCTGTGTCGGAACCAGCGAGGTGAAGCGCACGCGGTCCGTCAGCTCCGCCGCGGCGTCGGTGAACGCCTGCGGCGTGAAACCCGCGGAGGTGTCCATGACCCACGGCTGCGTGCCGGCGAACAGCGACCGGACCAGCACCTGGAATCCCGCGACGTAGTGCACCGGGAGGGTGAGGAGCCACTGGCCCTCGGCTTTCAGCGCGAAGGCCGTGCCCATCGCCGAGGCCGCGAGGGCGTCGACGCTGAGCATCGTCTGCTTCGGGGTTCCCGTCGACCCGGAGGTGCTGATCACCGCGGCGATCTCGTCATTGGGCAGCACCCCCTCGAACGCCTGGTCCGGCAGGGCATGGGGCGCGACGGCGGGACCCTCGCCGGCGAGGGCGGCTGCGAGGGGCTTGAGCAGCCCGAGGGGATCGAAGCCCTCGGGGGTGTGCACGGGGAGGAGTTCCACGCCGCTCCTAGAAGTAGTAGGGGAACGAGGACCAGTCCGGGGCGCGTTTCTCGAGGAACGCTTCCTTGCCTTCCACCGCCTCGTCGGTCATGTACGCAAGGCGCGTCGCCTCGCCTGCGAAGACCTGCTGGCCGGCAAGCCCGTCGTCCGCGAGGTTGAACGCGAACTTCAGCATGCGGATGGCCTGGGGGCTCTGCCGTGCGATGTCGGCTGCGTACGCGAGTGCCGTGGCCTCCAGTTCCGCGTGGTCGACGGCCTCGTTGACAGCACCCATGTCCATCATGTCCTGCGCAGAATATTCACGCGCGAGGAAGAAGATCTCGCGGGCCTTCTTCTGGCCGATCTGCCGGGCGAGAAGGGCTGAACCGTAGCCGGCGTCGAAGCTGCCCACGGTGGCGTCGGTCTGCTTGAACCTGCCGTGCTGGGCCGAGGCGATCGTGAGGTCTGCGACGACGTGCAGGCTATGGCCACCACCCGCCGCCCAGCCGTTGACGACGGCGATGACGACCTTCGGCATGGTCCGGATCAGGCGCTGGACCTCGAGGATGTGGAGACGCCCCGCGCGCGCCGGATCGATGGTCTCCTTCGTCTCGCCCTCGGCGTACCGGTAGCCGTCGCGGCCACGGATACGCTGGTCGCCGCCGGAGCAGAAGGAGTGGCCGCCGTCGCGCGGGCTCGGGCCGTTTCCTGTCAGGAGCACGGTCGCCACATCCGGCGTCATCCGGGCGTGGTCCAGGGCGCGGTACAGCTCGTCGACCGTGCCGGGGCGGAAGGCGTTGCGCACCTCGGGGCGATCGAAGGCGATCCGGACGGTGGGGAGGTCGCGCACCACGGTGCCGTCGGCGTCGCGCTCGACCTGGCGGTGGTACGTCATGTCCGTGAAGTCCTCGAACCCCGTCACGACCCGCCAGCGGGTCGGGTCGAAGATGTCGGATACCTTTGCCGGGAGCTCTGAAGTCACCCGTCGAGTCTAGCCGCGCCCGCTCGTGTCCGATCCGGCCGAGGGCCAGCCCGCGTGCCCGCCTGTCCGGTCGGGGTGAGTGATTGCGGGACCGACGGGGGTGAGTGGAGGGAGGCTGCCCGCGCGGGGAGGCAGGGGTCATGACCTGTCCGTGCGCCACGACTCCCTCAGCGCGTCGATGCCGTCGAGCAGTAGGTCCAGTCCCACGGCGAATTCCTCGTCGTAGTCATAGCCCGACCGCCCCAGTTCGACGACGACCTCCATCAGGTAGGGGTACAGCTCCCCGGCTTCCGCGGCCAGCCCCTGCTGCGTTGCGGCCGCGACCTGGCCGGACTCCTCCGGCGTCTCGAACGACAGTGTCTTCTGCTGCAGGGCGAAACCGTAGACGTAGGCGTCCAGGGCGGAGGTGACGTGGACGGTCGTCCTGAAGGAGAATCCGCTCTCGCGCAGGCATCCCATCATGGCGTTGTGCTGCCGTAGGTTCTGCGGTCCCGGCCGGCTGTGGGCTTCCATGAGTCCCACCGCCCAGCGGTGCCGGGTGAGTGCAGCGCGGAGTGAGACCGCGCGCTCGCGCATTGCACGCTTCCACCCGCGCAAGGCACCCGGCTCGGTCACCTCGCCCCAGACGATGTCCACCATGCCGTCGAGCAGGTCCTCCTTGTTCGCGACGTGCTTGTACAGCGCCATCGGAACCACGCCGAGCGTCTGCGCGAGCGTGCGCATCGTGAAACCGTCGATTCCGACATCGTCGGCGAGCTCTATGCCGGCGTGCAGCACTGCCTGCCTGTTGAGGCGGCGGCGCGTAATCTCCTCCCGCTGAGCCACGGATGCTCCTCCTGATGCCGACTGTCCCGTTGACAAAGTGTACGGGATACACCTACCGTCGAGGCACTGGTGTACGCCGTACACATCGAGTTGACAGGAGCATCATGAAATCCGACGACAGGGCTGCCCGGCTGGCCGGGATCTTCTTCATCATCACGTTCGTGTCCGCTATTGCGGGCGCCCTGCTCTACGGGCCGGTGCTGACCGACCCCGAATACGTAACCGGGCCCGGTGCGGATGTCCGGGTCCTTTTCGGCGCGGTGTGTGAGATCGTGCTGGTCATCACGAACATCGGCACCGCGATCGTCCTTTTCCCCTTGCTTCGGCGGCACCACGAGGCTGCTGCCCTCGGCTACGTCGCCGCGCGGATCATGGAGTGCGCCCTGATCGTCGTCGGGATGCTCAGCGTGCTGGCCGTCGTGACCCTTCGCCAGGTTGCCGCATCCGACGGCGACGGGGCGTCCTACCTCCCGGTGGCCCGCGCCCTCGTCGCCCTCCACGACTGGACGTTCCTCCTGGGTCCCGGATTCGTCGTCGGGATCGGGAACGGCCTGCTGCTCGGGTTCCTCATGTACAGGTCCGGCCTCGTGCCTCGGCGCCTGGCGCTGCTGGGCCTCATCGGCGGGCCCCTGATGTCCGTGTCCGGGGTCGCGGTGCTCTTCGGCGCGTACGAGCAGGTGTCGGTGTGGTCCGGGCTGGCGACGCTCCCGGAGATCCTGTGGGAGGCATCGCTCGGCATCTACCTCGCGTTCGTGGGGGTCCGAGGCCGGTCTGCCGGGGACGCTTCCAGGACAGTTTCGGCCACGCCGCTCACCTAGCGTCGAAGCTGCGGAAGGTCCAGGGCGTTCCGGACCGCGGGGTAGTACCCGTACCGGTAGCCCTCGGCAGTGGGATGCAGGTTGTCGCTCGCTTCCATGCGGAGAGTGATCCAGGGGTCGGGGGAGCCGAGTCCGTGGTCCTCGAAGGGTGCCACCACGTCCACGAAGATGAAGCCATGGGCTTCGGTCCGGGACCTGATGAGCGCGTTGAGCGAGTCCGTGCCCGCGTTGAAGGCCTGCTGCGACGCCAGGGGGATGAGATCGTTCCCGAAGCGGGGTGAGAACAGGTGGGGGTAGCCGGTGACGACGACAACAGCGTCCGGTGCAGCCGTCCGGATGGTGCCGTACAGGGCGTCGAGGTGGGCGCCGAGGGCTGGCAGCGCCGTCGCGCTCCTGGACGCGATGGTCTGTGAGCAGGCGGGCGCCGGACGGGTTGCGCACACGACGGCGACCTCGCCGAAGCCGGCATCGTTGCCGCCCACCGAGACGCTCACCACGCCGGTGTCCGTATCCAGCCCCCCGGAGGCGATCACCTGGTCCACCTGCTCCGGCAGGTCGACGGCACCGCCCGGGTCCGACGTCGCCCTCGCACCCGCGCAGGTGGCATCCGCCACGAGGTCGAGCTGTCCCTCAGCGTCGAGGATGCCGGGCAGGCCCAGCGGGGACCGGCCGCAGTCGCCGGTGTAGGAGCCGGCGCCGAACCCCGAAGCGTACGAATCCCCGAGGGCCACGTACCGAGGCGGTGCCGCGCGTCGATCAGCTCCGAGACCGGAGGCACCACCGAGCATCATGCTGGTGGCGATGACGACGGCGGCGAGACGGGCTGCTCTGAAAGCGTGCTGCGTCATTCCTCAACGGTACGTGCGGGGACCGGCTTGTCGAGGAGGAGATTTGTGATGCGAAGGGTGCACAGGCGTCGGCCTGCGTCATTGGTTAGCAGCACTTCGTGGGTTGTCAGGGTGCGTCCCAGGTGGATCGGGGTCGCCGTGATCGTCACCGTGCCCTCCCGGGCACCCAGGTGGTGGGTTGCTGACACGTCCACCCCCACCGCCGTCTTCCCCAGCGTCGACGCGTGAATCACGGCGGCCCAGGAGCCGACTGCTTCGCCGACAGCGAGGGAGGCCCCGCCGTGGAGGAGCCCGAACGACTGGCGGTTGCCCTCCACGGGCATGGTCGCGACGACCCGGTCGACCGACTGTTCCACGATGACCACGCCCATCTTCTCATCGAGCTCACCGAGGGCAATGGTCCAGGGGGCCAGGGGTTCCTGCGTCATAGCGTGCTGCTCCTGAGCTCTTCGGTCTGCGTGCTGGTCGCCACTCTAGCGCTGCGGTTCGCGTCCACCACCACGACCCTTGCATAACAAGTGCGTTACGGAGCTGCATGGTGCAACCCCCTGACCTGCGGCGATAGCTGTTCCCGCTGATTTCCGTTAGGTGTGGAAGCGCCGATTAAGGCCTTCGAGTCCAAGGGCACGTTCCCGAGCCAGGTCGAGGCGCTCGAGAGCGAAGAACCCACGGGTCAGACGAACGCCTTCTTCAACGACGCACCCACGGGCGAGATCCTGGCCAACCGCGCGAAAGCCGTCGAAGTCACGCCGTTCAAGGGTCCGAAGTACTTCGCGATCAATGATGCGATGCAGCAGGCGCTGACGCGTGTCGATGTCGACAAGACCGACGATCCCGCCTCCTCCTGGGAGAAGTTCGTCACCGCTGTAGGCGCTCTGTAACGCATGGCTGTCACGGACCGGGTCCAATCCCCACCTCCCAACACCGACCAGCGAGGTTCACGCGACAAAAGCGTGAAACGGCTGGCCTTCTCCCAGAAGGTGTCGAAGTGGGACGTCAAGCTGTCCCCGTATCTCTACATCTCGCCGTTCTTCCTCCTCTTCGCGATCACGGGCCTGTTTCCCCTGCTGTACACCGCATGGGTCTCGCTCCACACCTGGAACCTCATCGGAGGCCAGGGCAAGTTCACGGGGCTGGAGAACTACGAGTTCGTGCTCGCGCAGCCGTTCTTCTGGAACGCGGTAGGCAATACGTTCAGCATCTTCCTCCTCTCGTCCGTCCCGCAGGTCGTCCTCGCCATCGCCATCGCGGCAGTGCTGGAGGCCAACCTGAGGGCCAAGACGTTCTGGCGGATGGGCGTCCTCGTCCCCTTCGTGGTGGCCCCCGTGGCCGTTGGGTTGATCTTCAACAACCTCTTCGCTGATCAGGCAGGCCTGTTCAACGAGCTGTTGACGGGGATAGGGTTGGACCCGGTCCGCTGGCATTCGGACTCCCTCGCGAGTCACGCCGCCATCGCGACGATGGTCAACTTCCGCTGGACCGGATACAACGCCCTGATCTTCCTCGCCGCAATGCAGGCGATTCCCAGGGACGTCTACGAGGCGGCGACCATCGACGGTGCCGGCCGCTTCCGTCAGTTCTTCTCGGTCACCGTGCCGATGCTGCGGCCGACCATCATCTTCGTGGTCATCACGGCGACCATCGGTGGACTCCAGATCTTCGACGGCGCCAGGGTCTTCGACCAGGCAGGCCTCGGCGGAGCGGACCGGCAATGGCAGACGCTCACCATGTACATCTGGGAGCTCGGCTGGGGCCAGCGCAACTTCGGCAGGGCCTCGGCGGTCGCCTGGCTCCTGTTCCTGATCATCGTCATCATCGCGATGGCGAACTTCCTCATCACCCGCCGTATCGCGAACCAGGGAGGCCGACGATGAGCTCGATACCGATGATCGAACAGACCGCAGGGAAGGGTGCGGCCCAGCGCGGGCTCGGCGCCCGACGCCGCGGCGCCCCCGGCGGCACCATGCGCCGCCCCGGCTTCCTGACCTACGGATTCCTCGGAGCGGTCATCCTCGGCTCGGTCTTCCCGCTGTGGTGGTCGTTCCTGGTGGGGAGCCACGACAGCTCTGTCATCAGCCAGGGCGTACCGCTCGTTCCCGGCGGGAACTTCTTCGCCAACGCGGCCACGGTGCTCGACAGCATCCCGTTCTGGAAAGCGCTCAGCAACAGCATCATCGTCTCCACCGTCACGGCGGCTTCCGTGGTGCTGTTCTCGACCCTCGCAGGATTCGCCTTCGCCAAGCTCCGTTTCCGGGGCAGCAAGGCCCTGCTGGTCTTCGTCATCGCGACGATGGCCGTGCCCACCCAGCTCGGCGTGGTTCCGCTGTTCATCGTGATGTCGAAGCTCGGCTGGACCGGTTCGCTGTGGGCCGTCATCGTTCCCGGTGTGGTCACGGCCTTCGGAGTCTTCTGGATGACGCAGTACCTGCGGGACGCGCTGCCTGACGAGCTCATCGAAGCAGTCCGCATCGACGGGGCATCCATGATCCAGGCATTCTGGTACGTGGGTCTCCCTGCGGCCCGGCCCGCGGCCGCCATGCTCGCCCTGTTCACGTTCGTCGCCACCTGGACGAACTTCTTCTGGCCGTTCATCGTGCTGGATCCGTCGAACCCCACCCTCCCGGTGGCACTGCAACTGCTGCAGGCCGCGCACTTCGTCGATTACTCGATCGTGCTCGCCGGAGCCGTGCTCTCCACCATCCCCCTGCTGCTCCTCTTCGCGGTAGCGGGACGTCAACTCGTATCAGGAATCATGCAAGGAGCAGTCAAAGGATGAGCAGCACCGACATCACCTTCCCCGAGGGCTTCCTCTGGGGCGCGGCGACAGCCGCCTACCAGATCGAGGGCGCTGCCCAGGAGGGCGGCAGGGCGCCTTCCATCTGGGATACGTTCTCCCGCGTCCCCGGAGCGGTGGCGGACGCGCACAACGGAGACGTCGCGTGCGATCACTACCACCGTTCCGCCGAGGACGTCGCCATGATGAAGAGCCTCAACCTGCAGGCCTACCGCTTCTCCACGTCCTGGTCGCGGTGCATGGGAGACGGGGTCACGCCCAACATCGAGGGCATCCGCTTCTATTCGACGCTCGTCGACCAGCTCCTCGAGGCCGGCATCAAGCCGTGGCTCACGCTGTACCACTGGGATCTCCCGCAGGCCCTCGAGGACAAGGGGGGTTGGACCAACCGCGACACGGCGTACCGGTTCGCGGAGTACGCGGCCGTCATGCACGAGGCACTCGGCGACCGCGTGCGGGTCTGGACCACCCTGAACGAGCCCTGGTGCGCCGCTTTCCTCGGTTACGCCGCGGGAGTGCACGCGCCAGGCAGGCAGGAGCCGACCGCGGCCCTCGCTGCAGCGCACCACCTCCTGCTCGGCCATGGTCTCGCGACGCAGGAGCTGCGCCGTCGCGATGCGGAGGCGACACTCGGCATCACGCTGAACCTCACGGTCCCGGACCCCCTCGACCCGACCAGCGAGGCCGATCGCGACGCCGCCCGACGAATCGACGGACAGTTCAACCGCATCTTCCTGGACCCCGTGCTGCGTGGCGAGTACCCGGAGGATGTCCTCCGCGACGTCGAGCACCTGGGGCTGACGGACCACATCCGCGAGGGTGACCTGGACATCATCGGCACCCCGATCGACGTTCTGGGCGTGAACTACTACCACGGAGAGGCCGTCACGAAGACGCCGTCGGACGAGGCCGTGCCGCAGGAGGGGCACGCGCCCCTCGAGCGCCCCGTCTCCTCGCCGTACGTCGCCGCTCACGGCGTGCGTTCCGTGCCACGGGGCCTGCCGGTCACTGCCATGGACTGGGAGGTCCAGCCCGAAGGGCTCCGACGCCTCCTCAACAGGCTGCAGGACGAGTACACCGGACCCTCGGGCATCCCGATCTACATCACGGAGAACGGCGCCGCCTACAACGATTCCCCGGACGAGTCGGGTTTCGTGGACGACCAGGACCGCCTCGGGTTCTTCGACGTCCATGTGCGGGCCATGAAGGACGCCATCGACGACGGCGTCGACCTCCGCGGCTACCTCGCGTGGTCCCTGATGGACAACTTCGAGTGGGCCTGGGGCTACCACCAGCGCTTCGGGCTGGTGCGGGTGGACTACGAGACGCAGCAGCGCGTCCCGAAGGCGAGTGCCCTCTGGTACTCCCGCCTCGCCGCCTCGAACGTGGTGCCGGCACGCGCTTCATCATCGGACGCGAACCAGTCGGGTGTCGTATTGTCGAGGTGATGAAAACCTCTCCGCCCCGGTCGCTGCGGCAAGTGGCAGCCCGCCCGAGCCCCACGCTCGAGGACCTTGCCGTGGCTGCCGGGGTGTCGCGCTCCACCGCGTCGCGCGCGATCAACGGCGGGGACCGTGTCAGCCCGGAGGCGCAGGCCGCCGTGGACCGCGCAGTGCTCGCCCTCGGGTACATCCCGAACCGGGCCGCGCGCAGCCTGGTGACGCGCCGCACCTCGTCGATCGCCCTGGTCATCCCCGAACCGGATGTCCGAGTCATGATGGATCCCTTCTTCGCCGTCGTCGTCACCGGCATCACGGAGGCCCTCCGCGAGACCGACGTGCAGCTGGTGCTGCTGATGTCGAGGACCGATGACGACTCGTCCCGCACCCTGCGCTACCTGCGGGGCGGGCACGTCGACGGCGCCATCGTGGTCTCGCACCACAAGGCTGATTCGTGGGCGAGATCGCTCGCCGAGACCGGCCTCCCCACCATCTTCATCGGCCGGCCGTGGGACATGACCTTCGATGTCACGTATGTGGATACCGACAACGAGGGCGGTGGCCGCCTGGCCGCGCAGCATCTCGCCGGCATCGGCCGGCGGAGGCTGGCGACCGTCGCCGGTCCGGCGGACATGACGGCGGCCGTCGACCGCCTGCGAGGCTGGCGGGCAGGACTCGCCGAGGCGGGCATTCCCGAAGGGCCGGTGGTCCACGCGGACTTCACCACGGATGGCGGGGCGGCGGCGGCACGCCGGCTGCTTGCCGACCATCCGGACATCGACGGCATCTTCGCGGCCTCGGACCTCATGGCACTCGGCGTCCTCGATGCCATCCATGCGGTCGGCAAGACCGTTCCGGGGGACATCGCCCTGGTGGGTTACGACAACCACGCCGTGGCGGAGACAGCTCCGACGCCGCTCACCACGATCACCCAGCCCATGGTCGAGATGGCCGTGAAGGCGGGTTCGATGCTCCTCGAGGAGATCGAGGCTCCGGGCTCGCACCCGGAGCCCGTCATCTACTCGACCGAACTGGTGGAGCGCGAGAGCACCTCGGTGGCACCCAGCGCGTCCGCCACGAAGGCGTAGTCCCAGGCGACGTCGCGCCAGCGAGAGTAGCGCCCGCTCGCACCGCCGTGGCCTCCGTCCATCTCGGTCTTCAGCACGATCGGCTCGCTGCCCGTCGTGGTCTCACGCAGCTGTGCCACCCACTTCGCGGGCTCCACGTACAGCACCCGTGTGTCGTTGTAGCTGGTGACCGCGGCGATGCGAGGGTAGGCCACAGGGCGCACGTTCTCGTAGGGGGTGTACTCCTTCATGTAGCGGTACACCTCCGGATCGGTGATCGGGTTTCCCCATTCCTCCCACTCGAGTGCCGACAGCGGCAGCTCCGGGTCGAGGATGGTCGTCAGGGCGTCGACGAAGGGCACCTGCGCCACGATGGCCCGGTACTTCTCGGGGGCCAGGTTCGCGACGGCGCCCATGAGCAGCCCACCGGCCGACCCGCCGATCGCCGCGATCCGCCCGGCGTCGATCCAGCCCGACGTGCCGAGGTAGCTGGTGGCGTCGACGAAATCGGTGAAGGTGTTCTTCTTCGCGAGCTTCTTGCCGTCGTCGTACCAGCTGCGACCCATCTCGCCGCCACCGCGGATGTGCGCCGTGACGTAGATGATGCCGCGATCCAGCAGCGACAGGCGCGCGACCGAGAACGAGGGATCCATGCTGGCCTCGTAGCTGCCGTAGGCATAGACGACCGCGGGGTTGGTGCCGTCCTGGGCGAGCTCCGCCCGGCGGACCACCGAGAGCGGGATCAGCGTGCCGTCGGCGGCCGGGGCCCACTGCCGCTCCGCGATGTACTGGCTCGGATCGTAACCGCTCCGCACCTCCGTCTCCTTGCGCAGCTGCAGAGCGCCGTCATCGAGCAGGTAGTCGTAGACGCGCGGGGGAGTGAGGTAGGAGGTGTAGGAGAGGCGGATGATCGGGGAGTCGAACTCGGCATTCGCCAGGGTGCAGGTGAACAGCTCCTCGTCGAAGTCCGGTTCCGTCGGAGGCTCCTGGTCCGACGTCCCGAGCCCCGCCAGTGGGAGGACCTGAACACGCTCGATCGTGTTCTTGCGGCTGGAGAGCACCATGTGGGTGTGGGTGACGGCTACGCCGTTCACGCGGACGGCGTCGTCATGCCCGACGACCGTCGTCCATTGCTGCTCGGCGAGCGGCTTCCCGAATTCGCTTGCGGCGACGAGGCTGACCATGGAGTTCCTGGCGTCGCGGTCGTGCGTCAGCAGGTAGTGCGGGGTGCCGTCGATGCTGACCGGCTCGGCGTCGTACAGGATGCGCTCGGAGCGCGGGATCAGGGTGGTCAGTCCGCCGTCGGGCTTCGCGAGGTCAAGGACGCGGTATTCGCTGTACTCCGAGCAACCGATGCTGATGAGGAGCTGGGTCCGGTCCGCCGAGACCTCGAAGCCGGTCCACATGGCGACGTCGTCCTCCTGGTAGACGACGACGTCGTCCGCGACCGGCGTTCCCAGCGTGTGGACCCGTACCTGGTACGGACGCCAGGAGTCGTCGACGACGGTGTAGTAGACGCGCTCGCCGTCGGGTGAGAAGGAGAGCCCGTAGAAGATGTTCGGGACCTCGTCGGGGAGCAGTTCGCCCGTTTCGAGGTCCTTGATGCGCAGCGTGAAGCGCTCGTCGCCGGCGTTGTCCTCGCAGTAGGCGAGCAGCCGTCCGTCCTCGGTGACGGACAGGCCGCCCAGGGAGAAGAAGGGCTTGCCCTCGGCGAGTTCATTGCCGTCGAGCATGACCTGCTCGCCCTCGACGGGCCGGCCCGGGACCACCTCGGGGGGCGTCCAGTCCCGGCCGAGGTCGCCGGTGTCCGCCGCAGGCACGCGGCACTGGATGCCGTACTGCTTCCCTTCCTCGGTCCGGGAGTAGTACCACCAGCCCTTCTTGCGGGCCGGGACGGAGAGGTCCGTCTCCTGCGTCCGTTCCTTGATCTCGGTGAAGATGGCTTCGCGCAGCGGCTCCTGGTGGCGGGTGACGGAGTCCGTGTACTCGTTCTCGCGCTTGAGGTGGTCGATCAGCTCGGCGCTCTCCTTGTCGCGCATCCACTCGTAGTTGTCGACGAAGGTATCGCCGTGGTGGGTGCGTTCGAAGGGCACCTTCCGGGCGGGCGGCGGGACGGGGACAACGAGGGTGGTGGCGTCAGCGGTCATGGCTCCCATCTTGCCACCGCCGCTCCCGGCCCCGGATGGATCGGCGCCGCTCGAAGGCACCCACCGGCAGGGGTGGGCCGGTTGACCGTACCGGAAGGGCGTGTAATTCTGGAGCAGGCTATTACAGAACGAACGTTCGGTAATTAGCCCGCCGGACCACGATGACGAGGGAGACGACCATGGCCGAGGCATTCCTGGTGGGTGGCGTCCGCACTCCTGTGGGCCGCTACGGCGGAGCGCTCTCGGGTGTCCGGCCGGACGACCTCGCAGCCCTCGTGCTGTCCGCCGTCGTGCAGCGCGCCGGCGTCGACCCGGCCGCGATCGACGAGGTCATCCTCGGCAACGCGAACGGCGCCGGGGAGGAGAACCGCAATGTCGCGCGGCTGGCCTCCCTGCTCGCAGGCTTTCCCGACAGCGTGCCCGGCATCACGGTCAATCGGCTCTGCGCCTCGGGGCTGTCGGCCATCATCATGGCCTCACAGATGGTCAAGGCGGGTGCCGCGGACGTCGTCATCGCGGGGGGTGTCGAGTCGATGAGCCGCGCACCCTGGGTGATGGAGAAGCCCGACAGGGCTTTCGCCAAACCCGGCGCCGTCGTCGACACCTCCATCGGCTGGCGCTTCATTAACCCGAGACTCGCGGCACGGGACAAGGTCACGTACTCCATGCCGGAGACCGCGGAGGAGCTGGCGGCCCTCGACCGCATCACGCGCGAGGACGCGGACGCCTTCGCCCTCCGCTCCCACCAGCGCGCGCTCGCAGCGACGCAGTCGGGACGGTTCGACGACGAGATGGTCCCCGTCCAGGTGAACCGCGGCAAGACGTCCTTCGCGGTCGACGCCGACGAAGGCCCCCGCGCGGACACGACCCTCGAGGTGCTCGCGGGGCTCCGTCCGGTCGTCCGGCCCGACGGCATCGTCACGGCGGGCAACTCGAGTTCGCTGAACGACGGCGCCTCCGCGGTCGTCGTCGCATCGGAGGCAGCCATCGAGCGCTACGGACTGACGCCCAGGGCCCGCATCCTCGACGGCGCGTCCGCAGGAGTCCCGCCGGAAGTCATGGGCATCGGCCCGGTACCCGCCACGCAGAAGGTGCTCGAGCGGACGGGGCTGTCCGTCGGCGACCTCGGCGCCGTCGAACTCAACGAGGCGTTCGCGACGCAGTCGCTCGCGTGCATCCGCCGGCTCGGGCTCGACGAAGAGATCGTGAACCGCGACGGCGGTGCGATCGCCCTCGGCCATCCGCTGGGATCATCGGGTGCTCGGATCGCCGTCACCCTGCTCGGCAGGCTCGAGCGGGAACTCGGCGGCCCGGCCCGACGGCTCGGACTCGCGACGATGTGCGTCGGCGTCGGGCAGGGCACGGCGATGCTCGTCGAGGCGGTGTGATGGCCACCGCCCTCAGGATCACCGACGGCCCCGATCGCGTCGTCGTCGAACTCCACCGGCCCGAGGTCCGCAACGCCATCGACCGCCAGATGGTCGACGAGTTGCACGGCGTCTGCGACGACCTCGAACGCACGCCGCGCACGCTCATCCTCGCAGGATCCGACGGTGTGTTCGCCTCCGGTGCTGACATCGCCGAGCTGCGGGAGAGACGCCGCGACGACGCCCTCGCGGGCATCAATTCGACGCTCTTCACGCGTATCGCCCGGTTGCCGATGCCGGTCATCGCGGCCCTCGACGGGTACGCGCTGGGCGGCGGGGCGGAGCTGGCGTTCGCTGCCGACTTCAGATTGGGTACGCCCCGCCTGACGATCGGCAATCCGGAGACGGGCCTCGGCATCCTCCCGGCGGCCGGGGCCACCTGGCGGCTCAAGGAACTCGTGGGGGAGCCCCTCGCGATGGAGATCCTGCTCGCCGGGCGCATCCTCACGGCCGAGGAAGCCCTGGCGGCCCGGCTCATCTCCGCGATCCACGCGCCCGAGAACCTTCTGCAGGCGGCGTACGACCTCGCGGACCGGATCGGCCGGCAGGACCCGCTGGCAGTGAGGATCACCAAGAGCGTGTTCCACGCCCCGAGGGAGGCCCATCCGGTCATCGACCAGCTGGCACAGGCCGTCCTGTTCGAGTCCGAGGCGAAGTTCGACCGCATGCAGCGGTTCCTGGACCGGAAGAAGGGCTCATGAGCACGATCCCTGCACGCGTCGGTGTCCTCGGCGGCGGACGCATGGGCGCGGGCATCGCCCACGCCTTCTGCCTCGCGGGATCCGACGTCGTGGTCCTGGAGCGGGATGACACGGCAGCACAGGCGGGTCTCGGCCGCATCACGCAGGCGCTGGCCCGCAGCATCGAACGGGGTTCGACGTCGGTGCCCCTCGTGGACCTCAGGTCTCGCGTCTCGGTGTCCACTCAGTATGCCGATGTCGGTTCCTGCGGGCTCGTCATCGAGGCGGTGCCGGAGGACCTGTCGCTGAAGCGGCAGGCGCTCACGGCTGTGGAGGAAGAGCTCGACGCCGGCGCCTGGCTCGCCACGAACACGTCGTCCCTGTCCGTCGACACGCTCGCGGAGACTCTGCGGCGTCCCGAGCGGTTCTGTGGGCTCCATTTCTTCAACCCCGTCCCGGCGTCGACCCTGATCGAGGTGGTCCTGGGTGCGAGGACGTCGCCGGAGCTCGCGTCGGCCGCCCGCTCGTGGGTCGCCGATCTCGGCAAGACCCCCGTCGTCGTGCGGGACACGCCAGGCTTTGCCAGCTCGCGCCTCGGCGTCGCCATCGCGCTCGAGGCCATGCGCATGCTCGAGGAGGGAGTAGCGAGCGCGGAGGACATCGATGCCGCCATGGTCCTCGGGTACAAGCATCCCGTGGGACCGCTGCGCACAACGGACCTCGTGGGTCTCGACGTCCGCCTGGGCATCGCCGAATACCTCGAGTCCACCCTCGGTCCGCGGTTCACGCCGCCCGCGATCCTGCGGAGGAAGGTGGAGCAGGGCCAGCTCGGGCGCAAGAGCGGCCGCGGCTTCTTCGACTGGAACGACGCCCCGCCGTCGCCCGCTACCGTCGGCCCGGGCGACCATCGGACCGACCACCAGCCGGACACTTCACAGCCGGCCATACCAGCAGCACGCATGAAGACCAGCGGAAACCAGTGAAAGGTGAGC
Organism: Arthrobacter sp. B1805; assembly: GCF_002929745.1. Taxonomy (GTDB): domain Bacteria; phylum Actinomycetota; class Actinomycetes; order Actinomycetales; family Micrococcaceae; genus Arthrobacter_D. The sequence goes on from NZ_PJIQ01000001.1 coordinate 495,159, forward strand.
GGGCCATGACAACCGCCCCGGAACGAGTGCAGATCGACGTCGTCCCCAGTTTCATCGAGGACGCCTGGTGGACCCCGGAGCGGGCCGCCGCCGCCGACGACGGAACCGTGGTGCGCGATGCGAGCACCGGTGAGCAACTCGCCATCGTCAGCACGGCGGGCATCGACACCGCAGCGGCCGTCCGTTTCGCGAGGAGCAGGGGCCAGGCGGCCCTCGGCCGGTTCACGTTCCACGAGCGGGCGCTCAAGCTGAAGGAGCTCGCGCAGTACCTGACCGCGCACCGCGAGCCCCTCTACGAGCTGTCCGCGAAGACAGGTGCCACGAAGATCGACTCGATGGTGGACATCGACGGCGGTATCGGCGTCCTCTTCACCTTCGGCTCGAAGGGCCGCCGCGAGCTGCCGAACTCCCACGTCATCGTCGACGGTCCCCCCGAGGTGCTGTCGAAGGACGGGTCCTTCCTCGGCACCCATATCCATACGCGCATCCCCGGCGTGGCCGTGCAGATCAACGCCTTCAACTTCCCCGTATGGGGCATGCTGGAGAAGCTCGCTCCCTCGTTCCTCGCGGGCGTGCCCACGATCGTGAAGCCGGCGACGCCCACCGGGTTCCTGACCGCGGCCGTGGTGAAGCTCATCATCGGTTCGGCGATCCTTCCCGAGGGGGCGCTGCAGCTCATCTCCGGCCCGGCCCGGGACATACTGGACCATCTGGACTATCGGGACCTCGTGTCCTTCACGGGATCGGCGTCGACCGCCAACCACCTGAAGTCCCATCCCTCCGTCGCGCAGGGCGGGGTGCGGTTCACGTGTGAGACGGACTCGCTGAACGCCGCCATCCTCGGCCCGGATGCCGTGCCCGGGACTCCCGAGTTCGACGCCTTCATCAAGTCACTGGTGACCGAGATGACGGTGAAGGCAGGCCAGAAGTGCACCAGTATCCGGCGGTCCATCGTGCCTGACGCCCTCGTCGACGACGTCGTGCGAGCTGCGGGCGAGCGGATCCGGCAGCGCGTCACGCTGGGTGATCCCCGCGCGGAGGGCGTCACCATGGGGGCGCTCGCGTCGCTCGATCAGCTTGAAGGCGTCCAGGACGCCGTGCGGGAGCTGATCGCCGGTGGCGCTTCCCTCGCCTTCGGGTCGCTGGAGGCGCCCGACGTCGTGCTGGCGGACAATACCTCGGGCAAAGCGCCCGGAGGGGCCTTCATGGAGCCGGTGCTGCTCACCTGGAACGACGTCGAAGCCGGCGCGCTCCACACCGTCGAGGCCTTCGGTCCCGTCGCCTCCGTGATCGGCTATGCCGACCTCGCCCACGCCGTCCGCCTCGCAGCCCTCGGCTCGGGCTCGCTGGTCGCGACGGTCTGCACCAACGACCCCGCCGTCGCGCAGGAGCTCGTGCTCGGTATCGCGGCACACCACGGCCGCGTGCTCATCCTCAATCGCGAGGACGCGCGGTCCTCCACGGGCCACGGCTCGCCCGTTCCGCACCTCGTGCACGGCGGTCCCGGCCGTGCTGGCGGTGGCGAGGAACTCGGCGGCATGCGTTCGGTGCTGCACCACATGCAGCGCACCGCCGTCCAGGGGTCGCCGAACATGCTCACGAGCATCACCGGCGAGTGGCACGCGGGAGCGGACCGCCGGTTCGACGACGTGCACCCGTTCCGCAAGGACCTCTCGACCCTGCGCATCGGTGACGCGGTGCGGTCCGAGCTCCGCCAGGTGACGCTGGAGGACATCAGCGCCTTCGCCGGGACCACGGGCGACAGCTTCTATGCGCACACGAACGAGGAGGCAGCGGCAGCCAACCCGTTCTTCCCCGGGATCGTGGCGCACGGATACCTGCTGCTGTCCTGGGCTGCGGGGCTGTTCGTCGACCCGGCTCCCGGGCCCGTCCTCGCCAACTACGGCCTGGAGAACCTGCGCTTCCTCACGCCGGTCGCGGCGGGAGACTCGATCCGGGTGACCCTGACCGCCAAGCGCATCACGCCGCGTGAGACGGACGAGTACGGCGAGGTGGCCTGGGACGCCGTCCTGCACAACCAGGACGACGACATCGTGGCGACCTACGACGTGCTCACCCTCGTGCGGAAGTAGCGCGCCGCAGGTGGCGCGGGGCGGCTAGCGCCGGTGCAGGCCGTCGAAGACCATCAGGATGACGTCGTCCGCCAGCTTGTCCGCGGTCAGGGGGCCGCCCGGCCGGTACCATTCGACGATCGAATTGATGGTCCCGAAGATGAGGCGCGTGGTGGTCCTGGGATCGATGTCCCGGCGGATCGATCCTTCGTGACGCGCGGCGTCCACGAGCGCGGCGACCTCGCGGTCGAAGGTCCGACGTCGTTCCAGGGCCTCGCGCTCCACGTCGGTGTTGCCGCGCAGCCGGAGCAGGAGGGTCACGAAGGGAAGGCGCTCCGTCAGAACGGCGAGTGTCCCTCGCAGCACGAACTCGAGCCGTGCGTCCGCCGCTCCCACCATCGCCCCGGGCCGTGTCAGCACTGATTCCAGGCCTCCGAGCGCATGGTCGAGGGCGAGCCGCAGGAGATCGCCCTTGGAGGGGACATGGTGGTAGATCGCGGACTTGCTGATGCCCAACTCCTCGGCCAGCATCCCCATCGAGGTCGCCTCGTAGCCGTGCCGGTTGAAGGCGGCGACGGCGACGGCGAGGACGGACTGCTGGTCGTATCCGGGCCGCCCGCGGCGGGCGGCGGGGGTGGAAGGGCTTCCGGCGACGGTCATAGGCTCATTTTTGCACGACCGTTCGGTCGGGAAGGAGGCCGCCGGTGCCACCTTGCTGCATGTGCCGGGCGACGCCTCGCCTGTCGGAGTGGACGCTGCTCCCCGGCCCCTTACGTCCTCCTCGTGTCCGTGCTACTTTCTGCGCAGGTGTAGCGCCGTCCGCACGACGTGTGTTCCCGTGCAGCGTTGCACCGGTCGAGGGAGATCTATGCAACGCCTGGGAGCTGCGGATGGAAGGGCGACCCTGACGCTGCTCGCCCGCAACCTGCAGCGCCTCGAATGGGCCGAGCGGGTCAGCATCTCTCCCGGAGACGCAAGATCGGTCCTGGCGGCGAGCCGGGTTCTGTCCAAGGGGGAGCCCTACGCGATCCTCGTGATCATGACGTCCATCGTCGATCTTCCGCCCGATGCTCGTGCTGTCTTCAATGCCGAGCCGCTCGTGGTGGCGGCGGCGTTGCTCGGTCGCGGTCCGATGGACGAGGTCCTGGCGGCTGGTGCGTGCAGGGCCTTGCACCCCACACGGTTCTTCCTGTCGGAGTCGAGCGCTCGGGAGTGGCTCGAGCTATCACTCGCAGCGCGCTCCCCCTAGGGGAGTGCAAAGCCTCGTTGACGGCCTCCCGGCCCCATCCCTATACTGAACGAACGGTCGGTAAGTCACCGGAAGTCCAGACGAGCGAGGCAGGCATGATGACGGCACCAGCTATTGAGACAGACGGTCGGGCGGACGACGCCGGCGAGAGACTGTTCAACGAGCTCATCGCCCAGGACTCCCGCATCGAGCCCCGCGACTGGATGCCTGCCGACTACCGCAAGGCCCTGACCCGCCAGATCTCCCAGCACGCGCACTCCGAGATCATCGGCATGCAGCCCGAGGCGAACTGGATCACGCGGGCGCCGTCGCTCAAGCGCAAGGCCGTCCTGATGGCCAAGGTGCAGGACGAGGCGGGCCACGGGCTCTACCTCTACTCCGCGGCAGAGACCCTCGGGACGCCGCGGGACCGGATGACCGAAGACCTGATCGCGGGGAAGGCCCGGTACTCGAGCATCTTCAACTACCCCGTACTGACCTGGGCCGACATCGGGGCCATCGGTTGGCTCGTCGACGGAGCGGCCATCTGCAATCAGGTGCCGCTGTGCCGTGCTTCCTACGGCCCGTACGGGCGCGCGATGGTACGCATCTGCAAGGAGGAATCGTTCCACCAGCGGCAGGGCTTCGAGATCCTGCTGGAACTCGCCAACGGCACGCCCGAGCAGCGCGCCATGGCCCAGGACGCCGTCGGCCGCTGGTACGCGCCGTCGCTCATGATGTTCGGTCCGCCGGACGAGGATTCGCCGAACTCGCAGAAGTCGATGGAGTGGAACATCAAGCGCTTCTCGAACGACGAACTGCGCTCGCGGTTCGTGGGCATGCTGGTCGAACAGGTCAGGGCGCTCGGGCTCGAGCTGCCGGACAAGGACGTCCGCTTCAACGAGGTGACTGGCCGCTGGGAGCACGGACCCCTGGACTGGAACGAGTTCAAGGAAGTCCTTGCAGGGCGCGGACCGTGCAACGCGCAGCGCATGGAACGGCGGCGTGAAGCCCATGAGGAGGGCGCATGGGTCCGGGAAGCCGCGACCGCCTACGCGGAGAAGCAGGCACTCAGGAACGGTCGGGCGGCCTGATGACCGGCGGATCGACGACGGGCGACGACGGCGCGAACGCACCGTCGTCCGGCCCGCAGGAATCGCGGGCGCCATGGCCGCTCTGGGAAGTCTTTGTGCGGTCGTCGCGGGGTCTCTCGCACGTCCATGCAGGGTCCCTGCACGCGCCGGACGCGGCGATGGCGGTCCGCAATGCGCGTGACCTCTACACGCGGCGGAACGAGGGCGTGAGCCTCTGGGTGGTTCCGGCCGCCGCCATCGTCACGAGCGACCCCGACGCGAAGGACAGGTTCTTCGAGTCCCCCCAGGGCAAGGACTACCGCCACGCCACGTACTACACCAAGAGCGAGGGAGTGAAGCACCTGTGAGCGAGTCCAGTGCCAGCGCGACCCGCATCACACCCGGGAACGCGCTGCGACCGGAAGACATCGCGCTCCTCGACGTGAAGCCGGGCGATGCAGTCGCGGAGTATGCGCTCTGCCTGGGCGACGACGCCCTGATTCTCGCGCAGCGACTCGGCTGGTGGATCTCGCGGGCGCCGGAACTCGAGGAGGACGTGGCGCTGGCCAACATCGCCCTCGACCAGATCGGCCACGCGCGCTCCTTCCTCACCTACGCAGGCCGGGCCTGGGGCCGGACGGAGGACGACCTCGCGTACTTCCGCCGCGAGCCCGAGTTCCGCTCGGTGCATCTCGTCGAACAGCCGAACGGTGATTTCGCCAGGACCATCGCGCGCCAGTTCGTCGTCGCGCTCTACCAGTGGGAGCTCTATTCGCGGCTCGTGGAATCCGATGATCCTACGATTGCCGCGATCGCGGCCAAGGCGGTCAAGGAGGTCGACTACCACCGCGACCACAGCGTCCAGTGGGTCCTGCGCCTCGCCCTCGGGACCGACGAGTCGCGCCGCCGCATGGTCGACGGTCTCAGGCTGACCTGGCCCTACGTGGACGAGCTGTTCGCCGATTTCCCACTGATCGACGCGCTCGGCGGTGCCGGTGTCCGGCCCAGCACGCTGCGCGCACCCTTCGACGCCGCAGTGCAGAAGGTGCTCGTCGAGGCCGAACTGGAGGTACCCGCAGTGCCCGGTGCAGTCGGTGGTGGGCGGCTCGGACGCCACAGTGAGCACCTCGGCTACATCCTCGCCGAGCTGCAGGTGCTCGCCCGCGAACATCCCGGAGCGTCATGGTGATGTCATCGTGACGGAGGTTCATGTGCGTCCCTCGACGGCGACCGACGCCGCCGTCTGGAGCATCGCGGCAACCATCTGCGACCCGGAGATCCCTGTCCTCACCATCGAGGACCTCGGCGTCCTGCGGGACGCGCGCGTCACGGCGTCGGGCCAGGTCCAGATCACGATCACGCCGACCTACTCGGGGTGCCCGGCCATGGACGCCATCCGTGATGATGTGACGTCAGCGCTGCGGGGCGCGGGGTACGACGACGTCGCGGTGCGCCTGGTGCTCTCGCCGGCATGGACCACGGACTGGCTCAGTGATGACGGGAAGGCGAAGCTCGCGGAGTACGGCATCGCACCGCCGGCGGGTACGGCTGCGGCAGGACCGGTGCATGTCGGACTCAGCGTCAAGTGCCCCCAGTGTTCCTCGCTGCACACGCGCGAGCTGACCCGCTTCGGGTCTACGTCCTGCAAGGCCCTCTACGTCTGCAACGACTGCAGGGAACCCTTCGACTACTTCAAGGTGCACTGATGGCCGTTGTCCTCGCCCCCTCGACCAAGCGGCGCAGCGCCTTCAACAGCCTCACGGTGCGCGATGTGCGCCGCCTCACGGAGGACGCCGTCGAGGTCACGCTCGCCGTCCCGCCGGAACTGCAGGACAGGTACGAGTACCTGCCGGGGCAGTACGTCGCACTGCGTACGACGCTCCTCGTCGACGGCGAACCGAGGGAGGTGCGCCGCAGTTACTCGATCTGCGCCGATCCCCACCCGGGCGAATTGCGGGTCGCCGTCAAGCGGGATCTCGGCGGGATCTTCTCGACCTGGGCGAACGAATCCCTCAAGGCAGGCGACACGCTCGACGTCATGAGCCCGCTCGGGCAGTTCACCCCACGTACGGAGCCGGGGGACCGCGCCGTATCACTCGTCGCCGTCGCAGCCGGTTCCGGCATCACGCCCGTGATGTCGATCGCTCGCTCCATGCTCGCCAGCGGCCCGAACGTCCGTTTCGACCTCATCTACGCGAACCGGGCGGCGATGGACGTCATGTTCCTCGAGGAACTGGCGGACCTGAAGGACCGGTACCCCTCCCGTTTCGCGCTCCACCACGTGCTCTCCCGGGAGCAGCGCATCTCGCCGCTGCTGTCGGGCAGGATCGACGCCGAGAAGCTGGAGAAACTGCTCGGGACCGTGATCGCCGCCGAGCAGGTCGACGAGTGGTTTCTATGCGGGCCGTTCGAGCTCGTCCAGCTGTGCCGCGACTCCCTCGCCGCCCGGGGTGTCCCGGCAGGGACGGTGCGCTTCGAGCTGTTCACGACGGGCGAGCCCAGCCGCCCCGAGGGGAACACCGGGCGGCCCGTGGTGCCCTCGGACAGCGGTGGGAACTACAGCATCTCGTTCACCCTCGACGGACTCAGGGGCTCCGTGCAGAGCCCTACCCACGCGCGTGAATCCATACTGAATGCGGCACTGAGGGTCCGCCCCGACGTCCCGTTCGCCTGCGCCGGAGGCGTCTGTGGAACCTGTCGGGCGAAGATCGTCGAGGGAAGCGTCGCCATGACGGAGAACTACGCCCTCGAGCCCGACGAAGTGGCTGCCGGTTACGTCCTCACCTGCCAGGCCCATCCGACGAGCGACGCCGTCTCCGTCGACTACGACGTCTAGGAGCTCCCATGACCGCTGATTCGGTACCGACACCGCACGACGGCCACGAAGGCATGGTCCGCCTCACCATCGCGGACGGGATCGCGGAGGTCGTGCTCGATGCCCCCTACAGGCTCAACGCCGTGGACGAACAGGCGCTGGAGGACCTATCCACGGCGTACGACGCCGCGGCCGACGGCGTCCGCGACGGCACTGTGCGGGCGCTGGTGCTGCGCGGGGAGGGGCGCGCGTTCTGCGCCGGCAGGAATCTCGGCTCCATCGAGCCCGGCTCCGACGACGCGTACGGCTTCCTGGCCGCCGCGCTCACGCCGCTACTACGGAAGATGGCCGCATTCCCGGCCCCGACCTTCGCCGCGGCGCAGGGGGCGTGCCTCGGCGTCGGGCTGGGCCTGCTGATGGCGACCGATGTGGTCTATGTCGCGTCGGACGCGAAGATCGGTTCCCCGTTCGCCAACCTCGGGCTCATCCTCGATTCGGGCGGGCACTGGCTGTTCACCGAGCGGCTCGGACCGCACCGGGCCCTCGACCTCATGTACACGGGGGACCTCATGAGCGGAGCGGAGGCTGTGGCCGGAGGACTCTTCAGCCGGGCCGTTCCAGCGGGCGAACTGCTCGCGCTGGCACGTGCAAAGGCGGCTCGGGCCGCCGGTGGTCCGCTGCAGGCGCTCGTCGCCTCGAAGCAGCTCGTCGGCCGCATCCGCGACGAGCGCCTCGGGCTGTGGCAGGCCATCAGTGCCGAGAACGATGCCCAGGGCACCCTCGGCGCCTCGGAGGACTACCGTGAGGGCCTCGAGGCGTTCAGGGAGAAGCGGGCGCCGCGCTTCGGCGTCTAGTGCCCAACCTGCGGCGCGCGCTCAGCTCGCTGCCAGGACCGTGGCGCCGCGCATCGCCTGCGCCAGTTCCGCGGCAGCTCGCCTCGCCCGCTCGTGCAGAGCCTGCGAGGAGTCTGCGCTTGCCCAGTCCGACGACGTCGCGAACACGGTTGTCGGGACCACGGCCGCCCTCAGGTAGGAGAACAGGGGGCGCAGGGCGTATTCGAGCACCAGGGCGTGCCGGGGCGTGCTGCCGGTCGCGCCGATGATCATCGGGGTGTTCGTGATGGCCGTCGCGTGCAGCAGATCGAAGAAGGCCTTGAACATGCCGCTGTACGACCCGGCGAACACCGGTGTCACGACGATCAGGGCGTCGGCCGCCGCTACCTGGTCGAGCGCTACGCGCAGTCGCGGGCTCGTCGGACCGGTGAACGCCGCCGCGATGTCAGCGAACACGTCCCGCAGTTCGATGACCACCGGTTCCAGCGGGTCGCCCGACGCCGCGAGTGCGCTTGCCGCCTCCTCCGCGAGGAGGTCTGCCAGCACCCTGCTCGACGACGGCGTACCCACGCCGGCGGTCACTACCACCAGTCCGGTCCGCGGCTGGTGTACTTCTCCATCTACATACGTTTGCATGTACCCCTCAACAGCTGCACGGCCGGCGCCATTCCCGGCCGTCGAGGTCACGGAGCGGGGATGATGTACAGCTCCGCGATGGCCTGCTCGAAATAGTCGGGATCCGCCGCGACGACGGATTGCGGGCAGGTGATGATCGTGCTCACGACACCCGTGCTGGCAGGCATGGCGCGCGTGGCGACGAACCTGACGCTGTCCTCGCCGTCCGAAGTCACTCCGGGAAGCACGGTCGTCGCGAGGTCCAGCGTAGGGCCACCCGCGAAGTTGATGCTCACCGGCACGGAGCCGGCCGTGCCCTCTGCGGTGCCACCCTCGAGGTCGGCCAGGAACTCCAGCAGGTAGGTCATGTAGCTCCGGGTCGCCGCCGCGTCGCTTGACAGGTCGTCATCGCCCTCGAGCGGTGGCATGTACGCCTGCTCGAGCAGCATGTCGCAGCTGTTCGCGTTGAGGAGGATGAACGTGCCCTCCGCACCGCCGCGGGGTCGGCACGATGGGGAGGACTGCCCGCCGCTGCCCGCCGAAGCGCGTCAGCGCGTATCGAGGTCCTCGAAGACGAGGAATGTCTGCGTATCGAGGACGCCCGGCATCGACTGCAGCTGGTCGAAGATGACGCGTCGCAACCCCACATTGTCCTCTGCTCGCACCAGGAGGATGACGTCGAAGTCGCCTCCGACCAGAGCGATGTGGTGGATCTCCGGAACTCGCCGCAGGGCTTCGCGCAGTTCGCGCCAGGAGTGTTGACGCACCTTGAGCGTCACATAGGCCGAGGAGCGCAGTCCCGCCTTCGCGGGATCGATGATCGCCGTGAACCGCGTCAGCACACCGTCCTCCGTCAGCCTGGCGATGCGCGAGTAGGCGTGGGCGCGGGAGATGTGGACGCGCTCCGCGACCGAGGTCACCGACTGCCGGCCGTCGCGCGTGAGTTCGGCGAGGATCTTGCGGTCCACGTCGTCGAGGACTCCATCCACCATGCGTGCACGCTCCTTCGCGTAATGCAGGTCACATGAACAATTCGTCCACACGATACCCCTCGTCGAGCACGATCATCCACACTTCCGGCAGCTCATGGATACAAAAGCAGGGCGCTGACCATACTGGACCAACACAGCATCCAGCGTCGGAGCTACTGCCGGCGCCGTTGAACGAGTGCCGCTCCGGCGGCCGGTGATGGAGGCGGGATGAGTACGGCAATCAATGGCGGTCGCGGCAGCATGATGGGCGGAGCGTCGGGCGGAACGCCGCCGGCGGGAGCCGGCGCCCTGCTTCCTTCCGCGGAGCCCGTACAGCTGGTGGGCCCGGACGGGCAGCATGTCCATGACGATCGATATCCCCTTCCGGACGGTGAGCAGCTGCTGCGCGCGTACGGGTGCCTCGTCGCCGGCCGCCGGATCAACGACCAGGCGAATGCGCTCGTGCGGCAGGGGCGCATGGCGGTGTATCCGTCGTCGCACGGGCAGGAGGCGTGCCAGGTCGCCGCAGCCCTCGTCCTCGGGGACGAGGACTGGCTGTTCCCGACATACCGCGATACGGTCGCGGTCATCACGAAGGGTGTGGACCCGCTCCAGGTCCTCACATTGCTGCGCGGCGATTGGCACGGTGGCTACGATCCGCACGAGCACCGCGTGGCGACCCAGGCTACTCCGTTGGCGACGCAGCTGCTGCATGCCGTCGGCGTCGCCCACGCCGCGAAGCTGCGCGGTGAGTCCACGGTGGTCCTCGCGATGTGCGGCGATGGTGCGACCAGCGAGGGGGACTTCCACGAGGCCCTGAACTTCGCAGCGGTCTTCCACGTGCCGGTGGTCTTCTTCATCCAGAACAACGAATTCGCGATCTCCGTGCCCCTCAAGAACCAGACGGTGGCGCCGTCGCTCGCGCATAAGGCCATCGGGTACGGGATGCCCGGCGAACGCGTGGACGGCAATGACCTCGCCGCTCTGCTGGCCGTGCTGGGAGCAGCCGTGAACCGGGCCCGGGACGGCGGCGGGCCCTCACTGATCGAGGCGCACACCTACCGGATGCAGGCACACACCAACGCGGACGACGCGACGCGCTACCGCTCGGCCGACGACGTCGAGCGCTGGGTGCCCAGGGATCCGATCCTGCGCATGCGCACCTACCTGCGGGCGCTGACCCTGCTGGGTGACGTGGGCGAGCGCGCCTTCGCCGACGAGGCCGATGCGATAGCCACCGCGATCCGCAAGGGACTCAACACGGAGGTCGAGGTGAATCCGGCAGAGCTCTTCGAGTACGTCTACACGGAGAAGACGACGCAGTTGCGTGAGCAGGCCCAGCAACTGCGTGAGGAACTGGCGCGGGATGCTGCAGCCGATGCAGCCTCCGTCGACTCAGCCTCCGACGACGTCGAGCACCAGGGCAAAGGGGACCAGCGATGACGCAGACGACGGAAGCACCAGCCGCCCGCCTCACCCACCAGCCGGAGGCCGTTGCGGCACCCCCGGCGCGAGCCACCGCTACCTTCGCGAAGGCACTCAACGCCGCACTGGCAGACACCATGGCGGCGGATCCCGGCGTCCTGATGTTCGGTGAGGACGTCGGCAGGCTCGGCGGGGTCTTCCGGATCACCGACGGCCTGACCGCCAGGTTCGGGGAGGAGCGCTGCTTCGACACCCCGCTCGCCGAGGCGGGCATCATGGGCATGGCGGTCGGCATGGCGATGAACGGCATGAAGCCTGTCGTCGAGATGCAGTTCGACGCCTTCGCCTACCCGGCCTTCGAGCAGATCGTCAGTCACGTCGCCAAGATGCCGAACCGCACGAAGGGCGCAGTGCGTCTGCCGATCGTCATCCGCATCCCGTACGCGGGCGGGATCGGCGGCGTCGAACACCATTGCGATTCCTCCGAGGCCTACTACGCGCACACGCCGGGACTCACGGTGTTGGCTCCCGCCACGGTCCGCGACGCCTACTTCATGCTGCGCGAGGCCATCGCCTTCCCGGACCCGGTGGTGTTCCTCGAGCCGAAGAAGCTCTACTGGTCCAAGGAGGAGGTGGATCTCGCCGAACTTCGCAGGACCTTCGAGGACGGACAGGCGCCGCGCCGCATCGGCCGTGCCGTCGTCGCACGCCCCGGCACGGACGCGACGTTGATCAGCTACGGCCCGTCGGTGCCGACCGCGCTCGCAGCAGCCGCTGCGGCGGAGGAGGAGGGGCGCTCGATCGAGGTCATCGACCTCCGCTCCATCGTCCCGTTCGATGACGAGACCGTCTGCGCGAGCGTCCGCAGGACGGGGCGGGCAGTCGTCGTCGCCGAGGCTCCCGGCTTCGCGTCGGTGGCCTCCGAGATCGTGGCGAGGGTCCAGGAGCGCTGCTTCCACTCGCTCGCCGCACCCGTGCTCCGCGTGACGGGCTTCGACATCCCCTACCCCTCGCCCAAGCTCGAGCACTTCTACCTGCCGAGCGTCGGCCGGATCCTCGACGCCGTGGACAACCTGCAGTGGGAGGACTGACCGTGACCACGCCGACCGTCGCACCGCAGCTGCTGGTCTTCGCCCTGCCCGATCTGGGAGAGGGCCTCACCGAGGCGGAGCTGGTCACCTGGCTCGTGGCCGAGGGCGATGCCGTCGCCGTCGACCAGCCGATCGCCGAGGTCGAGACCGCCAAGTCCGTCGTCGAGGTACCGTCGCCCTTCGCGGGGACCGTGGCCGTCCTGCATGGCAGGCCGGGTGAGGTGCTCGACGTCGGAGCGCCGTTCCTGTCGGTACGGCCGGAAGGTGCGCGGAACCCTGTGGCCGCGCCGCCCGACGAGGTCGCCGACAGCCGTGGCGCCGCATCAGCGCGTGAGGACGCCGGAGTGCCGATCGAGGCGACCCGGGACATCGATGAGGCGGAGGGCGTCGCCACCGGGGGATCCGGGAACGTCCTGATCGGTTACGGGACGCCCGGTGGAGGCATGACCGGGAGGAAGCGACCGCGCAAGGGTGCTCCGAAGCGCACCGCGACGAGCGCCGGGCCTACGGTCGCGACGAACGCCGTGCCGCAGGATTCGCCCCGGCGTGCAGGCCTCGCTCCGATCTGCGTCTCTCCGCTGGTCCGTAAACTGGCCCGCGACCACCACGTTCGCCTCGACGCCGTCCGCGGGTCCGGGCAGGCAGGCCTCATCCTCCGCCGCGACATCGAGCAGGCGATCGCCGCCCTGTCGGCGGGGCAAACCGACCAGCGTGCCGCCGCCGCCGATGGCTCTGCATCGATGACCGACCAGCGTGCCGCCGCCACCGATGGCTCCGTCTCGCCGGATGCCGTAGCTTCACGGGACTCCCGCTCGGGCCTCGCGGTGCTGGAAAGGACCCCGCTCCGGGGCGTGCGGCGGACGATCGCCGATGCAATGTCCCGCAGCCGACGGGAGATTCCCGAGGCGACTGTCTGGGTGGACGTCGATGCCACCGCGCTCGTGGAGCTGCGCGAGGGCATGAAGCGCCGTACCCCGGACGCGGTCCCGGGAATCCTCGCCTTCGTGGCCCGCTTCGTCGTCGCCGGTCTCGCCCGCTACCCGGAGCTGAACAGCAGGATCACCACGGGCGACGACGGGACGCAGGAAATCGTGCGCGTGGACGGTGTCAATCTGGGGATCGCCACGCAGACGGACAGGGGCCTCGTGGTCCCCGGCATCCGGCGCGCCGACACCCTGTCAGCGCGTGGGCTGGACGCCGAGATCCGTCGCCTCGCGGTCCTGGCCCGCGAGGGGAAGGCGACGCCGTCGGACCTCTCCTCCGGCACCTTCACGCTCAACAACTACGGCGTGTTCGGCGTCGACGGCAGTGCCGCGATCATCAACTATCCGGAGTCCGCCATCCTCGGCATGGGCCGCATCATCGACCGCCCCTGGGTTGTGGACGGGCAGCTCGCGGTGCGGAAAGTGACGGAGTTGACGCTCGCATTCGATCATCGCGTCTGCGACGGCGGCACGGCCGGTGGTTTCCTGCGCTTCGTCGCGGACGCGATGGAGAACCCGGGCGGCCTGCTCGCCGACCTGTAGCGGTCAGCGGGAACCTCCTCATCCGCACCGTTTCTAATCAGGTGGTTCGCCCTCGCTTCCGACCTCGAGGGCGGTTCGGGTCCGGCGCCGGCGGGGTCGATGCGGGCGTTCCGTCGTCACCGACCGCCCGCCAGGGAACCGCCGCGTCAGCGTTCGGCGTCGGGATCCCCGAGGAGGCCACGCTGGGCACGATCGGCCTCGGGGGACGACCCTTCCGGCAGCGGATCGTGGCGGGCGGGACGTCGTCCGGTACATAGTCCTTGAGCCCGAGCGCGACCTCCTCGCGTTCCGTGGCGAGGGCGAGCGCGTCGTCGTCGACGTGGTCTGGTCGTCCGACTTCCCGTGCGTCTGGCGGGACGGGCGCGGCAGGGCGTCGTTGTCGGGGTTGAGGTCGTCCAGGGTCGGGAACTCTTCATTGATGTCGGCCATGACTCCAGCCTGGGAACGGGGACCGGGCAGGTCGATCCGGCAACGCGGTCCTCCGGCGCCTTCCGTTCCGATGACCGGCGACCTATGATCGGCGCCGCGGGTGCCAGGCAGAATGGGATTCACGATGGCGGGCCACGCCGCAGCCCGTAGGGTTGTCCGGTGACCGACCTGATGCGCGAGATGCCCGCCGACGCCACGACCACCAGGGACGGATTCGTCCGGGTCCGCGGTGCGAGTGAGAACAACCTGCGTGACGTCGACGTGGACTGCCCGCGGGACGCCGTCGTCGCCTTCACCGGCGTCTCGGGATCCGGCAAGTCCTCCCTCGCCTTCGGCACGATCTATGCGGAGGCCCAGCGCCGGTACCTGGAGTCGGTGGCACCCTATGCGCGGAGGCTCATCCAGCAGGGGAACACGCCCCACGTCGAGTCGATCACGGGCCTGCCACCCGCCGTCGCGCTCCAGCAGCGCCGTGGGACACCGAGTGTCCGGTCGACGGTCGGTACCCTGACCACACTGTCGAACTCCCTCCGGATGCTGTACTCCCGCGCCGGGACGTATCCCGCGGGAACTCCGGGTCGGCTCGAGTCGGACGCCTTCTCTCCCAATACCGCAGCGGGTGCCTGTCCCCGCTGTCACGGCCTCGGTATCGCGCGGGACGTGACGGAGGCGACGCTCGTTCCCGATCCCTCCCTGACCATCCGGCAAGGCGCGATCGCCGCGTGGCCGGGAGCATGGCAGGGGAAGAACCTCCGCGACGTCGTCAGCGAACTGGGCCATGACATCGACACCGCGTGGAGGGACCTGCCGAAGGCATCCCGGGACTGGATCCTGTTCACGGAGGAACAGCCCGTCGTCGAGGTCACGCCCCAGCGCGATCGCGTGGCCAAGCCGTACAAGGGACGATTCTGGAGTGCGAAGAGCTACGTCCTGCACACTCTGCACGATTCCAAGAGCCAGCAGATGCGCGACCGCGTCCTGCCGTTCATGGAATCCGGTCCCTGTTCCCTGTGTTCCGGCAGCGGACTGCGGCCGGAAGCGCTCGCGGTGACCTTCGCGGGCCTCTCGATCGCGGAGGCGAATGCCCTGCCGCTGGCCGACCTGGCGGCCCACCTCGAACCCGCCGCGAGCATCGGGCGCCCGACGGCGGCTCATCGCTCGTCCGCGTCGGGAGAGGGGACGGAGGTGTCCGCCACCATCAGCAGGGACCTCGTGCAGCGCCTCGGGACCCTGGTCGACCTGGGACTCGGGTACCTGAGCCTCAGCCGTGCCACGCCTACGCTCTCACCCGGCGAGATGCAGCGGCTGAGGATCGCGACCCAACTGAGGTCGGGCCTCTTCGGCGTCGTCTACGTGCTCGACGAACCCTCGGCAGGGCTGCACCCGGCCGACGTCGAGCCACTGCTCGCCGTCCTGGAAGCCCTCAGGGACGCCGGGAACTCCGTCTTCGTGGTCGAACACACCATGGACGTCGTCCGGCGCGCGGACTGGATCGTCGACGTCGGCCCGCGTGCGGGCGAGGGCGGGGGGACCATCGTCTACAGCGGCCCGGTGGACGGACTCGCGGATGTCCCCGGATCCCTCACCGCACCCTTCCTGGCCGGAATCACCGACTCCGCAGCCGACGCCCGGGAACGGCGGGAAGCGTCGGCCTGGCTGACGTTGACGGGCATCCACCGTCACAACCTGAACGGAGTGGACGCCGCGATACCCCTCGGCGTGCTGACGGCCGTGACCGGCGTCTCCGGGTCGGGCAAGTCGACACTGGTCAGCACGGTCCTCGCCGAAGCGGTCGGAACATACGTGCGCAATGACACGCCCGACGACGGCGCGGCGGAGAACGACGTGGCGGACGTGACGCATCCCGCAGCAGTGGCGGCCATCAGCGGACTGGACCATGTCGACCGACTGGTCAGCGTAGACCAGAAGCCCATCGGGCGCACGCCGCGCTCGAACCTCGCGACGTACACCGGGCTCTTCGATGCCGTCCGCAGGGCCTTCGCCGCGACTCCCGATGCCCGGTCGAAGGGTTTCGGTGCCGGCCGTTTCTCCTTCAACGTGCAGGGCGGCCGGTGCGAGACGTGCCAGGGCGAAGGCTTCGTCTCGGTCGAGCTCCTCTTCCTGCCCGGCAGCTACGGGCCGTGCCCCACCTGCCAGGGAGCCCGCTACAACGAGGAGACCCTGACGGTCAGGCTCAGGGGACGCAGCATCGCAGACGTCCTCGCGATGACGGTCGACGACGCCGCCGGTTTCCTCTCGGGCATCCCCGCTGCCGCCCGCTCCCTCGCGACGCTCCGCGACGTCGGACTGGGGTACCTGCGACTGGGTCAGCCGGCCACCGAGCTGTCGGGCGGAGAGGCACAGCGCATCAAGCTCGCGACCGAGCTCCAGCGAACCCGCCGGGGCCACACCCTCTACCTGCTGGACGAGCCGACCACGGGCCTGCACCCGGCCGACGTCCTCCTGCTCCTGGCACAGCTCGGTGCACTGGTGGACGCCGGCAACACCGTCGTCGTCGTCGAGCACACCATGGCCGTCGTCGCCGCCGCGGATTGGGTGATCGACCTCGGCCCGGGCGGTGGCTCGGACGGCGGGACCATCGTGGCTACCGGTACGCCGCGGCAGGTCGCCGCACTCGATGCTTCGATCAGTGTGACTGCGCCCTATCTCGCGGCCTCCCTCGACGGACGTCGACCGGCCTGACAGCCAGGGTGCGGCACCGGGGGGCCGGACTTCGGGTGCGCTGGCCTCAGACGTCGTTCGCCCGGCATCCGGTACGGACACCCGGGAAGCGTCACACCAGCGCCGGTGCGAAGTCGTCCAGGACGGCTACGTGGGCGTCCAGGGACTGCCAGGCGGAGGAGAGGATGCCGAGTGCCCGGCGCGTGTCCTCGAGGGGGTAGCTGAAGGGCACCCGGAGGAACCGCTCGAAGACGCCGTCCATCCCGAAGCGCGGGCCGGCACCGAGCAGCAGGCCCCGGTCGCGGGCGGCGAGGGCGAGCTGCGAGCTGACGGGAGCACCCAGGTTGACCCAGGTGCACAGGCCGCCGGTCACGTGCGGCACGTTCCACTCCGGCAGCAGCTCGCGAAGGAGCGTCTCCAGATGGTCTCGTCCCTCCCTGAGCTGCGTCGCGCGGAACCGCAGCAGCTCGTCATAGGTGCCGAGCATCTCGAGCGCGATCAGCTGCTCGAGGATGGGCGTCCCCAGGTCCTGCGCATATCGGGACTGGACGAGCCGCCGGATCAACTCCTCGTCGGCCCGGATCCAGCCGATCCTCAATCCGCCCCAGACCGTCTTGCCCATCGAACCGATCAGCACGGCGGGGCCGAACGCGGCGAGGGGGAGCTCGGTGGCGCCGTCGATCCGCAGCTCGGCCATGGTCTCGTCCGCGATGACAACCGTTCCCTGTCGCGCGGCGGCAGCGGTGAGCCTCTCCCGTTGGGCCGGGGGCATCACCGCGCCGGTGGGATTGTGGAAATCCGGCATGACGTAGGCCAGCGCGGGTTGCGTGCGCTGCAACGCCTGCTCGAGTCCGTCGCCGTCCCAGCCGCGCTCCGCGTCGACGGACACGCGTACGAGGCGCCGCCCGGCCGCGCGGAGGGCCTCGTACGCGTGGGGGTAGCTGGGCGCCTCCACGAGCGCGGTGTCGCTGCGTCCCAGGAGGGTCCGGGCGAGCAGGGAGATCGCATGCTGCGCCCCGAGGGTGACCATGATCTGGCCCGGGACCGTGGGCACCCCCCGCGCCGAGTACCGGTCGGCGAGGGCCCGCCGCAACCGTGGCAGACCGAGCGGATCGTACCCGTTGCCGTTGAGGTAGGCGGGAAGCTCGCGGGAGGCTCGCGCCGCGGCCTCACCGACCTGCGGCGCAGCGGGGAGGGCGGCCTTGCTGAAGTCCAGCACGACCGCCGCCTCGTCGTCGTTCATTGGGGCCGTACCACGATCCGGCAGGGCGACCACGCTGCCCGAGCCACGCGTGCTCCTGAGGTATCCCGCATCCCGGAGGCGCGCGTAGGCCGCCGCCACGAGGGTCCTGCTGACGGCGAGCTGCGCGGCGAGTTCCCGCTCGGCCGGCAGCCGGGTGCCCAGGGGGATCCGGCCATCGAGAGAGAGCAGCCTGATGCGGTCGGCCAGGGCGATGTAACCGGGGCCGGTAGTGCGCCAGGCACCGAGTTCCGCTGTGAGCCGACGGGCGGCGAGAACGATCATGGGGCCACCATGCCATGATTGGCCTCTTGATGTAAGTCCAATCAGCGGCTCTACTGAAAGCATGACCTTCTTCGGCGTACGGCGCGGACTGCAACTCCTCATCGGCCTCTTCTTCTACGGACTCTCGCTCGCCATGATGATCCGTGCCACGCTCGGGGTACCGCCGTGGGACGTGTTGGGCCAGGGCGGTTCGCAGCAGACCGGCATCCCGTTCGGGTTCATGACGAACATCATCGGTGGGATCGTCCTGCTGCTGTGGATCCCCCTGCGGCAGCGCCCGGGCCTCGGCACGGTGCTGAACGTCCTGCTCGTGGGGCCGAGTGCGGAAGTGGGCCTCGCACTCCTCGATGAGCCGACCCAGCTCTGGGCGCGGGTCCTGCTGTTCGCGGGCGGCCTGATCCTGCTGGCGGTCGCGAGCGGGCTCTACCTCGGCGCACGCCTCGGCCCAGGACCACGTGACGGGCTGATGACCGGCCTGCATGATCGGTTCGGTGCCCCGATCTGGCTTGTACGCACAGCGATCGAGGGGACGGTCCTGCTGATCGGCTGGCTGCTCGGCGGTTCGGTGGGGCTGGGAACGCTCGCCTTCGCGCTGTTCATCGGGCCGTTGGTCAACCTCGCGCTGCCGCTCTTCCGGATGCCCGAGCGTCCACGGCCGGTGGCAGACGCCGTCGTCGCCGGCTCCTGATCGGTGGCCGCCGACCCTAAACTGGTAGTCCTGCCGCCATCGAGAGGATTCCATGACCACCGACGTCCCCAGTGCCGAGAGCCCCAGCCCCTGGCGTGAGCTCAGCCCGGGTATCCACGTGCTGCGGACCGCGGGGTTCCGGATGAACGTAGGGCTCGTCGTGGGGACGGAACGTGCCCTCGTCGTGGATACCGGCGCGGGCCCACGCAGTGCGGCCGAGGTCTACTCCCATGTGCGCGATATGACGGACCTGCCACTCATCGCGGTGAACACGCACGCCCACGCGGACCACTTCTTCGGCAACAGCTACTTCGCCGACCAGGGTGTGGAGGAGTTCTGGGCGACGTCCCGGTGCAGCGAGGTGCAGGCGGAGCACGGCGACGAGCAGCGTGCGCTCGTCGCCGCCGTCGAACCCGCCATGGGGGCGGACGACGGCGCACGCACCGCCATCCTGCCGGCCAACCGTCTGGTGGCGGGAACTCCCGTCGACCTGGATCTGGGCGGCGTGTCCGTGACGCTGTTCCACCTCGGCAAGGGCCACACCGACCACGACCTCCTGGTGGGAGCAGGCAATGTCCTGTTCACGGGTGATCTCGTGGAGGAAGGGGCGGACCCCGCCTTCGAGGACTCGTTCCCGACGGACTGGGTGCGGACGCTCGGCAAGATGGTCGCTCTCGAGGACCTGTACGACGTCTTCGTGCCCGGACACGGTGCGCCCGTGGACGTGGCCGAAGTGATCACCCAGATGAACAAGATGCGCAGTGCCATCCGGGTGACCCGGCTCGCGATGGACGAGGCGTCACTGGACATGACGAAGGCGATCCCGATCCTCCCGTACGGACCGGAGCAGTCCCGCGTCCTGCTGATCCGCCTGCGCACGCTCGCCCACTGGAAGTGGCTGACGCGCAAGCACTAGCACGAAGGGCCTCCCGGCGACGCCAGCTCGAGGGCGCCGGCGTCGTCGCGGTCGTCGAATCCTGGGCGGAGCTGCTCGGACTCCTCGGTATCGACGGCGCGGTCGACGCCCCGGCCTGACGAATCAGCCCGCGGTGCCGAAAATCGTGCGGTCCAGGAAGGCGTTGCGGAACTTGCCCTCCGGGTCGAGACGCACCGCCAGGTCGCGGAAGTCGTCGAACCGCGGGTAGACGGGCGCGAGCTGCCGCGCGTCCGCCGCGAACAGCTTCCCCCAGTGCGGGCGCATCCCGAAGGGTGCGAGCGCTGCTTCCAGTTCGGGCAGGAGCGCTTCGACCTCGGGCTGGAGAGGCTTCCACGTGAAGTGGAGACCTATCCCGGCGCGCTGGTAGTTGTTGCTCAGCCACAACTCGTCGGCGGCCATCGAGCGCACCTCGGACACGAGCAGCAGCGGTGCGATCTTCGGAGCGAGGTTGCGGACGGCCTGGATCGCGGCCACGGCGTGCTCGCGCCCGACGAGGTACTCGGTCTGCAGCTCCTCGCCGTTGCTGGGGGTGAAGGCCAGGCGGAAGTGCGCCAGCCGGTCCGACCACGGCCCGGGGACCCCGAGCTGCTGCGTGCAGTGGTCCGCAGCCACACCCGGCACCGGGTGGTACGCACGATCGGCTGCCACGCCGCCGTAGAACTCGCCGGGTGCCGGTGCACCGCTGTCGGTCCTGCTCTTGAGCCAGGCCTGGCCGATGGTGTCGCCTGCCCAGTCCGTGAACAGGCTGACGCTGTAGGCGGCGGAGGTGGCGGCGTCGTAGTCCGCGAGCACCGCGTCCCAGGGAACCTCCGTGAACACGTCCTGGCGCACGTCGAACGAGGGTTCGATGCGCAGCGTCACGCGATGCACGACGCCGAGCGCGCCGAGGCCCACCACCATGCCGTCGAAGTCGGCGTCACCCTTCGCGACGGTCATGACGTCGCCGGACGCCGTCACGAGTTCGAGCCCGACGACGGCGGTGGCGAGGTTGCCGTTCGCGTTCCCCGAGCCATGGGTCGCCGTCGCGATGGCACCACCGATGGAGATGTGCGGTAGCGAGGCGAGGTTGTGGAGTGCGAAGCCGCGGCGCTGCAGGTGCCCGGCGAGCACGCCGTACCGGACACCCGCTCCGACGGTGACGGTGCGGGCGGCCTCGTCCACCTCGACGGCGGGATCCATGACGTCGAGCGACACCAGCGTGCCGGGGGTGTCGGCGATGTCGTTGAAGGAGTGGCGCGAGCCCAGTGCGCTGATGCGGGTCGCAGCCGCGACGGCCCGCTGCAGGTCGGCGAGTGAGGTCGGGTGCTCCAGCGTCACGGCGCGGTACTCGTAGTTTCCCGCCCAGTTCAGCGTGTCCCGTACGTGTTCCTCGATCATGGTGGTCCTTGTCTGGCCGGTGTCGCGACGGTGCGAAGGGAGGACGGCGCGAAAGCTGCGGCACCCCCATAAGAGAGGTGCCCGCCCATCCTACAACGTTGTAGACTCGCAGCACGCGTGACGTACAGGGCATCACGGTGGGACCTGAGGGGGCGGCATGGCGGCCACACTGAAGGATGTTGCGCTGGCAGCGGGCGTCTCGATCAAGACAGTCTCCAACGTCATCAACGACTACCAGCACATCCGCGCCGACACGAAACAGCGCGTCATGGAGGCCATCTCCGAGCTCGGCTACAGCCCCAACCTGTCCGCGCGGAGCCTCCGCTCCGGCAAGACCGGCGTGATCGGCCTCGCCGTCCCCGAACTGTCGCTCAGTTACTTCGCGGAGCTCGCGGACTCGATCATCAAGGCCGCCGAGCGGCGGGGGCTCAAGGTCCTCATCGAACAGACCGGCGGGGACCGGGCGCACGAACTCGAGATCCTCTCCAGTCCCCGGCTGCAGATGACCGACGGACTGCTGTTCAGTCCGCTCGGCATGTCCAACGAGGATGCCCACCACCTGAACGTGAACTTCCCGCTCGTCCTTCTCGGCGAGCGGATCTTCGGCGGTCCCACCGACCACGTGACCATGAGCAACGTGGAGTCCGCACGGGCAGCGACGGCTCACCTGCTCTCGAAGGGCAGGCGCCGGATCGCCGTCGTCGGCGGGCACGAGGGGGAGGTGATCGGATCTGCCGGGCTCCGACTGCGCGGTTACCAGCAGGCTCTCGAGGACGCAGGAATCCCGTTCGACCCGAAGCTGGTGGCCTACACGACCTTCTGGCACCGCGCCAACGGAGCGACGTCGATGCGGGAACTCCTCGAGTCCGGCGTGGAATTCGATGCGATGTTCGGCATGAACGACACACTGGCGCTCGGTGCGATGCGCGTCCTGCAGGAGGCGGGCCGGCGGATCCCGGACGACGTCGCGGTCATCGGTTTCGACGACCTCGACGAGGGCAGGTACTCCCTGCCCACGCTGTCGACGATCGATCCCGGAAGGGACGAGATCGCCGATACCGCGGTGCGCGTGCTGCAGGAGCGTATTTCCGGGCGGGAGGGTGGTGCTCCGCCACGTGAGTTCGAGGCGCGTTTCCAGGTCATCGAGCGTGAGTCGTCAGCGCTGCCCGGCTGACACTCCGCGGGCCGGGCGAAATTTCGCCGCAGCTGCTTGACAGTGGCCCACCTCACTCTGCATGCTTTCTCTACAACGTTTACCTACAACGATGTAAATGACGGAACCGGCACTTGCGGACAGCTCCCCCAGCGGGACTGACCTGCAGGAGGACGGACCCGGATCAAGGAAGATTCGAGCGGGTGCGGCACCTTGTGCCCCAGCGATCCTCCTTCCTGCAGTACCCGGACCGGCCGCCCCCGGGCGGACCACGGTGGAGTACCACCGCGAGAGGAAGCAAGAGATATGAAAGCCAAGTTCCTGGCAACTGCCGGCATCGTCGCCGCAACTGCCGTAGCACTGACCGGCTGCTCCGGAGGAAACGGAAGCGGCGGGGGAGGCGGCGCGGAGGCCGCATCCTGCACCAACACCATCGTCAACGAAGAAGCGCCCCAGGTGACCGTCTGGGCCTGGTACCCCGCGTTCAACGAAGTCGTCGACCAGTTCAACAACGCCAACGACGACGTCCAGATCTGCTGGACCAACGCAGGCCAGGGCAACGACGAGTACACCAAGTTCTCGACCTCGATCGAGTCCGGATCCGGCGCCCCCGACGTCATCCAGCTCGAGTCGGAGGTCCTCTCCAGCTTCACGATCCGCGACGCGCTCGTCGACCTCACCGAGTACGGCGCCAACGACGTCAAGGACCAGTACGCCGAAGGCGCCTGGGAAGACGCCTCGAGCGGCGACGCCGTCTACGCGATCCCGGTCGACGGCGGACCCATGGGAATGCTCTACCGCCAGGACCTGTTCGACGCGGCCGGCATCCAGGTGCCCACGACGTGGGAGGAGTTCGAGGCGGCGGCCAAGAAGCTGAAGGAATCCGGCGACGGCGCCGTCATCGCGGACTTCCCGACGAACGGGCGCGCCTTCAACCAGGCGCTCTTCGCCCAGGCCGGTTCGGTTCCCTTCGAGTACGATTCCGCGAACCCGCAGGAGATCGGCATCAAGGTCAACGACCAGGGCGCCAAGGATGTCCTCGAGTACTGGGACGGCCTCGTCAAGCAGGGCCTCGTCGCAACGGACGACGCCTTCACCGCCGACTACAACACCAAGCTCGTCGACGGCTCCTACGCCGTCTACCTCGCAGCTGCATGGGGCCCCGGCTACCTGCAGGGCCTGTCCGACGCCGATCCCACCGCCGTCTGGCGTGCCGCCCCGCTCCCGCAGTGGGACCCGGCGAACCCGGTCCAGGTCAACTGGGGCGGTTCCACCTTCGCCGTGACGGAGCAGGCCAAGGACAAGGAACTCTCGGCGAAGGTCGCCATGGAGATCTTCGGCAACGAGGAGCGCATGAACATCGGTGTGGACAAGGGCGCGCTCTTCCCGTCCTACGCTCCGGTTCTCGAGTCCGAAGCATTCGCCAACAAGGAGTACGAGTTCTTCGACGGACAGCAGATCCAGAAGGACGTGTTCCTCGACGCGGCCGCCGGCTATGAGGGAGCGACCTTCAGCCCCTTCCAGAACTACGCCTACGACCAGCTGACCGTGCAGATCTACGCGATGGTGCAGGGCGAGAAGGACGCGGGCAAGGCGCTCGACGACCTCCAGGCGTCACTCGAGCAGTACGCGACCGAGCAGGGCTTCACCCTGAAGTAGCCGATGCGGAGGGTGCCCGCGCCAGTCGCGGGCACCCTCCCATCAGGCCCCCGTGGAACACCTCCACCGCGCCATCCGTCCCACAGCTCCAGGAAAGACCATCATGGCTACGACCACCGCGCCGAGTTCGGCCCACCGGGCCGAAGCACCGGCCTCCGCCAAGCATCGCCCCGACAAGAACTACCGGCGCAAGCAGCGCTGGGGCTGGTTGTTCGTGGCACCTTTCGCCCTCGTCTTCGCGACGTTCCTCATCCTTCCCCTGGTCTTCGCCTTCCGGATGAGCCTGTTCACCAGCACCCTCGCGACGGGCAACAAGTTCGTGGGTGCCGAGAACTACGTCAAGGCCTTCACCGATCCGATCTTCCTCCAGGGCCTCGGCACCGTCGCCAAGTTCGCGCTGATCATGATCCCGGCCCAGATGGTGGTGGCTCTCGTCGCGGCGCTCGTCCTCGACAACCTGGCCACGTGGGCCTCGAAATTCTCCCGGCTGATGATCTTCATCCCCTATGCCGTGCCGGTCGTCATCGGTGCCCTCATGTGGGGCTTCCTCTACAGTCCGCGCTTCGGGCCCGCCAGCTCCATCTTCGGCCTGTTCGGTGCCGCGGCCCCGGACTTCCTGGCCCAGGACAGCATCTTCGGCAGCCTCGTGAACATCGTGACGTGGCAGTGGGCCGGGTACTACATGATCATCATCTATGCGGCCCTGCGGGGCATCGATCCGGGCATCTACGAGGCCGCCGTGCTCGACGGCGCGACCGACCGCCAGATCGCCCTGCGCATCAAGGTTCCGATGATCTCCTCCTCCCTCGTGATGGTGGTCATCTTCGCCCTGATCGGCACCCTCCAGTTCTTCACCGAACCGCAGGTCCTGAGGGCCGTGGCGCAGGGAGCCATCCCGACGTCGTACACGCCGAACATGTATGCCTTCTCCCTGGCGTTCTCCTACAGCCAGTTCAACTACGCGTCCGCCATCTCCTTCGCGCTCGGCATCGTCGTGTTCGTCTTCTCCTTCTTCTTCCTCTTCCTGACCCGCAAGCAGAGCGGACTGAAATAACCCATGGCACTCGTCACCGACACCCCACAGCAGCAGGACGGCGGCCGGAAGGTCCGCGGCGCCGGATCACGGAACCGCGCCCGTAACGGCGGTCCCCGTATCGGCTCGCACATCTTCCTGCTCATCCTCGTCATCTACTTCATCACTCCGATCTGGTGGCTGACCGTCGCGAGCACCAAGGACACCGCGGGCCTGTTCAGCGGTTCGGGCGGACCCCTCTGGTTCGACGACGAATTCCACTTCTTCAGCAACCTGCAGGGCCTGTTCGAACGGCAGGACGGCATCTACTGGCGCTGGCTGGGGAACTCGTTCCTCTACGCGATCTCCGGCGGAGTCGGCGCGACCATCCTGGCCGTCCTCGCCGGCTATGGTTTCGCGAAGTACAACTTCCGCGGCCGGGCGGCCTTCTTCGGCATCCTGCTCGGCGCCGTGATGGTGCCGCTGACGGCGCTCGTCATCCCGACCTTCGTGCTCCTGAGCTCCGTCGGACTCGTGAACACCGTCTGGGCCGTGATCCTGCCCTCGCTGCTCAGCCCCTTCGGCGTCTACCTGATGAGGGTGTTCGCCCAGGAGGCAGTGCCCGATGAACTGCTCGACGCCGCCAGGATCGACGGCGCGGGGGAGATCCGCACGTTCTTTCAGATCGCCCTGCCCCTGCTGCGTCCGGCCATCGTCACGGTGCTCCTGTTGTCCGTCGTCGGGACCTGGAACAACTTCTTCCTGCCACTTGCGGTCCTCAGCGATCCGCTGCTGCTCCCCGTCACGGTGGGCCTCAACGGCTGGCAGGCCCTCTCCAACGCGGGCAGCGGTGGCGAGGCGCTCTGGAACCTGATCACCACGGGTGCGTTCATCTCGATCATCCCGCTGATCATCGCGTTCCTCTCCCTCCAGAAGTACTGGCAGGGCGGACTGTCGCTGGGCTCGCTCAAGTAGCCCGCACTCCGTTTCCTGCCACGCCATCACGCACAGAAAGTAATTCGATGCAGAACGCACGCCTCACACTCGATCCCCACTTCACGGTGGGGCGGATCAACCGCAACATCTTCGGCGGGTTCGTCGAACACCTCGGTCGCCACGTCTACGACGGCATCTACGAGCCCGGCCACCAGAGCGCCGACGACGAGGGCTTCCGCCAGGACGTCATCGAACTCGTGAAGGAGATGGGCGTCTCCACCATCCGCTACCCCGGCGGCAACTTCGTCTCCGGGTTCCGCTGGGAGGACAGCGTGGGCCCTCGCGAGGAGCGCCCCACGCGCCTCGACCTCGCATGGCACTCCACCGAGACCAATCAGGTCGGCATGCACGAGTTCGCCTCCTGGCTGCAGAAGGTCGGCAGCGACCTCATGCTCGCGGTGAACCTCGGCACGAGGGGCACACCCGAGGCGCTCGAGCTCCTCGAGTACTCGAACCTCCCCAAGGGAACGGCCCTCGCCGACCAGCGCATGACCAACGGCCGGCCTGACCCGTTCGACGTCAAGATCTGGTGCCTCGGCAACGAGATGGACGGACCGTGGCAGCTCGGCCACCGTTCGGCCGAGGACTACGGCAAGCTCGCCGCCATCACGGCCAGGGCCATGCGGCAGCTCGACCCCTCGATCGAGCTCGTGGCCTGCGGCTCGTCCAGCGCCCACATGCCCACGTTCGGCGAGTGGGAGCGCGTGGTGCTCAGCCACACGTACGACGTCGTCGACTACATCTCGTGCCATGCCTACTACGAGGAGAAGAACGGCGACCTCGGTTCCTTCCTCGCTTCCGCCGTGGACATGGATCACTTCATCGAGTCGGTGGTCGCCACCGCCGACCACGTGAAGGCCGTCCGCGGCAGCTCCAAGACCATCAACATCTCGTTCGACGAGTGGAATGTCTGGTACATCAGCCGCTTCGAGAACGTCGACAAGATCGAGGGGCTCGACAACTGGCCCGTGGCACCCCGCCTGCTCGAGGACTGCTACTCCGTCGCCGATGCCGTCGTGTTCGGGAACCTCATGATTTCGCTGCTCAAGCACGCGGACCGTGTGACCTCGGCGTCGCTCGCGCAGCTCGTCAACGTGATCGCCCCGATCATGACCGAGCCCGGCGGACCGGCCTGGCGCCAGACGACGTTCTTCCCGTTCTCGATCACGTCGAGGCTCGCGCAGGGCTCGGTGCTCGAACTGAAGCTCGACGCGGGTACGTACGAGACCGGCGAGTACGGCGTCGTGCCGCTCGTGGACGCGGTTGCCACGCACGACGACGCAACGGGTGCGACCGCCGTCTTCCTCGTCAACCGGTCACAGACCGAGGAGACGACCGTGACGATCGACGTCGCCGCGCTCAATGGGTTCAGCTCGGTGGACGCGCAGTCGCTGTACGATACGGACGTGTATGCGAAGAACACCCTTGAGGAGTCCGAGCGCGTGACCATGAGACCGAACACGTCAGCGAAGCTCGACGGCGGCGCCGTCACCATCACGCTTCCTCCGGTGTCCTGGACGGCCGTATCCCTCGCATGAACCACCCTGAATACAGGATCGAGGGCGGCGGCTACACAGCCGTCGTCCTCGGTCTCGGTGCCGCTGTCCGGGAGCTGACCCACGAGAGCAGGCCGCTCGTGGTCGGCTTCGCCGCCGATGAGGAGATGCCGAACTTCCGCGGAGCCTTCGTGGCTCCGTGGCCCAACCGCATCGCGGACGGCCGCTACTCGTTCGACGGCTCGGACTTTGAACTCCCGATCAATGAGCCGGAGCGCGGGACGGCACTGCACGGCCTGGTCTTCGACGTCGCCTGGACGCTCGTGGAGCACACCCCGTCCGCAGTGACCCTGGCCTGCACCATCCGGCCCGCTGACGCATACCCCTTCGAGCTCTCGCTCCAGGCGAGGTTCAGCGTCGACGGGCAGGGCTTCAGGACGGACGTCACCGCGGTGAACACGGGCGACCGGCGCGCGCCGTACGGCGTGTGTCCGCACCCGTACCTGATGGCCGGTGCGTCGCCTCTCGACGAGTGGGTGCTGGAACTGCCGGCATCGACTGTCCTCACGGTGACCCCTGATCGCCTGCTGCCGGTGGCCAAGGAGCCGGTCGCGGGGACTCCCTTCGACTTCCGGTCCGCGCACGCCATCGGCGACGTGCAGATCGACCACGCGTTCACCGACCTGGCCAGGGATGGCGCGGGACGCGCCACGGTCCGCGTCACCGACCCCGTCCACGGGACGGGTACCGCGATGGTGTGGGACGGGAGCTGCCCGTGGGTGCAGATCCACACCGCGGATCTCCCGAAGAAGCCCGAGAACACGCGTCTTGGACTCGCCGTCGAACCGATGACGTGCCCGCCGGACGCCTTCAACACGGGCGAGGACCTGGTGGTCCTCGAACCGGGGGAGTCCCACCTCACGGGCTGGACGATCAGCGCCCTGTAGCGGAAGGAACGCACACCCGGTGAACACTGCGTCACCGCTCGCCTGCGCGGGGAACTGCCCTCCGCAGCAGGTCAGTGACGCGCGAGCGTGTCGTCCGGGAGGTGGGATCGCCCGCCCCAGCCGGTCAGTGCGAGCAGGTCGCCGAGGACGTCCTCGACCGGGCGATCGGCGTCGATGGGCATGAACGTCGCGTACTCGGGCAGCCTGCGGTAGCCGCCGTCGAGAGCCGTCAGGTCCTGACGGCTCTCCCTGTCGGTGCCGCGGGCCCTGATCCGAGCGAGTGCGACGTCCACCGGGAGGTCGAAGTGCACGACGACGTCGGGAGCGGGAAGGACCCGCTGGAGCCATGGCAGGAGGATTCCACGGGGAAGCCCGCGCGCCTCCCTCAGGGCCAGTTGGCACTGGAGCCCGCGATCGATGACCGCCACGCCCTCGAAGTGACGCAACCGCGCCTCGTTCAGAAGGACATTGATCACGCGCACGGCTGTCTCCAGGACGTCCAGCACGCGCGGATGGGGCGTCCAACCCAGCGCCGCCCACCAGCCGTTCATCGTCCTGCGTCCCGCCGGGGCCCTCAGCATGACCGCAGCGCCGCCCGACTTCGTGATGGCACGGGTGAGCCGACGGGCTGCCGTGCTCTTGCCGGAGCCGTCGATGCCGGTCAGGAGGATGCGCAGGGGAGGACCTTCCGCTCGTGGTGTCCCCTTATCAACGGGGGTCGCACGCGTGCCGTTCCCGTCGTGCGGTCAGCGGTGGTCCCGAGGGACTACCCGGCACGAAGACCACTGTCGTCGAGCACCAGGCTTCCCTGGACCGCCTCGCCCCCGCAGTGCCTGCCGTTCGGGTAGACGACGGCCGGCACCACCCTGGCGGTATGGACGGCGGTCGTCCCGTCCACGCGGCGCAGGGTGACCTCGGCGTCGACCTCCTCCTCGGACAAGGCGAGGGTGGCGAATCCGGTCAGGGTTCCGTCCGGAGTCGACCGTGCACTGCAGACACCGTCCGGCGTGCACGTCTCGGAGGTCGTCGTCGAACCCGGATGGAGGGCGACGTCGGCAGCGCTGCAGCCGTCGTCCGTGCAGACCGACACGCCGAGGCTGTCCGCGACAGCGGCAGGACCCCCGGCAACGGTGAAGGACAGACCCTGCTGCGCCCCGATCTCCGTACACGCGAGGACATCGGGGGCGCACGACGTGAGGGCGAGGGTGACGACCCCCAGTACCGCCGACGAGCGGAGCAGTCCCACGAGTCGCCCTCCGATCAGCAGTAACGAGATGGTCGATCCCAGGGCCCCGTGGCACCGGTCAGGGGCCGGAACGCCGCGGCGATTCCCCCTGGCTCGACGACGCCACCACCCGGGCTGCGAGCTGGCGGGCTTCCCGGAGCCGCTCCGGTGGGCAGGTACCCACGGGCGGCATCGAGAATTCGGAGGGCACGTGGTCCGCGGGTCCACGCGCAGTGGTGCGGGGCTCTCCGGGCCGGAAGCACAGCCAGGCGAGGACGATGCCGCCGGTCGTGATCAGGAGGATCGGATACCCCCGAGCGCCCGCGAAGAGCGCGAAGACCCCCAGGGACATGGTGATCATGCCGAGCGGGGCGATATATCGTGTGTTCATCTTCCACGTCCGTCGTCGTTGACTGATGGTGGTGCAACAGATAGTACTCCCGCCTTCCACGGAGCGCACCCGATCGTGCCCTGTCCCACCGGGCGTCCGGCGAAGCGACCCGGGCGGCGTCAGTGCAGGATGCGCTGGTACAGGAGATGGTCCTGCCAGCGCCCGGCAATACTGAGGTAGGCCGGCGCGGTGCCGATGAGCGTGAACCCGGCCCGGACCAGGACGGCCTTCGACGGCTCGTTGTGCGGCAGCACCGATGCCTGGATGCGGTGCAGGCCCAAGGGGCCACGCGCGTGATGCGCCGCGCGGTGCAGGGCAGCTGACCCGACACCGCGGCCCTGCAACCGGGCATCCACCCAGTACCCGACGTGCGCGTTCAGGAACGGACCGCGGACAATCCCGCTCAGCGTGATCGTGCCGACGATGCGGTGGTCCGAGGTCAGGACCCACGGCACCTCCGTGCCCGAAGCAAGGCCGGCGAGCTTCCCTGCAATCTGGTCGGCCTGCCCCGCTTCCTTGAAGTACGCATCGTCCCGGAGCGGCTCCCACGGCGAGAGGTGTTCACGGTTGTCCCGGTAGGCCTGTGCGAGGGCGGCGGCGTCGGTCGGTGCGAGCAGGCGCATGCCTACTCCCGGGGGCAGGGCGGGTGAGGACACGCGGGCAACAGTAGTACATCCGCACCTCGCCGACGGACGCTCAGGTGGTTGGCGCAGCATCACGAGACGTGCAAGCCTAGGCGGATGAGCCCGACACAGCACATCCCGACCGACAGCGGCACCCTCTCCGCCTACGTGGCGCGGCCCGAGGGGCCTGTGAGGGGAGGACTCGTCCTCATCCACGAGGTATGGGGACTCGTCGGACACACGCGGGACGTAGCGGACCGCTTCGCCCGGGAGGGGTACGTCGTCGTCGCTCCTGACCTGCTTGCCGACCGGGGCATCACCGAGGAGAGCACGGCGGGAATCGGGGAGGACCTCGCCGGGCCGGACGCGGAGGCACGCAACCGGGCCCAGCCGAAGCTCCGCGCATTGCTGGCACCGCTGCAGGACGCGGAGTTCGGTGCCACCACCACCGAGCGGGTCCGGTCCTGCTTCGAGTACCTGTACGACGACGCCGACGTGGCCGGACGCGTGGCCGTCACGGGTTTCTGCTTCGGCGGCACGTACAGCTTCTCCCTGGCGGTGCACGAGCCGCGCCTCCTCGCATGCGTTCCCTTCTACGGCCATGCGAACTTCCCGGACGAGGAGCTCTCCCGCATCAAGGCGCCCGTCCTCGCCTTCTACGGCCAGGACGACGACGCGCTCATCGCCGCGCTGCCGGAGCTCGAGGCGGCGATGGCCCGGGCCGGCGTGGACTTCACCGCGAAGGTCTACCCCGGTGCCGGGCACGCCTTCTTCAACGACTCGAATCGCTATGCCTACAGGCCCGGTCCGGCCGGCGACGCGTGGAAGCGGACCCTGGACTTCCTCGCCCTGCACGTTGCCTGAGCATCCGCCGCGGTCCCGCCGGCCCGGTGGCGACAAACCGTCACACACCCGGCCCGCGTACCTCGGCCTGGTGTTCGCCGGCGGGATGGCCGGGACGCTGGCGCGGTTCGCCCTCGCCGAACTGATTCCGACGCCGGCAGCCCTTCCGCTGGGGATCCTGCTGATCAACCTCACGGGCGCCTTCGCCCTCGGTCTCCTCCTCGAGGCACTTGCCCGGCGGGGACCCGACGAAGGGCGTCGCCGAGCCCTTCGGTTGCTGCTCGGTACGGGATTCCTCGGCGGGTTCACAACCTACAGTGCGCTCGCCGTCGACTCCGCGCTCCTGCTCGACACGGGGCGAGTGGTGGAGGGCCTCGCCTACCTGGCCGTCTCCGTGGTGGTGGGACTGTCGGCGACGGCGGCCGGCATCGCTGCCGGGCGCCTGGTCCCGTCCCGCCGTCGGACGTCCCCCGAAGCGGCCTCCGGAGGTGCCCTGTGAGCTTCGCCGTCGTGCTGGCGCTGGGTGTCGCGGGCGGCATGGGGTCGGTCGCGCGTTTCATGCTCGACGGCGCGATCCGCTCCCGCACGCGAGGACCGGCCCCCATCGGCACCATCACCATCAACATCAGCGGGTCCCTGCTGCTCGGCCTGGTGGCAGGTCTCGTTCTCGCGTCCGCACTTCCGCCGGCGTGGACGCTCATCGCCGGCACGGGCTTTCTCGGGGGATACACGACCTTCAGCACGGCGAGTATGGAGACCGCCCGGCTGGTCCAGACGGGCCACGTCCGGGCAGCGCTGATCTCCGGAGCGGGGACCGCGGTGGCATCGCTGGCTGCGGCCGGCCTAGGGCTGTGGGTTGGAGTCCTGCTCGGGTAGGCCACGGCCGAGGACTGCACGACCGCCGACTGAGCGGTTTCGGGCTGCCCGAGGGCGACTCTGGAAGCAGTCCGTTCACCCTGCTGCTGGAGCTTGTCGGCACACTCCAGGGCGAAGCCCCCTCAGGCGTAGATGACCAGGCTGCACGGTTCGACGCAGCGGTCGCTTTGCGGTCCGGACCGAGCGGCGCCCTGGAAAAGCCGTATCGGTCGACTGGACGCTCCTGGTCATTGCACGATTCCTCCGCGGGCACGGAAGCAGACGCTTTCCTCGCTCCCGTCGACGCGCTACGGGAGGAACTTCGCGAAAGTGGCCATGGCTCGCTCACGACCTTCGCCCGTTTCGCCCTTCACTTGTCGCCTGAGGATGCCCAGACACTCGATAAGAGACTGTTCGAAGTGATCAACGTATACATCAGCACCGATCACGAACGCAGCCATCTACCTGCGTACGGCGGTCTCGTCGTTGCGCATGTCCTCCGGGAATGACCGGTCGGTTGTCGCCTCCCTCAGACGCACTCACCGGTAGGCCGTGCCGTTTGGCATCATGCCAAGAACGAAAGGGTTTGTTCCCGTGATCGCCATACTGATCGCCCCGGCTCTCGGGCTGATCCTGTCACTGTTCGGAACACCCGTCCTCGCTCGTGTCCTTGTCCGGAAGAAGTATGGGCAGTTCATTCGCGAGGATGGGCCGACGACCCACCCCGTGAAGCGCGGCACCCCGACCATGGGAGGCGCGTGGATCGTCGGATCGGTCGTGATCGCGTACTTCGCGACGCACGGCATCATGACGCTGATCGGCGTCTCCGCGGGCCCCACAGCCTTCGGGCTGCTGCTTCTTCTGGTCACCGTCGGGATGGCCCTGGTGGGCTTCCTCGACGACTACACAAAGGTCTCGAAGCAGCGCAGCCTGGGCCTCACCCCATGGGCGAAGATCGTCGGTCAGTCAGCGATCGGAATCGGGTTCGCCATTCTTGCCTTGAACCGTCCGGACGAAAACGGTCGCACTCCGGGTTCCACCGCCATCTCGTTCGTCCGAGACTCCTCCTTTGATCTGGCGTCTGCAGGGCCGCTGATTGGAGCGATCCTGTTCATCCTCTGGTCGCAACTCATCCTCACCGGGGCCTCCAACGGCGTGAATGTGACTGATGGGTTGGACGGCCTTGCCGCCGGCATCTCCATTTTCGTGTTCGGCGCGTACATGCTGATGGGCATCTGGCAGTTCAACCAAAGCTGCGCTGACACTACAGTCGCTCGAGCAGTCTGTTACGAGGTGCGGGACCCTCTGGACCTAGCACTCATCGCTGCGGCTCTCTGCGGCTCTCTCGTGGGTTTCCTCTGGTGGAACACGACGCCCGCAAGAATCATCATGGGAGACACCGGCTCACTGGCCCTCGGCGGCGCTATGGCAGGACTCGCCATCCTGTCCCGCACCCAACTGCTCCTGGTCGTCCTGGCGGGCATGTTCGTCCTCGTCACTCTCTCCGTCATCATCCAGGTCAGCTACTTCAAGCTCTCCGACGGCAAGCGCGTCTTCCTCATGACCCCTCTGCACCACCACTTCGAGCTCAAAGGCTGGCAACAAGTGACCGTCGTGACCCGCTTCTGGATCATCGCGGGCCTCTTCGTCGCTGCCGGCCTCGGCCTCTTCTACGCCGAATGGATCATCCTCGCCCAACCAGGCTGAACGCAGTCCATTTAGCTACCCCTGCAACGAACAACGGACGTTGCGCACGGTGTACTCGAACGCAACATCTCCGCCAATAGCCTGGCATACGGGTTAGCCCTGCAGAGTGACGCATGGCTGGATCCTTTTGGATACGTGGGCGAGCCGCTGCTAGGCAGGGTGTTGGGTCAGGTGACGAGGGTGGCGTAGACGACGTAGTTGTCGTCGAACTCGCCGGTTTCCGGGTCGTACCCATCGCAGGTGATCAGGCGCAGCTCGGATCCCGCGGTGTTGCCGTAGACGGTCTGGGTGGGGAAGTTGTTCTTGGGATATTGCTCCCCCCGGTCGAAGGTGAAGGTTGCAGTGCTTCCGTCTTCACGCAACACCTCGATCGTGTCGCCTGCCTTGAGCTTGCGAAGGTCGGCGAAGATCCCGGGCCCGCCGTCGGTCGCATTGACATGTCCGAGGAGGACCGCTGGTCCGCGTTCCCCAGGAGTGGGTGACTGGTTGTACCAGCTCGCCGGAGCGCCGGGGCCGTCCGGGGGCACTTCCAGGGACCCGTTGTCCCGCAACCCAGTACTCAAAAGCTCTGATCGGGCGCCGCTGGAAGGGATGGTCAAGGACACCGGCGCTGATGCTGGCAGGACTGCCGGCTGCTCTGGTGCTGCGGCTGCTGTTGGCAGTGTCGCCGCTGGCGTAGCCGAGGCAGTCGGTGCCGTTGATGAAGTCGCTGGTGCAGCTGATGTATCGGTACCGGTGCCCGTACCGGTGTTGGCTGGGGTGGAGCAGCCGGCGAGGAGTAACAGAGCGACCGCCGCAGATACCAGGTGGTGTCTGCGGCGGTCGCTGTGTGAGCTGATCATGAGGTCTCTTCCGTGGTCCGATCAGTTCGTTCTGCTGGGACCGCTGTTACGTGCTGGTATCCGTCACGGGGCGGATAGGTGGTACTGGGTGGTTATGCGTTCGATGCTGCGCGGCGGCGAACTGCGTAGGTTCCGCCGGCTGCTGCGGCGAGGACCAGTCCGCCACCGAGGGCGATCATGCCTGCGGTGTTGGGGGACGACTCGGTGGCAACACCGGTGTCAGCGCCACCGTTGGGCATTGCGCCCATCTGCTGCTCGGTCAGGACACCGCACAGGGCGGGCGAGGTTGCGCCGAGGGGCAGGGAGGGCTCGAGGTCGCTCGGCGCGCTGAAGGCTTC